>NZ_RHHO01000031.1 GCF_003710865.1 Brevibacillus borstelensis | reverse complement strand
ATATGCAGTCGTATGGCTTCCACCTTTAATTCGTGAGAATAACTTCTAAACGTTTGCCCCTTTTTCACCATAAAAAATGCACCCCTTAAATTTCATCGGATTTACCAGGGGTTTAATCCAATGTCCATTCTAAGGGGTGCACTTCAGAAACAAAGCTGGGCACTTTTTTTGCCTTTCCCTATTTTGGCGGCATGTTTGACTTTGTCGTCACCAGCTTTGCACTCCATCATTTGACTGATGATCAGAAGACGCTTGCTCTGGCTGAATGCAAGCGGGTATTGAAGCCAGGGGGGCGCCTGGTGATAGCCGACTCGATGTTTGCCGACGAGGAGCATAGAGCTTTGCACATTCGGGCGCTTCTTCAGGCCGGACGAAAGGAGGCCGTAGCAGAGATCGAGGATGAATACTACGCGGATCGCAGCAAGCTGGTGCAAAATTTGCAAGAGCTTGGTTTTAGGGTCCAGGCCCGGCAATTGACCACCTATGTCCATTTAATCGAAGCAAAGCTGATGTGAGTCGGCCTTCGCGACGCCATGCCAAGCTTCGCAATTGCAGGCCATCCTCTGCAACTTTTGGGCTCATCCCCGCTGACATCCGCCCTTTCTGCTGCATAGGCTGTAACGAGAAGGAAAGGGGGACCTCTGCTATGGGGTTGTTCGATAATTTTTTTGACCGGGATAATGATGAGCTTCTGTGGATCATCATCGTTGTAGTGGTACTGCTTTTCTTGTTTAACAGCGAACGCGACTGACAAAAAAGAATAGGTCTCGTTGCAGTTTGACGAGAAGAACAAAACGACCTTGGAGACAGGTCGTTTTTTGTTTGAAGATTTTTTGACATATGCACATATGTTCGCAATCTATGATTGACCACTCTTCGGGCTTCCGGTACGCTGGTAAGCAGCATCAGAGAAAAGGAGATGGCAAGATCATGAAACGTCTGAGCGCCTGGCTCGTTATCATGGCGTGCCTTTTGTACGCATGTGCAGCGCCAGAAGGGCCAAAGCCGAACGGCGAAATGACAACTACCGTAAAACGGGTAGTGGACGGCGATACTTTCGAAATCGCAACCGGGGAAAAGGTGCGCCTGATCGGGGTGGATACACCCGAAACGGTAAAGCCCAACCATCCCGTAGAGCCTTATGGAAAAGAAGCAAGCAACTTTACGAAAGAACTGCTTACAGGCCAAGAGGTGCGCCTTGTTTTTGACGTGGAGCCGCATGACCGATACAAACGGTTGCTCGCCTATGTCTATTTAATGGATGGCACGTTCGTCAATGAAAAATTGGTAAAAGAAGGCTATGCCAGAATTATGACGATCCCCCCGAATGTAGCCAAAGCGGACGTGTTTCTCGAAGCAGAGCGGGAAGCGCGGGAACACAATCGAGGGCTTTGGGGATTGGAACTGTCAAACGGAAAAGCGGAATCCAAAAACGGAAATGCAACATCGAAAAACGGTGCCAATTCCTCCAAGGACAAGGCTTCTGAATCGAAAGATAAGGCTTCCGATTCCAATGAAAAGACTGGACAACCCAAAAACAGTGCCGGCGAAACGAACAACCAGAATACCGAACAAGCGGAAACACCCCCTGCAGGAAAGCTGATTAAAGGAAACATCAATTCCAAAGGGGATAAAATCTATCATGTGCCTGGGTCGCGAAATTACGACCAGACCAAGGCGGAAGTCTGGTTTGCAACAGAAGAGGAAGCGCAAGCAGCGGGCTATCGTGCGCCAAAGCGCTGACCATCAGGAATACGGCAACGCAGGTTAGGGAAAAATGGGGATGATTGTCTCTGAAAGGAGTGTCCCCATGAAAAAAGAAAAATCCATGCGTCTGGTTTATCGCCTGCTGCTCCTGATTGGTGTCGTCGCCGTGATCGAGTTTGCCCTCTACGGCACGCGAGATGCGGAGACGGGAGGAGTCAAACAAGCGGCGGAACAGCCCGAGAAGGCCCCTACGCTAGAGGTGACGCACAGTCTGCAGAAAAACGACCTCCACCTGAAGATGAAGGTGACAGGCTTCACGTATTCAATCGAGAATATGGGCAAGGAAAACCGGCCTGGCGAGGGCCATATTCACATCTATCTGGATGGGAAAAAAGTCGCCAAAGCGTTTGAAGACAATTATATCGTAAAAAATATTCCCAGCGGCTCGCATGACGTCGTCGTAGAGCTGGCGCATAACAATCACGAGTCATACGGCATCAAGCAAGAGTTCCGGGTTGAGGTAAAGCCCTAGAGGAAGGCGCAAATAATCGGGCACAAAAGCAGAAAGCCGACATCCGGCACTGGCGCTGGATCGTCGGCTTTTCTATTCTCGTTATTCCTAAAAACTAGCGGAACAATACGGTTACTTGTGCTTGCTTGTCTGGGACAGAAACGACCAAGGTCGGATAGCTGATGACCTGCGTCGCCATGGAACCGGCAGCAGGCTTTTGCTCGCGGACATGGATGACATACCCGTGTGTCCCTTTGCGTTCCACCTTGTCAGCAACCAATCGGTACCCGCCTGTAGGACGTTTTCCGGCACCGATGACGACATACGTTTTTTGATCGGCGCGGACGACAGAGTGACCGCCGTTTTTCCGAACCGAACGAAGCGCATCCTGTACCGCTGGCGGATACGGGGCCGATACGCTTTGCAATTCATCTGCGCCTACCACAGCAGCTTGTGTTGGGGTAGGATGATCTATATGGAACGGTTGGCCTGTCAATGACAAAGATGCAGCCAAAAGTAAACTGTACCATGCGTGTAACACAGGCATCCCTCCTAGATGTAGTTTTATCAATTGAGCAAACGAGGTGAACGGCGTGCGCATCCTGCAGGGTGTCGAGTTTCTTTCACAAACAACCCAAGAGCATATGCTAGAAGAGCATGCCAAACGTTTCGGCATCAAGGACGGTCGGACATTGACTGACCTGTTGACCGATCCGCTCTTTATCGATACATACTGGAAACAAGCCGACGATAGCGAAAAAAAGGTAATCCGTCTTTTTGTCACTACTGCGGCAAGAGGATTTTTGCGTAAAAAAGACTGGGAAAAGATCGTTTTGCATCAGGGGCGAATACTGTCGGTCGGGTTAAATAAGCTTCGCCGACTCGGATTCATTCTCACCGTCCGAAAAATGTGGGGTGAGATCGGCTACATGATGCCGAAGGAAGTGAGAGAAAGGCTTACCCTTTGTCTCATCACCGAACGTCATTGTACGCCTGCTCCTGCAAAGACGCTCCCTTATTATATAACGGCAGGCAGGGGGATACATCTGGATCTTTTTGGCGTCCTCTCCTTTTTACGGGAAACGGATGTTCCTCTGACCGTGAAGGGCAGTATTCACCGGCGAATTCTCCAGAAAATGACGCCGCTGCTTACACTTTCCGATGAACATGTCGAGGGATGGGCAAGCTATTCGATCCCCGAATCAAAGGAAGGTGAAATGGCGCTTGCGGTCGTGATCGACTTGGCGATCCGGCTTGGATTGATTCGCGCCCGGGGAGGTCAGCTTGTCCTGGAGAAGCTAAGCGTTGCCAAGTGGCTGGAAAAAGGCCAGGAGGCAAGGTGGAACGAGCTTTTTCAACTGATTGCGGAGGAGTATTTGCCGCATGACAGCTGGTGGGATGGACTGCTTGTACTGATGATGGAGAGTAAATCCGACGAATGGCATAGTATAAATGATCAGATCAAGACATTAGCTGACACAGGCTTCCGCGTTCCGGATGATGCTGCCAGTTTGGCAGTAACCAGATGGCTCCACCTGCTGCTCGGTTTCGGTTGGCTGCATATGGGAACGACAGCCGAGGGAGAGGTGTACTGGCGTTGGAACAGCCTGCCTCGCCTGGCGATTGAGGAGCGCTGGTTTATCGATCCTGCAGGAGTCTTGACGATACCGCCGCTCGTTCCGCTGAAAGCTGTGTGGGAGGTCAGCAGGTTTTGCCCGCTGGTCTTCACCGGGGATTTGATTCAAGGCGAGCTGCAGGCAAAGCCGCTGCAGTCCTATCTGGCGGCTGGGGGAAAAGAAGAAGATGCCGTGGACATCCTGCAGCAGTATTGCGCTCATCCACTGCCTGAATCGATCGGGCAGATGATCCGGCAGTGGGGAAGGGAGGCCCGTCAGATTCAGTTCGAACCGATGGTCAGGGTCCGTACTGCACATCCCGGGATTTTGGAGGAGCTGAAGACCCTTGAACAGTTTCGTCCTTTCCTCGGATTCCCAATTTCCTCGACCGATTTTCTGATCGCACCGGAGCAGGAAAAGGAAGTAACCGCGCTGTTGCGAAAATACGGATACACTCCGTATATGCCCAAAAAATCTACAGAAGATCAGGCTGCTCGCAGTCATGCCGCGGAAGGGGGGCCTGACGGGCTATTCACGATCCCCCGCCCTTGGGATGGGTTTGCTGTTGAAAATACCTTCCCGGATAGCCTGGAGGGCATGCATCAGCTTTCTTCGTTGCCGAAGATGTGGACCCAGCATTTTCAATCATACCACCCGCAGACGATGCGCACGCTGCTGCAGCGGGCATCCGAGCTGGGATTGGAGATCGAAGCGGAGATGCAGGACAAAAAGGTAAGGGCGGGAATTCCGCGCCAAGTATCGATTGAAATGGGTTATTGGTATGTTTTTCTGGAAGTGGGAAACAAAAAACAAAGATGCCGTCTGGACGACATTCATCGGGTGCGCATTGTACTGCCCGAATATCTGTACTAGCCCGCTTGCTTCGTGGTACAATAAGAGGCGACTTACGTATAAACAAAGGAGGTCTCGATGATGGAAGCGTTGAAAACAGTGGATATGACTGAGCTCATTATCCATTCGCATGAGCTGTCGACGATGATCAACCAGTCCCGCGAGGTCTCAGAATATATCCTTGCCAAACAGGCCATGGAGGCAGACAAGGAAGCGCAAAGGCTGCTCGCCCTGTTTGAGCGGAAAAAAGACCAGTACGAGGATGTGCAGCGGTTCGGGAAATATCATCCCGATTACGATCAAATATCGAAAGAAATCCGGCAGTTGAAGCGTTCGATCGAAATGCTGGATTCTGTCCAGGCATTCAAACGAGCTGAGGACAGCCTTGACCAGCTTTTGTACGAGGTCAGCCGAACCATCGCGGATTCCGTGTCGAGCTCGATTAAAGTGCCCAGCAATAATCCGTTTCTGGAAGCGAAGAGCAGCGGTTGCGGCGGCGGCGGAAGCTGCGGCTGCAGCATCAAGAAACATTCATGACCATTTAGAGCGCAAGAGGTAGCAATCGTCACACAAATTTCCGCAGCAAAATTTCTTGTCCTCGGGAATGAGAAAACGAAATCGGAAGACCCGCTCCATACCCGCCGTCCGGACATACGTACATTCTGGGTGTATGATTGTCCCGGATGCAATTCGCTCCCCCGCCTCCGTCAAATAATCGCCAAGCTGCGGAGGAGGGAGCGGACTGGTTACATACAAAAAGCGGTTGCCGGCGTATTCGCGAAAGTAGGCATGAAGGACGACACCCTCATCTCGAAGCAAGCAAACAAGTTGAGCATAAAGCTGATCGATAAGCATGTGATGATCTACCTCCGTTTTCATGGAGCCGATACATCCTATTCTACCTTGCAAGGAAAGGAGCACGACGACCGTTATGAGAGAAAGACGTCTGGGAGTTGCGGTATGGGTAAAAAACCCGCGTGCTGCCAAGAATTTACGCAAATTTGGAACCATTCATTACATCTCCAAGCGGTTAAATTACGTCTCGATGTATGTGGATGCCGACCAAATCGACGACATCATCCGCACGATGGAACGGCTTCATTTTGTGACGAAGATCGAGCGTTCCCATCGTCACGAGATTCCGATTGAATACAACAATGCCAAGCCAGACAAGGCGAAGGAATACGATTATAAGCAAGAGAAGCATCAGTTGATGGCCCTGGCCGATACCCTTCTGGGGGAAGACAGTTTGCAGCCGGCAGGAGCCTCGACAGAATCAGTGCACTAAGCTGCCACATTTCGGCAGCTTTTTTGCTTTTGCTGGACCCCCGTACGTGATATGCTAAACAATAGATACAACCCTGTAATGATGCGAATGTTTGCGCTTTCATTGGCATCAAATAGAGAGAAAAGGGAAGGGCGGGTGCGTGATGATACGTTTGGATATTAACTGCGACCTGGCAGAAGGATACGGTCGGGGACGCCAAGCTGAAGATTTGGGGATCATGAAGTGGATAACGTCCGTGAACATTGCATGCGGACTTCATGCCGGAGATCCTCATATTATTGCCAGGACCGTAGAGGCGGCGATTCGGAACGGAGTCAAGATCGGTGCCCATCCAGGCTATCCGGATGTTCAGGGCTTTGGCCGCCGTTCGATGAATCTGTCTGTACGAGAAGTATACGAGCTGGTTCTGTATCAAGTGTCTGCGCTCGACGGAGTCAGCCGCGCGCTTGGCGGGGAGCTTCACCACGTAAAACTTCACGGGGCGCTCTACAACGAAGCGGCGGAAAGCCCGGAGCTGGCCGAGGCGGTGGCTCGTGCTGTTTCTGATATTAATGAAGAACTGATTTTGTACGCCCTGTCGGGAAGTGCTCTGGTCGAAGCTGGTCTGGAATACGGCCTCCAGGTGGCAGAAGAAGTATTTGCTGATCGAGCGTATTTGCCAAATGGACGACTGGCGCCGCGTGAATTGGAAGGCAGTGTGCTGATCAGCAAAGAAGAGCAGATGGAGCAGACCAGGCAACTGGTTCTGAATCAAAAGGTGCAGACGGTCGATGGAACGAGCATCGCATTGGCCGCGGATACGCTGTGTGTGCACTGCGAGAGTCCGGACGTGCTCCAATTTTTGATCGAACTGCATCGTTGGGCCAAACAAAACGATGTGAAGCTGGAAGCGATCACCCCACGCTAACATAAAGAAGCTCAGAATTGGAAAAAGCAAAGCCATGCCTGCTCTGTGCCGTCTTAGGACGGCTGGGGCTGGCAAGGCTTTTTTAATCGAGGCTCCAGTGGCCGTCTCTATTGGTCAGGATGAGATCACCCAGCCGTTCCGCTTCGTCCCGGTCGTGGGTCACCAAAAGAAAGGGGATGCGCCACTTTTCGTGAATGCGCAGCAATTCTGCCTGACACTGGCGTCTCGTATCCGCGTCCAGGGCTGATAGCGGCTCATCCAACAACAAAATATCGGGCTTGGTCGCGAGCGCTCTGACCAAGGCCACTCTTTGCTTCTGTCCGCCCGACAATTGATGGGGATATTTTTGCAGGAGATGGTCAATCCCTACCGACTGCAGCAGCTCCTCTACTTGCCCCTGAGCATCCCGCTGCATGCCGTAGCGGATATTTTTTTCCACCGTCATATGCGGAAAGAGGGCGTAATCCTGAAACAGGTAGCCGACATTCCGCTTCTGTACAGGCAGCTTGATGTTGTCTTTGTGATCGAAAAAAAGACGGTCAGCCAGCCGGATCGTTCCATACTCGGGGTGAGCAAGCCCGGCTATGCAATTCAGGATCGTTGTTTTTCCCGAGCCCGACGGTCCGAACAAGACGATAATCTCATCCTTTACCGCAAACCGGGCGGACAACTGAAATTCCGGCAGACTTTTTTGAAAGTCGACTTGCAGCATGTTCCATCCCTCTCTCCTCACTTCGTGTTGGCAAAACGGCGCATGCTTCGGCGGCTCCACCAATTCAGCCAGACGGTTGTCCCCATACCAAGCGCGACGATGACGATCACCCAGAACATGGCCTTGTCCATCTGTCCGGCTTCAACCGCAAAGTAAATCGCTACCGGGATCGTGTCTGTTTTTCCCGGGATGTAGCCGGCCAGCATCAGCGTCGCTCCGAATTCACCCAAGCCTCTGGCAAAAGAAAGGACAAGCCCCGCCAGCAGACCGGGCCAGGCGAGGGGGAAGGAGATGGTCCAAAAGACGCGCCATTCCGAGGAGCCCATCGTCCGTGCTGCATCCTCAAACCGGCGATCAATTCCTGTAAAGGCAGCCTGGGCACTCTGATACATCAACGGAAACGAAACTACAATAGATGCGATCACAGCTCCGGTGAGGGTAAACACAATCTGTATCCCGAACATGTCGTAGAGCAGCTGGCCGAGAAAGCCGTTTTTTCCAAAAGCGAGCAAGAGTCCAAAACCGACAACGGTCGGCGGGAGGACGATCGGCAGCAAAATGAGCGATTCCAGAAAATGTTTTCCCCAGAACTCCTTTTGCGTCAGAAGCCGTGCCATCAACAAACCAACAACAAACACAACAGAAGTGGAGATGGCGGCCACTTTTAGGGAGAGAAGCAAGGGTGTCAGATTGGAATCCACGTACCGTCCATCTCCTTTAGCTGAATCCGCATGATCTATTATTGAAACCCGTATTTCTGCAAAATCTCTTTTCCTTTTTCACTGCTCAGGTAAGCGATGAATGCTTTGGCAAGATCAGCATGCTCCGTAGAGGAAGTGATTGCACCCGGGTAGACAATCGGCTTGTGCCATTCCTCATTTGCTTTGGCCGCAACCTTGACTTTTTCCGAGATGGCGGCGTCGCTGGCATACACGATACCGGCTTCGGCGTTCCCCGACTCGACGAAGGTCAGCACCTGGCGGACGTCGCTTCCGAATACGAGCCGGTCTGCAAGAGGCTCCCAGAGCTTCAGATGCTCCAGCGATTCCTTTGCATAGCGTCCGGCTGGTACGCTATCCGGCTGTCCGACTGCCAGATGTTTGATCTCGTCCTTGGTCAGGTCCTCGAAGGAGCCCACAGAAAGCGTACTTTCTTTTCCAACCACGAGAACCAACGCATTTTTGGCGAAATCGGTGCGGCTGTCTTTCTGTATCAATTGTTTCTCTTCCAGCTTGTCCATGTCCTTCTTGCTGGCGGAAAGAAAGACATCGGTCGGGGCTCCTTGTTCGATCTGGGTAGCCAGCTTGCCAGAGCTGCCCAGCACGTATGTAAGGGTTACACCGGGATGCTCCTGCTCAAACAGCGGCTTGATCTCGTTTAAGGCGTCCGTCAAGCTAGCGGCTGCAGAGACCATCAACTCGATTTGGAGCGGTTTTTCTGCCGACTGGGAAGCGGTATCCGGCTGTTGACTTTGCGGCTGAGCGGTCTGTGTCGAACAGCCGACCGCCATAAGCAAGAGAATAGCAAATAGCAGAGTCGAGAGATATTTCCTAAATTGCGGGTACATAAAAGAACCTCCAATTCATATTTGGTTATAATTAAATATAACTAGTTATAACTAGATTATATGGAATTGAACTGGATAATCAATTGCGAATTTCAAAAAGTTAAAGGAAAATAGAAAGAACGACGATAGGAATAAGAGGGAGTTCGAGCGATGAAATACGGGAGGCAAGCATGACTCACGATAATTCATATACGACAGAAGAAATAGCCAAGCTGCTGCGGATATCCAAATTGACCGTCTATGATTTGATCAAAAAAGGAGAGCTTCCGGCCTACCGGGTAGGCAGACAAATGCGCGTGGACGCGTCTGATCTGGAAGCCTACAAGCAACGGGCCAAAGGGGAATACCGGAGTGTACATCCATACCCGCACCAGTCGGCAAGCACTCCGGCAGGCACGACCTCCCACGTTCCGACTCAGCACGGGCAGGCGACACGTTCTGTCATTATCAGCGGGCAGGACGTCAGTCTGGACATGCTGGCCAATCATTTGGAAAGGAATGGAGACAGCATTAGGCCGCTCCGCTCCTACGTGGGAAGCATCAACAGCTTGTGGGCCATGTACAGAGGAGAGGCGGACATCGTCAGCACCCACCTGTTCGATGGAGACACGGGAGAATACAACATCCCGTATGTACGGAGAATGCTGATCGGTCACAGGTACCTCGTTATCAATTTGCTTTCGCGCTGGGCCGGTTTTTACGTCCAGCCAGGCAACCCGAAAAAGCTGTCTGTCTGGGAGGATTTCCGCCGAGCCGGGGTTCGCATGGTCAATCGGGAGAAGGGCTCGGGGATTCGGACCTTGATCGAAGAACAATTCCGTCTCCACGGCATCGCCGGTCATGAGGTAGCAGGGTATGAACGGGAGGAAGGGAATCATCTTGCTGTAGCCGGGGCTGTCGCAAGGGGAGAAGCGGACATTGGCGTTGGCATTGAAAAAGCCGGGCAGCTCGTCGGGGTCGATTTTTTGCCTGTCATTCAGGAACGATATGATCTGGTCATGCTAAAGACAGATGAAAACAAAGCGCTGATTCGACAGGTGCGTGAAACCCTGCTCTCCGAAGAATTTCAAAATGAATTGGCTGCGATTGGAGGCTATGATCTGGCTTCCACCGGAAAGATTATGTACGAGACTTGGTGAGAAGCGGGCGCGCTAGCTGGAATCGATTGTCTACGATTTCTGCACAGTTCTGCAAATTTCTACTCAGTTGAATTGTTATTTGATACAATAGCAGGATAAAAATAGACGCTTGTCGCTCAAAAGTTGGGGGCTGGCATGAAACCTTTGCATAAAACAAGCTTGTTGATTTGTTTAGCCATATTGATCCCGTTTGCCTCGGCAGCAGTGGTTCTCAATTGGCAGACGATTGCCACCTGGATCTCCGCTCTGGAAAAACCGGAGGTAAGGCCGGAGACCGGTGTAGACCCGTTTTCCTATGATCCTCCGATTCCGTCACTCGTGAAGGATTTGAAGCCTCATTACCGGATACGAGCCGAGCTTCATACATCGGAAGCGAAAATCAAGGGGACCGTTACTCTTGATTTTGACAACCCGGGAACGAAGGATCTCCGATTATTCATCTACGATTATAAGTGGAGCCCGATGTCGATAACCTCGATTCGATACAAGGACAAGTCCTTGCCATTTAACAGGCGCCAGGCGGTTGTCCAATTCGCAAATCCGCTGGGGCAGGAGAAGAGAGGCACGCTCACCATCCAGTTTGAAAACTCTGTTCCGCGCCGCGGTACAAGATTTGGGGTAAAGGACGACATTTGGACGCTGACCACCTGGTATCCGATGCTGGGTGCTCAGAATCAAAGCGGGCAGTGGTACGAGCCTCCGCAGCGTATCGACTTCGGAGATCCGTTTGTCTATCATTACGGCGATTACGACATTTCATTCATATCTCCGCAAGGCTACAAGTGGGTAAGCACGGTCGGGATCGGCGAATCCAAGCCGCTGGAAGGAAACAGGCAGGAAGTGCATTACAACGGGAAAAAGCTGCTTAACTTTGCCTTGGTAGGCAGCCCGCTGTACCAGATCGAGACAGTCACGTTTGCGCCGAATCTCACCGTCGATATTGCCTCGATCGACAAACGCAACATCGCTCGGATCAAGAATATCGCGGAAACGGTCATTCCGACCTATACGGAATGGTACGGTCCGCTGCCGTACCAGCGCGTCTCGATCGCCGAGACGAGTACGGGAACGACCTACGCCATGGAATACGCCAACATGGCAATCTTTAAAAGGGACCTGCAAAGAAACAGCTTGATCGAGCACTGGCTGCCCCATGAGATTGCCCATCTCTGGTGGTACAACAGTGTAGCAACATTGGAGGCCCGCTACGGCTGGCTTGACGAAGGACTCGTCGAACGCAGTGTTGTCCACTATCAGCAGGCGCGGTACGGCGATTCGCAAGCGGAATCCTTGCTTGCTGATTACAGAAAAGACGTCGAGAGGCTCTCTCAGCGCTTTCCATACGGCAAGCTGGGGAAAGAGCTTCATCAATTTACGACTCAGGACGAATTTCATTGGACCTGGTATTCCAGAGGAGCGCTCCTGTATGAAAACCTTCGTCAGCAAGTGGGGGATGACGCGTACAAACGCTTCTTGCAGCGGGTACAGCGCTCCTATCACGGCAGCGTGATCGGTCCTGAGCATCTGGATCAGGCTTTGGGACAGGTTCTGCAAGGGGAAGCCCGCTATTTCGTTCCCAATATTGAAAAGCACAACAACGAGCCGTTTGCGCCCGTAACCTTGGTTCCTTATGTGACCACGGTCGTAAATGGCGTGAGCTTCTACCCGCAGGTCCCTTCGCGCATAACGGACCAAACTGCGTACTTGCCGCTCCGCGATGTTGCCGAAGAGCTCGGTTACAAAGTCAACTGGTCGGAGGAAAAGGCAGCGATTGAAGTAAAGGGGTACGGACGAACCATCTGGATCAAGGAAAAAAGTACATACGCCGAGCTGGACGGAAGAAAAGTGGAGTTCGGGAAACGGATGATCGAAATCGAAGGACGAACATTGGCGCCGCTTGCCTTTTTTGATCAGGTACTGGGCAGCGAAGCCGAATTGGACGAAAAGTCCAGGACGGTAAAATTGCGGTTTCCATCCGGAAAAACAGGTGGAGGGAGGTAGGCCATGCGAAACAATCTGATTCTTGTCGGTTTTATGGGGACGGGCAAGACGACTGTAGGAGCCGCTCTGTCGGAGGAGCTGGGCATGATTCATCGGGATCTGGACGAGGCGATTGTAGAGCGCGCGGGTTGTACGATTCCGCAGCTCTTTGAACAAAAGGGAGAGGCATTTTTTCGCGACATGGAGGCGGCTGTGCTCGCCGATCTCCTGAAGCAGCATGGTTTGGTGCTGACGACCGGAGGAGGGGCCGTTCTGCGGGCGGAAAATGTGCAGCGAATGCTCGAGGGAGGGCTGGTCGTCGCCCTGTCCGCGACAGAAGAAGAGCTGGTGCGGAGACTGGAGCGGGATCAAAACCGACCGCTTTTGGCCGGGGGAGTAGCACAGCGGGTAAAAGCATTGCTTGAGCAGCGCAAGGACTCATACACATTCGCACCGGTTCAGATCGATACGACTGGAAAAGAGGTAGCTGAGATTGTAGCTGAAATCCGCCTGGCGATGGTTGAAAAGGGTCTCATCGGGAAAGACTAGGGAAAGGAAGCGCTCTTCTGTTAGTACGGGGCGATCCGCGCGTACGAAGGAGGCACGTGCGATGTCGTTTCAAGAATACCTGAAATTTTTGACCCGCCTGTTTGTCCAGTACGTGGAAACGCCGAAAACGGAGCGGAAGATGAAAAAGGCTCCGCGCGAGTCTTGGTCTGCCCGCTGGTTTGGGGCGATTCCGATGTCCATCAAGCTTCTGTGGCGCAAGTAACCATCCAAACGGAGGTAGCAAAATGGCGAGAGTTGCTGTGGAAGGTTCCCTTACCCAAATTTCCAAGATGCTTCGTGACAATGGGTATCAGGTCGTCGAACTGGGTAACTGGCAAAATACAGTGGATGCCGTCGTCATTACAGGTCAGGATGTCAATGTGCTGAATGACCAGAGCAAGACGATTACTGGCGCCCCTGTGATCAATGCGTCGGGCATGACCCCGCAGGAAGTATTTCATGCGGTACACGTCAGATTGTCTCCTACCGAACATCACTGATGATCGGGGCGGGTCTGCGATTTTTCCAAACAGGCCTCCTCGGGAAAAATGTTGAAAGCTCTCTGCGAATGATTCGACAGAGAGCTTTTTCGTTTGCAGACATTTACTTTTGAATATGAAATTTTCCCACCTTGCTCGCATAGGCGTATGGGAGAAAACGCAATCCCTCGTCCCAGACGCCGATGTACGGTTTTTGCCCATTCCACACATGCAAAGACCCGACAGAGAAAGGGGAGAGCACCTCGGAGTGGTACAAGCTGACTGCCAACGTAATGTCCTTCGCGTTCTTTTGCCACAAATCTTCCCATGTTACGGTCTTGCCGGGAGTGGGAGCATAGACAAGGGGAGTAAACCAGCTGATATTGTCAAACGGATTCACTGCTTCAGCGTGAATGACACGGGTAGCCACGAGTTTCTGTCCAGGAGCAGCCAAATCCTGCTCCTGCAAGCTTTGAATGACGGATTCCTCAGTACGAGTCGTGCTTAGATACCGCTCACCCGTCTTGGCATCGACAACTTGCTTTTCTTTTGGCAGCGAGACCAGCCAGTGCGAGGCAAAGCCGTCGTACACCGGCTCGGCGGCAACTTCACGCGGGGCAAATGTATCGTCGAATAAAATGTACTCGCCTAGCCCGTACTCGAGCAGGACGAACGTTGGATTGCCTTCCGTCGAAGGAACTTCTCCCACGACCATGTACCCCACCTGCTTGCTGCCTTGCGTCAAGCTGACCAGCCACTGATGTTGATTGGCACCGAGCGTTTGGACGTCGATGCGGGCATTCCTCCAGTCGGCAAACTGGGGATCTTGTCCGACTATGCTATTTTTCCATTCTCCGATTTGTGTTTGAAAACGTTGATCCCATTGCCCTTCTTCCGCCAAGACGGTTGTCTGTCCGGGCAAGCAAAGGGCCAGTGCGACAAGCAATGCGCACAGAGAGCGGGAAACGGAGGTTTTTCCAGTCACAGTCAAGCACCACCTTTGTGGAAAGGCTTTCTATGGTACCTATTGTAACCAGAATGGGCGAAAAGATTTGTTGGTTATTGTCTCTTGCCGTTCGTATTTTCTCGCTGTCCTTTTACATTTTTCGCCCGTTGCCGTGCGGAGGGGCTGAGGGCGGAGCGGATTGCAGATAAAAAAGGCCGCCATTGATGAACTGAACCGATATTCTCGGCTCGTATTGCCAGCGCATCTCTTCCATGCGACGCCGCTTTTCCTCCTCGGGTGTACTGGCCACCCATTCGGTCTGGTCGATCTTCTCGCGGGGCGTCTCTTGAAAGCTGTTGGCCCGCAAAAAGTCGAGAATTCTTCCGCCTGCCGAGCGATGCTCCTCCAATGACGGGCTGACCGCTTGAATCGCAGTCGTTTGGCGTTCGGTTTCCTGTTCCAGGAGAAGGTTCAGGGAGCCATTTGGCTCGGCTGCAGCACTCTCAACATTGTCTGCTGCGCTGCTTGCTGAACCTGTTGATTTCCCGGAGTGCCCGTCTTGCAGCTCGTCCCCGCCCTTATCAGCTTCGTTGGCAGCCTCATTCCCATCATCAGCCGTTCGGCGTTGCCTCTCCTCCAGCTCCCGGTAATACGCCTCCAGGATTTGCAGCTCTTCTTCCAGTCGCTGTTTCGCTGCTGCCGCCCATGTCTGGTCTTCCTGAGCCAGAATGCGGCGGATCTCTGCTTCCATCATCGCAAACGCCTGGCTGATCGTAATGCGGCGGTCAAGCGTATAGTGATAATCCGGGATGGAGGGGGCAAGTTGACGCTGCAGCAGGAACGGATAAAAGTCCCGTACGATGTGCGGCTGGTGTAAATTCACCCCGAAATGCAGGATGAGATCACGCTTTTTGTCGCAAATAAATGAGACCTTCCAATTCACCCCAAGCCAGGGGACCAGCGGCACCGATTGGCGGGAAGAGGCTTGAGCGCGGGTTTGCGGCAGCGTTTCGTACATGCAGACAAAGCTGCCGTGTTTGCGCGTCGACTGAAAAATCTGCTGCAGACGAGCTGCGCCCAAATGCAAATGCTCCGCCCGCCTGTCGTCCGGCATGCGGTCTGGATCGAAGCAAAAAGTCAGCACCAGCGGCTGGTAGGGCAGGTTCATCTTTTCGACCCAGCTCCAGTAGAAAGGGCGGTTTCCGATATCCTTGTCTACCTCGACCGGCAGTTTGACAGTCAGAAAATCTGGATGTGTCTCCATGATGTGTGAAGAAAAGGCGGACAAGTACTGCTCCACATACTTGCGGACTCGCTGCTGGTTCATCGTTCTATCCCTCCCGAGACTGCAGGTTGCAAGATGAGCTTACTGTTCGGCTGTTTCCGGCAGCGGCTCCTTGGTTTTCCTGGCCAACCGCATGGCACGGATGGCTTGGCCCATGTTGTCCAGCTTGAGAGCCATCTCTTTCTCCGACGAAGAGTCCATGATGATGCTGATCAGATTTTCCTCCAGGGATTGCTTGAGGTTCAGCCGTTCGACGATGTCATCGAGCTCGCCGATCACCATTTCAAACAGGTCGATTTTTTCATAGAGGAGCTGGAGGATATGCTCTTCGATGGTGCCTACTGTAGACAAATTGTAGATGTGTACGTCCCGCTGCTGGCCCAAGCGATGGACCCGGCCGATCCGCTGCTCGACCCGCATCGGATTCCAGGGCATGTCATAATTGATGACCTGATTGCAGAACTGCAGGTTGATCCCCTCGCCGCCGGCTTCCGTGGCGATCAATACCTGTGCGCGATTTTGAAACAGCTCGGTCATCCAGTCCTTTTTGCTCCGTTTGAATCCTCCGCGAAACGGAACAGAGGTGATGCCGTGATCGTGCAAGTATTTTTGCAAGTAGTTTTGCGTGGCCCGGTACTCGGTAAAGATGATGACCTTGTCGTTGATTTGCTGAATGAGCTCGACTGCCTTGGCAGCTTTGGAATGTGACTCGATTTTCTTGATCATCTCGACGAGCTCCATGATTTCCGCGCGGACAGGGGAGTCTTCTGCTGCCCGTTGATGCATGTTGTAGAGCGTGAGAAAGGCGGCTTCCCGGCTGGAGCAAACCTCGCGCTGCAGCGTGATCAACGCAAGCGAGTTATAGCCGCCCGATCCGGTGTGATACTGTTCTTTGACGAAGCGCGTCACGCCCTGATACAACGCGGCTTCCTCGGGGGAAAGCTCGATCGGAATGGACTGGACGCGTCTGCTGGTGAAATGCACGCCTCCGTCGCTGCGTCTGTTCCGGATCATCACTTTGTCCAGTTCGGTCTTGAGCTGCTCATTGTTTTTTGCCTGCCGCTTGCCTTCCACATAGGTTGTGGAGAAGCTGGACGTGTGTCCGAGATGGCCGGGCTTTAAGAGGTTGATCAGATTGTAGAGCTCATCCATCTCGTTCTGGATCGGAGTAGCGGTCAGCAGCAGGCAGTATTTTTTGCGAATCTCCTTGACGAACTGGTAGTTGCGCGTTTTTTTGTTTTTCAGCTTATGGGCTTCGTCAATGATCAGCATGTCGTAATCGATGTCCAGGACGTGACGGCGGTGGGGATCGCGTTTGGCTGTATCGATCGAGGCTACCACGACGTCGTATTGCCGCCACATATACTCCTTCTTTTGGGCGACAGCGGGTATGCCGAATTTTTGATTCAATTCTTTCGTCCACTGGATTACGAGCGATGCCGGCACGAGGATAAGTATTTTTTTCGCCAGCCCGCGGATCATGTACTCTTTCATGATCAGCCCGGCTTCGATTGTTTTGCCCAGGCCCACCTCGTCAGCGAGAATGGCCCTGCCGCGCATTTCGTTCAAAACGCGCTCCGCCGTCTGCAGCTGATGGGGAAACGGTTGGAGCGTAGGCAGGTATTGCAAGCACTGAAGCTGGTCAAACTCGCGGATAGCCATCGCCTCTTCGGCTTCCAAAGTAAGCTGGAACAGCTCCCATTTGTCCCAGGGGCCGTCCTGCTTCATTCGTTCATTTAGCAAATCCATCCAATCGGCATCGAAGGAAACGGGAACGTTCGGCATATGACTACCTCCGCTTTGGGGTTTTGTCATGAAAATGCTATATCGTAAATCAAAGGTGAACGTTATTCTTTTTGATCAAAAAATTTGTTAGTGATTTTCCAAGTTAATTCGCAATTTGCATATTTTCAAGAATGCGCTCACGTGGTAGGATAAAGAAGGAGTTCATTCAACTAGTATGGAATGTATTTGGAACATTTATGTATCACCCAGTATCCACCGCGAATGAAAGTAGCAGGGAGAGACTGCTTGTAAGGCAGCGCCGAAGGAGCAAGCCGGGTATGGTGAATCTCTCAGGCAAAAGTACCTCTACTGGACGCATCTCTGGAGAGAGCTTCTTCGGGAGCCACCAAAGGGGAAACTTGCAAGCGATGCCAAAGGAACGGCTCGCATCAAGCGAGGCAACTCTCAGGTACCAAGGACAGAGGAGGAGAAATGGGCGCCTTATTTGGCGTATTCATTTCTCTTGTTCTGTCCTTTTTTGCATGAAAAAACAGGAGGTGCCCGAAATGACGACACTGAAACGCACGCCGCTGTTCCCTGTCTATGAAAAATACGGGGCCAAAACGATTGATTTCGGCGGATGGGATTTGCCCGTGCAATTTTCCAGTATCACGCAGGAGCATGAAGCAGTGCGGACGAAAGCAGGCTTGTTTGACGTCTCTCATATGGGAGAGGTTGAGGTAAAAGGGGAGGGAGCCTATCTCTACCTGCAACGCCTTACAACCAACGATCTTTCCAAGCTGGAAGCAGGGCAAGCGCAATACAGCGTGTTCTGCTATCCGGACGGGGGCACGGTGGACGACCTTCTTGTCTACAAATACGCCGACGATCACTACCTCTTGGTGATTAACGCGGGAAATATCGACAAGGACTACGCATGGATGCAGGAGCATCTGAGCGAGGGTGTACAGATCGAGAATATCTCACCGCAAACAGCACAGCTGGCGATCCAGGGGCCGCTTGCCGAATCGATCCTGCAAAAGCTGACCGACACGAACCTGACGGAAATCGGTGTTTTCCGTTTCAAGCGGAATGTCGTGATCGACGGCATTGCGACTCTCGTTTCGCGCACCGGCTATACCGGAGAAGACGGATTTGAGATCTACCTGGACAGCGACAAAGCGATTCAGCTATGGGACCGCCTCCTCGAGGTCGGCAAGCCGGAAGGGCTGGTACCATGCGGCCTCGGCGCCAGGGACACGCTTCGTTTTGAAGCGAAGCTGCCGCTCTACGGTCAAGAGCTCGGCAAAGACATCTCGCCGATCGAAGCGGGTATCGGCTTTGCAGTAAAGGTAGACAAAGAAGTGCCGTTCATCGGACAGGAAGCCCTCAAGGCGCAAAAGGAAAACGGCGCTCCCCGCAAGCTCGTTGGGATTGAAATGATCGACCGCGGCATCCCGCGTACGCATTACCCTGTTTTTGTCGGGGAAGAGCAGATCGGCGAGGTTACGACGGGCACTCAGTCTCCGACGTTGAAAAAGAATGTGGGACTCGCGCTGATCAAATCCGAGTATGCAGCTGTAGGCACCGAACTGGAAGTAGAAATTCGCGGCAAGCGGCTGAAGGCTGTCGTGGCAGCCACACCGTTCTACAAACGTCCCAAAAAGTAAACCAACCAATCCAAGATCCGATAAACAAGGAGGACAACGTTCGTGAAATACCGTTACCTGCCTCAAACCGATCAGGATAAACGCGAGATGTTGGACACCCTGGGCATTTCCCGGGTGGAAGAGCTGTTCGCGGATATTCCGGAAGAAGTTCGTTTCAAAGGTTCCCTGCAAATTCCCGAGGCTCTGTCCGAACCGGAGCTGGTCAAATATTTTTCCGGTCTTGCTAATAAAAACGCCAACTTCAGTACGCATGCAAACTTCCTGGGAGCGGGTGTGTACCAGCATCATATCCCGAGTGTCGTCAACCACATGCTGCTGCGGGGCGAATTTTTTACCGCATACACCCCGTATCAGCCGGAAATCAGCCAAGGGGAGCTGCAGGCTATTTTTGAGTTTCAGACGATGGTATGCGAAATGACGGGCATGGAAGTGGCCAACTCCTCGATGTACGACGGCGCTACTTCTTTGGCAGAGGCAGCAATGATGGCGGCAGGCCACACGAACAAGAGCAAGGTCGTGGTTTCCCGTTCCGTCCATCCGGAAGCGCGGAGCGTGCTGAAAACATACGCGTACGGCCAAGGCGTAGAGGTCGTGGAAGCAGACCTGAAGGACAATGGAACCGACACGGCAGCACTGGACGCGCTTGTTGACGACCAGACGGCAGCTGTCATCGTTCAATACCCGAACTTTTTCGGTCAAGTAGAAGACCTGTCCTCCATTGAGCCGATTGCACATGGAAAAGGAGCGCTTCTGATCGTTTCCTCCAATCCGCTCTCGCTCGGCGTGCTGGAAGCGCCGGGACGTTTGGGCGCAGACATCGTTGTTGGCGATATGCAGCCATTCGGAATTTTCGCTTCATTCGGTGGACCGCACTGCGGGTATTTGGCCACCACCTCCAAGCTGATGCGCAAAATGCCCGGCCGGATCGTCGGACAGACGAAAGACGAAAACGGCAAGCGCGGATTCGTTTTGACCCTGCAAGCGCGCGAGCAGCACATTCGCCGCGAAAAAGCGACATCCAACATCTGTTCCAACCAGGCTCTCCTGGCTCTCGCGGCCTCTATCGCGATGAGCGCGTACGGAAAGCAGGGCGTACAGGAAATCGCCATGCTCAACCTGCAAAAAGCTCATTACGCCAAGCAAGCATTGGCAGCAAAAGGACTTGAGATCGTAGGCAGCGCACCTACCTTCAATGAATTTGTAGTGAAATTGAATAAACCGGTAGCGGAAGTAAACAAGAAGCTGCTGAAAAAAGGGATTATCGGCGGCTACGACCTTGGAATCGATTATCCCGAGCTTTCCGGCCATATGCTGCTTGCCGTAACGGAACTCCGAACAAAAGCAGAAATCGACGATCTCGCGCAGGAATTGGAGGCGATCACCCGTGCATAACGACAAAGAAAAAGCGTTGATCTTTGAATTGAGCAAGCCTGGTCGCGTAGGGTACAATCTCCCGGCGCTTGATGTGCCAGAGGTAGAGGTAACCGATTTGCTGCCGAAGCACTTGATTCGCGAAACCCCAGCAGAACTGCCGGAAGTGTCCGAACTGCAGCTAGTTCGTCACTACACGGAGCTGTCCCGCAGAAATCACGGGATTGACAACGGCTTTTATCCGCTCGGCTCCTGCACCATGAAATACAATCCGAAAATCAATGAAGACGTTGCCCGTTACGCGGGCTTTGCCCAAACCCATCCGTACCAGCCGGAAGAATCTGTGCAAGGCGCGCTGGAACTGATGTATAACCTGCAAAACGAACTGGCGGAGATCACGGGCATGGATGCCGTCACTTTGCAGCCGGCAGCAGGGGCAGCAGGCGAATGGACGGGACTATTGATGATCCGCGCTTACCATGAAAGCCGCGGCGAAAAAGGGCGGACCAAGGTAATCGTACCGAACTCCGCACACGGAACGAATCCGGCTTCCGCTGCTGTAGCGGGCTTGGAGACAGTTACGATTCCGTCCGACGACCGCGGGCTGGTAGACATCGAAGCTTTGCGCCAGGCAGTAGGACCGGACACGGCGGCATTGATGCTGACCAATCCGAACACGCTTGGATTGTTTGAAGAGGACATCGTCGAGATGGCAAAGATCGTACACGAAGCTGGCGGCCTTCTCTACTACGACGGCGCCAACGCCAACGCCATCCTGGGCATCGCTCGTCCCGGCGACATGGGCTTTGACGTCGTTCACCTCAATTTGCACAAGACCTTTACCGGCCCTCATGGCGGCGGCGGTCCCGGTGCCGGCCCTGTCGGTGTGAAAAAGATTCTGGAACCGTTCATGCCAGCTCCAATCGTAGGCAAAAGGGCAGACGGCACCTTCTTCTGGGACAACGACCGTCCGCAATCGATCGGCCGCGTAAAAGGGTACCATGGCAACTTCGGCATTCTCGTTCGCGCGTATGCCTATATTCGCTCCATGGGACCAGAAGGTCTGTTGCAGGTTTCGCAAAATGCGGTGCTGAACGCAAACTACATGATGCGCAAGCTTGCAGAAGCCTACGAGCTTCCCTATGACCGTGTTTGCAAGCATGAGTTTGTCCTGTCCGGCGTTCGCCAGAAGAAGCTGGGCGTGCGCACGCTGGATATTGCAAAACGCTTGCTTGATTTCGGGTTCCATCCGCCGACTGTCTACTTCCCGCTGATCGTAGACGAGTGCCTGATGATCGAACCGACAGAGACTGAATCCAAAGAAACACTCGATGAGTTTATTGACGTAATGCTGCAGATCGCTCGCGAGTGCGAAGAAACACCGGAACTCGTGCAGGAAGCCCCTCATACGACAATCGTGAAACGTCTGGATGAAGCCACTGCTGCACGCAAGCCGGTACTCCGCTACCAGCCGGAATAAGAACGCAGACGAGGCTGCCGAATGTTTCGGCGGCCTTTTTGCATGCCGCATTGTTGCCGTTTCATCATCGGGAGAAGTACAATGGAGAGGGGGAGAGGAGGACATGCGCAGCATGGAAAAATGGCGATTTATCGTGACCGAGGGGATGTCCCCGGCAATGAATATGGCAGTAGATGAAGCAATCCTGCAGCTTCACAGCGAGGGCAAGGTTCCTCCAACCGTCCGGTTTTACACATGGAACCCGGCAACCTTGTCGATTGGGTATTTTCAAAAAGCGGCAAAGGAAATCAATTTGGAGCTTGTTCAAGAAAAGGGCATCGGTTTTGTGAGGCGTGCTACGGGAGGAAGGGCTGTCCTGCACGACCAGGAGCTGACTTACAGTGTTGTCGTGTCGGAAAGCCACCCCGAGATGCCTTCCAGTGTCACCGAGGCGTACAAGGTGATCAGTCTGGGACTGCTACACGGTTTTCAAAACCTCGGCCTGGATGCGGAAATGGTTTCACTGGCAAGCGAAGAAGAAAAAGAAAAGTACAGCTCGCCGGGATCGTCCGCCTGCTTTGATTCCCCCTCCTGGTACGAATTGGTGGTGGAAGGGAAAAAGGTGGCAGGCAGTGCGCAGACCAGGCAAAAGGGCGTCATCCTTCAGCACGGCTCCATTTTGCTGGATATGGATGTCGAGCTGCTGTTCTCCTTGCTTCACTTCTCCTCAGACAGGCTAAAGGAACGCATGATGGAGAGCTTCCGGAAAAAAGCGGTGACGATCAACGAGGTGAGCAATAGACCGGTATCGCTTCAGGAAGCGATGGAGGCATTTCGCGACGGCTTTGCCACAGGCTTGAAGGTAGAGCTCGTAAAAGGCGAATTGACTCCAGAGGAGAGGGCGCTCGCCGAAGAGCTGGCCGCTTCGCGCTACTCGACCGACGAATGGAACCTCCGCCGATAGTTCAATATGCGAAAGGTAAGTGGATAAACAAAGAAGGCTCTCTAGGAGCGAAACTCCTGTGAGAGCCATTTTTTCGGATTAGACCAATGCGTTTGCGTAAATATGTTCTTCAAACAGCTGTTGCAGCTTTTCCACGACGGGTCCGATCTTTCCGCCGCCTACAGCCTGGCCGTCGACAGAGATAATGGGCATAACCTCGACAGTTGTCCCTGTCGCAAAGACTTCATCCGCCTGCTTCAGGAAGTCGACAGTAAACGGCTCCTCATGAACGATAATGCCGTTTGCTTTCGCGAGGGCGATGACGTCCAGCCGGGTAATGCCGTTCAGAATCAGGTGGTTGGCGGGATGCGTGTACAGCTCGTTGTCTTTTACGACAAACACGTTGGCTGCGCTGCACTCAGTGACGATGCCGCTGCGGTGCAGGATCGACTCCTGGGCGCCGGCGTCTTTGGCGTACTGCTTGACCATGACAGCGCCAAGCAGGTTCAACGTTTTGATGTCGCAGCGGAGCCAGCGAATATCCTCGACCAGCTGAGCGCTCAGTCCCTTTTTCATATCGGCCAGCGGGCGTTCCTTGCGGCGGACAAAGCCCATGATCACAGGGCGAATGCCTTTTGGTATATCGTGTACACGTGGAGACACACCGCGGGTCACCTGCAGGTACAGGGTGGCATCGTCTGCGGATGTAATGTTGTTTTTCGCAAGCAGCTCATGCGCAATCGCCGACAGTTCTTCTGCCGTCCACGGCAGGTCGAGCATGATCTCGCGAGCGCTGCGGAACAGCCTGGTCAAATGCCCTTCCCATTGATACATGTTCCCTTTGTAAATGCGAACCACTTCGTAAACACCGTCACCAAAATTGTAGCCGCGGTCTTCCGGGTGAACAGTCAGCTCGTCTGTGCCGACCCATTTGCCATCCACGTAAAGCATGGTGAATCCTCCTTCTTCAGTTACGCAAATATTATGTCTTTTTTCGTTTGAACCTGCCAGTTGCAAACGTACAGCCCCCGCCGCCTTTTCCTGAAATCAGCGTCGAGTGATGTATGAGACAACCTTAACAAATACTGGGTCGAGGGTCAATTTCAAAATGAATGGAGGGGAAACTTGTCACACTTCGGTTGCTTGCTGTCGTCAGATGGCGCCACGTATCTTTATTTGACGGACTATTCTGACTAGACGTTTTCCTGAATTGCCGCCCATAATAAAAAGAGGCCATTTGGAAAGGGGAATGGGATGAGAGCCGAAATGAAATGGTTGATCACTGTCTTCATCGCATGGGGATCGTTGATGTTCTTCCCAGGTCCGGCGGGTGCGGAAGCCGGAGGGCAAGCGGACACGGATCGCCTCCTCGAACACGTGGAAAAACTGTCGACAGCCCCGCGAATTCCAGCAACAGAATCGGAGTTTCGCGCCGTAGTTTACATAGAAGAGTGGCTCCGCATTTTCGGTTATCAGACAAAGCTGCTGCCTTTCTCCTATTACGTTTATACGGAACCCAAACAGATCTCCTTGCAGGTCCCCGAGATCCGCGGGAAGACATGGGCCCCCAGAAGCGTTTTGTTCGGGCCGGCAGGAGAGGCGACGGGAGCAGTTCTCGACGTCGGTACAGGGACACAACAGGATTTCGCGAGAGCCGATATCGAGGGCAAGATCGTCTTCGTACGTCCGGGGGGAATGTCAGAGGCGGAAAAAGTGCGTCACGCAGCGGCGGCGGGGGCCAAAGGGATCATTTTGACGCAGGGAGCAAATGCACCAAGGCCATCTCTCGGGGGACCGCTTGATATGCATGTACCCGTACTGGCCGTCTCACCAGCCGAGGGAGAGCAGCTCGGACAGCTGCTGCAAAAAGGGGAGAAACTGACAGCCACCTTGAAGGTGTCGGGCGCTTCGATCATCAAGAAAACGTCCTACAATCTCACTGCGGAGTTGAAACCCAATAACGGGAACACCGGACAGATTGTGCTGGTGGCTGCCCATCACGACGCTTCCTTCGCCGCGCGGGAGGAAAATGATGCTTCAGGAATCGCTGTGCTGCTGGAAACGGCACGCCTGCTGACTGCGCAACAGCGAGATACCGAAGTGCGTTTTGTCAGCCTTGGCGCCGCCTCTGACGGAGGGCGGGGGCTCGACGATTATGTGCGGTCTCTGACGGATGCAGAGAGAACCAAAATAGCGGCATTTTTGTATCTCGGCAATGTGAGGCAACAAGACGGTGAACTGGCGGTGTACACCTCAAATGGCAAGCGCAATCTGGCAGCAGATCTGCTGGACGCAAAAGGAGCCGGCTTTTCCTCTGCCGCTCCGCAAGAGGTGCTGAGCCGGTTGGGTCGAATCGCTCAAGCTAACATCCCAAATGCGGTGCAGATCGTACGTGTTGCAGCTTCACAGAGCGGGAAAAACGTTCCTGAAAAAAAGAGCGATGGCGAGAAACTGACAGACGCGGTCCGTACCGTGGTCGATGCGATTACAACGATGACAGATCCGGGGTCGGGTCCTTATCCATTGCCAGACTCCCGTTGAAAAAAGCATATGGGAAACAAGCAGCAGCCTTCTGCCCCCTGCAGAAGGTTTTTTTGTCTAAGAATGTCATGATCTGTCGATTAGTAAAGAATGGTAAGAAGCGCTGCAAGGGAGTATAATTTTTACGAATACTTTGACAAAAGAATAAATCGTGCAGAATGGAATGCCTTACAACCTCATCATCTCGACCTACAAGCTATCATTTACGAGATCTAAGTCATGGAGGTATGGATGAAACGAACTGGTATCCAACTCGATGTCGTGTATGGGTTCGCATCTCTTGCTTGGCTGGCGCTAACTGCTGCATGGCTTGTCCATCATACGGAAGGCATTCAATATTGGGGATTGGCTGTGCTTTGGACAGGTTTTGTTGTAGGCACATATTTTTTCATCAGATCGTGCGTTCGTTCCATCCGTCAATCAGAACAGGACGTCCAGATGAAATCAAAGGATCGGACTGCAGAGGGCGGAGACAAAGAAGGAGTCAGCATGCATTGGGACGACCTGGCCTCAAAGGATTTGCTTGAATCCTTTATGAGGCAAACGCCAGACGCTATCTCCATGCTGGACGTTCACGGAAATGTTTTTCGCGTAAATGAGGCTTCGGAAATGATTTTTGGATACACGGAAGAAGAATTGATCGGAGCACCGATGCCATTTGTCCCGGAATATTTGAAAGAAGAAGTCGATTACTATCACCGGCAGGTGCTCGCTGGAAAGAGAATCATCGGACTTGAGACAGTCCGCTACCACAAGGACGGACGGCTTCTTCACATATCGCTGTCGATGAGTCCGATTTATTCGGATAACGGGCAGGTGATCGGCATTGCAGGGAGCGCCCGAGACATTACCGAGCAAAAGAAAGTAGAGCAGCGTTTGAGGCAAAAGGAAGCGAAGTATCGTCTGATCACGGAAAATATGACGGATATGATTTGCATTTATCAGCCGGACGGTACAGTCGCGTACGCTTCGCCTTCACATGAAGCTGTCCTGGGATACCCGAACGAGAGGTACAAGGAGTTGTACAGACGGTTTGAGCTTGTACATCCTGACGACTTGGAAATGGTCAGGAAAGCCTTTCGAAATATACAGACACAGAACGAGATGATTACCCTTGAATATCGTTTCAAACACAAGCTGGGGCACTGGGTTCATCTGGAGACGAGAACGAAGCCGATTGTCGACGAGTCTGGCCGGCTGTTGGGCGCATTGATGGTAACGCGGGATATATCGGAAAACAAGCGGGCTGAAGAGCTGCTTCGCCAGTCGGACAAGCTTTCGGTCATCGGCAAACTGGCGGCTGGCATCGCTCACGAGATACGCAATCCGTTGACCGCTTTACGAGGCTTTATCCAGTTGATGCAGTCTACTGCGGAGGACAAGCGCTACGGGGAAATCATGCTTGCGGAGATGGACCGGATCAATGGCATCGTCAGCGAGCTTTTGATGCTGGCCAAGCCGCAGGCTGTCAAATATCAGGCGCGAGACATCAGAGACATTATCAGAAACGTGCTCTCTCTGTTGGATAGTCAGGCGATTCTCAACGACATCCAGATTCACACACATTTTGACAAGGAACTTCCCTTGATCTCCTGCGAAGATAATCAGCTAAAGCAGGTATTGATCAACCTCTGCAAAAACGCGATTGAATCGATGCCAGAGGGAGGCGACCTGCATGTGGAAGCGAAATCGCTGTCAGATGGGACGGTCAAGGTACGAATCCGCGATACGGGTTATGGCATCGAGTCTGCACGGATACCAAAGTTGGGGGAACCCTTTTTCACCACGAAGGAGAACGGAACGGGACTTGGCTTGATGGTATCATACAAGATTATCGAGGAGCATGGCGGCAGCATCAAGATACACAGCGAGCCGATGCAAGGTACGATGGTGGAGGTTATCTTGCCGGCCTTATCATCTGTCCCCATTTTTCCATTAAAAGATGAAGCCCTGGATGCAGTCTGATCCAGGGCTTTACGTTTTGCTCATTTTCCAGCATAGCCAAACGACCAGGAAAAGTCCGGAGTAGGTGAGGGCGCTTGCAATCACATATCCGACGCTTGGCCAGGCGACTCCAAGGAAAGCGAAGATGGAAACGGCGATCATCATGACAACGAACAAGGCGGTCAGGCTGATGTCGTAACGCAAGGCTACAGGTGAGGCGAGGGCGTAAACGGTGATTGCCAGCACGATTCCGGAGTAGCCGAGAACTGCAAGGGCATGGATCCATTGTCCGCCTGGCCAGATAGATGCAAGCACGGTCTGGAGCGGCAGCGAAGAGGAGTGGATATCATGCCAGTAGCCAAGCAAGATCCCCTGCATCAGCAATGTGGTGAAGAAAAAGAGAAGACTGCCGAGGACAACGCCGTGTGAAATGAAGTGTGCACGGGATGCCCGTGAAGCCAATGGAAGGCAAATGACCAAGATCGAAATGAAGTGAAGCGAAAAATAATAGAGGGAATGAACCAACCACTGGAGGTTTAATTGATAGCCAAGGGATGGAACATCGATATGCCTCTGCTCGATGTAGGCGGATGCGATCATGAGAAGTCCGATCCCAAGAAAAATAGTTACGCCGCGAATGAATACCGGCCAGCCTTTTCCCAACAGAAACACGGCCACAAGGACAGGGACGAGTGCAAAAGCCCAGGCGGTGTTGCCGTTGTTTAAAAGTAGTGCCATTTCTCCAAGCGAAGTACCTGCCCAGGCCAGCAGGAGCAAATGCAGCAGCACAGACAAGCCAGGTGCTGCCTTTTCGCCGAACCAGTAACAGAGCAAATCATGAAGCGAACGAAAACCGAGATGATGACTGAGAGTCAGGATTCGGTAGCTGAGCCACCCCAAGCCCCCACTGACCAATAAGATTCCCAGTATGCCCCATGAGCCGAAATATGCAAAAAAACGCAGGCCGTCAGCCCCTCCCAAGTATGTCCCGCCAAGTGCAGCAGCTGCAAATAGAACGGCGATTCGCCAGGAACCTCTGTCCATGAGCATCATCCTTTTCCCAACCTTGGTACAAGTGTATGTGGAAAGGGGGCTTGTTCAGAACATCAAGCAATTTAATAAACATAACTATTTACTAAGTGTGATAAATGGGATATACTAACAGTAATCAGCTATAATAGGGTATGAGGTGAAAAATAATGAAAATTCTCGGCATTTCTGGAAGCATGAATCCCGATTCTACCACAAAAAAAGCAGTGGCGATCGTACTTGCCGCAGCACAAAAAGCTGGGGCTGATACGGAGCTGATCCATCTGGCGGAATGGCCGATGCCCATTTATGATGTGAGAGATGATTTCTCCACCTATCCGGAAACTGTCCATCGCTTCGTTCGCAAGGTAACGGAAGCGGACGGGTTGATTATCGCTTCTCCCGAGTATCACGGCACCATCAGTGGAGCGTTAAAGAATGCGCTCGATTTCTTGGAAGGACGTTATCTGCGGGATAAACCGGTCGCTGTCCTGGGTGTAGCCGGGGGCAGCATGGGGGCGACTAACACGGTAAACACGCTGCATTTGATTATGAGAAATTTGCACGCCTGGGCACTGCCGGCAAGTCCTAGTGTTCCGAATGCATACAGCGCTTTTGATGCCGATGGAAAACTGAAAGATCCGCGTCTTCAGGAGCGATTGGAGACCTTGGGCGGTCAACTCGTGCAGACCGTAAATCTAAAGAGTGCGGAAAAACAGCTAAAATAGAGTTTTTCCTTGCAACTCATCCTCAATCCACGGTATGATAAATCTACGTGCTTTTTTTGCCATGCCGAAATACCGTTTGGAAACGAGGGATACATATGCCAACTCCCAGCATGGAAGACTATTTGGAACGTATTTACAGCTTAATCGAGGAAAAAGGATATGCTCGTGTCTCCGATATCGCGGAAGCGTTGGAGGTGCATCCCTCTTCTGTCACGAAAATGGTTCAAAAGCTTGATAAAGACAAGTACCTCGTCTATGAGAAATATCGCGGTCTGATTCTTACGCCAAAGGGTAAGAAAATCGGAAAACGGCTTGTCGATCGCCACAGTCTCCTGGAGGAGTTCATGCGTTTGATCGGCGTAGACGAAGAACATATTTATAAAGATGTGGAAGGAATCGAACACCATCTGAGCTGGGAGTCAATCTCGTGCTTTGAGTATCTGGTCCGCTACTTTCAGGAGGATCCGAAGCGTGTCGAGGATCTTCGCCGGATCCAGCAGGAAGAGGAACAAAAAGAAGAAGAGTTGTCCTAGAAACGCAGGCCTTCGGGCTTGCGTTTTTTCTGTGAACGAACAGTCGAAATCCGGTGATGACTTACGGATGTGTTCAAGGTATCGCCAAATAGCGCATGCATAACCAGCTTTCGAATCGCATTCGACAAGCACTTCGTCTATATATTGGTAAAAGGGGGGCAGTGAAGGTCCGAGGAGGAATCAGGATGAAGGCGGATGCAGTGTTTGAAGGAGGCGGAGTAAAGGGCATAGCCTTTATTGGCGCCTTGCAGGTGATGGAAGAGCACGGCTTTGTCTGGGAAAGGTTGGCGGGGACTTCGGCCGGGTCCATCGTGGCGGCATTGCTCAGTGCCGGCTACACAAGCAGGGAATTGCGTCCCATTTTTGAAAAGCTGGACTACTTGTTTTTTCTTGAACGGAGAGGATTGGGACGTCTGCCGATAGTCGGACCCTTATACGAATTGCTATTCCGTGAAGGGATATACCGGACTGACAGGCTGGAGAGATTTATCGATGATTTGCTTCGCCAAAAGGGGATTCGGACCTTTGGAGACTTGCCAAAGGATAAACTCCGCATCATCGCTTCTGACATTACGGGCGGAAAGATGCTGATATTGCCGGAGGACTTGAGCCATTTCGATATTGTCCCCGAACGATTTTCCATCGCACGCGCTGTTCGCATGTCGTCATCGATCCCCTTCTTTTTTCAGCCGACGCGTTTGACCAAAGACGGTGAAGTCCATTTGATCGTGGATGGAGCGCTTTTGAGCAATTATCCGGTCTGGCTGTTCGATGTGCCGGGGGTTCCCCTCTGGCCGACCATCGGCTTCCGGCTCCATGACAGCAAGGTGGATCGGGAGGCCTACCGGATCAGGGGATTGTTTTCATTCTCCAAGCAGTTGATCGCTACTATGCTGGATGCCCATGACCGGCTTTACGTCGATCGGGCCCAAGCTCTCCGCACCGTGTTCATCAATACATTGGGAGTGCGGACGACGCAGTTCCAGCTCTCAAAAGAACTTCGGAATCGACTGTACGAGTCCGGACTGCAATCCGCAACCCGCTTTTTGGAACAGTGGAGCTTTGAACAATACGTAGAGGTATTCCAAAAAGGTACACCCCCGACAGACAAAACAGGCTACCTTGTATAGGCAGCCTGTTTTCTTTATTGCGAAATATGATTATGAGGATCTTGGTCGCCTTGATTTTCCTTCGATTTGCCTTTGTTTCCGTCAATCACCCGGAACGGATGGTTTCGCCTTGCCTGTTGTGCATTCTTTTTCAGGGGAGCTCTCGAAACCGGCGCTTTCGGTTTTGCCTGTTTTTGCTGCTTGGGAGCTCCGGGAAGGAATTTGCCGCTCCTCAAATAGTTTCTGACCACCACGAACAAAAGGACAGACAAACCGATGATGACCAAGGTTTGCAGAGGCTTCTCAATGATCCGATTCAACAGACCGTATACAGCAAACAACAAGATGATCAAGATGATTGGGGGAATCCGGGGAAACATAGCGCCTCACCTCATCGTTATCTAAATGCTTAACCGGCAGAAACCAACCCTGGATTGGTCATCTCATGGTCGCGTTCGCGCATTTTGTTAAATGCGGCAATCGCCACCTCCACCTGGCTGTCATCAGGTTCCCGTGTTGTGATTTTTTGCAGCCACAACCCCGGATAACCGAGAAACCGCAGTACGGGCGTGTCACGCAATTTGTTGGTAAATTGCAGGACCTCATAGGATACACCGAGTACAACGGGCAGGAGCACGATCCGCTGAACCACTCGCTCCCATAAGCTGTCATACGAGAAGAATGAATAGATCACGACACCGATGATCACGGTGAAGATCAAAAAGCTGCTTCCGCAACGGTAGTGCAGGGTGGAAAATTTTTGCACATTCTCTACGGTTAAGTCTACCCCTGATTCATAGGCGTTAATCACCTTATGCTCAGCTCCGTGGTATTGGAACAGCCGTTTAATGAGCGGAGCCTGCGCGATCGCGGTGATATAGCCCAGGAGCAGAATCAGCTTGATTACGCCTTCCAAGATGTTTTGGGCGTATTGATTGGTGATCCACTTCCCGAACAGAAAATCGGCGAGGAACACGGGTACCAGGGTGAATACAAATTTCCCGAATAGAAACGACAAAATACCTACGACGGCCACACCCAAAATCATCTGCAGTCTGGACGGACCAGTCGAAACCTCTTCATCTGATTCCATGCTGTATCGGTCGGAGGCGAAATTCAGGTGCTTTGCTCCGTTGGCGCTTGCTTCAATCAGGCCGACGATTCCCCGCAGGAAAGGAATTTTCTTCAGTGCCTTGACCCACGGGATCTCGTTCCGCGGAGCTTCGAAGTATTCAATCTCTTGGTTTTTTCTGCGTATCGCTGTGACGGTTACCTGCTTACCGCCAAACATGACGCCTTCTATGACGGCTTGACCGCCGTAGCTAGGTACGTTTTGTTGCGCCAATCCTATCACCATCCTTATTACATATTCTAACGGAAACGGAGCGCGGAGGCTACTGGCAGTTCCAATCCCCGTCAAAATGTCAACCGTAAGTGAAAATAATAGGTTCGGCACATACTAGATACGGGGTGATGACGATGGGTTTGACAAAGACAAGAGGGCACCTGCGGGGCAGGTTTACAGAGGAAAGAAGAACTGCCCGTGCCGATGTGCCTGGCAAAGCGAAGACGCTGCCTTTTGCAAAGCTGGTTGAAATTGCTTTTTGGGGAACGGTATTTTGGGGAATCGTCAGGCTGGCTGCACACTTTCTCAATTTTACGCCTTACGGTTTGGGAGCCTATGCCCGTCCCTTTCTCTGGGAGGCAGATGAGGACTCCTGGTCTGCCACTGGCCTGGGAGTGATCCTGCTGTTTTTTGAAAGTGTGATCGCAGTGTTTTTATACTCTCTGCTGTTCCAAAGGAGCAAAATGTGGTGGAGCGGCTTGCTCTACGGCCTGATGCTGTTAGTAGTGGCAGGTTTCTTCTTTCGCATGGGCAATTGGGACGTGGCGACGCTTGCCACGGAAGCGGCCTGGTTTCTCTCCTTCGGGATGTTCGTGGGCATGACCATCACGCTGGAGAGCCATGACGAGGCTTGAGGCTATTCAAGCTCTTCTCCCTTATGGTAAAATTATTCTCTAGTAAAAATGTTTTTACAAAAAGGGAAGCGGAAGTGTCATAAGGGAGGAATGAACCGTGCTATCCGTCCTGTTGCTCAATGGCCCCAACCTCAACCTGCTGGGGCAAAGGGAGCCCGATGTGTATGGAAGAGAGACACTTCAAGACGTTGTCGCTCGGCTCGAAAAGGTCATGGAAGAGTGGAACGGTCGCCTCGAGCATTGCCAGTCCAATCATGAAGGCGTTCTCATCGATGCCATTCACCGGGCAAAAGGCGTGCATGACGGCATCATCATCAATCCGGGTGCATTTACGCATTACAGCTATGCGATTCGGGATGCGATCTCAGCCGTGGAATTGCCGACGATTGAAGTCCATATTTCCAATGTACACGCGCGCGAATCATTCCGGCACCATTCAGTCATTGCTCCTGTTGTTATCGGTCAAATCGTCGGTCTTGGCATCGACGGTTATGAGTGGGCGCTGAGATCGCTGGCAAACAAAATCGGCAAGAAATGAACGGAACCGGGCAAGTGAGCCGGTCTGTTCGGGAAGCGACAGATCGGTTGAACGGCAGACAAAGAAAGGGAGAGGAAAATGAACAATCGCTTGAGCAAATTGCGCGATGCCTTGGCACAGATCGGGGCTGACGCACTGATTACGGAAGAAACGGTGAACCGTCGTTATCTGAGCGGTTTTACCGGCTCGACGGGATGGGTTATCGTCACCGAAAAAGAAGCGTTTTTGGTAACGGATTTCCGCTATGTCGATCAAGCCCAGGAGGAGTGCCCGCACTTTACCGTGGTCAACAATGAGCGCAAGCCTCTGGAAGCGATCGCGCAAGTCCTGAAAAAGGCCGGCGTCAAACGGCTTGCTTTTGAAAGCAGCCTGTCTTTCGGAACCTATTCCAATTGGAGCAAGAGCTTTGAAGGTGTCGAGCTGGTTCCGACCAGCGGCTTTATGGAAAAGCTGCGGATGTACAAGGAAGAGTCCGAAGTGCAGGTGATCAGACAGGCGGTGAAAATCGCCGAAGATGCCTTTGAGCACATTCTCGGATATATCAGGCCTGGCGTGACGGAAATCGAAGTGGCGCTGGAGCTGGAGTTTTTCATGAGAAGACAGGGGGCGTCTGCTTCCGCGTTTGACATTATCGTCGCTTCAGGCCACCGCGGTGCGCTGCCGCATGGAAGAGCGAGCGAAAAGGTGATTGCAGCCGGTGAAATGGTGACGCTCGATTTTGGCGCGGCCTATCAGGGCTACAACTCCGATATTACCCGGACGGTCTCTGTCGGGGAGCCCCATCCTCGCATGAAAGAAATTTACGAGATTGTCCTCAAGGCTCAGATCGCTGGTGTCGAAGCGTTAAGACCGGGAATTTCGGGTAAAGAAGCCGATGCGGTTACCCGCGATATCATCACGGCTGCCGGCTATGGAGATGCGTACGGACACAGTGCGGGACATGGCCTTGGCATGGACGTTCACGAACTGCCAAACTTGTCGACCGCAAGTCCGTTTATCCTTGAGCCGGGAATGCTGGTCACGATGGAACCAGGCATTTACATCAGCGGCTTGGGCGGCGTTCGGATCGAGGACGACGTATTGATTACGGCGGATGGTCATGATGTCTTGACCCAATCCACGAAAGAGTTGCTCATTTTGCCCGTCTAATTTATACTATTTGTGTTATTTGTTGATTTGGGAGGACTAACATGATCTCTGTTAATGATTTTCGTACCGGCCTGACCATCGAAGTGGATGGCAATATCTACCAAGTGCTCGAATTCCAACACGTGAAACCAGGAAAAGGTGCAGCCTTTGTTCGTTCCAAACTGCGCAACCTGCGTAACGGCAACGTGGCAGAGATGACGTTCCGCGGCGGTGAAAAAGTAAGTCCTGCCCGCATCGAAACCTCTACCATGCAATATCTGTATGCCAGCGGCGATGAGCATACCTTTATGAACACAGAAACGTATGAGCAGCTCACCTTTACAAGCAAGCAGATCGAGCGCGAGCTTAACTTCCTGAAAGAAAACATGAACGTGCAAATCATGCAGTACAACGGCGAAACCCTCGGGGTGCAATTGCCGAATACAGTTGAACTGACTGTTACTGAATGTGAGCCGGGCGTAAAAGGAGATACTGCCTCCAACGTTACGAAAAAAGCAACCCTGGAAACGGGTTTTGTGGTAAACGTGCCGCTTTTCGTAGAACAAGGAGACAAGTTGATCATCGATACGCGTACCGAAGCATACGTATCTCGCGCATAAAGACGAGAGAACGAATAGCGAGCGACGGAAAAGAGCCGTACCTGCCATGGGTACGGCTCTTTTCGTTTCTCTTGGGAACCTTGCGTCAAGACGAAGCGTCCGCCGCTCAGCGTCCGCCAAACCACTCCCACAGCTTCAAGACAAAGGCGGTAATGCCGGCGGCCATTAGCGGGCCGACGGGAATTCCGCGCAAAAAGACAATTCCAATGATCGACCCAATGACCAAACCAACGATGATGGACGGCTCAGTTCGAAGCAAATCGAGTCCCTTTCCGTTCATCCAGGTGGCGATTGCCCCTCCGGCGAGTGCCATCATTCCGATCACCGTCGTGAAGAGCGGAGTAATGTCACGCCACGATATTTTTTCGCTGGCGAACGGAACAAGTACGGAGATCGTCAAAAACAAAAGACCCAGCTCAAGCCCCCGCCGCTCAACTACAGGAAACAGGCGTTCGAGTGCGGTCAGCTTCAAAACAAGCAGAATGCTCGCTGCAGTCGCAATAATTGGCGATCGCCCGATCAAGCCTATGACGATCAAGATGACAAGCATGATTTCCCCTGATACCATCGGCATCAAAACCCCTGTCCACGTCCCTAGTCTTCTTTCACTTTATGAGACAAGGTGGGGAAGTATTCGCTTCTCTCGTACAATCGGGACCAGGCGATAGTGGTCAATCTGTGCACAAAAGGCAAGATCATCGGCAAAATGATGCTGGACCAGTCTTCTGCCCGTCGTCGTGTGGGGCAAAAGCTGCGGCAATCGGTCCGACAGATGCAAATAGCTGGCCCGGAGCGCTTCTCCCAAATCGCAGAGTTGAACCTGCGGCTGCAGCAGCTTTGCTCTGTGAATCATGAGGCCAGCAGCCAGACCGTCTTCGAGAGCAAATTCGGATCGTGTTCCGGCGCAGTACAGGGTGATGTCCAGACGTTTTGACAGTGCGTACTGGATACAAGCGGTTGCGTTGAGAAAACAGCCGATCAACAGGGAGGAGGCACGTTCCGCTTTTTGGATCGCACGTGTTCCATTCGTGGTAGTGAGGATAAGAACGCTCCCTTTTTGCGAGTGGCCAGCCAGTTCGGTAGGAGAGTTGTTGTAGTCGAAGTCAGGGATTTTCCGACAATGTCTTTCACCGGCAAGAAAGCAGTTTTCTGTCCGCAGCGCGTTGGCCTGCCCGATGGTCTCTACGGGAACGACAACCGAAAAGCCGGTTCCCAGCGCGGTCACGATCGAACTAGACGCACGCAGTACATCGATGACGATGACGACGCGGTTGCCGATCTGATCGTAGCGAATTTCTTCAACGGTGGGAACGACATCTATTCGCACGTAGCGGCCCTCCTTTCGGCCATCATCGCGGCAGTGTCACCCCTCAGCCCCCTTCGCAGCGTCTCGACGGCTAATACGTCGGCACCAGCAATATTCCCCAGATTTACGCTGGCGCCCAGCGTCTGAATCAAGGCGACCTGCTGTTCCTTTTGGGGAGCTTCCCAGATTAGCCGGTCTGCCAGGGAGCCGGCGGACTTATGAATATCCAGCAAAAAGCTGGTCTCCACTTTTCCTTTCCCATCAAATACGCCTACCGTCCCACTCTCGCGGGCTTCTACGATCACGTAGCTGGCGCCTGCTAGAAGATCAGCCTCCAGTGTACGCAGCAGCTCGTCTTGCTCGGCACGGAAATCTGCCGATTTTTTGCCAAATTCCGAGTAGACGATCAGTCCGGCATCTGCCGCCGTACTGATCGCCCTTTTTCTGAGGTCGGCGGGGAGGGGGAAGGTTCCGTCGGAGATTTCGACCGCATTAAACCCGATTGCTTTCACTTGTTCGATATATGCCTCCAGAGTGGATTGGCAAAGGGCAATTTCAAAAAGGGTTCCGCCTGGCATGATGTGCAGATTCCACGTTTTGGCCTCTTCCACTTTTTGTTGCAGAAATTTGCCGGGGTAGAGGACGGATGTACCAAAGCCCAGCTTGTAAATGTCGATGTAAGGGGCAGCCAGCTCCATCAGGTCGTAAAATGCTGCGCGACCCATTCCTTTATCGATGACCATGGTTAATCCGGTCGCGCGTGGTTTGGGTTGTCTTCGCCGGGACGGGTCCGACCATCCATCGGGCCAGAAGGGAAGATCGCGGTTAAACATGGCTGTTTTCCTCATTTCTTCTAGGCGTTTGCTTTTAGTCTATGTGCGGGTGAGGTTGGGAGTGAGCCGCAAGCCTATAGGCGATTGCCCAGCTTTCAGTGATGAATCTGCCCGGGACGAGCATAGAGTGATAGGGAGGAGGGCGAGGAGTGATGTGGGAAAAAGCGATCATAGGGATGGCTACACTAAGAGTGATGTCTGGTACCATTGAAGTGCTGGCGGCCCTGTTTATTTTAAAAGTAAACGAGGTGGAGAAGGCGCTGCTGATCAATTCGGGACTTGCCATTGTAGGTCCGCTTGTACTGCTGTCGACTACGACAATCGGACTGATCGGCATGTCGGACCGGATCAGCTTCGCAAAAATCATGTGGATATTTGCGGGCATCGTCTGTATATTCATCGGGGTCAGAAAATGACGGATACGATTTGGCATTAGTAACCCTCCCGACTTTCGGGAACAATAGCGAAAGTAAACGGATAAAGGAGGGTTCCTCGTGCTTGAATCATTGGCTAATCGAATTTCGTATCTGCGCGGCTTGGCAGATGGGTTGGACCTGACACAGAACAGCAATGAGGGAAAGGTACTGTCGGAAGTAATTGAGGTACTGGACGAAATGTACGGTCAGTTCAGGGAATTGCACGCCAGGATCGAGGAAACCGAAGATTACGTAGAGGCAATTGACGATGATCTCGACGATGTGGAGTTGTACCTTTTCGGCGATGAGGATGATCTGTACGAGATGGTGGATGACTGTGACGAAGACGACGACAGCGTCCTCTATGATAAATTTGCGGATCAGGACGACGAGGATGCCTCCACTTACGAGCTGGATTCTGACGACAATGTGATAGCCTCTTATGAAATCGAGTGTCCCTCGTGCCATGAGATCATGTTCTTTCAAGAGGGGGAGGATGATGAAGGGTACCATCATTACATCATCGAACCCTATCCGCAGGACAGGCAATATGAACCGATCAATGCCACCTGAAAAACATCGAGCGAACAAATGGTGAACTGGCTTTCATCCGGACCGACCGGTATGGAAGCCGGTTTTTTTGTTTGAGAAATGATTGCGTTGATACGCGTAGTACTCGTGCGGTTCCCGCGACTTTCGCTAGCAAGCGTTTCTCTGGCGTTTTCTTGGCATAAAACTCGTCCAGACCCGCATAGGATGGAGGTAAGTCGACGTGGACAAAGGCTGAAGTGTCAAAGACACGAAGGAGGGATAAGTCGTGAACGAGATCATGGCGATTTTGCCGGCGACCATCCGCAGCATTCTGACTGCATTGCCCTCCGCCGTCAGAGAGCATCTGGAGGAAATCCGCCTACGGCAAAATCAGCCGCTGGAAATAAGATTTGGGCAGCAGTCGAGCTACGTGACAGCCGCAGGACAGCTGACAGCCAATGCCAGACAAGGGTGGACCTTCACTGAAGAACAGTCGGTCAAGCTGTTGAACCTGGTCAGCCAGCACTCTCTGTACACTCTGGAAGAAGAGCTGAAACGCGGCTACATCACTGTTACAGGGGGACACCGGATCGGCATTGCCGGCAAGGTCGTCCTGGAACGGGGAGAAGTAAAAGGGATTCGCGACGTTACCAGCTTTAACATCCGGATCGCTCGCGAGAAAAAAGGGACGGCACAGAAGGTCCTGCCCTATCTGTTCGAAAACGGACGAATCCTGAATGCCCTGATCATCTCGCCTCCACAGTGCGGAAAAACAACGCTCCTGCGAGATATTGCCCGCTCCATCAGCTATGGGAACGAATGGTCCTCCAGCCGCAAAGTGGGCATTGTGGACGAGCGTTCCGAGCTTGCCGGCTGCTTGAACGGTGTTCCGCAGCGGGATGTCGGCCCGAGAACGGACGTGCTGGATGCTTGCCCAAAAGCAGCAGGAATGATGATGCTGATCCGTTCGATGTCACCCGATGTCCTGATCGTGGATGAGGTGGGGCGGCCGGAAGACGGCGAAGCCGTATGGGAAGCCGTCCATGCCGGTGTTTCCGTAATCTGTTCTGCGCACGGCGCAGAGATCGAAGAGGTGGCGAGGCGTCCGGCACTGGGAAAATTGATTCAAAGCGGCGTCTTCTCCCGCTATTTTGTTCTGAGCCGCTCGAAGGGCGTAGGGACGATTCAAGGCGTCTACGACCGGAGTCTCGAACCGGTCGATAAGGGGGAGGTCGCATGGTTAAGCTGATCGGAGCCGTGCTGATCCTGTTCTCGGCTTCCATGGTAGGGTGGCAAATTGGTCGGTTTTATGCGTATCGTCCCGTGCAGCTCAGAGCCCTTCTCGTAGGGCTGCAGATGCTGGAGACGGAGATCGTGTACGGCCTGACCCCGTTGCAGCCTGCCCTGCTCAAAGTGGGAAACCGGCTGCCGACAGAGATTGGACAGCTGTTCCAGACCGCTGCGGGCAGCCTTCGCGAGGAGCGGGCACAGAACGCCGACGAAGCGCTCAGACTGGCCATCGATAGACACTGGCAGCAAACGTCGCTTCGCAAGCAAGAGCGGGATGTGTTGACCAGTCTGGGACAGGTGCTCGGATCATCTGATCGGGAAGACCAGCAAAAGCATTTGCGTCTCGCCGTTACACACCTTCGCGGGTTGGAGGAAGAGGCGCGAGCGGAACAAAACAGGTACGAGAAAATGTACAAAAGCCTCGGCTTCCTGTGCGGGTTGTTGGTCGTCATCCTGATGTTCTAAAGGCGAGGTGTTCACTGTGGATTTTGATTTGACACCTGTTTTTCAGATCGGGGCGGTGGGATTTATTACAGCCATTCTGCACACGGTTCTGAAGCAGGCTGGCAAGGAGGACATCGCACACTGGGCGACGCTGGTGGGGTTTATCATCGTGCTGTACATGGTAGCTCACTATGTCGGCGACCTGTTTTCCGAGGTAAAACGCGTCTTCCTGTTTAATTGAGGAGGGAAGGCGAATGGAGATCGTACAAATCGTCGGACTGGGATTGGTGGCTACGATTCTCGCGCTGGTCATCAAGGAACAAAAACCGATGTTCGCCTACCTGCTGGCCATCGCGAGCGGCGTTGTCATCTTTTACTTTCTGATCGGTAAAATAGCGGAGGTCATCAGGATTCTGGAGCGTCTGGCGGTACAAGCTGACCTCAATCTCGTATTTTTGGAAACCATCTTGAAAATCATCGGAATTGCCTATATCGCTGAATTCGGGGCACAAATGACCAGAGACGCCGGTCAGGGAGCCATCGCTTCCAAAATCGAGCTGGCTGGGAAAGTGTTGATTCTGATCATGGCCGTTCCGATCATTCAGATCATTATCGAAACGGTCATAGACCTGTTGCCGGCGTAGTTGGGGGAGGGGTGCAAGTGACTCGTGCGGGCTGGTCGCTCTTCTTGTTTCTGCTGTTTGTCTTCCTGCCGTCAACCTCTCTCTCGGCTGCCGTGACGACACCAGCACCTTCTGTCGATTACCTGATCAAGCAGCAGGTAGACGATTTGCAGGTTGACCGGGTCGAAAGGTTTTGGACAGAGCTGCAGCGCGATTACAAAGGGTATCTTCCTGATCTGCAGGCTCCCGGTTTTCTACAGTTGTTGATGCAGCAGGGGGACTTTAGTCTCTCCGGGTTTCTCAAGGGCTTCGGCAAATTTGTTTTCCATGAAATTTTGATGAATGGCAAACTGCTCAGCTCGATCATCATTATTACGGTTTTTGCCATGATTCTGGAGACGATGCAAAACGCCTTTGAACGCAACACCGTGACGACGGTAGCCTATTCGATTGCCTATCTCGTGCTGATGGTGCTCGCCATTAACAGCTTCCATGTGGCCATCACGTACGCCAAAGAAGCGATCAGCGACATGTCCGACTTTATGCTGGCCATGATTCCTCTGGTCATCGCTCTGCTCGCTTCTGTAGGAAATTTGGCGTCAGCGACGATGTTTCACCCGCTCATCATCTTTCTCATCAATACCAGCGGGATACTCATTTCCTACGTCATATTTCCGCTCCTGTTTCTGTCCGCCATGCTGTCGATCGCAAGCCTCTTTTCGGAAAGATACCAGGTCACGCAGCTTGCTTCCCTCTTGCGCAATATTGCAATGGGAGCGCTCGGGTCCTTTCTTACCATATTTCTGGCGATCATCTCCATCCAGGGGGCTACGTCGGCAGTAGCTGACGGGGTAACCCTGAGGACGGCCAAATACATTACCGGCAATTTCATCCCGATTGTCGGCAGGATGTTCTCAGATGCGGCAGACACAGTGCTCAATGCTTCTCTTCTGGTCAAGAACGCAGTTGGATTGGCAGGGGTCCTGATTCTGCTCCTCCTGTGCGCATTCCCGGCCCTCAAGATCCTGATTTTGGCCATGATCTACAATCTTTCCTCCGCCGTCCTGCAGCCTTTGGGCAATAGTCCGATCATCGCGGCACTCGGAGCGATCGGGAAAAATCTAATCTTTGTCTTTGCGGCTTTGGCCACGGTAGGGCTGATGTTCTTTTTGGCCATCACCATTATCATTGCGGCGGGCAATATCTCCATGATGGTTCGGTAGGTGAAGCAGATGACATGGCTTACGCTCTGGCTGAAAAAGATCATCTTACTTGTTCTCCTGGCTGCGTTCCTCGACCTCATTTTGCCCAATACCAGCATGCAGCGCTACGTCAAAATGGTGATGGGACTGATTATTTTGATGACGATCATCTCCCCTGTGTTCGCCCTGTTTCAGCTCTCTCAGGATGATCTGGCGCTTAAGCTGGACCGCTACCAGGAGCAGATGAACCGGCCCTCCGACACCGAGTGGAAGCGCATCGCCGAGAGGCTGGCCGGAAAGCAGGAAAAGCAAATAGACGCCTACGTGCAAAGTCAGGTGGAGGCATCCATTCGAACGAAGCTCAAGGAGGATCACGGAGTGGAGGTAACGGCAGTCAAGGTTCTGTTGGACAACAAGAATGCAGACCAGGCAAAATTGCAGCGCATCGAGGTAGCGATCGCCCCAGAAGGGAGCAGCGGGGAAACAGCAAGCGCGATCAAGCCGGTCGAACCGATCGAACCGATACGCATCGAGGTAAACAGTCAAAGCCAGGGGCAAGAAGAAAGGGAGCTGCCGGCTGCTGCACAGCAGAAGGATGCCCTGTCCAAACGGATTGCCAGTGATCTGGCAGCGCAATGGGGCTTAAGCGAGGATATGGTAGTCGTTACCAGGGATCAGGACAAGATTGAGAAGCGGTGACATGCAGTCGTTCAAGGTGAGGTGAGCAGGGGTGTTTGGGAAGCTGAAGCAATGGTTGGCCGCAGATTCAGATAAAAAGAAGCTGAAGCCGATCCACTATTTTATCGTCATATTGGGAATCGGGATGGCCATCATGATTTTGACCGATTTCCTGAATGTTGAACGCGATCAGCCGATGGGTTTCGGGATTGGAGGCAATGAACCGACCGGACCGCCTGGAACCGAACAGTCGGCGCCGGTGCTCGGAGGAGCCAATCCGCCCGACATCATCGCAGAATACGAAAACATGTATCAAACGCAGCTGAAGGAAATATTGGCCAGCGTAGTTGGTGTGGGAGAGGTTGAAGTCATGGTCAATCTGGATTCGACGCCGGAGCTGGTCGTCGGGAAAAACACCAATACCCGTTCCTCTACCAATCAGGAAACGGACAAGGAGCGAGCCACGCGGAATCAAAATGACCAATCCCGCGATGAACAAGTGGTCGTGGTCCAGGGAGGCAAACAGGATCAGCCCGTTATCCTCAAAACGCTAAAGCCAAAGGTAAGAGGGGTTTTGGTGGTGGCAAAAGGCGCCGACAACATACAAGTCAAAGCGTGGATCACCGAAGCGGTTCAAAAAGTATTGGATGTGCCTGCCTACAAAATTTCGATATTGCCTAAAAAAGGTTAGGAGGTAATGACAAATGATGCTTCGCAAGCAAACGGTATGGTTGTTGACAATGCTGGCCGTGATGGTGGTCCTCTCGGGCTACTATTTGGTCAAAGGGCCGGACAGTCAAGTGTCGACGCTGGGGCAGCAACAGTTGCAGCAGCTGCAGCCTGAGCAGGACTCGCTTTCTGGTGTCGTGGTTGAGAGCAAACAGACAGAGACGCCAGCCACTGACGCAGCTCCTGTCGAGGGCAAGCCAAAAACGGAACCTGCGGCAGCAGATACGGCAAATGCCAACAAGGAGCAGCAGACAGATACCAAGGAAACGGCGACGCTGGCTGATACCCCGAGCGAAATTTTCACCGGGTACAAAATGAAGCGGGAAGCCCAACTCCAGCAGCAAAAAGACGAGCAGATGAGCATCATGGGCAGCCCGGATGCGACCCCGCAGGCAGTAGCAGAGGCGAAAGCGAAGTACGAAGAGCTCTCTACGATGGAGAGCGCCACAATGGCCGTAGAAGAAATGCTGAAAACAAGCGGCTACAAAGACGCTGTCGTGTTCACGCAAAATGACAAGGTGACAGTAATCGTGCAAAAAGACAAACTGGGCGCAGATGAAGTGGTGGACATCATCTCCAATGTAAAACAGCATCTGAACGTCCCGGCAACCAATATCACCGTACAATTCAAAGCTTCCTGACGAGGTACTAAGGATCATTGAAAACGGGCATGCTGGTAAGGGTTTCTCCTCGTTTTTCGCTGGAAATGAGGGGAAATCCTTTCTTGACGTTGGGGTGGTGACAAGCTACCATGATTGTTAGACCTCGATACATACCATACTCCCTGGTTATCTTTCGAAATGAAGGAGTGCTTACCTGTGTTCAAAATTCATGAAATCCGTGAAATTATCAAGTTGATTGATCAGTCGTCCATTAACGAATTCGAGCTTGAAATCGATGGAGCAAAGGTAACAATGAAAAAATCGGCCGGGGAAACCGTCTACGTTTCGCAACCGGTCGTACAGGCTCCAGTGGCTCCGGTCGCCCAAGCAACGGCTCCCGTAGCAGCTGCACCGGCAGTGGCAGAAGCTCCTGCGGCGCCGGTTGAGGCTCCGAAGCCGGCAGCAGCAGCCGTAGATGAGTCGAACCTGCACAAAATCGTGTCCCCGATGGTGGGAACATTCTACCGTTCCCCTGAGCCGGGCAAGCCTGCCTACGTCCAAGCAGGCGACAAGGTGACCCCGAACAAGGTTGTTTGCATCGTGGAAGCGATGAAGCTGTTCAACGAGATCGAGGCAGAAGTATCCGGGGAGATCGTGAAAGTGCTGGTTGAGGATGGTCAGCTGGTGGAATACGGCCAGCCGCTGTTTTTGGTGAAGCCAGAATAGGTTGGAGGAGAGCGTAATGTTTCAAAAAGTATTGATTGCCAACCGGGGCGAAATTGCTGTCCGTGTCATTCGCGCCTGCCGCGAGTTGGGCATTCGTACGGTAGCTGTGTACTCCGAAGCAGATCGCGAAGCGCTGCACGTAAAATTGGCTGACGAAGCTTACTGCATTGGACCCACAGCATCGAAAGAAAGCTACCTCAACATTGCGAGCATCATGAGTGTAGCCACCAAGGTTGGGGCAGACGCCATCCATCCCGGCTACGGGTTTTTGGCAGAGAACGCCGACTTTGCCGAGATTTGTGCCGCTTGCAACATCACATTTATCGGGCCTGACCCGGAGGCCATCGTCAAGATGGGCGATAAATCCACCGCCAAGGATACGATGAAATCAGCCGGTGTACCGACTGTTCCGGGAACAGATGGCCTTGTCGAGGATATCGCCGATGCGATCAAGACGGCCAATGAAATCGGCTATCCGGTGATGGTAAAGGCAACCGCCGGCGGCGGAGGCCGCGGGATGCGCGTTGCTGTAGACGATGAGGATCTGGAAAAGGCGATCCGTCAAGCGCAAAACGAGGCGAAAACTGCCTTTGGCAACCCGGGCGTTTATCTCGAAAAATTCGTCGAAGGACCGCGCCACGTCGAAATTCAGATCATGGCAGATAAGCACGGCAATGTCGTGTATTTGGGTGAGCGCGACTGTTCCATTCAGCGACGCCATCAAAAATTGATTGAGGAAGCGCCATCTCCCGCCCTGAGCGAGGAACTGCGGAGAGAGATGGGGGAAGCGGCCGTAGCTGCAGCCAAAGCGGTAAATTACCACGGCGCAGGAACGGTTGAATTCCTTCTGGACAAACACGGGAAGTTCTACTTTATGGAGATGAACACCCGCATTCAGGTTGAACATCCGGTGACAGAGCTTGTAACCGGGTTTGATTTGATTAAAGAACAGCTCACGGTAGCTGCAGGCCAGCCGCTGTCGTTTACACAGGACGACATCAAGCTGAATGGCTGGGCCATCGAATGCCGGATCAATGCGGAAAATCCGGTCAAGAATTTCATGCCATCCCCTGGGAAAATCACGACGTATCTCGCTCCGGGCGGATTCGGTGTGCGCGTCGACAGCGCCGCTTATACCGGCTATGTCATCCCGCCTTATTACGACTCGATGATCGCGAAGCTGATCGTCTGGGGCAAAGACCGCACGGAAGCGATCGAACGCATGAAGCGGGCGCTCGGCGAGTTTGTCGTGGAGGGTGTGCACACGACGATTCCGTTCCATCTCAAGGTGCTTGACCACGAAGTGTTCGCCAGCGGTCAGTTTGACACGAAATTCCTGGAGATTCATGAACTGAATCTGGACGAAGCTTGATTTGTAAAAGTGGAAGCTGCTTGTTATAATGGGTTACAAAACCATAGGGAGGTGCGAAGCGTGGAAGAGTTTACACCGGATCTAGAAAGAACAGAGCTTGGTAAGGTGCAGATCGCTCCCGAAGTCCTGGAAGTAATCGCCGGTATGGCTGCCTCTGAGGTAGAGGGTGTAGCACAAATGAGCGGTGGTTTCGTAGGTGAGATTGTCGAACGGCTCGGCCGTAAAAATATAGCTCGCGGCGTACGCGTAGAGGTAGGCTCGCGCGAAGCGGCAGTTGATGTATCGATTATCGTAAAATATGGACACCGTATCCCGGATGTCGCTCGAAATATTCAAGATAGTGTGCGCAACGCCATCGAAAGCATGACGGGTCTGTCGGTCGTGGAAGTAAACGTACATATTGTGGACGTAGAGCTGAAGCCCGAAGAAAAAGCGCCGGCTGCCGTGGAAGATTTCCAGCGCGTCCGCTAGTTCATCAGCAAGTTTGGATGCCCCCTATGCCTCAGGGGGCATTTTTCCTCATCTAAGAGTAACGGCCTCCTTGTTACCTTTGCACCAAAGGAGAGATGCTTGTGAATTTGTTTGACCGCTTTATCCTGACTTTGTACAGTTTTGCGCTGATCGTCCTCTCTGTCGGCGTGATCGGAGCCTCGAGCGGACTGATCCCAGCTGAATACATACGCCCCTATTTAGAGCAGCTGCTTGGCGGTTTCCAGCCTGCCTATCTGATCACGGCGGTGATTTTTTTAATTGTCAGCTTGCGGTTCTTTTTCAGTTCTTTCCGCCGCTCCAAGAAACCGAAAACGGAGAAGGGCATTCGCCAGCGCAGCGACTTGGGTGAAGTAAACATAACCCTGCAAACCATTCAGACAATCGCCGAGAGGGCGGCCAGAAGAGTGAAGGGGGTCCGCGATTTAAAGACTGTCGTACGGGCGCTGGAAAGCGGAAACACGATCACAGTCCGCGTCTCTGTCGACGGAGAGACGCCCTTGCCGGAGCTGACCCAGAAGCTGCAGACCGATATCAAGGAGCAGGTGGAGGGTATTGCCGGCGTCATCATCTCCGAGGTGGCGGTCGTTGTGACGGAAGTAGCCCAGCATGAGAATTACGCGGCTCGCAAACGAGTGGAATAGTAGGTGAAAGTCATGATATGGGAGTTGTTGTGGGAACACAAGGGGAAACTACTGGGGGTAGCCGCCGGACTTTTTTTCGGCATCATCTACCTTCTCGTCGGTTTTTGGGATACACTGGTGTTTGTCGTCTTTGTCTCCACCGGTTATTACATTGGACGCAAACTGGATCACAAAGAGGATTTGCGCGAAATTCTTGATCGTATCCTCCCTGGGAAGTTTCGCTAAGCAGGGCAGGGACCTCAATTTTATGAGTAGGTGAACGTGATGAAACGTAGGACAGCACGAGAAAAAGCAGTTCAATGCTTGTTTCAGATCGACATGGCAGATGTAAGTATGGAAGCTGCCCTCGAACTGGTTATGGAAGATAGCGAAGAAGACGCCTCTTACCTTCATTTTCTGGTAAAGGGCGTACTTGATCGTCTGCAAGAGATCGATGCCGAGATCCAAAAATATCTTCGCGGCTGGCGTCTGGAGCGAATCGCCAATGTAGACCGGGCCATCCTTCGTCTTGCATTTTTTGAAATCATGTTTGAAGAGGACATTCCGGATAAAGTGGCGTTGAATGAGGCGATCGAGATTGCCAAACTGTTCAGCGACGAACAATCTTATCGGTATATTAACGGCGTTTTGTCCAGTTATTTGAAAGCTCGCCAAACTGCGAACGCGTAGAGATGGGTGAAGCAGCATGACAAAGGTATTGTTGGGAATTGATACGAGCAACTACCGGACATCGTTGTGCTTGGCAGCGGAAGACGGCCGGATTGTGGCAGAAGCGAAACGACTTCTTCGAGTAAAAGAAGGCAAGCGTGGTCTGCAGCAATCAGAAGCCGTCTTTCAGCATGTGATGAACCTCCCCGAGCTGAGCAATGAGATGAGATGGACCGAATACGATATCGTTGCCGTCTGTGCAAGCGAAAAGCCGCGTCCGGTGGATGGCTCGTACATGCCGGTGTTTAAAGTGGGGGAAGGCTTGGCGAAGTCACTGTCAGCCTACATGAAGGTACCCGCCTTTTTGACGACTCATCAGGAGGGGCATATCGCAGCGGGCGAGTATACCGCAGCAGAGCGGCCGCGTGAAAACCGGTTTCTCGCGGTTCATTTGTCTGGGGGAACGAGCGAACTGCTCTTGTGCGAAAGAAAGGAAGACGGATACCAGATCGAGAAAGTGGGCGGAACGACGGATCTGCACGCAGGTCAACTGGTTGATCGGATCGGCGTGGCGCTGGGGATGTCTTTCCCGGCCGGACCACAGTTGGAAAAGCTCGCCTTGCAGGCGTCCGGAGATTTTCGCGTCTCCTCCTCAGTGCAGGGGAAATCATTCAGCTTCTCTGGACCGGAAGCGGCACTGTTGCGGGCGATTGAGGGCGGAAGCGTACCGGCCGCAGAGATTGCCAGGGCGACGGAGCAATGTATAGCAAGCACGCTGGAAAAAGTGCTCCGTCATGCCGTAGAGGAGGGTCTTCCTCGGGAAATTCTGATCGTTGGCGGTGTAGCGGCAAATCAGTACATAAGAGAGCGGTTGACCAAGCGTTTGGAACATCCTGCCGTCAAGGCGCGCTTGTACTTTTGCGATCCAGTCTATTCTGGAGACAATGCGTACGGAGTGGCCATGTTGGGCTGGAAAAAACTAAAACACGAACATTAAACAATTGTTAACTTTATAAAATTCGGCTTTACATCATCTCCTTGAATCGGTACACTTAACGTAGTGATCCAAACGAAGGAGGGTTCTTCGCCATGGCAGCAACTATTTTGTATGGCAAGGAAATTGCAAAAGATATTCGGGAACAATTGGCTGGCGAAGTTGCAGAACTGAAGCAAAATGGAATCGTGCCGGGATTGACCGTCGTTCTTGTGGGAGATGATCCCGCTTCGCATTCCTATGTCAGAGGGAAAGCTCGCGGTTGTGAAGAAGTGGGAATCCGCTCGGAAATCATTTATAAGGACGCATCCATCACCGAAAAGGAATTGTTGGAGATCGTCTATCAATTGAATGAAAATCCGAACGTTCACGGCATTTTGGTACAGTTGCCGCTTCCGGCTCATATCTCTGAAAAGGCAGTCATCGAGGCGATAAGTTCGGAAAAAGACGTCGACGGGTTCCACCCGGTCAATGTCGGGAACATGATGATCGGATACGATTCTTTGCTGCCTTGTACAGCCAACGGTGTAGTCGAGCTGATCAAGCGCACTGGCATGACGATCGAAGGCAAACACGCAGTCGTCATCGGCCGCAGCAACATCGTCGGAAAACCGGTATCGTATTTATTGCAGCGAGAAAATGCGACGGTGACGATGTGCCACTCGCGGACTGTTGATTTGCCGTCCTACACACGTCAGGCAGATATTTTGATCGTCGCGGCCGGCAAGGCGCACATGATCGGAAAAGAGGACGTGAAACCGGGAGCAGTGGTGATTGACGTCGGGGTAAACCGCATTGAGAGCGGCAAGCTCGTCGGAGATGTCCGCTTTGATGAAGTAAAGGAAGTAGCGAGCTACCTCACACCCGTTCCGGGCGGTGTCGGTCCGATGACGATTACAATGCTGCTGAAAAATACAATTGAAGCGGCCAGAAATCTCGCCAGGTAGTTTCTGCAGACGATTACAGGTACAGCTACCACGAAGCATGCAGAAAAAACGGTTCAGGCGAGCGATTTTTGCGTCCGTGATGAAACTTACCAAAACGGGAGGTACGCATGACGAGTCGTCAAATTTTTTCAGTCAGCGACCTGAACCGCTGCATTAAGCAGGTGTTGGAGCAGGATGTCCGCTTGCAGGACATTTGGGTGCGCGGTGAAATCTCCAACTTTGTTCATCATACAAGCGGTCACATGTACTTTACCTTAAAGGACAGCCAGTCGCGGGTCAAGGTGGTCATGTTCGCCGGCTACAATCGTTTTCTTCGCTTTCTGCCCAAGGATGGAACCAAGGTGATCGTGCGCGGTTCCATTTCTGCCTATGAACGGGACGGCGCTTATCAATTTTATGCCAAGGAAATGCAGCCGGACGGAATCGGTTCTCTTTATCTTGCCTTTGAGCAATTAAAAGCAAAGCTTGCGGGAGAAGGGTTGTTTGCCGCAGAGAGAAAACGTCCGCTGCCAGCCTTTCCGAGAAGAGTCGGGGTAGTCACGTCGCCTACCGGAGCGGCCATCCGCGACATTTGCACGACGATCAGGCGCCGCTATCCACAGGCGGAAATCGTCTTGTCCCCGGCTGTCGTCCAAGGGACAGAAGCGCCTGCTTCCATCGTTGCAGCGATTCGGATTATGAACAGTCAGCCAGACATCGATGTTCTCATCGTCGGACGTGGAGGCGGGTCGATCGAGGAGCTGTGGGCGTTTAACGAGGAGCAGGTCGCCCGTGCCATTGCAGCTTCCTCGATTCCCGTCATTTCCGCAGTCGGGCATGAAACCGATGTCACAATCGCCGATTTTGTAGCAGATGTTCGCGCTGCGACGCCTACAGCGGCAGCCGAGCTTGCTGTTCCCCATTACCTCGAATGGCTGGAGCGGGTGAAGCAGCTGGACACCCGGATGAGTCGAGCGCTGCATGGACGGCTGGCCTCGGAGCGAAAGCGTCTGGAGGGACTTGCCCAATCCTATGCGATGCGGCGACCACAGAGACGGGTGGAAGAAGCGCAGCAACGGCTCGATGAGGTTTCCCTGCGGCTGGGTCAAGCGGTCAAACACCTGATGAAAGGACGCAGGGATCGGTACAATCAGCTGTCCGATCGGGTCAGGCGGTATCGGCTTACAGATGTGGTCGAACGACAGAAAAAGGCGATTGGGCTGAGCCGTGCCCGGCTTGACGAGTTGATGAAGCAGCGTCTGGTCAAGAGCAGGATGTCTTTTGCTTCATCCGTTGCGCAGCTGGATGCATTAAGCCCGCTGAAAGTCATGCAGCGCGGATTTTCGCTCGTGTACGCTTCCGGACAACTGGTAAAATCGGTTGAGCAATTTGCTCCAGGCGAAGAACTCATGTTACGATTAAAGGATGGAAGTGCTACTGCACGCGTGGAACAGATTTACCGGGAGGAGAAGCGAGATGGCACGGAAAAAGACGGACCAAGAGGCTGACATTCAGTTTGAAGAAGCGATGAAACGGCTTGAAGAAGTGGTGAATCGGCTGGAGGAAGGAGAGATTCCTCTGGAGGAAGCGATCCAGCTTTATCAGGAAGGCGTTACGCTCTCCCGAATCTGCGGCCAAAAGCTGGATGCGATCGAAGCCAAAATCACACAACTGATCGAAGAAGACGGCCAGCTGAAGCAAAAGCCGTTTCGTGTGGAGGGTGAAATCTGATGGCCGTATCCCTCCAATCCTATCTGGAAGAAAAGACAAGCTTCATCGAGCAGCATCTGACATCGCTGTTGGAGCGGGAGGGTGTTCCGGCTACACTGTACGAATCCATGGCGTATTCGCTGATGGCAGGGGGAAAACGCCTGCGCCCGATGCTGGTTCTGGCCGTTCTGGAAGCCCTGGACAAGCCCGTGGAGCGCGGCATCCCCTATGCGGCTGCTTTGGAAATGATACATACGTATTCGCTCATTCACGATGATTTGCCTGCGATGGATGATGACGACCTGAGGAGAGGCAAACCGACGAATCATAAAGTGTTCGGCGAAGCAACAGCAATCCTGGCCGGCGACGCCTTGCTGACGCGCGCCTTCGGTTTGATTGCCGAGCGGTATCTGAACGATCCCGATGTAAAGGCGGAGACGGTTGTACGACTGGTTGCGGAGCTTGGAAAACGGGCGGGAGCAACCGGCATGGTCGGCGGACAGATGGCTGATATTGAGGGCGAAGGCAAACAGCTGAGTCTGGCGGAACTGGAGTACATCCACAAGCATAAGACAGGCGATTTGCTGATTGCTGCGCTGCGGGGCGGAGGCTATTTGGCGGAAGCGACAGAGAAGCAGATGGATGCTTTGACCCAATACGGAAGAAACATCGGACTGGCCTTCCAAATTCAGGACGATATTTTGAATGTAGAAGGGGATTCCTCTCAGCTCGGCAAAGCCGTCGGAAGCGATGCGGATCGGCAAAAGGCTACCTATCCGGCGCTGATCGGCATGGATGAATCAAAGGCGCGTTTGCTGCAGCTTGTCGCCGAAGCCAAGCAAGTGTTGAGAAGCGCTGGAATGGATCACTCGGCCCTCATGCCACTGGCTGATTACGTCATGGAACGGAAAAAGTAAAAGACGCGGAGCAGTTGCTTCCGCGTCTTTTTTTCGTCATTAGATTGACAAGGTTGTTACACCTACAAAGCCTTGTCATCCACGCCGTCCAACCATTTTTTGATATCCCCGATCACGGAAGACACACAGCCGTCCTCAAACGGCGAATCCAGCTTCGCTACTTTTACCAGCTCGGTAAACGACTTGCTGCCGCCCTCCTTGCAAAGGGTAAGGTAATCGTCCCACGCCTCTGCCGGATTATGCTGGGCCCGCTTCCAGAATTGGAAGGCGCAGATTTGCGCAAGCGTATAATCGATGTAATAGAAGGGGTCCATGAAAATATGGCCCTGCTGTTGCCAGTACCCTCCGTTTTCGAGGAAATCATTGTCTTCATAATTGAGATGAGGCAGATACTTGCGCTCGATTTCGCGCCATGTCTGTTTCCGCTGCGCGGGAGTCATATCCGGATTTTCATAGATGGCGTGCTGGAATTCGTCAACCGTTACGCCGTAAGGGATGAACTGAAGCGCATCGGCGAGATGGGAAAACTTGTACTTTTCCGTATCTTCCTGAAAAAACAGCTCCATCCACGGCCAGGTCAAAAACTCCATGCTCATGGAGTGAATTTCACAAGCCTCATAGGTAGGGAAATGGTACTCCGGAACGGCGAAGTCCCTGCTCATGTAAACCTGAAAAGCGTGTCCGGCCTCGTGTGTCAAGACATCGATGTCGCCGGAAGTGCCGTTGAAATTGGCAAAGATATAAGGGAGTCGGTATTGGCTGATGTACGTGCAATAACCGCCTGTCGCTTTGCCCTTCTTGCTCAACAGATCCATGCAATCGTTCTCAAGCATGAAAGAGTAGAACTCCCCGGTTTCCTTGGAAAGCTCATTGTACATTCGCTTGCCGTTTTCCACGATCCATTCGGGAGAGCCCTTGGGCGTAGGATTTCCGGTAGCGAACTGGAACGGCTTGTCATAGTAGCGCAAAGTCTCCACGCCAATTCTTTCACGCTGTCTTTCATACAAGCTGCTGGCGACAGGAACGATATGCTCCAGCACCTGTTTGCGGAAGACGGCCACCATTTCTGCATTGTAATCCGTCCGATTTAGACGGGCATAGGCCAGCTCTGTAAAGCTTTGATAGCCGAGCTTGCGGGCGATTCGGGTACGCACCTTCACAAGCTCGTCATAGATGCGATCAAGCTCTTCGCCATGCTCGCGGAAAAAGCTGTAGCGAGCCTCGTGCGCTCTCTTTCTCATCTGCCGGTCGGTAGATGTCTGGAACGGGATCAATTGCGGCAGTGTCCGCTCTTCGCCCTCGAACTGAATGCGGGCCGAAGCGATCAAAGCCATGTATTGGCTGCTTAGCCGGTTTTCCTCCTGCAAGTCGAGAACGACCTCGGGAGAAAAGGTGCGAATCTTGGTTTTGGCGATGCGGAAGAGCTGCGCTCCCCATTTGGCCTCCAGCTCCTTGCGGAAACGGGACTGGACAATCGCCTCATAATACTTTGTCACCAATCCTTGATACTGTGGTCCTGCTTCATCCCAATAATCCTGTTCGTCCTTGTAAAACGAATCGGTTGTGTCGATCGTGTGTCTGATGTGAGAAATTTCACGTGCAGACTCTACCTCCAGACGGATCTCCTGGATGCGGAGCATCGCCTCGTCTTGCTCCTGCCAGGTGGACGCCCGCTGGAAGGCAGCAAGCTGCTCTTCAAATCGGGCTTCGATCGCTGCCAGCGGGATGCGTTCATAGTTGATTTGTGAAAAAGGTACTGCTGTGCTCATGGACGAAACCCTCCCATAAAAGGTTTGATGGATTGATTTTATTTTACCAGAAGCTGGACGCGATTTCTCTTGAAAACAGATGAAAGTGGAGTTTTTATGAAGAAACCGTTATAATGAAGCAAGCTAAATGAACCAAGGTTGTCCGAAAGTGATTCGGATTGCAGCATACCCAATGACCCAAGAATGAGTGAAAGTGAGGAATAGTAATGCTGCTAACTAGCATCAACAATCCTCAAGATCTGAAGAAATGCTCATTGCCTGAGCTATACGCACTGGCAGACGAGATCCGACAGTTCCTTGTGGAAAACTTGTCCAAAACGGGCGGCCATCTGGCACCTAATCTTGGTGTAGTGGAATTGACGCTCGCCCTACACTATGTATTTAACAGCCCGGTAGATAAGTTGATTTGGGACGTAGGACATCAAGCCTATGTACATAAAATTTTGACGGGCCGGCGCGAAATGTTTCCGACGCTTCGCCAGTATAAAGGATTGTGCGGCTTTCCGAAAATGTGCGAAAGCCCGCATGACGTCTGGGAAACAGGGCACAGCAGTACGTCCCTGTCCGCCGCTATGGGAATGGCAACCGCACGCGATTTGAAAAAGGAAAAGAACCACGTCGTGGCGATCATCGGCGACGGTGCCTTGACTGGCGGTATGGCGCTGGAAGCGATGAACCACATCGGCCATGAAGGCAAAAATGTCATCGTTGTGCTCAACGACAATGAAATGTCCATCGCGCCAAACGTGGGTGCCCTGCACAATTATTTGGGCAAATTGCGCTCCGCGACCAATTACAAACGAGCAAAGGAAGAGCTTGAGCATTTGCTGAAATCGATTCCGGCGGTAGGCGGAAGGCTTGCCCATATGGCGGAGCGATTCAAGGACAGCATGAAGTATTTGCTCGTCTCCGGCATCTTGTTTGAGGAACTGGGCTTTACCTATATCGGTCCGATTGATGGACACAACATGGAGCTCATGCTCGACACCCTGAAAACGGCGAAACAGACGAAGGGGCCGGTGCTGATCCATGCCATCACCAAAAAAGGCAAAGGCTACGCGCCTGCAGAAGCGGATTCGGTCAAATGGCACGGTATCGGCACGTACAAAATCGAGTCTGGCGATACCCCGAAATCGGCACCTATGTATACGAAGGTGTTCGCGGACACGATGATCAGTCTGGCCGAAGAGGACGAGCGGATCGTGGCGGTAACACCGGCTATGCCCGCGGGCTCCGGTCTGATCCCGTTTGGCGAGCGCTTCCCGGATCGGCTGTTTGACGTAGGGATTGCAGAGCAGCACGCATGCACGTTTGCCGCAGGCTTGGCAACACAAGGCTTGAAGCCTGTCTTCGCGGTTTACTCGACATTCCTGCAGCGGGCCTACGACCAGTTGATTCACGACGTGGCCCGGCAAAAGCTGAACGTGATCTTTGCCGTTGACCGGGCAGGCCTGGTCGGTGCTGACGGGGAGACGCATCAGGGCGTGTATGACATCGCATTTATGAGGGCCATCCCGAATATGATCATCATGGCGCCGAAGGATGAAAACGAGCTGCGCCATATGATGAAAACGGCGGTCGCGTACGAGGACGGTCCGATATCCTTCCGCTATCCCCGCCTAAGCGTCCGAGGCGTAAAGATCGATGACGAGATGAAGCCGCTTCCGATCGGAAAGGCTGAAATCGTCCGCGAAGGAAGAGACGTCGCGATCCTGTCATTTGGTCATATTTTCGAAATCGCGGAACACGCGGTGGAACAGCTCAGCCGCGAAGGGATCCATCCGATGCTGGTAAATGCCCGCTTCTGCAAGCCGCTCGATGCGGAGCTGCTGACCAGGCTGGCACGGGAAGGCTATGACCTCATTACAGTTGAGGAAGGCTCCGAGATGGGCGGCTTTGGAAGTGCTGTCCGCGAGTTTTTGGCTGAAGCGGGGTACCATCATATCCGAGTCAAAACAATAGGCGTTCCCGACTATTTCGTCGAGCATGGCAGCGTGAAAGAACAACGGCTGGAGGTCGGATTGACGGCTGAGCAAATCGTCGCCTGTGTCCGCGCATTTTTGCCCGTATCGAAAGGCGTTGTCGAGGCATGAAAAAGGAACGGCTGGACGTTCTGCTGGTAGAACGCGGATTGTATGACACCAGAGAAAAGGCAAAAGCGGCAGTAATGGCCGGTCTCGTACAGGTGAAAGGGGAGCGGTGCGACAAGCCGGGCACCAAATTTCCCGAGGATATTGCCATCACGGTAAAGGGCGAGGTTCACCCGTATGTGAGCCGCGGCGGATTAAAGCTGGAAAAAGCATTGAACATATTCGACCTCGTCATAGACGGCAAAGTCATGATGGATATCGGTTCCTCAACAGGCGGATTTACGGATTGCGCACTGCAAAATGGCGCGAGAAAAGTGTATGCGATTGATGTTGGCTACAATCAGCTCGCCTGGTCGCTGAGGAAGGACGAGCGGGTCGTGGTGATGGAACGAACGAATTTCCGTCACATGGACCCCGACAGCTTTGAAGATGAGCGGCCGGAAGTCGCTTCCATTGATGTGTCCTTCATTTCGTTGAAACTGATATTGCCGGTCTTGTATCGTTTTTTGGAACAAGGCGGCGACGTCGTTGCCCTCGTAAAGCCACAGTTCGAGGCAGGCAAGGAAAACGTCGGGAAAAACGGCATTGTTCGTGACCCGGACATTCACGAGGCTGTGTTGATCGACATTGGACAAGCCGCGATGCAAATCGGCTTTTCGTTGCACGGTCTTTCTTACTCGCCCATTACCGGAGGAGAAGGAAACATCGAGTTTTTGCTGCACGCAAAAAAGGCAGGCGGAGGCTTCACTTCGGAGGAATGGCTGAAAAAGGTGAGTGAGACTGTGGCTATCGCTCACCGCGAATTGAAGTGAAAGTAGGACAAAAAGCCTCGATGCGGGAAGTCGAGGCTTTTTTTGTATGCATGAAAAGTTGTATACTTGTATAAGGATTTCCAACCGACGAAGTTTTGGGGTGGGCCATGTTGAAGACGTTTGGTATCGTAGCGAATAAAGGAAAACCTGAGGCCCGCATTGTGGCCAGAGAATTGGTATATTTGCTGGAGGAAAAAGGAGCCAGAGTCCTTCTGGATGAACAGATGGCTTCTTACGTAGGCAGAGGGGATATCGGGACAAGCCTGGAAGCGATCGGCTCTGAAGCTCAGCTTTTGTGTGTCCTGGGCGGAGACGGCACCTTGCTTGGCATCGCGCGCCGCTTGGCAGGACGCTCCTTGCCGATTTTGGGCATCAATCTGGGAACGCTCGGGTTTCTCTCGGAAGCCGACCCGGAGCATTTGCCCCACGCCGTCGACAATCTGCTTTCTGGACAATACTACATTGAAGAACGCTCCATGCTGGAGGCAGAGCTGGTCCGAAACAAATCCACGCTTGCCCGCTATACGGCGATGAATGACATCGGGATTGCCAAAGGGTCGTTCTGCCGCATTATTCAATGTGCGGTTTATTTGGACGATGTGTATGTGGCAACCTTCAGCGGCGATGGGGTGATCGTATCGAGTCCGACAGGCTCTACAGCGTATTCTCTATCTGCCGGCGGTCCGATTGTGGCGCCGAATGTCGATATGCTGCTGCTGACGCCTGTAGCGCCGCATTCTTTGACTGCCCGCCCGATGGTGCTATCGCCCAATCAGGTTATTCGGATTGAGGTGGATGCCATTCATCACGAAATGGGCTTGTCTATAGATGGGCAATTCGGATACAAGCTGGAGGGTGGCGATCAGATTTTCATCCGCAAGTCGCCATATGTGACCCCATTGGTCAAATGGAAAAAAGGCGGCTTTTTTGAAACAATTCGCACCAAATTACAAGGGGAATGGGAGTAATCGCATGAATAAAGGACAAAGGCATATTCGCATTCGTGAAATTATCGGAAATAACGAGGTGGAGACGCAGGATGAGTTGGTAGACCGTTTGCGCGAAGCGGGTTTTAACGTGACCCAGGCGACAGTCTCCCGAGACATCAAGGAGCTTCATCTGGTGAAGGTTCCGTTGCCGGATGGCCGCTACAAATACTCGCTCCCTGTCGAGCAGAAGTTCAATCCGATCCAGAAGCTGCGCCGCATGCTGGTTGATTCGTTTGTCAGCATGGATCACGCCGATCACTTTATCCTGCTGAAGACGCTGTCCGGGCATGCCAATGCAGTAGCGGAGCTGATCGACAATTTGCCTTGGGAAGAAATCATGGGCACCATCAGCGGCGACAATACCATTTTGATTATTTGCCGCTCCAAGGAAAACTCTGAAGAAGTGACCAAGCGGCTCATGGAAATGCTGTAAGGAGTGGGGAAACAGTATGCTGCTGGAGCTTTCCATACGCAATTTTGCGATCATCAAATCCGTAACCATTTCTTTTCAAAAAGGCTTAAACATTTTGACCGGGGAGACCGGTGCGGGAAAATCGATTATTATTGATGCGCTCGGCCTGCTGCTGGGAGGCCGGGCCTCGACTGATTTTGTCCGGTACGGGGAAACGCGGGCAGAAGTCGAGGGTCTGTTTGAGCTGCCCAGCGGCCATCCGGCCTTTTCGGTTTGCGAGAGCTTCGGTGTTCAGGTAGAGCAGGACAACACGCTTGTCGTCAGGCGCGATATTTCCAGTCAGGGAAAAAGCATCATCCGCATCAACGGACAGCTTGTCACCCTTGCCATGCTCAGGGAGCTGGGCCCCTGGCTGGTGACCGTCCACGGACAGCATGACACTCATATGCTGATGCAGGCGGACAAGCACATACACTGGCTCGATTCCTACGGCGAAAAAGAAATGGGATCGGCCAAACAGGAGTATGCACAGTTGTTTGGCCTCTATTCAAAGACGAGACAGGATCTGGAACGGATGTCCAAAAACGAACGGGAGCTCGTTCAGCGGATCGATCTGCTGCAATACCAGTTAAACGAAATCGAGGCAGCATCCCTGGCGCCCGGAGAGGACGAAAAGCTGCTTCAGCAGAGAAAGAAATGGATGAACATTGAGAAGGTATTTGCAGGCATCCAGGACGCCTACCGGGCCCTGCACGGCGACCAGCGCGGAAGCGAGTGGCTTGGACATGCCATGAGCGAGCTGGAACGAATTGTCTCCTATGATGATCAGTTGGGACCGATACTCGAGACGGTCCAAAGCGCATACTATCAGGTAGAAGATGCAGTGCACCAGCTCAGACAGCTCTCCGACCGGCTCGATTTTGAACCGGAGCAGCTTCAGGAAGTAGAGAGAAGGCTGGATTTGATCCAGACGCTGAAGAGAAAATACGGGAAAAATGTAGACGATATTCTGGAATATGCGGCAACGATTCAGGATGAATTGGACGAAATGCATCATTACGATGACCGTCTGCAGCAACTGGAAAAACGGCTGGTTGAGCTGGCTGCCGATCTCGCCGTCGAGGCACTGGAGCTGTCCATGATCCGCCGCAGCTGTGCAGACCGGCTTGCCAAGGAAATTGAGCAGCAGCTTCGCGAATTACATATGGAGCGCGCCCGCTTCGCCATCGATGTCCGGCAAATTCCCGATGAAAACGGGGTGGAAATCGAGGGAGCCAAATGGCGCGTCGATGCCAACGGAATCGATACCGTCGAGTTTTTAATTTCGCCCAATCCCGGAGAGCCGCTGCGCCCTTTGGCCAAAATCGCTTCCGGCGGTGAGCTGTCGCGGGTCATGCTGGCGATCAAGACGATTTTGGCCGGTACCGACCAGGTGCAGACCTTGATTTTCGACGAGGTCGATACAGGGGTAAGCGGAAGGGCTGCCCAAGCCATTGCTGAAAAGCTTGCACGTGTCGCGCTCCAGCGTCAGGTGTTGTGCATTACACACCTTCCGCAGGTAGCTTCTCTCGCGGATGCCCATTTCCTGATTCAAAAGGAGATGAGCGAGAACGAAACGATGACGCTCGTTCACAGCTTACGCGAGGAGGAGCGGGTCACCGAGCTGGCCCGCATGCTGAGCGGAGCCGAGGTTACAGCAAAAACAGAAGAGCACGCGCGCGAGATGATCACGCTCGGGCGACAACGAAAAGCTGCCAAGTAACCGGGCAGCTTTTTTGTTTGCTGTTGTACCGAATGCGGAGCGTTTCAGGTAAGGTTTACGCAGCAAATAGCAATTGATACACCCATTGACAGCTCCCTGTCCACCGAGGTTTTCAGTGCTGTATTCTTGCGACTGGTGTTAGATTTTCCTGACATAATCCATTGCCGCGCAGGCAATAGTATAACTACACAAGGTGGAGGTGTTATCTGTAGGTGTAGGTAGGGAACGGTAGGAGTGATTGCTGGTGATCCGTCACAACAGAAGAAAATGGATGGGAAGTCTCCTTCTCCTTATCACGGCGCTTGTCGTGAGTTCCACCCCGTTCCACGACCTGTCTTCTTTTCCCCATGAATTACGCCTGATGGAAGGCTCCTTGAAGCAACTGCGCGTCTCTATGCCCGTCATGGGTACGTTGGTCAACAGCAACCCGGAAATTCTGCATGTCAATGGAACGGAAGCCCGGGAAGTTTCTGTGGATCTGAGTCAGCCAGTTTCGGTAGAACCGAAGAGGGCGGGAGAAGCCAATTTGCAGGTAAAGTGGCGCAACATCCCGCTGAAAGCGGTCAAGGTAAATGTGCTGCCTGATTTGCGGGTGATTCCGGGCGGTCAGTCTATCGGCGTCAAATTGCAGACTGCTGGCGTTCTTGTCGTTGGTCATCATCTGGTTGACACAGGAAAAGAAAAAGTCTCACCAGGGGAACAAGCGGGTGTACATGTCGGGGACAGTATCATTAAAATGAATGACTTGTACATCAATGACATGAACGATGTCAAAAAGCTGGTAAGTGAAGCCGGCGAAAAGCAGACACCTTTGCAGCTCCTCATCGTCCGGGGCAAAGAGAAAGTAAATGTGACGCTGAGGCCTGCTAAAGACAAGAAGGATGAGGAGTACCGGATGGGTTTATACATTCGTGATTCGGCTGCAGGTGTCGGTACGCTTACTTTTTACGAGCCGAATTCGAAAGCTTACGGAGCATTGGGCCATGTCATCTCCGACGTGGACACTGGACAGGCCATCGTTGTCGGCGACGGTCAAATCGTACGGGCGAGTGTGACCTCGATTGAAAAAGGGCAGAGCGGGAATCCGGGAGAAAAGTTTGCCCGTTTTTACAATGAAAGCGAAGTGTTGGGCAACATTACGAAAAATTCGCCGTTTGGCATATTCGGGAAAATGAACGAGGAGCCAAAAAGAAGCTTTTATCCCGAGCCCATTCCCATCGCTCTGGCCGAACAGGTAAAAGAGGGACCAGCCAAAATCCTTACCGTGGTAGAAGGTCAAAAGGTAGAAGAGTACTCCATTGAGATCGTGAATGTCGTGAAGCAGCATTTCCCTGCCACGAAAGGCATGATCATCAAGGTGACAGATAAGCGATTGCTCGAAAAAACCGGTGGGATCGTGCAGGGAATGAGCGGAAGCCCGATTATCCAGGATGGAAAGATGGTCGGTGCGGTTACCCATGTATTTGTGAATGACCCGACCTCCGGCTATGGTTGCTATATCGAATGGATGCTGCAGGATGCAGGATTGCAGGTTCGTCCGGGACAGCAATCCAAACCGTCCGGAAGTGCAGCGTAAGCAAAGACGAGGTCGTCTCGCCAAAAGGTGAGCCGACCTTTCACTTTTTGAGCAAAACGTGGAAATCATTGTCGAAATATCGGAAAAATCATTCAATCTTTCGTCATTGGCAGGAATGCCACTGGCATTGTCGAATTATTTTTGGAGTGAAAAGATGGTATGGGCATATGTTGAGGGATTCATTACTTCTGAGAATACTTCCACCTTTTTTCCCAAACAGACCGTTGATTGTAAGGAGGAACGACCTTGAGCAAGATTGAAGTGTTGTTGGCGGATGACAATCGGGAATTTGTGAACCTGCTGGAAGAGTACATAAGCAGCCAGCATGATATGAACGTGATCGGTGTGGCGTATAACGGAAATGATGTCATTCGCCTGCTCCAAGAACGCATTCCGGATGTCCTTATTTTGGATATTATCATGCCTCATCTGGATGGATTGGCCGTATTGGAACAAATCCAAGCCATGAGACTCACTCCTCAACCAAAAATTATTATGCTGACGGCATTCGGGCAAGAGGAAATCACCAAAAAGGCAGTCGAATTGGGGGCCGCCTATTACATCCTGAAGCCTTTTGACATGGAGGTCTTGGCACAGCGAATCCGTCAGATGACGAATAGCAAGCCTTCAAGCTCTTTTGTGACCGCTGTCAAGTCGCAAAACCCATTGCAGATCAGAGGGCGCAATCTTGACGCCAGCATCACCAGCATTATCCACGAGATCGGGGTTCCAGCGCATATTAAAGGATATCTGTATCTGCGGGAAGCGATCACGATGGTGTACAACGACGTGGAATTGCTGGGGTCCATTACGAAAGTGCTGTACCCTGATATCGCCAAGAAGTTTAATACGACTGCAAGCCGTGTAGAGCGTGCCATCCGTCACGCGATCGAGGTGGCCTGGTCCCGCGGAAATCTGGACTCCATCTCCAGCCTGTTCGGCTACACGATTTCCAACACCAAGGCGAAGCCGACGAATAGTGAATTTATCGCCATGGTGGCGGACAAGCTGCGGATTGAGGCGAAGATCTCATAATTGCGATATTACAAAAGGTAATGACCGCAAGCCTTCCGCTGTTTGGCGCAACTTTTATGTTGAGCATTGCGAGGATTCCGCTAAACCGTTACCGGGAAATGTATGGTATTTGATGGCGTGCCGACCGGAAGGCTTTGCGCGATTGAAGACCCCGTATGGGTGTCCGTAACGTACGAAGGCATATCTGTGGCCTTGCAGTACAAACGGACCTGATACGGGGCTTTTTATCGAAGTTGGGGCGATTGCATGCTATTTCGTCTTTCTTAAAGAAAAGGCGAGGAAGATGACATCCAATGAAAGACAGAACCAAGAAAAAACAAGTAGAAAAGTTTGTATTTACCAACTGCTTACTATGATAAACCAGTTTTCAGCGATTAAGTTTTTCAAGTACCTGTGTTTTTAAATAGCTGTACTGTTTATCATTGGTATCACTGAAAGCTTCCTCTCGATTGGAAGGAATGTCTTGGTGGTGAGGTATTTCAGAAAGTTGAGATTCTGTAAAATCACAACGTATTCCGTCAATTTTGTTGTAATAATGCCATCCTTCAGGGGTTTTCGTTTTCAAGATTTCTCCACCAAAAAGATCGTTTACAACCAGTGCAGTTACTCCACATTGTCCATTGGCAGGGTTTTGGGAGGACCATTTTGAACTAGATTCAATCGACCAAACCTTTAGCAATATTTTTGATAAATCGCTAAAACGTTCTTCAATAAGCACAGTAGATTCTCCTTCACAGTGTAAATGGTCCGCGCAATCCCAATATAACACATTGTGTATCGTGTCGATCCAAATCTTAAGATTTACTGTTCTGGAGGATGAGAGTAAAGGCGTAAGCCAAGACTATCCCACTTTCTGGAGGTTCCACATGAGACTGGCTGTCCTGTCAGATACACATGGAAATGCAATTGCTTTTGAAGCCGTTATCCAAGACTTAAACAGTCAAAGCCCCGATGCCATCGTATTTCTCGGAGATATCGTCATGCGGGGACCTCAGCCAAGCGAATGTATACACATGGTAAGGTCATTGGAGCCTCTAGCCGTTATTCGCGGAAATTACGACGATATGTTTACCCGATTCCCAGCACCTGGGTGGGTCCCAAGCAACGACAAGGAAGAGCTGGTCTTGCGGGCCTACGAGTACGACTGTAAACGGATTGCGCACGATGATCAGGAATGGTTGGCAAACCTTCCTGTGGAGCGAGCCTGGACATTTGAAGACGTCCCTACGGAGATGTATCATGCTGGACCCGATTCGCTGGTCAATGTCGTCTATCCGTGGGCAAGCCTGGATGAAATGGACATATTAAACCGGAGTGAGCATACCAGGCTTGTCCTGTTTGGACATGTACACCATGCGTATGCGCGTCAGGGAAAGGGAAGATTGATCGTCAATTGCGGGAGTGTCGGCCTGCCGTTTGATGGCGATAATCGAGCAAGCTACGCCATTGTGGACTTTAACAAAAGGGACATTGCCGTTCAACTCAGAAGAGTTGCCTACGACATCGAAAAAGCGCTTGCCACCGCAAAAGCATTGAAAATGCCGGACGTGGAAGCGTATGAATACGCTCTCAGATTGGCTCGTTATCCGTACAACGATTATAAGAAATTGATACAAACGACTTCATCATGAATGAAAGTGATTTTCTTACAGCAGATGGCGATCGTGCAAAAAAACGGCTGAACGAATGAAGAATGAAAAGGGAATATCCTTCGAGCAATCGGGATGAATATGCAATACGGTTGCACACCGGGAAGAACCATGTAAAATAAAAATGAGAAAAACGGGAAAGGCAGGTGCCGACCAGTGAACATCATTGACGAAATTCTGGCGCATAACCGGGCATTTATCGAGAACAAGGAATACGAGAAATATCAGACAACGAAATTCCCTGACAAGCGATTAGTCGTGCTGTCCTGCATGGATACCCGGCTGGAAGAATTGCTTCCAAAGGCAATGAATTTGCGAAACGGCGATTTCAAGCACGTAAAAAGTGCGGGAGCTGTCGTTTCTCATCCGTTCGGCAGTATCATGCGGAGTATTTTGGTTGCGATCTACGAGCTGAACGCTGAAGAAGTGGTCGTGGTAGGTCACTACGATTGCGGGATGAGCGTGATCAATGCCGACAATATGATGGCGAAAATGAAAGCAAGAGGGATCACAGAGGAAACCTTCAATATCATCAAACATTCTGGCTTCCGCCTGCACTCCTGGCTGCGCGGCTTTGACCACGTGGAGGATAGTGTGAAACAAAGTGTGGAAGTGATTAAAAACCATCCGCTGCTGCCAAAAGAGGTTCCGGTTCACGGCCTCTTGATCGATCCGGTTACAGGCAGACTGGATCGGGTAGTAGATGGATATGAACTGGCAACCCCGGTTAAGTAATTCCAACGCTTCGCATGTTACGCGCAGAACCTTTATGCAAAAAGCGGCACGCTGGTTTTTTGGGGCAATTGGGCTGGGAATAGCGACGACAGGTTACGCCTATGGTGTAGAGAGACACAGGCTCGAGGTAGTCAGTCAACCGGTTGCCATTCCGGATCTTCCGGAGCAATGGAAGGGCGTGCGTATCGTTCATTTCAGCGATTTGCATTTGGGACACTACCTGGGCGTTGAAGAACTTGAAAAGGTTGTTGACCGGATTAATGAACAACAGCCGGATCTGATCTGTTTTACCGGAGATTTGGTAGACAAAAGCACTAGATTGCTGTCTTCCGCGATCCCGATCCTGGCTCGGCTGCACGCGCCTCTCGGCAAATTTGCTGTTCTCGGAAATCACGATTGGCGATACGGAGAACAGGGAATCGTCCGTCAAGCTCTTCTGGATTCAGGATTTTCGGTTCTGATCAATGAGCACATCAAGCTACAAAAAGAAGGCGACGCACTTTTTGTAGCGGGGATGGACAACGTGCTGCACGGCGTTCCCGATCCGCGGAAGGCTCTGGACGGAATAGCTGAGGGAGATACGGTGATTTTGCTCGTCCACGAGCCTGATTTCGCGGAAGAAGCAGCCAAGCACCCTTTTGCCCTGCAGCTTTCCGGCCACAGCCATGGCGGGCAGGTGAGGCTGCCGCTCCTGGGACATGTCATTACGCCCCCCATGGGACAAAAATTTGTGCAGGGACTGCAACACGCGGGAGATGGCAAGCTGCCGGTGTATATCAATCGGGGAATCGGTACGACGATATTGCCGGTAAGACTTTTCTGCCGGCCGGAAATTACTGTACTCACTCTTGTTTAATAGACTTGCTTGATCCATTGGACGAATGGCATGAATGCCTCGTCCTCTTTTTTTGCATGCAGATAAGCAATTAGCGTGGGGCGGGTAAATTCGCCGTGAGAGATATCGAGTGCAGCAAGTCTGCCTGCACGCACCTCATCCTGAACCGTCCGCTCGGGAAGCATCGTCACGCCCAACTGCTGCTGCACCATTTTGATGACGGCGCTAAAGCTGTCCAGCTCCATAATCACATTGGGAAAGACGCCATGCTGAGCGAGGAACCGATCGACGCGCTGGCGAAAAGGAGCGCTTTGACTGCCAAATGCGATGACGGGCTCCGAACCCCAGCGCCCAAATCCGGGAAATGTGTCCGCCCATGGATGTTCGGGTGAGGTGACCAGCATGACGCGATCGCTCGGCAAAAATTCCTGGTGTATGTGGGGATGGTAGACTTCGTGGCCGAGGAAGGCGATGTCTGCCGTACCAGTCAACAGGGAAGAGATGGATTCCTCGTAGAGGGTAGAGCGGACGTAGCAGGTAAAATGCGGATGCTCCTTGCGATACTGCCCGAGCAGGCGGGGCAGTTCGTAGGAGGCAAACGCTTTTCCGGCAACTACGGTGAGGGACTGACGTTCTTCGCGATGAGTCGAAAAGGCGCGAAGCTGTTCCACTACGGTCGCGGCAACAGGCAACAGGCGTCGTCCTTCAGCTGTCAGGCTTACCCCGGTGCTTGTACGGGTGAACAAGGGAGTTCCTACCTGTCTCTCCAATTGCTTCAGCCTGTGCGTTACCGTAGACTGCGCCAAAAAGAGTGCGTGGGCTGCTCGATTCAGCGAGCCGTGCCGGGCAATTGCCAAAAAAATCTCCAGACTGTCCAGATCCATACGGCTTCCTCCCGCAGAATGATTGGTTATCTGATTTCTCGATAACCTGCTATCGATATTCTATAACAAATGGCTGAAAAAAGGGAATATTATGGATGCAGGAGGTGGTCTTCGTGGAGAAAGAAGCGAAAATCAAGCGACAAGTCCAAGAGCAGTTCGGCAAAAACGCCAATGCCTATGTGACGAGCGAGACGCACGCAAAAGGGGAGGATCTTCCGCTCATCATCGAATGGACGCAGCCTCAACCGGAATGGGTGGTGCTGGATGTCGCGACTGGGGGAGGACATGTAGCCAAGACATTGGCTCCTCACTGCAAATGGGTAGTTGCTACCGATCTGACTGGACCGATGCTGGAAGCAGCGAGGGCGGCTCATCAAGCAGCGGGGTTGAGAAACATCGGCTATACGGTGGCTGACGCCGAACGCCTGCCTTTTCTCGCGGACTCCTTTGACGCTGTCTTGTGCCGAATTGCCGCCCATCACTTTCCCAACCCGGGAGCTTTTGTCCAGGAGGCAGCACGTGTACTTCGACCCGGCGGCGTGTTTGTCTTCATAGATAATATCGTTCCCGATTCAGAGGAAATAAGCAGCTTCATCAACCGTTTTGAGGCGATGCGAGACCCGAGTCACGTCCGCTGTCTCTCCCGCACGGAATGGATCAGCCTGGTGGAACAAGCAGGTCTGTCGGTCCAAAGGGAGCGGCAGCGAAAAAAACGGTTTTCCTTCCCCGAGTGGGTAGCACGGACGTCTGAATCGCGGGAGCAGGAAAAAGCCGTTGAACAGTTGCTCATACATGCTTCCAAGGACATTCACGACTATATGGGTGTGACGTTAATCGATGGGCGCGTAGCCGGGCATGAGATCGATGAATGGATGGCAGTCTGCAAAAAGGAAGTCTAAGGAAAAACGAGGAGAGATGCGAGATGCACACATGGTTGGGATTGGATCATGTACAATTGGCAGCGCCGGTCGGATGTGAGGAAGAGGCGCGAAGCTTTTTCAGCGGGATATTGGGAATGAAAGAGGTGCCCAAGCCGGAAGCACTGCGCAAACGGGGAGGGGTCTGGTTTCAATGCGGGCCGCAGACCATTCACATCGGGGTAGAGGAGGGGTTCACCCCAGCGAAAAAAGCGCATCCGGCCTTCCTTGTAAAAAATATCGAGGGATTGCGCCATCGTTTGCTCGAGGCGGGGGTGACGATAAAGCAGGGAGAAGAAATTCCGGGTGTCATTCGCTTTTTTGCAGATGATCCCTTCGGCAACAGGCTGGAGTTTATGGAGGTGACGACAGAATGAGCATTGATTTCCATGCATCCGAAAATCGAAGCTCGTATATCGGCCGTTCAGCCGACAAAGGCTGGCTGAAAGCGATGGCGGAAATCGTCAACCCTGTCGGCAAGAACGTGATCGATATCGGTTGTGGCGGCGGCATTTATACGGCAGGCTGGGCTGAGCTGGGAGCAGAGCGCGTCATGGGAGTCGACTTTTCTCAAGTCATGCTGGAAACCGCACGGGAGAACACCGCTTATTTGCCTCAAGTCTCCTTTCATTGGGGGGATGCTTGTCAGACTGGTCTTGCCGCCGGCTGTGCAGATATTGTCTTCGCCCGTGCCTTGATCCACCACCTGGACAGTGTAGACAGCTTTGTGGCGGAGGTGAACCGGATTTTGGCGCCGGGGGGGATGTGCATCATTCAGGATCGGACGATGGATGATGTATCCGTCCCCGGGTCGACAGAGCATTTGCGAGGGTATTTCTTTGAAGCGTTTCCCCGTCTGCTGCAGAAGGAGGAAAAGCGCCGCCCGTCTTTGACCGAGGTGCAAGCAGCTTTGAAAAATGCGGGCTTCTTCTCTGTACATACAAGCCAGATGTGGGAGATTCGGAAGAGATACAGCACTTGGACGGAGCTGGAAAGCGATCTTCGAAAAAGGACTGGACGCTCGATCCTCCACGAGCTGAATGATGACGAACTGGAAAAGCTCATCTCCTTCGTCAAAGAGAAGCTGGGCGGTCTGCTGCCGATCGTCGAACAGGATCGCTGGACCATTTGGAGGGGAGTAAAGGGATAAATGGCATAATTGTGAAATCGTCTGTCACAATTCCTGATTCGACTTGTATACGTCTGGGGTATTCTATATAATGAAGGTGCTATTCTCTTCCCGTACGTTTTACTTTTTGCCAAAGGAGTTGTGTAGTTCATGAAAGTAACTCTGTTTGATTTTCTCATGTTCGTGTTCACGTTCTTCATCGCGATGGGTGTTTTCCGTTCGATCCGGGCGAAAAATAAATTCGCGGTTGGCTTTGGAATCATTGCCCTCGCCGTATTCCTCTTTGCAGATGGCTTGATCATTTACTTTGCAACGAAAGGCGCGTAAAGCCGGAGGATACATATGTTCAAGAGACTGTGCGCATGCTCGCACAGTCTCTTTTTCATTTTCTGGAAAAACCTGCATGGCCATCCTCCATTTTTCGCATAATAAGGATGGAGGTGGGACAGGTGGGCAAGCAGCGATGGCCTCACAGGTTTTCATACGTCGGGAAGATTGCGGCAGACCGGAAAACGAAGAACCTTTGCAACCGGATCAATCCTTCAGACATTGCTGTCGTCGATCACCCGGATATGGATGAGATTGCCGCTCTGGCACTTGTGAGAGCGAATGTGCGAGCCGTCATAAACCTCTCACCGTTTTTGACAGGGACATACCCGGCTGAAGGCGCCAGACGCCTGTTGGAGGCTGGCATCCCTCTCTATGAAACAGCCAGCGCAGACAAAAGCATATTGGATCAAGCAGATGGCAGACCCGGGGCTGTATGGAAAGAACAACTGTGGGTTTGCTCTGACAAGGGCTGGTTTCGTCAAGCTGAGCTGAGACGGCTGACCACAAAGGAGATCGGCCAGCGATGGCAAGAAGCAAATGAGCGATTGAATGACGTCCTGTCCGCTTTTATCGACAATACGTTGAGATACGCGAGTGCAGAAAAAGAGTGGTTTTTGCGCCCGCTGAAAAAACTCCCGCTGCGTACGAGGCTTTCTGACCGCCATGTCGTCGTGGTCGTCAGAGGCCGGCATTATCGGGAAGATTTGCGGATGCTTTCCTCTTACATTCGCGATTACAATCCTGTTTTGATTGCGGTGGACGGGGGAGCGGATGCTTTGCTGGAAAACGGCTACATCCCCGATATGATCGTAGGGGATATGGATAGTGTCACAGATCAAGCATTGCTGTCAGGTGCAGAGATAGTCGTGCACGCTTTTCAAGACGGGCAGGCTCCCGGGAAGGCAAGAGTGGAGAGGCTGGGGATCAGCTGCCATTTGCTGCCCGCGCCGGGGACGAGCGAAGACATTGCCATGCTGCTCGCCTTTGAGGAAAAAGCCAAATTGATTGTTACGATCGGTACACATTCCACGATGATCGATTTTCTCGAAAAAGGGAGAAAGGGCATGGCGAGCACGCTGCTGGTAAGGACCAAAATCGGTTCCAGGCTGATCGATGCCAAAGGCGTCAGCCAATTGTATCAGCCGCGCTGGTCATGGAATTGGACCGGGTGGCTGGTAGCGGCCACACTCGTGCCGGTCATGGCGGTTCTCTCGCTTCATCCCATCACCCGGCATGTCATGCAGTTGTGGTGGATGCAGTGGAGGAGCTGGGCATTTTTAGGAGGGTAGGCATGATTCCTTTTCGTCATCACCTGATTTCGCTTGTGGCCGTATTCTTTAGTCTCGGGATTGGCATTTTGCTCGGAGGAATGACAGGCCACTCGTGGTTTTCCGTCGAGGAGCAGGCTGTGCTCAGCAAAATGGAGACGAGGTATAGCCAGGCTCTCAAAAGCAACAATGAACTGAAGCAGCAGTTAAATCGGCTTTTGATCGAGATGGAGCGAAACAATGAAGAGGCTGCCCATCTGATGGCAGTCCGTTACGCTGACGCCATGCAGGGCAACAAGGTGTATGTCTGGCAGTCCCCGGAGCTCCAAATCGGGAGACTACTGCGGTTGTTTGAGCAGGTCGGCGTTGAGATCGTTCCGTACGGTCAAGGCAGTGTTCCGTTGGATGGACCGATTCTCGCGCTGGGGAAAACGAAGCCAGACTGGTTGGAACAGCTTCCGGGCGAATGCCGCTGGTTATTTGTGGACAAGGTGCCAGAGACCTTCTCCCAGCAATGGGGGCTGTTGGATCGGGTGCAAAAACTGATGGCGGAGATGAGAGTGGAACGTGAAAAGAGTTAGTGTCATCGTCCCGGCTTACAATGAGGCAGAGTGGATTGTCCCGACTCTGGCGGCGATACGGCAGCGCCTTGTTTGCGACGAGGTGATCGTTGTCGATGACGGGAGCGCGGATCAGACTGCGTTACTGGCCGAGGAGTGGGCAGACCGCGTCATCCGGCATCCGGTCAATCTGGGAAAAGGGGCGGCTCTGCAAACCGGCTGGAGACAGTCCAGCGGCGAGGTGCTTTTGTTTTTGGACGGAGATTTGAAAGAGAGCGCGGGGGAAGCCAACCTGCTGCTTGCCCCGGTCATAAACGATGAATGCGACATGGCTATCGCCGTGCTGCCGGCGCTGCGGCGGAAGGTCGGCTTGGGCCTGGCAAAGGGATTGGCCCGAGGGGGGATACGGGCACTCACCGGATTTTCTTCGGAGGCGCCGCTATCCGGTCAACGGGCAGTGAAACGACAGGTGCTGGAACGCATTGGTCAATTGGAAGGAGGCTTTGGAATCGAAGTGGGACTGACCATCGAAGCGCTCCGCCGCGGGTACCGCTTGACCGAAGTTCCTGTACCTTTTACGCACCGGCAGACGGAAAATGATTGGACAGGCTATCGGCATCGGGGAAAGGAATTCGTTGAAATCGGGAAGGCATTGGGGAGAAAATGGTGGGAGGGAGTGCGTTGGACGCGAACCTGACGAGCGCCTGGGTCCTGGGAGTGGCAGGGCCTTTTTTGTTGCACCGGTTCTATTTTCGCGCCGCATGGGAAAAGCTGCATAATGCCGCTATCACCAGAACCAACTACAGAGGCGAACAAGTGGTTACGGCTGGAGGAGTGATACTGGCTGGGTACGCGGGATTGATCCAATTTGCCCTGTTGGCCTGGGGAGCGGCTTCGGGCTGGAGCTACCAAATGCTTGAATCCGGGCTGCTGCTTTTCTTCGGATCTCTCGCCGTGGCATTATGCGGCTGGCTTGACGACCGTTCGGCAGATAAAGCGCCGAAAGGCTTTCGCGGGCATCTGGGGGTTCTCTGGCGGGAACGGCGAATGACGAGCGGCATGTGGAAGGCATTCGGGGGAGGCGGGACCGCTTTGGCCGTCAGCCTGTTCCTTTTTACCGGCATACCGGGGATTATCGTCGGAACCGGTCTTTTGGCGCTTTCCCCCAACCTGTTAAACCTGTTTGACGTCAGGCCAGCCCGGGCGATTAAGGTGTTTTGGCTTTTGATCGCCGCAGCTGCCTTGTGCATGCCGATGTCCGCGGCTGCTGCAGCTTGCTGGATTTGGATATTGCCGGTCTTGACCGCAAGTGTCCTCTTGTTTCCGTACGATGCACAGGCTTGCTTGATGCAAGGGGACACGGGAGCCAATTATCTCGGGTTTGTTGCGGGCTTTGCGCTCGTGACAAGCGTTCCGTTCGGTGGACAGCTGGCGCTTTTGCTATTTTTCGCAGGGCTGCACCTTTTGGCCGAGTTCGTTTCGTTTTCCCGGGTGATCGAAAACACGCGCTGGCTCAATCGATTGGATGAGTGGGGAAGATCTGCGGAGACAAAATAAAAAAACCGGGAAGCATACCCGGTTTCTGACGTTTGGTCTGTTGCTCGATCATATCCTAATCTTCTTCCGGCTCGCGCTTCATAAACCGGGGTTGGACGCGGTTGCGCTTGCGGTCGTGATGCAGGACAAAGCCGGCGATGAAAAGGACCGGAACGACAAACAACAACACGCCCAAGACGAACTGTCCCCAGAGAAATCCGGTCTCCGATGATACCGAGTAGAAAAATGCATCGCGGATGAGCTTTATCCCAAACATGGCGATCAGTGCCGGGACGACCATGATCAACAGAGCTACCAGTTTCTGACCGATCAAGGGTGTTTCTCCCCTTTCCATCATGCTACCTTCCCATCATATCGGATGGGTAGCTCCTTGTCCAACATCTCCTGTGCATTCCAGCCGGGTTGAGTTACAATGGAAACAGTTTGATTCACTGGAAAGAGGGATTGTTTGCATGCACAAGCTGCTCATCGTTGGAGCCGGCCAGGGAGGAACAGCGCTCTTGAAAATGCTTAGCAATATGGAGCGGATGAAAATCGTGGCCGTCGTGGATGAGCGGGCGGATGCGCCAGGACTTGTCCTCGCCCGCTCTTTGGGAATTGAAGTGGGAACTGACTTTCGTCCGTATTTGTCGAGCGACATCGACGTGATACTGGAGGCGACCGGAGACTCTGCGGCATTCGAAGAAATTTTGCGTCTCAAACAGGAAAAAACGGTGTTAATCCCCGGAACATTTACAGCAATCATCATGAAATTGATAAGTGAACGGGACGAATTGATTGCAGCCTTGACGCAAAACCAGCGCGAGCGGGAAATCATGCTGAACTCTACCCATGACGCGATCATCGCGGTCAACAGGGAAGGGATCGTCACTCTTTTCAACAGAGCGGCAGAACGCCTGATGGGCATTGAAGCCCACGCTGTATTGGGAACGGCAGTTTCCGAGCGCATACCCAATACCCGATTACATATTGTATTAGAGACGGGACAGCCAGAGTTGAACCAGGAGCAGATCCTGCCGAATCAGACGCGGATCATTACCAACCGGGTACCTGTTCGAAACGAACGGGGCGAGGTGGCGGGAGCAGTCGCGATCTTCCGGGATATTACCGATATCATGGCGCTGGCCGAGGAAGTAACCGATCTGAAGGAATTGAAAAGCATGCTTCAGGCGATCATCAATTCTTCGGATGAGGCCATTTCCGTTGTGGATGCAAAAGGAAACGGCCTTTTGATCAACCCGGCGTACACGCGGATTACCGGTTTGACTCATCAGGACGTGATCGGCAAGCCAGCCACTGTCGACATTTCCGAAGGCGACAGCATGCACATGCAGGTGCTGAAAACAAAGAAGCCTGTGCGCGGCGTACATATGAAGCTGGGACCGAAGAGCAGAGACGTGGTGGTAAACGTCGCTCCAGTCATGGTAGACGGAGAATTAAAGGGAAGCGTCGGGGTCATCCATGACGTCTCGGAGATTAAGCGTTTGACCGAAGAACTGGAGACGGCCCACCGGATCATCAGGACGCTGGAAGCGAAGTACAGCTTTGAAGACATCATCGGGTACAGCGAGCCGATGCAGGCGGCGCTCGAGCAAGCGCAAAAAGCGGCATTGACACCTGCCACAGTGCTGCTGCGCGGCGAATCCGGCACGGGAAAGGAGCTGTTTGCCCACGCCATCCACAATGCGAGCAGCCGCAAGTATAAACAGTTTATTCGCGTCAACTGCGCAGCCATTTCCGAGAATCTTTTGGAAAGCGAGCTGTTCGGATACGAAGAGGGCGCATTTACCGGAGCCAAACGAGGCGGCAAGCGCGGATTGTTCGAGGAGGCCAGCGGCGGGACCATTTTCCTTGATGAGATCGGCGAGCTGTCGATGAGCATGCAGGTAAAGCTGTTGCGCGTTCTCCAGGAGCGGGAAGTAGTCAGGGTTGGTGGTACGAAGGCGGTTGAAATCGATGTGAGGGTCATCGCGGCTACACATGTCAATTTGGAATCTGCGATTTCGTCCGGCCGTTTTCGCGAGGATTTGTACTACCGGCTTCATGTCGTCCCCATTTACATACCGCCGCTCCGTCAGCGATTGGAGGACATCCAGCCGCTGGCCAAGCATCTGGTGCGAAAATACAACCAGGAATACGGAAGAAATGTGGAGGACATCGCGGCAGGCACTTTGCAAATGCTGCTTGCCTACCAGTGGCCGGGCAACGTCAGGGAGCTGGAAAATGTGCTGGGGCGGGCCATGATCCACATGAAGTTCGGCGAGCGAGTCATTCTGCCAGAGCACTTGCCCCCCTTGGAGAGAAGGAGCGTACAGTCCGCCGCTTTGACACCGCATTTGCAGATGGAACAGGCTTCCGGCAAGACATTGAAGGAAGCGATGGATGAAGCGGAGCGGGCACATATTTTGCGAGAGCTTGCCGCAGCAAAGGGAAACCGGACGCTGGCGGCGAAGAGGCTCGGGATTTCGATCCGCAGTCTTTACTACAAGCTGGACAAGTGCGGCATATCTGATGAACAGCCGTAATGAACAATAAGTGCAGGCGAATATCCGTGATCAAATTGTGAGCAATCGGGCTGAACAGAGACATAACTGCAATTTTTTGCATGCAAAACATTGCTTGATCCTGCAAAAATGTGCAGAATAGAGGGCAGGCCCAAAAAACAACTGTAGAAAAATGAAGCGCTTTCAAACTGGGGATTTTTTGGCACGATAATTGCAACGTGGTACATTGCTGGGAAATTCTCCAATAGGAGACCTCAGACAAGCAGCACGATCGACGCAAATGAACAAACTAGGGAGGTTTCTTCATGAACATCTTTGACTACATGCAAAAGTACGACTACGAACAGCTTGTTTTTTGCCAGGATGAGAATTCCGGACTGAAAGCAATCATCTGCATTCACGATACAACATTGGGGCCTGCATTGGGCGGCACCCGCATGTGGCCGTACAAAACGGAAGAGGAAGCGATTATCGACGTGCTCCGCTTGGCTCGCGGCATGACCTATAAAAATGCCGGAGCCGGCCTGAACATCGGCGGCGGAAAAGCGGTCATCATCGGCGATCCGCGCAAAGACAAGAGCGAAGAGCTGTTCCGTGCCTTTGGCCGTTACATTCAAGGCTTGAATGGCCGCTACATTACAGCCGAAGACGTAGGTACGACTGTTGCCGATATGGATATGATCCACCTTGAGACTGATTATGTAACAGGCGTATCTCCAGCCTTTGGCTCCAGCGGCAACCCTTCTCCTGTGACTGCCTACGGCGTGTACCGCGGGATGAAAGCCGCTGCCAAGCTCGCGTATGGCAGCGACGACCTGTCTGGCCGCGTAGTAGCGGTTCAGGGCGTGGGGAACGTAGCCTACAACCTCTGCCGCCATCTGCACGAAGAAGGCGCACACCTGATTGTTACCGACATCAATGAAGAAAACGTAAACCGCGCTGTCAACGATTTTGGCGCCAAAGCAGTAGGCGTGGACGAAATTTTCGGCGTGGACTGCGATATTTTCTCTCCATGCGCCCTGGGAGCCATCGTCAACGACGACACGATCCCGCTTTTGAAGGCGAAAGTAATTGCAGGAGCGGCCAACAATCAGTTGAAAGAAGAAAGACATGGCGATATGATTCATGAGATGGGCATCATCTACGCACCCGATTACATCATCAATGCCGGCGGCGTGATCAATGTAGCCGACGAGCTGCAAGGCTACAATCGCGAGCGCGCACTGAAAAAGGTAGAGACGATTTACGACAACATCCTGAAAGTATTTGAAATCGCTGAACGCGACGGGGTGCCTTCCTACAAAGCGGCAGACCGCATGGCCGAAGAACGCATCGCCAGCCTGGCCAAATCGCGCAGCACCTTTTTGCAAAATGGAAAATCGGTTTACCACCGGTAAGCTGATCGTATAAAAAGTACTTATTTCCGGGGCCGCACCTGCTCGCAAAGCAGGCGGTTCCGGTATACATAACCTACTTGTACCTGTTATTATGATCTAGTCATATGAGCAGCCATTTACTGATCGTCCAGCAAGCCACTGACGGTCATGGCGCGTTCACAAGCAATGCAGTTTGCCATCAGAGGGGGAAGAAAAACATGTCGCAGGAATATGATCTCGTCGTGTTGGGAGGAGGAACGGGGGGCTACGTAGCAGCAATCCGTGCCTCACAGCTGGGAATGAAGGTAGCTGTCGTGGAAAAGGGCAAAATGGGTGGCACCTGCCTTCATCGCGGCTGCATTCCCTCCAAGGCGCTGCTTAGAAGTGCGGAAGTATTTGCTACGCTGAAAGAGGGAGACAAATACGGAGTCACGGCTGAAAAGATCGGCCTTGATTTTGCGCGCGTTCAAGCTCGCAAAGAGGGAATCGTCGAGCAATTGCACAAAGGCATCCAGTATTTGATGAAAAAAGGCAACATTACGGTAATCGAAGGATTTGGCCGCGTCATGGGTCCCTCTATCTTTTCGCCGCAGGCAGGCGCAGTCCGGATCGAAACGCCGTCTGGCGAACAGGAAATGCTGGTGCCGCGCTTTTTGCTTCTCGCTACCGGTTCGAGACCCCGTACGCTTCCAGGACTGACGATCGACGGAAAGCAAGTTGTGACCAGCGACGAAGCGCTGCAATGGGAGCAGCTGCCCTCTTCGGTGGTCATTGTCGGCGGTGGTGTCATCGGGATCGAATGGGCCTCGATGCTGAATGATTTCGGCGTTGAGGTCACAGTCGTCGAGTACGCAGACAGGATTTTGCCGACCGAAGATGAGGAAATCAGCAAGGAAATGGCACGTCTGCTGAAGAAACGGAAAATAAACATCGTGACAGGAGCCAGGGTGCTGCCGGAATCACTGGAAACATCAGAGGGAAAGGTAGCCATTCAAGCTGAAACCGCAGGCGGCGTGCAGAGCTTTTCTGCCGAAAAACTGCTCGTGTCCGTTGGCAGACAGGCCAACGTGGAAAATATCGGCCTGGAAGCGACAGAAATCAAGGTGGAAAACGGCTTTATCAGCGTGAACGAATACTTCCAGACCGCCGAGTCCCATATTTACGCGATCGGCGATGTGATCGGCGGTCTGCAGCTCGCTCATGTGGCATCGCACGAAGGGATTCTCGCCGTCGAGCACATGGCAGGTCTAGCTGTCGAGCCGCTTGATTACACCAAGGTGCCGAAATGCACGTACGGCAGGCCCGAAGTTGCGAATGTCGGCTTGACCGAGGCGGAGGCCCGCAGTCAGGGCTTTGACGTAAAAGTGGGCAAATTCAGTTTCAAGCCGCTCGGAAAAGCGCTGGTGCACGGTGAAAACGACGGCTTTGTCAAAATCATAGCCGATGCGAAGACAAACGATTTGCTCGGCGTGCACATGATCGGTCCGCATGTCACCGACATGATTTCCGAGGCCGGGCTGGCACGCGTGCTGGACGCGACGCCATGGGAAATCGGACATACCATACATCCCCATCCGACTTTGTCGGAAGCCATCATGGAGGCTGCTTTGACAGTAGACGGAAAGGCAATTCACAGCTAGCGAAAATGATAAGGAGGGTATCCGAACATGACAAGCAAACGGCATGAAGAAGTAGGCTTGACTGACGCGCAAGTGCTGGAAATGTATTATTACATGCTGCTGGCTCGCAAAATCGATGAGCGTCAGTGGCTGTTGAACCGGGCGGGAAAAGTGCCATTCGTCATTTCCTGCCAGGGGCAGGAGGCTGCACAGGTTGGCGCTGCGTTTGCGCTGGAAAAAGGGAAGGACTACCTGTGTCCTTACTACCGTGATCTCGGATTAGTCCTGGTATTTGGTCAATCAGCAAGAGATTGCATGCTTTCCGCATTTGCCAAAGCCGAGGACCCGAACAGCGGCGGCCGGCAGATGCCAGGTCACTTCGGTGGCAAAAAATGGAATATCCTGACAGGCTCGAGCCCTGTGACCACGCAGGTACCTCATGCAGTCGGAATCGCACTGGCCGGCAAAATGCAAAAGAAAGACCACGTTGTCTACACCTCGTTCGGAGAAGGCTCCAGCAACCAGGGGGATTTTCACGAAGGAGCAAACTTTGCGGGTGTGCACAAGCTTCCCGTCATCTTTTTCTGTGAGAATAACAAATACGCCATTTCCGTTCCGCTGAAAAAGCAGTTGGGCTGCGAAAGTGTGGCTGACCGTGCGATCGGCTACGGCTTCCCTGGTGTCAGCGTCGACGGCAATGATCCGATCGAGGTCTACCGCGTCACGAAGGAAGCGGTGGAGCGAGCTCGTTCCGGCCAGGGCCCGACTCTGATCGAAGCAGTCATGTACCGTCTGGTCCCTCATTCCAGCGATGACGATGATCGCACCTATCGCACGCGGGAAGAAGTGGAAGAAGCGAAGAAAAAGGACCCGATCCTCGTATTTGGCAACTATCTGAAAGAGGTAGGACTTCTCGATGATGCCAAGGAACAGGAGCTGCTGTCCCGTGTTCAGAAGGAAGTCGACGAGGCTACAGATTATGCCGAACAGGCGCCTTATCCGACACCTGAATCTACGCTTACCCACGTATACGGGGAATAAGGGGGAATCCAAATGGCAGTCATCTCATTTATTGATGCGATCACTATGGCGATGCGTGAGGAAATGCGCCGCGATCCGGGTGTGTTTGTCCTGGGGGAAGACGTCGGCGTTCGGGGTGGCGTCTTTCGGGCCACAGTGGGACTGATCGAGGAATTCGGCGAAGAACGCGTGATTGACACGCCGCTCGCCGAGTCGGCAATTGTCGGTGTTGGAATTGGCGCTGCCGCATACGGGATGCGTCCGATCGCCGAAATTCAGTTTGCTGATTTTATCATGCCTGCTGTCAACCAGATCGTCAGCGAAGCGGCGAAAATGCGCTACCGCTCCAATGGCGACTGGACCTGCCCGATTACCATCCGCGCTCCATTTGGAGGCGGGGTGCACGGTGCACTGTACCATTCCCAATCGGTGGAAGCGATGTTTACGAATGTACCCGGGCTAAAGGTAGTGGCGCCTTCTACGCCGTACGATGCAAAAGGCCTGCTGAAGGCGGCCATCCGCGATAACGATCCCGTCCTCTTTTTCGAGCACAAGCGCTGCTATCGCTTGATAAAAGGAGAAGTGCCGGAAGAAGATTACGTGCTGCCGATCGGCAAGGCGGATGTCAAACGGGAAGGAACGGACATTACAGTCATCTCCTACGGCCTGACGCTGCATTTTTGCTTGCAGGCCGCTGAAAAGCTGGCTCAGGAAGGCATCAGCGCGCATGTACTCGACTTGCGGACACTGTACCCGCTCGACAAGGAAGCTATCGTCGAAGCCGCTTCCAAGACCGGAAAAGTATTGATTGTTCACGAGGACAACAAAGAGGGCGGCGTAGGCGGTGAAGTGGCTGCGATCATTGCGGAGCATTGCCTGTTTGACCTCGATGCTCCGATCAAACGTCTGTGCGGTCCTGATGTGCCGGCCATGCCATACAGTCCGCCAATGGAAAAATACTTTATGTTGAATCCGGACAAAGTGCTGGAAGCAATGCGGGACCTGGCCCACTTTTAAAACCAAGGAGGACCATCGAACATGGCGACAAAAGTGCTAATGCCCCAACTGGGAGAAAGTGTGACAGAGGGCACCATTACCAAGTGGCTGGTGAAAGTGGGAGATCAGGTCAAAAAATACGATCCGCTTGCTGAAGTCTCCACGGACAAGGTAAATGCGGAAGTGCCTTCCACGGTTGCCGGCCGCGTGACGGAGATCGTTGTGCCCGAAGGTGACACGGTTGCGATCGGTACCTTGATCTTGTACATCGAAGAAGAGGGGGGAGGGGCCGATCAGCCGGAAAATACCCCCGCTGTCAACAGTGCTGACACCAGCCAGCAGGCAAAAACGGTTCCTGCTCAAGCGGCAGAAGGCAGGGCGGCTGTTTCGGCCAATCTGGCGGCCAATGCTGCTCCAGCTGCAGCAGGGCAGGCTGTTTCCGGAGTAGGTCCGGACACGAACGGTCAACAGGCCCAGCGCGGAAAACAACGCTTTTCCCCAGCCGTGATGAGGCTTGCCCAGGAGCATGGAATTGATCTGTCCCGCGTGCAGGGAACGGGGATGGAAGGGCGCGTGACGCGCAAGGATATTCAAGCGATCATTGACAACGGCGGACAGCCGGCTGCGGCAGCCCCAGAGGCAGCGCCGGTTGTGAATACGCCAGTAGGGGTGCCGGCTTCCGCGGCAGTGGGGCAAAGCCCGCAGCCCGTCCAGGCAGCAGCAAGGGAAGTTCCCGCAGCCGCAGGCGATCAGATCATCCCGGTCACGCCCATTCGCAAGACGATCGCAAACCGCATGGTGCAGAGCAAACACGAGGCACCCCATGCGTGGACGATGGTAGAAGTAGACGTGACCAAGCTCGTCGCTTTCCGCAATCAGGTAAAAGACGAATTTAAACGCAAAGAAGGAGTAAACCTCACCTTCCTGCCGTTCTTTATCAAGGCGGTAGTCGAAGCGCTGAAGGAGTACCCGATGATCAATTCCACCTGGGCTGGGGATAAAATCATCGTCAAGAAAAACATCAACATCTCGATCGCCGTGGCGACAGAGGATGCTCTGTTCGTTCCGGTCATCAAGGACGCGGATCAGAAGTCGATTCTCGGCATCGCCAAGTCGATCGAAGATTTGGCGGCGAAGACGAGGGCAGGCAAATTGTCCGTAGATGACATGTCCGGAGGGACGTTTACGGTAAACAATACGGGCTCGTTTGGCTCGGTCCTGTCGATGCCGATCATCAATTCGCCGCAGGCGGCGATCCTCAGCGTCGAGTCGATCGTGAAGCGGCCTGTCGTGATCGATGACATGATTGCCGTCCGCTCGATGGTGAACCTGTGCCTCTCGCTGGATCACCGGGTTCTCGACGGACTGGTGTGCGGCCGTTTCCTGCAAAGCGTCAAGCAAAAGCTGGAGGCGATCGGGCCGGATACAAAGCTGTACTGATCGACAAAAACAACGCTGTGCCAGCAGCAGGAGGGATGGACTTCTCTCTTGCTGCTGGCTTTTTATTTTTTCGTGTAACTGCTTTGTAACCTTTTGCCATGTTGCTTCGTCATACCATATGAATGCTGTCATGCCTATCATTTTTATGCGAATAGATTCCCTCTATTTCGTAAATATGGTAAACTGATAGCGTTTCGACAAGAAAAGTTTGATCGATTTCAAGAGAAGTATGGGAGGAAGAACATGGAGAAGAGCAAAAAAGCACTTCCAATTATGCTGGCTACAGCCTTGGCAACGACGCCGTTTGTCATCGCTCCGCAGTCCGCTAGTGCAATCACCGATATCTCGATTGATCCAGACGATGACGAGGAAGGTGCGGACAGCAAATATACGATTGACTTTACGATTGAAAAAGCTTTGGATTCCGGAGACAAAATTTATATCACGTTCCCAAAAGGCTTTGATGTCGACAGCAGCATGGACGAAGACGATATCGATGCTGATTTTGAAGTGAAAAGCGTTAGTGTCAGCGGGAGAGAAATTACAATCAAGGTCGACGAAGAACTTAGTAAAGGCTCGGACCTAAGGATAAAAATCACGGACGGAATTACGAACCCCGATAAAAAGGGTACATACTCTATCGACATCAGCACTTCGGCTGAGAGCGAAGAGTCTGAGGATGTGAAAATTACAAGTGGAAGCAGCAGTAGCAAAGGAAGCTCCGATGACTACTCTGTCGATATCGACGACAAAACCGAAAAGAAAGAAACCGAGTATGAAATCGGTCCAATCAAGCTGAAAGACAAATTGACCAAAGGCGACTATATCACTGTTACGTTCCCAAGCTCGGATATGCTGCCAAGCAAGATTTCCAAGGATGACATCGATATTAATGAATACACACCTGATTCTGTAAGCGTCTCCGGCAAAAAAGTAGAGATCAAGGTTCCGTCTAAAGCAGACGGAAAAAAAGAACTGACGCTTAAGTTTTACAAAAGCGCACGAATCACTAACCCATCTGCTGGCGATAAATATACCATTGATGTGAAATGGGATGGAACAACCTATACATCTAAGAAGTTTGACATTAAAAAATCTGGTTCTTCTTCCAGCTCTTCCACTGCGAGTGATTTTACTGTATCCCTTTCTGACAGTTCAGCAGGTGCTCGCACCAGCTTCAGCTTCGAAGCTGACTTCGGAAAGACAGAATTGAAGGCGGACAGTGATGTCATTATCGAGTTCCCATCGTCTGGTATGATTCCAGGGTATTTGAATCCAGATGATTTCAAAATCAACGGAAAGACGCCTAAAAGAGTCGGTTTTGCCGGAAACAGTATTGCATTGACTGCGCCGTCCAACTTTTCTTCCAGCAAAAATGTAAAAGTAGATATCGACTACAACGCTTGGATTACCAACCCGAAAGCTGCGGGCGATTATACGCTCAAGATGACGGTTGACGGCAAAACGGCAACGTCCAAAACGTTCCGGATCAATGGTGCAGGGGCGGTAACGCCGACACCAACGCCAACTCCAACGCCAACGACACCTGGCACTACTGCACCGGCAAACAACAGCACGGCAACAATCACCTTGACCAACACAGCGGTAGGGAAGCAAACTGGCGTCAACATCGCCGTGAAAGCATTTGGCGCTCCGCTGGTGAAACAGCGCGATTTCATTGAAGTCGTATTCCCGGTTGGGTACAAGGTGCCAGCATACATCGCACCGGCAAGCGTTTCTGTAAACGGCGTTGCCGCCAGCTTTGTTGCCGTTCGCGGACAAAACGTGCTGGTTTACCCGGCTCAAGACATCGCTGCAGGAACTGGAGCCAACATCGTGATCGGGGCAGCAGCCAACATCGTGAACCCTGCGGCGAAAAACACGTACACGATCAATGTCTTCAGCTCTGAGGAAAAAGGATTGCTGTTTGGACGTGCAGTTGGAGTGGGCGTGCCTCAACCGGCGCAGCCAGCTCAACCGGCTCCGCAGCAGCCGCAACAGCCACAGCAGCCACAGCAGCCACAGCAGCCGCAGACAGCAGTCCCGGCGAACGCTGCACTGTTTAAAGTAAACAACAAATCGTTTACGTTGCATGGAAAAGTATATCCGTTGCAGGAAGCTCCTTATCTGGCGAACGGAAATACAACAATGGTGCCAGCTCAGTTCTTCAAGGAAGCCATGGCGTTGACTACCCAATGGAACAACCAGACGGTAGCGATCATTAAAGGCAGAACAGTGGTCCGTTTTACAGTTGACTCCAACAAGGCATACGTAGGAAGTCAGGAATTTACCCTGCCAGCGCCAGTTGCGTTGAAAAACGGAATGCCGATGGTTCCGATCCGCTTTGTAACCGACAATCTGGGCTACAAAGTAGGCTGGGATGCCAAAACATCCAGCGTATTCGTCTATCAATAAACAGCAAAAAACCCTTCCCGGTCGGGAGGGGTTTTTCTTATGATGAACCGTCTGGCTGCCCAGAGGGCCTCTGATCATCGGAAGTAAAAGAACGTTGGAACCACGAGAGCGGCAATCATAATAAAGACCATGATTTTTACCAGTGTTGAATGTTTCGGCATATCGAACCTCCTGAATAGCGCGATTGAAAAATTTACTGCACGAAAAGTGGAAATTGTCGCGTTATTGTGTAACTCGCTGTGCTAGAATTATTGGAAGGAGGAGAAGTTCCTTCCTTCGTTTAGACGATCGGTCATTACATGGAAAACGAGGTGTTTGCAGGTGACTACTAAAGATTGTACCGAACTGTACCGAAAGTGGCAACAAGAGCTGAATGAACGGCTGGCCAAGTCGCCCGAAAGAAAACAGCAGTTTGCCACCTCGTCCGCGATCGAGATCGATCCGCTGTATGTGCCGGATCAGATCGATGATGCTTATATGGAAAATGTCGGATTCCCGGGAGAGTATCCGTATACGCGGGGCGTTCAACCCAATATGTATCGAGGAAGACTGTGGACGATGCGGCAATACGCCGGCTTTGGTTCTGCCGAGGAAACGAATAAGCGGTTCCGCTATCTTCTTGAACAGGGGCAGACCGGGCTGAGCGTTGCCTTTGACCTGCCGACACAGATCGGCTACGACTCGGATGACCCGATGGCAACAGGCGAAGTCGGGAAGGTCGGTGTAGCCATCGATTCGCTGGAGGACATGGAAGTGCTGCTGAACGGCATACCGCTCGACAAGGTAAGCACCTCGATGACGATCAATGCACCAGCATCTGTTTTGCTTGCCATGTATATCGTAGTAGGAGAAAAACAGGGCGTACCGGCAGAGAAGCTGTCAGGTACGATTCAAAATGACATATTGAAGGAATACATTGCCCGGGGCACATATATTTTTCCGCCGCAGCCGTCCATGCGTTTGATTACGGACATCTTTGCCTACTGTGCAGAGAACGTGCCCAAATGGAACACCATTTCCATCAGCGGCTATCACATTCGGGAAGCCGGGTCGACTGCCGTTCAGGAAGTCGCGTTTACGATCGCGGACGGCATCGCATACGTGGAAGCTGCGCTCCAGGCCGGTCTCGACATTGACCGTTTTGCTCCACAGCTATCGTTTTTCTTCAACGGACACAATCACTTTTTCGAAGAGATTGCCAAATTCCGTGCAGCCCGGAGAATGTGGGCTCGCTTGATGAAAGAGAGATACGGAGCAAAAAATCCGAAGTCGTGGCAATTTCGCGTTCATACCCAAACGGGCGGTTCCACGCTGACGGCGCAGCAGCCTGACAATAACATCGTTCGCGTCACCCTGCAGGCACTGGCAGCAGTCCTTGGCGGCACGCAAAGCCTGCATACGAATTCCCGCGACGAGGCGCTCGCCTTGCCGACGGAAGAATCTGCCCGCATCGCGCTGCGGACACAACAGATCATCGCGTTTGAAAGCGGCGTAACAGATACAGTCGACCCTCTGGCAGGTTCCTACTTTGTGGAGTATTTGACAGACCAGATAGAGGCCAAGGCACTTTCCTATTTGGAGAAAATCGAGCAAATGGGCGGTGCCGTAGCTGCTGTGGAAGCGGGGTATATGCAGCGGGAGATTCACAAGCAAGCCTATGAAACGCAGCGAAAAATAGAATCCGGCGAGGAAAAGGTAGTGGGAATGAACTGCTTTCAGCTTGAAAACGAGCCACAGCCGGAGCTGCTTCGCGTAGACCCTGAGCTTGGCAGGAAACAAAAAGAGCGGCTAGATGCACTGCGGGCAAAAAGGAATCAGCAATCAGTTGAACAAACGCTCAATCAGTTGCGCGAAGCAGCACAGGGCAAAGACAACCTGATGCCGTACATTATCGAATGCGTCCGCCATTATGCCACGATTGGAGAGGTCTGCGGCGTATTGCGAAGCGTATTTGGCGAGTACCGGGCGGTTTAGTCAGCAAACAGGAAGGTTCTAGTGACAAGGGGGAGCTATTGATGGAACAGAGGATTCGCGTACTGGTTGCCAAACCAGGGCTCGACGGACACGATCGGGGTGCATTGGTAGTGGCGCAGGCCCTTCGCGACGAAGGGATGGAAGTAGTGTACACGGGGCTCCGTCAGACACCGGCCCAGATCGCCGCAGCTGCGATACAGGAGGATGTCGATTGCGTGGGACTCTCCTGTCTTTCAGGGGCTCACAATGAGCTCTTTCCAGAGGTTGTCCGTCTGCTCAGGGAACAGGGAGCGGATGACATCTTGGTCGTTGGGGGAGGCGTAATTCCACAGGAAGATATCCCCTACTTGAAAGAACACGGAGTAGCGGAAGTTTTCACGCCAGGCACGCCTACCAGTGTGACCGCTGACTTTATCCGTGCCCATGTGAAAAGAAAGCAGTTGACCTTTCAAAAAGCCCCGAAAAAGATTGCCCATATCGGCATAGCTGTGAAAAATCTCGATAAGGCTCTGCCATTTTACACCGAGCAGCTTGGGCTTAACCTGCTCGGGACAGAAGCGGTGGAGAGCGAGCAGGTTCGTGTCGCTTTCCTCGGGGTCGGAGAAAGCCGGATCGAACTGTTGGAGCCGATGAGTGCGGACAGTCCGATCGCCAAATTTATTGACAAGCGCGGCGAAGGCATTCACCATATCGCCTTTGATGTCGAGAACGTGGCGGAGCGTCTGCACCATTTGCAGGCAAACGGCATTCCGCTTATAAATGAAGTGCCCAAGCCGGGAGCGCATGGCGCGCAAATCGCCTTTATCCATCCAAAGGCGGCTGGCGGAGTTCTGTTCGAATTGTGTGAGTATCCGGATACATCTGCAGGTAAGGAGGAAGGCAACGATGAGTGAAGCGATGTTCGAAAAAATCGACGAGATGTACGAGCGAAAACGGAAAGTCGAGATGGGCGGCGGAGACGAGCGCATCGCTGCCCAGCACAATCGCGGCAAGCTGACGGCACGGGAGCGTATCTCGCTTCTGCTCGATCCGGACACGTTTGTCGAGCTGCAGCCATTTGTCAAACACCGGGCGACCAACTTCGGGATGGACAAACTCGACGCTCCAGGCGAAGGGGTAGTGACAGGCTACGGCAAAATCAACGGCCGGCTCGTCTATCTGTTCGCCCAGGACTTTACGGTTTTTGGTGGAGCGCTTGGGGAAATGCATGCCAAAAAAATCGCCAACATTATGGATCTCGCGGCCAAAAACGGCGCACCTGTCATTGGTCTTAACGACTCCGGCGGGGCGCGGATTCAGGAGGGGGTCGTCTCCCTCGACGGTTACGGGCATATCTTCTACCGGAACTCGATCTATTCAGGCGTGATTCCGCAAATCTCCGTCATTCTGGGACCTTGCGCGGGCGGGGCAGTCTATTCCCCGGCGATTACCGATTTCGTTTTTATGGTGGAAAAGACGTCACAGATGTTTATTACGGGACCGAAAGTCATTGAAACGGTAACGGGCGAAAAAATATCCAGCGAAGATCTGGGCGGCGCTTCTGTCCACTCTGCCATCAGTGGAAACGCGCATTTTACCGCCGCAACAGAAGAAGAGGTGTTGCTGCAAGTGCGCAACCTGCTGAGCTTCCTGCCGCAAAATTACCGGGAAGAACCGCCGGTAAAAGCATATAGCGGGGATGAGGGGGACTGGCTGGAAGAGCTGATCGACCTGGTCCCGGTAGCGGGCACCAAGGTGTATGACGTAAAAAAAGTGCTGGAAAAGATTGTGGATCATGGAGAGTTTTTAGAAGTACAGCCGGATTTCGCCCGCAATATCGTGGTCGGCTTTGGGCGTATCGACGGACAAAGCGTGGGGCTGATCGCCAACCAGCCAAAGGTGATGGCAGGCGGTTTGGATATCGACTCATCCGACAAGCTGGCACGGTTTATCCGGACATGTGACTGCTACAACATTCCGTTGATTACATTCGTCGATGTGACCGGCTTTTTCCCCGGCATTAACCAGGAACACGGCGGGATCATCAGGCATGGTGCAAAAATATTGTTTGCTTACTCCGAGGCGACAGTGCCGAAAATCAGTGTCATTACGCGAAAAGCGTACGGCGGTGCTTACGTGGCCCTCAATTCCAAGGCCATCGGTGCAGACGTCGTCTATGCCTGGCCGAATGCCGAGATCGCGGTCATGGGCCCGGAAGGAGCGGCCAACGTGATCTTTGCCCGCGACATCGAACAGAGCGCTGATCCGGTGGCTACCCGCCAGGCCAAGATTGCCGAGTATCGCGAGCGCTTTGCCAATCCGTATGTGGCAGCAGAAAACGGAATGGTGGATGACGTGATCGATCCGCGGGAAACCCGCAAATATTTAAAACGGTCGCTGGAAATGCTGAGAAACAAAGAAGAGCGCCGTCCTTCCAAGAAACACGGAAATATCCCCCTGTAAACAAGCAGAAAAAGGCTGGCACGACATGGTAGAAAAAATTTTTTTGCTGTATACTTGTAACAGGTAGACAATGCTATCATCTGGCATTTTCATTAGACAAGCCCCGCGGGTTGCCGTATTGGCCCTGCGGGGGCTTTATTCGGGAGGAATTGTCGTGATCAACCAGGAGCGATTGCTAAACGAGTTTTTGGAGCTCGTACAAATCGACAGTGAAACCAAAAACGAAGAGCAAATCAACAAAGTGCTGAAGGACAAGCTGATTGAAATGGGCTTCACCGTTGAGGAAGACGACGCAGCGGCCAAGACGGGCCACGGCGGAAACAACCTCATTGCCACGCTGGAGGGAAATGCCAAAGGTCCGGCTATTCTGTTCAGCAGCCACATGGATACGGTCGTTCCAGGCAACGGCGTCAAACCGCAAGTTCGTGACGGCTACGTCTACTCCGACGGGACTACGATTTTGGGTGCGGACGACAAAGCCGGGATCGCAGCGATTTTTGAAGCGATTCGGACACTGAAGGAAAAAAATCTGCCGCATCCGACTATCCAGGTTGTCCTGACTGTCGGTGAAGAATCCGGTCTCGTCGGTTCACGCGCCATGGATTCCAGCCTGCTGAAGGCCGAGATGGGCTTCATCCTCGATTCGGAAGGTCCGGTCGGAGCGATTACGGTAGCAGGGGCTGGACAGTATCGTATCGTGACCAAAATTCACGGAAAAGCCGCTCACGCAGGGGTAAATCCGGAAGACGGAATCAGTGCGATCACGATTGCCAGCAAAGCCATTTCCCGCATGTCCCTGGGTCGCATTGACGCCGATACGACGGCCAATATCGGCCGATTTGAAGGCGGCAAGGCATACAACATCGTGACGGACTATGTAGAGGTATGGTCGGAAGCGCGCAGCCTTGTAATGGATAAGCTGGAGGCGCAGGTAAAAAGCATGACTACCGCTTTTGAAGAGGCAGCTGCGGAAATGGGCGGGAAGTGCGAAAACGATGTCATTTTTATGTATCACGGCTACAAGTTTAATGAAGAAACGCCTGTTGTTCAAAAAGCGATTGGCGCAGTGAAGCGCATCGGCCGCAATCCCGAGCTGGTATCGAGCGGTGGCGGCAGCGACGGCAACGTCTTTAACGGCTACAACATCCCGAGCGTAAACTTTGCGATCGGCTACGAAGACATCCATACCAAGAACGAGCGGATGCCGATTGCTGAGCTCAACAAAGCGTCCGAACTCGTGTTGGCGGTTATTGCAGAAGTTCTTGAGTAAAGCGAAAACGATACAATTAAAATGAAGAAGCACAACGCGAAGTGCCGGGTCTTCCATGGGGAGACCTGGTTCTTTTTTTTGCCTGATTCCCATAATTTATCAAAAAGGTACTGGTCTTTGCCGAATTGGTGTTTTGATCAAGGAAGCTGGCGAAAGCGGGGGGATGTGCAGTGCTTCGCCTGGAATCGGGGGTTGTGAAGCAGGTTCTGCTCAAAAGACAAGGCATGCAGGTTCTGGAGGTTTTTTTGCCTGAAACCAGCCAAACCGAACACGCTATTTCATACTCGCAGGAGCATTACGAGGAAGGCGAGGAGCTCCTGATAAATACGACAGCCATTCGACTCCAATTGGGTACGGGAGGGTATCATATTGTAGTAGGAAAATCGGCAGAGAAAAATCCGGTCGATGTATATCCGAGCACGTGGGGCCACGTCATGAAAATGCGGTATGCTCCGTGGCAATTAGCTGTGGATAGCGTGGAAGAGCAGCATAGCCCCTATCACGCGCTGTTCAACAATGAACAGGTCTCATTGGAGGGGACCCCTGTATTGATCGGAGAGCTTCACAGTCTGCTGCCGGCAGTGGCGTCAGCAATCAAACAAACCGACTCAGACCTGAGAGCTGTCTATGTCATGCCCGATGCGGCATCATTGCCAATCGGCTTGAGCCAACAGGCAGACCATTTAAAGCGGAAAGGGCTGCTTGGCAGCACGGTCACGACCGGACATGCGTGGGGCGGAGATTTGGAAACCGTTTCGATTCACAACGGTTTATTAGCTGCCCGTCACGTAGCACAAGCTGACATCATTCTATGCATCTTGGGGCCCGGTGTGGCAGGGACGGCCACTACATTCGGCTTTTCAGGAATGCAGTTGGCTGAAGTAACGCATGCTGTCAGCCTGCTTGGAGGCGTCCCGTTTTTTATACCGCGCATCAGTTTTTCCGACCCTAGGGAGCGGCATCTGGGCGTAAGCCATCACACGATTACGGTGCTGAAAAGGTTTGCGCTTCGTCCAGCCATCGTACCCGTCCCCGTATGGGATGACGAACGCGATAGCCGTATCGCGAGGCAAATGGACGGCATCTGCCAACAGACAGACCATCTTGTCCTGCGTGCAGCCGCACCAGCAGAGGAAGAATTGGATGAGCTGGAGCGCATGTATGACCTGCACTTTTCCACGATGGGCCGAGGCTGGCGGCAAGACCCGGCACCGTTTCAGACAGCTGCTTTGGCCGGGGTGCTTGCGGCAAAGAGCATTCCCTACATAAAAGACAGCATTAGCGACGCGACGAATTGCTGCGTCGGGCGAGATATTCTTGCAAGGTTAGGTCTTTTTTTGACCAGGAGCGGAGTGTAGCGCGAATTTCCCACGCTTTTCCTACCATCCGAATCTGCTTTTCGTCCACATAGGTTTTCATCCTCTCTCTCCTCCTATACAATATGGATTGGACAAGTGTCTTGCTCAAAGCATATGGAGAGACATTCCTGTTTAGAACCAGCCAAACGCAAAGGGTGATGAACCGATGAAGGATACACAGCATTTGTACGAGAAAACGATTTCCAGCCAGACGATTTATGAAGGCAAGGTCATTACGTTGAAAGTGGATGAAGTGCTGCTGCCCAACGGCCATACAGCGAAGCGGGAGATTGTCACCCATCAGGGGGCCGTTGCCGTTATGGCTTTGACCGATGAAGGAAAATTGGTAGCGGTCCGCCAGTTCCGCAAGCCGCTGGAGCAAGTGATCGTCGAGCTTCCTGCTGGAAAGCTTGAGCCCGGCGAGGAGCCGCTTGCATGTGCCAAGCGCGAATTGCAGGAGGAGACGGGGTACCAGGCCAAAGATTATACCCTTCTCAGTTCTTTTTACACCTCTCCAGGGTTTGCCAATGAAATTCTCCACCTCTACCTGGCAACCGGACTGACAAAGGGAGAGAGTCAACCCGATGAAGACGAGTTTGTAGAGGTTTTGGAGCTTACATTGGAAGAGGCCCACGAGCTTCATCGACTCGGGGAGATTCGGGATGCAAAAACAGTAGCGGCATTGTTCGCGTGGGAAAATCGGTTGTTGCATGGCAAAAAATAAGCAGAGCGCGCTGCCGGAGTTTTTTTGTGACATGCATATCCACGTCGGGGGGACATGGACCGGAAAGCCCGTCAAAATCACGGCTTCGCGGCAAATGACTTTGACGAGAATCCTGGAAGAGGCGTCGGAGCGAAAAGGCATGGACATGATCGGGATTATCGACGCCCATTCGCCGGAGGTGCAGGAGGAGCTCCAGCATCTCATCGACCAAGGACATGCAGCAGAGCACAAGGATGGAGGCGTGCAGTACAAACAGACCATGCTGATCCTAGGCTGTGAGGTGGAGATCAAGGAGACAGCCAGAGGAGAAGCGCATTTTCTCTGCTATCTGCCCGATCTGGCAAGGATGAGGCTGTTTACGAAATGGCTTTCCCAGCGCTGCAAAAATGTGCAGCTCAGCTCGCAGCGCATTCGTACGACATTGCGGGAGCTGCAGCAGGTGATTGCCGATTGGGGCGGAGTCGTTGTTCCCGCACATATTTTCACCCCGCATAAAGGCTTATACGGAAGCTGTACGGATTCGCTGGCTGAATTGATGGATCCGAGCCTGATTTATGCGGTGGAATTGGGGCTTAGCGCCAATACGAAAATGGCGGATCGCTTGCTGGAGCTGCATGAAAAGACGTTTTTGACCAATTCCGATGCACATTCCTTGGCGAAAATCGGCAGGGAGTACCAATCCATTGCACTGGGTGAACGCTCGTTCCTGGAATGGGTGAAGGCGCTGCGCAGGGAAGAAGGGCGCGGGGTCAGCGTAAACTATGGCCTTCATCCCCAGCTCGGGAAGTACCATCAGACTGCCTGTCAATCGTGCCAATCGACACAGCCGGCGAACGAGCAGGGACGCTGTCCGCAATGCGGATTCAAGCGTGTGGTTCGAGGTGTATACGACCGGATCGCCCAACTGGCAGATGCGCCTGCAGGAGTGCATCCTCCGTTTCGGCCGCCGTATATAGAGCAGGTCCCGCTGGAGTTTATCCCTGGAGTAGGTCCGAAGCTGCGGGAAAAACTCTATGAGCGCTTTGGAACGGAAATGTCCATCTTGCATCGGACAAGGCAGGAGGAGCTCGCGAGCATTACAGGAGACCGTATTGCAGAGCTGATCGTTTTGGCCAGAGAGGGGCGGCTGGTGGTAAAAGCAGGTGGGGCCGGCACGTATGGCAAGATCCTCCCTTTGCGCGAGGACAAGTCATAGGCGACAGCCCGTCCGCATAAGCTGTATAAGAATCAGCGAAGCGGGAGGCGAGCTGCTGTGCGGTCGCGAATTGGACAAACAATCCACGTATATTCGAAAGAGCACCAATCACTCTACTGGTTTACGATCGTTCTGTTTACGATGGGAATTATTTTTGGCGCGGTTATCGTCAATTCACTGCCGCTCGCGCAAAGGCAAGAGCTGTTCGGATTTCTCCAGTTTTTTTTCAGCAGTATCGGGGAAAAGGGCATTCCCGAACCGAACATGCATTTTCAGCAGTCGTTCGGCTACTATGCAAAAACAGTCGGGATCATGTGGGTGCTGGGGTTGTCCATAATCGGCCTGCCGATGATTTTGCTCCTTCTGTTTTTAAAAGGCGTAGTCATCGGCTTTACGGTCGGTTTTCTCGTCAACCAGCTGCAATGGCAAGGAGTCACCTTTGCGCTGATGGGCGTATTGCCGCAAAATCTGTTGGTTGTTCCGGCCTTGATGATCGTGGGAGTAAGCGGGATTTCTTTTTCACTCAGGTTGATCAGAACGAGGTTGTTATCCAAACGAGATGTGATCATGCCTCATTTCATGGGGTATTCCTTGCTCGTGCTTGCGATGCTGGCGGTTCTGACGATTGCGGCGATGTTTGAAACCTTTGTCTCGCCGAAGCTGATGCAGATCGTGCTCAATCAATAATTATTCTCAAGTAAGAACTTATGTATTTGACTTCTAGGATGCCCCTCTACTATAATAGGAGCAGGTTTCATGTGAGCGGGGAGGGGCAAGCATGTTGGAAGAAAAGTTAGAGAAGATCAAGCAGCAACTTCATTCCCAAAACTATAAACTGACGCCACAACGTGAAGCCACTGTTCGCGTGTTGCTGGAGAACGAGGAAGATCATCTGAGTGCGGAAGACGTCTATCTGCTCGTGAAAGAAAAAGCCCCTGAAATAGGCTTGGCTACGGTCTATCGTACGCTGGAATTGCTGAGTGAGTTGAAGATCATCCACAAGATGAACTTTGGAGACGGAGTCGCCAGGTACGACCTGCGTGACGATAATTCTGAGTATCACCATCATCACTTGATCTGCAACAACTGTGGCTCGGTAGATGAAATTTTTGAGGACCTCCTTGTATCCGCAGAAGAAAAGGTAAAGAATGTTTACAACTTTTATATTACCGATCACCGCCTGTCATTCTACGGCATTTGCAGCCGCTGTATCGACAAGGTCAACGTGGAGGACTTCAAGTAAAAAACTTCTCTTTCAAAAGGAGAAGTTTTTCTTGTTTTGACGCTTTTGGCTGTTAGAGATTCACTTCGGGAGGCATCATAAGGAAAGTGAATGCCAAGTGAAGGAGGCGGCAAAAGCGTGATTATTGGAGTCCCAAAAGAGCTGAAGAACAACGAAAACAGGGTAGGATTGACCCCGGCAGGCGTAAGCGCCTACAGGCAGGCGGGACATCGGGTACTCGTGGAGACACTGGCTGGAGCGGGCTCTGGCTTTTTTGATGAGGACTATCTCGCGGCCGGTGCGGAAATCTTCAGCAGCGCCAGGGAAGTTTGGCAGCATGCAGACATGATCTGCAAGGTAAAGGAACCGTTGCCGGAGGAATACGCATATTTTCGGGAAAATCTGATCCTGTTTACATATTTGCATCTCGCACCGGAAAGAGAGCTGACAGCAGAGCTGTGCGCCAAAAAAGTGGTGGCGATCGCTTATGAAACGATCCAGACCGATGACGGGTCGCTGCCGCTGCTCATGCCGATGAGCGAGGTGGCAGGACGGATGTCTGTACAGATCGGCGCCCAATTTTTGGAGAAGCCTCACGGCGGAAAGGGCATCCTTTTGGGAGGGGTGCCAGGTGTTCCGCCGGCGCACGTAGTCATTGTCGGTGGCGGCATTGTCGGGACGAATGCGGCCAGAATGGCTGTCGGAATGGGGGCAAGGGTAACGCTGCTTGATATTCATGCAGGCAGGCTGCGTGAGCTGGATGACCTGTTCCGGGGGCGTCTGCATACGCTCATGTCCAATCACTACAATATTGCCGAGGCTGTACAATCAGCGGACCTTTTGATCGGTGCGGTCCTGATTCCGGGAGCAAGGGCTCCCAAACTGGTCACGGAGGAAATGGTAAAATCGATGGCTCCCGGTTCCGTCATCGTGGATGTGGCGATTGACCAGGGGGGATCGATCGAGACAATCGACCGGATTACGACCCACAGCGATCCGACCTACGTAAAGCATGGAGTCGTCCATTATGCGGTTGCCAACATGCCTGGAGCGGTTCCCCGCACCTCAACCATCGCCTTGACCAATGTCACCATTCCCTACGGGCTGATGATTGCCAACAAAGGGTACCGCACTGCTATCGCCCAAAGCCGGGCGCTCGCTCGCGGGGTCAATGTGCTCAACGGCCACGTCGTGTATGAAGCAGTAGCCAGATCCTTGAACGTTCCCTTTGTACCGCTTGACGACGTCCTCCAAGACCTTCCCACATAAGCGGGCTGAATGGATTTTTCAATGGCGCATATATATGGAAGGAACGATAACAGGGAGGAAGTCGGCACATGCGAATACCGGTTCGACGATTCATGGAGATCTTGCGCTTTTTTCTCCTGTTTGTCACCTGCACATTGATTTCGTACGGGATTATCTCTCTGCTTACCGATAAACTGTGGTCCGGGAACCAATACCGGGAGCCAAACGGCAATGCGGTAAAAGTCGTGAAGCTCGTCAATACATCTGCTCCAAAGGATTTGGACGGATATATGGCGAGGCTGCAGCTGTTCTATCTGACAGGGGAATAGAGGGGCATTTTTCCTCCAAAAAAGAGGACTTTTCCTTTTCGTGTGGAAAGCAATACGAGATACTTTTCACCTGAAGGGGACAACTTCATGGACATGCTGATTGATCATTTTATCCATTTTCTTTCCGTCGAAAAGGGGCTTTCACCAAATACACTGGAATCATATCAACGGGATATGGTTGCCTATACCAACTATCTGCGGGAGCAGGGAATCACCCGGATAGAAGACTCTACCCGGACACAGATCATCGGGTATTTGATGAGTTTGCAGGAAAAAGGCAGGGCTACGGCGACACTTTCCCGTAATATGGCTTCGATACGGGCCTTTTATCAATTTCTCGTACGCGACAAGTTTATCGACAAAGACCCGTCGATTCATTTGGAAACGCCCAAAATTGAAAAAAGGCTGCCCAAGGTATTATCGGTGGAAGAGGTGGAGCGTCTGCTCGACAGCCCGCCCATGAATCATCCCGCAGGTCTACGCGACAAAGCGATGCTGGAGCTTCTGTACGCCACAGGCATCCGCGTGTCGGAATTGGTGAATCTCAGCGTCTTGGATGTGAATCTGGAGATGGGGTTTGTCAAATGCATGGGCAAAGGGTCAAAGGAACGCATCATCCCGCTCGGTTCGGTCGCCATTCAAATGGTACGGCATTATTTGCAGGCAGGGCGGCCCCGGCTTGTAAAAGAGCAGGGGGAGACTGCGCTGTTCCTGAACCATGTGGGCAAGCAGATTACCAGGCAGGGCTTTTGGAAAATTATTAAGCGATATGCGCAAAAAGCAAATGTCAGAGCAGAAATTACTCCGCATACCCTGCGCCATTCCTTTGCCACGCATCTGCTCGAGAACGGTGCAGATCTCCGTTCCGTGCAGGAAATGCTCGGCCATGCAGACATTTCTACGACCCAGATTTACACGCACGTGACCAGAACCCGGATTAAGGATATTTACGCAAAAACCCACCCGAGAGCATAGTCTCTCTTTTTTTCCTCGTCAGACGTCTGACGACTATCCTTACACCTGGGTGCATTCTTCATACTTACTTGTAGGAGGCGGTTTTTTTGCCACGTTTTTCTCGTGTTTTCTTGATTGTGATGGACAGCGTCGGGATCGGCGAATTGCCTGACGCCCCCCGTTTTCAAGACGAGGGTGCCCATACGCTCGGCCATATTGCCGAACGAGTAGAAGGCTTTGCTCTTCCGCATTTGCAAGCACTGGGCCTGGGGAATATCGCTCCTTTGGCCAATGTCCCTGCTGCGCAGCAGCCAAAAGCCCATTATGGGAAAATGAATGAAGTTTCTATCGGAAAGGACACAACGACAGGGCATTGGGAAATTATGGGTCTGCACGTATCCACACCGTTCCGCACATACCCGGATGGTTTTCCGACCGAGCTGATCCACGAGTTCGAAGAGAGGATCGGACGCAAGGTGCTGGGCAACAAGGTCGCTTCCGGCACAGACATTCTCGATGAGCTGGGCGAAGAGCATATGCGGACTGGCAACGTCATTGTCTACACTTCTGCGGACAGTGTGTTCCAGGTGGCAGCCCACGAGGAAGTGGTCCCGCTGGAAGAATTGTATCGCATCTGTCAGGTTGCCCGGGAGCTGACTTTGCGTGACGAGTTTGCCGTCACCCGCGTCATCGCCCGCCCGTTCGTAGGCCAGCCCGGCTCCTTTGTCCGTACAGCCAATCGGCATGATTACTCCGTTAAGCCGTTCGCGCCGACAGTGATGAACCGGCTCCAGGATGCGGGACTGGCTTCTATTGCGATCGGTAAAATCAGTGATATTTACGCAGATGAAGGGGTTACGAAAGCGATTCGGACCAAGGACAATATGGATGGGGTCGATCAATTGCTGGGTACGATGAAAGAGTCGTTTACCGGCCTCAGCTTCGTAAACCTGGTCGACTTCGATGCGAAATTCGGACATCGCCGCGATCCGGAAGGGTATGGCAAGGCGCTGATGGAATTTGACGCACGCATCCCTGAGCTTATCTCTTCCCTGGGGGAGGAAGATCTGCTGATCATCACTGCCGATCACGGAAATGATCCGGTTCATCACGGAACCGACCATACGCGCGAATACGTTCCGCTGCTCATTTACCACAAAGGGATAGCCACAGGCAGCCATTTGGGCATTCGCAGCACATTTGCCGACATCGGCGCAACCATCGCGGACAATTTTGGCGTCCAGCCGCCAGCCATTGGGGAAAGCTTTCTTTCCAAACTGTAAATGCGGGCATGCAATACGCAATCATTTCGATAGTATGAGAGGAGTTTGACAGATGACAACATATCAAGACGCAATCCGCTACATCGAACCAAAGCTGAGCGAGAAGCCTACCATTGGGCTTGTTCTCGGGTCTGGTCTGGGCGTACTGGCAGACGAGATCGAAAATCCGGTGATCATTCCGTATCATGAGATTCCTGGCTTCACGGTTTCTACCGTCGTCGGACACAAAGGCCAGCTTGTCATCGGCAAGCTGCAGGGCAAACAAGTGGTCGCGATGCAGGGCCGCTTCCATTACTACGAGGGACACGGGCTTGATGCGGTCGTCTTCCCGATCCGCGTCATGAAAATGCTCGGTGTTGAAACGATTATTGTTACGAATGCCGCAGGGGGCATTAATGAAAACTACCAGCCCGGAAACCTGATGCTGATTGCCGATCATATCAATATGACGTTCCGCAACCCGCTCATCGGACCAAACGACGAGCAATTGGGAGCGCGCTTCCCGGATATGTCAGAGGCGTATTCGAAGGCGCTGCGCGGATTGGCAAAAGAGGTAGCTGCCGAGCAAGGCATCGAGCTTCAGGAAGGGGTCTATGTCGGACTGCTCGGCCCATCCTACGAGACTCCGGCAGAAATCCGCATGCTGCGCATTCTCGGCGGAGATGCGGTCGGAATGTCGACAGTACCGGAAGTGATTGTGGCGAAACACATGAAAATGAACGTTCTCGGCATCTCCTGCATCAGCAACATGGCTGCCGGAATTCTGGAGCAACCGCTGTCTCACGAGGAAGTCATGGAAACGACGGAAAAAGTGAAAGCGCAGTTCCTGTCGCTGATTAACGGCATTGTCGCAAAGCTGTAAGAGCGGTGGAAAGGAGGGTATGTTCATGCTTCATACCCTTCTTTCCTGTTGCTCCCTGGGCTTGGGGAAAGACTGTCTACGAGGTGAATAATCATGCGCATGGTCGATATCATTGCGAAAAAAAGAGATGGCCTGGAGCTTTCCAGCGAGGAAATTCAATTCCTGGTTAGCGGTTATACAGACGGAAGCATTCCGGATTATCAGATGTCCGCTTGGGCGATGGCAGTCCTGCTGCGCGGCATGACTCCGCGTGAAACGGGCGACCTGACGCTGGCTATGGCGGGTTCGGGCGAGCAGCTTGATTTGTCCTCTCTGAAAGGAATCAAAGTTGACAAGCACAGTACAGGCGGCGTTGGTGATAAAACGACGCTTGTTGTGGCTCCTCTCGTTGCCGCGGCCGGGATTCCCGTTGCCAAAATGTCAGGACGAGGCCTGGGGCACTCCGGAGGGACGATTGACAAGCTGGAGTCGTTTGCCGGCTTCCAGGTGGAACGGACGAGAGAACAATTTTTGCAGCAAGTACGGGAAATCGGCGTATCGGTGATCGGCCAATCGGGGAATCTGACCCCGGCAGACAAGAAGCTATATGCCTTGCGGGACGTGACCGCAACGGTAGAAGCGGTTCCGCTGATCGCGAGCTCCATCATGTCCAAAAAAATAGCGGCCGGGGCCGATGCGATCCTGCTGGACGTAAAGGTCGGCAAAGGCGCTTTCATGAAGACGCTGGAACAGGCGGAAACGCTTGCATCAGCCATGGTCCAAATCGGCACGCAGGTAGGAAGAAGGACGGTCGCAGTCATCAGTGATATGAATCAACCTCTCGGCTTTGCTGTGGGCAACGCATTAGAGGTCAAAGAAGCGATTGACACACTCGCTGGAAGAGGACCGAAGGATTTGACCGAGCTGGCGCTTGCGATCGGAGCGCATATGCTCGTACTCGGCGAGCTCGTGGCAGACGTCGAAGAGGGCCGAAAGCGCCTGGAAGAGATTATGGACAGCGGGAAAGCCGTGGAAAAGCTCGCCCAGATGATCGAGGCCCAGGGTGGTAACAAAGAGGATGTATACAACCCTGACCGACTGCCCAAGGCGTCTTTGACAGCCGAGGTGAAAGCGAGCCAGGACGGTTATATCTCTGCAATTGATGCGGAGACAGTCGGGCATGCGTCGGTAGTGTTGGGGGCGGGCAGACTGACCAAGGAAATGCCGATTGATCTGGCTGTCGGCATCGTGCTGGCCAAGAAGCGGGGCGATCAAGTGCGCAAGGGCGATGTACTGGCTACCGTACATGCCAATGACGAGATATTGCTCAAGCAAGCGGTAGAAGAGTTGAAAGGCGCATATACTTATGATAGCGAGTCATTGATCGATCAACCATTAATTTACAAAATCATAACCGAATAGGTTTCCTGTAAAACAAATAACGTCGGACGAAATGTCCGGCGTTTGTTCTCCAGGAGATTTGCTGAAAACGCTTTCCCAAACTTTGGAAAATCGAGTGAAGACACTGGTTTATGCGCATTTCGAAGAGCAGGCCTCGAAAAAAGGCATCGTTCGGAAATAAATATGCTAGCATTCGATAAAAAATACGTCTTTCTCGATAAATTTTTATTGATTAATCAACTGAATTGCGGTTCAATAGAGTAAAAGATAGTAAGTGTGAAATGTTAAAAAATTATTTATTGTTCGGATTCACTTTATAATTTTTTATAATTCTACTTGTCAAATTTCGTTGACACCGCTATCATTTCGGATTATGTTTAAAGTGACAGGCAAATTGTAAAAGATTTTTGCGAATTTCGTAAAAAACCAATGGAGGTTCTTAAAAAATCGTATTTATGAAAAAGCTAGACCATGTTGATATGCAGATCTTGCAAATTTTACAAGAAGACGGCAGACGAGCATACACCGATATTGCTCATCAACTTGGCTTGAGCGAAGGGACCATCCGTTCACGGATTACACGCCTGTTACAAGATGGAGTGTTTCAGTTTGTTATTCACCCTGACCCAGAAAAGCTGGGCTTACATGTACAGGCGATCATCGGATTGACCACCAAGCTCGGGCTGCAAAACAGCGTCGCTGAGGAACTGAGCAAATTTCCGGAGGTACGCTTTGTAGGTGCATTCAGCGGTAAGCACGACTTGATCATTCAAGCGTGTTTCCATAATAATGAAGAATTGATCACCTTTGTCAACGAACGTCTCTCACAATGTGAAGGAATTCTGGCGGCGGATGTGTCGCTGGAGCTAAAACAATATAAAGATTCCTTCTCGTTCGTTCGTGATGAAGATGTGGCCATATAAGGAAAGGGGTTGGTAAGCGCCGGTAACAAAGAGGGAAAAAACGGTTTTTTCTTTCCTAATTTTCTGAAAACATACAAAAAAAGAAACAGACAAAAAAGACAATGACATTGGGGGTTATTGCGTTGAAAAAAAGCGTATTTGCTCTTGTCAGTTCCGTTGCCGTTCTCGGTACAGCATTGGCTGGTTGCGGTGGAGGCCAACAGGCTACTACCACAGAACAGAAGCCGGCTGAGAACACAGGCCAGACCCAACAGCCAGCAGCGGCGCCTGCGGAGAAAAAGCCACAAGTGCTGAAACTGAATCTCCATTCGGAACCACCAACGGCAGATCCGGGACTCTCCGAAGATACGACATCTGCCGCGATTATCCGCGCTACCTTTGACGGTCTCACCCGCATCGGTCCGGATAACAAGCCGCAGCCGTCTGTGGCTGAAAGCTACGAGCTTTCCGAGGACATGTTGACGTATACGTTCAAGCTGCGTGATACCAAATGGGCAAACGGTGAACCGTTGACGGCACATGACTTCGAATACGCATGGAAACGCGCTTTGGATCCAAATACGGCATCCAACTACGCTTATCAGCTATACTATGTAAAGAATGGTGAAGCCTACAACAAAGGCAAAGCAAGCCGCGACGAAGTCGGTGTGAAAGCACTTGACGACAAAACATTGGAAGTAAAACTGGAAAACCCGACTCCATTCTTCCTGGAGCTGACTGCATTCCCAACCTATTTCCCTGTTAACAAAGCCCTCCTTGAATCCAATCCGAAGTGGGCAGGGGAAGCAAAGACTCACTTGGGCAACGGCCCCTTCAAGATGGAGAGCTGGGAGCATAAGAGCAAGCTAGTGCTCGTCAAAAACGAAAATTACTGGGACAAAGATTCTGTAAAACTTGATCGCATCGAGTTTGCCATGGTAGAAGACGAGAACACCGAGCTGTCCATGTTTGAAAACGGCGAAATCGATTGGGCTGGTGCTCCGACAAGCGCATTGCCGACGGATGCCATCCCGGCTCTGAAAGAGCAGAACAAAATTACGACTCAGCCAATCGCGGGTACGTACTGGTATAAATTCAACGTAGAAAAACCGCCGTTTAATAATGTGAAAATTCGCAAGGCGTTCGCGTATGCTATCGATCGTCAGTCCCTGATTGACAATATCCTGCAAACTGGCCAAATTCCTGCCACAGGTGCAGTCCCGCCGTCCATGGCGCTGAAACCTGATGGCTACTTCAAGGACAATGATGTTGAAACAGCGAAAAAGCTGTTGGAAGAAGGCATGAAGGAGCTCGGCATTTCCAAGCTTCCGCCAATCACTCTGTCCTACAATACGTCTGAGGCCCACCAAAAAATCGCTGCGGCGATTCAAGACCAGTGGAAGAAAAATCTCGGCGTAGAAGTGAAGCTGGAAAACAAAGAATGGAAAGTCTACCTCGAAGACATGCACCAAGGAAACTTCCAGGTTGGCCGTATGGGATGGCTGGGTGACTTTAACGACCCTATCAACTTCCTCGAGCTGTACAGAGACAAGGATGGCGGAAACAACGACACGCGTTGGGAGCATCCAAAGTACAAGGAACTGTTGATCAAATCCAACACGGAAAGCGATCCGGAAGCACGCAAGAAGATTCTGGCAGAAGCGGAGCAAATCCTCATGGATGAAATGCCGATCATGCCGATCTACTTCTATACAAACTCCTGGGTGCAAAAGGAAAACGTCAAAGGCGTCGTAATCGGCGGTCTGGGCGATGTCGACTGGAAATGGGCTTCGGTAGAGTAATTTTGTTTTCCGCATTGGCATAAAGGAAATCGGTTTGCAGAGATAGGGTATATGGTCGTCCATATACCTTATCTTATGCCGACCGTTCCGATATATATAAAGATGGCGCATAGCCAACAGAAAAAGAGAGAGAAATCCGCAAGAGATTCGAACAACGGGGAATTATTTACACAGTCGATTTTTGCACTGGATCTAGAATGCTGCAGTGTAAAGATGGGACGTGAAAGCAAAAAAATTGTAAGGGGGTAAGTTTGTTGATCCGTTATCTTGGTAAGCGTATCATCTTCATGATTCTTTCGCTTTTCTTGATCGTAACGGCCACCTTCTTCATTATGAAAGCGGTGCCGGGCGGTCCATTCACTTCCGAAAAGAACGTACCAGATGAAATCAAGGCAGCTCTGGAAGCAAAGTACAAATTGAACCTGCCGCTCCACGAGCAGTATCTGGACTATCTGAAGGGTGTCATTACGTGGGATTTGGGCCCATCCTTTGTTGAGAAGTCTTCCACAGTAAATGACATGATCAGCCGGGGCTTCCCCGTATCCGCCCATTTAGGAGCACAGGCCTTGCTGCTCGCGATCTTCGGAGGGATCACGCTAGGCGTTGTCGCAGCGCTCAAGCACAATAAATGGCAGGACTACTCAGCCATGCTTATCGCCGTTCTCGGCCTGTCCGTCCCTGGATTTATTTTGGCATCATTTTATCAATATTTCTTTGCAATCAAATGGGGCATCTTTCCCATTGCAAAGTGGGAAGGTTTTGAATATACCGTACTGCCTTCCTTGGCTCTCGCCGCGATGCCGATCGCTTTCATCGCCCGTCTGACTCGTTCCAACATGCTGGAGGTTCTCGGGCAAGACTACATCAAAACGGCTAAAGCCAAAGGCTTGAATACAGTGACGATTACTGTCAAACACGCTATTCGCAACGCTCTTCTGCCTGTTATTACTTATCTCGGGCCGCTGCTTGCAAACATCCTCACCGGTGCATTCGTAATCGAGCGAATCTTCGGTATCCCTGGTTTGGGTCGCGAGTTCGTTATCTCGATTACAAACCGTGACTACACCGTTATTATGGGGACCACGGTGTTCTATGCGATCATTCTGGTTGTAGGAATTTTGCTGGTTGATATCGCTTATACGCTGGTTGACCCGCGGATCAAGCTAAGCGATGCAGGAAGGGAGTAATGATACATGCAACTGACGAAAGAGCATTTTGAGCCGATTTCTGTCGACCTTCGCCAGGCAGAATCCATTAAGCGCCCGAGCCTTTCCTTCTGGGCGGACGTATGGCGCCGATTGAAAATGAACAAGGTAGCGATGGCGTCCCTTGTCTTTATCTTGATTTTGGTCGCTTGTGCGAGCCTGATTCCGATCCTTAGCTCCAATGACTATTTTACGACTGATTTGGCAGGTAAGAACAAAAAACCTTCTGCTGAACACTGGTTTGGTACCGATGACCTGGGTCGCGACGTCTTCGTCCGCGTATGGTACGGGGCACGCATTTCTTTGGAAGTAGGCTTCGCCGCAGCGTTTATCGACCTGATCATCGGCGTAATTTGGGGCGGTCTTGCTGGTTTCTACGGCGGTAAAGTCGATGAAATCATGATGCGTATTGCCGATATTCTGTATGCGATTCCTTATCTTCTGGTGGTTATTTTGCTCATGGTCGTCTTAGAGCCCGGGGTCGGGACGATTATTATCGCCTTAACGATAACGGGCTGGATTGGGATGGCGCGGATCGTCCGCGGTCAGATTCTCCAGTTGAAAGCGCAGGAGTTTGTATTGGCAGCCCGCTCTCTCGGTGCTGACAACAACCGTCTGATCTTCAAACACTTGATCCCGAACGCTTTGGGCCCGATCATCGTAACGCTCAGCTTGACTGTTCCATCTGCCATTTTTGCCGAGTCGTTCCTCTCCTTTATCGGTCTTGGGGTATCCGCTCCGGTAGCATCTTGGGGAACGATGTCCAACGAAGGTTTGTCGGCGATGAAATACTACCCGTGGCGCTTGATGTTCCCGGCTCTGTTCATCTCGATAACGATGTTGGCATTTAACTTGCTTGGCGACGGTCTGCGTGACGCCGTAGACCCACGCTTGCGGAAATAGGAGGGATCACAGTCATGGAAGAACGCATTCTCGAAGTAAAAGACCTGCACGTCTCCTTCCATACCTATGCGGGGGAAGTCAAAGCTGTACGCGGCGTCAATTTTCACGTGAAGCGCGGAGAAGCTGTTGCGATCGTAGGGGAGTCCGGCTGCGGCAAGTCTGTAACCGCCCAAACCTTGATGAAGCTTATCCCGATGCCGCCAGGCGAGATCAAAAAAGGCGAAATTCTCTTTAACGGAGTCAACCTTGTCAATAAATCAAACAAGGAAATGGAATCTATCCGCGGTAAAGATATCGGGATGATTTTCCAGGACCCGATGACTTCATTGAATCCGACTTTAACGATCGGCAACCAGATCATGGAGGGTTTGATCAAGCACCAGAACATGTCGCGTTCCGATGCCCGCAATCGTGCCATCGAACTGCTGACGTTGGTAGGAATTCCGCAACCGGAAAAACGTGTCGATCAATATCCGCACGAATTCTCCGGCGGGATGCGCCAGCGTGCGATGATTGCGATCGCGCTGGCTTGCTCTCCGCAGCTTCTGATCGCTGACGAGCCGACAACAGCGCTCGACGTGACGATTCAGGCGCAAATTCTGGATCTGATGAAAGAGCTGCAAAAGAAAATGAATACGTCGATTATCCTGATTACGCATGACCTTGGCGTCGTGGCTGAAATGTGCGATCGCGTCATCGTTATGTACGCAGGCAAGGTAATCGAGACCGGTACCGTAGACGATATCTTCTACAACCCGCAGCACCCTTACACAAAAGGCCTGCTGCGCTCGGTACCTCGACTGGACCTGAACCGCGACGAACCGCTCACTCCGATCTTTGGTACGCCGCCGGATCTGCTTCGTCCGCCGGTTGGATGCGGCTTTACCGCGCGTTGTGAATCAGCGATGCGCGTCTGCCAGGAGTACGATCCTGAATTGAATGACATTAGCTCGACACAGCGGGCTGCTTGCTGGCTCCAGCACCCGTTGGCACAGAATCGCGCAGGATCGTAAGAGGGGGGAGAAGACAAGTGGATAATCGTGATACATTGTTAGAAGTTCGCAACCTGAAAAAATTCTTCAAAATCGGCGACAATACGTTGAAAGCCGTGAACGACATTTCGTTCGAGATCAAGCGTGGAGAAACTCTCGGTGTGGTAGGCGAGTCCGGCTGCGGAAAATCGACAGCCGGGCGGACCATTCTCCGCTTGTATGATGCTACCGCAGGGGACGTCTTGTTTGAAGGCAAAAGCATCATGAAGCTGAACAACCAAGAGATGAAAGCCATGCGCCGCAACATGCAGATGATCTTCCAGGACCCGTATGCTTCCTTGAACCCGCGGATGACAGTCGGGGATATTATCGGAGAAGCTCTGGATATCCACGGTCTTGCCGCCGGACAAAAGCGCAAAGAGCGTATCCAGGAGCTGCTTTCGCTGGTCAGCTTGAATCCGGAGCATATGAACCGCTTTCCGCATGAGTTTTCCGGTGGTCAACGCCAGCGGATTGGTATTGCCCGTGCACTGGCGGTAGAGCCCAAGTTCATCGTTTGTGACGAACCGATCTCTGCCCTCGACGTTTCCGTACAAGCGCAGGTCGTAAACCTCCTGGAGCAGCTGCAGGAAAAAATGGGCCTTACCTACATGTTTATTGCCCACGATTTGTCGATGGTTAAATACATTTCCGACCGTGTAGCAGTTATGTACCTCGGAAAAATGGTAGAGCTTGCAGAGAGTGACAAGCTGTATGAAAAGCCGCTTCACCCATATACACAAGCGCTTCTGTCTGCTATCCCGATTCCTGATCCAGAGGTAGAGCGCCAGCGTGAGCGCATCGTTCTGCAAGGCGATGTTCCAAGTCCGATGAATCCTCCGAGCGGTTGCCACTTCCGCACGCGTTGCCCGAAAGCAATGCCTGAATGTGCTGCAGCTGAGCCCGTATGGAAAGAAGTAGAGCCTGGTCATTTCGCTGCCTGCCATTTGTACAACTAGATTACAGCGGCAGGATTTCCACCATATGGGGAATCCTGTCTTTCCATCATGCGAGATACTGTGGCCTCCGCGAATGGATGGGGGAATCGCCCCATTCTTTGCGTCCGGGGCCTCTTTTCATTTTTCCATCTGAGTATTCAGGACGTCAAAAGAGAGAAGGGGGTAGTTACCATGCGGATATTCCGATTGCCGCGTTTTCGCCCAAAAAATCTGTCAGCACCGCAAAAGCTGGCTGACGTGGTTGGCAGTCTCAACAAGCAACTGCAGGGTTCCATGGCCAAAAAAATGATTACCTTTGGAATTATTCTTGTTATCGTGATCATTGGTGCATTGCAATACATAGCACTTTCTTTTTCCAAAAGCACGTTGATTGACATTACTTCCAACCAGGCGAAAATGCTGGCGGAGCAGTATGCCGAAAGCATGGAAGACTGGATCGATGACCTGAAAAGCTCGTCTCTGGAGACAGCGGCCAAAAGGGTCATGACCACGGATCTGGAGCCGCTCATTATGGAGCAGTTCCGGCTCTTGCGTCAAAGCCATAAAGAGGTCTCAAAAATATATTTGGTTGATCCCGGCACAGGCAAATCGTTGTATTCGTTGACCGGCAAAAATGAGATCGACTTCAAGCAGAAGCAATATGTGCAAAATGCGCTCTCTTCTGGGGGACCTGTTTTTTCTGATGAGGAAGTCGTACTTGGGGCGGAAAGAAGCTTCATTTACTTGGCTACTCCGGTAGGGGAGAAGAATAAAGACACCTCCCGCCTTCTCGTGGTTGGTTTTCAGATCGACCCAATCGTAAAAAAGGCAGAAGAAATTCCATTCATGCAAAACGGCTATGCGTATGTCGTTCGCAAGGATGGGTTGGTCGTTGCCCACAAGGACTCGGCGCAAAACAACAAGCTGTCGCTGGCAGAAAATGGGGATTATACAGAATTGCTTGCATTGGTGCAAAACGGCACAAGCCAGAGTCTGGAATATGAAGCGGATGGCGTGGATTCGTTTGCAGCCGTCGCTCCCATCGCCTCGCTGGGCTGGGCGCTTGTCCTGACGACAGCTTCCTCGGAGGTTTACGGCGAGTTGAATGGCATGGGAATTACATTCGGGCTGATCAGTATTCCCATCATCGCTGTGGCCGCCTTTTCCATCTGGTGGTTTGCACAGCGGATTCGCAAATCGCTCCTGGCGATCGCGCAAGACATGGAGAAAATCGGGTCCGGCCGTTTTGACGTGCAGGTGCAGGTAAAAGGAAAAGACGAGATTGCCATGGTCGGGCACAAGATGAACGAAATGGCGGGCGAGCTCAGAAAGCTCGTATCCCTTGTCCAGGGACAAGCGAATCGCCTGAACATCGCGGCGGAAGAGCTGAATCAATCGGCTCAGGAAAACACCGGCTCCATTCATTTTATTACGGAGAATATCTCTTCGATTTCCGAGAGAGTTTCGCAGCAGACAAAAGAGGTGCTTTCCGCTGCCACGACCGTTTCAGAAATTTCCCAAGGCGTCGAGCAGGTGGCGATTGCGGCAGAATCGACGACCAGGGCGACGAGTCGCACTTTTGAGCGAGCCCAGGACGGCATGAAGCTGGTCGAAAACGTCATCTCTACCGTCAGACAAGCAAATGGTGAAGTAGAGCGTACGGCCCAGCAAATGCATGGATTGCGAGAGCGGGCCAGACAGATCACAAGCATTGTCGAGATGATCAGCAGCATCGCCTCCCAGACGAACCTGCTTGCCTTAAATGCGGCAATTGAAGCTGCGAGAGCGGGCGAGGCCGGCAGAGGCTTCTCTGTTGTAGCCACCGAAGTCAGGAAATTGGCAGAGGAGAGCAGCTCCTTTTCTGAGCGGATCGCGTCGATCGCGCACTCGATCAACGACGAAGCCATGGATATGAGCAAGCATATGGATGAGATCGTCGCCATGGTCAGCACCGGTCTCCAGTCCGTCGAGACCGTAGGTACGGCCTTCCAGCATATCGTATCCGATATTCAATCTGCTGCAGAGCAGAGCGAATCCATGTCTGCCGCTTCTGAGGAGATGGCAGCAGGCAATCAGGTTGTCACAAGCTCGATGCAGCGTCTTTCCGAAGTATCGGATGAAATCAATCAATCACTGAGCGGTGTCGTGGCGACTGTCGACGAACAGCTGCAGTCCATTGCGCGAATCAGTGAAAATGTAGAAGAATTGAAAAAGCTCGCGGATGATTTGTCGGAAAATGTAAGCAAGTTTAAGATCTAGATGGTTACAACAAGCGAAACTCCCTCTGTTGTCAATTCGGAGGGAGTTTTTTTGCTGCTTACGGAGGCAGTTTTAATCTAACAAGGCAGCTTTTAATCGAACAAAGGCAGTTTTGTTTTTGAGAAGTAGCTGCCCCGGTTCGGCACGATTTTCTCTCAATCATATTTTTCAGAGTGCGAAAACCCCGTTTTTTTCTGTGAATATTTTCCTTTCTGTTTGGTGAGAATAGAACCATGAATGGAGGGAAGAGTTTGCTATGAAAAGGAGTCTGTATCTGAGCTTATGCTTCATCTTGTGCGTTGCGTTCTTTTCTCCGATAGCGACGGCAGCCAAGGAAAACACGCCGGCGAAAGACGGACAGATGAATTTTGCACCGCATGCAACCTCCGCCATATTGATGGAAGCGGATACGGGAACCGTCTTGTTCGAAAAAAACGCAAGCGAAAAGCTGCCTCCTGCTAGTATTACCAAGGTCATGACGCTTCTATTGATCATGGAAGCGCTGGAGCGCGGAGAAATCAAGCTGACGGACAAGGTTCGTACGAGCGAACGAGCTGCATCCATGGGTGGTTCGCAGATTTTTCTCCAGCCTGGCGAGGAAATGACGGTAGAAGACATGATCAAGGGGATCGCGATTGCCTCGGGGAATGACGCTTCCGTCGCGATGGCCGAGCATTTGGCGGGAACGGAAGAAGCGTTCGTAGCCAAAATGAATGAGCGGGCCAAGCAGCTTGGAATGAAGCAAACGCATTTCGTCAATTCCAACGGGTTGCCTGCACCGGAGCATGTCTCCTCCGCATTGGACATTGCAATTATGTCCCGCGAACTTTTGAAACATGAAGCGATTACCAAATATACAGGAATTTATCAGGACTATTTGCGAAAAGAAACGTCCAACCCGTTCTGGTTGGTGAATACGAACCGGCTCGTTCGCTTTTATGAAGGCGTAGATGGTCTGAAAACAGGCTATACAAGCGAAGCCAAATACTGTTTGACGGCTACGGCCAAACGAAATAACATGAGGGTCATTGCCGTCGTTATGGGCGAGCCCGATACAAAAACGAGAAACGCCGAAGTGTCGACACTGTTCAATTACGCTTTTGCTCATTATCAGGTAGCTCCCTTGTACAAAAAAGGGGAGGTTGTGCAAGGCTTGAGCGTGGACAAAGGAAGACAGCCAACGGTTAACGCGGTCACGCCGCACGCTGTCAGCCTGTTGATGAAGCGCGGGGAGTCTGCCGACCAATATGACCGCGAAGTCGTGTTGCAGTCTGACATCAGCGCTCCGCTCGATAAGAATCAAGTGATCGGACATATTTTTATCCGCACGAAAGACGGCAAGGAAGTAAACCGGATCGACCTGTTCCCGGAACAAACGGTCGACAAAGCAGGCATGTGGGAGATTCTCAAGCGGACAACGAGAAACGTATTGATTAGCTATTAACCTGACAGCGAGAACGCGAAAAGAATCGAGTTGCCTCGAATTGTACCATGTGGCCGCTCGATTTTTTTGTTCTTTTGTCGGCTGGCAGGAAATGGAACAGAGAGAGAAGAAATGAGAGTGTACTACGGGATGAAGGAGTGTTTCAGCCATGAGTCTACGCATCATCATGGAAACAAAACAGGACGTCTTGGTTGTCCGTTTGCAAGGAGAACTGGACCATCATACAGCAGAGGAATTGCGCGGGAAAGTAGACGACCTTTTGCGCCAATCGTCTATTCGCCATATCGTGCTCAGCCTGGCAGAGCTCTCATTTATGGACAGCTCCGGCATTGGAGTCATCCTGGGGCGGTACAAGCAGATTTCGGCTCGCTCCGGTGAAATGGTGGTGTGCTCGATCAATCCAACCATCTACCGGATTTTCGAGATGTCCGGGCTGTTTAAGGTGATCAAGTTTCGCGAGAACGAAGCGGAAGCACTGCACGTATTGGGGGTGGCGTAATGATGGCCAAACGCAATTTTATGAGCGTGGCGTTTGCTGCCGTAAGTCAGAATGAAGCGTTCGCCCGCGTCGCGGTTGCCTCGTTCATCTCTCAGCTTGACATCTCGGTTGAGGAACTGGAAGAGATCAAGACCGTTGTTTCGGAAGCAGTGACCAATTCCATCATCCACGGGTACGACGAAAACCCGGATGGTGTTGTCCGCATCTCGGTCAGCATCGATGAGGGTGTCGTGGAATTGGTAGTGGAGGATGAAGGCAAGGGAATCGAGGACGTCGACCAGGCAATGCAGCCGCTGTTCACCAGCAAGCCCGAGCTGGAGCGTTCGGGAATGGGCTTTACGATTATGGAAAATTTTATGGACTCGCTTGAAGTGGCAACTGCTGTCGGGAAAGGGACGACTGTCCGCCTGACAAAACGCCTTTCCTTTGCCAAAGCATTACAGAATTAGGAGTAGTGCCTATGGGTGCCGATATTAAAAACGCCAGTCAGCCGTTTCTTACCAACGACCAAGTAAAAGAACTGATTGCCCAGAGCCAGGATGGGGATGCACAAGCGCGAGAGCTGCTTGTAAACAGCAATATTCGGCTTGTCTGGTCAGTTGTTCAGCGTTTCATCAATCGTGGTTATGAAGCCGACGACCTGTTTCAGATCGGGTGTATCGGACTTTTGAAAGCCGTGGACAAGTTCGACCTGAATTACGATGTGAAGTTCTCCACGTATGCCGTTCCCATGATCATCGGTGAGATACAGCGCTTTTTGCGGGACGACGGCACTGTAAAAGTAAGCAGGTCGCTAAAGGAAACCGCAAACAGGGTAAGGCGGGCGAAAGACGAGCTGTACAAGCAGTTCGGACGGGCTCCTACGATCTCTGAAGTGGCGGAAGCGGTAGGAATTACACCGGAGGAAGTGGTGTTTGCCCAGGAGGCAAGCAGGGCCCCTTCGTCGATCCATGAAACTGTATTTGAAAATGATGGCGATCCGATTACACTGATTGACCAGATCGCAGATGAAAGTGTCAACAAATGGTTTGAAAAAATCGCGCTGAAGGATGCGATCAGCCGTTTGACAGAAAGAGAACAGCTGATTGTCTACTTGCGCTATTACAAGGATCAGACCCAATCAGAGGTGGCTGAGCGGCTGGGTATATCTCAGGTCCAGGTGTCCCGGTTGGAAAAGCGAATCCTGCAAACGATCAAAGACCAGATTGAGCATTAGCTCAGCCTGGTCTTTTCTTATGTGCATGGCTTTTGTCCACACGCACATACTAGCAGGACATAGTCTTTGAAAGGAGGGGGAGCAGATGAACCAGCCGCTGTTTCTCAAGCTGCGCAAACGGTTGGCTGTCAAGCCGAACGCGACGATTACGCTGGGAGATATTTGCCAGTTGTATTGGGATGGCGACCGTGAAAAAGCATTGGCCCGTCTGCCTGTCTATCAGGTGAAACCTGCTGATGGAAACCTCATTATCATTGATATTATGCAGGTCATCAAACAAATCCGGCGCGTGCACCCCGAGCTGGCATTGGAGGTACAGGGCGCGGCTCATATTGTCGTAGAAGTTTTGAACCCTCGCAAAAAGGCAAATCTCCTCATGGTTACACTGGTATGGGTCCTGCTCTTCGTCGGTGCCGGTCTTGCGATTATGAACTTCCACACGGACGTCAGCATGCTGCAGGTCCATCAGCGCATCCACTATTTGATCACCGGACAGGCAAGCGACCAGCCCCTTTGGTTGCAAATCCCTTATTCCATCGGGATTGGTCTGGGGATGATCCTGTTTTTCAACCATATTTTTCAGAAGCGAATCAACGAAGAACCCAGTCCGTTGGAGGTTGAGCTGTTCTTGTACCAGCAAAATCTCGATCAGTATTACATTCAGCATGAAAATAAGGAGAATGAGCGGATCAAGCCATGAGCAGCTTGTGGCAGCATATCTTGCTGGCAATCATCGGACTGGGTGGAGGGCTCGCTGTAGGCAGCGGGTTCGTTGCTTTTATTACGGTTCTGGACATTATCCCCCGGCTGGCTCAGCTCACCAACGCGCATCGCTACATACGAGCATTGGAATGGTCACTGGTTAGCGGCGCTCTGTTTTTTACGCTGGCCGATTTTTTTCAATGGGTGGCCGCATTGCCTATCTTGTTTACTTCTATCTACGGCGTATTTGCAGGTGTCTTCGTAGGCACATTGGCCGCCGGACTGACCGAAGCACTCAACGTCTTTCCGATCTTGGCAAAAAGGCTCAACATGGACTCGAAATTGATTTTCTTGTTGATGGCGATGGTTCTCGGGAAAATCATCGGATCTCTTCTTCAGTGGTGGCTGAAGCTTTGACCCGCCGACTGGTAAATTCAGCCATTCATAGAATGGAGACGAGGAGACAAGATATGGATATGTGAGTATGTTGACCAGACAGGACGAGTGGGAGGAACAAAGATGGCGACAAAATCGAAGTCCAATGGTTCGAATCAAATGACGAAGCAGCTCTATCAGCAGCAGGCGGCGAAGTACCAGCCAAAACGGAACGTCCTGCTCAATTCGATACGCGCTTTTTGGGTTGGGGGGGCCATCTGTCTGCTGGGCCAGGTGCTGCAAAACATCTATATCAACTTCTTCGGATTTTCGGAAAAGGCTGCGAGCAATCCTACCGTTGCCACGCTCATTTTCCTCTCTGTGCTTCTGACCGGACTAGGCATTTACGACAATATTGGACAGTACGCAGGTGCGGGCTCAGCGGTACCTGTCACCGGATTCGCCAACTCGATCGCTTCTGCAGCGATTGAGCATCGAAGCGAAGGATTCGTTCTTGGAGTAGGAGGAAATATGTTTAAGCTGGCCGGCTCCGTCATTGTTTTTGGCGTGGTCGCCGCTTTCATAGCCGGCGTGTTGAAAACGGTTTGGAAGATGATCGTGTGAGGGGAGCTGCTATGAATAATGGATCCAGCGATTTTCGGGTAAGCCGGCAGACCTGGCACTTCCCGAATGACGTCCGCATTCTATCAACAGCCACTGCTGTCGGTCCAAAAGAAGGGGAGGGACCTCTGGGAGCCTTGTTCGACAAGGTCTACGACGATATGTATGCCGGACAGGACTCGTGGGAGAACGCGGAAAGACAGCTGCTGGAGGATGCCGTTAATCTTGCTTTGGACAAAGCGAATCTGAGCGGACAGGACATTGACGTGTTTTTCGCCGGGGATTTGCTGAACCAAAACATTACGACCAGCTTTACTGCCGAGAAGGTGTCGATTCCGCTCATGGGCATGTACGGGGCTTGCTCGACTTCGATGCTCACCCTGGCCAATGCCGCTGCCCAGATCAACGCCGGGTATGCGAATAAAGCATTAGCCGCTTGCAGCAGCCACAATGCGACAGCCGAGCGGCAATACCGTTATCCAACCGAGTACGGCGGACAGAAGCCGCCATCGGCACAATGGACGGTGACAGGAGCGGGTGCTGCCGTTGTCGGTACTGGCGGGAGCGGGCCGCGGATTACGTACGCCACGATCGGCAAAGTCGTCGATATGGGGATTAAAGACCCATTTGACATGGGATCGGCGATGGCGCCTGCTGCAGCATCTACCTTGCAGACACATTTCAAGGATACCGGCCGCAATCCGAATGATTACGATTTGATTGTAACAGGAGATCTCGCAGCCGTCGGATTTCCCATCCTCAAGGACCTGATGAAAATGGATGGGTACGATTTGGACCGGGTTTACAACGACTGCGGTCTGATGGTGTACTCGCCGGATCAGGAGGTTTTTGCCGGCGGCAGCGGATGTGCCAGCAGTGCAGTAGTGACGTACAGCTATATCATGGACCAGTTGAACAAAGGAAAGCTAAACAAGGTTTTGGTATGTGCAACTGGTGCATTGCTAAGCCCGGTCAGCTATCAGCAGGGCAACTCCATTCCCTGCATAGCCCATGCGGTTTCGATAGAAGGAGGAGGAAGCTGATGGAATATGTGATCGCCTTTGTTGTTGGCGGATTGATTTGCGTGATCGGTCAGTTGTTGCTGGACGTGGCGAAGCTGACCCCCGCCCACGTGATGAGCACGCTGGTCGTCGCCGGGGTTGCGCTCGATTTTATTGGCGTCTATGACAAGTTGATTGATTTTGCCGGTGCGGGAGCGACTGTTCCGATCACCAGCTTCGGCCATTCCCTATACCATGGCGCCATATCGGAAGCGGAGCAGCACGGCCTGATCGGAGTCGTTACGGGAATCTTTGAAGTTACGAGTGCGGGCATCTCCGCCGCTATCGCGTTCGGGTTCCTGGCGTCGCTAGTCTTTAAACCAAAGGGATGATCCCCCCGTGAAGAGGAAGGGGAGAGGTGCATGCCAGAAAAGCGACGGAAGGTCATTCTGATCACAGACGGTGATCATGTAGCGCAAAGAGTGGTAGAAATGATAGCCAGAAAGATTGGGGGACGAGCGGTTTCGTTGTCGGCGGGGAATCCGACGCCGCTGAGCGGAAGCCAAATGGTCGAGCTGATCAAAATGACGCCGCAAGACCCCGTTCTGATCATGTTTGACGACAACGGAGACAGGGGCCGGGGCCGCGGAGAGCAGGCAATCGAATACGTTGTCAAACATCCCGATATCGAAGTGCTGGGTGCGATTGCAGTGGCATCCAATACAAAGTGGGTGAACGGGGCTGCGGTCAAGGTTTCCGTGGACAACCTCGGCCGGATTGTCAATGAGGCTGTTGACAAACACGGTTATGCGGAAACAGAGCTGGAGAACCGAATCTACGGAGATACCGTCGATATCCTGAACAAGCTTAATGTGCCCAATATCATCGGAATCGGCGATATTGGAAAAATGCAAGGGAGGGACAGCTTGCGCAATGGTTGCCCGATTACCATGGCTGCAGTGAATTGGATATTGGAAAGGAGCGGGTTCCATGCCGGAAACCAAGAGTGAGAAGAAGCGGCTGATCGTGGAAGATCTGGATGAAAACAAGGAATACCTAAACGACAAGCTTGGCATTGGAGTTAGCTTTGACGTCGGGGTTCACGAATTTACAGTTGGCCGGACTCGCATTTTGTTGTACTACATCAATGGCTTTGCGAGCGACAACATCATTACGCAGGTTCTCCGGGATTTGAATGACTTGCGGGAGAGAGAGCTGCCTGCCGATGTTTTTGAGCACTTGTACCACAGATATATTCCTTACTTTCAAATGGCCAAGGTGGCAACGGCAAATGAGTTCATCGATAAACTGCTCGTCGGTCAGGTCGGACTCGTCATCGAAGGTTCACACAATGCCATCATCATGGACGCAAAAGTGTTGCCGACACGCTCGCCAGAGGAGCCGGATACGGAACGGATTGTACGCGGTGCGCATGACGGTTTTACCGAAACGCTTGTGCTCAACACCGTACTGACACGCAGGCGTATCCGGGATGAACGCTTGCGGTTTGAGATCATGCAAATCGGAGAAAGGACAAAAACGGATGTAGCCATCGCCTATATCAAGGGTGTGGCCAATACAGAGCTGATTGATAAATTAAAACACCGGCTGCAAAATATCCAGATTGACGGCATCCCGATGGCCGAGAAGACGGTGGAAGAGTTCATCATCGGCAAGACCTTTAATCCGTTTCCGCTCGTACGCTATACGGAGAGGCCGGATGTGGCCGCCGTCCATTTGCTGGAAGGGCATGTGCTGATCTACGTGGATACCTCGCCGAGTGTCATGATTACACCGGCCACGTATTTTCACCATGTACAGCACGCAGAAGAATACAGACAGACCCCCGTCGTTGGAGCGTACCTTCGCTGGGTGCGTTTCTTTGGCATCTTTGCTTCGGTATTTTTGCTCCCCGTCTGGCTGTTGTTGGCCATGCATCCATCGCTCATCCCCGAACCGCTGCATTTCATCGGGATCAAGGACAAAGGGAGCATACCGCTGCTGGCACAATTTTTGATGGCGGAGGTTGGACTTGATCTGATGAGGATGGCTGCCATACATACGCCTTCCCCTCTGTCAATCGCGATGGGTCTGCTGGCTGCGATCTTGGTCGGGGATGTCGCCATCGACGTCGGGCTGTTTGCCCCTGAAGTCATTTTGTACCTGGCCGTCGCAGCTGTCGGTATGTTCGCGACTCCCAGCTACGAGCTGAGCTTGGCAAATCGGCTGGTACGGATATTCTTGATCCTGATGGTCGGATTTTTCTCGACTGCGGGTCTGATGATCGGCTTGCTTGTCGTTCTCATCGGTCTCGCTGTGACACGCTCTCTCGATACGCCGTATCTGTGGCCGTTCATTCCCTTCAACTTTAAAGCCATGAAGGATATCTTGGTGAGGATGGCTGTCCCGATGAAAAACAGACGGCCGAGCATTGTCCGTTCACCCAACTCTTCCCGGCAATAAATATTCTGACAATGAAGGCTTCACCCATTGTCAAATGCGCTTTATTATAGTAAATTGATTGATAAGCCAAAGCAGGTAGAGGTGGCAACTGTAAGGTCATACAGTTGCCTTTCTATATAGAGAAGCGGCGCTACACGAACATTTATCCAGCAGCGTATCGGGGAGGATTTGGGGATGTATCTACACGGAACTAGTCGAGTCAATGAGAAGGGCCACTTGGAAATTGGAGGTTGCGACGTCACGGATTTGGCTGCTGAGTATGGAACGCCTTTATACGTGTACGATGAAGCGCTGATTCGCAGCAAGTGTCGAGCCTTCGTGGACGCTTTTCGCGAATCGGGATTTTCATTTCAAGTAGCATACGCCAGCAAAGCGTTTTGTACGATGGCGATGTGCAAGCTGATTGAAGAGGAAGGGCTGTCCCTTGACGTCGTGTCGGGGGGAGAATTGTTCACGGCTCTCCAGGCTGGCTTCCCAGTGGAGCGTATCCACTTTCATGGCAATAACAAGTCCATAGAAGAAATAGAGATGGCTCTGGATGCCCGGATCGGCTGCTTTGTCGTTGACAACTTTTATGAGCTTTCGCTGCTGGCCCAGCTCGGCGAGGAAAGACAGGAGAAGGTAGCTGTACTGCTGCGCGTGACGCCAGGCGTAGAGGCGCATACGCATGAGTACATCTCCACTGGGCAGCAGGATTCGAAATTCGGGTTTGACGTAAAGAGCGGGCAGGCTTTGGAAGCGATCCGCCAGGCGAACGAAAGCAAGTGGCTGCATCTGCTCGGTGTCCACAGCCATATCGGTTCGCAGATTTTTGAAACAGACGGATTTTTGGTCGCGATCAAACGTTTGGTGGAATTGCTTGAAGAGGCCAAAGAAAAATTCGGTTTTATTTCCCAAGTGCTGAATGTCGGCGGCGGGTTTGGCATTCGTTATGTAGAAGGCGATACACCGCTGGCGCCGGGCGATTATGTCAAAGCGATCACGGCTGCGGTTCGGGCCGAGCTTTCCGACCGGCAAATGCCGCTGCCTGAGCTGTGGATTGAGCCGGGCCGAAGCATTATCGGCGATGCAGGAACCACTTTGTATCACATCGGGTCCCAAAAGGAAATTCCCAATGTTCGCAAGTACGTCGCTGTCAATGGCGGGATGACCGACAACCTGAGACCGGCTCTCTACCAGGCCCAGTATGAAGCAGCAATTGCCAATCGGATGAACGAGGCTGACACGGAAACGGTCTCCATCGCGGGAAAGTGCTGCGAAACCGGCGACATGCTCATCAGGGACATTGCCTTGCCTCGAGCGAAAGCCGGCGACATTTTGGCTGTCAGCAGCACAGGCGCATACGGCTACGCCATGTCCAACAATTACAATCGCATTCCGCGCCCCGCCGTTGTCTTTGTTCATGACGGTACGGCGGAACTGGTCGTAAAACGAGAAACATTTGCCGATGTGGTAAGTCAGGACGTACTGCCCAAAGGCTCGAAAGTGTTGCGCTAACTTACATCAGACCAAGACCTTCCCTGCTGTACGGGGGAAGGTCTTTTCTATTCGTCCTCTGATCCATTCGTTCTCAAGACTGCTGCATTTATAAAATGTTCATTAACTCTTTACATGGCCTTAAGAGTCCCTTGTCATAATGAGGGGGCGAGGAGGCAAGAGCCATGATGTGGTCTAAATTGCGAAAGCGATTCCGCCGATTTTCCGTCTTCGCTCTGGACAAACGTCGAACGATCACGTCGATGATTGCCGAGGAAGTGGGCAACGGTGCGACGGTCGTCCTGTTTTACGTAGACATCGTCAAATTGACGGACATCGAAAATCGCTATGGGGATTTGATCGCGAAAAGAGTGCTGCATATATTTGAGCGGACGCTGCCCACGGTCTGCCAGGATGTACTGGAGATCAAGGGGCGGGTATTAGCCATTCAAAAGCTGTGGGGAGACGATTTTGCCATCTATGTTTCCTTTCCGAAAGGCTCCCATGAGGAGGAATGCCGGCTTCTCTCGATCAGCTTTCAGGAGCAGGCCGAATTGCAGCTCAATCGGCATGTGAGCTTTGTCAACCGGGAGGACCTGCGGGTGCATATCGGCTATGCGGCATTTCCTGGCCAGGACGTCGTCAAAGAGATGTACACGTCTGTCAAGCATGCCGTCCACATGGCGAAATACGGGATTTCTTCTGAGAAGTATACATTCGTGACACAGTACCACAAGCTGCTGCAGGATGAAGACATTCACACGCAGTTCATGCCGATCGTCGACCTGCGGGACGGCATGCCGCTCGGGTGGGAGGCTTTGGCCAGAGGACCGGAGAACACGCCTTTTTTCTCTCCCGCTGCCTTGTTTGGCTATGCCGAGGAGACGGATACCGTGTTTCGGCTGGAGCATATTTGCAGGAAGCGGGCATTGGAGCATCTCCGATATCTAAAGCCGCACCAAAAGATGTTTATCAACATTGATCCGAGAGCGATTGACGACCCGTATTTATTGCGCGGGGACCTGATCAAGCTGCTGGAGCAGACCAAGCTGAATCCGCATAATATCGTACTTGAGATTACCGAGCGGCATGCCATCAGCAATTACAGCGTCTTTCGCAAAATTATCGAGGAATACCGGAAAAAGGGGTATCTGGTGGCGGTCGACGACGCCGGAGCGGGCTATTCCAGTCTGGAATCCATCACCGAAATCTATCCCGATTTCATCAAGCTGGATATGTCGCTCATCCGCAATATTGACGTCGATCCGATCAAACAGGCGCTGCTGGAAACGATTGTGCAATTCGCTGAAAAGGTGAAGTGCAAAATCATCGCCGAAGGCATCGAGACGGAACGGGAGCTGGAGTCGCTGATGGAGCTGGGGGTTACATACGGACAAGGCTTCTATCTCGGATCTCCGGCAAAAGGGATGGCACACATCTCGGGCCAGGCCATGAATTTTCTTCGCCGTGTCCGCGAAGCAAGCGCCAAAACAGATCGGGAGCCGCGGATTCACGCCCCCGTCATGACTGACATTGTGACCAAGACGATCTGTGTGGGAAAACAGACAAAAGTGCGTCAGGTCCATCAAATCTTTGAACAGAACCAGCGAATCGAAAGTGTCGTCGTGCTGGAAGAAGGCAAACCGATCGGGCTGGTGATGCGATTTCAGCTCTATCAAATTTTGGGAGGGCAATACGGGATCGCACTTTACTATGAACGGCCGATTTCGCAAATCATGAATACGAATCCGCTCACGGTCAAAAAAGACGACCAGATAGATGAGGTGTCCAAAAGGGCAATGGCCCGGGATGCCTATCACCTCTACGACGTCGTGGTGATCACCGGTGACAATGGGGAATACATCGGAATTATTACGGTTCAGAGCTTGCTTGATAAAATGGCGTCCATCAAGCTCGAGATGGCCAGCTCTGCCAATCCGTTGACAGGGCTGCCGGGAAACGTCCAGATCGAACGGGAGCTGCAGGCGAGGATCAAAAGAAGCGAGCAGCAGGTCGTCATTTACTGTGATCTGGACAGGTTCAAATGGTTCAATGATCGCTACGGGTTTGAAGTGGGCGATCAAATTATCGTGAGAACGGCCAGACTGTTAAAGGAAGCGGTGCAGCACTATGGCAATGAGCGCGATTTTCTCGGACACATCGGCGGGGATGATTTCATCGTCATGACAACGCCAAATTGTCTGGATGCGATGACTGCTTTCATAATCCAGGCGTTTTCATCCTATTTCTTAGATATTTATCACAGGCGCAATCTCACAGACGCGAATGGACTGTCGATGTCGATGGCAGGTGTGCGGCTTTCACCAGGACGATTTGGCAGTGTCGAGGAGCTCGCCCAGCAAGCCGCTGCGATGAAAAAAATCGCCAAAAGCATTCCGGGAACCGTATTTGTCGCCGACAAAGCGGAGGAGCACGGGGTCAGTTTTTCTGACGCAGTCCGGGAGTGTTAAGGCATTCTGTCGGATATTCGAACTGCTTGCTTGTCCGCGGTGTGTCAGGGAAATAAGCGTGTCACTGCGCTCGGGGCATTGCACCTTTGATCTACTGTTTTCCTTTTTTGTCTGATTCGCGTATAATCGTAGTCGTACATATTTCGAGACTGAAAGGGGTCCTTACATATGAGCAAGTATGCAACAATCGAATTGGAAAACGGCGGAACCGTAAAGCTGGAGCTGTTTGAAAAGGAAGCGCCCGGCACGGTAGCCAACTTTGAAAAATTGTCCAAAGAGGGTTTCTATAACGGCCTGACGTTCCACCGCGTAATCCCTGGCTTCGTTGCCCAAGGCGGCTGCCCGCATGGCACTGGTACTGGCGGCCCTGGCTACACCATCAAATGCGAAACCAAAGGAAACCCGCACAAACACGTTCGCGGCGCTCTGTCCATGGCTCACGCAGGCAAGGACACAGGCGGCAGCCAGTTCTTCATCTGCTACGATGCTTTCCCGCATCTGGACGGCGTTCACACCGTTTTCGGACAAGTGGTGGAAGGCATGGAGCACGTAGACAAAATCAAGCAGGGCGACAAAATGAAGGAAGTAACGATTTCTGAATAAAAAACGCCGAATGTGGCACAAAACCCGCGAATCGATGACGCGGGTTTTTTTATGAAGACCGGCCAGCAGAATATACCGAGGCTGCAATCAACCAAGAAGACCGAATCAAGGATTGACATATATTGGCGGTTTGTGATAAATAGTAGTTATAAGTCAAACTACTAACGGAGCAATCATGGAAGAAATCTACAGAGAACTGCAAAAACTGAACTTTTCCTTGTACGAGTGCAAAGCTTATGTCGGCTTGCTGCAAGGGTCGCCGGTTACCGGATACGAGCTTAGCAAGCGTACCGGAGTGCCCCGTTCGATGATTTATGAGGTGCTCGGCAAGCTGCTGGACAGAGAGGCCGTTCACACCGTTCCTTCCGATCCGGTCAAATACGCTCCAGTCCCTGCCAAGGAGTTGATTGGCCGTCTGCGAAAAGGCATGGAAGAGACGCTCGATTACCTGGAGCAGGCCTTGGATTCTGTAGGAAATACGACGGAAATGGACGTGATCTGGCATATTCGAGGCAAGCAGGCAGTGTTAAACGAGATGCTGGCCGTTATGGAGCGAAGCAAGCAGGAATGCTGGCTGTCGGTCTGGGAGCAGCAGTACGAGGCTTTGCTTCCTTGCGTGCAGACACTGCTGAAGCGGGGCGTTTCGGTTTACTCGATCCTGTTCGGCAGCGAGGATAAACGCTTGGGGAGTACCTTCCACCACAATTATATGCCGCCAGAAGTGGTTGAGGAGCGGATGGGCGGAAGACTGACGATCGCGGCTCGGGACGGAGAAGAAGTGGTCATTGCCCACTTTTCGGAAAAGGGCGTGGCATGGGCTGTCAAAACGACCGATCCTGCACTCGTTCAGGTTGCAGTCGAGTACATCAGGCATGACATCATGATCGAAGAGCTGACGAGAGAATTTGGCTCTGAAAAACTGGAAAAGCTTTGGCGCAGCAATCGGATTTTGTCCGAGGTAGTGACCGGCAAGCGGTTCATGGAAGAGTGAACCGTTTTTTACCGGCACTATATTAGTCGTTAGTATACTAACTTCATAAACAGGAGGAAACAGAAATGACCCAGACATTGTTTTTGGAGGACAGCTACAATCAGGAATGCACCGTTTTGATAAAACGGGTAGACGGCGAAAAAGTCATTTTGGATCAGACCATCTTTTATCCGACTGGCGGGGGCCAGGAATGCGATACAGGTGTATTGATGCAAAATGGGCACGCATATGAAGTCTATCAGGTCAAAAAGGAAGCTGGCCAAATCGTTCATTACGTAAAGGGTGCCGAGACGCTGAACGAAGGAGAGGCAGTAGTAAAGATCGACTGGCAGCGCCGGTACGGGTTGATGCGGCATCACAGTCTGCTGCATGTGCTCGGAGCGGTCGTTTATGAAAAATACGGCGCTCTTTGCACCGGAAACCAAATATATCCCGAGCGTGCGCGCATTGATTTCAACCAATTGCAGGACTTGTCCTCAGAAGAGGTGGAGGAGATTGTCAGAGAAGCGAACCGCATCATTGCCGAAGATCATCTGATCACGTACCGGACTGTCAGCAGGGAGGAGGCCGAGGCGACTTCCGGCATGATCAAAACGATGATCAGCCTGCTGCCTCCAGCCGTCCGTGAGGTGCGGCTTGTGGCGATCGGCTCAATCGATGAGCAGGCTTGCGGGGGCACGCATGTAAAGCGAACGAGTGAAATCGGGTCATTGGTGATCACCGATATAAAAAGCAAAGGGAAAAACAACAAGCGGATGGAAGTAAGGGCCGTGCTGCCGGCCGCGGTGGAAAGCTGATGAACGAGCAACAACAGATGGCCTCGTGGAAGCAAGGAATCCGGGATTCCGTCCCCGTCGGCATGAGCTTTCTGGTCTTTGGCGGGATATTCGGCATGCTGGCTCTGCAGACTGGCATGAGCACAGCAGAAAGCGTATGGATGTCCTTTTTTGTACATGCGGGCTCGTCGCAATTTGCGGTTCTGCCCATGCTGGTGGAAGGGGCTGGCTTTTGGACGATGGTCATGGTCACCTTTTTCATGAATTCGAGGCATTTTCTTATGGCGATGTCTCTGGCTCCCTACTATTCCAGGCAAAACAAAAGATTTGCCGATCTCATCGCGTTTTTCCTGTCAGACGAACAGTATGCGATCACCTACAACCGGATTCAGCAGTACGGCTTCGACAAGTCCTACATTTTATCCGTAAGCCTTTTTCTGCATTTGTTCTGGGCGCTGGGTACATGGCTGGGCAGCTTGTTCGGGTACTTGCTGCCGGACCCGCAAAGGTTTGGGCTTGAGTACAGCTTCACCGCCATGTTTCTTGCGCTGTCAGTCGGCATGCTGTCTTCGCCAATCCGCGTAGCGATTTTCCTCGGCTGCGGTGCTGTGGCCTGTCTTTTGAGCATGGCCTCAACCAGCGGCCTGCATGTCCTGGGAGCCGGACTGCTCGCATTTGCAGTCGGATTTATCCGAAAGCCCGCAGACGGAGGCAAGGGAGCGCAAGGAGAGGAGCGAAAAGCGGGATGAACGGCGATTTGCGTATGTTTTTGCTAATCCTGGCGATGGGCATCGTGACTTATTTTACGCGCAGGGCGTTTCTTACCTTGCCGGAGTCTTTTTTCACTGCGCGGCTTAAAAACGGCCTGGACATGATTCCGCTGGGCATATTCGCTGCTTTGATTTTTCCCTCCCTGTTTGTCAAGGGAGGGGAGTGGACCTTTAATCCGTTGTATGCGGGAGCAAGCGTCATTTGTGTACTTGTCATGATCCGCTGGAAAAATGTGTTCCTCGGCTTCGGGATCAGTCTTTTTCTCGTGCTTCTCGTCAAATTCCTGGCGCCAGTCTCGGCTTGATTCCTTCTCCTCCGCGAACAGACAGGCTTGTAAGCCCGGCGCTCTGCTGGTATGCTAGAAGATAGCCTTTTTACGGAGGAGAACGGAATGGACTTTGGGAATTTGTTTCACTTTGATTGGGAGACGGTGCCCTTTCGCCTGATTGCATTTGTCATCGCCTTTACGTTGCATGAATGGGCACACGCCTTTGTCGCCTGGAAACTGGGAGACGACACCGCGAAACAAATGGGGCGTCTTACGCTAAACCCTGTTCCGCACATCGATCCCTTCGGATTGATTTTGATCTTGTTCGGTCCTTTTGGCTGGGCCAAGCCCGTACCGTTCAATCCGATTAACTTTCGCGGCAACAAACGGCTGGGGATCGTCTATGTTGCAGCGGCGGGACCGCTCGTGAACTTTATTTTGGCCGTCTTTTTCATGGTCATTTTCGTCGTGGTGATGCAATCCGGCGTACTGCTGGACATGAGCGACAAAATGAGCCTCGCCATCAGATTGACGCTCGTCAACTGTGTGGTCATCAACTGCGCGCTGTTTGTATTTAACCTGCTGCCGATCCACCCGCTGGACGGGTCGAAGATCGTCCGGTTTTTATCGCCGCGCCGGTGGGACAGCTTCTTTTACAAATGGGAGATTTACGGCCCGTGGCTGTTGCTGTTGTTAATTTTCTTGCCTGCGATCAGGGGGCTGATCCTGGGAGTGCCGCTGGAATTAGCCCTGAAGAGCGTGGAAGAAATTGCTTTTTCAATTTTAGCGCTGTTCTAGTCAAGAAACGAGGGAGAAGTCGTGTCTTACAGCATCAAACTTGATTCCTTTGAAGGGCCGCTTGACCTCCTCTTGCATCTGATCGACAAGGCGGAAGTGGATATTTACGACATTCCCATCGCGGAGATCACCGAGCAGTACTTGGCGACGATCGACACGATGCAAGAGCTTCAGCTGGACGTGGCCAGCGAGTTCGTGGTAATGGCAGCGACGCTGTTGTCGATCAAGAGCAAGATGCTATTGCCGCGCAAGGAAGAGCATGTCTTCCAGCCTCATCTGGATATGGAAATGGAAGAGATCGATCCCCGCGAAGAGCTCGTTCAGCGACTGCTTGAGTACAAGCGATATAAAATGCTGGCGGAGAATTTGCGTGAGATGGAAGTAGGCCGCAACCAGGTGTTCACCCGTCCGGCGGAAAATTTGGCCCCCTATGTGCGCGAAGAGGAAAATACGGTGAAGGACGTAACGCTGTACGATCTGCTTCACGCCTTGGAGAAGCTGGTAAAAAGGGTAACCCAGACAGACCCGGTGGCCAAAGTATCCCGTGATGAAATTTCGATCAAGGACAGGATGCAGGAAATCCGCCAATTGTTGAAGGTTGGCGGAGGGATGGTTCGTTTCTTTCAGTTGTTTTCAGCGAATGCCACGCGCACGGAAATCGTCACGACATTTCTCGCCTTGCTGGAGCTGATGAAGTCCAAGCACATTACATGCGTACAAACCAAGCTGTTTCATGACATCATGATCTGTGAACAATCGAAAGAAGGGGGCCTTTAGCTGATGGATTACGACAAGCTGAAAGGCGTCATTGAGGGGCTGCTGTTCATTTCGGGCGATGAGGGAATCGACGCCAAGCAAATTAGCGAAATCGTCGAAGTGCCCGAAGAGACGATTGTCGATCTGATCGAGGATATGAAGGCGGATTTTCGCCGAGCCGGGCGAGGGATCCAAATTGTCGAGGTAGCCAGAGCGTATCAATTGACGACACTGCCTGAGCATGTTCCCTACTTTGAACGACTCGCTACTTCCCCCAGTCAGTCGACCCTTTCCCAGGCAGCCTTGGAGACGCTGGCAATCGTGGCCTACAGACAGCCGATTACGCGTTCGGAAATCGAGGAAATTCGCGGGGTAAAATGCGAGAAGGCGCTGAATACGCTGCTCTCCAAGCAGTTGATCCGGGAGGCTGGCAGAGCCGAAGGCGTAGGGCGTCCCATCTTGTATGCCACGACGAAAGAATTTCTCGAGCATTTCGGGCTGCGCGAACTGAGCGATTTGCCGGAACCGCCGGTCAGTTTAAATATTGAAGAAGCGAGAATGGAGGCTGCAGCACTCTTTGGCAGCCCGGAAGAACCCGTAAACGACTAGCTTCGTCCAGGACAGATTCGGTACTATTGAATAACTCGTCCCCATATACTGGTACAAACACTGGTATCGCAAAATGGGGAGGACGTTATGAACGTACGGAAATATCTGTCCGGCGCGCTCGTCGTTTTTCTTTTTTTCCTGCTAGGGACGCCGAATATCGCAAGTGTGAAAGCCGCATCCAAAGCACCCGGAATCTCAGCGGAAGCGGCAGCCCTGATCGATGTAGCCAGCGGTCGGATTCTGTATTCCAAAAACGGTTCGAAAAAAATGAGGATTGCCAGCTTGACGAAGACGATGACAGCCATTGTTGCGATTGAAAACGGCCGGTTGGAGGATATCGTGAGCGTGCCGAAGGAAGCTGTCGGCGTGGAGGGCTCCTCGATTTATTTGAAAAATGGCGAGAAGCTGACGCTGGAGGAACTGCTGTACGGACTGATGCTTCGCTCCGGAAATGATGCAGCGGTTACTGTAGCGCATCACATTGGCGGTTCGGTGCCCGGTTTTGTCTACCTGATGAACGAGAAAGCGGCCATGATCGGGATGAGTCACACCAATTTCACCAATCCGCATGGACTTGATGACAGCAACATGCACTACTCTACAGCGGAAGACATGGCAAAGCTGTCCGCCTATGCGCTGAAAAATCCCGTCTTTCGGCAGATCGTTTCCACGAAAGTAAAAAACATCTCCTGGGAAGGCGAGGAGTACGACCGCCGGCTGCAAAACAAGAACAAATTGCTCCATCTGTACCAGGGCGCAGACGGCGTGAAGACAGGCTATACCAAGCTGGCGAAAAGATGTCTCGCATCCTCGGCGACCAGAGACGGAAGGCAGTTGGCAACGATTACGCTCAATGCACCGGATGACTGGAATGATTCGATGGCGTTGATGGATTGGGGCTTTCAGCAGTTTTCCAATGTCACCGTGGTAGAAAAAGGGGAGATCGTGGAGACAGCGTTGTCCGACAGGGGCCAGGGGATCAGGCTGGCGGCGCTCAACGAATGGATTTATCCGCTGCGAAAAGAGGAAACCGCACAGATCAAGAAAAAGGTTGTCTTGACCGAGAAGCAGGTCAGCCAAGCGGTCGCGGGGAGTCATGCCGGCTTTTTGCAAATATTTATCGGCGACCGGCAGATCGGGCAGGTTCCGCTCGCGGTTCTGGGCGACTCGCCGACCATGGCGAAAAGCGGCCATCATCCAACCTTCTGGGAGAGGGTATGGAAGATCATCGCAGGGGGAATGTGGAGTGCTTAACTACATCTGGCTTGCCTTGATCGTGATCAGTATCGTCGTTGGTGCGCTCAACGGCCGGATCGAAGCGGTGAACCAGGCGGCTTTCGAGGGTGCCAAGACGGGGGTGACCGTCTGCTTTGGCCTGTTGAGTGTCCTGGCGTTCTGGATGGGGATGATGCGGATAGCGGAGAAGAGCGGCCTTTTGGAAGGGCTGGCCAGGCTGCTTTCGCCCATTATCAGCCGCCTGTTTCCCGACGTGCCGAAAGGCCATCCGGCGATGGGATACATTCTGTCCAATATGAGCGCCAACCTGCTGGGGCTGGGAAATGCCGCTACTCCCATGGGACTGAAGGCGATGGAAGAGCTTCAGAAGCTGAACCCTGACAAGCAGAAGGCCACTCCTGCCATGTGTACGCTGCTTGCGATTAATACCGCCAGTATTACGCTGATACCGACGACGATGATTGCCATTCGCATGCAATACGGCTCAGCCAATCCTGTAGAAATTGTCGGCACGACCTTGCTTGCATCCTTTGGCGCTACTGTTGTCGCCCTCACACTCGACCGCCTGTACCGCTACCGTCACGAACGCAAAACAAGATAAGGGGGCGCAGCCATGTACCAATGGATTTCCATGATCTCTCTGTGGGCTATCCCGGTCATGATCGCCTTTATTTTGGTTTATGGCTGGAGCAGGAGCGTTCCTGTATATGAGACGTTTGTAGACGGGGCAAAGGGGGGCCTGACCACCACAGTCCGGATATTGCCCCACTTGGTTGCGATGATGGTAGCTGTCACGATGTTTCGCGAGTCGGGTGCGCTGGAATGGCTGCTCTCCCTGATGTCGCCGCTGCTGGAGCTGCTGCATGTCCCGGAGGAAATCGTCCCGCTCGCCTTGCTTCGTCCGATTACCGGGACAGGATCGCTTGCCGTAGCGACGGATATGATTGCACAGTACGGCCCGGACTCATTTTTGGGAAGATTGGCAGCGACTATGCAAGGAAGTACAGATACGACCCTGTATGTGCTGACTGTCTATTTCGGAGCGGTGGGCATTCGCAATTCCGCTTATGCTCTGCGCGTGGGTCTATGGTCCGACCTGGCCGGGGTCATTTTTTCTTTGGTGATCGTATCCTACGTGTTTGGATAAAATGCTTCGCTGCACGCTGATGTATCCGTGTTTTGTCTGATTAAAAGAAAAGCCAAACACTCTGAAGGCTGCAGAGCGTTTGGCTTTTTTCGTCCTGGATGATCAAGCGAGGTGACATGCGGTTAACTGCGCTGATTGACCGTTTTTGCTATATCGACAAGCTTCTTCATCGTTCGTACGACCTGCTGAAGCTCGTCGAGATCGACCTTTGAATAGTAGCTATTGATGAGTCGCATATCGATCGACTCAAGTACCTTTTTATACTGCTCACCCTCTGCGGTCAGCTTGAGAAAAAACTCGCGCTTGTTCGCGGGATTGGGCTGGCGGTATATCAGATGGCGGCTTTCCAGCTTCGAGATGACCTGGCTGACTGCGCTTTTGGAGATGTTGAAGCTGTTGGCCAGCTCATTGGAGGTGATCTCGTCCCTTTGAATGATTTGCAGCATGATAATCTCCTGCTGCGCAGTCAGCTTATACTGATCCAGCTCTTTGGTATCGTTTAAAATCAAGGCGTTAAACTCGTCAATCGCCTTGTGCAATTCGGTTGTTACCTGCTGATATTGCTCGAACATCCGCAACACTCCTGAGAAAAGTAGAATGAACGGCATAAGTGAAGAACATAACCATCCTTATTATTGTAACGATAAGGTCATGGTTCGTACAGGCTTTCCATTGAAACATCATCAGCAACGAAGACAATGCGACGTGGCGGTCATTGCTTGCTGCCCCAGCCTGCAGCGACAGTAGGACTGGTCGGCACCGGCTGTTGCAATCGGTTTATGAAAACAACTGCGAGAGCGGTAACTGCCTGAACGGCAGGGTAGACAAACCAGATCCCGTCTACTCCAAACCATTTCGGGAACAGCCATAGAAACGGAGGGACGAGAAGCAATCCCTGGCTGGCAATGATCACTAGCGATTTTTTTATTTGTCCAATAGACTGGAAATATTCGGCGTAAACCAGGTTGTATCCGAGAAACAGGTACGCCAGAAAGAACATGCCTATCCCTTTTACCGTAAGAGTAAAGAGCTCTTCAGACTGGACGTCGAACAAATTGACGAGCGGGCCGGCAAATACAAATCCGCAGCAGACGGCGACAACTCCGGCAACCAAGGCGGTCTGCACACCGAGCCTCAGGCTTTTTTTCAGCCTTCCGAAAAGACCTGCTCCAAAATGGAAGCTGGCGATCGGCTGCAGCGCTGCGCCAATGCCCAGGAACAACAGAACCATGACGGCGTGGATGTAGTTCACGATCGCGTAGGAAGCGACACCAGTTTCACCCATCGCTTTCATGAAAGCGATGTTGAACCCGATGGTCACGATTGCTGTCGACGCTTCAGCGACAAAGCTGGGAAATCCGATGCTCAGGATGTCTTTGAAGATTTTCGGCTGCAAGCGGAAGGCAACGACCCGCAGAGTGCTGCTCCTTCTGAGAAAATGGGTCAGCAAGACGAGAAAGCCGACTGCCGCAGACAGGACCGTAGCAGCCGCCGCCCCTTTCACACCCATGCCCCAAATGAAAATGAACACATAGTTGAACAAAATGTTCAGGATCGCTGTGACGATCAATGAAGCCATCGAAAGAGTCGGGTTTCCGTCATTGCGGACAAAGACACTCAAGATATTTTCCAGTACGTAGACAAAGCCAAAGGCCAGGAGCACAGTCAAATAATCCCGAACGTAGGGAAGGATGACTTCGTTTGCTCCGAACAGATAGGCAATCTCATCGAGCTTCCATAGACAAAGGGCGGTAATGGAAGCTACGAGGAAAACAGCAAGTGCTATGGCGTGAGAAAAGATCGTTCTCGCTTGCTTGATTTCATTTTGTCCCAGAGCGATCGAGTACATGGTAGCCCCGCCCATCCCGATCCAGAGTGAGATGGAGAGAAAGATAGAGAAAGCGGGGACCGCGATATTGACCCCGGCCAAACCGTTAGGTCCCACACCGTGCCCGACAAAGATGCCATCGACGACGATATTGATCGACATCAGCAGCATGCCGAGGACAGAGGGAATCAAATACGAAATGAAAAGCTTTCTGATAGGTGTTTCTCGCAATTTTACGCTAGTATCTGTCATGATAAACAAGCTCCTGTTTCTATATGGTTAAGTTAACTTAACTAAACTCTAATATATTTATGCCTCGTTGTCAACCCACTTGAAGAAACTTGCAAACCAGCAGGGAGATTTTCCGTTGTTCTTGTCCACACTGGTAAGAATGGGTATGATGTTGTAGAGGTGATTCGACATGGAACGTTTACAGAAGGTGCTGGCAAATGCAGGAGTTGCCTCTCGTCGACATTGCGAGGAGCTGATCGTCCAAGGCAGGGTTCAAGTCAACGGTCAGATCGTGAAGGAACTGGGGACACGGGTTGATCCGGATAACGACAAGATCAAGGTCGATGGAAAGCTGGTGCATCTCGAAAGGAAGATATACGTCTTGCTGTACAAGCCCACCGGCTACATCACCAGCGTCTCGGATCCGCAGGGAAGACGGGTCGTGGTCGATTTGCTAAAAGGAATCAAAGAGCGCGTCTATCCAGTCGGGCGTCTCGATTACGATACGTCAGGTCTGCTGCTCTTGACGAACGACGGAGAAATGGCTCATATGCTCACCCATCCCTCCTATGAGATGGACAAAGTGTACAGGGCATGGGTCAAAGGGGTTCCTGCCAGAGAGAAAGTGAGCCAGCTCGAGAGCGGGATCAGGCTGGAGGACGGAATGACCGCGCCGGCACAGGCCAAGCTGCTGAAAACAACTTCGGCTCGTGACCGTTCACTGCTGGAGCTCACCATCCACGAAGGACGAAATCGGCAGGTGCGCCGGATGTGCGAAGCGATAGGCCATCCGGTATTGAGTCTGGAGCGCATCCAGTTGGGTTTTTTGACATTGGAGGGCTTGCAGCCGGGGCAGTATCGCCCGCTTACTTCTGCTGAGGTAGAGAAAATAAAGAGCGGACTTTCGGCGGGTCCAAAAAGAAGGAAACGGCATCGTTAAGCCGTTTTTTGCGACGTTCAAAATCTGTTCATATGTTGTAGGCTGTCAGAAAAAAAAGCAAGGCTATAATAGAAGGGAAATATGGGTAACAAACGAGAGCTGCATACCGCCGAACCGTTTATCTGGTTACCCAAAAGATGCAGGATGGGAGCTAGGGCAGAATGGACAAAAAGAATCGTACATACATCAGGGTGGCGATCCTGGGTGTTTTGCTGGCGGCGCTCGTCTTCGCCGTTTATACCAGTTTCGTCAAGGACCCCAATGCAGTCAAAGTAGGGAAGGAAGCCCCCAACTTCAGCCTGGAGCAGTTGAACGGCCCGGCTGTCACGTTGTCGGATTTCAGAGGAAAAGGCGTCATTCTCAACTTCTGGGGTACCTGGTGCGAACCATGCAAAAAAGAGATGCCAGATCTTCAGAAGCAGTATGAGGCTTACAAGGACAAAGGCTTGGTCATCCTCGGGGTGAATATCGGAGAATCTCCTGTTACAGTTGAGCCGTTTACGAAGCAATTCGGGATTACGTTCCCGATCCTGATGGATAAGCAATCGGAGATTACCAAGCTCTATCGAATCGTTCCAATTCCCAGCACATTTTTCATCGACCCGGATGGAAAGGTGCAGGAAATCTTTTTGGGACCGCTCAACGAGGACATGATTACACAAAAAGTGGCAAAAATCTTGCCTAAGTGAGGAGCAATATGGATCAGATAAAATGCGAATGCGGTCATGCCAATCCGGTCGGAACCATGCTCTGCGAGTCGTGCGGCAGGCCGCTGGAATTGGAGATCAAAGGAGAAGCATCGTTCCCGGACATGCGCTATGAAGGGATGGCTCGCCGTTCACAGACGTACTCCCGGACCATCATCGACCGTATCTGGAACTACTTCTCCTCGGTAAAGGTTGCTATCGGCATTATCGTTATTATTTTAGTCGCTTCGGCAATTGGAACCGTTTTCCCCCAACAGCAATATATTCCTGTTCCGGTTCCGACAGAGCCGGACGTCGCGAGGTTTTACACCGAAACATACGGAAAGCTGGGAACGATCTACTATACCCTGGGCTTCCACAATATGTACTCATCCTGGTGGTACGTCACGCTCTTGGTAGCGCTGGGTACGTCGCTTGTGATCTGCAGTCTGGACCGGGTTATCCCTTTGTACAAGGCGCTGAGCAAACCGCGCGTCAATCAGCACAAGTCCTTTTTGAAAGGACAGAAATTTTACGGCGAAGCCGAATTGCCTGCAGAAACAGACTCCGCCGCATTGGTGGAAGCCGCTTCGGCAGCATTGCGGAAAAAGGGATACCGGATTTTCCAAAACGATCAAGCGATGATGGCGGAAAAGGGCCGTTTCAGCCGATGGGGCCCGTACATCAACCACATCGGTCTGATCATCTTCTTGCTTGGTGTGCTGCTTCGGAATGTCCCGGGCTTCTATCTGGACGAATTCGTCTGGGTACGCGAAGGGCAGACCATAGCGATCCCGGACACGCCGTACTACGTCAAAAATGTTCAGTATCACACAGAGTACTGGAAAGAGGAGGAAATGGCTCAGGAGCTGGATCTCAAAGGCGGAGCCGTCGTAAAGAGTTACCAGACAGACGCCATCCTCTACCTCAACAAAAATGCTGATCTGCCAGGGGCCAACCCGGATCTGGTCGAGATCAAAAGCGGTCCGATCATCGTCAACCACCCGATGGAACACGAAGGACTGGCCCTTTATCAAACTGGCGTTCAGGAAATGCAGCTGGGAGCCTTGAATTTTGTTCTGGTCGACAAAAAGGCCGGCAACAAGGAGATCGGACCGATCAAGCTGGATCTCTACAATGTCCCGGCTGAGCAACAGGTCGCAGATGGTGTCAAGGTTCGCGTCCTGGATTACTTCCCTGACTTTGTGATGGGAAAAGACGGGAAGCCGGCGACCCAGACGAATTTGCCGAAAAACCCGATGTTTGCGCTCGAGGTTGTCTCGGAGGCGGACAACGCTTCAGAAAAGCTGGTCTATCTGAGCGGATCGATTATTACGGAAAAAGACGACTCCCGCTATACACTTGAAATAAAAATGCCGGATCTGATCGACATCAGCGGTTTGATGGTTCGCAAGGACAAGGCTGTTCCGCTCATCTATTTCGGCTCCTTTATCTTCATGATCGGCGTGGCGATGGGATTCTTTTGGCAGCACCGACGCATCTGGCTCCAGTTCCATGGCACCAGAGTCATGTTGGCCGGACATACCAACAAGAACTGGTACGGTTTGAAACAGGAGGCGGGGGCGATGATCGAGCAAGCCAAACTGCCGATTGCGATCGAAGATAAATCAAAAGCGTAAACAGCTTTGAGGAGGTTTTTAGACGTGCAGCTTGTACAATTAAGTGATTGGTTGCTGGATATTGCTTTCGTGCTGTACGTGTTGGCGTCCATCGTTTTTGTCGTAGCCATGACGGGGAAAAATTGGGCGGGACGCGATCCCAAGCAGCATGAATTAAAATACGGCCGGATCGCCTATTGGCTGGCGCTCATCGGCTTTATCGCCCAGACCGGGTACGTCATTTTCCGTTGGATCGCAGGGGGCCACAGCCCGACGAGCAACATGTTTGAATTTATGGCCTTCCTGGATTACTGTATTATCCTTGCGTATCTGATTATTTATCGTATTTACAAGCTTACCGTGATCGGCGCGTTCGTTCTGCCGCTCGGTGTTATCATGCTTGCTTATTCCTACGTTTTTCCAAAGGAAATCACGCCTTTGATTCCTGCTCTGCAAAGCTACTGGCTGCATATTCACGTGACGACGGCAGCTTTGGGAGAAGGGATTCTCGCTGTCGGCTTTGCCGCAGGCTTGATGTATCTGGTGCGTACGGTACCGCAAGAAGCGGCTACCAAAAGCACGCGCTGGCTTGAAATTGTTCTGGCAGTCGTCATGATGCTGGTGGGCTTTATCGGTATGGAATCTACTTTTTCGCGCCTGGATCACAAAACAGTATTCGAATTGCCAAAAGAACAATTGAACTTTCAGGGTGAAATGGAGAAAATGAAGGTAGAGTATACGCTGCCTGCAATCGTCGCTCCGGAAGGATCGAAGATTATCCAGGCAGGTCCCATGACACCGCTGTTTACAGCTCCGAGCTGGATGGAAGGAAAAGACGCGGCTCGAAAGCTCAACACGATGATCTGGTCCGTGATTTCCGGTTTGGTTTTGTACGGGGGATTGCGCTTGATCCTGCGCAAACGGTTGGGGGCGGCTATGCAGCCAGCCGTCAAAGACATTGACCCCGAGTTGATCGATGAGATCAGCTACCGGGCGATCAGTATCGGATACCCCGTATTTACGCTGGGCGCCTTGATCTTCGCGATGATCTGGGCAGAAGAAGCCTGGGGACGCTTCTGGGGCTGGGACCCTAAAGAGGTATGGGCGCTGATCGTATGGCTGTTCTACAGCGCATACCTGCATTTGCGCTTGTCGCGGGGATGGATCGGGGCGAAATCCGCCTGGATGTCTGTCATCGGATTTGTCATCATTCTAATAACGCTTGTCGTCGTCAATCTGGTGATTGCCGGATTGCATTCTTACGCAGGCGTGTAAGGGAAAACTGGATGTCTAAAAAGCTGGTTTTGATGCCAGCTTTTTAGACTATCATCCGGTTGTTGAAACAGATCGAATTTAAAGGGAGCCACGAGGTGATCTTATGGAAAAAACAGCAAGCATTTTGGTCGTTGACGACGAGGAGCGCATTCGTCGCCTGCTGAGAATGTATTTGGAGCGCGAATCTTTTCTGATTGACGAGGCCGATAACGGCGAACAGGCATTGGAGATGGCTTTGACATCCGATTACGATATTATTTTGCTTGATCTGATGCTGCCTGGGATGGATGGAATTGAAGTATGCCAAAAGATCCGCGAGCGAAAAGCGACGCCGATCATCATGCTTACGGCAAAAGGCGAGGAAACGAATCGCGTTCACGGCTTCGAGGCTGGCGTAGATGACTATGTGATCAAACCGTTCAGCCCGCGTGAAGTCGTTTATCGTGTAAAAGCGATCCTCCGCCGTTCTTCAGCAACGGCTTATCTCAAGACAGAGACCTATAACAGCCACTCCGTTCTCGTTTTTCCGGAGCTGACGATTGATCACGACGCGCATAAGGTGATTGCAAGCGGACAGGAGGTCAGCTTGACACCAAAGGAATACGAGCTGCTGCATTATTTGGCGCTTTCACCCGACAAGGTGTTCACTCGCGAAGAGCTGCTGAAAGACGTCTGGCACTACGAGTTTTTTGGCGATTTGCGCACAGTGGACACGCATATCAAACGGCTTCGGGAAAAGCTGAACCGCGTGTCGCCGGCAGCCGCACAGATGATCGCGACGGTCTGGGGCGTCGGCTACAAGCTTGAGGTGCCAAAGTAAGTGGATATTGTTCGCAGCGTAGTTGGAAAACTATGGATGACCATCATCGCGCTTTTCGCTCTTGTTCTGACGCTGTTCAGTCTGATGATCGTACAGTCCTTTGACAGCTTTTACTTTCAACGACAAACGAAAAATTTGCAAAACGTGGCAGAAGGCCTCTCGCAAACCTTGTCGGCCTATACCGATAAAACGACGGCTCTCTCAGTAGCAGCCAGCTTTTCCGCCGTGCATCGCACCGGACTGATCATGGTGGACGAAAAAGGGAAGCCGATCGGGGCGAGCGAGGGAAACGATTTTTCGTTTATCCCTGTTGAGCAGCTGCTGGAAGCGCCGGAGCTGAAGCTGGGCGAAGCGCTGCAGGGCAAGCACCATACGCCTGAACGAATTATCTTTTCGCACAATCCGGCGGACCGAAATGGAGCCGTGCAGCTATTGGCTGTGGCTGTTCCGATCGAGCTGTCGAAGGACAAGCAGGGCGCACTTGTTATGTATCAGGCGATTGAAGATTTTGACGATACCGTGAAGGAAGTCAGAAAGCTGATATTCGTAGTAGGCGTGATCGGTTTTATTTCGACAACGGTCTTTGCCTTCTTCCTGTCTTCGCGGATTACCTTTCCGCTTCGGCAGATGAAAGAGACAGCCCACCGCATCGCGGAAGGCGACTTCCATGCCGAAATCCCCATCCGCACGAACGACGAGATCGGGGAGTTGGCGGCTTCTTTCAACAGCATGGCTAGTCATCTGAACAAGCTGGTCGACGCCTTGTCCAAGGAAAAGGAACAGCTCGCAAGTGTTTTGAGGAGCATGGTTGACGGTGTCATCATGATCGACGAGCAAGGAAAAATTGCCGTTACGAACCCTCCGGCCGAGCACTTTTTGCGGGACTGGACTTATGAGCATCCAGACGAGCCTATCCCATTGTTCCCGTTCTATCAAATGGTTGTACAGACAGGGCAGGAAGTGACAGATGAAATCCCGGCACAGGGGCGAATCTGGTCACTGGTGATGATTCCGCTCACGGATCGCGAGCAAATCCGCGGGGCGGTTGCCGTCGTCCGCGAGGTGACCCGTGAGCGCAAGCTGGACAAGATGCGCAATGACTTCGTGGCCAATGTTTCACATGAGCTGCGAACGCCGCTGTCGATGCTTCAAGGGTATAGCGAAGCGATCGTGGATGACATCGCCGCTACCCCCGAGGAGCACAAGGAACTGGCACAGATCATTTACGACGAGTCCGTACGCATGACCAAGCTGGTAAATGAGCTTCTCAATCTGGCAAGGATGGAGGCCGGCCATGTGGAGGTCTCGCTGGAAAAGGTCGAGGTCAGCCCGTATCTGGAACGGATTCAGCGCAAGTTTGTCAATCTGGCCAGGGAGCAAAAGATTCACCTCCTCCTGGAAATCAACACATCTGTCACGAGCATCTGGATCGATCCGGACAAAATGGAGCAGGTGCTGACCAATTTGATCGACAACGCGATCCGCCATACCCCGGAGAACGGTAATGTCACGTTGCGGGCGCGCGGCGATCGGACACTCCTCCTGGAAGTAAACGATACAGGCAGCGGCATTCCCCAGGAAGACCTTCCGTTTGTCTTCGAACGCTTTTACAAGGCAGACAAGGCTCGCACCCGGGGAAAAGCCGGGGGGACGGGTCTGGGCCTGGCAATCGCCAAGAACATTGTCGAGGCGCACGGAGGCACGATTGGCGTACAGAGCAAGCTGGGAGAAGGGACGACCTTTACGATAGCCCTGCCTGACAAACAGAAACAGAAATAATTTAGAGGAGTGAGAGAGAATGATCAAAACCATCCTGTTTGATGTAGACGGTGTTATGTTGAGCGAAGAGCGCTATTTTGACGCCTCGGCGTTAACCGTGTGGGAATTTCTGCACAGCCCTCTCTATCTCGGGTTGAGCGGCGATATCTTTACCGCTTCACCGGAAGAAAAAGACATCCGCCGCGTCCGCGAACTCGTTTTTGCGAATGACGAAGTGCTCAATTTCATCAAGTCGCGAGGGATCAACTCCAACTGGGATATGGTCTACTTGACTGTTGCCTACCAGATCATCAGACTCTGTGAGCGGCTGAAAGCGGAATTGGGCCAAAAGGTCACCGATCTTTTGACTGGACAAATCAATCGTGCAGAGCTGGCGCGTCTGGCTGAATGGGCGAAAGAGTACGCTCCGGACTTTGCGATCGAGTATGCGAAGTTTACTACCGACTTTTCCCGCGGGAATGCCCAGAAGGCGGAAATGCTCCTGTATCTCAACCAGATCGCCCGCGAACGGTGTGGTGTCGTCACCAACGTCTTTTCCAGAAACAGCGACCTCTGGCAGCTCTGCCAGGAGACCTTTCAGGAGTGGTACCTGGGTGATGACCGTATCGCGGCTTCGATTGGCCGTGAAACGATGCAGCCCGGCAAGAAAGGCTTTCTGAATGATGAAATCCCGATTGTCAGCCCGGAAGAGATGATTCAGCTGTTCCGGACACTAAAAGAGAAGGGCTACACATTGGGAATCGGCACAGGCCGTCCGTCTATCGAAACGCACGTGCCGCTGGGAGAGCTGAAGCTGCTGGAGTGGTTTGATCCCAACCGTGTCGTGACGGCGACACATGTGCTGGAAGCAGAAAAGGAATCACCGGCCCACGCGCCTTTGTCCAAGCCGCATCCATTCTGCTATGTAAAAGGACTGCTCGGCCTGGATACGCCAAACAGCGAAGTTCATAGCTTTGCACTGCCTGTTCCAAACGGGGACGAAGTGTTGATCGTCGGAGATTCCCCCGCAGATATGCTGGCTGCACAGGCGATGGGATGCCGTTTTGCTGCAACACTGACAGGTTTGTCCGGAAAGGCGGCACGGAGCAAATTCGAAAGCGCAAAAGCGGACTATATTTTAGACGATGTTCGCGACATTCTCTCGATTCTTGAATAATGGCAAGTGTTTGGCTCCGTCAGCAGTGGTTGGCGGGGCTTTTTAAATGAGGATCAGGGGCTGTTAGGGTCATTTCCAGCCGTCTCCCAGCTTGCGTCGCGGCGCTGCATGGATGCAGTCAGACAGTAAAAAAAGGTTGCTTGGGACTCATCGCAAGCGATGACGAATGCGTGAAAAAATAAAAAAAGCCGGGTCGCAGAGAACCGGCTTTTCGTATGCTTTCAATCAATTGCTTTCAATTAATAGTGAAATTCGTTGATTACTTCCATTGAAGAGATTCCAGACAGCGGAAGCGGAAGGCTTGTACGAGGAAAGGAATAACCGCATCCTTACGCACGATCACTTCGTAAGAGCCGCCTTGACGGGAGTAGAAAAAGGCATCGGTATAGTCCTTGTTGTCCTCAAAATAGGAGCGAATCTGCTTCAGACGATTGCGCATGTCTTCGGACTTCACTTCGATGGAGAAGGTAACATCGTTTTCATTTTCCGTTTCCTGAATCTCGATCAGGGACTGATCAAACGTATATGCAACCATACCCGATCCTCCTTATTAGAAAAAGTAGCGCAGGAAAATGTATGCGTGCGACAGGATGATGGACATGATCATCAGCGGAAAAGCGACCTTCAGGAAGCCGACGAAACTGATGTGATGTCCTTCCTTGGCCGCCAAGCCGGCCACAATCACGTTTGCACTCGCGCCAATCAGCGTACCGTTGCCGCCGAGACACGCACCCAATGCCAGGCTCCACCAGAGCGGCTCCAGATTGGTAATTCCCAGTGCGCCCATCTCCTTGATCATCGGAATCATCGTGGCGACAAACGGGATATTGTCGACGAACGCCGATGCAATCGCACTCAACCAGAGGATCAAAAACGAAGTCTTCATGGCATCTCCGCCAGTCAGGTTGATCGCTTCTGCGGCCAGCTTCGCGATTACGCCTGTTTCCACCAATCCGGAGACGAGTACGAACAGACCTACGAAGAAGAAGATGGTTGTCCATTCCACTTTGCTGATAGCCTCTTCCAAATAGTGCTCACCAGTGATGAGCAGGAGCAGGAAGGCGCCGGTAAGGGCAATCGTTGCGGATTCGAGATGCAGCATTCCGTGGAGCATGAAGCCGACAATCGTAAGTCCAAGGACGGTGAGCGATTTTTTGAGCAGCTTGGAGTCTGTGATCTCATCCAGCTCATTGAGGCTCATAATTTTTGTTTTCAGTTCCGGCGTCGTCTTGAGATCCTTTCGATAGATCAGAGCAAAACAGAAAACGGTTACAATCATAATGACGATAACGACTGGAGCCAGGTTTGTCAGAAACGCCATGAAATCCAGCTCAGGCACAGAGCTTCCGATCATGATGTTCGGTGGGTCGCCGATCAGCGTTGCCGTTCCTCCGACGTTCGAGGCAATGATCTCCGAGATCAGATAGGGGAGAGGATTGACCTGCAGTTGTCTTGCAATGCTGAATGTGACCGGTACGATCAGCAGAACAGTCGTCACGTTGTCGAGGAAAGCAGATGCGGCTGCTGTAATGAGACTCAGATAGATCAGGATACGCAGGGGATCTCCCTTCGCGGCCTTGGCAGCACGAATCGCCATGTACTTGAACACGCCTGTTTGCGCTGTAATGGCGACAAGGATCATCATGCCGATCAAAAGGCCGAGGGTGTTGAAATCAATGTGATGCACGGCCTGCTCCTGATCGATGACGCCAAACAGGATCATCAGGATTCCGCCAAACATGGCGACAATGGTACGGTGAAGCTTTTCGCTGATAATGAAGGCATATGTAACCAAAAAGATGCCGATTGCGATTATCGCTTGTGTGGCCATAAGAATCTCCTCTCGGTGAATGGATTAGTCTGGATATAATTATAACGATAACTTTAATATGGGTAAAGGAAGAGCCTGGTCAATAGACCAGGCCGTGTGGATGGAAAAGCAAGCATAAGGCGGCTACAGCTCGATTTGGGTCACACTTTTCACTTCAGCAAGTTCGCCCATTGTGTCCAACAGTTCGGCGGTAATCGGTTTATCCACAGACAGCATCATGATCGCATCGCCGCCCATGTCACGGCGTCCTACCTGCATCGTGGCGATGTTGACGCCGTTTTCACCGAGGATGGAACCGACGCGCCCGATGACACCGGGACGGTCGTTGTGGTGAATGTAGAGCAGATAGCCTTCTGGAGCCACGTCGATGGCAAACTCGTCGATTTTCACGATGCGCGCTCCGTAACCGTTGAGCCGGGTGCCGGCGACCTTGCGCGACTGCTGAGTCGTTTTGAGCGTAACGGTCAACAGATTGGTAAAACCTTTGTTCTGAGCCGCTTTTTGTTCGGTGACGGTGATATCGCGAACCTTTGCGAGCAGAGGCGCGTTTACGAAATTGACCTCCTCGCCCAGGTGGAACGAAAGCACGCCTTTCACGACTGTCCGGGTGAGTGGAGCAGTGTCGACGTCGGTCAATTCTCCACTGTATGTGATGGCTATTTCCTGAACAGAACCAACCGTTACTTGAGCCAGGAAATGACCCAGTTTTTCGCCCAAGGTGAAGTAAGGCTGGAGGCGCTCCATTACATGAGGCGGCATGGAAGGCAGGTTGACCGCATTTTTAAACGGCTCGCCGCGAAGCACCTTCAAAATTTCCCCCGATACGTCGACAGCGACGTTTTCCTGCGCCTCGACAGTGGATGCTCCCAAGTGTGGCGTTACGACTACCTGGGGCAGTCCGATCAGCGGGTTGTCGACAGGCGGCTCCACTTCAAATACGTCAAGCGCGGCTCCGGCTACTTTTCCTGTCAGGATCGCTTCGTAGAGTGCTTTTTCGTCGATAATGCCGCCACGTGCGCAGTTGATCAGGCGAACGCCATTCTTCATTTTGGCAAATTCTCTGCTGCTGATCAGGTAGCGCGTTTCCTTTGTCAGCGGAGTGTGGACGGTAATGAAATCAGCCTGGCGGCAAATTTCGTCCACCGTTGCGTTGGCAACACCCAGCTTTTGGGCACGCTCCTCAGTCAGAAATGGATCGTAACCGAGCACGGTCATCCCGAACGCTTTTGCCCTTTTGGCTACCTCGGTCCCGATACGTCCCATGCCGATGACACCCAGCACTTTGTTGTTCAGTTCAACACCTTGGAAGCTTTTCCGATCCCACGTGCCGTCAGCAAGTTTTCGGTAGGCTTGCGGAATATTGCGGGCGACAGCCATGAGCATGGCAAAAGAGTGTTCCGCAGTAGAGATCGTATTTCCGTCTGGTGCGTTGATGACGACGACACCGGCTTCCGTAGCTGCATTGACATCAATATTATCCACACCGACACCGGCGCGTCCGACAGCCTTCAGGCGTTTGCCGGCTGCCAGCACTTCTGCTGTGACCTGTGTCTGGCTGCGAACGAGCAGCGCATCGTATTCTCCGATGACCGTTAGCAGGTCGGTAGGGGAGAGGCTTGTGTTGCGGACAACTTCTACATCTGGTGCGTCCAACAGCTGTTGGATGCCGTATTCGCTGAGCGGATCCGTAATCAATACTTTATACATGAGTAAGGAGCACCTCCTGGGCAGCTTTTACACCGGCTCCCAATTCTGCGGGAGCGCCGATTTGGCGAAGCGACAATTCAATGGCGGCAACGACCTGAAGGACATCAAGCGGTTCGCAATAACCCATATGGCCGATGCGGAAGATCTTTCCTTTCAGATGCTGCTGACCGCCGGCAATTACGATGTTGTGATGATTTTTCAGCACCTTTCTCAACTGCTCGGGGTCGAATGCATCCTGCGGATGGCAAGAAGTAACGGTAGCGGCAGCGAATTCATCCTGGGCCATCAATGGGATGTTCAGCGCACGCATCGCTGCACGGGTCATATCACGCATGAGCTCGTGACGTTTGATGATCGCCGGCAATCCCTCTTCCTCGAGCATATTGCATACCTCTGCCAGGCCAAAAACGAGCGAGACGGCTGGTGTGTACGGAGTTGTTTTGTCAGCGAAGCTCTTCCGGTACGCTTTGAGATCCAGGTAAAAGGCGAGTGGCTTTTTCCTGTCAATCACTTCCCATGCCCGCTTGCTCGCTGCCAGAAAAGCAAGTCCCGTAGGCAGCATGAATGCCTTTTGCGAGCCGGTAACCACGATGTCTACGCCCCATTCGTCCATTTCGCAAGCGACCGCGCCAAGGCAGCTGACTGCATCGACGATAAAGAGGGCATCGGATTTTTCGCGAACGACTTGTGCAAGCTCGCGGATTGGATTTTGTACCCCTGTTGAGGTTTCGCAATATGTTGCAAATACCGCTTGCACAGACGGTTTATTCGCCAGGAACGTCGCCAGCTTTTCTGCTGTGACAGCCTCGCCCCAAGGAACCTCCAGGCGATGCACCACGATGCCGTATCGCTCGCAAATTTTGGCAAAACGCTCGCCGAATGCGCCGCTGACCAGTACGGCGGCCTCTTCGCCAGGCTGAAGCGTATTCACCACGCTCATTTCCAGTGCGCTCGTACCGCTGCCGGCCAGGATAAAGACGTCTCCCGATGTCCCGAAGTAGGGACGCAGCCGCTCTGCCGTACTGGCAAACAAATCGGAAAATTGTCCGCTGCGATGGCCGATCATCGGCTGATTCATCGCTTGTTGGACACGGGGCGGGATCGGGGTAGGACCTGGTATTCTCAAAATCATTTTGTCTGCAAACATGGTTTCTCTCCTCCTTGGTTATCGATCTGTGAGTGGAAAGTAAGCAACATGACGGTTCGAGCATCGAAGATCGCCATGAAAATAGCAAATCGAAAGTGCAGGCAAACATTTGCTGAATGCAAAAAAGCCTCCCGTTCCCACACTGCTCCCAGCTTGGAAACAGTGAGGGACGAGAGGCTATGCTTCGCGGTGCCACCCTCATTTGTCCTTCTTCTCGCAAAGAAAGACCTTGGCAGGTACAAGACCTGAGAGATAACGGATCTACCGTTCGCGCCTACTGCGATACCCGGGATATCGGTTCAGCGCAACAACTCGGAAGTGCTCATCCTAGTGCGGAACCACCGATTCGCAGCTACCATCGGCTCTCTGAGGGTTTCCGGGCTAGGCCTATCTTCGTCACCGTTGTTGAAGTATTCGCTAAGATTTGTATCTACGATAACACGGGTAATTATAGTCGTCAAGCACAAAAAACAGAAAAAAAGAACATTGATACAAAAAAACAATATATAGTTCGTGAAATATAGGGGGTTTTACCAAAAGGGATTAATGAAAATAACCTAAAACCGAACGTTAAGTAATAAGTTTCCTATAAAATGGGTTTTTGCGCGGAAAATGTTCGGGTTTTGCTTGATCGAATGCCCATTGAAGAAAAATGCCCTTTACCGTCAGCTCACAGAAGGGTACAGGGCATTTTTCTCAAGTGCTTACGAAAGGAAGTGATGCAGGGGAGAGTGGTTACATGTTGGTCAGCGTATCCGTCAGAACAGGTACGATTTGTTTTTTCCGTGACACGACGCCTTTCAGTACCGCCTGATTATCAACAAGGCTGACGTTGTATGCCTTTTCTACCGCATTCGAAGCGCGTCCAAGAGCAAGGCCGATGGAATCGTTGTTCAAAATATCGGTTACCACGAACAGGAACAAATCCAGGCCCTTGTCGGAAATAATTGCAGAAAGTGCTTCTTCCAGCTCCGCTTTGCGTGCCAGAACGTCGTTCACATCGACTGCATTTACCTGAGCAATTTCCACCTTGTAGCTGCCCATCTGGAATTCCTTCGAGTCAAGAGAGATCAGCTGGGCGATCGATTTCGTACTCAAATCGGCACCGGCTTTCAGCATATCCAGGCCGTACGCATTCAGATCGACTCCGGCAATCTCCGCCAATTCATGGGCTGCCGCTACGTCCTGCTCCGTGCAAGTAGGGGATTTCAACAGCAGCGTATCGGAAATAATCGCAGACAGCATCAGCCCAGCCATTGTCTTCGAAATTTCAACGCCGTGTTCCTTGTACAGCTTTTTCAGGATGGTCGTTGTGCAGCCGACTGGTTCGGCCCGGTAATACAGAGGATTGCTCGTTTCAAAGTTGGCGATTCGATGGTGGTCGATGACTTCGACTACTTGGACCTTATCAATGTCGTTTGCACTTTGCTGGCGCTCGTTATGGTCTACCAGGATGACCTCGTTTGCTTCGTTTGCCACAGTCTCGACCAGGCGGGGGGCATCTACTTTGAACGTATCCAGCACAAATTGCGTTTCGCTGCTGATCTCGCCCAGGCGAACGGGCTCCACATCTGCACCCAGCTTGGTTTTGAGATCCGCATATACGATTGCAGAACAAATGGAATCAGTGTCCGGATTTTTATGTCCGAAAATAAGTGTTTTTCCCATTCTAATGCTCCTTCGTTGTTTTTGGCGAGAAAATTATACCATGAAAAGGGGGAGAAATGCGATGAAAATGAAAAAACCCCCCACAGCTGAAGAGCGGTGAGCGGTTTTTTGTGAGCTGGGAATCTTACTCTTCCACTTTAATGGAATCAGTAGGGCATCCTTCAGCCGCGTCGCGAACGTCGTCAAAAAGGATTTCCGGAATCTCAGCACTATTGGTGTTATCGTCGATCTTGTTGAAAGCAAGGCCTTCGTCATCGTAATCGAAAACGTCAGGAGCCGTTGCGCCACAAGCACCGCAAGCGATACAGGTTTCTTTATCTACCCATGTGGTCATCGTGGTTTCACCTCCCATACCTGATGGTACGTCCACTGTCATAACTCATTGTATGCTCTGTCTGGAAAGATTTCAAGAATGAATCGTATCTAAAAATGTACGACTATCGATAAAGCGGTATCTCAGGTGCCTTCAGGCTGCTGTAATGCTTGCCTTGTACCTCTTTAAAATCTCCGCTGTGCACCGCATCAGTCGCTGTCAACAGGCGAACTGCGGCGTCAACGTCTTTTATACCCAAGTTCTTGGCATCGTCAGAACCAAACAGCAAGTCGAGACGAGCGGTCAAATCCTCCGGGCTGTAGCTCTCCCATTTTTTATGGGCGCTGATGGAATGAGCCGCGATGTACGTCTTGTAGTGGAACGGCAACTGCTTCCATTGGTCTGCGCTCACATTGGCTGGGACGTCTTTTGGGAGCGTCTGCTTTGTAACGTACGCCGACTCCCAAACGGCCAATGAATGGTAGAACTGCTCGCTTCCCTTGAACCAGCCGTCCAAGGACAGCCGAGAAGAGATTGCAGCCGGAGAGAGAGCATTACTATTCTGATCGGAGAGCAATTGCTTCATACCATCCAAATAAGCCCGCACCCCAGTATTAAATTGGCTGTGTGCCTGAACGAGAAGAGGAGAGGTTGGCAAGGGAACTTCTTTGTCCAACTGTTTGCCAGTCTGCTTTGCGGCTTCGACCAGTTGCTCCAACGCATCCTTTTGCGCGGACTTGTCCAGATTCGGCCAAGCTGCCATCTTCTCAAAATGCGCTCGTTTCAATTCCTGCACAGGAGCATAAACGGCGTAGTAAAAACGGATAAAGTCCTGTTCGCTGTACAGCTTTTGCTCGCGCAACTGGCGTTCCCGTTCTGCTTCCAGCTTCTGCTGTTCGAGAACGGCTGCTTGCTGTGCTTCAATCTTTGATTTCATATAGTAGGCACCGAAAAAAAATCCGCCAACAAAGCAAGCAAGTGTTATGATGATCATGTAGGCAAAGATAAATTCTGACTTCGACAGACGCTTGTTCATACAATCCTCCACAGTTGTTGGTACGATTAAGGGATGAGTCTCGTGTTGGCAGCAGGAGAGCAATCATACACGGGTCTGTATCCCGATATGGAAAAGGAGTACCCATGAGCAGTTCAACTCTTCATGATCGGGAATGGGCTTTCATACGTTCGCTGACCATTACAGGGATGCTTCCCTTGGCAGGCGAGCGGACGGTTCAGGCCCTTTATTACATATTGCGTGGCAGAAAAGCAAACCAGACCCTGCAGGACGTTCATTTATACAGCCTTTATCCGTATTATCGGATGTTTCCCCGTCTTTTGAAAGAGGATTGGGAGAAAATTGTTTATAAATTGCAGGAGGAGTCTTTGCTGATCCCGATGCAGAGGGCGGAAAGTGGAAGAAAACCGTCATTTGTCTTGACGGAAAAAGCTCTTCAAATCGCGTCCGAAAGCGAAAGAGAGTACAACTTTTCGTACTGGTTTGAACCCTTTACCGCCGCAGATATCGCCGAGCAGATTGATTTGTTTTGGCTGCGGCTGCATCTGATCGTTCAGACGGTTTCCCACTTATTGGAAGGCGATCTTTCCTTTCAGCCGATCGTCCAGGAAAAACGCACCCAGCGCTGGGTAAAAGAGTGTCTGGCGGACAAGGAGCGGCGGGCTCGCTGGACAGAAGGCTTGGCACAGGAGCTGTTCTGTTCCATGTCTCCGCTTTCTGAGTCCGTCCAGGAAATGATCTTCCAGCGTTTTTCGGGCGTTTCCCAGTCGGGACTCACGCTGTCACAACTGAGTTTGCGAAAACGGGAAGCTCCAGCTTATATTCACATGCAGATTCGCTGCGGGCTGGCTCGGATGATCCGTACGATTCAGGACAATCGCGCTGAGTTCCCCCTGCTGTCTGCTTTGCTGAAAAATGAGGGGGGAAAAGACCCGCGTCTGACTGAAAGCGCATCTTTGACATACGTATTGGCCAAACAGGGAAGCAGCATCGAGCAGATTGCCAATAGGCGGGGCATCAAGCCGGGTACGGTCGAAGACCACCTGGTGGAAATCGCTTTGCGCTGCCCGGAGTGGGACGGCTCGCGATATCTTTCAGCTGAACTGGCAGAAGAAATTGTCAAAATCAGTGAGCGGCTTGGGACGAGCAGGTTGAGACTCATTAAAGACCAGCTCGGCCCGGGCGTTTCGTATCTGCAAATCCGACTGGCGCTGGCAAGAAAGAAAGGAGGAGAAGAAGATGCAAAAAGAGACGCTTGACCTAAGACTCGGGGATCTTCTGAAGCGTCATTTCGGCTACTCCTCTTTTCGTCCGGGACAGTGGGAAATCATCGAGCGGATTCTCCGAGGCGAAAACGTGCTGGGACTGATGGCTACGGGGGGAGGCAAGTCCGTGACATATCAGCTTCCTGCGCTTTATTTGCCAGGGACGGCAGTCGTCGTTTCCCCGCTAATCTCTTTGATGACCGATCAGGTGCAGCAGCTTCGCGGGAAGAGAAAAATCCCCGCTGCGTACATCAATAGCACTATGGAGCCTGCAGAGACGCGGGAGCGCCTGTTTGAAATCAGCCGCGGAGCGTACAAGCTCATTTATGTATCACCGGAAAAATTGCAAAATTCCGCAGTTCAAAAAGCGCTGGTCCGCGCTGGCGTATCTATGCTCGCGATTGATGAAGCCCATTGCATTTCGCAGTGGGGCCATGATTTTCGCACTGATTATTTGCGTCTGCCACAGGTGGTCCAAAGCTTGGGATCGCCTCCTGTGCTGGCAGTGACGGCAACGGCGACGCCAGGGGTGAAAGCGGAGATTTGCGATCTCTTTGACATCAAGCAGGAAAATGTCATTACCCAGCCGCTCAATCGGGAAAATATCGCCATAGACGTCATCCTGGCTGAGTCCGAAGCGGATCGCAGACAGATGGTAAAAAAATCCATAGACGAATTGCAAGGACCGGGAATCGTTTATTGCAGTACCCGGCAAACAGTGGAACTGCTCGTTGCGGAGTATCAGCTTTCCGGGAAAAAAAGTGTGCATGGCTATCACGGCGGGATGAGCAGCATGGAGAGAATGGTTGTGCAAACGCAGTTTTTGCGGGGGGAGCTCGATGCCATCATAGCTACCAATGCGTTTGGCATGGGAATCGACAAATCCGATATCCGCTTTGTTCTGCACTATCACTTTCCGCCAAGTCTGGAAGCCTATGCGCAGGAAATCGGCAGAGTCGGAAGGGATGGAAAAGCAGGCTATGCCGGGCTTTACTACGTCCCGGAAGACAGGCTGATTCACACCCATCTGCAGGAGAAGGAGTATCCCACCACGGAGCAGGCGCTTCGGTTTTTGCAAGGGCTTTCCCAGGCAGGGACCAAGCCCATCTCCGAGCTTGCGATGCATGACATCCCGGAAGAGATGGCAGCTCTCTTATTTTTCTATGCAGAGCTAGCGGGGATCGTCAGTGACGTGGCAGCGGGACGAGAAGAATACCGCTATGAACTGAGTGATGCCTCGCAGATGGGGAACCTCGCCGAAAAAGCATCCCAAATGATCGAAGCGATGGAAAAGCCGAAATGGCTAAAGCGTCAAAAACTGTTGGAAATGCTTCGCTGGCTCGAAGGGAACGAATGCTATCGGATGCGATTAAATAGATACTTTGGCGAGCTCGATCATACTTCATCGGCTGCCTGCTGCAGTCATTGCGGGTTGGACAGATCCGCCTATTTGGACAAGTCCGGATCGCGAACGGAAAGAACAGGGAAAAACGCATGGAATCTGAGGAAGGCATTGGAAAAGCTTTTGCCGAATAAAAAGGGAGGAAGCATCTTTTGAAGCGCGTGCACCATGGTCTGGACGATGCGACATTGCGATTTAATCTCTGGCTGACACAAGTCGTCGTCATTGGTGTGGCCCTGATCGGCAGCCTCTTTGTCCACGGATGGGCAGACACGCTTTCCCTGTTTCGCTTTCCAGGCATCGGGTCGTTGATGTGGGCGATAGGGGTTGCTGCTGTCGTCGTCGGGTCAAGCATTGGCATGGACCGTTTTTTGCCTCCTCGCTGGCAGGACGACGGGAGTATCAATGAACGCATTTTTTCCGGGCTCTCTATCGGCGGCACGTTCGTTCTCTGCTGCGTCATTGGCATTGGCGAGGAATGGCTGTTTCGCGGTGTCGTCCAGCCGGTTATCGGCAATGTGTGGACGAGCGTTCTTTTTACGCTGGTTCACGTCCGCTATTTGTCCAAACCATTGCTTGTCGGGAGTGTATTTGTCACCAGCTGGCTGTTGGGGTGGCTGATGGAGACGAGCGGTTCCCTGCTTCCGTCCATTCTGGCCCACATCGTCATTGACCTTTTGTTGGCCTTCTATATTCAACATGGATATTCCCGTGAGAGGAGGAACCTGGAGTGACACCAAACGAGAACAAAAAACAGCCCGAGAGCATAGAAAGCTTTGAGTACGGAGCAAACGCTCAGCATGGAGGCTTGCCCCCCAGGAGAACAAAGCACAAGCAGGCCGGTCAGGTGAAGATGCCAGCCTTTTCTTACAGGACCATCCTGCAATCAGGGCTTGCTGTCTTTGGAACTTTGTTTTTGATTCTGATCGGATTCGAATTGTACAAGGCGTCACAAGCAGTGCCAGGTGCCGTTTCCTTTGTAGAGAGTTCGCAAGGAACAGAATCTTCGCAAGCAGAGAGGGGGCCAGTCGAAGCCTCAGCAGAGGGAGCGGTACATCCACAGGCAGATACGGCGTCGGGCCAAGACTCGTCAACCCCTGGGCAACAGCAAAATGCGGAAAACCAGTCGCCTGGATCACAAAAGCTCGGTTCTGCCTCCCAGTCTCCTTCTGCGAGCCAAGCGGAGACCAATGCTGTTGCGGGAGGAGAAAAACAAGCAGAGAAGGCTGCTTCGGAAGCCCATCAGGGAAGCGGCAGCAGTTCCCCGGCGACCAAACCGGAAGACAAGCCTGCCGCTGTGGAAAAGCAACAGGCTTCTTCGCCGCAATCCGAAGTAAAACAGCATAAAGTGAAAAAAGGGGAGACGCTGTTTCAGCTTTCCCGGATGTACTACGGCCATAACAGCGGGGTAAAGAAAATTGCAAGTTACAACGGGATCAGCGCGGAAGCACAGCTTTTGGAAGGGCAAATCGTACAAATTCCGCTTTCCCGGTAATGAGCCGGGGATGTCTGGGGAAAAATAACGGAAACCAGACAGACGAGGTGGAATGACCATTGACATTTGACACCGTGATAATTGGCGGCGGGATCGCTGGCTGGCAGGCTGCCATTCAATTGAGCCGAAGCCTGCGAAAGGTAGCGGTGATCGATGACGGTGGCGGGCGTTCGTCTGCGGCCAAGAGGTATCGAAACCTGTTGGGCTTTCCCGCCGGAATCAGTGGCGACGAATTGCGGCAGGCAGGACGGACGCATGCGATGCGCTATGGAGCGGAGTACTTCGAGGATGAAGTGGTCTCCCTTGTTCAGGATGCTGATCAGCTCTTTCGCGTAGAAACGAGACGTACGCGTAGTACAATCCGGGGGCGCACAATCGTGCTGGCAACGGGAATCGCAGACCCGTTCCCTGATATCGACGGATTGCACGAGTGCCTCGGCATCTCGGCTTTCATCTGTCCTGATTGTGACGGGTATGAAACCGTCGGCAAGCAAACAGGGGTGATCGGCCGGGCAAGGCAGGCAGTTCAGATGGCAAATGCGCTTTCTTATTATACGGACAAGCTGCAGCTTTTCATCTCGAGCACGGAGGAAGAAACAGCGGACATTGACAGCGCCAAGAACTCTTCGTACCCCTGTTGCTTTGAACCGGTAGTGTCGCTTGAACATCAAGCCGGTGAAGTGCGGTGCTTGCATTTGGCAACCGGAGAGCAGGTCGAGCTGTCCAGAGTTTTTCTCGCATTCCCAGGAGCACGTGCACAATCCCATTTGCTGCGGGCGTTTCCGGTTGAGATGAATGAGAAAGGGCATGCAATCGTGAATCCCCGCACGAAAGAGACAAGCTATCCCGGCATTTGGGCGATCGGTGACGTTGCTGCCCATTCTCAGCAGGTAGCCATCGCTATGGGGGATGGTTCCCAGGCGGCCATTTGGATACATAAACGGTTGCTACAACAAGATTAGGTGTAGACGGATTGCATTTTGACAGGTGCAATCTTTTTTCATGGGTTGATAGGCACAAGTGAATAGGAACGCCATATAATTTGATAGCAAGTATGGTATTGAGGAGGATGGGGGAGAAGTGACGGCGTACCTGAAGGATTTGATAGCCGGCGTTCTTGCCTGGTGGTCTATGAATGGCGCTTACAAATTGTTTCCCGTCAAGGAGCTGGCTGCACGCGGCTTGGGAGAAGGGATGACATTACTGTTGTTTAAGCCCATCGAATTGATCATCTCTGTTTCCTTGTTTTTAATTGCTTCGCTCCTGTGGGGAAAACCATTTGTAGGCCATTTTCTCCGGTTGACGCAGCGGCCTCTCTCCATGGACAGCTTCTTGCATCTGATGATGTGCGGGTATTTCTCGCTGATTGCCTACATCCAGTATGTGAAGATGCCCGGCCCGACAGCTGTACTGCTCATCTTTCTCTTGTTGTTTTCAATAATCAAGCTCATACGGCGAAGGGCACTCTATACGGAAATCACTCAACTGACGCGAAAGAAATGAGTGCGAAAATCTTTCCTGGGAAAGCGCAGGAAGCGACATCCCCCAACCTTGCAAAGGTGACAGTTCGCTAGCTTTCGACACGGTCAAAGTGTTCTCCCCGATTGAAAAGACAGGTAGAGCGCTATGTACTTGTCCATAAATGTGATATGATATAGGTATGACCGAAATGTAGGAAATTGGGTCATCCGCTGCCAGGTATTCGTCGGAAAATGCGGAGAACTCTTACAGGCTTTCATTCATAATTTGTAGTACGACTGGATGGCGAGGAGGGGACGGTCATGCGTGTTGAACGCCTTGGTCAAGACAAGATACGAATCTTTCTCACGTTCGACGATTTGTCGGAACGAGGAATCGAAAAAGAGGACATGTGGCGTGACATTCCCAAAGTTCATGAACTGTTCAACGATATGATGGAGCAGGCTTACCAGGAACTTGGTTTCGAGGTGTCGGGTCCTGTCGCCGTTGAAGTGTTTGCCTTGCCAGCTCAGGGGATGGTCGTAATCGTAACTCGCGGAAAAACAGGCTCAAAGACTGAAAAAGATGAGGAAGAGTACGACGAGGACGATGTGTACGAACTCGAGGTCACACTCGAGGAAAGCGATCTTGTCATTTATTCTTTCCGCGACTTTGAGCACCTGGTTGAAGCCGCTCATCGTATAAACGCATTCCTGATCAACGGAGGCGCAGCTTATTTCTATCAAGGGAAATACTATTTGGTACTGGAAGAGCTCGACCTGGATCAGGACCGCTACCAGAAAATGATTGCGATCCTCTCGGAATATGGAGAGGCGACGCCAACGACCGTATACGTTTTGGAGGAATACGGGAAAGTGGTTGTCGCAGATGATGCTGTCAAGGAAATATGCAGGCACTTTACCTAACGAACTTCCGCATATACGCGTGAAAACAGCACCTAGTTGCGCAACTAGGTGCTTTTCCTGTTTTCATCAAAATGTAGGCTTCTACGTCGTTATGCCGCTGAAAAGGTCTGTTTCCTTTTCCTCTACAGAGGTTTCCCGGGGACGGTCGCCGACGAGAATGAAGTGATTGACTGTACGAACATAAGTCGTATCGCCCTGCAGGACGCCAGGGAAGACACGGCTGACGGACAGGTGCTGTGTCCGGTGGGCGGCCAGTGCTTGGGCTACCTGCGGTACATAAGCAGGCGCGGAAATAATCGTAGTGATGCTGTCGATCGGATCGGTATAGGGAGGTGACGCTATGCCGAAATTCTGGTCCGCAGCATGAGTAACATAATACAGTTTCTGGGTAACTGAGCCGGCAGGCAAGGCTTGAACCGCGCTCGTAGTTGCGGCTGATATCGCCTGATGGTCCGGATGGCCGGAGATGCCATGCGGAGCAAATGTAATGACGACCTGTGGCTTGATCCGCTCAATCGCTTCATTGATCTTCTGCTCTAGCTCCGCCGGAGGGATATTCGATAGTTCTTTGTCTCGGTAGCCCATGAATTCCACACGGGAAATGCCGAGGATGGAAGCAGCCTTTCGCAATTCGGCTTCCCGTACCGCCGGCAGCTCCTCCATCGTGCAGATGGGCGGATCTCCGGGCTTGCCTGCCTCTCCTCGGGTTGCGCACAAAAGATGTATGGATACATCGGGCTGGGATGCGTACTTGCAGATCGTGACGCCAGAGGTAAACGTTTCGTCATCGGGGTGAGCAAAAACGAACAAGATTCTTTTCTCTTTCATGATGAACCTCCGTTAGGCAGCATGGGGTGATAATCTATATTATGGCACAGAAAATCGGTTTTGACAGTCGGGGAAGTGCAGCAAAGGTAATGTTTTTCCAATAAAATGGGCAAGCTAACGACACGTCTGAAAGGAGGAGCAGCCTCCCTTGAATTTGCTGTCAGGACAGGCTTTCAAGCATATTTACCTGCTGAATAAACTGCTGAAAAAAACGTGCCGGGTCTAGCCCGAAAGTGCCTATTCCGCATGAAAAGGGAATTTTCATCTTCTCATCCCTGATACAAGCGTGTATACTTAACGATGGGTTTACCGACAACTATTTTGAGGTGAATAAGTAATGGGTAATCACGAAGTGGTAACCGAAAACACCCAAGGGAAAAAAGAACAACAAGAAAGCATGAACTTGCTGCATTCGACCCAAACGGTGATCAAAGAGGCACTGGAAAAGCTAGGTTACCAGGAAGCAATGTACGAACTCTTGAAGGAGCCGTTGCGCGTTCTGACCGTACGTATTCCGGTTCGCATGGACAACGGAGAAGTTAAGGTCTTTACAGGTTATCGCTCACAGCATAATGATGCAGTGGGTCCTGCCAAGGGGGGCATTCGTTTCCACCCGGAAGTTACAGAAGATGAAGTTAAAGCGCTTTCTATTTGGATGAGTTTGAAAGCGGGTATCGTCGACCTGCCATATGGTGGCGGTAAAGGCGGTATCATTTGTGACCCGCGTGAAATGTCGTTCCGCGAACTGGAGCGCCTGAGCCGCGGGTACGTCCGCGCGATCAGCCAAATCGTAGGCCCGACAAAAGACATTCCAGCACCAGACGTGTTCACCAACTCGCAAATTATGGCCTGGATGATGGACGAGTACAGCCGCATCCGCGAGTTTGATTCGCCAGGTTTCATTACAGGAAAACCGATTGCGCTGGGCGGTTCCCACGGCCGCGAAACAGCTACCGCCAAGGGTGTAACTATTTGCATCCGCGAAGCTGCAAAACGCCGCGGCATTCAACTGGAAGGAGCTCGCGTAGTCGTTCAAGGCTTCGGTAACGCAGGAAGCTACCTGTCCAAATTCATGCACGATGCAGGTGCAAAAGTCGTCGGTATTTCTGATGCTTACGGTGCCCTGTACGATCCGAACGGTCTTGATATCGACTATCTCCTCGACCGTCGCGATTCTTTCGGTACTGTTACAAAGCTGTTCAACAACACCATTTCCAATAAAGAATTGCTGGAACTGGAATGCGATATTCTCGTTCCTGCTGCGATTGAAAACCAAATCACGGCTGAAAATGCGCACAACATCAAAGCGCAGATCGTGGTGGAAGCAGCAAACGGACCAACCACTCTCGAAGCTACAAAAATTCTCACAGAGCGCGGCATTCTGCTGGTACCAGACGTATTGGCGAGCTCTGGCGGGGTAACCGTTTCCTACTTCGAGTGGGTGCAAAACAACCAGGGCTACTACTGGTCCGAAGAAGAAGTTATTGAAAAGCTGGAAAAAGTTCTTGTAAAAGCGTTTGAGAATGTATACTCCCTCGCTCAAACACGCCGCATCGACATGCGTCTGGCCGCCTACATGGTGGGTGTACGCAAAATGGCAGAAGCTTCCCGCTTCCGCGGTTGGGTATAAGACAGGCTTTGTTCCGAAAAAAAACCTCCTTGCGTATGCAGCAAGGAGGTTTTTTTATTGCTCGAACAATTGTTGAAGCTCTTGAAAGTCGCGGGTTTGCTGCAGGGCGACCATCAATTTCAGGCGTGCCTTCTGGCCATTCAAGCCATTTGAAAACAAGACGCCCATTTCCTTGAGCTGGCGGCCGCCGCCGGCGTAATCGTAGACATCCTGGACTTGGCCGTTGTAGCAGCGCGAGACGAGGACGATCGGGATTTTCTTGTCCAGCAGCTCTTGCAGGACAGGGACGATCGCAGGTGGCAGGTTTCCAAGCCCGAATGCCTCCAGAACAAGACCGTCAACCGGCTGCTCCAGCAAAAAGCCAAGCCAGCGAGGGTCCATCCCGGAAACAGCCTTCAGCAGCGGCACATCGGCCTGGGCGCTGGCGATCGGGTAGTATTCCCTGACCAATGGAGCATGATGGTAACTGACGCTTTTTTTGGAAATAGTCCCGATCGGACCGTATTGCGGCGATTGAAAGGTAGCGACATTGCTGGTGTGGGTCTTGGTTACATGTCTGGCTGCGTGAATCTCATCGTTAAACACGACCAGTACACCTTTGTTCCTGCTCTGGGGATCAGCGGCAGTTCGTACGGAGGAGATCAGGTTGACAGGTCCGTCAGCTCCCAGCTCATTGCTGCTCCGCATGGCGCCGGTCACAACGACTGGCACGGTCACAGGCAAGGTTAGGTCGAGGAAATAAGCGGTTTCTTCCAATGTATCGGTTCCATGGGTGACCACGACCCCGTCATAGCCGTGCTGGCTCAACTCGTGTTGAATGAAAAGGCGAAGCTCATTCATAATCGCAGGAGTGATATGGGGACTTGGCAGATTGATGTGATTGATCATGGTTACATCGGCGTACCGATCCAAAAAAGGCAAAATTTTTTCGACAGCGTGATCTTCCAGAGGCTTGACTCCTTCTGATTCGTCGACGGACATGGCGATGGTGCCGCCTGTGTTAATGACTAAAATTTTCTTTTGCATAAAGTCTCTCTCCTGTAGCGGTTTTCAAGTAACCATTATTCATGGTACGATGAATAATAGTCTTGTGTAAAGGAGCAATACTCAGATGCTTGCTGTCATTGGGGCCGCTATCGCCCCCGGTATCGCCATCCTGAGTTATTTTTATCTCCGTGACAATTTGGAGCCCGAGCCGATATCCATGGTGATTCGGACCTTTATTTTCGGGGTTCTCTTAGTCTTTCCCGTGATGGTCCTGCAGCATATTATGCAGACCGAGTGGAACTGGCGAAGTGAGCTGTTTGCGAGTATTTTCCAGTCAGCGGTGGTAGAAGAATTTTTTAAATGGATGGTCCTGTATTTCACTGTCTATAAACACGTGGAGTTTGATGAGCCTTATGACGGAATTGTGTATGCGGTAGCCGTTTCCCTTGGGTTTGCCACATTGGAAAACTTTATTTACCTGATCATTAATGGGGTGGATATTGCCTTTTGGCGCGCTTTTTTGCCCGTTTCCAGTCACGCGCTGTTCGGCGTGTGGATGGGGTATTATTTAGGGAAAGCCAAGTTTTCGGGAAAAGCAAACCTGGAGCTGAGACGTTTGTTTGTCTCCCTTGCATTGCCGATCATTTTGCACGCGTTGTACAATTCCATCTTTTTGACGACAGAGCACTGGATTTGGATCATAGTTCCCTTTATGCTGCTTCTATGGTGGCAAGGGCTGAAAAAAGTGCAGAGGGCCCACGATTTCGGTTCTAAAACACTAACTTCCCGTCCACAATAAGTAGCGAGGAGGAGAAGAGACGTGTCTAGGAACCAACGAACGAAAGTGACGATTCGCTGCAATGAATGCGGAGAAAAGTTTACGCTCCGGGGACGGCGAGAGCCCAGCGGAGAAGTGGAGACCGGCTTTAAACAATGTCTTTGCAACAACGACAGACATTTCAGCATTCAGGAACAACCATAGTCTTTGCCCTAATCGAATAGCGTTAGCTTCGACGAGATCGCGGAGCAGAGAAGAATCGGCCATGATGCCGGTTCTTTTTTTCTGCCCGGAAAGGTGGATTCGTGAATAAACATTTCTAGCTCCACTAACACTATGCAAAGATTGCATGATATGTCAAGGAGGATGTGTACCGTGGGAACGAAGCTGATCGCAGGGGTACTGGCAGTGCTGGCTGCAGTTGCCGGGTACTGGATTTATTCAGACGAACCGGATAAACAGGTGGCGACTGCACAGGAAGTGGAAGTCGCTGCACCGGCAAAAGGAAAGGCGCAGGCAAAGACGCAAAGCTTCCATCCCTCCCGCTTGTCGGACAATGAGCTGAAGATGATGGCCAATGCTGTTTACGGTGAAGCCAGGGGAGAGCCGTATGAGGGGCAAGTAGCGATTGCGGCAGTCATTTTGAATCGGGTGGAAAGCCCTTCGTTTCCCGATACACCCTCCGGTGTCATTTTTGAGCCAAGAGCATTTACGGCCGTTGCAGACGGGCAAATCTGGCTGACTCCAAATGCCCAGGCGAAAAAAGCTGTCCGGGATGCCTTGAACGGCTGGGACCCGACAGGGGGCTGCACGTATTACTTCAATCCGGCGACCGCTACTTCAAAATGGATTTGGAGCCGACCGCAGGTAAAAAGAATCGGCAGACATATATTTTGTCGTTAACTAGTGAAGGGGGGACTATCACAACATGGTATATGCAGCAATTGCACGTGTTGCTTTGCCCGTTGCTCTCGTTGGCTTGGTAGGAGCGGGCATGTGGGGCTATCAGGAGCACAACGAAAAAAACTCGGTGCTGATCAAGGCCGAAAACCAGTATCAACGCGCATTCCATGACTTGAACCACCATATCGACAAGCTTCATGACGAACTGGGGAAATCTCTCGTAATCAACTCGCGGAGTCAGATGACCCCATCTTTGACAAACGTGTGGCGACTTGCTTATGCAGCTCAATCCGATGTCGGCCAATTGCCGCTGACACTGATGCCGTTCAACAATACAGAGGAATTTTTGGCCAAGGTAGCTGACTTTTCATACAGGGTAGCCGTGCGCGACCTGGACAAAAATCCGCTCACCAATCAGGAATATCAAACGTTAAAGAGCTTGTACAACAATTCCAAAAGCATTCAAAAGCAGCTTCAGCACGTACAGACGAAGGTGATCGACAAACGGCTGCGCTGGATGGATGTGGAGACCGCTCTTGCATCTGATGACAAAAAGACGGACAACACCATTATTGACGGTTTCCGAACGATTGAAAAGAAGGTACAGGAATTTCCGGAAGTAGACTGGGGCGTAGGCATCAAGAGCCTGGACAAGAAAAAGCAGCAGCGGATCAAAGGAATTGACGGAAACCCGGTTTCCAAGGAGGAGGCGCAAAAAATCGCTCTGTCCTTTACCGGTTTAGACCCGGCCAATACAAAGGTAGAGGTCGACGATAACGGCAAGGCGGAAACGTATTCGGCGTACAGCGTTCGCTTAACCTCCCCCCAGTCGCCGACACCTATTTACATGGATGTGACGAAGCGCGGCGGCAAGGTAGCATGGTTGATGAACGAACGGGATGTAGGGGAACAGCGGATGTCCATGGAGCAAGCGGAAGCGAGCGCCAAGAAATTTTTGGAGGCGCATGGCTTTTCGAATATGGTCGTAGCGGAAAAAGACGGTTATGAGGGCATGGCCGTTATGACCTTTGTCCCCGAGCAAGATGGCGTCCGCATCTATCCCGATGCAGTTGCGGTGAAAACGGCTTTGGACAATGGCACAGTAGTCAGCTTCAATTCGACCGAATATCTGTTTAACCACAAGCAGCGAATCCTTTCCAAGCCGAAAGTGACAGCTGAGCAAGCAAAGAAAAAAGTGAATCCCAGCGTAAAAGTCACCGACCAGCGGCTGGCGCTCATTGAAGGAAAAAACGATGGAAATGAAGTGCTGTGCTGGGAGCTGGCCTGCAGCTTTGAAGGGAATTCGTACATGGTCTACATCAATGCAATGACCGGCGAAGAGGAAGAAATTGTGAAAATGACCACAGGACAAGAAAGCAAAGCTACAGAATAGATGCTTCTTCAAAGGGAAAGCCGGCTGGCGACGGTTTTCCCTATTTGCCGTTTATTGGGCCCCCGGGTTATAATGGAAGGCATGAGGAGAAAAAGGGGGAAAAGCATGATCATGTTGCTGCCTAGAATCGGACAAACACTCCGCCTTAACCTCGTCGATGCCTGGGATGAGAACCGCGATCATACATTAAAAACAAGAGTTGCAGACCTTCGGGACGACACGGCAGTAATCGAGCTTCCCATTAGCGAGAAGACCGGAAGAACCGCCCCGCTGTTGACTGGTACTGAATGCGATGTGTGGTACATCGGAGAAGACGGCTCCCGCTATGAGTTTCGCTCAACGATCATCGGCAGGCAAACGGAAAACATTCCGGTCCTGCTAATGAGTCTCCCAAGTAAAGATGCGGTCATTCGGAATCAAAGGCGCAATTACCTCCGTATTCAAACGGCTGTAGAGATTGCAGTGAAAATGGACGATCCGCTGAGACAGTACCATTTTCTCGCTCGGACAGTCGACTTGAGTGGAGGCGGCCTCTCCTTTACATGCGAGGACAACATGCGCTTGCAGGAGAAGGATAGTCTGGAGATATGGCTGTCGCTGCCCAGCAAGGCAGGTCAGGTGCATCACGCTTTTGCCCTTGGAGAAATTGTGCGGCAAAAGCCTGCAGATGAAAAGGGGAAGCATCAATGGGTGTCAGTGAAATTCACGAAAATCAACGAATCCGATCGGGCAAAGATCGTTCGTACATGCTACGAGAGACAGTTGGAAATGAGAAAAAAAGGCGTACTGGAATAACAACTGCTGAAGGGTGATACCGGATGGCTGAAGACTTCGACCAGCAATTTGACCGTTTATCCAGGCGAGTAGAAAGAGCAATGGTCCTGCTTATTTTCGTCTGCGCAGCTTTGCTCATAGCTGGTGAACTGCTGCTTGCGGTTGATCCGCTGCGAGTCTTCCTGTTGGAAACAGAACGTCTGGAAGGCGTGTCGCATATTCCTTAAGGGTTTGCGCATGCTTCCATACTATGGTACTATTATAGACAACATAGAGAGTTGAGAAAGTTATGAAAGGGCTTCGACAGAAGCTTTTCTTGTTTTTGTATCTTTCCGGCACTCATACATAGCGGGTGAGAAACAGAATGAACATTGCAATAGACGGCCCAGCAGGAGCGGGGAAAAGCACTGTAGCCAAGATGGTTGCAGAACAGCTCGGCTACCTGTACATCGACACCGGCTCTATGTACCGGGCCTTGGCCTGGGCTGCCCAAGAGCACCAGATTGAAATAGAAGACGAGCAAGCCGTCTCCGAATTGTTGAAAAACAACGTTATTCACTTGAAGCGAGACTCTGCGCAGCAGCGCGTTTATTGGAATGACGAGGATATTACCGATCGAATCCGGACACCGCAGGTAAGTCAATACGCTTCTGTCGTAGCCAGCTATGGTGCGGTCAGAGAGCAAATGCTCGTTTTGCAGCGGCAACTGGCTCAGGTAGGCAATGTCGTCATGGATGGGCGGGACATTGGCACGCATGTGCTGCCCGATGCAGAAGTAAAGATCTTTTTGACCGCATCCATCCGTGAGCGGGCAGAGCGAAGATTGAAGGAATTGCAGCAAAAAGGGCATCAAACGGATCTGGCCGAGCTGGAAGCGGAGATCGCGCAGCGAGATAAACGCGATATGGAGCGGGAGGTTGCTCCGCTGCGACAGGCAGAGGATGCCGTTCTGTTGGATACGACAGGCATGACCATTCCGCAGGTTGTCGATCGGATCCTACAAATTTGCAAGCGATCGGGTGAGTAAGAACGTGAGTTACTATCGTGTATTTCGGGGCTTTTTCCGCTTTATATTTTCTACATTTTACCGTTGGCAAGTAATCGGTGCCGAACATATACCTAAGGAAGGCCCTGTAATTCTTTGCTGCAACCACCTCTCCTTGTGGGATCCGCCGTTGCTGGGCAGCGGGATCGACAGACAGGTGCATTTCATGGCAAAGGAAGAGCTGTTCCGGATCCCGGTCATTTCGTTTCTGATCACCAAATTCGGCGCCTTCCCCGTGAAAAGGGGAGCTGGCGACCGCGGAGCGATCCGCGCGACTCTCAAATTGCTGGAAGAGGGAAAAATCTTTGGAATTTTCCCGGAAGGAACTCGCAGCAAAACGGGAGAGTTGGGCGCTGGTATGCCCGGTGTCTCCATGTTTGCCCTCAAATCTGATGCTGCAGTCATACCAGTGGCCATCATCGGTCCATACAAGTTGTTCCGGCCGGTCAAGATCGTCTACGGACAGCCGATTGACCTCTCGGCTTTGCGGGAGAGAAAAACGGACTCCGAAACGTTGCGTGAGACGACTGACCTGATCATGAGCCATATCCAATCGCTGCTGGATCAACATCGATTCTCGCGCAAGGCGGAATAGAAACAGCAAAGGGTAGAATACTAACTTTGCTGGAACTTCCTGGCTTGTCAGCTAACTGTCAGCCATTTGGCGTCAGTTGCAAATATACATGTTCCCGGTTCTTATACAGTGGAGGTTTAAAAAGGAGGAGTAACCGGCTGGATGACAGTCTGTTTCCTGCAATCATGCAAAATTTTGGTTGCCTCGCTTTTTAAACAGCCTCTAAATAGACGCTTGGGACTTGATGGTATCGAAGGAGGTTTTACTCATGATGGAAGAAAGCAACGTAAGCCTGACGGATGCAACAGTGATTTCCGTGGGTGATGTAGTTAAGGCTACGGTTACCAAGGTGGAGGAAAAACAGGCATTGGTAGACGTCGGCTACAAATACGACGGGCTGATTCCGATCAGCGAACTTTCTCCGCTGCACGTGGAAAAGGTGTCCGATGTCGTTTCGGTAGGGGACACATTCGATGTAAAGGTAATCAAGCTCAACGATGAAAAAGAAGAACTGGTTGTCTCCAAAAAGGCTGTTGCCATGGAAACTTCTTGGAGCGATCTGGAGCAAAAAATGGCTTCTGGCGAAGTAATTGAAGCCGTTGTAAAGGAAATCGTCAAAGGCGGTCTCGTCGTAGATGTAGGGGTGCGCGGTTTTATCCCTGCCTCCATGGTTGAGCGTCACTTTGTTGAAGATTTCAGCGAGTACAAGGGCAAAAACCTTCGCTTGAAGGTTGTCGAAATGGATAAAGAAAAGAATAAGGTAATCCTCTCCCATAAAGCGGTTTTGGAGGACGAGGCGAAACAGCAGAAGAGCGCTGTTTTGGATCAACTGCAGCCCGGTCAGGTACTGGAAGGTACCGTGCAGCGAATGACTGATTTTGGCGTATTCGTTGACATCGGCGGAGTTGACGGACTGGTACACGTATCCGAGTTGGCCTGGAACCGTGTCGACAAGCCTTCTGATGTCGTCAAAGAAGGCGACAAAGTAAAGGTGAAGGTTCTGAAGGTTGACAAGGAAAACGAACGGATCAGCCTCAGCATCAAGGAAACGCAGCCGGGACCTTGGGCAGAAGCCGCTGAGAAATTCAAAGCTGGCGATGTGGTCTCCGGTACGGTAAAACGCCTCGTCTCCTTTGGAGCATTTGTAGAAGTGGCGCCAGGGATCGAAGGCCTCGTCCATATCTCCCAAATCGCGAACCGACGGGTAGCGACTCCAGGTGAGGTGCTGAAGGAAGGCCAAGAGGTTCAGGTGAAAATCCTGGATGTGGTGCCGAAAGAGCAGCGCATCAGTCTCAGCATTCGTGCCGTTGAAGAAGATCGTGTAGAGCAGGCAGAGCGTGCGAGCAAGCGCGAACAGCAGCAGTTCCAGCAAGAGAACAATCAACCTTTGGGTGTGACGCTGGGAGAACTGTTTGGAGACCTGAAAGATAAACTGAAGTAAGAATAAAAGGGGATGCGCATAGGCGTGTCCCTTTTTCTGTAGATACGGAGGTAATCCATGGATCGTTCGCGTCGGAAAATGGACCATATACAATTTGCATTAGAAACGAGAGAGGAAGAAAGCAGTATCTGGGATGACATATCCTTTGCGCCAAATAGTTTACCGAATATATCTTATGGTAACTGCAATCTTGCTGCATCACTGCCTCCCCTCCAGCTTTCTTCTCCCTTGCTGATAAATGCCATGACCGGGGGTGCTCCTGCGGTCACCGCAATCAATCAGAAGCTTGCGGTCATCGCCCGCGAAAGAGGGTTGGCGATGGCAGTGGGGTCACAAATGGCGGCGTTGCGCGATCCTGCCGTCAGAGAAAGCTACCAGGTTGTCCGGCGTGAAAATCCGAAAGGGATGGTGTTTGCCAACCTGGGTGCGGAAGCAACTGTTGAACAAGCAGTACAAGCAGTGGAGATGATTGAAGCAAATGGCCTTCAGATTCACCTCAATGTCATGCAAGAACTCCTGATGCCGGAAGGAGACCGTGACTTCCGAGGTTATCTCGATAACATCAGGCGCATCAAGGAGCACGTTGGGGTCCCGGTGATCGTAAAGGAAGTAGGGTTTGGCATGTCTGCAGAAAGCATGGAAAAACTCGCAGATGCCGGTATCACCCTCCTGGATGTAGGGGGCAGGGGAGGTACCAACTTTGCCAAAGTTGAGAACAGACGCCATCACACGCCGATGTTCATGTTCGAGGATTGGGGCTTTACAACACCGGAGAGTCTGTTGGAATCGGCCGAGCTTCAATCAAGGGGAATCACTTTTATTGCCTCGGGAGGCATTCGTCATGGGCTTGACGCTGTCAAAGCCATTGCTCTGGGAGCGTCCGCCGTTGGCATGGCCGGTTCTTTTTTGCGTCTTGTTCAGACGGTTTCCATAGAGGAGTGCCTGGCGACCGTCGACCTCTGGCATCATCAGATCCGCGTGGCCATGACAGCACTGGGAGCAGCCTCGATCAACGAACTGCAGCAGGTGACGGTAATGATCACAGGCAGAACGGCAGAGCGTGCTCGCCTGCGCGGAATAGCGCCTGAAAAATATGCGAGGAAAAGACTGGGCAAGCGAGATTCCTGATTCATGAAAGGATGAAAAATGAGGCATACTTGGGGAAGACAACCGCATCTAGAGGGAGATGGACATGAACGATGGAACGCTAGCGATCCTCATCCAGTGGTGCTTCCTCTGTCTGATATGGATGGGTGTCTGCGACGGAGTTTTTCACCGCTGGGGGATCAAGAGAGCTGGTGCGTTGGCTGTAGTGACCCTTTTTCTCGTCTGCACGTTCGTCAGCTGGCAGCTCTCCTTTTTTCCGGCTATTCGCGTCAGCGTCAGTGGAGCGATCCTGCCCTTTCTGTGCGCCGGTTGGCTGTATTCGAACCAGCAGCACGGGCGGAAGAGAATCTACGTGATCATCGGCGGATGTATCGGGATAGCGCTGTTTTGGTTTCGCTGGCTGCTCTTTACAGATCCGGTGCTCGCCGTCTGGGATGTAAGGTGGATGGTGCCTGTATGTGCTGTTTTTGCCGCTTTGACAGTGAGTCGTTCAAGCCTAACCCAGATGTTCTTGCTGCTCCTCTCCTTGCCTCTAAGCGATTTGCTGTATTCGCTTTATGAGTGGAAGCTGACTGGCTCCTGTCAAATTGGCAACGAGTATGCGCACGATTTGTTGTGGAGCGCAATTTCCTTGTGGGGAGTATGCGCCGGCGGCTGGGCGATGGCGAGAATGCTCTTCCGGTTTGGGGGGAGGAAGACTTCCAATTCAGACACGAACAGGTGATGCTCATTGTTTCAAGAACTGCTCTCCAATGAATATGTAATTCCGCTCTCGCTTGGCTTTGGATTCGGGATCGTTTGCCGCATATACCTGTTGCAAACGGATTATCGGCAGTACCCCACCTATCCGCACGGCAAGATTATACACGTTTCTCTGGGAGTCATTGCTTCTGCTCTCGGCGCTCTTGCAGTTCCCTCGCTGCTAAAGCAGGATTATACGGCGGTAACCTTTTTAACGGTTGCTGCCCAGCAGTTTCGCGATGTGCGCAACATGGAACGCACTACTTTGACGGAGATCGACAAGAGGGAGCTGATCCCCCGCGGAGGTCCCTATATCGAAGGTATTGCGATGGTGTTCGAGGGAAGAAACTATTTGGTTATCTTCACTTCCCTGCTGACGACCTTTGCAACGGTCCTGTTCGACTGGTGGGGCGGTGTTTTGGCGGGTATCGGTACTTTGCTGGTCTCCCGGTGGCTGAAATCAGGCAAGAACTTGTCCCATATCGTCGATGTCGTTCCCGCGGAGGTGCGAGTCGACGGAAAGGATTTGTATGTCGGCGATATCTATATCATGAACGTCGGACTTCGAGATGCACAGGACGTCATCAAGAAGCAGGGGCTGGGATTTATCCTTGTACCGAAAGACGCGAATGCCAGCGTTACGATTGCGCACCCGGGCCAGCGCCAGGCTATTTTGCATGACGTTGCTGTTCAGATGGGCCTGTTCACGGACGAGGGAGAGCCATCCCTGACCCCTTTAATCAAGAGAGATTTGGCTAGTGGTCGGCTGGGCGTATTTTTGCTGCCGCAGGTCATGGATCAGGAGCGGGCAAAAATCGTCATTGAGTCTGTGCCGATTTTGGAAAGCGTGTTCCGAAAGCCGCTGGAATCGCCTGCTGCGGCGGAGGGAGGCGCTCATGGCGGGTAAGATCATGGCCATCGTTACGATGAAGAAAGAGCAAGTAGCAGGCGGAGCCCCCATTTTCGCAGTAGAGGACAAGGAAAGTCTGCAGAAGACAGCCTTTGTTCTGGAAAAAATTTTGGATGCGATGGTCCACGAATTGAATGATGATACCCTGGTCATTGTGAGTCACAAGTAGTGTGTGGTATGATTGTCTAGTTAAAAACAGATACGAGAGAGAGTGTTGTCAACTATGGGATTGCCAGTGGTAGCCATTGTGGGGAGACCCAACGTGGGCAAATCCACGATATTTAATCGATTGGTCGGTGAACGTATTGCCATTGTAGAGGACAAGCCAGGCGTTACCCGGGACCGTTTGTACGGGAAAGGGGAATGGCTGGATCAATATTTTCACGTGATTGACACGGGAGGTATTGAGTTCGGCGAGACCGACGAGATTTTGACGCAAATGCGCCATCAGGCGGAGCTTGCCATCGATGAGGCGGACGTCATCATCATGATCGCAGACAGCCGTACTGGTGCGACAGACGCCGATCTGGAGCTTGCGCGCATGCTGAACCGCACGGGAAAACCCGTCGTATTGGCCGTAAATAAGGTAGACAATCCGGAGATGCGAGCGGAGATTTACGATTTCTATACGTTGGGGCTTGGAGAGCCGTTTCCCGTATCCGGCAGCCATGGTTTGGGACTCGGAGACGTGCTGGAGGAAGTGGTCCGTCATTTCCCTGCAAAAGAGGAAGAAGATCAGGCCGACGACGTCATCCGCGTCTCGATCATCGGGCGCCCGAATGTGGGCAAGTCTTCTTTGACGAACGCCATTCTCGGTGAAGAACGCGTCATTGTCAGCGATGTTGCCGGAACTACGCGGGATGCGATTGATACTCCGTTCGAACGCGACGGACAGCAGTATGTGCTTGTGGATACGGCAGGTATGCGCAAGCGCGGAAAAGTGTACGAGACCACGGAAAAATACAGTGTGATGCGCGCTATGCGTGCCATTGAGGAATCTGACGTGGTATTGGTCGTTTTGAACGGGGAAGAAGGAATCATTGAGCAGGACAAAAAGATTGCCGGATATGCCCATGAAGCGGGACGTGCCGTCATTATCCTCGTGAACAAATGGGATGCGCTCGAAAAAGACGACAAAACGATGAACCGCTTTACCGAGCTGATCCGCGAAGAGTTTAAATACCTCGACTACGCTCCGATCCTGTATGTGTCGGCGAAGACGAAGCAACGTGTTCACACCATCCTGCCAAAGGTAAACCAAGTGGCGGAAGCCCATTCGATGCGGGTGCCTACATCGGTTCTCAATGACCTGATTACCGATGCGACAATCATGACGCCGCCGCCTTCAGACCGCGGGAAACGCCTTAAAATCAACTATGCGACACAGGCGACGGTCAAACCGCCTACTTTCATCCTATTTGTCAACGATCCGGAACTCATGCATTTCTCCTATGAGCGTTACATAGAAAACAAAATACGAGAAGCGTTTGTCTTTGAGGGAACGCCGATTCGTATCTGGACGCGCAAAAAAACATAGGGAGAGGAAACGACCATGGTGTATTTGTCCTTGCTGATCAGCTATTTGATCGGATCAGTCAGCTTCAGTTACCTCATTGCCAAAAAAATCGCGGGTATCGATATACGTTCTCACGGCAGCGGCAATGCCGGCGCTACCAACACGCTGCGTGTCCTGGGGAAAGGACCCGCTGTCACCGTGCTGGTATTGGATGCTTTGAAAGGTCTGGCCGCAATGGGACTTACCCATTTGTTGACTGATGGGAATGCACTGGCGTACGCTTTGTCCGGTTTGTTTGCCATCATTGGACACAATTGGCCTGTCTTTTTCGGATTCCGCGGAGGAAAGGGGATTGCCACAACCGTTGGGGTGGCATTCGGCTTTTCTCCGCTTGCCTTTCTGATTTCGGGCATTATTACGATTATTGTTATTGCGATTACGCGATACGTTTCCCTTGGTTCACTCGTGTTGGTGACGATGCTTCCAATTTTTCTATACGTATTTGCCAAGGAACCTGCCTTTATATGGGTGAGTACCGTACTCGCTATTTTCGCTTACATTCGTCATTACAGTAATATCCGAAATCTTCTCTCAGGCAAGGAACGAAGGCTGGGGGAATCTGCCCAGCGCCCGTTTAAGTAAGTTCCGAAACAATGTGTAGTGTGGAGGGGGAACTATTGAGTTTACAAGTTGCAGTCATAGGTGCGGGAAGTTGGGGAACGGCGCTGGCATCCGTTTTTGCATACAACGGCCATCAGGTCACTTTGTGGATGCGGGATGCAAAGCTGGCTGAGAAAGTAAATACGTTGCACGTAAACGAAAAGTATTTGCCGGAGGCTCGGTTGTCCCCGCAAATCGTCGCGACGACAGACATGAAGGAAGCGGTGCAAGGGAAGCCAGTCGTCCTGCTGGCTGTTCCGTCGCATGCCATGCGGCAGGTAACGCGTGAGCTGGTGCCTTACCTGGAACCAGACGTACTGCTGATTCATGCGACCAAAGGCTTTGAGATGGAAACGCTCAAACGGATGTCGGAGGTGATCGGTGAAGAAGTGCCGGCATCGATCGCCAGCGGACTGGTCGTGCTGAGCGGCCCCAGCCATGCCGAGGAAGTGATTCTTCGCTCTCCGACGACAGTAGTGGTAGCGTCTGCTTCAGATGAAAAGATGCTGCGAGCCCAAGACCTGTTGATGAACAACTATTTCCGCGTGTACACCAATCCGGATATGGTCGGGGCAGAAATTGCGGGGGCGCTCAAAAACATCATTGCGCTCGGAGCGGGGATGTCCGATGGACTGGGGTTCGGAGACAATGCAAAAGCCGCATTGCTGACGCGGGGCTTGGCGGAAATCACGAGGCTGGGCATCCAGCTCGGAGCAATGCCGCTTACCTTTGCCGGTCTTGCCGGAATTGGCGATCTTGTGGTTACGTGCACGAGCAAGCACAGCCGAAATTGGCGGGCAGGCTATTTGCTTGGACAAGGAAAGCCGCTTGACCAGGTGTTGGAACAAATGGGGATGGTCGTGGAAGGCGTCCGGACAACCAACGCTGCCTATGCGCTGGCGGGACGGGAAAATGTCAGCATGCCCATCACGGACGTTTTATACCGGATCTTGTTTGAAGGAACCTCCCCCCGGCAAGGAGTGGAGGAATTGATGGGACGCGGGCGCACACGTGAAAACGAATACCTCGGCCCATACAGTATCTAAGCCGATTCGCTCACCTTTTTAGGCTCCTGCACATACGTTAATGGTGTAATCCAAATGTTGCAAGGAGGGCTTTGAGCGATGAGCAACAGTATTTCTCGCCGTTTTTTGGAGAGGTTGCAAAAACAGGCTTCAGATAAAGTCGATGAAGGGAAATTGCGCTCGCTGGCCGGTCAATTCCAGCGCAGCGACTTTGAGGATGAAACCAAGCTGCGTCAAATCATTCGTTCGCTTGCAGCGCTGAGTGGGAAGACTTTGAATGAAGAGCGGGAAGACAAGATCGTGGAAATGTTCCGCAATCAGGAGATCAGCCTAAACGACATCCAGTCCCTTACAAAACTATTGCGCTCGTAGAGAAATGGGCGGTTATGACCGTTGCATGCTTGACAAAATGTCATACAGTATGACTAGGAACAATCATGGCTCTACAGGGACATGGCTGGTCTGCAGGATCAAGAAAAAAAGAGGGAGATTATCCCTCTTTTTTTCGTTTTGCTGCGCCGTTTGTCGACTGGCTCAGCAGGTTTTGAACGAGAGGAGATTGCAAAAGCCCCAGAAGCTGTCCGATATCTATGTTTGCCAAAGGGTTTGATCCGCTGTTTTCTGCTTCGTCCCGCACGGTTTCAGGTTCCTGGCTGCTCTCTGCGGTTTGTTTTTTGGAAACGGGCCTGTCTGCGGGTCTTTCCACAGATTTTTCTGTGGCGTTTCCTTTGGCGCTGCGCTTGCCAATCGATTCAAACATCTCCATGGCACCGTAAAGCGTATCCATGGTTTCTTCGACTTGGCGGATCGTGCTGCTGATCCCCTTGATATTGGTGCGCATCTTTGATACGGATGTCCGGAGATCGACTGGCTGCACCACTTTCTTTGGCGTCACAGCCAAAGAAACATCGGTTATTTGATCGCTTAGCTTTTTACTCGGTATGGGGGCATAAGGATTGCGCCATTTTTTCGTACTCATCTGTATCCCTCCATTGGGCGGATTCATCAAAATAGTCTATGCGGGCGTCTAGTGCATGGTTCAGATGAAAAAGCGTGGAATACGGGAAGTATGGTATAATAAAGCAAAACTTAAAGAGAAAAGGATGCTGTCAAGACAATGCCTATCGATCCGATGACCAAGATGAACATCTCTTTGGTTGCGATTGCGCTGATGTTCATCTGTAATTTTTTGATGATTTTTGCACGAAAGACCGCAAACAACCTGGTTCGCTTCTTGTTGAAGACGTTTGCTTTTCTCATGCTATTGGTCACCTTCGTCATGATCATCATCGTTATATTTGCCTAAGGGGAGTGGCAGAAGTTGAAGGAATTGACATTACATACGCGCTCCGGCACGCACCAGCTGCCTCTTGTGATGGGAAAAACAATCGTCGCTATCGCAAAGGAGCATAAGCTGAGCTGGGGCTATGCTTGCGAGCGGGGGATATGCGCGCAATGCCGAACGCATGTTGAGGCAGGCGCGGAACACTTGAATGAGATTACGGATGCGGAAAAGCTTCGTCTGAGAAAAGCGGAGCGGGCCGAAGGGTATCGGCTTGGTTGTCAAATCAAAGTGATTCACGAGGGCAATGTTACTCTGGCTCACCGTCCGTATTGACGGGAGAGTGGTGAAATGGCAAAAATTACGTTTCTGCCTGCGGGCAAGTCGATAAAAGCGAGGCCGGGGCAATCGATTACGAGTGTAGCGAAGGCGGCAAGAATCGTCATTCCGCAGCGATGCGGGGGACATGCGTCCTGTCTCATGTGCCGGGTAGTTGTGGAAAGCGGGCAACTCAGTGAGCCGAGTACGCTGGAAAAGCGGAAAATGCCTGAAGCGGACCTTGGCAAAGGCATCCGGCTTGCCTGTCAGGCAAAGGTGATGGGGACCGATTGTTCCGTCCGGATTCCGGAGAGCAAATGGAAATCGGTCGTTCAGGCGGCGCTGGAGAGACAGCGCCTGGAGGAAGAAGAATGGTAGCTAGAGGAGTAGCGAGAGATGTTGCGTAAAATGAGAAACACAGGACTGTTGACAGCGCTGCTGGTGATGATCGCGGCACTGCTAGGCGGCTGTATGTATCCCGAGGAAAAAAAGCTGGAAAACCAGATCCCTAGTGAATTTTACCTGGAAGCGACCCAAAAGGCTGTCGAGCAGTTCCAGAAGGACACAGGGGTGCTTCCGATTGCTACAAAGGACATCAACACGCCGATCTTCGAAAAGTATGAGATCGATTTTCGGAAGCTGATGCCCAAATATTTGCCTGACGTACCTGCCAACGCGTTTGAAAAGGGCGGTATTTATATGTACACCCTGATCGATGTCGAGACAAAACCGACAGTGAGATTGATCCATCTCGGATCGGTGGGCAAGGTGGCGGACATCCAGGCTGCCGTCATCCGTTATCAACGAAATTACGAAAAGCTGCCGATTAAGGCAGACATCGGCAACGGTTACTATTCCATTGATTTTTCAAAGCTGAGCATGAAGGAAGTGCAGGTTCCGGGCACAGCAGGCAATTACCTGTTGCCACTGGTGATGAACGAAAAAGGAGAAGTAGGGATCGATTATGCGGCGGACATTGCGACGGTCCTGCGGAATTCAAAGGCGGAGGTCCCCAAGGCTACGGATCCGAGATACGTCATGGCTAGAAAATCTATGTTTGTCCCGGCAAAATCATTCCCCTACGAAATGGTCAATGGGGAACCGAAATTGCTCAAATTGAATAATTGAAATGATCGGGGCAGCTCAAGTTGAGCTGCTTTTTTTTGTTCTACGGAACTGATTCTCACATATATTTGTATTGTCCAAGATTCTAGTACGAGATTCACGGGAAAATGCAGGCGGTCAGGGATAATTCGGAAAAACGGTCATAGTGTAACAATAGACAAATAGAAGGAGGTCATCGATGGTGGAACGAGTCGATATCTTTAAAGACATTGCCGAACGGACGGGCGGGGATATCTACCTGGGGGTAGTTGGCCCGGTTCGCACGGGAAAATCGACCTTTATCAAAAGGTTTATGGAACAGGTCGTCATCCCCAACATTCACTCGGAGGCGGAACGTATTCGGGCGACAGATGAATTGCCTCAGAGCGCTTCCGGGCGAACAATCATGACTACGGAGCCGAAATTCGTTCCGAACCAAGCCGTCCAGGTAGACGTTACAGAAGGGCTCAGCATCAACGTTCGCCTCGTTGACTGCGTCGGCTATACGGTTCAAGGAGCCAAGGGCTTCGAGGACGACAACGGACCGCGCATGGTGCATACCCCTTGGTATGAGGAGCCGGTACCGTTCGAGGAAGCGGCCGAAGTGGGGACGCGAAAAGTAATCCAGGAGCACTCCACGATCGGTATCGTCGTCACAACGGATGGCAGTATCGCGGAGATCCCGAGGGCCGGTTATATCGAAGCGGAGGAGCGAGTCATCAACGAGTTGAAAGAAGTGGGGAAACCCTTTGTCATTATCGTCAACTCGACTCGGCCGCGCTCGGATGAAACTCAGAACCTGCGATTGGACTTGCAGGAGAAATACGATGTGCCTGTTGTGGCGTTGTCCGTCGATCACATGTCTGAGCAGGAAATATTGATGCTCATGAGAGAAGTGCTGTTTGAATTCCCTGTACATGAAGTAAACGTGAACCTGCCCAGTTGGGTGATGGTACTGGAAAATGGACACTGGCTGCGTCAAAACTACGAGGAAGCCGTCAGAGACACTGTACAGGACATCCGGCGCTTGCGCGATGTCGACAGGGTCGTAGGGTTCTTTAATGAATATGACTTTGTCGAGCGGGCTTCGCTTGCCGGTATGCATATGGGGCAGGGTATCGCTGAAATCGATCTGTATGCGCCGGATGAACTGTACGATCGGATTTTGATGGAGATCGTTGGTGTAGAGATAAACGGAAAAGACCACCTCTTGACGATTATGCAGGATTTCGCACATGCAAAACGCGAGTATGACCAGGTTGCCGAGGCGCTTCACATGGTTCGTACCACAGGCTACGGCATAGCGGCACCGTCCTTGCATGAGATGACCTTGGACGAACCTGAACTTATCCGACAGGGACCTCGCTTCGGTGTGAGGCTAAAAGCGACGGCTCCGTCGATTCACATGATTCGCGTTGATGTTGAATCGGAGTTTGCGCCGATCATCGGAACGGAAAAACAGAGTGAAGAGCTGGTCCGTTACCTGATGCAAGATTTTGATAAAGATCCGCTCTCCATCTGGAATTCGGATATATTCGGGCGTTCGCTCCATTCGATCGTCCGCGAAGGAATTCAGGCGAAAATCACCATGATGCCGGACAACGCACGCTACAAGCTGCAGGAAACACTCGGTCGCATCATCAACGAGGGCTCGGGCGGACTGATTGCTATTATCTTGTGAAAATAGGTATAAAGAACCAGAATATAGACAGGCAAAGGAGGCTCCCGGCATGACGGGAAGCCTTTTTTTCTTGGATTTCGTTTAAATTCGACATCAGGGGGCTTGAATTTACAAGAATGGTGTATTACTATAAGCTTGTCAGAGCGGTAAAAACACCCAATCGCGTATAAAACGCAGGGTTTCGGTAAAGAAAAGTAATACCTACGACTCAACCGTCATTGAGGGGAGGTGAACAATATGAACAAAACAGAACTGATCGCAAAAGTGGCTGAGACCACCGAGCTCACAAAGAAAGATGCAACGAAAGCTGTTGACGCGGTTCTCGATGCAATCGCTGAAGCGTTGAAAGACGGTGATAAAGTCCAACTGATCGGCTTCGGTAACTTCGAAGTTCGCGAGCGCGCGGCTCGTAAAGGTCGTAACCCGCAAACTGGTGAAGAAATCGAAATCGCATCCAGCAAAGTCCCTGCCTTCAAACCTGGCAAACAACTCAAGGACTCTATCAAGTAATAACGTCTGCTAAAGTTTCACTTACATAAAATCCACATTGAATAAATGTGGATTTTTTTACGTTTTATGCCTTTTTCGGTCAAAGTGTTTCTCAAGCACAGTTCGTTTTGTCTTTTCTGGGCTAATGTGGTAAGATGGGCTTGTTTCGCTGTGTGAGGAGGAGGTACGAGAATGAACGTCGATTTGGAAAAGATTCAGACTGCCGTTCGAATGATACTCGAAGCGATCGGTGAAAATCCGGACCGGGAAGGTCTGCTGGATACACCGAAGCGCGTAGCGAAGATGTACGCAGAGGCATTCGAAGGCCTTGGCATAGATGAAGAGAAGTATTTTGAGACGGTTTTCAGCGAAGACCATGAGGAAATGGTGCTTGTAAAGGATATTCCGTTTTACTCCATGTGCGAACACCACCTGGTTCCGTTTTTTGGCAAGGCGCATGTTGCCTATATTCCCCGCGGAGGTCGTGTCGTAGGATTGAGCAAGCTGGCTCGCGCCGTCGAGACTGTCGCTCGCAGGCCGCAGCTTCAGGAGCGCATTACGGCTCATGTAGCGGATGCGATCGTTCGCAAGCTGGACCCTCACGGAGTAGTTGTCGTCGTCGAAGCTGAGCATATGTGCATGACGATGCGCGGAGTGAAAAAGCCAGGCTCCAAAACAGTCACCTCGGCTGTACGAGGAATCTTTGCAAATGACCCCGCGGCACGGGCAGAGGTATTCAGTCTGATCAAGTAGACGGATGCTGAACGGAAATTTTTTCTTGACAATGTAATTAAAATTTTGTATAGTGATGATGTACAGTCGGGATGTGGCGCAGCCCGGTAGCGCGCACCCTTGGGGTGGGTGAGGTCCAGGGTTCAAATCCCTGCATTCCGACCATTCGTCAAAATCAGCGTCTTCACGCTTGATGCAGGTAACCAAGGTGCACAGCAGCGGCCCGTCGCCGCTTGAGATTATCTGTTGGAGTGAACGAGTGTACACACCGCGAAATAGAACGCTTCTCATTGATCAGTTCCGATCAATAGAGAGGTGTTTTTTGTTTTCGAGAAAGACAAATACATCGGAACATAGAAACCGGAACATAGAAACGAAAGCGACTCCTGGATTCTGGTATAATCAGAATCAAAGGGGGAGAGGAATGCATGCGTTTCAAAACAAGCTGTTCAAACTGCAATCATGCAGGCGGGTATAATATCCACCACTTGGTGGAGGTAGACGACTTATGGTGCCTTGCTTGTGAAAAGTGCGGGAATCGATTGCTCACCTTTTCTCCCGAGGAGCGACAGCAGATTATCCGCGGCATTCAGTTAACGGAAAGCTATGTGCCTGATACTATCGATGCTTACCGTCATATCGGTGTTGACCCACTGCCCTCCAGAGTTCGGTTTGGCGTCATTGCCTCCGAGGAAAATGAGGAGTAGGCCATCCAGGCAGTTAAAATGTTATTGGCACCAACCAGATCCAAAGTCAAAAGTAGTAGCATTCTGGTACGCTTCGGTCATTTCCCTCGCAGGAAGCCGAGTATGCCATTGAAAGAGAAAGGCTGTATACGTTGCCGTGAAAAACCTACTGAGCCCACGGAAATTCCGGGAGCCTGATCATTGTTGAGTGTAAACACTCTCCAATATTCAGGCTCCTTTTATGTTTTTATTAGGGCTGCAAAATGGGTTGAAAATTGATCCCCCATCAGCCCTAATAAACCGAAGGAGTGACGGAAGTGGGAGAGGTTTTTGGCAATCGGAATTTTCGGAGGTTGTTCTTTTCAAATTTATTTTCAGGATTTGGTCAGGGGATGACCATGATTGGGATCTCCTGGCATTTGGTTGAGTCGACAGGCTCAGCCAGCTTGCTTGGCTCTGCGATGCTTATCTCTTCAATATTGACGCTTCTCATCGGACCGTATTCAGGTACACTGATTGACCGCTTTTCGCGCAAGGCGATATTGCAAGTCGAACAGCTGGGAGGCTCTACTGTTTTAGCGCTTTTGACAGTATGGGGATTTTTCGGTGCCTACCATGAGTGGATGATGGTCCTCATTTTTTTGGCATCCACGTTTATGCTCCATATTCACGAACCGGCACAGGCTGCCTTCGTACAGGAAGCATTTGACCAAAAGCATTACAAGTCGATCAACTCCTTGCTGGAGATGGAAAACCAATCTGCTCTGGTCCTGGCTGGAGCATTTTCCGGGCTGCTTTTGGAGAGCTTTGGGTTGCAGGCGGTATTGCTGATTAACTCATTGACGTACTTGCTTGCCTTTCTGATGCAGTGGGGAATGGAGTATGCGTTTTCCACGGAACAACAGAAAGCAACGGCCCCTCGAACATCTTGGATGATGCAATTTCACCAAAGCTGGGTCTATATCAACGAAAGACGTGGTTTTCTGATTTTTGGCGTCTCGGCTCTGATGCCATTTCTAGCCGTGATGCTGGCAAATCTTCTGAACCCTATCTTTGTGAGCCAAGCATTGCAGAGCGATGTAAGGATCTATTCACTTGGGGAGGTTACCTATTCGATTGGAGCAGTGGTGGCAGGAGTGCTGGTTGTCTTGCTTTGCCGAAAATTCGGCGCATTTCCGTATATGGTTTTTACCTACGTGCTGATGGCGATCGCTCTTGTTTTGACAGTTGCCATGCCGAAAGCCTGGGTCTTTGTACTGCTATCTGCCCTATTAGGCTGGTGCAATGTCTCGACCCGGCTTATCCGGCAAACTTTGTATATGGAGCTGGTGCCAAATCGATTTATGGGGAGGGTAATCAGCTTCTTCAGATCGGTCGGTACGTTGATGAGGCTGCTGCTGCTCGCTTTGTTCACCGTCATGCTTGATTACACCGGGGCAGCGGCAGGTTACCTCGTACTTGCTGGCCTATTGCTGATGGCGGCGCTAGGAATAGCCTTTTCTATGGGCAAATTGATGCGGTCGGCAGCCGGTTTGGATAAAGTCAGCAGTGAGCAAGAGCGGGGAGGCAAAACCAAGCAAGTACAATAGGCAAAAGCAGTGATGCCCGCTCATCTGAGTTGAATGAGTCTTCAAGGTGATTTTCTGATTGCATTCAAGGCGGGGTATCGTATTGCTGTAAAAAGAGCTCTGTTCAAAAAACCTAGCCCGTCCGCACTTTTTCATATTATGGCGGGCTGGTTTTTTTCTTGCGAAGGTGAGTAAATGTATGATAAAATAAGTCCTGAAAGCGTGGAATGTCAAGTTCAAAAACTTTCAAGTTTGCTGTGATTGGATATTTCCGAATATACGCTTGAATGATTTTCGGGATGTGGCGCAGCCCGGTAGCGCGCACCCTTGGGGTGGGTGAGGTCCAGGGTTCAAATCCCTGCATTCCGACCATACACACAGCGAGCAGCTCGTTGTGAAAAGAAGCCTCTGATTGTGTATCGATCAGTCAGGCTTCTTTTTTTCTGTCAGTCAAAATGCCTCTTGGCTTCCTTATTTTTCTTCCCTATAATATGATAGAAGAATGACAAGCAGAAAGGTTGTTCACTGATGAAGATGTCACTGCCTATCCAACCCTATCTGTCGGCAATGAACAGGTATGATCTGAGCGAAAGCGAGCCTGCTTCTTATGTGCCTTCAGCAGAGATGCCTTTTTCTGAAGTGCTTCAAGCGGAACTAGCAAATGGTCAAAGGGTTATTCGGGCCGAGCAGATATTGGCCGAGCTAGACGGATCAACAGACTGGGATTTTACTGATGCTTCTGATACATATACAACCGGATCGAGCAGTCAAACACCGCAGAACGTGCAGGGAATATTGGACAAAATTAGCCGAGTCGCCCGTTCGTACGGCGTCGATGAAAATCTGGTTCGGGAGGTCGTTCGCGCAGAATCGAACTTCAATCCCAACGCAGTCTCTCGTGCTGGAGCCAAAGGCTTGATGCAGCTGATGGATGCCACGGCCAAGTCCTTGCATGTGCGAAACGTCTATAATCCGGACGACAATTTGGCCGGGGGAACAAAGTACTTGCGCGGCCTGCTTGACCGTTACGATGGCAACGTGAAGGTCGCTCTGGCTGCCTACAATGCCGGCCCCGGACGGATCAGCCGCCTGGGCATTGATACGGATGATGAGCTAGAGCAAAAGTACGAGCTTCTTCCACAGGAGACCCAGAGGTATGTTGACAAGATCATGAAACGCTTGGAACCAGGCGGGACATCCTAGAAACGAAAAACTACGGAATTGCCAGTTAGGAGGAACTTAGGTGGCACAAACACCGAATGGGCAGCAAGAATATTTTGTGGTGAAGGCAAAAGAAAACGGGGTCCACGTGATCGGTTTGACAAGAGGCTCCGATACCCGTTTCCATCATACGGAGAAATTGGACAAGGGCGAGGTCATGCTGGCCCAGTTTACCGAGCACACCTCCGCGATCAAGGTAAGAGGAAAAGCCGTGATCTATACGCATCACGGGATTATCGATACGTCGGATGAAAAGCAGGCATAGCCTGCTTTTTTTATTTGTACAATGGTGGTGAGGAGGGATGTCTATGCCGCGCAGACTGTTTGTCGCCATCGCTATGTCCGCGTTCCTGGCCGCCATGTTGTCATGGGTTCCGACATTGTCCTGGAAACAGGAGGATGTGCCTGCTTTTCAAGCCGCCAGACCAGTAGAGCTGAGTGAACAAAATGTAGTGGATTTATTTACATTCATGACGACTCATTATAATATTAAGCGTGTAAAATGGGAAAATCCGTCGGTTTTTGTCGATCTGGCGGTGAGTCCAAAAGACCGGATAGATGCAAATCGGGTGTTTCATGATTTTTACGCAGTAACGTACGATCTCTTTCGATTGACCGGCAATGTGGAGCATGTATATTTTCGGCTGCTGGAAAAAGAAGAGGTAGAGAACACGAGCAAACTGCTTGTAGCCATCGAAGCGAATCGTCCGGATCGAGCAGCCTACTTCGTCTCACCGACGGATGTGGAGGATTATGAGACGCACGTCAAGACAAGATTCCCGGTGCGGGTAGAGCCTTATTTTTACGAGAGAGTTAGTCCTTGACGGGTGAAGTATGGTATGATGGTAGGGATGGTATTTTGCCGACACTCGGTAAAAGCATGAAACCGAACGGAACAGGTAATGACCAGGTTGTGGAGGAGGACGCATGAGCAAAGAAAAAAACCCATTCATCGACGAGATCCGTGCCATTATCGATCAGATCTACCAGCGAATATCCATTTCCTATGTGGAACAATACGTAGACGTACCGGCCATAGCTGAGAATCGGCTAGCGCTGTTGTACCTCTTTTTATTGAACCGGGGAATAGGCAAGGAACGCGCACGGACGTTCTCAATTACAACCGGCCTCATGCAATTAGGATTGGACATGCATGAAACTGTCAAAAATGCTTATGGCGATACACTTGTGGAAGAACGGAACAGGCAATTAACGGTTTTGGCAGGCGATTATTACAGCAGCCGTTACTACCAGTTGCTCGCTCATGCCGGTGAAGTAGAAGCCATTCGCGTCTTGGCGGATGCGATTCAGCATGTAAACGAGGCCAAGATGAAGCTTTATTTGGCAGATAAAGAGGGAAAATTGTCCTCCGAAGCGTATTTGGAGCTGCGAACTGTCATTGATACGGGCTTGTACGTCGCGATGGTTGACAAGTATGCCGAATCGGAGGAAGAACGCCGCTTCTGGACGTCGCTCCTAAAGGACACGTCAACGGTGGAAAGCATGATAAACGAATGGGAACAATTAAAGTGGCAAGACCAGGTTCCTGCCGGCTTTGCCCGTTTTTTGCTGCAAAAACCAGGGGCGACACTAGCCCAGGTACTGGCCGGGATTGAAACAAAAGCGACTGAACTGATCAACATGTGCGAACAGCTATTGCGTACCCTTCATCAGACTGAAGCCCAGGACGTGCTCGTTTGGTTTACATCTCGATATTCCCACCGCGTGAATCGTCTGAAACGGGTTATTGAGGAGATGTGATGGAAGTGAACGAGATGCAGATGAGAGAAAAAGCACAGCACGTGCACAGCGTGTTTGAAAGCATCGCGCAAGAGTACGACAAGATGAACAATGTCATCAGCTTTGGCAGCCACGTTGCCTGGCGCAACTATACGATGAAGCGAATGAATATCCAACCGGGCCAAACGGCGATTGATGTGGCTTGCGGCACGGGTGACTGGACGATCGCATTAGCGGATGCCGTTGGCAAGGATGGTCGTGTCGTCGGACTTGATTTCAGCCAGAATATGCTGGATGTAGGCGCATACAAGGTTGCGCAGAGGGGCGTGGGCGGAATCGTGCAACTGGTAAACGGTGACGCCATGAAGCTGCCGTACGAGGATAACTCCTTTGACTTTGCAACGATTGGCTTTGCGCTGCGGAACGTCCCTGATATCCAAACCGTGTTGAAAGAAATGGCTCGAGTGGTCAAGCCTGGGGGCAAAGTCGTGTCGTTGGAGGTGTCCAAGCCTCCTTTTTATCCGTATCGCCAGCTTTTCTATTTGTATTTCTACAAAATCTTGCCATTGATTGCGAAATGGACAGTTAACAAGTATGAGGAGTACGCCTGGCTGCCACAGTCACTGACGAATTTTCCCGATAGCCGAGAGCTTGCCCGCATGTTTCAGCAGGCAGGCCTTGACCCGGTTGAGGTGAAATTGTTCATGGGTGGAGTGGCTGCACTGCATATCGGGACCAAGCCCTGATCAATCATCGGGTATCTCTTCAGTGGATAGGAAGTGTATTTTGTGAGTCTCCGTAAATTAAAAATTATTTTGGAAATGATTAAATTCGAGCACTCTATTTTTGCGTTGCCGTTTGCTTTTATGGGTGCCGTATTGGGTAATATTGTAGTAGAGCAAACGTGGCCGACCTGGATGGAAATTTTATGGGTGACTGTCGCGATGGTAGGGGCACGAAGCGCGGCCATGTCGCTCAATCGGTTGATTGACCGGTTCATCGATGCGAAGAACCCGCGAACCGCGAACAGGGCGATTCCTGCCGGTTTGATCTCGATAGTAGAAGTTGTCGTCTTCATCGTCGTGTCTTTTGCTGTGTTGTTCTTTGCTGCCTTCCAGTTGAATTCACTTGCGGTAAAATTGTTGCCTTTAGCTGTTTTTGTACTCATTCTGTACTCCTATACGAAGCGCTTTACCTGGCTCTGCCATTTTGTGCTGGGTGTAGCGATCGGGTTTGGGCCTCTGGGCGGTTGGGTGGCAACGACAGGGCAGGTAGACGGCACCGGTCTTCTGCTGTTTATCAGCGTGCTGTTCTGGACAGCCGGCTTTGATATTATGTACGCTTGTCAGGACGCGGACTTTGACCGCAAGGAAGGTTTGTACTCCATGCCAAGCCGGTTTGGCATCAGCAAAGCGCTGCTGATTGCCAGAGGCTGCCACGTGATTACGTTCTTCGGCCTTTTGTCGCTGTACATGATCGCAGATTTGTCCATTTGGTTCCTGGTCGGCGTTTTGATCTCCGGGGCCATTCTGCTGTACGAACACAGCTTGGTGAAGCCGACGGATTTGTCCAAGCTTGACGTCGCCTTTTTCAATATGAACGGAATACTCAGCATGGTTATGTTTACTTTTACCATGCTTGATCTGGTGATATCATGAGTACACAAGCATGGGCTGTTGGAATCACAGGTGCTAGTGGTGCGATTTATGGCGTGAGACTGGTTCAGGAGCTCTTGAAGAGCGGGCATACCGTACACTTGATGGTGACGGAGGCAGGCTGGCAGGTGTTTCATGACGAACTGGACTGGAATACGGAAAACCGCGAAGGACTATTGGCGGAAAAGCTTCAGCAGGATTTTCCCGGAGAGCTTCGTTACTGGGGCTTGCGCGATTTTAATTGTCCCGCTGCGAGCGGATCGTACCGCTGCGAGGGGATGATTGTTGTGCCTTGTTCGATGGGAACTCTTTCCGGCATTGCGCACGGTGCCTCAGGCAACCTGCTTGAGCGTGTCGCAGATGTCATGTTGAAAGAAGGACGAAAGCTCGTACTCGTTCCCAGAGAAACGCCTTTGAACGCGATCCAGCTGGAGAACATGCTGCGATTGAGCAGGCTCGGTGTCAAGATATTGCCGGCCATGCCTGGTTTTTATCAAAAACCGCAGACGATGGATGACCTAGTCAATTTTGTCGTAGGCAAAGCATTGGACGCACTCGATGTGCCGCACGCTTTGTTTCGGCGCTGGGGGGAATAAGAATATGCAAAAGTCCTTGCGCATTGGACAAATCCTATACACCAACACCTTCCCTGTCACATTTCATTTTGACCAAGCCCGTTTTGAAGATCGGATTTCGTTTATCCGGCAGGTTCCTGCCCAGTTAAACGAGGCGATGGCCCGCGGCGAGATCGACCTTGGACCAATCTCTTCTTTCAGCTACGCAGAGCATGCGAAGGATTACCTGGTACTGCCGGACCTGTCCGTCAGCGCCAAAGGCCCAGTCGGCTCGATCTTTCTGTTCAGCAAAAAGCCGATCGAAGAGCTGAATGAGGCGCGAATTGCCTTGACCAATACGTCAGCTACTTCCATCAATTTGTTGAAAGTGATTCTGCAAAAGTTTTACGGGCTGCAAGTCTCTTACTCGATGCAAGCACCTGTACTTGAAGAAATGATGCTTGGTGCCGATGCGGCTCTCCTGATTGGAGACGATGCGATCAGGGCGATACGCCAGCGTGTTCCCTATATGATTTACGATCTAGGCGAACTTTGGTATCGCTTCACCGGATATTCCATGACCTTTGCTTTGTGGACAGTCCGCAAGGCGATTCTGGCCGAACATGCCGAATTGCTCAGCGAGGTGCACAATGCCTTTTTGGAGAGCAAACAGAAACATCTAAGCAATCCTGAACCGTTGATCGAGTACGTACATCAGCATTATGGCGGAGAAAAGGCTGATTGGCGCCAATACTTTCAAGGTCTGCAGCACGTTTTTGGCGATGAGCAAAGAACGGGGCTGGAGTACTACTATCGCTGCGCGGCGGAGCAGGGACTGCTTCCGGGACCGGTTACTGTGGAATTGTGGGAGAAGTCCGGACGGCAAAAACTACGTTGAACGAAAATAGGTGGAGCGGATGAACCTAGTCGATATATACTTTGAGATGAAAAAAGATGTGGAGTACATCGAAAATCAGTTGGAGCTGTCCATCGATACGGGAGTGCGGGAGCTGTATCAGTCGTCCACGCACCTGCTGAAGGCGGGAGGGAAGCGCATCCGTCCCGTATTTGTGTTGCTTGGTGGAAAGTGGGGGTCCTATGACGTGACCCGGCTCAAGTACGTGGCAGTTCCGCTCGAACTGATTCATATGGCCACGCTTGTGCACGACGATGTTGTCGACAATGCGGACAAGCGTAGAGGCCGGGATACGGTCAAAACAAAATGGGACAACAAAGTAGCGATGTACACCGGCGATTACATTCTTGCCCGGGCGCTGTCGATTGTGACGGAGCTGAAGATTCCTCAGCTCCACCAGATTTTGGCCAACGCGATCGTCGAAATGGTCAAGGGAGAGATCGAGCAGGTGCGGGCTCTGCACAGCTGGGATCAAAATTTCCGTATGTACCTGCGCAGAATCAAGCGCAAGACCGCTCTCTTGATCGCGATCAGCTGCCAGATGGGGGCGATTGCGAGCGGAGCGACAGAGGATCTCGTCCGCAGGATGTACTGGTACGGCTACAATGTCGGGATGGCTTTTCAAATCACGGATGACATCCTTGACTTTACCGGTACGGAAAAGCAATTGGGCAAGCCTGCGGGAAGCGATTTGCGCCAGGGCAACATTACCCTTCCCGCGATGTACACGGCTCATCACGGCATTGCTCGGGAACAGTTTCAAAAATGGATTCGGGAGGATACCTTCTGGAACCATGTGGACGAGGCGATCCAGCTGGTGAGAAAAGACGAAGGCATCGCTTTTTCGCAGAGGCTGGCGGAGCGCTATATCGCCAGAGCGCGCAGCATTATCGCCGACCTGCCGAACAATTCAACGAAAAAATCGCTGATCGGTGTGGCCGATTTTATTATCGATCGCAAATTTTAGCGTTTTTTGCTGAGGAGCAGGTTGATTGCCCCTCTATCTTTTGATAAAATTTCTGATGGTGTGTGAAATACCAATACATAGCTATACTGGAGGCAACCTTACGATGGAAAAAACGTTTCTGATGGTAAAACCTGATGGCGTACAACGCAACCTGATCGGAGAGATCGTTTCCCGCTTCGAGAAAAAAGGCTTCCAACTCGTTGGAGCAAAGCTGATGAATGTTAGCCGCGAGCTGGCTGAACAGCACTATGCTGAGCATAAAGAGCGCCCGTTCTTTGGTGAACTGGTTGACTTCATTACCTCCGGACCTGTATTCGCGATGGTATGGCAAGGCAACAACGTGATTTCCACCGCTCGTTCCATGATGGGCAAAACCAACCCTGCAGACGCTGCATCCGGAACAATCCGCGGCGACTTCGCAACTTCCGTTGGCATGAACATCATCCACGGTTCCGACTCTCCAGAAAGCGCTGAGCGCGAAATCGCTCTGTGGTTTGGCCAAGGAGAAGTTCTTTCCTACGAAAAGACGATCCAACGCTGGATCTAAGCTCTTGAACAAAGAGCAATCACGCAGATGGATAAAGACTCCGCTAAGGGGTCTTTTTCTTTTATTCGCGAATCTGCAACAAAATTCGGCAGGATTTTGTCAAAAAAACGCGAATCGCATGAGTAAGTCGTCGAAAGGGGATTTCGAAGTATGGAAGACAAGGATTTTCTCCAGTTCATCGCCAGCGTAAAAAAAATGACAGGAATTGACCTCGCACTCTACAAGGAAGCACAGATGAAACGGCGGCTTACTTCGCTCCGCTTGAAACGGGGTTATACGACATTCGCTCAGTACTTCGAGGCGATCGCAAAAGACAAAGAGCTGTTTTACGAGTTTCTCGATCGCATGACGATCAACGTGTCGGAGTTTTTTCGCAATCCGGGGCGTTGGGAAGTGCTTGAAAATAAGATCTTGCCCAGGCTGGTACGTCAGTCTCCGCGTCTGAAATGTTGGAGTGCCGCATGTTCGACGGGAGAAGAGCCTTACACACTGTCGCTCTTGCTGCTGCGCCATCGCTGGGACGCTTCGGTGCTGGCATCGGATATTGACGAAGGAGCGATCGCAAAAGCAAAGCAAGGGGTTTATACAGAAAGAGCCTTGCAGGATTGTCCAAAAGATTTGCTGGACAAATATTTTCAAAAGGACAGCTTGAGCTACCGCATTTCAGATGAAGTAAAAAAACGCGTGAATTTCCGCAAGCACAACCTTCTGGCCGATACGTTCGAATCCGGGTTTGACCTGATCATTTGCCGCAATGTGATGATCTACTTTACGGAAGAGGCCAAGCATGAGCTTTACCACAAATTCAGCCGTGCCCTAAAGCCTGGCGGCGTCCTGTTCGTCGGCAGCACGGAGCAGATTTTTCAGCCGCAGCAGTACCAGTTTGAAACAGAGGATACATTCTTTTACCGAAAATTAGGGTAAAAGGAGCCGAGCGGGTATATCCATGCTGTTTTTTCCCAACACTATGAATAACAAGCCGATAGGGAGGAAGCAGATGGATAAGCATAAGGTCATCGAGGCATATCGAAGAGGCTTGATCACTCTCCAGGAGTGCGGTCAAATTCTTGGTGCGGAAAAAACGCAGGTGGATGACCTCGTCCGCGCAGATCATAGCCGGCGTTCGGTTCCTTCGAATCCTTTGTTTTTGGCTGATTATTACTAAACTGGACGTGACAGCAGACGCTTCTCCGAAAAGAGAAGCGTTTTGTCTAGATTCAGAAAGTTTCCCACTTTTGTATTTCCTCGGGGTAATAGGTATGATATTATAACGCTTAAAAGTGATAAAGGACAGCGCCCCCGTTCGGGAAAAGAAAGTGCTGCCTGGAGGATGGAGGAAGCGAGAGATGCGTTATTTGACAGCAGGGGAATCGCACGGGCCGCAATTGACGGCGATAATCGAAGGGATTCCAAGCAACCTGCCGTTCTCTGTCGAGGCGATCAATGAACAATTGGCGAGACGGCAAAAAGGTCACGGTCGAGGCCGAAGAATGCAAATTGAAAAGGACCAGGTGAAGGTACTCTCCGGTGTCAGACACGGTTATACAACCGGGGCTCCGATCACGCTGGTCGTCGAAAATAAAGACTGGGCCCACTGGCAGGGCATCATGAGTGTCGAGCCGGTCGAGGGTGCTGAAGAAAAACGCCGTGTTTCCCGGCCGCGCCCTGGTCATGCAGACCTGAATGGAGCGATCAAGTACCATCAGCGCGATATGCGCAATATTCTGGAGCGGTCCAGCGCCCGTGAGACGACGATTCGTGTCGCTGTCGGGGCGGTAGCCAGACAATTGCTGGAGGCGTTCGGCATTCGCGTTGGCGGACAGGTGCTGCAGATCGGCAATGTCGTTGCCAAAAGAATCGATCTTCCTCTGGAAGAGCTGATTGCCCGCACGGAAGAATCCCCTGTTCGCTGTCTCGATGAGGAGGCTGCACAGCTGATGATGGCTGCGATCGATCAGGCGAAGCAGGACGGAGATTCGCTGGGCGGAATCGTCGAGGTGATCGTCGATGGCGTTCCGGTCGGCCTGGGCAGCCATGTTCAATGGGATCGAAAGCTCGATGGCCGTTTGGCGCAGGCAGTCATGAGCATCCAGGCGTTCAAAGGCGTCGAAATCGGGATCGGATTCGAAGCAGCAGGACGGCCGGGATCGCAGGTTCATGATGAAATCGTCTGGAGCGAAGAGACCGGATACAGCCGAAAATCCAATCGGGCAGGGGGGCTGGAAGGCGGCATGACGACCGGAATGCCTGTCGTGGTGCGTGGCGTCATGAAGCCGATTCCGACCCTGTACAAGCCGTTGATGAGCGTTGACATTGATAGCCGCGAAGCGTTTTCAGCCAGCATCGAGCGCTCCGACAGCTGCGCGGTCCCGGCCGCGAGCGTAGTGGCTGAAGCAGTGGTCGCTTGGGAAATCGCGTCGGCGATGTGCGAGAAGTTCCCATCCGATTCGCTCGATGACATGCTGGAAAACGTCCGCCAATACCGTGCTTATACGGAGAAATTCTGATGAATAGAGAAATCTTGCGAGTAGAACTGGGCGAACGCTCGTATCCGATCGTCATCGGCGACGGCCTCTTGCAGCAGGCGGGGCCCATGCTGCGGGAGGCGGGGCTGGCCCCGACGTCCAAGTTATTCGTGGTTACGGATGAAAACGTGGCACTGCTTTATCAGCAAACGCTGAAAACCGCCTTGGAAGCGGAGGGATACGCTGTCCATTCCTTTGTGATTGCGTCCGGAGAGCAGTCAAAAAGCCTCGCCGTGTATGAAGCAGTGATGACCGCAGCGATTTCTGCCGGATTGGACCGCAAATCGGCTGTCCTCGCCCTTGGCGGCGGGGTAGTAGGTGATTTGGCAGGCTTTGTCGCTGCGACTTACATGCGCGGCATCGCTTTTGTCCAAGTGCCGACAACACTTTTGGCGCACGACAGCTCTGTCGGAGGAAAGGTAGCGATCAACCATCCCCTCGGGAAAAATCTGATCGGCGCCTTTCACCAGCCGCGGCTCGTTCTATACGACACATCCACAATCCGCTCGTTGCCGGAGAGGGAACGTGCTGCCGGTTTTGCGGAGGTGCTCAAGCACGGTTTGATTGCCGACGAGACGTTTGTTTCCTGGCTGGAGGCAAACGCAGAAAAGCTTTGGCAGCTAGATTCTGAATTGTTGAGCAAAGCGATTTATCGCGGCTGTGAGGTGAAAGCGAACATCGTTTCGGCAGATGAAACCGAGCAGAATCAGCGGGCGCTGCTTAATCTGGGGCATACGTTCGGGCATGCCTTTGAAGCCCTCTGCGAGTATTCGACGCTCAATCACGGCGAAGCGATCTCAATCGGGATGTGCCTCGCAGCGAAGGTGGCGGAGCGCATGGGGATTGCGCAGGCAGGCGTTCACGATCGTACCCGGAGGCTTCTGCGGCAGTATCAATTGCCGACAGAATGGCCGCACAAGCTCGATCCGGCAAAGGTGTTGGAAGTGATGAAGCGCGATAAAAAGGCTGTCGGCGGCAAACTGGCGCTTGTTTTGCCGCGGGCTATCGGCGCCGTAGAATTGTTTTCTCAGGTAGACGAAGAACTTATCTTGTCAGTCATGAATGAAGAATCGGGGGCGTAAGAGAAAATGGGAGTGCGAGGAATACGAGGAGCCATTACGATAGAAAAAGATACGAAAGAGGAGATTGTCTCTTCCACCAAGCTGTTGCTTGAAGAAATGGTCAAGCGAAATCACGTTTTACCAGATGACATCGCCAGCATCTTAATCACGACGACTGAGGATGTAAAGGCGGCATTTCCTGCCCAAGCAGCCAGGCAGATCGAGGGCTGGCAATACGTTCCGTTGATGTGTGCCAGAGAGATACCGGTGCCGGGAAGCCTGCCTTCCTGTATCCGTGTCATGATGCTGGTCAACACCGATAAAGCAGCAGCCGAAATCGAGCACGTCTTTATGCGGGATGCCGTAAAATTGCGGCCGGATTTGGTAAAGTAGATTGACATCATGGGCACCCTCTTTTAGTATAGTAAAAAACGAGGGTGCCTCGTTTTACCGGTAACAAGCAAAACCGGCAGAGTAGAGATTGAGCAGAGTTGAGTGAAGAAGAGTTAGGCTGAGGAGAGAAGAGCAAGCTGGGATTGTGCATGCATACACAATCAATCCAGGGATCCTCCTGGTTTTTTTATTCTCCCCCTATCTCTTCCTCTAACACGCAGGTGTCAAAAGAGGAAGAGGATCAAGAGCCGTGGCGGGATCTGCCCATGCCCCGGGACAGAATCGGCCAGTGCACGCCCTGTGCATCGATAGCAGACAGCATACGAGGAAAAGGCGCACAATTTCGACGACTTGTGCTCGGGTTTCCTTTTGCTCTGCTTGCGAAGGCTTCTTCCCCCTTTACTCTTTTGGCACCTCGACAAAAGAGGTGAGAGTATTCATGTTTACCCCATCCTTGACAGAAGTCCAGTCACTGGCGAAGTCATACTCGCTGATTCCGGTTCGTATGACACTGCTGGCTGACCAAGAAACCCCCATCCGCTTGTATCAGAAGATTCGTACACCCCATTCTTTCCTGTTGGAAAGTGTGGAGGGAGGCTCCCGCTGGGCCCGCTACTCGTTCATCGGGCTCAATCCGTTTCAGACCGTCGAAGCAACCGGCAACCTGATTGCGGTCAAGAAACGAAACGGAGAGCAGTTTACGCTCGAAGGGAACCCAGTCCATTACCTGCGTGAGGAAATGGAGCGCTACAAGAGTCCGAAGCTAAGTCATTTTCCCCGTCTCAGCGGCGGAGCCGTCGGATTTTTTGGCTATAACACCCTGCATTACTTCGAACAATTGCCGCGCCATCGGCAAGACAGCCTGGAGCTGCCGGATATGCGCTTCTTGTTTGCCGACGAGATCATCGCTTTTGATCACTTGAAACAGGAGATCCAGCTGATCGTCAACCTCCACGTGGAGACGGATGACACCCCGGAGCGCATCAGTGAAAAGTATGCGGCAGTATGCAGCAGACTGGAGGAGCTGGCCGTCCGGGTGACAGCCCCGGGACAAGATGGGAATCAACGGCTTCCGTTGGGGGAAGTGCCGGCACGGAAAATAGCGGTTGAGAGCAACATGAGCCGCGAAGCTTACGAGAAGATGGTGGAAGCAGCGAAGTCGTATATTGCCGCAGGGGATATTTTCCAGGTGGTGCTCTCCCAGCGCTTCCGGGCTGCGACAGAGGTTGATCCGTTTTCCGTCTACAGAGTGCTGCGGACGCTAAATCCATCCCCGTACATGTACGTTCTGCAGTACGATCAGGAAACGATCGTCGGCACTTCTCCGGAGCTTTTGGTGAGGGTAGAGAACGGCAAGGTGGAAATGCGCCCGATCGCCGGTACGCGAAAGAGGGGCAGCTCTGCCGAGGAAGACGCCAGGCTGGCGGAAGACCTGTTGAATGACCCAAAAGAGCGGGCTGAACATTACATGCTGCTGGATCTTGGGAGAAATGACGTGGGCAGAGTGTCGCGCTACGGCAGCGTTCAGGTCGAAGAAGCACTTGTTATCGAAAACTATTCACATGTCATGCACATGGTCTCTCACGTAACGGGACAGCTGCGCGAGGACGCCCATCCCTTCGACGCTTTGCTGTCAGCCTTTCCGGCCGGAACAGTCTCGGGTGCGCCCAAGCTCAGGGCTATGGAAATTATCGCTGAATTGGAGCCGGATTCCCGCCATCTGTACGCCGGGGCAATTGGGTACCTGGCGTTTGACGGGACGATGGATACGTGCATTACAATCCGGACGCTGCTGTTCCAGGGAGGATACGCCTACGTCCAGGCAGGTGCAGGGATCGTAGCCGATTCCGATCCGGCGGCAGAGTACCAGGAATCCGTGAACAAGGCGGCGGCGATGCTGGCGGCTTTGGAAAAGGCAGAGCAGCTTTTCGCCCGGAAGGAGGAGCCGATATGCTGAAGAAAGCGTTGGAAAAAATCATTGGCGGATGCGATCTGGACCGAGTGCAAGCGGAAGCAGCCATGGGTGAGATCATGGATGGCAAAGCGACGGCGGCACAGATCGGTGCTTTTATGGCGGGCATGCGGATGAAAGGGGAAAGCGTCGAAGAAATCATCGGATTTGCAAAAGCGATGAGAGACCGAGCGGTGCAATTTCCTCTTGATGTCCCTGGCATGGTCGATACATGCGGTACCGGCGGAGACGGCAGCCACACCTTCAACATCTCGACAGCAGCGGCTATTGTGGCGGCCAGTGCAGGCGTGCCGATTGCCAAGCACGGGAACCGGGCCGTATCGAGCAAAAGCGGGAGCGCCGATGTGCTTGAGGCGTTAGGCGTGCCAATTACCCTTTCCCCGGAAGATGCAGCCGATTGCTTGCGAGCGACGAACCTTTGCTTTTTGTTCGCTCCGCTCTACCATCAGGCGATGAAGCATGCAGCCGGCCCGCGCAAAGAGCTGGCGGTCAGGACCGTTTTCAATCTGCTCGGCCCGCTGACCAACCCGGCGCGCGCAAAGTACCAGCTGCTCGGTATATATGACGCCAAGCTATTGCATACCGTTGCTGAAGTATTGCGTGAATTGGGTGTCGAGCGGGCGCTGGTCGTGGCTGGTGCGGATGGTCTCGACGAGCTGACAGTGACGGGGACCAGTTATATCTCCGAGCTTCGCGACGGCATCATTACCAATTACGAAATCGAGCCGGAGCAATTCGGACTAAAGCGATATTCCCTGGATGCCCTGCGGGGCGGGGACGCCAAGGAAAATGCGAAAATCATAGAGGACATCTACAACGGGAAGCGAGGCGCAGCCCGCGACATCGTACTCCTGAATGCGGGAGCAATCCTCTATCTTTCCGGCAGAGTCAGCAGTATCGGCCACGGTGTCATAACCGCTGCCGAATTGATCGACGATGGCATTGTGAAGGAAAAATTGGAACAATTTCGGCAAGTGGCAGGAGGGCTGATTCATGCTTCTTAAAATTGTGGAGAGAAAACGGGAGGAAGTGGCGCAGCTTCGGGCCGCCACCAGCATGGCAAAGCTGCTGCAGGAGGCAAAGGAAATGCAGCCGGCCAAGGGCTTCGGGAAAGCTTTGCTGCACAGCAGCCGCCCTGTCAGTGTGATTGCCGAGGTGAAAAAGGCTTCGCCGTCAAAAGGATTGATCCGGCCCGATTTTGATCCGGTAGCCATTGCCCAAAGCTATGCTGCTGCCGAAGTTGAATGCATGTCGGTGCTGACCGATACTCCTTTTTTTCAGGGAAGCAAAGCGTATCTGAAGGACATCAGAAAGGCCGTTTCCCAGCCTTTGCTGCGCAAGGATTTTATGATCGACCCACTGCAGGTAGTCGAAGCGAGAGCCTGCGGTGCCGATTGCATTTTGTTGATCGCTGCTATTCTTGATGGGCCACAGCTAAAGGAGCTGGCCGAGACGGCAACGGAGCTTGGCATGGACTATCTGATCGAGGTTCATGACAGGCGGGAGCTGGAATCGGTATTCCAAGTTGTCACACCGACTCTTTTGGGCATCAACAACCGTAATTTGCATACGTTTCAGACCGATCTGGCTGCTACCAGCGAGCTTGCGGCTCTGGTGCCTGCCGGGATTCCGATCATCAGCGAAAGCGGGATAAACAGCGTGGACTGCGTAGCTTATGTCCAAGAAGCCGGGGCGCGTGCGATTCTGGTAGGGGAGCATTTCATGCGCCAGAAGAACGTCACTCAGGCCGTGCTTGATCTGGTCGGGAAAAGAGCGGAGAACAGCGAGCAGGTGAGGTTATGACGAAGATCAAGATTTGCGGCATTAAACGAGCGGAGACACTTGCATGTCTCACAGCATTGGCTGTCGATTACGTCGGATTTGTTTTTGCGCAAAGCAGGCGTCAAGTGACGGCTGAACAAGCTGGAGCCATAATGAACACAGTGCCGGGTCATCCACCTGCTGTCGGGGTGTTTGTAGATCCGACACTGGCCGAACTGGAAGAGGTTCTGGAACAGGCCGAACTTTCCGTGATCCAGCTCCACGGCCGTGAAACCCCAGATTTTTGCCAGCAAGTACAGGAACGCTTCTCCTTGCCGGTCTGGAAAGCAATGGCGGTGGGAAGCGACAACGGCGCTCATGCAGGGGCAGAACAGATAGAAGCGTACCTTGGCGTGACAAATGCCCTGCTGTTTGATACGTATGATCCGGCGCTGGCAGGAGGGACGGGGAAACGCTTTTCCTGGGAGCAAATCCCGCTTCTGCAACAATCGGCGTCGCCGCTCCCCTGTATTATTGCTGGCGGGATTCACGCAGAAAACGTCGGCGAGCTGATCAGGAATTACCGGCCGTCCGTGATTGACGTTTCGAGCGGTGTGGAAACAGAGGGAGAAAAGGACGAACAGAAAATACGAGAATTTGTCGGAAGGGTGAGAGAGGCATGACAACGACGGAAACGCAGGCAAAGCAAGTACCTGATCAGTACGGACGGTTTGGGGCTTTTGGGGGGAAATACGTTCCGGAGACGCTGATGAACGCTCTGGCTGAGCTGGAGGCAGCATTTGCCGATGCGCAGGCTGATCCGGCTTTCCGCAAAGAGCTGGGCGATTTGCTGCGCGAATATGCCGGCAGACCGACTCCGCTCACTTACGCCGATAAACTGACCGAACATCTCGGCGGTGCCCGGATTTATTTAAAACGCGAGGATTTGAACCATACCGGCGCCCACAAGCTCAACAACGCCTTGGGTCAAGGGCTGCTGGCCAAACGGATGGGCAAGACCTCCATTATCGCAGAGACGGGCGCTGGCCAGCACGGCGTTGCCAGTGCAACGGTAGCAGCGAAGCTGGGCTTGTCCTGCAAAGTGTTTATGGGAACGGAAGATATCAAGCGGCAAGCGCTGAACGTCTTTCGGATGAAGATGCTGGGAGCCGAAGTGATTCCGGCAGAATCGGGCTCGCGGACACTGAAGGATGCCACCAATGAAGCGATCCGATACTGGGTGTCCCATGTGGATCAAACCTTTTATGTCATCGGTTCGGTCGTCGGCCCGCATCCGTATCCTTACATGGTCCGGGAGTTTCAAAAAATCATCGGCGAAGAGACACGTGCACAAATACGGGAGATGCTCGGACGGCTTCCGGACGAAGTGATTGCCTGCGTCGGCGGAGGGAGCAACGCCATCGGGATGTTCTATCCGTTCATCCAGGACGATGCCGTTTCGTTGCGCGGAGTGGAAGCGGCAGGACACGGCATCCAGACAGACAAGCATGCCGCGACGCTCAGTCTCGGCAGGCCGGGTGTCATCCACGGGGCCATGACCTATCTATTGCAGGATGAGTACGGCCAGGTACAAGAGGCGCATTCGATTTCCGCCGGACTTGATTATCCGGGCGTAGGTCCGGAGCATTCGTACTTGAAAGATACGGGACGGGTGCATTACACGTCGGTTACGGATGACGAAGCTTTGCAGGCGGTAGAGCTGTTGTGCCGTACAGAGGGCATCATTCCTGCACTGGAGAGCGCCCATGCCGTAGCGGAAGCAATCAAGCGGGCGCCGCACATGTCCTCTGACCAGGTCCTGGTCATTTGTCTGTCGGGAAGAGGAGACAAAGACGTGGAAACGATTCAGCATGCATTGGAGACGAGAGCAGCAGGAGGGGAAGCACAATGAGCCAGAGAGAAAATCGAATTGATCGCCTGTTTGCCGACCGTACACGCAAACGGTTCATCCCTTTTTTGACCGTGGGAGACCCTAGCCTGGAGGCTACATTCCAACTGGCGCACGGCCTTGTAGAAGCGGGGGCAGACCTTTTGGAGCTCGGCGTTCCCTACTCCGATCCGCTGGCAGATGGACCTACGATACAAAGAGCCTCGCAAAGGGCACTGGCCAACGGAGTGACGATCAAGGACGCGCTTGAACTGGTGGAGCGTCTGCGTCAATCCGGGATGGAGACGCCGCTCGTGCTCTTCACCTACATCAACCCGGTCCTGCAATACGGGATCGATCGCCTGTTCGCTGATTTGGCGGCGAAGGGAGCTGACGGGATCGTCATTCCCGATTTGCCCGTGGAGGAGAATGCCCCTGCAGTAAAAGCGGCTACGGCGCATGGACTCCACGTCATTTCACTGGTCGCTCCAACCTCGGAGGAACGCGTTCGAACAATTGGCGAGCAGGCCACCGGCTTTCTATACTGCGTCTCTTCGCTTGGCGTGACCGGCGCGAGAGCCAGCTTGAGCGAGGATTTGGCTGACTTCCTGCAGCGGGTCCGCTCTTCGACAAAGGCACCTACGGCCGTCGGTTTCGGCATTTCTACGCCGGAGCAGGTAAAGGCAGTTGCTCCTCACACGGACGGGATCATTGTCGGCAGCGCCATCGTGATGGAAATCGAGCGTCAGCGCGAGCTGTTGGCGGATCCAGATCGGGTAGAGGAAGGTGTCGAAAGAATAAAAACCTTTGTACATCAGCTGACGAGTGCGCTACAATAAGGGGAAAAATGTGACTGGAGTGAAGTGTGGATGCGACCCAAGCAGCGTATTCTCAGCGCCCCGGTTTACCAGCCGGGAAAGCCGATCGATGATGTGAAAAGAGAATTCGGCTTGACAGAAGTTATCAAACTGGCGTCCAACGAAAATCCTTACGGCTGTTCACCCAAGGCCAAAGAAGCGATTGCAGCGCAGTTGGATTCGCTCGCACTCTACCCGGACGGAGCAAGTCTCCAGCTTCGCTGGGATCTGGCAGACTTCCTCGGTGTAAAGCCAGAGCAGCTGATGTTTGGAAACGGATCGGATGAGATTGTTCTGATGATTTCCCGGGCTTATCTGGAACCGGGAACCAATACGGTAATGGCAACTCCGACGTTTTCCCAATACCGTTCCAACGCAATGGTGGAGGGTGCCGAGCTGATCGAGGTGCCGCTGAAAGACGGCGTTCACGATCTGGAGGCCATGGCGTCCGCGATCAACGGGCAGACGAGGGTAGTCTGGGTGTGCAACCCGAACAATCCGTCCGGAACGATTGTCGGCACGTCCGAGCTGGAGGCGTTTCTGAAGAAGGTGCCAAAAGACGTCCTCGTTGTGATGGATGAAGCGTACTACGAGTATGTCGTGGACGAAGCGTATCCGCAGACCATCCCGATGCTCGCACAGTATCCAAACCTGATCATTCTTCGCACTTTCTCCAAGATTTACGGTCTGGCTACGCTGCGTGTCGGCTATGGTATCGCATCCGAAGAGATCATCAGCCATTTGGACCACGTCCGCGAACCGTTCAACACCAGCTCGCTTGGCCAGGCTGCCGCTCGCGCTGCGTTGAAAGACCAGGAGTTCGTCAAGGAATGCAGCAGACGAAACCGGGAAGGCTTGAAGCAGCTCACAGACCGGTTTGACGAGTGGGGATTGTCCTACTACCCGTCTCAAACGAACTTCGTCCTGGTCAATCTGAACCTCGATTCCGATGAAGTGTTCAAACAACTTCTGCAGCAGGGAATCATCGTCCGCTCCGGCAAGGCGCTCGGCTTTCCGGGATATCAGCGCATCACAGTGGGAACGGCAGAGCAAAACGAAAAGGTATTGCAGGCTTTGGCCAATATCGTCGTGGGAGCAGGAAAATAAATGCAAGAATGCCGGTGTTCAGCATCCGGCATTTTTGTCTAGACATACACAGAGAGGATAGAGTGTGGAGATGAAGACCACCATCGCAATTATCGGGGTCGGTTTGATCGGCGGGTCCATCGCGCTTTCGCTGCGCCAGGACCCGCAGGTGAGTGTCGTCGGCTTCGACGTGCGCCAGGAGTGCCTGGACAAGGCGCTTACTTCCGGTGTCATACACGCCGGAACGACTGATCTGCAGACCGCCGTCAGAGAAGCAAACATTATTTTTATCGCTGCACCGGTGGAGCAAATTTACGCTACATTGGACAGGCTTCCGTCCTTGTCCCTGCAGCCGGGAGTCATCGTCACGGATGTGGGGAGCACAAAATCCGGCATTGTCCGCTACGCACGGGAGAAAATGCCAAGAGAAGTCACCTTCATCGGCGGGCACCCGATGGCGGGATCGCACAAGTCGGGGGTCGAGGCGGCGTCTGACCGGCTGTTTGAAAATGCCTATTACGTGTTGACTCCGGCATCTGATGTTCCGGAGGATCAGGTGGAGAAATTGGCCAGCTTGCTTGCTTTGACACGAGCCAAAGTGATTCGCATGGACCCGGATGAACACGATCAGGTTGTCGGTTCGGTCAGCCACTTCCCGCATATTTTGGCGTCGGCTCTGGTGAATCTCGTCGCCAGCTACGACGACAGCAATCCGTGGCACCATCGCTTGGCTGCTGGCGGCTTTCGCGACATTACGAGGATCGCATCAAGCAACCCGAGGATGTGGCGGGATGTTCTGCTGAACAACAGGGAGCACCTCCTGCGCATTGCCGAGGATTGGGCGAAAGCGCTGGATAATGTCATGGGGCTTGTAAAAGAAGGAGATGCCGAACAGATCGAGCATTTCTTCCGGACCGCCCGAGATTTCCGAGACGGCCTTCCCGAAAGAAAAAAGGGAGCAATGCCTCCGCTGTACGACTTGTATATCGATATCCCGGACCATCCGGGGGAAATCGGCCGGATTACGACTTTGCTTGGCGCGAAAAACATCAACATCACCAATCTCCAGATTCGGGAAACCCGCGAAGATATACTCGGTGTCCTGCGGATAACGTTTCGCAGTCAGCTCGAATTGGAAAAGGGCGAAGAGCTGCTCTGTTACTTCGGATATAACGTATACAGACGGGAGTAGTTTGCTCATACGATCCCGCTTTGGGGGATAGACGCTTTGCTGTGCGAATGCACGTGCGTGGACAGAATATAGCTACGATACGTAGAAATACAGAGAAAAAAGGGGAGAGTCACTGTGCTGCGCGTTCAACGAGCAAGTCAGATCAACGGAACCGTTCGAGTACCAGGAGATAAATCGATTTCCCATCGCGCCGTCATGTTTGGCGCGCTGGCAGAAGGAACAACAAGTATTGAAGGCTTCCTCCCGGGTGCCGATTGTTTGAGCACGATCAGCTGTTTTCGCAAGATGGGCATAGAGATTGAGCAGGACAAGGACCGGGTCACCGTTCACGGCCAGGGCTGGTACGGACTGCAGGAGCCTTCCCAGCACCTCGACGTAGGAAACTCCGGTACGACCATTCGGTTGATGGCCGGCATTCTCGCTACCCAACCGTTTCACAGTGTGATGGAAGGGGACGAATCCATCGCGAAACGCCCGATGCGCAGAGTAATCGGACCGCTCCGCCAGATGGGGGCAAAAATCGATGGGCGAAAGGATGGGGAATACACGCCGCTCTCCATACGTGGAGGGGAGCTGCAAGGGATATCGTATCAATCCCCTGTGGCCAGTGCCCAAATCAAATCGGCGATTTTGCTCGCCGGCATGCAGGCTAACGGCGTTACGAGTGTGACCGAGCCGCATCTATCCCGAGATCACACGGAGAGAATGCTGCAAGCGTTCGGCGTCAAGCTCGTCCGCGACGGCTTGACCGTTTCAATTGAAGGCGGGCAGAAATTGAAGGGGAGAGCCATTCAGGTCCCAGGAGACATTTCCTCTGCAGCCTACATGATTGCGGCAGTGATGATGGTGCCGGGCAGCTCTCTGCTGATCGAAAATGTGGGGATCAACCCAAGCCGCACCGGAATTTTGGATGTCGTAGACAGAATGGGCGGAAAAATTGAGCGGATCAACGAACGAGTGGTCAATGAAGAGCCGGTCGCAGACCTGCTCGTGACCTATTCCGAGCTGCAAGGAATCGAGATCAGCGGCGACATCATCCCCCGGCTGATCGATGAAATCCCCGTTATTGCTGTAATGGCGACGCAAGCTGGCGGACGCACCGTCATCAAGGACGCGGAGGAGTTAAAAGTAAAAGAAACGGACAGAATTGCCACTGTTGTGAGCGAACTGTCAAAGCTGGGAGCAAAGATCATCGCGACGGAGGATGGCATGATTATCGAGGGACCAACTCCGCTGAAGGGTGCAGTCATCGACAGCTTTGGCGATCATCGGATCGGAATGGCCATGGCGATCGCAGGGCTGGCAGCAGAAGGGGAAACGCTGATCGAGAATGACGACGCCATTTTGGTTTCATTCCCTGGCTTTCCTGACGTTCTCCAGAGCATCAGTAAATAGCGAAACGATGAAACAACGAGACGAACCCGTGCTGATCGCGGGTTCGTTTTTTGACTAGTGAAGACGGGATAAGCCTCGAAAAGAATGGACAGAAAAATAGGTAAAAAGTGTTTGACAAGCGCTTACATTCAGATATAATAAAGGTACAGTATGGTTTCTCTCCACTCCTATCCAATATAATAAAGCACAGATGTGCTGCCGCCGTTTGAATGCGCTTACATTGACGGTGGCTTTTTTTTGTCCTTTTTTCCTCCACCCATGCATATGCTCGTACTGGAAGAGCGTCCATCTGCGGATGGAGGAGGGACGAGCTATGGCAATGAACGAACTGGTTATTCGAAATGGAACTGTTGTAACCGCGAGCGGTATTGTCGAAGCAAACATTTGGATAGAGGACGGGAAAATCAAACGGGTGGCCAAGGAGCTGTTACGGGTGTACAGAGATACCGACCAGCCGCTTGAAGAGTGGGATGCCTCCGGAATGTACATTTTGCCGGGCTTTCTTGCCTTGCCCGATAAATCCTATGCGAAAATCAGAAGCTTGGAAGAATATCTGCATGCCGTCCGTTCTTTGGCAGCAAACGGCTACACCTGCATGACCGATGTGCTGCACGTAGATCCTTGGAAAAAATCCGATCAATGGCGGTATCAGGCTGCCATTCATTTCAACAATGTCATCGACTATACGATGGTGGTGGAGGTCTCCGCCAGCCAAATGGCGCATGGACTGGTTCGGCAGCTTTGCTTGGAAGGATACAGGTCGATCAGGGTGACCGTTCGCAAGCAGGAAGAAATTAACCGTCTGGAATGGGAAACGTTTTCCCCGATACTTACGTCTTATAGGGTGCTACTATCTTTGCACATACCGGACGATTCCGCTATTTCACGGGAGGAAAAGCGAAATATGCACAGGCAATGGCTCAGGCGCTGCCGCTTCTGGCAGATTCGCACATGGGTCAAGGCCGATTGGGCACAGGCTTTGGAGTCATTTGATGATTTCTACCATGTGTATCAAGTAAAGGGGATGACTGCAGATCATGCGCTCCGTTTTCTGGCCGAGCATCCTTTCCGCTCGCTTTCCGTAATGGCTTCGCTGGACAGCGTCCAGGTAGATCTGAGGCGTACGAAGTGGCTGGATGCGGAATTGCTCCGCTTACTCGTCAAGCTCTGTTCGACAAATACCGCCAAGGCATTGGGGCTTTACCCACGCAAAGGGTGCATCATTACCGGTGCTGACGCAGATCTTTTATTCGTGAAAAAAGAACAATGGTTGACAAAATTTGATCTTTACACTATTCTCAATTTTAGCGAAATCCGCCTTCCAACATCTGTTATGTCGAACGGAAAGTGGATTTTTGCCGAGCAGCAATTTGCCGCAAACATAGGCATGGGACGATGCCATCTGGACATCAAGCCATACAATTTTGTCATGTGACCCCAGATTTGGGGGTTTTTTCGTAAAGGATTCCGGGTACCTGACGAGAAAAAGATTTGTCAGGTCAGCGCAACTTTTTACATCCCTGGCAGTCTAAACATACAAAGACTGCGGAGGGATCGGAATCGCAAGGAGGTAATCCTGATCATGACCGATTCCCAGCTTATCCGCGAAATAAAAGAAGGTAATCTCGAATGCTATGCCGAGTTGATACGTCGGTATGAAAAAAAGATTCTTGCATTTATCACGCATCTGCTCCGTCAGGCACATCTGGAGCATGTGGCAGAGGATTTATGCCAGGAGACTTTTTACAAGGCGTACAAGAGCATTCATTCGTTCCGTGATGTAGAAGCGACCTTTTCTACCTGGCTCTACACCATAGCCCGCAATTCCGTATTGAGCGAGCTGCGCAAGAGCCGGAATTCGGATGTGTATCTCGAAGATACTTTGCAGGTGCCGTTGGCTTCGTTTGAACGCTTGCCGGAGCAAGTGCTGCTTCGCAACGAGCGGGAGCATCTCGTTCGCCAGGCGATTAACAATTTGCCTGAAAAACAGCGCTCCGCCCTGATTTTGCGGGAATACGAGCAAATGGACTACAATGAGATAGCCGTGATCCTCGATTTGACAGTGAGTTCAGTGAAATCTTTGCTGTTTCGAGCGCGGCAGAGCATCAAGACTCAATTGGAAGCCTACATCCTGGACCCTCATTTGGATGAAGCTGAAGGGATGAATCGATGATGAGATGTGAAGATGTGCAAGATAAGTTGCCGGATTACGCAGATGGACAACTGCCCGATGTAACGCGGCGGCGTGTCGATCATCATTTGGCTGCATGTTCTTCCTGTCGCTCAGATTACGAACTGTGGAAGGACAGCAGCGAGTGGATGGAGACTGACAAAGAGCGGTACCATTCCATTGCGCCCACCAAGTCGATCGTGGATGCGGTCATGGCGCGTATTCTGTCAGAAGAGAAGTGGGCGATTCCGTTTGGCCGAAAGGTGTTTTCGGTTACAGCGAGAATGCGTCGCATCGGTGCGTGCGCCGCTGTCGTTTTGTTGATGCTTTGTACGTTTACGTTGTATGTAAACACAAGCAATGCAGAACAGGCAAACTCTCTTTTGATCGGCGGCGAGGTTTTGGCGATGGGCAAACAGGCGCAAGTCGTTACCTCCTCCATGCAGACCGAAGACGGTACATATATCGTCGAATCGGATCAGTTAGTCTCTGAAGGACAGCCGCTTGCCAATGCGACGGCCTCTATTGTACCGATGGACGGAAAGCAGGGAGCCAGCGAGTATGAAAGCCCAAATTACGCCGTCGTCCTCAGTGTGTTTGGCATTTTGGTAACCGTTTTGACAATGAGCTGGTTTACGCGGGCTTAATGGTTTATCTTTATAGTATCGTCCTATTTGGGAAGACCGTCTTCGGACGGTCTTTTGCAGCTTGTTTTGATATAAAGCTTGTACATAAGAAATGCCACCCTATAGATGAGGTGAACAAAAATGACGAAACAGTGGCTGTATGTGATCGACGAAGCGATCAAGCGGATTGAGAACGATGAAGTGGAGCTAGGGCTGCAAGCGCTCCAAAAGGTTCAGGAGCATGGCAAGGATTTGCCGGAAGTGATGCTGTATCTGGCGGAGGTGTGGTATCGATTGGGCCATCTGGATGAAGCGGCGGAATTGCTTGCAGAGGTCATGAAGGCAAATCCTGAGCTTGATCCGCCGCTGCGACGGGAGTGCCAGCTGCTCCTGGCGGAAATTGCGCTGGATGGGAACGATTTTGAAGCGGCGCAGCACATCTTGTACGAATTGAAGGAGTCCGGCTATGAGAACCTGCGGCTGGACCTATTGCTGACTGATCTGTACGCCATGCAAGGGCTGGATGAGGTCGCCATCAAGTACCTGGAACAGGCGCGCCAGAAGGAACCTGACAACAAGGAAATTCTCACGGCGCTTGGGAACATGTACTTCCAGATCGGCAAAGATGATGAAGCGATGAAAGCGCTGGAACAGGCCGGGGAGCAAAGTGTGGAGCTGCTCCTCTCGAAGTCCCGCGTTCTGGCTCAGAATGGAGACTTTGAGCAGGCTTATCATCTGTACCAGCATGCTCTCGAACAGGAGCAAAGCGCAGAGATTCTGTACGGCTGTGCCCTGATGGCTTTTCATACGGGCAATGTCGAAGAGGCAGCTGATTATGTGGGAAGATTGCTCGCGCTGGATGAAGAGTACGTCGCCGGGTATCCGTTGGCGGCTGACATTTTCCTCTCCATGGGGAAAACGGAAAAATCGATCGAAGCGCTTGAGCAATACGTGGAGCTGTCGGGCTTCGATCTCGATCAAATCCGCAGGCTGGTCGCCCTGTTGACGCAATCCGGACGCTATGAGGACGCAAAAGAATACCAGAAGCTGCTCGATGCTTGGAATGTAGACGAAGAGTAAATGCGGGCAAATTGCTTGTTTCCTAGGGAAGTCACTATTGTGGCTTCCTGTTTATTTTGCCGGAAATTGGACAAGAATGGTGGGTAACAAAAGCCTTCGTTAAGGAAGGGATGCCCAGATGAACTTGGCAGAGATTTTAGTCTACACCGACATCCGGCAGCTCAATCAGATGGCCGACCATTACGGCTGTGAATGCAATCCTCACTCAAAAAACGAATTGATCACTACGTTGCTGGCCAACCTGCGCCATAAGCAGACAATCTCCCGCGAGATCGAACAGCTGTCGCCGGAAGAGACGCATTTTTTTCTGCTCCTGTTCTTGGACAAGCGCACGGAGATGTCTCTGGAGGACCTTCTCGCAAAGGCCGGCGTAGCTTTGGATGCGAAGAAGGAAGGCAAGCAGGAGGAGGCCCGCAAATACGTAGCGAAAGCGATGAAGCGCGGCTGGATTTTTCCGGCAAAAAGCAGGACGATCGGACAGTACCAGGTGCCGCTGGACATCAGAGAGCCGCTTCTTCACACTTGGCTGCAAAAATGGCAGAAGGACGAAAATGCATTCGTTTTGGAGCCGGATGCGTATCGGGATGAAGGCACGGCCCTTGTTGACGATATCATGCAATTTTTGCGATTTCTTCAGCGGGAGCCCGTCCCATTGACTGCAGAAGGCGGGATGTACAAACGGTATCAGCAGCAGGTGCTTCAATTTTTGCAGGTGAAGGAGGAGCCGCTCACGCCGGAGCGCTGGCGCTTTGGCTACGGTCTGCATTTTGATCTGTATCCGGACAGGTTTTCTCTCATCTACGATTTTTGCTACTACCAGAGGTGGATCGAAGAGGTTCCGGGTCAGGTATCACTCACGGAAGCGGGCAATGAACAATTGCAGAAACCGTATAGTGACGCATTGTATCACGAAGTCATCCGCTTCTGGATGAGGCTGTACAAGCGTGCCGTACCGAATCTGCCCATGCTCGTCCAACTGATACCGATGATGGCAGCAAGCGGCTGGGTCACTCAGACGGCTCTTGCGAGAAGTCTTCTTCCCTGGATTCGCGCTTTTTACTATGATGATCCGAACAATATTCTGGTGAATCGGATTTTAAAAATGATGGTCCACCTTGGCTTGATTCGCGTCGGCCAGTCGGGTGAAGAGTGGATTTACTCCGGGACGTACGCCAGCCAATCTTGGCTTCGCAAATACAATGGATTTACAGAATCTACCATTTTATTGAAGTGAGGGATGTGCATGGAGTGGCCAAATTTTTATTCGAATACATATGGAACGAACAATCAGCAAGTATCCGGTTTGCTTTCCGAAATGCTGATCGACGAGCAAGTGCGGCTGTACCGGAAGAGAACGCTGTACCAGGAAATTGACGAAGCTTTAGCGGAAAAGGACAAGGAGCGCTTCCTCGTCTTGACGAACGAGCTGCGTGAAATCATGGCTTACGAAGCCACGTAGTTTGGGAAAGGACAATTGCTAGAGCTGCGGATTTCGTGATACGCTAGTCTCCAGAAAAAAACAGGAAAGAGGAGACGGCATATGCAATGGAACATACAGGAAATGGAAAAGTGGGAGGAGTTGCAGCCCTTCGTGGATACTGCGCTGCTCCCTCTTTATTTGTACCGTCCGGACACAAAGCTCGTGGATCATGTGATGAGAACGAGTTATCTGTTAAATGTGGCAGCCTCGATTGAGCAGAAGTTGAAGGGGAGAGTGCTTCTGTTTCCACTCTGCTACCAATTTGGGCACGAACCGATCCCGCAGCAGTTTCCCGCGGGCTTTCAGCATTGCATCCTGCTTCAGTTCAGCGGAGATGATATCAAGCTGCTCGGTCAAGAAGCGCGCAGGCTGACAGTTGGCGATGAGGACCTCGATTCCCCCCTCCGGTTCGAGGTTACGGTCGACATTTTGACTCAGGAAGTCATCCGCATGTGGCAGGAGAAATAGAGGCATTAATGCTTGATATTTTTGGAGACACTAGGAAAATCAGAGAAGCAATATGCCATATTTGACAAAATGGTAACAATCTCTTCTACTTGCGCGATTGCCATGCGGCATGTCTATTGGACATTCTTGACATCTTTTTAGGCGTTAGCTATGATTGGGATTGACCTAGTGTATATGTATTGAAAACGCCATCGTTGTGCGATTCTACAGGATAAGGAGGGAAAAAGAGATGGGCGATAACAGAGAAATTTCCAGGCGAACATTTCTAAACTACGCACTTATGGGAACTGGCGGGTTCCTTGCTGCGGGTATGATCACACCTATGATCCGTTTTGCGGTCGACCCCTTGCTCAAGGGCCATGCGGGTGGAGATACAGTAGCTGTTGGTAGTGTCGATGATTTTGGTCCAGAGCCAAAGCTTGTGGAATTTAAGGTACATACCAAGGACGGTTGGTATGAATCCGAATCGACCTTGTCTGCATGGGTAACCAAGAATGAGAAGGGTGAGATTCTCGCTCTGTCCCCAATCTGTAAGCACTTGGGTTGCACGGTCAACTGGAATACCGACCCGAATCATCCAAACGAGTATTTCTGCCCGTGCCACCTTGGACGCTATGACATTGAAGGGGCACACATTCTGGGTACACCGCCGACAGCATCCCTCGATGAATACGAGACGGAAGTAAAAGACGGCAAGCTCTATCTGGGCAAACTGAAACCAAATCCACGTCCGGGGGTGAGTGGCTAACATGTTGCAAAAAATGTATGACTGGGTCGATGAACGCTTAAACATTACTCCGATGTGGCGGGATTTGGCCGACCATGAAGTACCGGAGCACGTAAACCCTGCTCACCATTTCTCTGCATTTGTTTACTGCTTTGGTGGCCTTACGTTCTTTATTACAGTCATTCAAATTCTGTCTGGTATGTTCTTGACCATGTACTATGTACCAGATATTATCAACGCGTACGAATCGGTAAAATACCTGCAGAACGAAGTAGCCTTTGGCGTAATCGTTCGCGGTATGCACCACTGGGGAGCCAGCTTGGTTATCGTAATGATGTTCCTACATACATTGCGCGTATTCTTTACCGGTTCCTACAAGCGTCCACGCGAACTGAACTGGGTAGTGGGCGTTCTGATCTTTTTCGTAATGCTCGGCCTCGGTTTCACCGGTTACCTGCTTCCTTGGGATAACACTGCGTACTTCGCAACAAAGGTAGGTCTGGAGATCGCAAACTCTGTTCCCCTGATCGGACCTTATTTGAAGACGCTGCTGACCGGTGGGGACATCGTAGGGGCGACGACGCTTTCTCGCTTCTTCGCGATTCACGTGTTCTTCCTCCCAGGCGCACTGCTTGGACTGTTGGGAGCTCACTTCGTTATGATTCGGGTGCAAGGTATTTCGGGCCCACTATAAGTTTTCGATACTAAGGAGGTATTAGCATGGCAAAACAGGACAAAGATGCTACCTTCGTCGGAGACTCCCGAATATCGGCGAAGCGCATCCCGAATATTGCCCCATCTTATTCGGATTTTCCGGGAAAATCCGAGCCGTTTTGGCCGAACTTCCTGCTGAAAGAATGGATGGTCGCAGCTGTTTGTTTGGTCGGTTTCCTGGTGTTAACGGTTTCACACCCATCGCCTTTGACCGATCTGGCAAACCCGAACGACACTTCGTTCATCCCGCTGCCTGACTGGTACTTCTTGTTCCTGTACCAATTGCTCAAGTATCCTTGGGCTGCAGGGGACTGGGTCGTCCTCGGAACAGTTGTCATCCCAGGTATTGCGTTCGGTGCTTTGATGCTGGCACCTTGGCTGGACACTGGTAAAGACCGCCGTCCGTCTCGTCGTCCTGTTGCGACAGGCCTGATGCTGACAGCGTTGGTTGGTATCTTTTACCTGACTTGGGCAGCTGACCATGAGCACTCTCTGAACCATGCCTCCAGCAAGGGCGGAAGCGGCGGACACGGCGGTGGCTCCGGCGCTGCTGCTCCTGCAGCACCAGCCGACCCAAGCTTCAAGCCAGATCCTCTCTGGACAGCACAAACGGGTTGCATGGGTTGCCACGGCAAAAACATGGAAGGCGCACTCGGACCGAATCTGCAAAAGATCGGTAGCCAGCTCGACGCTGCACAGATTGCAGAAGTCATCAAGAACGGTAAAGGACAGATGCCTGGCGGCCTGATTCAGGACGAGGCAGAGATCCAAAAACTTGCAGAGTACCTGGCATCCTTGAAATAAGCCTATAAAGAAAAAGCTGACTGTCGTTCGGTCAGCTTTTTCTTTAGCGGCGAACATAGCGGGAGACGATTTTCATGAGCTTGTTATGGGAGTGGTTTTGGCAGTCATTAGGGAAAAGGTGGTTTCTCTGGACCCTGTTTGTCGTAAACTTGCTAGGAACCATTTATGGATTCATCTGGTACGGCAATCAATTAGCTGACACACCGGCGTATCTTCGCTTGTTCGTCCCGGACAGCCCGACAGGCAGTGGTTTGTTTACCCTGGTGTTGCTAACGTATTTGCTCGGACGCCACATTCCTGTTTTGGAAGCCCTCGCTGGCATTACTAATTTTAAATACGGCATATGGGCGGTAGCGATTATCATTGCCGGCTGGATGATGGGGAATCCCATTCGCGGAACCGATATTATGCTGTTGGTTTCTCATACTGGAATGGCCGCCGAGTCCGTGTTGTATGCTCGTTTTTATAAATTGAGCTGGCTTCCTGTAGGAATTGCTGCACTATGGACATTGAACAATGATTTCCTCGATTATGTGATGGATATTCATCCGTGGCTGCCTGCCGTGCTCGATCCCTATACGGGTATCATCGGTTTTTGTACAGTGCTTCTCAGTATCGTTTCGATCTCGATTATTTGGTTTGCCAATATGCGATTCGGCAGAAACAAGGTCTAAACATGTCCTCCTTTCCATAGGTTGTACTAAGGGAAGGAGGGTTTTTGTGTGAAGAAGAACATCCGGTTCCTGCTGTTCTTCCTGGTGATCGGCTTGCTCTTATCGTGGCCGATTCATTCATTACTGACGAACCTTGAGCGGCCGGCGGAGGAAAAGCAGCTTGCCGCATTGGATGACATAGCTCACCAGATGTTGGACGCAGCACGAAAAGGGGACCTGGAGTCGGCCCGGCAGCGGGTCCGGATGCTGGCAGAGCAGTTCCCTCATCTGCAGCTGCCGGAAACGCTGAGAATCGAAAGCTTGAATGCGGTCACGCAATCAATTCTTGCTGCCAGGAACGGCTTGAACAACACGGCGCTCGATGAGCAGCAACTGCTGGAGCATGCTACTCGTGTACGAGTCGTTATCGACGCGCTGACACATGATCATCAGCCGATGTGGAGGGGCTATTACACGTCCGTTTCTGCACAGCTGCAGGATTTGTTGGAATCTGCGGTCAGGCGTGATTACGCTCATTTTCGCGAACAATACGAAGAAAACTCTCGGTTGTATCACGTGATCAGACCAGCGATGACGATCCATCTTCCCGAACAACAGCTAAAGAAAATCGATTCGGCATATGACGCCATCTCCAAGGAAATGAGGAACAGCAAAATCGAATGGAATCAAATCCGGAGCGCTCTGCGGGAACTGCAAACCAGCATGCAGGAAGCTTTTATCGGCGAAGACAAGAGCACGATTGCCTACCTGATCAGCAGCGAATCGCCATTTGGATTGATTTTCAGCATCGTAGCGGCTGTTTTGATGACCTTGGCCTACGTAGCGTGGAAAAAGTATCAGGGACAGTTCCGGACGGTATCGTAGCAGCGTGGAGGAGATAGATGCTGAAGCTAACCGCCTTATGCCTGTCCTCTTTTTCTTCTTATTAGGCTTTTATACTTTTCCGAAAAAAACACCTCGAGATGAAAAAATCCCGAGGTGTTTTCCCGTTGATTGGCTTAAATCGTTAACTCCGTATAGGCTGCTTGTTTTCGTCCAATGTAAAGCCTTCGCCAAGCACCTCATGAACATCATTGACGATCACAAACGCGTGAGGATCGATGCCCTGTACGATGCTTTTGTAGCGCATTACCTCATTTCGGCTAACGACGACATAGACGACTTGCTTTTCTGCGCCGGAGAATGCCCCTTTTCCCGCCAAAAGTGTTACGCCGCGGCCAAGGTCAAGAATTTGTTTGGCAATGTCGTCTGCGTGATCGGAAATGATGGTGAGCGCTTTTCCGGCATACGCTCCATCCTGAAAAAAGTCGATCACTCGCGCAGCGATAAATACCGCCACCAGCGTGTACATCGCGCTTTCCACATTCAAATAGACAAGGGATGCTCCGATGACGAGAATATCTCCGAAAAAGAGTGTACGTCCCATGCTAATTCCCATGTATTTTTGCAGCAATCGGGCAATGATGTCGACTCCACCCGTCGTTCCGTCGTATCGGAAAATGATCCCCAGTCCGACACCTACAGCAACCCCGGCAAACAGGGAGGCGAGCAGGCGGTCCTGCATCGGCATCGGGTAGACACCTTCAAACAAGGAGAGAAAAACGGATAACGAGACAGTTCCCAAAATGGTATAGATGAAAGCAGTCCGCCCCAAAACCTTCCAGCCGAGGATGAACAGGGGAATGTTCAGCAAGAAAAACACAATACCTTGGTCGACGCTCGGGAAAAGCAGCTTGATCAAGATACTGATCCCTGTGATTCCGCCTTCTGCCAGGTTATTGGGAATATTAAAGGCGTTAATGCCAAACCCCATGATGGCAGAACCAATGATGATGGCAATAATGCTTGTCAACCGAATTTTCATAAAGTCCTCCTTAAACTGGCGAAACTGCCTCGAATAAGCATCCATGCGCAGCCAGATCCCGTGCCCTTCGGGTGCCTCCTTAAACTGGCGAAACTGCCTCGAATAAGCATCCATGCGCAGCCAGATCCCGTGCCCTTCGGGTGCCTCCTTCATACTGGCGAAACTTTGTTTATCATACCTAGTTGCTTTGATGTATACGACAGCCATTATAATTGAAGGCTGATGGAAATGTCCATATGCTGCCAGTCGCAGCGTATTGAGATTTGGCAAACGGCCCTGTTTCGGTTACGATAAAGGCAATGGCAAATCAAGGCTGCAAAAGGAGTGACCCGATGACTCAGCGCAAAACCCTGGAGGAAATCCAGCAAGAAGTAGATCAATACATATCACAGTTTAAAGAAGGTTATTTTTCCCCCTTGGCAATGATGGCCCGAATGACAGAAGAAGTGGGCGAGCTGGCAAGGGAGATCAATCATTTTTACGGCGAAAAGCCAAAGAAAAAGGATGAGGGCGAAAAAACGGTCGAAGAGGAGCTGGGTGATGTTTTCTTTATTGTGCTCTGTTTTGCCAATTCGCTCGGCATCGACCTGCAAGAGGCATTTGACCGTATCATGCATAAGTTCAACACACGGGATAAAGACCGGTGGACAAGAATAGAGGAGACGGAAGAATGATGGAAAAACAGATTCGTATCGCGGTTGCAGGAGCGCAAGGCCGAATGGGACAAGAAGTCGTCAAAATGCTTGGCGAGGATCAGGAGCTGGTCTATACTGGAGCATTGGACACGAGGGTGAGTGATGAAGAAATTGAGCGGCAGCTGGCAGAGATGAAGCCGGATGTGCTGGTTGACTTCACGACTCCGCATACGGTTTATCGGCATATGGAGCTGTGCTTGCGTCACAATGTAAGACCGGTTGTCGGGACGACCGGGCTTACTCCGGAGCAATTGGAAGACTTGACGGCCCGCTATAAAGAAGCGGGGCTTGGAGCCATTATTGCCCCGAACTTTGCGATCGGGGCCATTTTGTGCATGAAATTCGCGGCGATGGCAGCAAAATACATGCCGCATGTGGAAATTATCGAGCTTCACCACGATAAAAAGCTGGATGCACCAAGCGGAACCGCATTGAAAACAGCAGAAATGATCGCTGCTGTCCGGGAGAACATGAAGCAAGGGCATCCGGAAGAGAAAGAAACAATCGCTGGAGCCAGGGGCGCTGACTACGATGGTTTTCGCATCCACAGCGTTCGTTTGCCGGGGATGGTGGCTCATCAGGAAGTGCTGTTTGGAGCGACTGGTCAGACTCTTTCGATTCGGCACGATTCGATCAACCGCGAATCGTTCATGCCTGGCGTGAACATGGCCATTAAAGCCGTGATGAACCTCAATCAATTGGTCTATGGACTGGAGCATTTGATCGACTAGGTTGCATTTTTAAACGATCGTTTAATTCCTACTGACAGCAAGGGAGAGGTCTGATTGAAAATCGCATTGATTGCCCATGACCGGATGAAAGAAGAGATTGTAAACCTATCCATGGCGTACGAAGGCATTTTATCTGAACACGAGCTGTATGCAACCGGTACGACAGGTCTTCGGATCATGGAGGCGACCTCCTTGACCCTGACTCGTTTCCTTTCCGGACCGCTTGGTGGTGACCAACAGATTGGGGCCATGATCGCACGGAATGAAATGGATCTGATCATCTTCCTGCGCGACCCGCTGACGGCTCAGCCTCATGAGCCGGATATTATCGCTTTGCTGAGACTTTGCGACGTGCACAAAATCCCGTTTGCCACCAATCTGGGAACGGCTGAGGTCTTATTGAAAGCTCTGGAACGCGGTGAGCTTAGCTGGCGGGAAATTGTTCACAAGGAGTGAAACGCATGGATCGTGTAGATATCCTGGCAATCGGAGCGCATCCCGATGACGTGGAAATAGGCGCCGCAGGAACCTTGCTGCTCGCCACAAAACGAGGAGAGCGTGTCGGAATCCTGGACTTGACCTATGCAGAGCTCTCTTCCAATGGGACCGTAGAGCGCAGGCAGCAGGAAGCAGCGGCGGCAGACCGGGCTTTAGGGGGAATTACAAGGTACAATTTCGGGTTGCCTGACCGCGGCCTGGAAGCTGTAAAGGAAGAGGCTATCAGCCGGACGGTCGATTTGATTCGGCAGATCAAACCGCGCGTTGTGCTCGCTCCTTATTGGCAAGACCGGCATCCCGATCACGAAAGCGTGAGCAGAATCGTCCGCGAAGCCGTGTTTTCCGCGGGAATCCGCAAGTACCCGGCTGGCCTGTCGCTTCCTGCTTACCGTCCGGAAAAACTGTTGTACTACTTTATCAATACGACCGTGACACCAAATGTCGTTGTAGACATTACATCTGTCTACAAAGAAAAAATGGATGTGCTGCGCTGTTACCGGAGCCAATTTGAACGTGAAGAGGGGACAGTCGCTACCCCGTTGAATAACGGCTATCTGGAATCAGTGGAATACCGGGAGCGGTTATTCGGACAGCAGTCTGGTGTTATGTATGCCGAAGGGTTTGTCAGCGCCACACCCTATGTGCTGGATCGTTTGTAAACAGAGGTGAAATCAAGAATGAACATCGGAATTACCTGCTATCCGTCACTGGGAGGTTCTGGCGTTGTGGCGACAGAGCTGGGGAAGCTTCTTGCCGAACGCGGGCATCAGGTGCATTTCATTACATCAAGCATGCCGTTTCGCCTCGGGAAGTTTCACCCCAACATTTTTTATCACGAGGTAGAGGTCAGTCATTACGACGTCTTCAAATATCCGCCCTATGATCTGACGCTGGCGAACCGCATGGCACAAGTGGCAAAGAACGAGAAGCTGGACGTTCTGCATGTTCACTACGCCGTACCGCATGCTCTCTGTGCCTATCTGGCCAAACAGATGGTGGGCGAGCAGCTTAAAATCGTCACGACTTTGCACGGGACCGATATCACGGTGCTCGGTTACGATTCGAGCTTGAGCAGCCTGATCCGCTTTGGGATCGAACAAAGCGACATGGTCACGGCGGTATCCCATGATTTGATACGCCAGACAAAAGAATTGCTTCACGTGGAGAAAGACATTGTCCCTGTGTATAACTTCGTCGACAAGCGCCGGTACTACCCCAAGGAAGTAAGCGAAATCAAGCGGGTATTTGCCCCGAACGGCGAGAAAATTATCATGCATATTTCCAACTTCCGACCGGTCAAGCGTTCACAGGACGTGATTGAAGTCTTCGCAAGGGTCCGGGATCAGATGCCGGCAAAGCTGCTGTTGATCGGAGAAGGGCCTGATCTGAGCATGGTACGCCAGAAAATCGTTGAAAAAGGCCTGGAGGGAGACGTTCATTTCCTCGGGAAGCAGGAGGATGTTGCCGAAGTCATCTCGATGGCGGATGTGATGCTGCTTCCTTCCGAAAAAGAGAGCTTTGGACTCGTAGCCTTGGAAGCGATGGCATGTGGCGTACCTGTGGTCGCTACACTGGCTGGCGGCTTGCCGGAAGTCGTGTTGGACGGCGTGTGCGGGTTTCTCCGCCCAATCGGAGATGTGGCTGGAATGGCTGAACAGACGCTGCGTTTACTGCAGGATGAAGAATTGTACGCCCGCTTTTCCCGGAGCAGCATCGAGCGCTCATGTGAAACATTTTGTCACGACAAGATCGCTTCGGAGTACGAGTCGCTCTATCTGCAATTAATCAATCAATCTTGATTTATGGACGGAACGGACCGGACTGCTTTTTGCAAGCTGAAACAGCTTCGAAATCATAATAAATAAACCCATGAGAAATTTCATCAACTACGCCTCCTACTAACCAGGGCGGACGAAAACGGAGTGTAACGTGTGGGAAAGAAACAGGCAGAAATCATTTTGAAAATACTGGAGGAAAACGGGTACGAGGCTTATTTCGTCGGCGGTTGCGTCCGTGACTGGCTGCTGAATAGACCTGTGCATGATATAGACATATGTACCAATGCCCATCCAGGCGACGTGATGCGCTTGTTCCCCGACCATGTGCCGACAGGACTCAAGCATGGGACTGTTTCTGTCAAGCTGGACGGCTCGCTCTATGAAGTGACGACCTATCGCACTGAAGGAAGGTATGAAGATTTTCGCAGGCCGAGCGAAGTCAGTTTTGTCTCGGAGCTGCGAATCGATTTGGAGCGAAGGGACTTTACGATGAATGCCATTGCCATGGATCGGAATGGCTGTTTGAAAGACCCCCTTCAGGGCAAGGCTGATCTGGAAAACGGTCTGATTCGCGCGGTAGGCATACCGGTTCAACGCTTTCGAGAGGATGCGCTTCGTATTTTGCGGGCTGTTCGCTTTGCCGCACAATTACACTTTCAGATCGAGCCCGCAACTCTTGCAGCCATGAGCGAAACCTCTTTTCTGCTGTCCCATATCGCGATGGAGCGAGTTCGTGATGAACTGCATAAAATCATGGACAGTCCAGCGCCGGAGGTAGGGGCAAGGCTTTTGGCGGAGACGGCAGCACTGCACACATCACCTTTGCTGCAGCGCCTTTTCTCGGTGAGACAGGAGTATGTCTCGCGATTGCCTTTCCTTGCGAACCTTCCGCAAAAATGGGCATTGCTGATGTATGCGGCCGGGCTTGACCCCGATCAGGCAAGAGGCGTTTGCCATGAGCTGAAGCTGTCAAAACGGGAGACAGAAGCGGTCTGTTCCTTTGTCCAGCATATTACGCAATTGAAGCCGAAATGGGATGAACCAACTGTGATCGACTGGAGGCCCCTGCTCTTGCAAACGGGTTTGCCGTTCTGTCTGGAGCTGTCGAATCTTCTTGAGGCCGTATGGAAAAACATGCCGGCTCTTGATTTGAAAAAATCATTGGAAGATACCTGCGAAAAAATGCCTGTCAAATCGGTGCAGGAATTGGCCTTGAACGGAAAGCAACTGTATACGTTGCTGGACAAAAAGCCCGGCCAATGGGTACAGCACATGCTGCAGCATCTGTGGGAGCAGACGGCATTTTACGGTTTGGCGAATACGCCGGAGGCATTGCTTGAGGAAGCGAAGAAAGAGGTTGCCCGTCATGAATATTAAGCAAGAGATTATCAAGGCATTTCATGAAAAACCCGGGGAGTTCATCTCCGGGGAGGAGCTGAGTCAGACCTGTGGATGCTCGCGTACAGCGATCTGGAAGCATATCGAGGAGCTGCGCAAGGACGGGTATGAGTTTGAGGCTCTGCGGAAATCAGGCTATCGCTTGATCGCTGCACCCGACCGCCTTTCAGCGGAGGAGATCAGAGCCGGACTCAGCACCTATCGGATCGGCCAGCAGGTTCTGGCGTATGACACCGTTCTCTCGACGCAGCCATTGGCGCACGAGGCTGCCGCCAAAGGTGCGCCTGAGGGAACACTAGTGATCGCGGAGCAGCAAACGGGCGGAAAGGGACGACTTGGCCGCCCCTGGCATTCTCCGAGGGGGACCGGTATCTGGATGAGTCTGATCATCAGACCCGAAATTCCGCTGCCCAAAACTCCGCAAATGACGCTGTTGACCGCGGTAGCGTTGGCCAAGACGATGTGGGAAGAAACCGGCGTTGACATCAAAATAAAGTGGCCCAATGATCTTTTTATCGGCGACAAGAAGGTCAGCGGAGTTTTGACGGAATTGAATGCAGAGTCGGACCGCGTCAACTACCTGGTGATCGGAATGGGGATCAACGCCAATCTCGAGCAAAAGGACGTCCCGCCGGAGCTGTCCTCGATCGCGACTTCCCTTCGCATCGAATCGGGCAAGCCGATCAAGCGGGTCGCTTTCATCCAGCGCTTTTGCGAGAATTTTGAGCGGGAATACGATCACTATTTGCGGGAGGGCTTTGAGCGGGTCAAATCGGAATGGGAGCAGCACTCCTATACGATCGGCAAATGGATTACCGTGAGCACGATTCAGCATACGCTCGAAGGAAGGGCGATTGGCCTGGACGAGGAAGGCGTGCTGATCCTGGAAGACGCCACTGGAAAGAGGCACAAGGTGTACTCGGCAGACGTCAATTATGGTGCAAATTCCTGATTCTTTTGATATACTCCATGAGTGGAGGCTGTATCGGGTTTCCGACCGGCACTCCCGTATGTGGGGTTTTTCTTTTCATTCTGTGTAATGCTATGGACAACAATCTGCTCAGAGCCTGTGTGGACCGAGACAGAAGGAATCCGGCGACATTGATGATGTTGCCAGGTATTTGCGTGGACAACCTTCTCCCTTTATCGGCGAGAAGGTTTTTTTGTTTCCGTACTGGTCTCACGGGAAAGGGCGCATGTAGAGGTGGGAGAGAGATGACAAACAACCTGGCGCCGATCACAACGTCTGATCTGCGCGCAAAAAAACATGCGGGCGAACCAATCGCCATGATTACCGCTTACGATTTTCCCTCAGCCAAGCTGGTGGAAGAGGCCGGGGCCGAAATGATCCTTGTCGGTGATTCACTCGGCATGGTCGTACTCGGATACGACTCGACGCTGCCAGTGACAATGGATGACATGCTGCACCATACCAAAGCTGTGACCAGAGCGGCCAAGAGAGCGTTCGTCGTGGCGGATTTGCCGTTTCTCAGCTATCACGGTACCGTAGAAGAAGGCGTGAAAAATGCGGGCAGGCTCTTGCAGGAAGGGTTGGCAAAGGCCGTCAAAATGGAGGGGGGCACCGAACTTGTTCCGCTCGTAAAACGTTGCGTGCAGGCGGGCATACCCGTGATGGGTCATATCGGCTTGACCCCCCAGGCTGTTCATCAATTAGGCGGCTACAAGGTCCAGGGAAGGGATCTGGAAGCGGCGCGCCGGCTGATGGACGAGGCGGAAGCATTGCAGGAGGCAGGCATTTTCTCCCTCGTGCTGGAATGTGTGCCGGAAGAGGTGGCAGCGCTTATTTCCGCCAAACTGGACATTCCGGTTATCGGCATCGGCGCTGGCAGTTCTTGCGATGGACAAGTCCTCGTTTTTCATGACCTGGTGGGGTACGCATCGCAATTGCAGCCGAAGTTCGTGAAACGGTACGCGGATGTCGGCACTTCCATCCGGGACGCAGTGCGTGATTATGTATCCGAAGTAAAGGAACGCCGTTTCCCCGCTCCGGAACATGTCTTTCATGCCAAAGAAGAAATGGTTTCGAAGCTGTACGGAGGAGGGGGATTACGGTCATGATGCAGACCATGCAGCAAGTAGTGACGATTGCCGAGCTGCGGCAGCATCTGAAAGAAGCTCGTCGTCAGGGAAAACGGGTTGGGCTCGTACCGACGATGGGTTACTTGCATGAGGGACACCTCAGTTTGGTGAATGAAGCAAAAAAACACTGTGAGATCGTCGTAATGAGCATTTTCGTCAATCCGCTGCAGTTTGGGCCAAACGAGGATTTTGACCGTTATCCTCGCGATATGGAGCGGGATTTGAAGATGGCGGCGTCTGCCGGTGTTGACTTTGTGTTCTCGCCCAGTGTAGGGGAAATGTACCCGCAGCAAGTAAAAACAAACGTCTCTGTCTCAGGCGTCTCGGAACCGCTCTGCGGCCGCTCCCGTCCCGGTCATTTTGACGGCGTGGCGACAGTCGTTTTGAAGCTGTTCCAGATCGTGCAGCCCGATTACGCCTTTTTTGGACAAAAGGATGCGCAGCAGGTTGCTGTTGTGGAGCAGATGGTACGGGATCTTTCCGTGCCTGTGACCATCATCCCTTGCCCGATTGTCCGCGAAGCAGACGGCGTGGCGATGAGCTCGCGAAATGTTTATCTCAGCGCCGAAGAACGAAAACAGGCTGCTGTCTTGTACCGCAGCCTGCAGCTAGCCGAAAAGAAAGTGGCGAGCGGAGCAGACCTCGATAGCGTCCGGGATGAGATGATCCGTACCATCGAGGCCGAGCCGCTGGCGGACATCGATTATGTAGAGCTGTTGCGATACCCTGATTTGACAAAGCCAGAAGCACCGGAAAAGGGAGACCGGGTATTGATCGCCCTGGCTGTGCGATTTGGCAAAACACGCTTGATTGACAACGTGATTGTGACAGTTTGATGCAGGAAAAGGAGGATTCCCCTTTGTTTCGTACGATGATGAAAGCAAAGATTCACCGGGCAACGGTAACGGAAGCGAATCTGAATTACGTAGGAAGTATTACGATTGACAAGGACATTCTCGATGCCTTGGACATCTTGCCGAATGAAAAAGTGCAGATTGTCAACAACAACAACGGAGCTCGTCTGGAGACGTACGTGATCGAGGGAGAACCGGGAAGCGGCGTTATTTGCCTGAATGGAGCGGCAGCCCGGTTGGTGCAGCCCGGCGATATCGTCATCATCATTTCCTATGCGCTGGTAAGCGATGAAGAAGCCCGCAGCCACAAACCGCGGGTTGCGATCATGGATGAGCACAATAAAATTGCACAGCTTCTCGCCGAGGAAGTACACGCCACCGTCTATTAATCGGGAGAATCTGCATAGAGCCCCATCCCTTGTGAAACAATGAGACTACACACGCCTCACAGGGGGTGGCTTTTTTTTGAAGCTGGAAGAATGGTTTGATACATTGCAAACAAAAGCGGAAACAATTGAACAAAGGTGGCCGGCGGCTTCCGAGCATGAAAAGCTTCAGCTTGCTGATCAGTTGTTTCAGCTTCGCCAGGTAAGCGACAGAGTCGTCGATCTGTGGCTGCAGTTTGAAGAGAAGCTGTCTGCTGCAATTCGGCAGATTAAAAAGATGGAAGGCCAGGATGATGAGCAGGAAGAAGCTTTTGGCGAGCCTCTTGCTGGACAATCGTATACATCACAGGACAAGCCGAAGACCGAGGGGAAACAGCCAAAAGCAGATCAAAACGCTTCCACATCTGCGTGGAAGGATTTGCAATCCGCTTTGACAGACGGCGCGACTACGGCCGAAGAGCAGTCCTTGGCACAAGCAGCTTCCCAGCAAAAGCAGGGTCACCTCGAGTTGCATCGGGAATATGAGCATATGTTTCGGAAAGGAGAGGGCTTTTACCACCTCCGGATGTACCAGGATGCCAAACGCTGTTTTGCCGAGCTGGTAGACCAGTCTCCGGACTGGGAAAGCGGGCGGTTGTATTACGGGTACAGTCTCTTGTTTTGCGGTGAAAAGGAAACGGCGCTGCGGGAATTTCGCCTCCTTAGCAGATCGGCCAGCTCCCCTGCGGTCACGGCGATCAGCTATAATGCCATCGGATGCATCCTGGCCGAAGAACGGCAGTGGCTGGAAGCTGCCCAAGCGTTCAAGGAAGCCGTTTCGATCAAGCCCGATCACCGGGATGCCTGGTTTAACTTGGCGCTGTGCTATCTGGAAGACGGATACATCCACGAGGCCATGGAGACGATCGAGAAGGTGCTCGATGAAGGAGAACAGGATTGGGAAGCGCAGATGCTTTGGCTGCGGGCAGCCCGTCTGCTGCAAATGAGCGACCCGGCAGCGGAGCTGGCGCCGCCTGGCGGACTTAGGCTGCCCAACCGCAATCTTGACAGCGCGACGCTGCAGGAGATGGCCTCCCTCTATGAATCGTTGGGGAATTACCACCGGGCACAGATCTGCTATCACTTCCTGACCGAGCGTTATCCGCAAGACGGCCATGCTTGGCATGGGCTGGCCTGGAACACGTGGCTCATCGCCGGAACGCGCCGCGCTTTGACATTGATGAAAAAGGCGATCGCCCTGGCCCCCGATCAGCTCGACTTTACCTTTAGCTATGGCTGGATGCTGTTATTTGACGGCAAAATCGAAGAGGCATTGGCAGCCTTCCGGTTCATTTTGCTGAAGCAGCGGGATCATCGCCTTGCCCAATCGGGAATGATCACGGCCTATGAATGGATGGGGGATATTTTGGCGGCCAAACAACTGGCAAAGCCGTTTACCGAAGACCAGGATCCATACGTCCGATCACTCGGATACTACCACCTGGGGCGGATCGCCTTGGCAGAGGAAAACTGGCGACTGGCCGAACAATATTTCCGCCGGGTATTGCCGCACAGCGATCACTTCAGGGAAATACCGTTTTATCTGCAAATGTGCGCAGGCAAGCTGGGGGAACCCGTAACCGAGAGCGAACTATTGCATCCTTGAACGGGGAGCAGGAAATTTCCCGGTCTTTGCCGAAGTGTTAGGGAAGCGGACACGATACGGGCCGCGCAAGTACGAGGTGACCATAGCTTGAATCGTTTCATCGTAGTAGACTTCGAAACCACGGGGAGCCATCCCAGACAGGGAGACAGCATCATTCAGATCGGTGCCGTTACGATTGACGACGGACATATTACCGAGTCATTTTCCACCCTGATCAATCCGGGACAGGCGATTCCCCCTTTTATTAAGCAATTGACTGGCATTACCGACGAGATGGTAGCGGATGCGCCAACAATGGAGGAGGTCCTGCCGCGATTCCTTCGCATGCTGGAAGGACGGGCATTCGTCGCGCATAATGCCAGCTTCGATCTTCAGTTTTTGCAAGAAGCCCTGCTGAGCCAGGGCTATTATACGTTTGACGGATATGTACTGGACACGGTCGAGCTCTCTCGTTTCCTGTTGCCGATGCAAGGCAGCTATCGGTTGGGAGAATTGGCTGATGACCTGCACATTGAACATGATCGTCCGCACCAGGCGGACAGTGACGCTTTGGCTACGGCCCAGCTGTTTTTGCATCTGCTGGACATTATAAATGAGCTGCCTCTGGTGACCATCCAACGCCTGCAGATGCTGGTCTCTTCTTTTCGTTCCGATATTTCGGAGCTCTTGCGGTTCTTTGAGATGAAAAAATGGGGATCGATGGACCAGTTGGATACGCTCGGGCGGGACGCTGACGGGATGTCAGACCCGGACGATTCCGAAAAATGGGATGTGTACAGGCAGCTTGCTCTGCGCAAAAAGCCGGAACGCCTCAAAGCTTCTCTGAAAAGGGAAGAAAGCCCAGGCTTGCCGGCCACTTCTTCGTTTGAGGACATGATCGAACAGATGATTGGGGAAGAAGCCGCATTTTCCCGCAACCTTGCGGGGTACCAGCGGAGGGAGGCCCAAGAATCGATGATGCGGGCCATTTTTGACTCGATGGAGAAGGGATCTCACTTGCTAGTGGAAGCGGGGACCGGCACCGGCAAATCTCTCGCGTATTTGCTGCCGGCCATCCTCTGGTCGAAGCAGCGGCGCGAGCCTGTCGTCATCAGTACGAATACGATTCAGCTCCAGGAGCAGCTGTTTCACAAAGAAATCCCCGCGCTGCAGCAGTCGCTCCCGTTCTCCTTCCGGGCTTCCACGCTCAAGGGGAGAGGGAACTACCTCTGTCTGCGAAAATTTGAACAGAGTCTGGAAGAGTCCATGGAAGGCAGCAGCCAGGAGCTCCGGCTGGTGAAAGGCCAAATGGTGACCTGGCTGACCCAGACCGAGACCGGGGATGTCGAAGAATTAAGCATGCCGTCAACCGGCCAGTTGTACTGGCAGCAGGTGAAAAGCGATACGGATTCATGTCTTCACCGGAATTGTCCATGGTTTAGCCGCTGCTATTACTTTCAGGCGCGGGAAAGAGCCGCCGAAGCAGATGTTCTCATCGTCAATCACGCATTGCTCGTCAGCGATCTGCAGGCTGAGAAAAGAATCCTGCCTGCTCATGACATCACGATCATTGACGAGGCCCATCATTTGGAGAGTGTGGCAACCCACCATCTGGGCAAGCAATTTTCGACGGCCCAGCTCTTGTTTTTGCTGGAGCGAGCCAATCCGGAGGAGGGCAGCTATCTCCACCGTTTTGCCGAGCAGCTCTTGGCTTGGCCAGGAAATGAGAAGGCAGCGGCTGTCAATTCGGTGCGGGCAAGCATGAATGAGCATTTTCTCCGGCTCAAGGAAAAGGCCCAGCAACTGACGCAGTTGTTGTATCAGTGGGCGGCAGACCGAGGAGAAGAGACCTCCGATACCGGAAGAGATACGGTCCGTTACCAGACGCTGTCTTTTTCCGGCAAGCACGAGCGAATCCGAAAAACGGCCCGGCGGGTAATCGAATCGATGTCGATCTACGCGTCTGACCTGGAATCGCTTTTGTCTTCCATGCCATCCGGCGAAAAGCCGTCTTTTGAACTGCAAAGTCTTCATACCGATGCTGCAGGCTTGCTGAAGGAGTGGCAAGAAGGGATGGAAATGGTTCACTTCTTTCTCCTGGAGCCGGATGATGAGTATGTGTGCTGGATGGAAATCGAGTCTCGCACCCCGAAAAAGCAAGTGTACTTTCATGCTGCGCCGCTGCAAGTGGCAACACGCTTGGCGGAACCGCTTTTTGACGAGCGCAGAAGCGTGATTCTCACCTCGGCGACGCTGACAGTCAAAGACAGCTTTTCATATATTCTGGAAAGGATGGGGCTCGACCGGCTGCCAGAGGAGCGCGTCCGAACACTCCAGCTGCCGTCTCCGTTCTGTTATGAAAAGCAAGGGCTCCTGCTGATTCCATCCGATCTGCCTACATTGGGCAAAGAGAGCGAGCAGCAGTACCTCGAGGCCGTGATTCAGGGATGCGTGGATGCCATCAGGGCAGCAGGCGGCCGGACAATGATCCTGTTCACCTCCTATTCGATGCTGCGTGTGGTGTACCAAGGCTTGAAGGAACAACTGGACAACGAGCCTTATACACTGCTCGGACACGGAATCGACAGCAACAACCGGACAAAGCTGGTGCGCATGTTCCAGAGAGAAACAAACAGCGTTCTCCTGGGGACGAGCAGCTTCTGGGAAGGGGTAGATATCCAGGGCGAGGCATTGAGCTGTCTGGTGATTGTACGCCTTCCGTTTACTCCGCCGAACCACCCGATTTATCAGGCGAGGGCAGAGCAGGTAAAAGAGCAGGGCAAAAACGCGTTTATGTCGATCGCTTTGCCTCAGGCTGTCATCCAATTCAAACAAGGGGTCGGAAGACTGATCCGCCACCAGGACGATCGCGGTGTAGTTGTCGTGCTTGATACACGCATCGTGGAATCCCGCTACGGACGCTCGTTTCTCAAATCGCTCCCACCTTTCGATACGAGAACAGGCCCCTGGACAACCCTGCGCGAAGACATCGCTCCGTTTCTTCGGGGCATGCAATCCCTGTCTGATTCATAAAATGAATCAATAGTCTCACAGGGATATAGGTGATAAAATAAATGCTGTGGAAAGCGGGAAGAGCTTGGCTGTTGGTGTTGGCTGTCACAATGCTTTTGATACCCGGCTGCTCGATCGACAACCACTTGCAAAAGGCGGTAAAAGTAGAAGATCCGTTCGCAAGTGAAGACGAGAGTGAATTCATCGGGCTTGTCATCCACTATCTGGAGCTGCCGCACGGGGAAGCAACCTTGATTCGATTGCCGAATGGAAAAAACATGCTCGTTGATACCGGAAGCGCTGAGGATTGGCCCCGCTTGTTTGCGGCGCTGACCGAACGGAAAATTACCCGGTTGGATTACGTGGTCTTGACAAATGATTTGCCGGGGCACGCAGGGGGCTTCGCTTTTCTTGTGGAGCGGGTGCTTGTAGAGAACGTCATTTTGCCCCGTCCGATTGAGTCTTCGATTCGCAACGCGGCCCCGCTCAAAGCAGCAAAAAAGGCAGTGACTGTTACTGACGGAGAAGCAATCAGACTGGACGAAGACGTGATGCTCCAGGTCCTGCACCCGAGTGAACCGCTGTTCCTGTCTCCGCAAGACAACTCCCTTGTCTTTCAATTGCGGCATGACAAGTTGTCTTTTCTCTTCGCCAGTGCGATGAATGAAAAGGCCGAGGAGAGGCTGCTTGAGAAACACGCAGATCAATTGAAAGCAGCGGTTTTGAAGGTTGCTGCTCAAGGCAGCAATCAGGCTTCCTCGCAGCCATTTTTGAGCAAGGTGGATCCGCAAGTGGCGGTCATTTTAACCGGAAAGCCGAGAGAAAAGCTAAAGGATGGCCAGGAAGAAGTGCTGGAGCGGCTCGGCGAATCCTGGGCTGAGACCTACATTACCAGTCAGAACGGAACCATCACGATCCTCTCCAATGGAAAGGATTATCGCGTTTTGAAAAGAAAAAAGTAAGGAGGATCGACCGTACGTGGCCAAAAGTGAAAAGATTTCGGAAGCGGTTGTGCGCCGGTTGCCGATTTATCTGCGCTACCTAAGCTATCTGCAGCAAGTGGGCGTGACGACGGTGTCCTCCCAGCAGATGGGCAAAAATCTCGACGTCAACCCTGCCCAAATCAGAAAAGATCTCTCTTCCTTTGGGGATTTCGGCAAAAAGGGCATCGGCTATGACGTGAACTATTTGGTAGAAAAAATCCGTCAGATCTTAAAATTGAGCGAGGAAATTCGCGTGGCGCTGATCGGGGCCGGGCATCTGGGACACGCCATTAGCAATTACAATGCGCAGGTAGAGGATTACATGCGGATTGCGGCTATCTTTGACAATGACCCGGCCAAATGCGGAAAAGTGCTCGCGGGAATCACCATTCAGCCACTGGAAGAGCTGATTCAGACCGTGAAAGAGCAGAAAATTCGTCTTGCCATCCTAACAGTGCCAGCAGCGGCGGCCCAGTCGGTCGCCAACCTGCTGTTTGAGGCCGGGATTGAAGGGATTTTGAATTTTGCTCCCACCACGATTCGCACCGAACGCGATGTCAGGATCCACTATGCCGATGTGACATCCAGTTTGCAGAGCCTTGCTTATTACTTGACGTAAGAATGGAGTGTAACGATGAAAAAGACCATATTGACCCATGCAACGGTAATTACCGCAAATGACCAAAATGAAGTGATTCAGGACGGAGCTGTCGGATTTGAAGGAGCGGGTATTACGTACGTCGGTCCGACCCCCGATGATCTCTCCGGCTATGACGAAGTGATTGATCTGAAAGGGGATTATGTGCTGCCAGGCTTCATCAATACACACGGGCACGCAGGAATGTCGCTGCTCCGCGGTTATGCGGATGACTTGCCGCTCCAGCAGTGGCTCGAAGACAAAATGTGGCCGCTGGAGGCACAATTCACGTCCGAGCATGTGAAATGGGGCACATACATATCCCTTATCGAAATGATTCGGACCGGTACGACGACATTCGTCGATATGTATGATCATATGGATGAAGTGGCAAAAGCCGTGCAAGCGTCCGGGATGAGAGCGCGTCTCTGCCGCGGAATGATCGGCCTTTGCTCCGAGGAAGAGCGTCAGGCAAAGCTGCGGGATGCCGTTTCTTTCGCCCGTGAATGGCATAACCAGGCGGATGGACGCGTGACCGTCATGATGGCTCCACATGCTCCGTACACTTGCCCGCCGGAATTTATCACACAAATTGTGGAAAAAGCGGAGGAGCTGTCTCTGCCGATCCATATCCACATGTCGGAGACGGAGTGGGAAGTTGGTCAGAATGTAAAGGATTATGGGGTTCGCCCGGTTGCTCACCTGGAAAAGCTGGGTGTCTTCAATCGTCCAACTTTGCTCGCCCACGCCGTTCACCTCACGGATGAAGAGATCGACGTCTTGGCAAACTATCACGTGAAGGTATCGCATAATATCGTCAGCAACCTGAAGCTGGCAAGTGGAGTGGCGCCAGTACCGAAAATGCTGGCAAAAGGGATTCACGTTTCCCTCGGAACAGACAGCAGCGCGAGCAACAACAACCTCAACCTGTTTGAGGAGCTGAAGCTGGCTGCCATTTTGCACAAGGGCGTAAACAACGACCCCGTCGCAGTTCCAGCCGAGGAAGCGCTGCGCATGGCAACCCGTTATGGCGCAGAGGGCGTATTCCAGCCGGATACACTCGGAACGATCGAGACTGGGAAACAAGCGGATTTGATTGTGCTTGACAGTCATCAGGCGCATTTCCATCCGGCTCATGATCCCGTGTCCCATGTCGTGTACGCAGCAAATGGCCGCGATGTTAAGGATACGATTGTGGCCGGTTCTTTCCTGATGCGCAACAGAGAGCTTCTCACCGTCGACGAGGAGCGCGTTATTTTTGAAGCCAACCGGATGTTTCAGCAATTGAAGCGATAAGGGAAAAGGCTCCTGTCATGGGGGACAGGAGAAAGGTTGTAGGTGTAGGTAGAGGGATTTTGATTGGTCACCATGCCGACTTATTTTCGCCATACTTCCGCAAGCGAGGTATGGCGAAATTCCAGTGGGGATGAGTGAGACGATGCTCTTAGAGGTGAAGACAATGCTGCCCAGGAGACGCGATAATCCTGCAGCATAGACCCTAAGAGGTCAGGAGATGTCGTTTGGTTTGACAGCTTCACGCGCTCACCTCCTCGGGGTGTATCTGTAGTATGGCCCAGGTGCCGGGTCGTATGTTTAGCAAGTTTTCCGTCCTGTTCTAAAACCTTCCCAGAATTCATACGCATAAGGAAAAAGGGACAGGGGTGAACGGACTTGTATATTAAGCCCAAACAGCTCTGGTGGCTTCCGTCATTATTTCTCGTCCTGTTTGCCTTGGGCACCTTGCTTGGAGAACTTCACAATCGTCTGGATATAAAAGAAGCGCATGTAATCTCGACGACACAGCGAGAAGAGGCAGACCGGGCGATCGTTGCCAGTTTGCTGGATCAGGTAACCAAAGATACGGAGCGGCCATTCTCCGTTTTCGTAAAGGATTACGTTCTGAGCGGAAAGTACAAGGGTGAAAATTTTCAGCTGGCCGGGGAAATAGCCGGACATCGCTTTGAACTGCAAAAAGAAGCGGAACAGGTCAATGTCACGATTGACGGAGAAATTCAAGACCACCAGGCTTTGCCATACTCGCTATATACGCCCCAGCAGCATGCGGCTATCTTGAAAAGCAAGCTGGAGCGGGTTGCGCCGCTTCCGGTCGCAGATGGTTCCGGTCAGGGCTGGCAAGGCTATCGTCTCAGCGTGCCTTCTACAGAGGTGACCGATCTGTTGTCCATGTGGCTCGGACCATCTTTTCCGATCAAGGATATGACTCAGCGTCTGGCCAATCAGATTGCAGTCGAGTACCAATTATGGTACGATGGACCGACGCGTGAATTGCGGCAATTGGAGATCTATTTGCAAATGGAGACAGCTGCGGGACTCAAGCAGGATCAGCTTCGCTTTCGGTTGTAATGTAAGGGGATAAAGGAGTTTTACCGGTGTATGTAAAAATCGTTACAGGAGTAATCGCCGTTATTCTTGTGCTCGTTCTAGGCTCGGCCTATCATCTGGGCGCAACCGTTGTGGGGAAGCAGGATGATTTTGAGGCCCAGGTACGGCAATGGGTCCAGGAGCGGACAACAGTCGCGCAGATCGATTCCATAGACGAGTATCGCGGGAATCAATCCTATGCGGTAGTGCTGGGAAAAAACCAGGCGGGCACCCCTGTGGTGGTCTGGTTGACGGCCGAAACAGTCGCATTTGATTCTCTGGAAAAAGCCGTTACCCGTGAAAGCGTGGAAGCGGCCGTTAAAAAAGGATTTCCAGATGGAGCGATTCGCCATATCGTTCCGGGTATTGACGAAAAGAATCGCTTTTGGGAAGTAACGTTGCAGGACCAACAGGGCCGTTTTCATTATTTGCACTACGATCTGTTTACAGGTGCCCTGCTTACCTCTTACGTCGTTTCTCCCAAAATAGTCAGATAGCCCTTCCATTTTCGGAAGGGCTTTTTTCATTTCCATCCAACAACTGTAAGCAAAAAATAATATATCAGTATGATATACTAAAACCGTTGACAAAAAGAGAAAAAGTTGATAGACCATAGCATTCTGAGATAGTTTGGGGGGAAAACTGTGCAAATGCGCAAAGGGGCAATCGGACTCTCACTGCTGGCGACCCTGCTGCTATTGTTCGGCGGTTGGTTTTTATATCAGAAAATAGAGGTCGAAGAGCCTATCCGCACCCAGATCGGACAATTGCAGTCGGCAGAGCTGGCTCATCTACACGTGGGAAAAGATCACATCCAAATAGATTTGAATGTAACGCATCCGGAGCTGTTCCCGCAGGAATATCGCAAGCTGATGCAGCAAGCAAAAGAAATGGCAGGGGGCAAAGAGATTCAGGTCACTCTTGGCAACCAGTCAAAAGAGCTGGAAAAGGTATGGATGAACGGCTTGTTTTCGTTCACGGAAGCCGTTGATTTGCATCAGTACAGCCGGATTCCGCAATTGGTGGGCGAATGGAAAACAGCTTATCAATTGGACCAAGCGATGGCGCAGATGGATGCAGAGCATGTATACGTATACCTGAAGCGAGGGGCAGACGACTATTACGCGATCGTCCCTCGTTCGTCCGGAAGCGAGGTGGCAGTTCGTGGGTAAGGAAATCGTCTGCGGAGCAATACCGGCCATACTGGTGTTTCTCTGGTTTTTAGGCATCAATGTAACGCCCCTTCTCGTCTTTGGTGTCGTTCTGCTCGCCCTTTATTTTTTGGTCGTCCGACAAAGCCAAGGAAATGTATCGTTCGGTGGCAAAGGCAAGCAAACGAAAAATGTGGTTCCCAAGTCGAATGTTCAGTTTGCGGAGATCGGGGGCCAGGAAAGAGCCAAAAACGAACTGAAGGAAGCACTTGATTTTTTGAAGCACAAGGATCAAATCGCCCAGTACGGCATCCGTCCATTGAAAGGCGTGCTGTTAACAGGACCGCCGGGGACAGGGAAGACACTGATGGCGAAGGCGGCGGCAAACTACACGAATTCCGCTTTTGTCGCAGCGTCCGGTTCCCAATTTGTGGAGATGTACGTGGGTGTCGGAGCCCAGCGTGTCCGTGATCTGTTCAAGGAAGTCAAGGCATTGGCTGAAAAGAACGGTCAGGACAGCGGCATCATTTTCATCGACGAGATCGATGTGATCGGCGGAAAGCGTGACGGACAGCAGCAGCGAGAGTACGATCAGACGCTGAACCAGCTGTTGACCGAGATGGATGGCATTGGAACGAGCGAAAAACCGCGCATCTTGATGATTGCGGCAACGAACCGGAAGGACATGCTGGACTCGGCGCTGCTGCGTCCGGGACGCTTCGACCGTCATATCAGTGTCGATTTGCCTGACAAGACGGCGCGGGAGCAAATCTTGGTGATTCATACGGCCAATAAACCGCTCGCACCCGATGTTTCCCTGGAGCAAGTCGCTCAGGAGACATTTGGCTTTTCAGGTGCCCAGCTTGAAAGCGTAGCCAATGAAGCAGCCATTTACGCAATGCGCGAGAAAAGCCCGCAAATTGAAGCGCGTCATTTTGCCTTTGCCGTAGACAAAGTCATGATGGGAGAAAAAGTAGACCGGGAAGCTTCGGCTGAAGAGAAAAAGCGTGTGGCTTTGCACGAATTGGGCCATGCTATCGTAAGTGAAACCGTACGTCCCGGTTCAGTCTCCCAGGTGACGCTTAGCCCTCGCGGCAAAGCATTGGGATACGTCCGGCAAAATCCGATGGAAGACCGGTACTTGTACACGAAGGAAGCCTTGGAAAAGCAGATTATGGTATGCTTGGGCGGGGCCGTGGCTGAGGAAATCTACTACGGCGGCCGCAGCACAGGCTCCAAGAACGACTTCGAGCAGGCGCTGAATATGGCACAGGAGATCGTGCAGAGCGGCATGTCCGGATTGGGCATCGTTCACCTGCAGTACGTGGCCAAGGAACGGGTTCACGACGAGGTGGAGCGCATACTCGAAGACCTTCTGGAGAAAACCCGAACGCTGCTAAGCAAGTACGACTCTGTTTTTCAAGAGGGTCTTCATACGTTGCTTCAAGCGGAGGTTTTGCATGGCGATGCTTTTCGCAGCTTGCTTGCCTCTGTATCCACCCCTGAAAAGGAGCTGGCGGTATAACGCCGGCTTCTTTTTTTTCTTTGCATTATTTTATATTGACGGTGCCCAATGAGCGGTCTGGTGAATATCCTACAGAAGGACATGGACGATTTCAGGAGGGAAGAATATACCATGGCGAAGGTGAACCGTCGAAAAGTAAGCAAACCGTTGGGGAAAAGGTCAGATAGGCTGGAACTCCCTTTGCTGCACAACGATATTGACGTGGACTGGCTCGAGGATTTGGAGTCAGACCGGCAGTTGGCCAGCGGGGGACAAGAGTCATTTACTGTATCAAGCGTGAAAAAGGAGCCTGTCAGTGTCAATCCGCCTCTGCAAAAAATCCCGAAACAGCAAGTCAATTCAAACCAGACGACTTTTTCCAAAGTCCTCAAGGAACGTCGGGATGAGACGAACAATTCGGTGGTCTATACGGATGATTTGACCGATCAGGCTGTCACTACCGAAAAAATCGCCAATCGGGCAGTTGACGCTTCCAAAATCAAACCGGGAACGATCGACAACAATTTGCTGAAAGATTACGCTGTGGACAGTTCCAAGCTGGCAGACAGGGCAGTAACGTCGAACAAGATTGCACCTGAAGCAATCCAATCCACACATATCGGCAAGAATGTGATCGGTGGCGACATGCTCCAGGACCGTTCCATTTCGGGCGACAAGCTGCAAAACAACAGCATTACGTCTGAGAAGCTTGCCGACAAGACGATTGACGCAATCAAATTTGCTGAAAGTTCCATTCAGACGAAGCACATCCAGGAGCAGGCCATCACGACAGAGCTCATCCAGGATCAAGCGATTACCGCAGAGAAAATCAAGATGGGTACCATCCAAAAAGGAAATTTGGCCAACTACATTATCAACTCTGTCAAATTGGAAGACAACGCTGTCAGCAATGAAAAAATTCGCGATGGAGCAGTCACCGGCAGCAAAATCGACGAGGATGCCATTGAGTCGCACCATATCAAACGCGGTGCGATCCAGCACGAACATTTGAATGACAGAGCCGTTGACGCCAGCAATATCATGCCGGGCAGCATCCAGGACCAACATCTGGCTTCCTTCAGTGTCCAATCACAGCACTTGTCGCCAGAGTCGGTTACGGGCCAAAAAGTGGCACCTTATGCCATCACAACCGAACACCTTGATGAGAACAGCGTGACCTCAAGCAAACTGGCTAAAGAGTCGGTAGCCAGCGTTCATTTGCAACCATCCGTCATTCAAACGGCCCATCTTCAGGACAACAGCGTCACCCATAAGAAAATAGGCGATGCCCAGGTCACGACCGCAAAGCTTGCTGACAAGGCAGTGAATGCCGACAAGTTGGCCCCGCGTTCCGTGAACAGCCACCACATAAACGAGGGAACGATCGATGCAAAGCATTTGGCTGACGGTTCGATCACCAAGGATAAACTGGCGAAGGGCGTGATCGATGCCACCCATTTGGGTGAACGGGTTGTCAGCAATATTCATTTGAAGGACAATATTGTGCAAACGCATAATTTGGCCGACCACGTCATTACGACCTCCAAGCTTGCGGCAGAATCCGTGTCGACCGACAAAGTGACGGAGCTGAGCATAACGACGACCAAACTGGCTGACGGCGCCATCACCTCCGCGAAACTGGCCAGCGAATCGGTCAAAGCAAGACATCTCTCCCGAAATATCGTTACAGAGGAGAAGCTGGCCGACAAAGCTATACAGTCAAGGCATCTGACGAATAACGCCGTTCAAACCGAGCACTTGCAAAATCAAGCAGTCACGTCTGAAAAGCTTGCACCCAGCAGTGTAACGCGGGAAAAACTGGTTGCTCGCAGCGTGGACGGCACCAGGCTTGAGCTGCAGTCGGTAACAGGTGGCCATGTAGAGAAAAACACCCTGAGCGGAGAGCATCTCATCGCTGGCGCCATTACGTCCGACCATCTGGCTCCAGGGAGCGTACATGGCATTCACATTGCCAACAAAGCCGTCGACTCGCAGCATCTAAAACCGCTTTCCATTACGACAGAGAAGCTTGGCGAGGAAGCAGTCGTTACTTCGAAAATAGCGATACGCAGCGTAACCGGAGAAAAGATCAGCCTGTTTGCGATCTCGACTGATCACATCGAGGATCGGTCGATCACGAGGGACAAAATTACGCCAGGAGCGATCAGAGCAGAACACCTCCTGGATAATTCTATCGGCAGCGAGCAGTTGATGGAAAGAAGTGTAGGCGCCAAACATCTGAAGACCGAAAGCGTAGCAGGCGAACATATCGTCGACGGAGCGATCACGGCTAACCATCTGGCGGACGGCACCGTTACAATGGATAAACTGGCGTTTGTTCCGGTGGAGACCAGCAGGCCGCAAGGGGTCACTTTGCAGCAATTCGGGTTCCTTTCCTTCCGGATCCCTGCCAGCAAAAAGTCAGTTGACGTAACGATACGGCTCGACGCTCCGTTCGCAAATGCCGACTATTGTCTGGTGGCAATGACAAACCGGATGGGCTGCCATGTTTCCTTTAAATACGGCAATCGGACTTCTGCAGTAGTCACTGTGTTTCGAAATCGCTCCGGACAAGAGGAAAAAGGAGTGATTCAGTGGATTGCAGTCGGAGAGAAAGGTGGCACCATCACCGGTGAGATGAGGGAATATTTCGAGCAGGAGCTGGAGGAGAATGATCTGCTCGAAGCACTCGAAGAGGATGGCGAGATCGCACAGGAAGAGTTAAGTGCAGAAGATAAGGACGAGGAAGAGAATGCCGTCCTGTATGTGCATGATGATGGCGAGCATGAGTCAAACGGGGACGCTGATCAGGAATTTGCAGATGAGGATGCCATCGAGTCCAGGAGGGCAGCGCAAAGACATCGGAACAAGGGCCGCAATCGGGAGGAATTAACCATTAGCGAAGAGATTGATGAGAATTACGAAGACTAAATCGAAGCGCAGCCATTCAGAGTGTGGGCAACAGACCGTCAACTCTTTGCGTGGCTGTTGACGAATAGGAGTGTCGGACAGATATACAGGCAAAGGCCAGGCTCCCGGCGGAGCAGGGCCTTTTATTTTGGTGCGCCCAGCATGG
>NZ_RHHO01000030.1 GCF_003710865.1 Brevibacillus borstelensis | reverse complement strand
TGCTGGGCACGCTCCATAAAAGAAAGCCCCTGCACTTGTTCGTTTGAACAAATGACAGAGGCTTCAGCCTTCCTTGTTGCATCAATCGCTTTTATACTCGCAGCGCCGCCAGATCGAACTTCGGTACGAGTCCTTCCTCGGCAGCGCGGCCCAACAGCGCCGTCACCGCGGCATAGCCGTCTTCTCCCAAATTTGCCGTGAAGCTGTTCACATACAGATTGATGTGAGCTTTGGCTACCTCAGGGTCCATTTCTTGTGCGTGGCTCATCACGTAGTCTTGAGATGCCTCGGGATGCGCCCAGGCGTACTCGACAGACGCCCGCGTCCACTCCGCCAGCTTGTCCAGGTCGAGCGAACGGCGGGCAATGATCGCACCGAGCGGAATCGGCAGGCCGGTGTCCGACTCCCACCAGCTTCCCATATCAGCGAGCATTGTCAGCCCATACGTCTGATACGTAAAGCGGGCCTCGTGAATCACCAGTCCCGCATCGATCAATCCATCGCGGACGGCGGGCATGATTTCGTGAAACGGCATGACCACGATTTCGCCCACGCCTCCGGGTACATTCTGGGCTGCCCACAAGCGGAACAGCAGATACGCCGTGGAGCGTTCGCTAGGGACAGCCACGCGTTTGCCCGACAGCACGGACGGATCGTTCGTTCCAGCGAGACTGCCTTTCGTCAAAACAAGCGGGCCACAGCCCCGGCCAAGCGCCCCGCCGCATGGCAGAAGAGCATAGTCATCGAGCAGCCACGGAAGAGCCGCATAGGAAACCTTCAGCACTTCCGGCCCCTGTCCGCTTGCCGCAAGTCCGTTGGTAATGTCAATGTCTGCATACATCACATCCAGCTTTGGAGCGCCGGGAACCAGTCCGTGCACCCAGGCGTGAAAAACAAATGTGTCATTAGGGCAAGGAGAAAACGCAATCTTCATCATAGTACCTCCCGAATTACTTTGCATGCGGCTTCGAGCGCCTCAAAGGCCTCTTTCATACGCCATGCCGCCTTGTTTCGCGGACCGACCGCATTGGAGATTGAACGGATTTCCAGGACAGGCAGGCCGCTGTCCTTTGCAGCTATTGCGACGCCGTATCCCTCCATCGCTTCGGCGGCTGCTTCCGGGACTCTGGCCTTCAGCTCAGAGGCGGTAGCCGCTGTGCCCGTTACCGTCGACAACGTCAAGATCGGACCGTGACAGACGGGAAGTCCCGCTGCCCGCAAGGCCTCGGTCAGGCGGGATGCGAGCTTATCTTCGACCTGCACGCGGGCGGAGCCGAAGCCGAGCTCGTCCACGCTGCAAAAGCCATCCGGCGTCTCGGCTCCGAGATCGGCCGCGATAATCTCGGCAGCCACGACCAGAGAGCCTACCTCCGCCTGGCCGACAAATCCGCCGGCGATTCCTGCGCAGATGACCAGGCTGTAACCGGACTCTGCTGTTGCCAGTCTTCTGGCCGTCCTGGCAGCAGCCGCTACGGAACCGACGCCCCCTACCAGGACGTCAAACCGGCTGTCGCCGCCCAGTCCGCGCAAGACCGCTTCTTTTTCAGGCTGAACAGAGACAACCACGAGAATTCTCCCCGCTCCTGCCTCTCGATCGGGTGATGCCCAAGAGTTTTCCGTGTTCTTATCAACATTCATCTGTGTAGCTCCTTCGGGTTGATCCACAGGATCGATAATCGTTCGATATAAAACTCCCATCCTTTACGTTATCTTTATCTCCCTCTTGTGTAAAGGGATCGAGTGCATGGAAATAAGGCCTATTCCTGCCACTGTCTTCTGATGCGAATCCGGGCTTCCGCCGATATGGAAAAAATGGAAGCAGCCTTGCAATTCCATCCGCTTCCAGCTATACTATGAATAACTTTACTGAAATTAAGGGGATGTCTTGATGTCCGCGTTGGTTCTTAACTAATCAAATTTGATAGGGTGTTTTCCTGCTTTCCTTGCAAAAAACCCACATTTTTCGTGGTCTATTTGTGCTGGGAACATGAGGGGATACCCAATTAGTTAAGAACCGGCCATCCCATTCAATATCTTTGTTGACTGCAGACGACCGTGCTCTTATGCGCGGTTTTGTTTGTTTACACGCATGTCCCGGAGGAGCGTTTATTTGTCGTACCCTGCTCCCTGGAATCCGTGTATCGTCAACACATGCCCAAACAGGCAGAAGATGGACGCTGTGTTCATTTTCTGCCTGTTTGTTTTTTGAAAAATAACGATGAAAAGAGTGATCCGATTGAAAAATTATATAGAACTCGCAAGCAAACGCATAACCCTGCAGGAAGGTGTACAGGCGATCGAACAGCTCCTGCTGGAGTCTTTTGTCAATCCCGGCATCTCTACGAAAGAATTGGCTCGCAAGCTCCTGCTGCCTGTTCCCGTGACGGCTGCAATCAAAAAGGAGCTGATCAAATTGGGCGCGCTTCGCCAGGATCGCGGAGTTTGCTGCACCGAAGAAGGGGCAGAATACGTTCGGCAAAAGTGGGGCTTCGACGGTTTGGACATGGATTTGTACCGCAAGCTGCTGGAGGACTGCGATTGGAAGGCCGAGCTCGCCGACATCCTGTCTCGTCTCTACGAATGGTTCCCTGCTCGTCCGCAGGTAAATGTAGAGATTGACCAGTCCAAATGCACGCCGGAGACCAGCTTGAGGCGGGCGATTCTTTGCCTGAAACATCATGCGCTCATCGGCAGCAGGATTCTGTGCGTCGGCGATGATGATCTGGTGAGCGTATCTCTCGGACTGCTGCTCAAGCGTTTGTTCCCGGAAGCGGTCCAGCACAAGGCATGGATCACCGTCGTCGACATCGATGATCGGTTCCTTGCGTTCATCGCGGACATCGCTTGGCGCGAAGGCCTGCCGATCAGCGGTCACCGTGCAGACCTCCGCAAGCCTCTGTCCCAGAAGCAGCTCGGCACATTTGACTGTTTTTTCACCGACCCGCCCTATACGCTGCCAGGCATGAGCCTTTTCGTTTCACGGGGAATCAGTTTGCTCAAGCAAAAGACAGGACTGCCTATCTTCCTGTCCTTCGCCCATAAATCGCCTGGCTTTATGCTCGATATGCAGCGCGAGTTTATCCGGATGGGGCTGATGGTCAGCGAGATCATTCCGCATTTCAATGAATACGAGGGGGCGGAGATGATCGGGAACAGAGGCCAGATGATCGTACTGAAAACGACTGAGCAGACAACTCCCAAAATAAAAGGAGGCTTCGACGATGCGCTGTATACCGGCGAGGTGAAAAGGACGATGCGGACATACCGCTGCAGGGAATGCAATGGAAGCGTGCAGGTCGGCTTTCAGCAGCGCTTTTCTACGATTGAAATGCTAAAAATGCGCGGCTGCCCGCGCTGCCAGCATCATACGTTTGATCTCGTAAACAAGAAAAGCGTTTGACGGATTGCCTGACGAAAGATAAGAAAAGATAGCTCCACCTCTTCCAAGCATGTCTTTGCCGAAGGGGAAAGCTATCTTTTCTCGTTTTTTAGCCCGACTGCGCGGCGTTTTACGCTTACGCTCGCACAGCCGGGCGTTTTCTTTCTAGATGATCAGCTTTCTTTCTGTTCATCAGCGTTCCTTCTGCTTCTGTTCAGATGCCGCCGGGATTTCTCCCTTCTCGATGACGACAGCATGCCGGTTTCACTTTCTCCCGGAAAGCAGCAAGAACAAAGGGATTCTCATCCGCCGCTCATACGTCTCCTGATGAAGAAAGTTTTCCCTGAGCGGCCGGGATTCCCTTAGCTGTTCTACAGTAAAGCCGGCCTTCTGCAGCCCGAGGAAGTAGTCTTCGATCGTACGATGGTACTTGGAAACTGTTCCACCCATCCAGTGCTGCTGCCTCGGTCCGTTGACAAAATACTGATCGACCAGCCAATTCGTCCGTTGCCCTGCTGTCTGCAGCGTAGACGTAATGACGGGGTGTTCGACAGAAAAAAGAAGTCTCCCGCCCGGCTTCAAGGCTTGATGGATACGGCAATAAAGCGAATCGAGATCTTCGATGTAGTGAAGCACCAATCTGGAGAGCACAAGATCAAAGCGGCCTGCAGGAAATGGCCAATCCTCGATGGTGGAATGGACCACCTTTGCGGGATAGCCATGCAAATTTCCTGCTGCCGCTTCGACCATGTTGTGTGATCCTTCCACCCCCAGATAGTCCGCACATCCCGCTTCCAGCAGTTCGATGCCGAACCGGGCGTCGCCACAGCCAAGATCCAAAACCGACAAGCCGCTCACGTCACCCATCATTTCCCGTATCAGCGGTTTTTCCAAAGTATCGTTGGCATTCTCCTGTCCTTCGCGCCGCGCCATATAGTTTTGAAAAATGCAATCGTCGTCAAAAAAATCAGATCCTCGAAAGCCCACGGCAAGCCCCTCCCTTGTCCGCTCCGGTTTTTACCAACCGTGCATATGCCGGGTTGATTCCCAGTCTCTTCTACTTCCACAGCAGACGCCATCTCCCCTTTTCAAGCACCGCGAGACAGCGGCCGCTGGTCAGGAGATGTTTTTTCGGCAGGCTCCATGACTGCGTATGCAGACGCGAATGATTGTACATACACTATCAAGAGTTTTTTTGAAAGGAGGGCCGGTTTCATGAGCCAAATCACCGATGGCCATCCCGCTCCAGACGGTTTCTACCGAACGATGGGGGAATGGGTAGCCTACCATCTGGCGAGAGGCCGATCCATGGACGGGCTGTTTCAGGAATATTACGCCGACCATGAGAGCGACTTCGCGCTGCCCATTGGCCTGGATCAGCCTGCTCCCTGGGAATTTAGAGAAAAACCGTTTACCAGCCACCCCAGCCCCTTTGTAGGGATCATCCCGGACGGACGGCTCTGGGGGACAAAAGGGGCGGTGGTTACGCCGGAAAACAAGCTGGTGTGGGATGTGTCGGTCGAGCATTCGTCAGAGCCTCCGGAGCAGCATTCTGTTTTTCGCCAATCCTCTCTGCCTGCCCCGCAGCATTATGATGAGACCTGGGCAGTACTTACCTACACCGCCAGCGACAGCTATTTTCACTGGATGCTGGACGTGCTGCCCCGGCTTGATTTGATCCGGAAAAGCGGCCTGTCGATCGACAGGTACGTCTTTAACTATATGTCCATCCCGATCCTTCCCTTTCAGGATGAGACGCTGAACATGCTCGGCATTCCAGCCGGAAAAAGGTTCCAACCGCAAGCGGACAGCCATTGTCAGGTAAAGCAAGCAGTCATCCCGTCGCTGATCGGCTATACGTCCCATTATCCCAAATGGGCTGTCGATTTCTTGCGCAAGGAACTGCTGCCCTCTTCCATTGGACAGACAGCGCCGAGCAAGGAAGCGAGCGAGTCTTTCCGTCCAGGTCCATCGGGGGCCCTGAACCACAAGCGTATTTACGTCAGTCGGGCAGATGCATTTCACCGGCGCGTATCCAATGAACAGCAGATTGTCAGCCTGCTTGGGTCTCACGGTTTTGTCACCATTACTCCGAGCGAATACAGCGTGTCCGAACAAATACGTCTGTTTGCCTCCGCCGATGTCATCATTTCCCCTCACGGAGCCAATCTGACCAATATCGTCTTTTGCAAACCGGGGACACTCGTGATCGAGCTGTTTTCACCCGGATATGTGAATCCGATCTACTGGGCATTGAGCAATCACGCACAGCTACGCTATGCCTACCTGATCGGCAGCGGCAGACGATCTCCAGAATCGGTGCACGAGCTGCGGGGGAAGGAAGACTTGACGATCCCGCCGGATTCGCTGCAAAAGCTTTTGAGTTTGCTGGGCGTTGTATGACAGAACAATAAAGCGGGTCTGTAACAAATATGCAAGGAAATTTGCATAAACCGAAAAAGCAGCAAATTTCCGCTGAAGAGTCAAAAAGAAAGCAGGCGATACGTGTGAAAATCCTGTTTGCCACCTATGGCCAAATTCCGCAAGCTGGCAAGCTCCCATCGCCTTTTTCCTTGCTGCAAAAAGAGCTGGAGCAGCGCGGGCATCAAGTCGATGTCCTGGGCCACCATCCTGACATGCAGCGCGTCTATTTGATCTCCCAGACAAGATCGGGTCCATGGACGCTGAATTTGCAAGGCCAATCCGTCCCAAAAGCGCCAATCAAAGAGCGGGTGTACGATGAAGTATTTCGTTACTATCAAAAATATCTGCCCCATGTCCATCCATGGATTCGCTGGAGAGAAATCGAACGGTACACCTTTGAGCTGATCCTGTCCCTCTTTGATCTGGGGAAGTACGATCTGATCCATACCCATGACGCGCTGGCGACAAGGGCTGTTTGGCGGGTAAAGCCTTCTCATGTCCCGCTATTGTATCAGTGCGGCGGACTGCTTCGGCACGATCCGGCGGTGGCGGCGGAAGTCACATCCCCGGACAGTCTGAAAGCGAGGTATGTCGCCTGCGAGGAGTACATGGCTGCCACTTCCTGCGATCAGGCCATCGTTCCCAGCGCATGGCTGAAAAAAGTATGGCAGGAGGAGTTTTTTATACCGGACGGGCATTCAGCCGTGATCCATCGAGGAATGGAATTTACCCCTTTTCTTCAATGGCTCCAATATGAACCGTATCCTCCCGTCGAAAAAAAGAAAGGTGTGCAGATCATTGCCTGCCCGCCCGGACTGGATTTTCAAAGCGGATCTGCTACGCTGCTGGACGCTCTGGCAAGGCTCAAGCAGCAGCGGGACGATTTTTTGTGCTGGATGGTTGGAGACGGTCCGTGGAGAGGGGAGCTTGAAGCGTATTGCAGGGAAAAAGACCTGACTCGGCATGTGCTGCTTCTCGGCGAACGGACAGACTGGCCATCTCTCTTGGCGAAAACGGATATTGTCGTGTGGCCCGCACCTGCTGTCGACTTCCCTCTTCCGCTTATGGAGGCACAGGTCGCTGGAACAGCGATCGTAGCTTGTGACAGCAGCGTGATCCAGGAAATGGTTCGACACGGCGAAACGGGCTTGCTGTTTGAAGCCGGCAACAGTCTGGAGCTTTCAGAGAGGCTTCTGCAGCTTTTGGACACCCCGGAGCTGGCAAGTCATCTGCGAAACAGCTCCAAGACTTACGGGATGAACGAATGGTCGTCTGCCAAGTGGGCCGAGCAGGTCGAGCAGCTCTACCTCCAGATGAAGAGGAAACACCGGGTCGCTGCGCCTGCGGGGGAGAAGAAAAAAAGCCGGGATTCAGTTGCGCAGCTCTTCGCCTTCCGCCTCCGCCACCGCTTGGATGAGGGCGGATGGAATGAGTTTGCACACCGTCTCCCGGCTTCCTATCTCGTTCCTGATTTTGACTTTTTGCGCGTCTTGACCGAAACCAATCAGTTTGACGAGTGACTGGCGCCTTTGTCGGAAGCGCCTTGCCTTCTCATCTGTTCACAGCAGGTGTTGTTTTGGCCGTGGCTGTCGTGCTAGCCGGAGTTGTCGTACCGGCCGCTTTTGGCATGCTGGCCGCAGCACTTCTCGCAATCACGGCGTGGGCATGAGGCTCCAGGTCAAACCAGAAGATCAGGTCTCCCTGGTCCTTCTTTTGCGGAGGCTTTTTCCCGTTTACGTACACCTCCGCACCTCTTACAGCCATCGAAAGCCCGGATATTTTCGCGGGTCCGTCATTGTAAACCCGCACCGTACCGTTTGCATCGTACTCCATCCGCACCTGCTCCAGCGCCAGCCAGTACTTCATCAAATCCCGCACGGTAGTGAGATAGAGCTTTTGCTGATCGCGGAGAGAAGCCATCTTTTTCAGCAATTGATCAAAGCTTGGCTGGATGACCAGCGCTCCTTTTTGATCCCGTTTCAAAATTTTCCCCGCGGCCTTGCCTTGCGGGATTCTGGCGATATAGGCATGGCTGATAAAAACACCGCGATCATTGATTAATTGAAGCAAATTTTGTTCATTGTACCTATACATCGTATTTTCGGGAACGATCGCTGCCGCCCATGAGTAAAACGGGCCTGTCACTGTCGGATGGGCCCAATACAGGGGCGTTCTTCTGCTGTCTCCATTTCTCGTTTGCAACAGGTCAAATGCCTGGTTGACGTTGGTCACGTCCTCCGAGCTGTAGTGCCAGAAATACCGGGTGTCGTACTTTTGCCACAAATCGGCGATATAATAGGGAGTTTTGATGTCCAAGCCTTGAAAGCCAAAGCTGTATTTTACGTAGCCATGATCAATCCAGGTCACGCTATGAAACTCATTTTTCATAAAAGCCAGGATGTTCTCCGCCACATCCCTATACAAGTGCAAATCGAACGGATAAGCCGTGTGCAGCCCGATTTCTATTCCGCGCTTGTGCAAATCCTTCAAGAACTGCAGGAATTCCTGGTTCTCATGGAGCGCTACATTCATCGGCTGCTGCAGACGGTAATACGGGTTCGAATAAAAGACGCTTTTGGTCACAGGTATCTTGTATTTGACAAAACCACCCACTGCTTTATCCGGGCTCGCAATCTTCTCCGAGCCGTAGTAAGCCGCCCTGTTGCTTGCCAGCGACTGTTCATCCGCATGCTCCGTCCAGACGTGCGTCGCGAGAAACCCATGAGGCTGGTTCATCAGCCGAGGCATCAGTGACGGTTGAAAACCGACTATGAGCGAAAATGTATTGATCCGCTGTTCCTGTGGCTTGTATTCGGAGGCGTGTCTCACCTTCCCGACCTGCTTGCCTACGGTCTCCTCTACGTATCGGTGATCTCCCATATGATCCAGATTGACGACCAGCTGATTTTGGACCGTGTTCAACTCCAGCGACGATACGTGCGGGGTGTGGTACAGAAAAGCCGACTGCTTGCCTTGCCCGAACCGGACGCCTTCCCGGTCCAGCCAGTATTGCTTTTGAAAAGAATGCGTATCTACCTTCCTGTTTTTCCGATAGACCTCTGACACCTTTGGCGCGAAGCTGAGTGTCAGCGCCTCGCGAAAAACCTTGATTTGACGCTTGTATGTAGTCTTCACTTCCACATCGACGACCGGGCTGTTTTGGCGCAGCAGGTAATTCGTTTCTACCTGGGCAGCCGGAGTATCTCCGATCACCTTGACGAGCAGGCCGTCGGGCTTTTGCTCGGTCAGCACCGCTGTCTTCTGATACTGGCGGACAATCGTATGCTCCCGCCGGATAAACATATTGGTATCTATCGGTTTTGACACCGGCGGCGAAAAGGCGAGTTCATTTCCCTGTACGCTTGTTACCTTGGCCTGATGAACGAGCGGCGCATTCAGCCTGCCCGCGAACGATTCCGAGCGAATTTGTATCATGCTTCCCACCGGAATGGCTGGCGGCGCGTCCAGTTTGATTTTGCTGGTCCCAGCGGGAAGCTGCGGAACGAGCAGATTGTAAATGTCCCCGTACTCAGCCACATACTGGACTGAACGAAGAATCTCCTTGCCTCCAGCGTCCGTAATCCTGAGTTGTCCCTTTGCGTCCCACGCAGCTTTGTAATACGGATTTTGAAAAGATGTCTGCCCCTCGCTGGAATGTGTCGTGAATGGACTGAACGCAAACAAAAGCACACATACCAGCCATGCTGTCATTACCTTCCGAATCATTGTTGTACCCTTTCTCCTTTTCTATGGTCTTGCTCCGCTCCATCCTCTCGTCGTTTGGCTAAAATGGCAAACCGGATTTCAAAGCCAAGGTAAGCTTATGCCGCGGGTTCTGTCCACTTTCTCTTTTAAAGCAGATGTTTCCACTAATTTTTGGAAGTTTCTTGCAGAACTTACGAAAATGTCCCTATAATACCAAAAGAATGATAACGTATATCGGGGGTACCTTGTGAAATTTACATTAAAAAAAGCCGCTCTGGAAGAAAAATCAATTATAAGCAATTTGCTTGAACTGTACAATCACGACTTTAGTGAATATATGGACTTGGATGTGGACGAACAGGGCCGATACGGATATCCTTATTTGGACAACTATTGGACGGAACCGGATCGCTTTCCGTTTCTCATCCAGGCCGAGGGCAAATGGGCCGGGTTTGTGCTTGTGAGAAAAATCGCAGACGAGAATCACTTGGGCAGCAGTTATTTTTCCATTGCAGAATTTTTCATTATGCGGAAATATCGCAGGTCCGGGATTGGCAAAGCCATTGCTCACCAGGTATTTCGCATGTTCCCCGGCCACTGGGAGGTTGTTCAGTTGGCTTCCAACGTGCCTGCCCAACTATTCTGGAGGAAAACGATAAGTGAGTATACCAATGGCAACTTTCAGGATTGGGAAGAGCCCGGAAAAGTGTATCAATCCTTCGTTTCACTGGAAAAAGCGGATCGCTCGTAAACGGTTTCACCTGTCAGCCATGCAACAGGTATCGGGTCCGCAATCTGTAGAAAGGGGGCCTGAACGATGAAACTGGACAGACTTCTTGCCATCACGATGATCCTCATCCAGAGGAGGCGTATACCTGCCAAAGAGCTTGCCGACATGTTTGAGGTATCTGTCCGAACGATTTACCGGGATATCGAAGCGATCAATCAGGCAGGCATCCCGATTGTCAGCTATCAGGGAGCCAATGGCGGCATCGGCATTATGGAAAACTACCGGCTCAACCAGCACATTTTGACCCAGGAGGAGCTGGCCTCAGTCACGATGGCTCTGAAAAGCGTTGCCTCGACCTACCGGGATGCACGGGCTGAGGTAGTACTCGGGAAGATTCGCGGCATAGTGGAAAGCACACAGTCCGAGGCGTTCAAGATGATGTCCGAGCAGATCTATATCGATTACAGCCCATGGGGAGGAGATGCTCCGCAAAAAGAAAAGATCACGCGGATCAAGCACGCAATCCAGACATCCAGCCTGCTCTCCTTTACCTATCACAACGTCTCCGGGACGATTTCCGAGCGAATCGTGGAGCCGCACACTCTCGTTTTAAAAGGACGCCAATGGTACCTTTACGCTTACTGTACAAACAAGTGCGAATTCCGTCTATTCAGGCTGTCACGGCTGAAGGAGCCCGTTCTGCTGGAAGACGCCTTTCAACGCAGACCGATCAATCTGGAGGAGCTGCCATGGGACAATGAATGGAGAAAACCGGGGCAAACCGTCCAGCTCGTCCTCCGGTTCGTTCCCCAGATCCGTTCCATCGTGGAAGAAATGTTTGGCGTCGATCACATCCGTATCGACGAACAAGGGTATTGCTGGGTCTCTGAAGCTTATCCCCTCGACGACTGGCTGTACGGGTTTGTCCTCAGCTTTGGTCCCAGGGTAGAAGTCGTAGAGCCGCTCTTTTTTCGGGAAAACATTCAGAAGCTGGCTCACGAGATCGGGAGCGTCTATTCGGGCAGTTCGTCACCGACATGTTCTTCCATCTCGGCAGAACAAAAAGCTGGAGGAAAAAAACGCGACGAAACATGACAGACAGTTGTCAGGTTTGCTTCATTATCATGGAGACATCCCCAATAAAAGGAGGCAGTTGTTCAATGACGAAAACCTTTTGCCAAAGCTGCAGTATGCCCATGGTGGATGCCCACATCCTCGGAACCGAAAAAGACGGCTCCAAAAACAGCGAGTATTGCCTCTACTGCTACGAAGAAGGAGCCTTCAAGCAGCCTGACATCACGATGGAGCAAATGATCGAGATTTGTGTTCCCTTTTTAAAGGAAGAAGGCATGGAAGAAAATGCGGCCCGCGCGATGCTGCAAAAACATCTTCCCGAGCTTGCCAGGTGGAAAACAGTCAGCTAATCCGGGTTTGGTAAAGCCAAGCTTGCAGGCAGGATATCCTCTTCTCAGGCGGAGGGTATACTGCCTGCAACAGTTTGAACATTCCGAACTTTACATGCAGCTAAAATGTTGCCTACAATAAATGGTATAATAAAGCGAAGAGAAAATCTGGACATCCGGGAGGAGTTGCCTTTGGAAGGTGTGCAAGGAAAGTCATCGCATCATCAAAAACTGTCTGTTGCCAAACTTATCAAGCGAATACTCTTTATCCTGATCGGATCCGCCTTATTTTCTGTTGGGCTGGAAATTTTTTTGGTCCCCAATCATATTATTGATGGCGGAATAGTCGGTATCTCCATTATTATCGCGCATCTGTCGGGACTGCCGTTGGGGATGTTTTTATTTCTGTTGAACCTGCCTTTTCTCGTAATTGGCTACAAACAGATCGGAAAAACCTTTGCGATTTCCACACTGCTCGGAGTCAGCACGATGTCGATTGTGAGCTCCCTGCTTCACGATGTGAAAGGAGTCACCGAAGATCCCCTGTTGGCTGCTGTCTTTGGCGGAATCATCCTGGGCATTGGTGTGGGGCTGGTGATTCGTTACGGCGGGTCTTTGGACGGAACAGAGATTGTGGCTATCTTGATCAACAAAAAGACTCCGTTCTCTGTCGGTGAAATTGTGATGTTTTTTAACCTGTTCATCCTGGGTAGCGCAGGACTCGTATTTGGCGTCGATCGCGCCATGTACTCCCTGATGGCTTATTACATCGCATTTAAAATGATCGACTTGACAATCGAAGGATTTCAAGGGTCGAAATCAGTCTGGATCATCAGCGACAACCACAAAGATATCGGTGACGCCATCGTCGCCCGCCTGGGCCGCAGCGTTACCTATTTGAAGGGCGAAGGCGGTTATTCCGGGGATGATAAAAATGTGGTGTTCTGCATTATTACCCGTCTGGAAGAAGCCAAGCTCAAGTTGATCGTTGAAGAAGTCGATCCATCGGCATTTTTGGCAGTTGGCAATATTCACGATGTACGGGGCGGACAGTTTAAAAAACGTGACATTCACTAAATGGCATAGTGTGAATGCAAAAAACGCGGAGGCAGTTCAAAGCTGCTTTCGCGTTTTTTCGTTTTATGCAAGCCTTGCAATTACATTGCTCCCCTTTTCAAGAGCTTGTGGAGTCAGCTTTAGTGTCCACGTTGGGTGCCCTGATCCCCCATATACTTCAGGGTAGTTGAACAGTTCTTCATCCAGAATGACCGGCAAACCGTGCCCGATGAGCGGAATACTGCCTGGCTCGTACCCGGTCAATCCCTTTACCTCATCCATCCGGGTCATTCTTATGCTTTGGTAGCCAAGTTGAGCGGCGAGGGACTGGAAACTTATGCGCCCACGCTTGCCCGACAAAATCAGGGCGACATGTGAATCATCAGCTATTGCGATCAATACCGGTGCAGTCTGCCCCATGTCAATGCCGAAAAGAGCTGCTCCCTCCTTGGCCGAACGAACCGGACGCTCGTGTTCAATCAGCTCATACTCCAATCCCAGCTCTTCGAGGATCGCTTTCACACGTTCCATCTTACACCTCACTATGGGAAATATTGTATACTTTCTGTATAGATGAAAATTGGAGGTCCTGCCATGATTATTCGTTCTCCCCGCCCGGAAGAAACACCTGCACTCAGCGACCTGGCATTTCGCTCAAAAGGATATTGGGGCTACGATGACGATTTTATGGAGGCATGTCGGCAGGAGTTGACGATTACCCCTGCGTTTCTTCAGACCTCCCATGTGTTTCTGGCCGAGGAGGCTGGAAACATTCTGGGATTTTACCGTTTATCCGTAGACGAAACCGGGGCAGAGCTTAGCGATCTGTTCGTAGACCCTGCTGCCATCGGCAAGCGGGTCGGAAAAGCGTTGTGGAACCACTTGATGGATACCGCCCGCTCCCTCAGCATTGACCATTTTCTCATCCACAGCGATCCGTACGCAGAAGGTTTTTATGAAAAGATGGGAGCTGTTCGGATTGGCGACATCCCTTCCACTGTTTTTCCGGACCGTCGACTCCCCTTGATGAAAAAACAAGTCGCCCCCTGACGCCTGCTGCTTTCGCCACATGAGACACGGCAACCAACATGCCCGTGTCTTTTTTGTTCCTACCAGTTTTGAAAGGCGCTTTTGAAATTCCACTCTGCTTTTGTCCTCTTTTCAGGCACCCGCTCAAGCAAAAATAATCTGCGGACATATAGTGTTACTGTTGAAAGGGGGGAGGAGAATGGGGCTCTTTAACGGATCTGACGACTTTACTCTCATCCTGGTACTGTTCATCTTGCTGGTCATCGTAGGCTGCGATTGTGATTGATGATGACCTTTGGAGCAGAAAGTGTGTGCAAAGGGAGAATGAACAGGCTTTCTCTCTTTGCATTTTTTCATTTGCGAATCGAGGTGAAAAGAAGATTTGGCTAGACGAACAAACCAAAAAAGCGACTCATTTTCACCGGAATTTATGGATTGGCTAAAGGGAAAGAAGGTTTCAAGGAGAAGGCTGCAAAGAAATCCCGAACTGTTCGATCAGTATTATCAAGAGTGGTCGAAAACGCAGCGGAAAAATAGGCCGCGAAGACGGTCGCTGTTTCAGCTTCCGAACCTAAACATTGATCTTGGAACCATTCTCAATGGCATGCAAATGGCAACCGAGGTCATGAGAACATTCCAAGGGACAAAACTGCTCAATCATTCGTCCAGAAGCGATGATTAGGCGGGAAAATACGGAGCAGCCATTACCGGCTCATGGAAAACAGGCCATGGCGATGGAAGCTCTGCATCGCTTCACTTTTCGGAACGCAGGTCTCATGGGATCTGCGTCCTTTACGTTTACTGGGCAACTACGGTCACTGCTTGCTTTTTTCACAACACGCTGCAATTTTTCCACACCGCCCTCCCTGTCATCCTTCCACGGCTGCTGACACCGAGCGTTAAGGAAATGGTAAGGCAGACATTCGGTGCTGATAAGGTTGCTCCTTTACACTGACGGTGAAAGGAGAGTGGAAACCATGTGGGCTATCTGCATTCACGAATTTATCCGACTGTTTCGAAGCGTCAAATCCCTGATCACCATCGCTTTTATTGCCGGCGTATCGTACTGGGTGTCCGATCTGGTCAACCAGGCCGCCGGCTTCATCTCCCAACATGAGCTGACAGAGGGCCATGCGCTCGGCGTTTTTGCCTTGGTCATGCTGTTTGGCCCTTTGTTTGTCTTTGGATTATCGCATGACATGATCAACCGGGAAGTATCCAGTCGGACCGTCCGTTTTTTAGTCACCCGCACTTCCCGCTTCCGCATTGTGCTGGGCAAATGTTTCGGCGTTCTGCTTTTCTGGCTGTGCTGCATGCTGGTCACCTTTGGAACAGTCTTGGCCTCTGTCCATACTTTTGATGTGAAGACCTTCCTGGAGTGCATGTCCATGCTGGTGTACAGCGTTTCGTTGTGCCTGTTGCTTTCTGTGCTGATCGCCCGTCCCAGCTACACCATGTTCGGGGGGATCATTCTCGGTTTATTCCTCCCGATTCTCGGCATCTGGACGCTTGCCTCCAGCCAGCCAGCCGCCAAGTGGATCGGCTATTTGCTGCCTTATGCGTATTTGGAAAAAGGCGAAGCGTACATCGGCGTGATCTGGCTCTATGCGCTTCTCTTTCTCGCCACCTCTGCCTTGCTGTTTCAAAGGAGGGATTTTTAAATGCCGCTTATAGAGACTGTCCAGTTAACCAAGCGATTCGGGGAACGAACGATTGTCAATTCCGTGTCGCTCACCGTACAGCAAAATGAAATTTTCGGCTTTCTAGGAAAAAACGGAGCCGGAAAATCCACCTTTATCAACATGCTGACCGGTATTGTCCGTCCCTCTTCGGGGACCATTCGCCTGTTTGACGGAGACGGAAACACCGCGGAGTGGAAACGCAGGATCGGTGTACTGCCGGATTACTCCACCTTTTATGATTCACTGACGGCCAGAGATCATCTGTTGTACCTGAGCCGTGTGAAAGGAATACGCGTCACGAAGAAGGAGTGCGACCGCATCCTGGAAGAAGTGGGATTGGCCGAGCATGCCGGGAAGAGGGCCAAGGCGTTTTCCTTCGGTATGAAAAAGAAGCTCGGCATTGCGCAAGCGCTCCTAGGTGACCCGGAGCTGCTGTTTTTAGACGAGCCTACCTCTGGAGTGGATGTGGAGTCCTCGCTTCAAATCCAGCAGTTGCTGCTGCGTTTGCAAAAAGAAGGACGGACGATCTTCATGACCTCGCACAATCTGCATGAGATCGAAAAAATCTGCACCCGCATCGCGATCATGAAAGCAGGCACGATTGCTGCAGCGGGCAGTCTTTCCGAGCTGCAGGCCAAGCATCGCAGTTGGCGTACCGTTACTGTGCGCCATGCAGCGTTGGCCGACAAGCCGTATGAACTGGTTTCGTTTGTGGAAGGACTGGGCAAACACCTCGAATGGCGGGAGGAGGCTCTTTCCCTTGAGGTCGATGACAAACGAAAGGTGGCCGCGCTGATTCGCGCTTTCGTCCATGCGGGAGTCGATATTTACCACGTCTGCGGGGACGAGCCTTCGCTCGAGCGGATCTTCCTGGAGGAGTAGCTTCTTGGATGGAGTAGCTTCCTAGAGGAGTAGCCAGGGGGCACTGCCCCCTTTTTCGTGACATTTCAGGTGAGGATGTCCGCCAACTGTTCCAACCGCTCCACGACAGCGAGCGGCACGTGGCCGGTAGCCGGCTGAAGCTTGCCCGGATTGATCCAGACTGCGTCCATCCCTGCCTCAATCGCTCCGGCGACGTCAGCTTCCCAGTTGTCTCCGACAAACAGCGTCTCTTCCGGTTTGGCGTCGAAAAGCCGCAATGCCGCTGAAAAAATCCGCCAATCCGGTTTGTGATAGCCGACGACTTCAGAGATGACGATCGTTTCTTTCGGAAAGAGCCTGGACAGGCCGAGCCGCTCCAGCTTGGTATAGGCCATATCCTCCGGTCCGTTTGTCACGATGCCGAGCCGGCAACGTTCGGCAAGCTTGCTCAAGCATTCCTCCACAACCGGAACTGGCGCGATCACCTCAAAGCAAGCCGACATAAACATATTCTGAAAATCATCCATCTCCTCCGGCTTCGCAGCACGTCCAAAGTCGGCAGTGGCCTTCTCCATCCGTTGGTGGCGATACTCCCGCAGCGAAATCCGGTTCTCTGTGAAATCCGGCCACAGCTCGTCGCTGTATGTTTTCAGCTTGCAGTAAAAGTCGTCTTCATTCAGACCCGCAGTCAAAGGATGGCGGCGGATGGTCAGGCGCATCCCCGCCTCCCAGCTCTGCGAATAGTCAAACAGCGTATCGTCGAGGTCAAACAGGATCAGCTTGTATTCTTTTTTGCTCACAGAAATACGGCCCCCTTGCTTCCAGGTTTGCTTCTTTCATTCTACCATTTCGCCCGCACCGGATCGCCGTTTCCTTTTTCCTCCCAGAAAGCTTCTATCTCTCCTGCTCACCCTCCGCAGCCTTTGCCAATTCGCCCAGCCAATCTTCCGGCAACGCTACCGAGCGGCGCGTCTTCGCATCGATCATCACCATCGTCACATCGGCATCGGCTGCAAGCTCCCCCTTCTCCTTGTACAGCTCGTGCCGGATGACATAGCTTTTCTCGCCGATCCCCAGCACCCGCGTCCGCACCTGCACCTGCTCAAGCATGCGAAGCTCCCTGCGGTAGTTGATATTGATGTTCACCACTACCGGCATCAGTCCTCTTCGCTGCAGCTCGTCTAGTGTAAACCCCCTTTGGCAAATCCAGTCAAAGCGGGCCCACTCCATATATTCCAAGTACTTGGCGTTGTTTACGTGCCCGATAAAATCAATATCGGTAGAACGGACAACCAGATCAAACAAGTGCTCCTGCATACTCATCGCTCCCTTCTTTTCCCCTAGTATACCGAAACAAAACAACTGAGTGAACATTCACTCGGAATGTATTTCGGAATATTCCGAAGGATGCGGCTGTATTTTGTTTCAGTCTTCACTATAATAGAGCTAACACAAACGCTTACAGTACGGACACGGAAGGGAAGATGCCGATGTTTGAACAAATGCTGCTGCCTGCACTGCAGATGGCGCGCTCCCGCTACCAGGATGCTCTCGCCAATCTCACCGAGGGCGAGCTGGTCTGGAAGCTGGCTGACGGCTCCAATTCTGTCGGGTTCCTGATCCGGCACATCGCAGAAGTCGAGTATCGTTTTTGCCTGATGTTTTTTGGCCGCCCGCTGCCAAATACGGTAACCTTGGACACGATTGGACCGGTAAAGGATGAGGGTCAATTTACCGACCTTTCCGCTCTGCTTGCATTCCGCGAACAGTCGTATGCATACTTGCTGGAATCACTTCGTCAACTGCCCAGCGAAGCCTGGGACCACCCTGTGGAAGCTCCGATCGGAACATTATCCCCCCGGCAAGCGTTGGGCCGGCTGATCTACCATACAGGGTATCACGCGGGCCAGATCGGGCTGATCCGCAAATACGGAGGCAAACGGTGAGTCTTTTGCTTCAAGGAAAACATGTATGGCTTCGGGAGATGACCCCGGATGACCTGGGTGCTGTGCTGGAAGTGTACAACAGTCACCCCGCCTACAATCTTTGGCGAAACGGAACTGCCGCGCTTAGCCTGGCAGAGCTTGAGCAGGAGTACAAGGCGATGCTGGATATTCCTTCCGGCCATTGGATGATCGTAAAGACTGTAGAGACTGCTCAGACCGCAGAAACTGCACAGACCGCTCACGCCGCCAAGCCGGAACCGAAGATTATCGGGGTTGTTCACTTCTCCACAGCTCATCCTTCCCCGGGAAAAGGGTGGATTGGCCTGTTTCTCATTCACCGGGATTGCCAAGGCCAAGGCTTTGGTCGCGAGGCTTGCTCGCTTTTGGAGCAATACTGTGCAGAGCAAGGGTGCTCACAGCTCCATCTCGGCGTAATTGCCGAGGACGAGCAGACTCTCCGTTTTTGGGGAAAGCTCGGCTTTGAACAGTATCGCCAGGTCACGGCTCCCGTCGGACGCTTGACCCAGCCTGTCCTGCTCCTGGCCAAGCAAATTACGGATTGACCGCGTTCCCCAGCACAGCTTTGTCCTTTAAAGGAGGTGAAACCATGCTCGCACGTCCGCGTTTTGAATGTGATGTACCCGTCGTTCTCCTCACCTAGTCGGAGAGGGAATGTGTGAAATCGTCCCCCCGGCTACGGAAAAGAAACAGTACCATTTTTCCGGGAGGGGCACGTTGATATGAATGCGATGTGGAAACAGCAGTTGTTTGGAGCACTTTGCCTGACTTTGGCAGCAGCCATTTGGGGCGGCGTCTATGTGGTAAGCAAGGTAGTGCTGGAAGAAATTCCGCCATTTACGCTCTTGATTATCCGTTTTGCCATTGCTTCCGTCGTGTTGGGGGTATTTGTAGTGGCACGGCGCGAGTTCATCGCCAAACAGGATTTTCCCATGATTATGGCGATCGCGTTTGTCGGAGTGACAATTTCGATTGGCGCGCAGTTTTTGGGGACCAAGCTTTCGACGGCGCACATGGGAGCGCTGATTACCGCCGCTTCCCCGGCCTTCATCGCGCTGTTTGCCGTCTGGCTGCTCAAGGAGCGCATCCACAAGCTGCAGCTCGCAGGCATCCTGCTGGCTACGATCGGCGTCCTGATTGTGATCGGCATTCCCGACGAGGCGGATGCCCAGTCTTCCCTGCTCGGCAACCTCATTCTTCTGGTCGCCGCGGTGAGCTGGGGGCTGTATACGGTCATGAGCAAAAAGGCGACTTTGCGCTACTCCTCTTTGGCGGTAACGACGTATGTCGCTCTGTTTGGTCTCATCTTTACCTGTCCGGTCATGGTGTGGGAGTTGTCCGTCACAGCGGTATCCTGGGATTTCAGCTGGAAAATCTGGGCCGGTGTCCTGTACATCGGGATTATCTCTACAGCAGGCGCCTTTTACCTGTGGAATAAAGGCTTTGAACTGCTCCAGGCGGGCAGCGGAGCCGGATTTTTCTTCGTTCAGCCGATCGTCGGCGCTGCACTGGGCTGGCTTCTTCTTGGGGAGCATCTCGGCATTGGATTTTTCGCCGGCGCAATCTTTATCTTTTTGGGCGTCGCGCTTTCCAATCTCCAACAATCTGCTGCCAAGCAAAAAGCAGGCACACCCGATTAGGGTGTGCCGCAGGCTGTCGAGAAAGTCGAC
>NZ_RHHO01000003.1 GCF_003710865.1 Brevibacillus borstelensis | reverse complement strand
TGTTCAGTTTTCAAAGAGCATCTTTTTGGAACAACCTCTTTATTATATCAACCAGAGTTTCGTTTGTCAATAAGTTTTTTTATTAACAACATTCCCTCAAGGCGACTTTTAAAGTCTACCACGTTTGCAGTAGATAGGCAAGAGGTATTTTTTGTATCATTACTCTTTTTGTGAAGAACTCGTTCTTTCGAGAAGAACCCGCAAAAACGAGAACGAGATTTAATATACCACTTCAAAACGTACTCTGCAAGTGAAATAAATGGAAAAGCCGCTCATGCAACCACATGAACGGCCTCTTCCTTGTACTGTCTTCAATTATCTATGCGAATTAATCGCGGGCACGCATATGCGGGAACAGCAGTACGTCGCGAATCGAAGGCGAATTGGTAAGCAGCATGATCAAGCGGTCAATCCCGATCCCCAGTCCACCGGTCGGCGGCATACCGTATTCCAACGCTTCAATGAAGTCTTCATCCATTTCATGCGCTTCATCGTTTCCAGCTTCTTTTTCCAAGAGCTGCGCCTCAAAACGTTCCCGTTGGTCAATGGGATCGTTCAGCTCGGTAAACGCATTCGCATGCTCCCTTGCGACAATAAACAGCTCAAAGCGATCGGTAAACCGTTCATCCTGCTCGTTTTTCTTGGCCAACGGCGAAATCTCTACCGGATGGCCGTATACGAAAGTAGGCTGGATGAGTGTCTCTTCGATTTTTTGTTCAAAGAACTCGTTTACCACGTGGCCGAAGGTATGGTGCGGTTCGACCTGCACACCATGCTCCTTCGCCAGAGCACGCGCTTCTTCATCGCTCATATGCTTCCAGAAATCGACCCCGACGTGTTCCTTGACCAGATCAACCATGTGTACACGGCGCCATTTCGGTGTCAGATCGACTTCATGTCCTTGATAGTGGACCTTGGTCGTTCCCAATACTTCCTGAGCGATATGGGCGATCAACTCTTCTGTCAATTTCATGATGTCTTCAAAGTCAGCATACGCCTGATACAGCTCGATCATCGTAAATTCCGGGTTGTGACGGGTAGAGATCCCTTCATTCCGGTATACGCGGCCGATCTCATACACTTTCTCCAATCCGCCGACAATCAGCCGCTTGAGGTGCAGCTCAATGGCAATGCGCATATACAACTGCATGTCCAACGCATTGTGATGGGTAATAAACGGACGAGCTGCTGCTCCCCCGGCGATCGCATGTAGCGTTGGCGTTTCCACTTCAAGGAAACCGAGGCTGTCCAGATAACGGCGCATCGAAGTCAGGATGCGGCTTCGTGTGATAAATGTATCGCGCACCTCGGGATTGACGATCAGATCGACGTAGCGCTTGCGGTAACGGGTCTCGATGTCCTTGAGACCGTGATATTTTTCAGGCAATGGACGAAGCGACTTCGTGAGGAACGTAAGCTCTTTCGCCTTTACGCTGAGCTCGCCCGTTTTTGTCTTGAAAACAACACCGCTCACGCCGATCAGGTCGCCAATGTCGCTGATGTTAAACACTTTAAAAGCTTCTTCGCCGACTGTGTCCAGCCTTACGTAGATCTGGATTTGGCCGGAGCGGTCCAAAAGCTGGGCAAAGTTGGCTTTCCCCATATCCCGTTTGGCCATCAGGCGTCCGGCAATGGAGACCGTCGGAGCTTCTTGTTCCAGCTCTTCCTTTGTCTTTTCGCCAAAGCGGCTGACAATATCGGCCGCGTGATCTTTCTGTTCAAACTTCTTCCCAAATGGGTCAAGGCCCCATTCTCGAAGCTGATTCATTTTGTCATGGCGCACTTGCAGCAACTCATGAAGACTTTCCTGTTGCTGTTCTTGCTGCTGTTGGTCTTGCTCGTTATTCATAGCCTCATTCACTCCTTACCATACCTTGGTGACGATTTGGGCGGCTGGATAAATAGCGATACGGCGTACCCTTTTATCAAGGTACGCCTTGTTTCAGCCGATTACAAGTTAATATCGAGAATTTCGTACTGGATAACGCCTGCCGGAACTTGCACGTCGACAATGGACCCTTTTGCTTTTCCGAGCAACGCCTGACCTACCGGAGATTCGTTGGAGATCTTGTTGTTCATCGGATCGGACTCAGCCGACCCTACGATCGTGTACATCACAATGTCTCCGAACTCCAGATCTTTCAGCTTCACTGTGGATCCTACGCTTACGACGCCGGTGTCCACGTCTTCGTTCGTAATGATGCGAGCGTTGCGCAGCATCTTTTCCAGGGTAAGAATACGCCCTTCGATGAATGCCTGCTCGTTCTTCGCCTCTTCGTACTCGGAGTTCTCGCTAATATCTCCATAGCTGATCGCTTCTTTAATCCGTGCTGCAACTTCCTTGCGTTTAACCGTTTTCAAATCTTCAAGCTCTTGTTCGAGTTTTGCCAAACCTTCTGGTGTGAGAATCACTTCTTTTTCCGACATGGTTCAATTCCCCCGTTTAAAATAATTCCTTTCGCACTGGGTAAAGTACAAAGGATTATATGTAGATGCTCTATACAATATACAGGCAGAACGTGAATGCCAAGCTGTCGACTCCAATTGTCATAGGGAAAGCTGCCAGAGTGAACTGGCAGCTTACGTCCCGATAATACGACGTATTATAGGATATGAAGGAACCCTTGTCAATGTTTAGGATACCGTTAGTAGCTCACTGCTTCTTCCTGGGGCAGAGCTGCTTCTTCATCCACATCGTCTGCATGGTTTTCGACCCATTCCACATACTCCGTCAGGACGCGGCGAAGCTCTTCTTCTGTCTCGACAGCGTTGATCAGGTTTTTCGTATGGGTAGAACCCTTTAAGCCTTTGAGGTACCAGGCGGCGTGTTTGCGCATTTCCAGCACGCCTACTCGCGGCCCTTTCAATGCGATCAGCCGCTCGGCATGCAGCATGCAAATCTCCATCTTTTCACGCGGAGTCGGCTCAGGCAGCAATTCTCCCCGGGTGAGATACTGGACGGTCCGGTACAGCATCCACGGATTGCCCAAAGCTGCACGACCGATCATTACGCCATCGCAGCCGGTTGTATCCAGCATGCGGCGAGCGTCTTCCGGCGAAGCCACGTCACCGTTCCCGATGACCGGAATGGAGACCGCTTCCTTGACGCGGCGAATCCAATCCCAATCCGCTTTCCCCTTGTACATTTGAACACGGGTGCGTCCGTGAACGGCAACGGCCTTGGCCCCTGCACGTTCTATCGCCTGGGCGTTTTCAATCGCGTACATGTGCTCCTCGTCCCAGCCAAGCCGCATTTTGACGGTAACCGGCTTCTCTACGGCATCCACTACAGCGGAAACCACTTCGTAGATTTTGTTCGGGTCCAGCAGGAGCCTTGCACCGGCATCGCAGCTGACGATTTTCGGAACCGGGCACCCCATGTTGATATCAATGATATCGGCGTTTGTATATTGATCGACATGTTTCGCCGCCGCTACGAGCGTTTCCTTGTCGCCGCCAAAAATCTGCAGGCTTAGCGGTTTTTCGCGCTCATCGACAAACAGCATATCCATCGTCTTCTTGTTTCCGTGCACGATCGCTTTGTCGCTTACCATTTCAGCGCAAACGAGACCTGTGCCAAACTCCTTTGCAATCAAACGAAATGCAGGGTTGCATACCCCTGCCATCGGAGCAAGAACGACGTTGTTTTTCAACTCAATGTTTCCGATTTTCATTTATCATTCAACCTCCTTTTCCCGCAGTTCCGCAGGGAGTCATACACACACCACGGCCCGACGAGTGGATGGAGAGGCTAAGCCCCAAGAAAAAAGTTATTTATTATTTATAGCACATAATTCCTCATAATCAACCTGTAAAGTGCTGGCGATCTTCCGCAACACAGGCTCGGTCGGCATTCGCGTTCCTCTTTCCAGCGATCCGACAAAAGAGAGCGAGACGCCCATCTTTTCTGCCAGCGACTGCTGTGTCAAGCCTTTCAGTTTGCGGAATGACCGGATCCGGTTTCCCAGACGATTGTTCCCCATTTTTGTACCCCCTTGTCATCTTGCGGCAACAACCTGAGGAAATCGTCTAAAGGCCGGTTAAATACAGGCAGCAAGCCACCCTCCAAGACGTCGCGCAAAGGAACGAGCACGAAAGCCCGCTCTGTCATTGCAGGATGAGGGATGGTCAAATGCTCCTGATCCAGCGCTGTGTCTCCGTACAACAGCACATCGATGTCAATGGTCCGTGGCCCCCAACGAATCGTTCGCACACGTCCCAACTCCTGTTCGACTGCCAGTGCACTCTCCAGCAGCTTCTCCGGAGTCAGATCCGTTTCTACAGCAACAGCCATATTCAGAAACGCCTCCTGATCGACAAAGCCGACCGGAGCGGTTTCGTATACAGGTGAAATGCGGACGACCGAAATCCCTTCTCGTCCGTGCAGCTTTTCAACTGCTTGTCGCAAATTATCCGCCCGATCGCCCATGTTGGAGCCGAGCGCCAAGTACGCACGCACCGTCATTAGGCACTACCCTCTCTTTTGCGGCTCATCTCGATGGCAACGGAATCATAGTGGCCGTTGATCGGAGGATCAGGCTTTGTCACCCTGACTTTTACTTCTGAAAACGGAAACGCCTGCAGCAATCGATCCGCAATCCGCGCGGTCAATGCCTCCACCAGGTTGTAACGCTCTTTTTCTACTATTTGTTGCACACAATGAAATACATCGGCGTAATTCACGGTATCGTTTAGGTCGTCGCTTGCTCCTGCCCGGGACAAATCCATAGACAGTTCCAGATCGACATAAAATCGCTGCCCCAGCTTGGCCTCGGCTTCAAACACTCCATGATAACCGTAGAACGCCATTCCATTAAAATAAATTTTATCCAATTAGGCCGCCCCCTTTCAACATCGCGTCCATCATGGCGGTCACTCGCTTCATTTCCTTGACGTCGTGGACACGAACAATCTGGCAGCCCTTCGCTACGCCTAAAGCTACCGTGGCGGCAGTCCCTTCGAGGCGCTCCTCCACCGGCAGATCCAGGACGCGCCCAATCATCGATTTGCGCGATGTTCCCAGCAGGACCGGATAGCCAAGCGCCACCAGGTCATCCAATCGGCGCATCGCCTCGAGATTTTGCTCCAGCGATTTGGCAAAGCCGATGCCCGGATCGAGAATGATCATCTCGTCACGGACCCCCGCTTCCCTGGCAATCGCGACGGACTTACGCAAATCTCTGACCATATCGCTGAAAAAGTGGGTGTAGGCGGTATCCTCGCGGTTGTGCATGAGAATAATCGGCACCTCATGCTGGGCGGCCACTTCTGCGATTCTTCTGTCTTTTTTGGCTCCCCAGACGTCATTGATGATATGGGCGCCGGCACGAATCGCCTGTTCGGCTACCTCGGACTTGTACGTATCGACCGACAACGGAACGGAAAGCTCCTCGACCAACGCACGCACAACCGGAATCACCCTGTCCAGCTCCTCGGCCAGCTCTACGGGAGCCGATCCCGGACGGGTCGATTCTCCGCCGATATCAATGATGTCCGCGCCTGCTTCTACCAGGGCACGCGCCTGGGCTATCGCCCGCTCGATGTCCGTATAGCGGCCGCCATCGGAAAAGGAGTCAGGCGTGACATTTAAAATCCCCATGACGAGCGTCTTTTGTCCGAGCGGCAGCACATGGCTTTTGCAGTGAATGGCTTTTCTTTGCCGAAGCTGGCGACGCATCGCGAGCAGCTCCCGCACTTCCGCAGCCGCTACCCGCAGTCCGTCTGTCTGATCCGGGATGCGTTCGAGCAATGCCTGCCACTGTCCGTATGTACCCTTCATATATAGGTCGGTTAAATCGGGAAGAGCCGGATTGTCGTGCATGACAGCGTCTCCGCCGAGAAGCTGCATCTCTTTTCGCAGCAATGCCGCCTCTTCAAAAGCAAGCCTCTCGACATGAATCTGCAATGGCTCTCCCGCATCGGCAAAACGCTCCCTGTCGGCAGGCTTGACTCCTTGGCAGGCGAGCTCTTCTTCTACTTCCATGCGGTTTTGAGCGTGAATCACGAATGGATTATGAATCATGAGCCTTGCTTCCTTTCGCGTCTTGAATCTCTCGTTGACATGTTGTCTGATAGCATACCATAATTACCCACCACACGCTACAGACTCACGGTACGCCAGGTGCAGCGCCTGCGTATAGCTTCCATAAGCGGCAGGAAGTACCTTTCCATTCACCTCTGATACCGGAACGATCTCCTGGATGGAATTCGTCACAAACGCCTCGCTGGCACTCTCCAGCTCCTCCAGCCGATAAAAGCCCTCTTGCACAGGGATGTCCAGCTTTTGGGCCAGATTCAGCACGTGCCTCCTCGTGACCCCATCCAGTATGCCCGTTTCGACTGCGGGCGTAAACATGCTGCCGTCTCGAATCCAGAAAAGATTGCTCACGATCCCTTCGGCCAGATAGCCGTCATGGGTCAAAAATAGGCCTTCGACGTCGGTTTGGTTCCCGACCTCCAGACGGGCCAGGGCATTGTTCAAGTAATTGTGCGACTTGAAGCGAACCGGGCCTTCCGCTGTCTGGCGGGGAATCGACAATACTTGCAGCCGCTTCGGACGAGGGGGCAGCGCGATCGGCGGAACGCTTTTTGCAAAAATAAACAGGGACGGACGAGCATATCCTTCCGTCACCAGTCCTACACCCTCGTTGCCTCCCGTTATGCTGATCCGCACGTATGCATCCGCAAGGCCGTTCGCTTTGGCTGTTTGCAGGATGGCCGCCTCCAGCTCTGCGGAGCTCCACGCATTCCTTATGTGCAACGCCAAAAGCCCGGCGGATAACCGGGCGAAGTGTTGATCCCACAGAAACAGCCGTTCCTGATAGACACGCACAGTCTCAAACAAGCCGATCCCGTACAAAAATCCATGGTCCAAAACAGACACCGCCGCCTGCTCGGCAGGGACGATCTGTCCATTCACATACACGTACATGGCATTCTCTCCCGCTATCCTTCTTGGAGAGCATCATACCATATTTCTCAGCCGATCTGCGCGGTCTCCTCCAGCCGTTTTCGGTGGATGAAACGGGAGATGCTGATCGACATTTCGTACAGAGCGATCAAGGGGACGATCACCAGCACATCGGAGACCAGATCAGGCGGCGTAATCGTGATGGAGATGACGGAAAGGAGAAAATACGCCGGTTTTCGCAGCTTGGCCAGCCGATGCGGATTGAGAATGCCCAGATGGCTGAGAAACAGCACGATTACAGGCAGCTCGAACAAAAGCCCAAACGGAACGCAAATATTGAGCATGAATGTAAAGTAGTCATTCGCCGTGATGACGAGATCGAAATTGCCGTTGGACAATCCGAGCACAAATTGATACATCAAGGGAAACAATACGAAGTAGGCAAAGCCGAGCCCGATCAAAAACAGGAAAAAGAGCGCCGGTATATACAGCATGGCTACTTTGCGCTCCTGCTCGGTCAGTGCCGGCACGACAAAACGCCAGGCTTGATAAGCGATGATCGGGATGGTGATAGCAATCGCTCCGACCGCGGAAAGCTTGATGTAGATCGACAAAATGTCGTTGGGACCGAGAATCGCCAGCTTTTCCTCCGAACGGCTCGCCAAAAAATGATAGATGTGATCTACGAACAAAAAGCACGTCACGAGACTGATGACAAAGGAAGCCAGAACGATGATCAGTCGGCGGCGCAGATCGGTCAGGTGTTCGAGAAACGGCATGGCTCGCCCCATGGCTCACTCCTCCTCCTCGTGAAAAAGTACACAAAGCCCGGTAAAAATGGCACAATGCGGCTTAAAACGACCGGGTTTTCTCAATATATCCTGCCGGGCAGCGGCAAAGGGCAGTGCGCGCGCGGCACACCACCCTTCTCCCTGCAGATGGTTTAGTTAACTCGATTCAAGGATTCTTCACCGTTTTTGCCGGCAAGGACGACTGCCTTGTCAGGCGTATCCTTGTCCTTCTGCTTTTTCTCGTCGTCCTCGTCCTTGGTCAGATCTTTGGCAGCCGACTTGAATTCGGTCAGGGTGCGCCCAAAGGCTCTCCCGATCTCAGGAAGCTTGCTCGGACCGAAGATGACGAGGGCAATGATCAAAATGAGGATAAGCCCGGGAATACCGATGCTGGACAACATGGCTGGCTACACTCCCTTTTTTAGAAGCCGGTAACAGCGATAACACCCGGCATGGCGACAGCATTGCCGCCTTTTGGCCAGTGGCTGGTCGGCTGATCGTAGGATTTCAGGTTTTCACCAGGATGCTGGACGGACAGGAACAGGGTCGTTTCATCCGGAGTAAACCACGGTCCGGTCATTTCCGCTCCTACTGGCGCAGAAGCAAATTGTGCCACTTCTCCTTTGTTTGCCCCGGTTGTCGGGATAAAGAAGATGCCGTTGTTGCCAAACGATTTGTAAATGCCGCTGTTCATGGACGAGGAAGAAATGTCCGTCACAACCCACAGGTTGCCTGCGCTGTCGAACGCCATGTTGTCTGGAGCAGCAAATCCGCTTTGCGGTCCGCCGGCGGCAAAGATTTCAAAGGTGAAGTCCAGACCGGCATGGTTGCCGTCTTTTTCAAACAGGCGGACAATTTGGCCGTAGAAATTTCCGTGCTTGGAGTTGTTCGTCATGGCGATAAAGACACTGCCGTCGATTGGATGCACTTCTACGTCCTCCGGGCGATCCATCGGAGTCGCTCCCACTGCTTTTGCAGCTTCGCGGCAATTCACGAGCACATCCGCCTGAGAGGCAAACAACGCTTTGCCGTCACTGTCGGTCGCTTTTTGCAGCGCTTCGTTGGAGGCGAAATCAAGTGCGATCCACTTTCCTTTGCCGAAGTTGGCTACATACAACGTGCCTTCCTCCAGCAGCTTGGAGTTTTGTTTGCCGTCGCTTGGATTGAACTTTCCTTTGGAAACGTACTTGTAGACGTACTGGTCGTTGGCGTCATCGCCCATGTACACGACAAGCTGTCCGGTAGGAGCGATGACCATCGCTGTATTTTCATGAGAGAACCGTCCCAGGGCCGTGTGCTTCTTCGGTGTCGATGCGGGATCAAAAGGATCGACCTCGACAACCCAGCCATAGTGGCGATTATCCTTCAGTCTGCAATCGTCGACGACATCCTGGAAGTTTTCTTCGCAGGACAATATCGTGTTCCACAAGGTCACTCCGCCGGAGCAGTTGGCGAAGGTACCGATTACTTCTTTGGCAAGGGAAGCGGCGGGGCCCGTCAATTCATGCTTGGTCAGCCCGCTCACACGGCGGCCGTATTTGGAGTCTGGAACCAGCTTCCATCTGCCGCCCTCGCGTTTTACCTCTACGACCGAGCCGCCCAGTGCGTACAGATACTTCTGGACTTGCTCTGCGGTGCGCTTGTTTTGCTTCGGATCGGCATTCAGCACATCGTAGCCGGTAACGTAGTACTCCAGCTCGCCCAAGTATTCATGATTGACCCAGAGGAGGCCGTGATCGGCGCTGCCGTCGATCGGCAGGAAGCAGGTGAAATCAGCATTGAACCCGAATGTATCCCCGTTCTGATTGATCCTGTCTCCGTAGACTGCGATCACATCATACTTGTACCCGCTAGGCAGCACAACATCGTCCTTGGTGGATGGCTCAATCGGCTTGAATTTCGGATTGAACTTGTGCTTCTTGTCTTCCAGCCCAAACAGATGATCAGCCGTTTTCCCGGAGATCGATTGCCCTGCAGCCAATGCAGGAATGCCTGTAGCCAGAGAGGCAAGGGCTGCCGTACCTGCACCCAGATAGGTCAAAAATTGTCGACGGTTCACGTCCATTCGCGTTCGCTCCTTTGTCTCTTTACTCACCTCCCGATTGTACAAGCCGTTCGTCTAGTTACTGTGAAAGCATGATTAAGAATGCGTAAAACTGTTTGTATGTTCTGTAAAGAAACAAAAAAGACCGCTCGCAATTTACGAGCAGTCTTGGACTATCGTGTTGTTGTACTCTATTTCACAGGTTCCTTTGCGTATGCTGTCAGGAAGTTTTGCAGCAGCTTCTTGCCGTGTTGGGTAATGATCGACTCCGGGTGGAATTGCACGCCCTCGATCGGATATTCGCGATGGCGCAGGGCCATGATTTCCCCTTCTGCCGTTCTCGCGGTCACTTCAAGCTCGGGAGGCAGCGTCGCTTCCTCCACGATCAGCGAATGGTATCGCGCAGCAGTAAACGGCGACGGAATGCCGGCAAAGATCGTCTTGCCGTCGTGGAACACCTCTGACGTCTTGCCGTGCATCAGACGTTCCGCGCGAAGCACCTTGCCTCCGAACACCTGACCAATCGACTGATGGCCCAGGCATACGCCCAGGATCGGAATTTTCCCAGCGAAATGGCGAATCGCCTCCATGCTGATGCCCGCTTCGTTGGGCGTGCAAGGCCCGGGGGAAATCATCAAATAGTCGGGGGCCAGTTGTTCGATTTCTTCCAGCGTGATTTTGTCATTGCGGCGGACCTGCAGCTCCTGCCCCAGCTCGCCTACATATTGCACCAGGTTGTACGTAAAGGAATCGTAATTGTCAATCATCAGAATCATACGCTCTTCTCCTCTCGACTCTTCTTTCTGTTCTCGCTCAACTCCAAAGCCTTCCACAACGCTTCCGCCTTTTTCAGCGACTCGAGATACTCCGCCTGCGGCTTGGAATCAATGACGATCCCTGCACCTGCCTGTACATGCGCCATACCGTCCTTGACGACCATCGTACGGATCGCGATGTTGGTCTCCACGTCACCGTGAAAGCCAAACCAGCCGATGGAACCGGTGTAGACGCCGCGTTTGACGGGCTCCAGCTCCTCGATGATTTCCATCGTCCTGACTTTGGGCGCTCCTGTGATTGTCCCGCCCGGAAAAGCGGCTGCCACAGCGTCAAAGGCATCCTTGTCCTCTGCCAGCTCCCCTTCCACGTGAGAGACGATATGCATGACATGCGAGTATTTTTCCACGACCATGAACTCGCTGACGTGCACGCTGCCATAGCGGCTGACCCGCCCGAGATCGTTTCGCTCCAGGTCGACCAGCATGACGTGCTCGGCCCTCTCCTTCTCGTTTTCGACCAGCTCTTGCACGAGCGCGTTGTCCTCTGCCTCATTTTTCCCGCGGGGTCTTGTCCCGGCGATCGGGCGCGTGCTGACCTTTCCGCCCTTCGCCTTGATGAGCAGCTCCGGCGAGGCGCTGACCAGCTGAAATTCGGGAAAATGGAGGTAGCCCATGTAAGGGGACGGGTTCAGCTTGCGAAGGACATCGTACACTTCCGGGGCCGACACTTGCATCGGCTTGCTCTGGCGTACAGAGAGGTTCACCTGAAAGACGTCGCCAGCCGAAATGTAGGACTGGACCCGGCGTACCGCTTCCTCAAACTGCTCCTGGGCAAACGATACCTGCACAGGTTCCTTGGACTCCAGAGGGCGTTTTCGCAAGGCATCCCAATCGCTGCCGTCCTCGCCTTTTTCCGCCAAGGCAACGCGATCCAGCTCCTCGGCCAGCCGTTCCAGCCGAATCCGCGCAGCGTGGTACGAATCTTCCGTCAATGAACCGGAGGGCAAATGCGTCAGACAAAAGCATTCACGTGTCGCATGATCAAAGACAAAAACGTCTTGCATTATCATAACATACAGATCGGGCAACTGTAAGTCGTCCAGGGCAATCTGCGGCAGGCCCGGTTCAAAAAAGCGGTTCATCTCGTAGCTGAGGTAGCCGACTGCTCCTCCGTAAAAGTCGGGAAAGTCCGGGATGGCCGGTGTCCGGTAGCGGGCCAAAAAGCGCCGCAGCGCATCCAACGGATTTTCTCCCTCGAGAGCCTCAGTCCGCTCGTCCGCATAAGCAACCACCGTATGGTTGTTCCTGCTGCTGACTGTTGCGATCGGCTGACAGGCGAGATAGGTGTAGCGTCCTGCACGGCCGCTTTCCAGGAGTACAGCCCCCTCCAAGGATGGCTGCAGAGCTTGCAGAAGGTCCCAGGGGTCCAGGCTGTCCGGCCATGCCACACGCTTTGCTAACGGGACGTAAGGATAAGAAGCTGCATATTGGGTCAGATCGGAAAAGGAAGGCACGATCACAAGGTTCACACTCCGGTATGCATACTAAAAACATCTAGCACTAGCATATCATAACCGCTGCCCTTGTCCTTAGCTGTTTGTTGCCAACGTCCTTAGCTGTTTGTTGTTGCCAATGTCCTTGGCTCCTGTTTGTTGCCAAACGGCTTGCTTCTAGGCTGCGGTTGCCGTCGTCACTTTGCACGGGAAAGCCCGCCCCACTGTTTCCAAACAGAGCCTTTTCGGTACATAAAAAAGACGCCGGCCGAAGCCGACGTTCTGTTTGCCATTTTGTGATGTCCTTATTCTTCGAATTGATACAGCGGAGTGGAGAGGTAGCGTTCTCCGTTGCTCGGAATGACGACTACTACCTTTTTCCCCTTGCCCAGCCTTTGGGCCACCTTGAACGCAGCATAAATGGCCGCCCCCGAAGAAATACCGCCGAGAATTCCTTCGTTGCGGGCTACATTGCGGGCCGTTTCAAAGGCTTCTTCGTTTTCGACCTTGATAATCTCGTCGTAAATCTCGGTATCCAGCGTATCGGGGACAAAACCGGCACCGATTCCTTGAATCTTGTGAGGACCTGGCTTGCCTCCAGAGAGAACAGGGGAAGCTGCCGGCTCGACTGCGATGATCTGCACGCCCGGAAAATTCTCGCGCAGCACTTGACCTACGCCCGTAATCGTACCACCGGTCCCGACACCGGAGATAAATGCGTCGATGCCGCCAATCTCTTTGCCCTGCTCCAGCAGCTCTTGTCCCGTCGTCTCACGGTGAACCTTTGGATTGGCCGGATTTTTAAACTGCTGCGGAATAAAATAGGAAGGGTTCTCCTTAACCAGCTCCTCCGCTTTTCGGATCGCTCCGCCCATTCCTTCTGCGCCAGGCGTCAGTACCAGCTCAGCTCCATACGCCCGGAGCAGATTGCGCCGTTCCATACTCATCGTCTCAGGCATGACCAAAATAGCCCGATACCCTTTGGCAGCTGCTACCATTGCCAGGCCGATACCGGTATTTCCGCTCGTAGGTTCAATGATGGTATCGCCCGGTTTCAGTTTCCCCTCTGCCTCGGCTGCCTCAATCATGGCCAGTGCAATCCTGTCTTTGACACTGCTGCCCGGATTGAAGAACTCCAGCTTCAGGTAAATGTCTGCCATGTCTTCGCTGACAACCCGGTTCAGCTTTACCAGAGGTGTATAACCGATCAAATCCGTAATCGAATTGGCAACACGCATGTCTCCGTCCCCCTTTTAATAACCGAGTAAATTGGTAGGTTTTATTGGTTAATTATATCAATGAAAGCCCATCAGGTCAATTGGGCATTTGCCCATTCTTCACCCCGACGGATTGGCGCAATCGCTCCAGTACGGCATCGAGGGATTCAACCTGTGCCAATGCCATTTCCCTGCGAATGTCTTCCTTCGCCTGCTCGAATGTAATCTGCTCCGCTTCTTTCCGGTCCGAAAGCCGATAAATGTAGTATTTCCCGCCGCTCTCCACCGGAGGGCTGTTTTTCTCCAGCTCCAGAGAAGAGAGAATGGTTTTGGCCTCGTCGGTGAGGCTGCTGTCTGTAAGCGAGACCCAGCCCGCATCCCCGCCGTTTGGCGCCGTGAGCGGATCGATGGAGCGTTCCTTGGCGAGCGTGGCAAAATTGGCCCCGTTTTTCAATTCCTGCAGCACCTGCTCGGATTCCTCGCGGGAAGCGACGACGATTTGCCACAATCTCACTTTCATCGGATGGGTGTAGCGGTCAGCGTGGGTGGCGTAGTACGTCCGCAGTTCTTCGTCGGAAATGGAAATATCCTGGATAGCCAGCTCCTGCAACAGCATTTGATAGGTGATTTCCTGCTCTACAGCTTCTGGAGTCGTGCCTCCCTGCTGCTTCAGGGCATCGCGAAACTCGCTGTCTGTCTGGCTTCCGTAGCTCTCCCGGATTTGGTCCATTTCTTTGCTGATTCGTTTGGGATCAATCGTGATTCCCAGCCGCTTCGCCTCCTGAAAGACGGCCTCCCGATTGATCATATCAGCAAGCACCTGCTGGCCGTGCTTTTCCTTCAACATCTCGATCCAGTCGGCCTCGCTGATCGTCCGATCTCCCACCACGGCTGCCGTATGCAGCTTGGCAGCGGACTGGTACCACGACCAGCTCACTGCCAAAAGCAGCAGCACCAGGGCGGCAATCAATCCCCACAGCGTCTTTGTATTGTTCACGCCATCTCCTCCCTTGCTTTTCCAAACGATTCAAAAACAGAGCTGAGACTTGTACCGCCGCAAAACGGATACAGCGGAGCGCAAGCAGGACAAAGTTAGCAGGACAAAGAGGACGGACCGCAAACGCACGAAGTCACCAACCCCTGTACCTCGGGACCGACTGCTTCTCTATCCCGGAGTGCCAGAAATGAGGCTGCCATTTACATGTTCCTGCGAATTTCCTCCAATTCCGGCTTCTCGAATAGGTATCGCTCGTTGCAGAAATGGCAGTGAGCCTCTGCTTCGCCCTGTTCGGAAATGATGCTGTCCATCTCATCTTTTCCGAGGCTGATCAACGCGCTTTTTACCTTTTCGTGAGAGCAGGAGCACGTAAAGTGAATTTCGGTACGGCTGAGAATTTTCGGCTCATCCAACACTTTTGCCAGAATTTCTTCAGGTGACAGCTGATCCGCGATCATCCGGGAGATTTGCGGGATTTGGCCCAAGCGCTCTTCGATTTGCGCGATCACATCATCTGGCGTGTTCGGCAGCAGCTGAAGAATAAAGCCGCCCGCAGCCAGTACGGAGCGGTCTTGCGGATTGACCAGCACCCCTACGCCGACCGCGGAAGGCGTCTGTTCTGAGCTCGCAAAATAGTAGGTGAAATCTTCGCCAATCTCGCCGGATACGATCGGAGAGCTGCCGCGGTATGGTTCTTTCATGCCCAGGTCCTTCGCCACATTGAGAAAACCATCTGTTCCTACCGCGCGGGCTACGTCGAGCTTCCCTTTCTCGTTCAGCTCAAAGTGCACGTGGGGATTCGTCACATAGGCAATTCCTTCCCCGTGGGCATTGGCCTCTGCCACGATCTGCCCGATCGGACCTCCGCCTTTGATTTTTACAGAAATTCGCTCCTCGCCTTTCAGCATCGCCCCCATCATCAGCGTTGCGGTCAAGGTCCTGCCTGCAGCAGCAGCTGCCGTATTCCACATGTCGTGGCGTCTGCGCATTTCCTCGACGGCATTCGTCGTCCGAGCAGCAAAAGCGCGGACATGTCCGTTAAATCCGGTTGCTCTTATCAAATAATCGCTCATAAAGCGATCCTCCTTCTCATAGATGAAATGAAGAGTATGTTCCTACCAGTTTACCACAAGAAGGGCCGGACTTCTCAAGCGAGCCCTGCTTGTAAGTGTACCCCTTTTACCAACACGCAAAAAAACCCCCTTCTTCCAGACAAGGGGGTGAATATGCAAAGTGTGTTTTTTAAGTAAGCTCGTCAGGTCAAATAATCCTTCAGGACGCGAGAGCCTTTTTGCTTGCGCAGCCGATCAATCGTCGTCGCTTCGATCTGGCGAATCCGCTCGCGGGTGAGGCCAAACATCTTCCCGACCTCTTCCAAGGTGTACACCTGATCGTTGTAGAGTCCGTAGCGCATGGCGATAATCTCCTGTGCGCGCGGGCTGAGCCTTTCCAGCGCGGCATGCATCTGGGAGCGAAGATCGACCTTTTCAATCCAGTCGTCCAGCGACGTCTCCGGGTCGTCGACAATTTCCGCATAGCTGAGGTATTCATCCTCATGCTCTGCCCATAAGCTGTCGGAATCCGGCTCGTCATCAATCGACTCCATTTTCAGCATCAACGCAAACTCAATCGCCTCCACTTTTTCCAGAGGCAGCTCCAACAAGGCGGCAATCTCCTGTCGGTCCGGCGTACGGCTGAGCAGATGGGCCAACTGAAGCACCTGTTTTTGGTACTGCCGAATTTGCTCATGCATGTGCACAGGAATCCGAATCAATGCACCCTTGTCATTGATCGCCCGGGTAATCGCCTGAGAGATCCACCAGTGCGAATAATGGTAAAGGCGAACACCGCGTTCCACGTCAAATTTGTCAATGGCAGTAAACAGACCAATCGTTCCTTCCTGTATCAAATCCAGGAAGGGCATTCCCTTTCGAAGATGGCGCAAAGCCGTGCTGACTACGTACCGAAGATAGGCACGAACGAGTGTCTCACGAGCAGCCAGGTCTCCGTCACGCTGATAGCGAATCAGGCAGTCCAACTCTTCTTCTTTGTCCAGCATGGGTGTTGCAGCGACGCCTTCCAGAAACAGCAGAGCCGACGTGTCTGACCGCAAGGAGCGCGGCACGGCGATACCCAACTGAGCTTCAACTTCCCGCCAGCGACGGGGAGTGGACTGGAAAGTAGATGTACTCACAGTCATATGCAACCCTCACTTCTCTGAGAGAATATTCAAAAAGCAAAGCGTGGTCAGCCTTTTGAACAAACTCTTTTGAATGAATTTCCACGATGAGGTTCAGCCTGTTGAATGCTTGCAAAAAAGATCATGCTGTTACACGATGGTACTGTAAACGTATTTCGACAAAAAGCAGATCATTCCTGCCTGTTTACAGAATATTAACGGAAATGTAGGCAAATTATTGCTGGTAGCGCTTCCATTATCAGGCGTTGGCTCATCTGTGTTTGTTCCATCAAAATAGCTTCTGCTCAAGAGATTGAGAGGGGCAGAACAATCCGTCGAATCATGACGAAACCTGTAGAAACAGAGTGGATCTCCACTGTTTATAGAGTGAGGCTACTGGGCCCTCCCTCCTGGGCCATACCGGATACCATTTTGATGAATTGTTCGGCGGTTTTCCCCAGATAGGCATCCTTGTTCCAGATAATCCCGTAGCTCGCTGTCAAATCGGTTTCCATAATTTCGTACGCATGTATATGATTTCTCTGCAAGTACTCAAACACGCTTTTGGGAACGATCGAGCTTCCGAAGCCCGCTTCAACCAGTTCTCCCAGCAACAGAATATCTGAGCATTCACAGCGTACATTCGGAGTGATATTCTGTTTCGCAAATTGCTCCATAATATAATGAAAGAGACCGGAGCCGGAGGTGCTCGGCAAAATAAGCGGCTGAGCCCTGATGGCCTCCAGCGTGACCGGTTCGCTATGTAAACGGCTTTCTTCACTAGAGGTAATATAATAGAACGTATCTGTTTGATAATGCAGGACAGAAAAATCAGAAAGATCGATCGGAAAACGAATAAACGCAAGATCGATCACTCTGTCTCGCAACAACTGGCATAGATGCGTAGTCTCATTTTGCTGAATTTTGTAGGTGACATATGGATAGGCTCTCTGAAAGTCCATCAGAAGCCCTGGCAGTTCCGGCACGGACAATGTATTTACCCCGATGCGCAGCCTTCCTCTTACACCCATTCCCGCTTCCTTCACTTTTACAGCAGATTCCTCCATCTGCCTGACGATCTGCAAGGCATGCCGGTATAGTTCCGCACCCGCTTCGGTCAGCTCCATCCTCCTTCCCTTGCGAATCAATAAGGGGACCCCGAGCTCCTCTTCCATTTGCGCGAGCTGTTGGCTGAGCGGGGGCTGGGACATATGAAGCCGCTTCGCTGCAGCAGTCAGATTCTCTTCCTCCGCAATGGCAATAAAGTAACGCAGCTGCCTGACATCCATGTTACGTTTCTCCTTTTACCCATCACTTCTATTCTCTCTCCTTACCATATCATATTGGGGCTTGCTTACAGGTGCTTCGTTCGATCGCTCAGAGTTGTTTATTTTGATCCTCAGTCTTGTTTATTGGCTCCCATGGGCTTGTTTATTTAACCTTGGTCTTGGTTATCCGCTCCTACAGACTGTTTATTAATCCTCGGTCTTGGTTATCCGCTCCTACAGACTGTTTATTGATCCTCGGTCTTGGTTATCCGCTCCTACAGACTGTTTATAATCCTCGGTCTTGGTTATTCGCTCCTACAGACTGTTTATAATCCTCGCTCTTGGTTATTCGCTCCTACAGACTGTCTATTTCGGTCCCTTCAGTCCGGGCTGTAAAAAAAGAAAAGCCGCTTACGAGCGGCCTGCTTCTTGTTTGACTTCGATTTTGGCGAGCAATTTGTCCCAGTCGACCAGCTTTTCCATCAGGATGGATAAAAACACGCCCATGATCAGACCATTGGAGATGACGGGCTGAAGCAAAACAGGCAGGCTGCCGAAAAAGGCTGGCTGAACATTCATGATACTGACGCCAATCAACACCGGAGCGGCAATCCGAAAGATCGTCTCCGACGTAAAGATCGTACCTTTGATGGTATGCAGCGCTGTCCCGAACAATTGAAGGTAAGCAACCAATAAGACCGCATTGCCCACGGTCAGAGGCATCGTTCCGAGAAAAGCGCTGAGTGGCGGGATAACCCCGAGAAACGCAAACATGATTCCGCTAATAATGAACGGCTTTCGGTTCAGCAGCTGGGTGCTTTGCAGAAATCCGATGGAAGACGTAAAAGGAGTATACGGCACCAAGCCAAAAATAGCCGAAATCAAAGCAAAAATGCCCGTAACGAGAGTAGATCGCCTGTATTGACGATTGTCCGCCTGCTCCTTGTAAATGTCGGCAGCAGCTTGTATGGAAACAAACGTATTGGTCAGATTCAGCAGTCCCGCAAAAAATGAGACAGCAATGATTCCGTACTCCAGATTGGGAAAGCCGAAGGGGAACATGCGGAAAGTAACGTCCGCATTGCTCGGAGTCGGAAGATCGGACGGAAACAGCATCCGATAGAAAGCCCAACCGACAACCATGCCGATGAGTATCGAAAAATTGCCCAATCCTTTTTTGCCTTTGATCTTCAAGACACTCACGAAAACGACGACCCCGATGGAGAACAGCGCGACTGGAATGTCCACGGTGCCCTGCGCGGTTGTGATAAACATTCCTTTGAAAAAAATAAAAATGAGCTGAAAGGTCAACAGGAAGAGATAGACACTCATCACCATGGGTGTAATGATTTTTTGTACGAGCGGAAGGAGGTTGAATACAGCCAGCAGGATGATCGTGGCACCTGCCAGCAAAATCCCCGTCGCGATTCCTCCCCCGACCGCATGTATATCCATTCCAAGCGCCGATGCGGACAGACCCATATTGAGGATGAGTCCCCACATCAGGCCGGAATGGCTCTCCAGGATCGGATAGCGATGTCCGATCCACCCTTGCAGAATGCAGGCGATGCCGGTGAATAAAAAAGAGCACCGGATCGTCGCCTCAATCGCTTCCGCAGAAAGCTGAAACGCCGCTCCGACCGTTATGGGCACGACAACTGTGTTGGCAAAAATAAAAAAAAGCCACTGCACCGAGGACAAAAGGGTTACGGCAGCTTCTTTCTTTTTAACGAGCATGAACACCGCCTCCGCAATCAGCCATACATCATGACAGCGATACTATGACGTTATGCTAACACAGAGGCCCCATTCTCAAAAGTATCGATTTCCTTGTTATGGTATATGGAAAGGATATAGATTCGTAGCGGGACAAAGACGGGATCTTGGGCTGGGACCCTGGCTAGGTACTCTGTGACTGGGTGCTTCGTGCTGGATGCTTCGTTGCTGGATACTTCGTGACTAGGTACTTCGTGACTGAGTATTTCGTAGCTGGGTACTTCGTGGTTGGAAGCATTTGTAGCTGGGTACTTCGTGGTTGGAAGCATTTGTAGCTGGGTACTTCGTGGCTGGGTCTTCGTGCTGAATACCTTGTGAAGGGGGACCTCAGACTGGGGATTTTGGTGTTGGGTACTTCGTAGTTGGATTGGTCAGATAAAAACCTCGGATGAAAAAACAAAGCGACCGCATTTGTTTTGCAGTCGCTAAAATGGAGCCAGCTCTATATGATTTGGATCAGGAAATGATCTCTCTCGCCAACTCTTTTTTCACCATTTGACCTCCTCTACGCTGACCACCGGAAAAGCATGTGCTGGCAGCACGGGAACAAAAGGGCGTTCATTCACATAGGCAACGACGATATGAGAGGGGCCTACCATCGTTTTTGGGGCCAGCCGGAGCTCTTCTCCTTTTTCCGTCATTACCGTGATTTGCAGGAGTCCTCCCGCTGGCCTTCTGGCTCCTGTAACAACCCTGTCGAGCGAGAAGTCCGATCCATTGAAACGGAGAAATAGCTGGTGGTCGTTTCGCCATGATACAAAATCGATGTAATGCCGTACAAATGACAATGAATCCGTCGTAACGCTGTGCCCGGACGGAAGATACTTGTTGCCTTCCCGACGATATCCGCCGTTTTCCAGCATGCGCCTGTCGAACCGATCTAACGCTTCTTTTTCTAGTAAGTCAATGACGCCTTCGGTCTTCAAAACCGGATTTATCGCAAAAGTGGCGTGATGATTGGACAGTTCCAACAACATTTTGACTTCCGTTTTTTTCTGCATCGCCAGATCGGCATCGACCACAAATACACCTATTAATAGAAAGAACAGCAGCGCCGAAATGGACAATATATTTATTCCCGTACAAATCCCCTCCGGAATCGTATGCAAAATACGCCGCAGATCTAGCATCACCAAACAATCTATTGGTCGATGTTTCATTCAGTGAAACGATCAGCGACCACGATCAAACGCCGTAAAGCTCTGAAGTGTACAGAGTGACTACAAATCATAGTCCATCATGTTCACCGTCCCATGCCGCACAACTCTCATCGTTTTCTCGACGGGAAGCCAAGATACAAAGAGAGGAAACGGAAGCTCTGCCTGAAGGACAAATTCGTCTTCGTGGCTCCACAGAACAGGGTCTGCTGCCCGACTCCGCTGAATGTGGATGATCAATTCCTCTTCTGAAAGGGTTAACGATTTTTCTGCGAGTTCCTGTGACATAAAGGCACGGACTTTCCCCAATACCTCCGCATCCCCTCGGCCTCCGTGATTACTGATGTATTTTGTTGCGGCGGCGCTTACCTCCAGTAATTCGTTATGCGTTTGAACCACTGTGTGGACCTGCAAAATGCCCATCGGAACCAATAGCAGCACCATCACCTGCAAAAATACTGTGATGACTTGTCCCATCACTCGGTACCGAACCTTGTCACATTATGCAGAAGCTTTTCGAAAAACTGCATACTCACAGCCAACAGATTATCGGGACCTGTCATTAATACGTGGACGGTCAGCGGCAGTACCAGTACCATCAGTCCCAGGATTGCAAGGATTTTGTTCATAGTTACCACCCCGGGTCAAAATACTCGGAAGGACGGCTTCCGGTAAACGTAAAGGCCTTCTCCCCCTCCACAAACCGATTCATCCACTGAGAAAGACGTGATGGATAAACAGAAAGCGAGAGGGTGACCATTTCGTTTCGTTCCTTTCGGGCCCGTATGCCTTCCATCCGCGGATGACTCCCGGAGAAGGCGTCCCCAGAGACGTCCCACCCCAAGTCTCGCATCCTTTGAACATAATAATCAGCCAGTTGCGGCTCCAGATAGCCAATATCCTGCATGTCATCAAAGGCGTCCGCGTAAATGCTGCGGGCAATGGCTCGTTCCATGGCATACATCTCGTATGCCCCAATAGCGGAGAAAAGGATCAGCATAACAGCCAGGCAGATGAGAAAAACCTTCAATTTCAGCATGTTTTCTCCGGCAACGACCAACGCTGCCCATCATAAGACTCGGCTAATGAAAGCTGACGGTCGCCGCCTTGTACACCCTTTCCTTGTGGGATTGCTTCAACTGACCCTGGGGATCGCTCCCCCATAAAAAAGCGCACAGACTCCCTACCATGACCAATATGATTAAAAAAACTTGTAGTTGGAGCATAATCGATAGGAGTAGATTATCGACTTGAGTAGGAGTTGCCGTTTTGCATCTTGAACTGAACGTTTTCGCCTTTTGTGTCATAGTTGAGGGAAGTCACAGAGTTGTGAATGTTCTCGGCGGATTGGATCGCGGAGGGACTTAGTTCATTGCCGTAGGAGCTCACTCCGATCCCCAGAACCATCACGCATGCAAGAAAGATAAAAAACATTTTTTTGGTTTATCCCGCTGGGTTCCTCGGCAGACTTTGGTGTCGACGAAATCCTTATAAATCCATGTTTTCACTCAATTATTCATCCCGTTGTATTCCGCGCATTTCCTTGGAGGCGGTTTGCAATTTGGTTTGCAATGTTTGCAAAGATAAATACCCTTCTCAATCGGTTCTTAAAATGGATCTAACGGAGGAATGATTTTTTGTACAGCTCGGTTTACAATATATGTAATATGGGCCAGTTACCTTATTGGTATTGGAAAAGCGAGTTAGAGACTGCTGAAATGTGTGTTGAAAGTGCATTATGCAACAAAAAACCAAGGGGGATTCCCTTGGTTTTAGAATTCATCGTCATAAGAGAGACCGTAGTCATCAACATCGTATTGTTTCCCATGAACTCTACCAGATCCATTCATAATAGCTCGGCGGCGGTCTCTTTCATCCCCTGCCCTTACGTAATCAAGGAGTACGCTCAGACGATCTTTGTCAGGGAGACGCGTACCTTCCTGCTTTCTATGCGCACGGTGTAATTCATTAATTTCATCTTCGATAGAAGAATGGGATGCTGTGAATTTCCATGATTGAACAGCCTGGTCAAAAAGGAATGCGAGACCTTGAGTACTAATAATGCCAAATTGTTCAGCCATGGATTCAGCCCGATCGAAGTAATCCTCTGCATATTTAATTTGCAGATTTTGATTACTCAGTTTAGCCCCCATTTTTTTGAAAGGTTCTTTCCATTCCGAGAGAACCTCACCTGTTTTTGTAGATTTAGTAATGCTGTTCCCCCAGCTAATCTGTTGGCTTTTGCTATAATCAAATACAACTTTTTTCAGTGTAGCAGCCTTACTTGTTCCGAAGATGCTCTTAAATTCAGCTTCATTGTCAGTAATGTATTCTTTCAAAAGAGGCTGCAACGTACCTTGTCCAAAGTTAAATTGAATGATACCAAATGACAAGCCCTGTCCATCAAAATTACCAGTTACATTGGAATACCCGTCGTTTCCTTCAAAGAAACCTGTACTCTCAAGCAATTTTTTCTTAATTGATTTTGAAATCGCCAATTTACATTCCTCCTTTTCTTCTACATAAGATAAAGAAGGATTTAAACCAAAAAATACAACCAAAGAGGAGAGTTTTTATGAAAAAAAGGTATTCCATTTGCTTTTGGGTTATTTTAACAATGCTACTCGTAGCAGGGTGCGGCCAACCTTCAACAAATAAGTCTCCTGATTCGACTAATACACAGAATCAAAATAGAGACCAACAGCTAGAGGTGCTAACAATTAATCTTGACTCAAAAACAGTGGCGATTCCAATTTCAAAAATTGATTCAGTAAAAAAGTACCTGGATCAGTTCGACTCAAATGAAAGAGCAAATGAACTAAAACGCGTAGAAACAACAACATTTACATCTAAGTCGGGAACAATTTATAGTGACATCAGGTATGGTTGTGGAATGAAACTTTGCGATCATACTTTAGTACAAATAAAGAACAATGACATAAAAACCCTTCCCCTACATTCAGGAAGCATTTTTATGGAACGCGCATTCTCCCCTGATGATAAATATCTAGCAGTCTTACTAGGGAGAAACGAAGGTACAGATGTTATAAGACACAGCGTGATGATTATTGAGTTAGATTCGTTTGCGTTAGCTGAACTTGAAAACACTGACGAATTAATAAATTTAACAAGTTCTGATTTTTCTATTCCCATTCTTTCGATGAGTTGGGAAAATGAAACTACACTGAAAGCCGTTATACCAGATACAAAAGATTATACGTTTGATACTTTGAAAAATTGGAATGCAGGGGAAAATAAAACAAAAGAAATTTTATTAATAGTTAAATAAAATATAGTATAGTAGAAAATAGGCTTTCTTACTAAGAAAGCCTTCTCCTTCTTTTATTTATGTATTCGCCTATATCTAGTGTATTTGTAAGATTGTAATTTCTAATTGCCTTTATCAGTCTAATATAGACTTCTTGTCTAAAATCATCTCTCAAGTCTTGATGTACAGCACTAAGCGCTTTCCTTAACTTAGGTTCAAACATCTGAAATATCTCGAGCATGGCTTTCTTGTCGTTGTCTTTCGCATGTCTTATTAGTGGCACTAATCCCATTTATCTTTCCCCTTTTCGAATTGTTTCTCTAAGCTTTTTCAAGGCTCTGTGCTTTGTTTTTGATACCGCCTGTTGTGTAACATTTAGTCGCTTTGCAATCTCCGATTCCTTCAACTCTTTGACAAAAGCGAGTGTTATGACTTTTTTCTCATTATTAGTTAGAGATTGAAACGCTTTAGAAATGACTTCATCATCGAAAAGAACTTTTTTATCACCCAATGCTTCTTGCGTTGACAATTTATCATGAAGCGCTGAATCATACGGATCAAGGAATTGCGCTTTTTTTCTAGCCTGTATGTCTAGTTCAATAACGGTATTATGAATTATTGTTGAAATAAATTTTATCAATCTTACTTCCAGGAAAAATTCCCTAAACCGTTTATTTAATTCTTCTAGCAAGTCCTCCCTGTTTGATTCGATCACTTTTTCATAAATCCGCTTATTTTCAGGATCACTAAAAAAGGAACGAATAACCTTGTTCTCTTTTTGAATGTTATCTCTCAAGAGATCTATTTCCACAATCATGCCCCCTATGGTTTTTCCGGGACAAAGAGGCTTATCTTGGTGTTCTCCCCAAAAACAAGAACATTTGTTCTTGTTCATTATAGCATATTCTTCCTAATGCAAGCAAAGGTGGGTATAATTATCATTTTTCTGACAAAAAAGCCCTCCGGGTTAGGAGAGCTTTACATTGGCGGGAACAATTTCTCGTAGGTAACTTCGGGATCAATCTTCTTCGCAGCTTTTAACACCTTACAAGGACAGGTACTGACATAACCAAAAACCCGTCCTATTACAGCAGGGACGGGTATGCTCACATCTGAGCAGGGTCAACTATGCTATGACTGGACAGACACGATAGCATCTATAGGTATCCACCACCAGTCCTCATCATTCGCCAATTTGATTCGCCGTCCATTTTGATCTATCCACTTTACTACGCCCCACATGCTGCGCGTTGTGCCCAGCTCGCCTTTTGTCGGCTGCCACCAGGTGACTGTGATGGCATAATCCTCGCGAGCCGCATCTCGAATTATGTACTGGAACGACTCCAGCTCGTCTTGCTCAAGGGCTGGCATCGGCACCAACTTCTCGTCCTCGCGCATTTGCAGGTACAGTTCCCGCTGCTGCGGCAGGACAAAACGACCAACGGTCGGGTTGCTTATCTTAGAGGCCACTTCAACACACCGCCCCTTCCATCCGTTGCGCTACCAGTTCCACAGCCAGTATATTGTCGATCAAAAACACGCGCGGCGCTCGCCTCGTGGTGCAGTACGCTTTTAATCTGTCGCCCACGATCTCCAATGGCCGCAAGGTTCGTTTTGTCGTCTGGCCGTTGCTGCCCAAGTAAATTATCTGGATATGGTGCTGCTGGTCTATGGCGCGTTGCAGCTACTTTTTCATTCTGTCCGCCTCCGAATAGGAACGTTTGTTTGTATTATATGCGAACATAAGTTCCGTATTCAAGCATGTAATTTCTAAATATGAAGGTTTTTCCACTAACTCACTTTACATATGGTACCAAATGTGGTACTATAATGATGGAAGGAGGTTAGTATGGCAGGGGTAGAAAAACTCATCGAAAAGATGAAAAACCGCCCCAACGTGATTCGGTTCAGTGAAATCGTCAAAGTCCTTGAATACCACGGATACATAATGGTTCGAGTAGTCGGCTCACACCATCATTTCCGAAACAAGAACGGAGACGTTATCACGATACCAAAACACAATCCCATCAAGGCGGTGTACGTAAAAGACGTACTGGAGAGAATCGGGAGGTAGGCGCCTCCCCTCTCCACACCCTTATGATAACCCCAGCCAAAATTTATGGCAAACAAAGACCTGAATCATTACCTTAGTTTACCCTACACACTTGTGATTAAGCCGATGGACGATGAATCTGGTCGTTACTATTACGGCACATATCTGGAGTTGGATGGATGTCATTCACACGGAGAATCAGTCGAGAAACTTCTGAGTAATTTGGAAGAGGCGAAGCGTGGCTGGCTTGAAGTCAAACTGGAACATGGTGATCCGATTCCAGAACCTCAGGGGGAATATAGCGGTAAGATCAACCTACGCATGCCGAAGTCATTACACCGGCAGTTGGCTATTGAGGCGGAGCTGGAAGGTGTAAGTTTGAATCAATACATGCTCTACAAACTTAGTAAATAGCAATTCGATGAGAAAAAGCCGCTTCCACTGTCTTGGCGGACCCGGAAACGGCTTTCGAAAACATCTAGGCAGCGCCTGATGCATCCATATTATCACATCTGGTTCTGTCCTGGAACACTACCTAGCGATCGATCAAAGGCTCGTGGAAATAGTCAGGGGAACCGATAGGAATCTCTGAAACATGTGACAAGCGATAGGCAAAAAAATACCTTCTAACGGGTAATCTCCATAAGAAGGTTATACTCAATGCACTATTTTAAAGTCATCAACATAGCTTCTAAAAACATTTTCTATATTAGCAATGGAGTTGATTTTTTGATTTTCTGAGAGCTGGTCGTAAAAAAATTCAACTTTTCCCAGATCGTTCACACTGATCCAATAATCTTTTTCTTTAAGGACAAATATACTACCGTAATCAATAAACTCCTCACAGAGCTTCATCAAACTTAACTTTATTGCTTCAAAATTGAGTCGGATGTATGTTTTGTGCGGGTAGAACACTTCATTTATTTTAAACATTAATTACCTCCACCCAACCGCATACTAATGTCCCTAAAGTTATTATATGTATGATAGAATTCTGCTATGTCATCTAGAGATTTTTTTGTTTTAAACTGTATTTTAACTGCTTGATCGATGGCGCTTACGAGTAGCTGATGTTCAAATGAATCGGTCCCAATAACACCTGTCTCAAGTAGACCACCTAATTTTAACCTCATATTGTCAATATTGGTAAGCATCTTATCATTTGAACCTAAACTATCTAGTACATCTACCGCCTTAGTGAACTCAGTATAGTTCCTAGTCGCCTCCTTTTCAAGAGTGATTTTTTTAAACTGATCAATATTACTTATACCCAAAGGTATCAACTCCATATTCATTCAACTCATTAACGATACCTTGTAATTTTCCAGGTATTAGATGTTTATTTTGTGTGTAGTAATCTGGTCCTGATAGATGAATGGTGTACAGATCTTGAAAAAGTAATTTAATTTTTGGAGGTAGGACGTAGATAACATTGGTTTTAAGTAATTCTGTTCTCAGTTTCACGTAATCGATTGATGCCGGATTCAAAGAATATTGATAGATAAGTGAAAATAATGATGAGTTGGTCTGTGTTATTAGAATTATAATATTTCGCCTGTCATTTTTTTCCTGATTACTTTTGTTAATAACATAACCGAGATAGAAAGTAATTAATGATACCAGCCATCCAACTGCGCCAACAAACAGTTTTGATTCATACCAAGCTTCATTCATGTTTGTTCTCTTCCATTAATTTCAGAATATATTGCTTCATTGCTTCGCTTTCAGTTAAATAGCTATCAATGGCATTTTGGCTGATATTGTAGACCCCTTTTTCCATTGATAATCGAATACTTTCAATTAAACCAGATAATAAAACTAACATGCCTGCCGGTTTAAAGTTTGTTTCAAATGTTTCTCCGTCGTTTCTGATAATTCTTAGTAAGTGGGTTGTTTCTCCTTCTCTAATATTTGTTTGAAAGCCAGCAATAATGAAAGGATCTTTACTTTTACGGACTAAATCGTCTAAAATACCGCCATATGTCAGTTTTAGTTTATTTATGAATTCAAGCAGTTTTCTATATTCACCCGGATTTAACTCTAAATCATTAATGTTAAACATGCCACCATAGCTCATATAGTCAAAAAAAGATGTCGGATTTGCATCGTATAAATAAATTGCCTCCTCAATATTTGTGATCACATCATCAGGCTTGCTAAATTTCAAATTATTCACAATCACCTGTTCCAGAAGATGGTATTGATCACCCTTCTGTTTTATTTGTTTTAAGAAATCACTCAAATTCCTTTTTAAGTTGTTTAACCTTCCTTCATACATTGGCGATCGATCTCCTTGTTTTTGAGAATATTATACCATAAATTGAAAAAGTACGGTAAGAATTAACTATTAATTGCCCTCCCTCAGACCTTTCTAAAGGAGGGCTACTTTGTATTATTTTCTATTTCGGTTCCGTAGTAGGTAGGCATTCCCAGCTCTGACAAGCCAAGCCCAAGCCTGCTTTCCTCCAAGTACCGAAAATCCTGCTCTGATGCGTGCAGGTAGTCTGTCGTAGCAATCGATAACGTACTGTTCCCTTTTGTTCAGACTCTCAACAACCTTTGGATAGCGTTGCTCTACCTCGTGCATGAATAATGCCATCTTTGGAAACAAATCGGCTGCCATTCCAGCAACAACAAAAAAGAAAAGGGCCATTACTGGCCACCACTCCTGGAAAAACATCATCATCAGTGTGAACCAGTCCATTGCTACACACTTCCTTTCAGAATCACAGATTTGGTAGAGCCGTCCCATTCCACCTGAAGGCCGAGTACGTCAGCCAGTTTTCGAGCAGGTGCGTATGAAACGCCGCTTTCGATCATTTCAGTGACGTCCTTGCCGTTAACTGTCACCTGCTTGGTGTTGGCGTCAAACGCAACCGTTGCTCCAGCAGCCTCGGCTACTGCTCGGATCGGCAGATACGACACCCCATCGGACACGTATCCTTTGATGGGCAGATGGAGAATGACGCTGACAGGTTCCTTCTTACTTGTTGTTTGTTGTGGATAACACGTTAGTAACCTGTGGACATCATCCTTAAATTTGGCCCATGCCTGAGAGGCAGAAAGGCCCGTAAAGCGACGAGCTACGTCATCCGAAACAAAGTAAGCCGGGCAGTTCTTACCCGTGATATCGAAATGTCGCCAAAGGCGATTAACGCCCCAACTGTACCGTTTCAGAATGTCCGCTGCCAACTCCACCGTTCGCTGGTACATCGCTTTGAAGTCACCGTCCGAGTTGACGCACATCTCGATCCCGATCGTACAGTTGTTCGGATAGGAGCTCAGACGTTTGAGGGCATCTAGTTTGTACGACTTCGCTCCGACATGGTAGCCCATCTCGTTTTCCGGTAAGCAGCGCACGACCTGTTTGTCATCGACACAGTAATGGGCGCTGGCCACCGTGGTCGGCTTGTTGAAGTAATTTCGGTTGGCCACGGCGTTGGCGCCCTTACCTTCATTGGCCGTCCAGTGAATGACGAGGCCCTGGGGTGTGATCCGTGTTCCGGGCCGGGCGTTTTTATTCGTCAGCAGCATATCAGTGATTTGCATAATTATCTGTTCTCCTTTCTGGCGGCCCGCTCCGCCTTCGCTTTGATTTCGGAACCAACCAGATTAACGACAGATTTCGGTACAGGCCAGCCAGCGCGAGCTGCGTTTGCCGTCAGGCTCGTCCATGTGTGGTAGATCAGCCCGAACGTCACCCCGTAAAAAAGGAATCCAGGTGTGCCCATTACCTTGTCGAGCAAGTTGGCAAGCGCGGGAAGTGCTACAAGAAAGAGAGTTCGTGGAATCCGTTCCAGCCCATACTCTGAAGAGTATGTTTTATCCTTCTTGGCTGCATGAATCCCTGTAACCCAATCCATGCCTATCATCATAAGAAGGACTACGAGAATGTCTTGACGATTACTACCGTATAAGTACTGCAGCATTGGAGACAGGACAGCTCCTGTGGTTGCAGCCCATCCGTTGGCGGGGGTAACCACGTTATCTAGACTCTGTAATAATTTCATCTGCTCATCTTCCTCCTCACCCCCTCGGGGCAGAAAAAATAGCCCCGATCGGTTCGGGGCGAGCTCCTGTCGTGCTGCATGGAAAGCACCTCTCACATTGAGAAAAGGCGTTTAGAAATCTTGGCCAGTGATCTGTTTGAACTCTTCTGGCGTGATCTCGCCGAACGGGTTGCTCTCTGTCCTTACGACCAGGCGGAGTTTATCAATTGTTACCCATTTGTATTTGTACGCCAGGTTCCAGAACGCCATCGCTTATTCACCCCCTTTCAATTGAATCAACTCAAGCTTTACTGCAGCTAATTCTTGGCCAAGCGTCTGAATAATTGTGTCCTTCTCCATATTGCTTAGTTTTAGGGAGACTATCTCTTGACCTAAGGTGAGAACAGGATCTGTCTGTTGATCTTGCCGGATTTGAGATATCGGCTTTACGTTTTGGGTTTTAAAACTCAATCGAATGCACCTCCAAATCCGTCCAGTCTGACGCGCTCAGTGGCGGTGCCCTTGGCTATGACCACCCAGATATCTATGCGCCAGTTGTCAGCAGTCTTTGTCTGGTTGGTGAATAGATATCCCCTTCCGGTTGTTACAGCTGCCGTGGCATCTTCCCATGTCGGGACATTATCGAGAGCGTTGTTACAAACTTTCACACTTTCAACGACTGCTCCAGGGGGGAGATACCTCTCCAGCGTCACCAGCACACGCTTTGGCATCCCATCAGGAGTGAAGTGAGCTGCAACCGTCGGGTCGTCGAAGTTCAGAAGGAATTCGATGTGCGTCTCCATCCGGATAAAAGTAAATGTTCTGGTCGACGTCAGCCCGTTATTATCGGTTGCCTCTACGGTCAATTCATGTGGCGTGTTCAGGTCCAGCCTGATCCATCGATCATGCGGAATGGTTACCGTTTCCTGTCGCCCTGTTACACCTTCAAAGGTTCGAATAACCACGCCGTTAATCTTCTCGGTAATAGTGAAAGGGTTGCCCTCTGGCTCCGTCACGGTGTAGTTCTTCGACGGCGGAACCATTAACGTACCCAGATTTTCATTTTGTCCATCAATCGCTGGCGGGCGGTTCCAAACAACACGGAATTTGCGGATAACCTCTGCCGACTTGCCGCCCTGGTCATCCTCAGCCCAGACCCTGAGGATGTGTTCTGCGTCCTCGACCAGATCCACTCCGATCACATCTGTAACTCCGTCCCAAATCCGCTTGTTCCTGTAGGTAAGGCCCCGGGCAAAAGAAATAGGCGTTACCCCATCGGATAAGCCTGATTGTAAGTTCCGTATTGGCCCGTTATTAATTTGGTATTTGGCCAGCACATTGTTGTCAACGTCGTAATCAATGGTCGACCCCTCAACCTGCAGGGTCGCTCCCTCTGTTAGCACTTGTCCATCTGCGGTCGTCAGGGTGACGGTGGGCTGTTGATTCAGGATGCCGTAGTAACGTACAGCAGAACTCGTCTGGTAGATCGTCGGCGGCACTGTGAATGGAGTTTGGAATGTTGGATCGTAAAGGGAAGTCGGATTGGAGCCCTGCTCTACGATCACCGGGCCGCTCCATGTGGTGAACTCGTCAGTCGAT
>NZ_RHHO01000029.1 GCF_003710865.1 Brevibacillus borstelensis | reverse complement strand
TTTTTAGTCTGCCATAAACAGCTTCGCTTTATGTACTCAACCGCAAAATCCATGTTCTCCTTTGTATTTAACTCCGGAAACTCAAACATAATAATCTGAAGTATGGTGCCATATAATACGGAGTACTGAGTTTCATCTTCCTTAATCAAATTAATCATAATTATCGAGCCGATCATTCTATTTGTGCGTACGAGTGAATGGAAATAAGCAAATTCACCAGTAAAATAAATTCCCTCAAGTACCAAATAAGCAATTAGCGCTTTATACAATTTGCTAATTGATTCGGGATCATCAACGTAATCTTGAATCAAATCGAAAATTTCTTGATTGGATCGGCTACACTGAATTGGACCATTCTCTTAAGTTCTAGTAGATTGAAACCAAATCGAAAGGGAACGGAGAGTATGTCATGGGGAAGCGTGAGCGTCGATCATGTACAGATGAATTCAAACAACAGATGGTTCAGCTTTATGAGAATGGCAAGCCACGTGCAGAAATTTTGAGAGAATATGATCTAAGTGCATATGCAATTGACCGTTGGGTCAAACAAGGTAGAACAACAGGTTCTTTCAAAGAAAAGGACAACCGGACAGTGGAGCAGAAGGAACTTCTTGCGTCACGTAAGGAAATTCAACGATTGAAAATGGAGAACGATATTTTAAAGCAAGCGGCGCTGATCTTCGGACGAAAATAACGGTAATTCAGCAAAACGCTCATAAGTATCCCGTATCGGCCATGTGTAAGATCCTCCAGGTCAATCGGAGTACCTACTACTACGAGAGTAAAGAGCAATCATCTGTCGATGATGAGACGGAACAAGCAATTATCCGTATTTTTGAAGAGAATCAGCGCGTTTATGGAGCACAGAAGCTCAAGGCAAAACTTCATGAAGAGGGAATGACGGTCTCAGACGGCGCATTGGGCGTTTGATGAAGTAAAACGGCCTGGTATCGGTCTACACGGTTGCACAGTATAAACCTTATGTAACGTCATGTAATGAATCGCTGATTCAGAATGAACTGAATCGCGAGTTTGTGAAAGAAGCACCACTGGAAGCCGTTGTAAATGACTTGACCTACGTTCGGGTCGCAAACAAATAGCACTATATTTGCCTACTCGTTGACTTGTTTAATCGGGAGATTATCGGTCACAGTTGTGGAAAATTCAAAGATGCAAGCATTTGCAAGCGTAAAAGGAGATTTGCGCCAAATCCAGCTTTTTCACACGGATCGTGGCAGTGAATTTAAAAATCTAACGATTGATGAAATTATCAACACCTTCAAAATCAAACGCTCATTGAGTATGAAAGGCTGCCCTTATGACAATGCGGTTGCGGAGGCAACCTTTAAACTGATCAAAGCGGAATTCGTGAGAAATCGAAAGTTTGAATCGCTAGCCCAGTTAAGGCAAGAGCTGAGTACATACGTCAAATGGTTTAATGAAGCAAGGATTCATTCTACATTAGGTTATCTAAGCCCATTAGCGTACAAAGAAGTGGCACTTAAGAAATCTGTCTAGTTTGGTGTCGACAATCCAAAATAACAGTGATTCGGCAAAATGCACATAAGTATCCCATATCGGCCATGTGCAAGATTCTGCAGGTCAATCGGAGTACCTACTACTACGAGAATAATGAGCAACCATCTGTCAATGAAGTGGAACAAGCAATGATCCGTATTTGTGAAGAGAATCAGCGCGTTTATGGAGCAAAAGGAAGATCAAAGCAAAACTTCAAGAAGAGGGAATAACGGTTTCCAGACGACGCATTGGACGTTTGATGAAGAAAAACGGCCTGGTCTCCGTCTACACAGTTGCGAAGTATAAAGTGGCGTCATGTAACGATTGCCGATCCAGAACGAACTTAATCGCAAGTTTACGAAAGAAGCACCAATGGAAGCCGTTGTGAGTGACTTGACCTACGTTCGGATTGGAAACAAATGGCACTATATTTGTTTGCTCGTTACTTGTTTAATCGGTCACGGCTGCAGAAAATTCAAGCCGCACTAGTCTATGAAGTATTTGCAAGTGTAAAAGGAGATCTACGCCAAATCTAGCTTTTTCACACTGATCGTGGAAGTCAGTTTAAAAATCGTACAATTAATGAAGTAATCAACACGTTCAAGATCAAGCGTTCATTGAGTATGAAGGGCTGCCCCTATGACAATACAGTTGCGGAAGCAACCTTTAAGCTGATCAAAGCAGAGTTCGTAAAGAATCGACAGTTTGAGTCGCTGACATAGTTGAAGCTAGAAACTAGGAAAATACGCCAAGTGGTTTAACGAAACAAGAATTCACTCGATATTGGGTTATCTCAGCCCATTAGCCTACAAAGAGCAGGCACTTAAGAAAACTTCCTAGTTTGGTGTTGACATCCGAAGTAACAAGTCCTTCCCCTTTTTCATGCCGGAGTTCCACAAGTTCCCTTAATAAGTGTGACCAGAGAGATTAATTGGGGCAGGTACTAAACGCTTTTCAGCATCACAGCTACTTTCAGTCCGGCATCAACGGCGATTTTCAACACATTCACTGTTGTGCTAAACGCTTTTCAGCATCACAGCTACTTTCAGGACTGTACCAGCAATGGGATTCCATCGTACTGACCAGTGCTAAACGCTTTTCAGCATCACAGCTACTTTCAGGTAGCCTCTTGCGGGTCAGCAAGCCCCTGGCTGAATCTGTCGTGCTAAACGCTTTTCAGCATCACAGCTACTTTCAGGTTGTACTGCATTAAATCCTTAAAAACGTTGCACAGGTGCTAAACGCTTTTCAGCATCACAGCTACTTTCAGGGCGAATGACCAGCGAATCCATGATCACCTCAAGATGTGCTAAACGCTTTTCAGCATCACAGCTACTTTCAGAGCGATTGAAATTTTACCCGTGGAAAGCAGTTGCATGATGTGCTAAACGCTTTTCAGCATCACAGCTACTTTCAGGAGATAACCGCTAATATAGGTGTGCAAATCATCGAGTGCTAAACGCTTTTCAGCATCACAGCTACTTTCAGAGGTGCGAAATAAGGCATTATTCCCACCCTCCAAAACTGTGCTAAACGCTTTTCAGCATCACAGCTACTTTCAGAAAAACCACAGTATTGATCGGCACAAAATAAGAAGCGTGCTAAACGCTTTTCAGCATCACAGCTACTTTCAGAGCCTCCGCAAATAACCCTTGATACACATGGGAAAGACGCCCTTCATTTCAAGCACCTCTGGCAAAGCAGTTCACTTTTTACAAAAGGCCCCTTTCTTCCACAGGAATACAATCCCCATACCTATTGATTTACCAGTATTCCTCCCGATTTTCAAGCACCTGCTTAAACAGGATATTGGCCCAAACCCTGTCATGAACGGCCTTCATCAACCTTTTTTCGGGTTCAGTCTTAAAAATGATCCTGGTGCTTGAAACGACTTACAACGTTTTGAACCGCTCCCGATCCGGACTCCATTCGGCGCTCATGTTCCACTGTATGATTTTATTCTGGTCAGGAGCATAAATCGGGGCAATCAACAAGCTGTCTTCCTTTGACAGGATTTTGGCCAACTCCCAACGAAGCTGAGCCATGGCACGTTCAGATAAATAGCATTGAAAAACCGAGTACTGGATTCTCTCTCCGTAACCCTTCATGAGTCGAAAACACTTCTTCCACCGCTTGGGCTCACGAATATCGTAACAGACAAGGTAATATTTCATTTTTCCGCTCATTCTCGTTACCTCAACCTGCTTTGCGCAAACAAACCGGGCCTGCCTGACCATTCTTTTTCCAACAGCCGAACTTCCAGCTCGATGGCGCGATCATACGAAAGCGAATAGCCAATCACCGGGTGTTTCCAGGTGTCCTGCTTTCGTCTTTCGTAAGCGGCGATCGCCTTTTTCTTGCCTGCTTCGCTCAGCCATACCTGATCTCCGGCTTTTGTGAAGTCCTCTTCCACATCCCATTGCTTACGGTGTATAGTTCCCATCGCGGTTATGTCACACAAGGAAACGCGGAAAATTTCCATTAGGTCCAGTGCAAGTGGATACGCCTGTGATCTCGGCTGATGATAAAAACCGATCGTCGGGTCAAGCCCCACTACGGTGATGGCCTCCACACAATCCTTGTACAGCATGCCATAGTAAAAAGAGAGGAGGGCATTCGCCGGGTCTTTCGGAGGGCGGCGATTGCGATGGGAAAAAGCCATTCCAGCTTCCAGCTCATCTGCTGTAAATTCCGCAAAACAAGCGAAATACGCTTTGGCCGCACTGCCTTCCCATCCGAGGAGTTCCTCTGTCGTTTTCACTTTTTGGCTGTGAGATACTGCATGCCGTATGGCTTCAACAGCAGTCACTACCGTATTGGAACGCGGTTTTCCACGGGTACACCGCAAAACATAACGAAGCTGGGACTCCATTTTCGCTAAAACCAATTTTTTTGCCAAAGCCAGCTTTACTGCATCATCCGTTAATGCCTTATATTGTCTAAGCCGTCTTTGGACACCTCCAGCCGCCTTTGTTACGCTCCCGATATAATTCCCTCCGCCAGTTAACCAATGGACAGCGATTCCTTTCTCCGCACATAACATCAGAGCCTGGGTGGATAATTGAACGCTTTGTCCATGGATCGACAACGAGTTTATCTGCTCGCTCGGAAATACCTCTTTCTCCCCGTCCCTTTGCTCCACTACGAGAGACAAACCGGAGCGACGAATATATGCCCCGTGACTTGCCACATGAAGATCCAACTTTTCTCGGTCTTCCGGGAACAGACGGATGACTTCCCGTTTCGGTGAATCCAGTAGGCGTTCTTCTTCCGGGAGGCAGACCGGCGCCAGAGAACATCTGGCACACAGACGTTCATTTGTTGTAATATGAGGCCTCTCCGTTGAGGCTCTCAATGCTTCTGCCCGGCTGATCGCTTGTCTGACTCTGCTGCGCATCTGCTCATCCACAGGGACACTCACTGTCCGATGATCTGAAGCGTAGTAGACCTTGCCTTCCGGAATGCGTTGACCGAAGTGTTCTTCCAGAAGCATCGCATAGGCCGCAACTTGAATTTCATCGGACGGCCAAGCCTCATAAATACCCCTGGAACTTGACTTTTTGGCGTGTCCTTTTTTGTATTCGTACGGGATCCAATTGCCATCTACAGACCTGATGCAATCCACTTTCCCTCGTATGCCTAAAGTGGGACTCTCCAGTGTAAAATTGGTCAATTCTATGTACTCAGGCATTTCCTCATGAAGTCTTCTGCCGTCGTATACTGCCTGATCCGCGAATCGGATTTCCTCTACCTCTTCCAGAAAAAACAGTCGCTCACAATACTCCAGCGCATGCAAGGCCATGATGCGGGTGAGCGGTTGATCCGCTGCTGCCGACATCCTCAACACCCTCCTGGTTCAGAATTTTACTATCATTTCCAGTATGGGCACTGATGGAATTATTCAAACCGCTCACCCTCGTACTTATGCTCCGATCGTAAAAAAGTATTGCTCCGGGACCGTTTCTTCTATCGGGACAAACTCTGCTTGCGCCCAGCTCGTGTTTGACAAATTGACGTGATCGGCCCAGACCGCCACGCTCCAGTCTCCCTCCTCTGACGGGAGCAGTCCCCAAATAGTTGTATCCGTTTTCTGTTGAGCTGCGAGCGGGTGCTGTACGATATGAATCTGGTCGATCAGATTATGAGATTCGCCGCAGGAAAGCCCTCCGAAACGCTGGATGGCTTCCGGATTTTGCAGCGCATTTGACAGCTCCTGCGCCAATGAACGCTGCTCTCCCTGCCCGCTGCTTTGAATCCCGGCATAAAAGACCAGTCCGGTCAAAACTTCTTGAAAATCCGGCTTGCTGTTCTTATCGCTGGCCATTTTGCGATCTTTAAACCGTCTCATTTTGCGCAGGACAACCGAAGAAGCTGGCAGACCCTCGACCAAAATGGCCAGACCCGTTCCCTTAAATGCGTTGGGATCCGTTTCGCCGATAAACGAGAGGAGCATGCCATAGACAGTGGTAGGTGGAGGAAACGGATAGCTCTCCAGAAACTCCCTCGCCTGCGGAACCGTAAAAGAAGCAATCGGAACCGATACCTTGAGCCATAACGTATCTGCTTGACTCATGTCCAATCCATCGCCTTTACGACGTTTGCGGCTTCCAGTACTCCTTTGTGCACCTTCACTCCGAGCTGCTGCAATTGCTCTCTTTCGCCTGCAGCCATTTCTCCTCCGATCACCAGTTCATCCGCAGCAATATCGCCTGATTCCACTCTTTTGATCAAGGTTTGGACAGAGTACAAGTCTCCCTCGGGCTCTGCGACAAACAGGATACGCGGCGCAGGGTCATGTGTAATCCGGAAAACGGCAAGCTGCGGACTGAAGTCGAACAAGAACCGGGACTGATTTCCCCCTACGTAATGCAAGGAGGCCAGCGCTTCGACAACCAGCGCGATCCGCTCTTTTCTTTTTAGTTGTCGGGGTGTCAGGGAAATGCTGTACTGGTAGCTGGTTGCGTGCATTTCTGTACCATATAATGAGGTATTCGTCTTTACGCCCCCTTTTGAATTAAAGCTGGTTTCTCCCAGAAAGGGCAGCAGGGAAACAGCGCGCGATACTTCCAGTGCCCCCCGGCGCACTTTAGCAGCCCCTTTTTTCTTCCCTTTGGAATCCTCACTGCTGTCTGATTTCGGAGCCTTGGCATCCATATAGCCCAGCACATCGTCATCAATGTACAACTCGCCTTCATCGGCAAAAGATTCATCTTTCCATTGATAGGTTTGTCCATCATAGACCCGGTTGACGAGGTATGCTTCATCGCCTGTCCGTTCGTATTGCTGCTGCCAGTAGTATCGGAGCGCAAAACGAATCGCCTCTGCTGACACCGTTGTGTACAAATCGTTTTTCCACATAATCTTTTGCAGGGTTGTGATGTTGCCCTCCGTCTCTCCCCGATTGTTTGCCGCGATTCCGATATGAGTGACAAATGTCGCATGCAGATGTTTAGTCATGCTTTATTCCTCCCCTTGGTCCAAATATTTTTCGGTTTCCTTGCCACGATACGAGGCCAATGCCAGCAAGCATAGGTCCTTTCCTTCCCGCCAATCCGCTTCGCAGGCAAGCAACAGCAATTCGTTTTCGCTCCTCGTGCTATCCGCGGGGACACTCGGTCTCGTTCTTGTAACAAAATCCATCAAATTTTCCCGAAACTTCTCCTGGGTACGGCAGTTGACAAACAGTTGGCGCATTCGCTCGTATTCTCGTTTAAAAAACGTACTTAGGTCACCGCCCGCATGCTTGGCTTCGTTACTCACCTTTCCAAAACGGTTGCGGATCGCAGAATGCATCAAGCCGACAAATTCTCTTCTGCTCTGTTCTTTCCAGATCATTTTTTCCTGTACCAATTCTCCCAGCCTCCTTTGCCAATAGATCATGCTTTTTCGCCGTTCGTCCGTCATATACGCAGAAATTCCCCGGTACCATTCATCGTTTCCAAGCACCAGATTGTCGGCGATTTGGCCCAAAAACGGGCAGTAGACGAAATGTGTGCCCTTTCCCGCTCGATGCAGCTTGTCATGGGCAATTTGATATTTTTGTACGGTTTCCTCAGACAGGCATGTGCTGGAAAACAATGCTGTCCGTGTTTTTTGCTGGGCTGACCAGCTAACGGTACCAAACCGTACTACCGTAAAATCACAAGACAATCGTCTGAGCTTTGGGGTATTTTGCAAATGAAGCAGCATGGCCGCCTGCAGCGCTGCCTCTTTTACACCCTGGACGCGAATAAGCGGAACCTTCCCGGATGCTCTCTCGCTGCCTGTCCGCTCATAAAATCTGAGGAGCAAGTCAACAAACGAGCGTAACTGGCGAGGCCGTGGCACCGCTACCAATGTCTGTGTCCGCTTGTCCCGCTCTCCATTGGACAATCCGGCGTGCCCTTGGAAAAAGAGACAACCCAGAGGCGCAAACAGCAGAAGAAAAAACTTTTCGGGACTTTCCTTTAAACCGGTTTCTTGCACGGCGTTATGCTTGACGATTCCGCCGGGAAGTGCCCAGCCCGCTATATCCATGCTTTTTTGTTTGGCAACTGCCTCCGCAATTCTCTGACACGTCGCCTGGTCGCGATGGATAAAGTCTCTTAATGGCAAATAGCTGTACTCCAGTTTTTTCTCGTCTAGCGGACTATTCTTTTCTTTTTGTTTCCCCTCTGCCTTCCGCGCACTGGGATGCTGCAAAAAACTGCCCAGATACAACTTCTGCAGTTCCGCTTTCTGAAAAGGGCCCCAACTTTCCAGAACAGGAAAGTCAAACAGGCCATCATCATTCAAGCGGTACACAGCCTGGAGCAGACTATGCAGCGATTCTGCTGTAGGCTGAAAACCGGACATTGAAAGTTTCTGTTCGTCATATTCAAATGAATCCAAAGCCGCGGGAAGTGCATTCCATTTTCCCAGCATGACCAGACTGGCGGTCAATCCGGCAAGCCCTGCCCGATGATATGGTCCCATCCCGGGATCATTCAACCTGAACTCTTTCCACTCTTGCATCCCTTTACCATCCCTCCCCGCTTCTCGTCATAGTCGATCACTTCATCCGGCACAATGTACACATGACGCCATTTCATCCAGTCACCCCGCGGGAGCTTCCCTCGATTTACCGGAAGAACATACTCCATGATTTTGGAGCGGCTGGCTTGCTTTCTTCCGCCTGTCTTTTCAAAATCGCTTTTGACGATCACATCGACCAGCGAAGACTCATCACGCAACGAGCCTGTCAACGTTTCCGGAAGCTCTTCCCACCCGGATAGCATTTGCCTGACTTCCCGTTTTTTCGTGTTCATCGTCGCCAGCAGGATTGACAAATCTGCCTGCGAAAGAGGTTTCTCCGCATTCTCCCGCAGGATTTTCTCTGTCAAGTAAACATCATCACGTTGCTTCTCATACGGACTTATACTCTCGGGCATCCAGAAATAGGCTCTACCTGGAGAATCCCCAGGCTTTGCAGTGCGATTTAATCTGCCTAAACGCTGTATCACCGCAGAAAACGGAGCGATCTCGCTCATAAGTACATCGCAGGAGACATCAAAACTCATTTCCGCGATCTGCGTCGTAATGGCGCAAATACCTCTCCTCCCGCGAAACGCTTCTACGATCTCCTGCTGCCTGGCCAAACGGTCCCGGTACTTGAAACGCGAATGATAGCAAAACAACTCGGCCCCGGGGGTTTTGTCTGCCGCTTCTTTCTTTAGGGTTTCATACAGGTCCATCGCCCTGTCTGTCGTATTCACGATGATGAGAACATTTTCGTTTCGGTTCAGCGCTTCCCACAGCTTTTCCTTCGGCAATGATGGCCCTGCATGCAACCGGTAGCGAGGGATGCTTTGATGAAGTTCGGGGCCCTTGCACCAGGCAGCTCTCCTCCCTTCGTTTTCAAGCTCGCGAAAGAGGCTTTGCAATGCCTCCCGCCGTTCTTGTTGCAATGAGGCTGTCATGAGCAATATAGGCAGATCGAACTCTTTTAGAAAGCGGAGGAACGAAGCAAAGAGGTTTTCGTCGTAGCTATGGATTTCATCGAAGACGATTGCCGACTGGAGAATATGTGGAAGCACACAAAGAGAAGAGTAATAGAGCTGCGTCAAACCAATAACAGTATCGACCGTACAGATGGTCACCGGCTGCAATAAATGTTCCAACGCGCGAAATGCCCCTTCTTTTTGGCCATCCTTTTGATTGAGCAGCAATTCAAAATCAATGTCGGCCCGGGAATGGTGCAGCTTTTTGCCCGCAGATTGCAAATATTGCTGATAGTCTGCATAGCCTTGGGTGGCCGTGGCGGTAGTCGGGTAAGCGAAACAGAGAAACGGGCGGTTTACTTTTTTGGCCCACCGGTAGGCCGCAATCGTTTTTCCGCTCCCGCATCCTGCTTCACAGACCGTGATCTCGTAGGTTGCAGCCGCTTCTACCGTTTCCTGAAACTGCGTAATCTCTGGAGAATACGTATTGACCTTTGCCAGTTTCTTTTGAATCATGTCGCCCAGTTCATTTTGAAGTGGGATTCCTGAAAAGATGTTTCGGATGTCTACACTCTTCCTCTCAACCCAATCCCCTCTAGACAATGATCTGACTGATCCCAAGGCGTCAGCGGCGATAAGTATTCCCCTGATGATCGAGCACAATTTCCGTTCAGAAGCACTCAAACCGACCGCATTCTCCTTCCATTCGCAAATGACCTTTTCTTCGTAATCACCCGCAAATAAACGGCTCCTGGGGAAACTGGAGAGGGGCTGGCTCCAATCCACTGGCTCTCCCAAGGTACGGTCGATTAGCTTCCTGACGTCATCTGCCCTCCTGTGCAGAAGATACAGCTTCAATTCACCCGAACCGTAATACGTCTGCTCGCCATCCGGGAATCTCAAGTGATGTCCAAGGATAGCAGCTTTGACAGCAAGCATTCCCCACATCGTATCCCCGATGTATTGCTCTACAGCCCGAAGCAATGGTTCATAATTTTCCAACATCCAGCAAGACAACAACTCGTGCCGAACTACCTGAGGGCCTGCATCTTTACCTTCTATTAGGTTTACGAAATCTCCTGACAATTTTCCAAGGTCATGAAGCAGAGCCGCGACCCGAACCACTCTTTTGATTGGTTCGAGCTTGTCCTCTTCCAACTGACACACTTGCAGTATTGCCCAGCCGGTCTTTTCGACAATGATCTCGGCTGTCTCCACGACCTGCTCCAGATGCCCTGCTACTGTGGCAGCATACAGGTCGTGTTCTGAGCTTGTAAGACTCTTGGCTAAAAAGGGGGGTTCAATCCCTGGCATCGTCTTTCCCTCCAGCCGGAACAAATAGGCCGCATCCGTATTTTCTCCGGCCAGAAAGAGGCTGCGATTGTACGATCACGGATTGTTCGTCCGTCAATCCTGCAATCCGGATGCCAAAACCGGTAATTTTCTTGCCGTGTATTCGGACAATCCTTCTCCGCAGCGGGGTTATGTCCAGATGAGCTGACTCCTCTCCCAGTAGGTCGAGCAGCTTGCTTCTGAGATTGGAGACGGCTTTTTCTTCATCTATTGCATTTCTCATGACAAATAAGCGGCAAAACAGTGTTCCAGCCGGGCGAATCATCATTAACTGCGGGACGCCAAAGCGTATATGATCGTTGCGGAGCTGAACGGCTTTTCCCGCCAGAGGGAGTACCATGGGGATTTGGGATGCGTCACATTGAACAAAGAAATAACTTTTGCGGCTAAGCCTCAATCGCTTGCCAAGCGCTCTTTCACCAAAAATCGGGGATATCGCGATCTGGTCTTGCTGATGAATTGCCGGTGCAATAGCAGAAATCGCTCCGTACAAGGATTCGGAGTGATCCGTATCAATCTCTTTTCCTGAAATAATCGGCAGCTTGACCCTGATCGCGGCAGGCGTTATCATCCTGATATTTCACCTCCAAAATGTTTTAATTGTTTTGTAAATGGGTTAAATTGCTGTCACACAGAATGTTACCATTTCTGGAAACAATAGGTCAATTGTATTATTACCTTTTTCTTACTCTTTTGTTAAAGTAAATAAGAACAGAAACCTGAGGCGTTTAGAACTTTTATTTGGTATGTAAAATGATCGAGCCAAGCAGTGATGCCTCATGACGCCACCAAAACAAGACCTCCTAGCCAACCGGCTAAGAGGCCTGCTTCTTTATCCGTACATCTCCACCCCCGCCCTGCCCGGCTTCAGCATATCTGCCAATGCCCGGTACAAATTCGGCGGGTGCTCGGCAAGGCGGTGGCACAAGTACAAATACCACTCGGTGCCATAGGTGACATACAGGCGTATCGGGATTCCTTTCGCGAGCAGTGCCCGGGCGGCCTCTTCGCGTACGCCGTACAGCATTTCCAACTCCACGGAGGCGTTGCCCAAGTACTCCCGCTCCAAAACCGCTTTTACAATCTGATCGTCGTGGGTAGCGATGGACAGCGGGTGACCTGCACGAACGATTTGCTCTGCCAGCGACAGATAGCGCTCCCGCAGCTCGGCGGAGCGGGGCAGAGCCACTTCCGGTGCTTCCTTAAACGCGCCCTTGACCAGCCTGATCTTTCCCGGCAGAGCGAGCAGACGCGGAAGATCGTCGATAGTGCGGTGCAAATGGGACTGCACCGTGATACCGATGTTGTGCATACGGCTGGCGAGCTGCTCGTACACGCGGTAAATGGCCGAGGTCTTGGCCGATTCCTCCATGCTGATCATCACATACTGGCCGTGCTCTTTGGCACATCGGGCCAGTTCTTCGGCATTCTCCAATGCCAGCTTTTCATCGAACAGAAGTCCGATGTGGGAGAGGTCGAAGCAAATGTCGGCGGACAAGCCTTGCTGGCTGCTTTCTTTGATCAGCGCGAGAAATTCGTCTGTGGCCCGGCGGCATTCTTCCGCGTCAGCCGTGTTTTCCCCGATGAACTCCAGCGACTGCCGGTAGCCGAGCTCCCGCAGTCGGACCGCCGCCCTGACTGCCTCGCTCCCCTGTTCTCCAGCCACATACCGTTTTGCCGCCGAATAGAGAATCCGGTACAGCCAAGGAGTCCGCATGACGAAGTCTTTCATGTCCGGATCGCGGGCGATTGTCCGCAAAACGTCTGCGGCTTTTTGTTCGTCGGACAAGATTTCCGGCGAGCCCTTCTCCGTCAATGTGGACGAGAGCCCCAGGCGAGCAGTTACTTCTCCTTTTCCCGGTTGATTTTGATTCTCTAACTTTTGTTTCTCCATCTTCCGTTCCTCCCTCTCTTCGCTTTTCTCCCACACGATAACATGCTAATCTGGCTAGGATTAGGTCCACTTTTCATCGATATGGACAGTACCACTTTGCGAAGGAGAGGGCTTGCCATGCTCTGGATCAACATTGACCGCACTCAGCCGATGCCATTGTTCCGCCAGTTGTACGCGGACATTCGCGGCAAAATTCTGAAAGGAGAGCTGCGTGCCGGGGAACGGCTTCCCTCGACGCGGAAGCTCGCGGAAGAGCTCTATGTCTCCCGCAATGTCGTCCTGGAGGCATACGACCAACTGCTGGCCGAAGGGTATCTGGAGGGACGGCCGGGCTCCGGTCATTATGTGGCTCCCGGTATTGATCTGTCGCTGCTTACGCCGCTTCTTCCGCCCGGCCTTCCTTTGTCTGGCAGGGTCACGGGGCAACGCGGACCAGAGACGCCAGAGAGAGTACTAGAAAATGATGACCGGGCATTCCCATCGGCAACGATTCGAATTTCACTGGATGGGAGCGACTCGGCAATTGGCCGAACTTCTCCAGGTGTGAGCGACTCTGCAATTGATCGAACTTCTCCGGGTGTGAACGATTCAGCGGCTGGTTGTACTGCCCTGTATGGGAGCGATAAAGCAATCGGCCACCCTTCCCCAAATACGATCGACTTCCGCTCCGGTGTCCCTTGCCTCGATCGCTTTCCCCGGGCGCTTTGGGGAAAAATCATGCAGCAGGTATGCCGGGAAGCTCCGCTCGACGCCTTTGGCTATGGACGTCCCGAGGGGCAGGCGGAGCTGCGCGCGATCCTCAGCCGCTATTTGTTCCGCACGCGCGGTGTGCAATGCCGTCCCGAGCAGATCGTGATCACGTCCGGGGCGACCCAGGCGTTCGTGCTGATCGCCAAGGTGCTGCTTTCCAAAGGCGCTAGCGCCGTGATCGAGGACCCGATTACCCGCGATATCCAGACGATCTTTGCCCAGACCGGGGCCGCGCTGCTCCCAGTGCCGGTCGACCAGCACGGGATGATGACGAATCTTCTCCCTGCCGATGCGCAGCCGCGCTTTGTGCTGGTCACGCCCTCCCACCAGTTTCCTTTGGGCGGCACACTGCCGATCCAGCGGAGAATCCAGCTGATCCGGTACGCGAGTGAGCGCGATTGCTATCTCGTCGAAGACGACTACGACAGCGAGTTCAGGTACGACAGTCCGCCTGTCCATTCGCTTCAGGGGCTGGCCGGAGAACGGGTCATCTACATCGGCTCCTTTAGCAAAATTCTCTCTCCGGGACTGCGCATGGGGTATCTCGTGCTGCCCCCTTCTTTGGTGGAACGGTATCAGGCGGCAAAATGGTTTACGGATCTGCACACGCCTTCACTGGAGCAATTGGCATTGGGAAGGTTTGTGGAGGAAGGCCATCTGGAGAAGTACATCAGCCGGGTAAAAAAGCTGTACAAGCGCCGCCGGAGAGCGCTATGCGACGCGCTCCAGGCTCATTTTCCCGGACAGGTGGACATTTGGGGGGCTTCGACCGGACTGCATATTGTCGCTTCTTTCTCTGGCAAAGCGTTCACTGAGGCGAGTTTGTCGGCTCTTTTGCAAGCAGGCGTCCGGGTTTATCCGGTCGAGGAGCATGCGATCCAAAAAGGGCGACATCTGGACAAGGTGATTATCGGGTACGGGAATTTGCCGGAGGAGGACATTGTGGAGGGCGTATTGCGGATGAAACGGGTTTTGGGCTAGGAGTGGGCTTTGCTCTGAAAACTGGCTACGGATTAAAAATAGGGTCTGGGTGGAGCCAAAAAATGACCCACCCAGACAAGTTTCGACTTCAATTACTTTTCTTCAACGCTCTCTACTGTCCATTCTTTTGAGGACTCATTGGCACTAAGGGATTTTGCGTTTCCTTTAAGTGCTAATTCAATTTTAACTGTCTTACCTTTTCCTTCATCATGCTGGAACAAAATAATGACTTTCGATTTATCATCATTAACAAGCATAAGCGGCATCATGTCTCCCACTTTTGAATGCTTCTCCATCGCTCCAAGCATCGCATCATAAAAGCTTGTTTTCTCTTCGTCACTGAGCGTCTGAGTCAAGTGAATCCGGTCGGCATAGTCAATCTTAGTCCATTGGCTATCATCAATCTCGTAGGTTTTTAACGCATCTTCCCATGAACTTTCAATTTTTTTGTTGATTTCTTCGGGACGATAGTCACTCATCTTTTCCTCTTTCTTCATTTCAACCTTTTCTTTTTTCGCATTTACAGGCTCAACACCATAAAAGCCTCCAAAAGCAACACCCGACAAAACAGCAAATGTGAACATAGACGTTATTACTACATTCCGTTTTTTCATTTCATTCCCCTCCATGTTCTAATTACTATAATCTCTTGATTCGTCAAAGACTGAATCGGCATCATCACTTGACCACCATATTCTATGAGCTGCCGTTGTCTATTTTTGTAAATATTTCCCATGATCCCTTATAAGTAAGACGAAGAATTCTTCATTATGTTTCATGGGATACGGATGCCGCTTGTGTCACGTGTAGTGGCAATGGAATTAACATACTCTTTTCAAAAGATATATCGGTACTTCAGAATTGGAAGGGGACTTACTAATAGTACCGATTGTAGCCATAAACGGAGGGCAGACCATGCGGGTAACCTTTCAAAATAAAAGGCCACCTGATTGAGCAGCCCCTCTTCCTTTACAGCTTTTCTACTTCCCATCCCCACTTGCCTGCACTGCCGCCCCGTTCACAAAGCAGGAAACTACCTCAAGCTCCAGCTCCCCCGGCTGACGGCCAAGAGCGGCGGTTAATCCTGACATGATGGCCTCGCGCTCTCCATCTGTGTCCTCCGCAAGCTGACAGACTAGCCCCAGCAGCTCCGCATAGCCCTGATATTCCGCTTTGGACATCGGCATTTCGTGAGACAGGACATACCAGTCGGCATCGTACTTCTCCAGCTTCGAAAGCAGCGCCCTTGTTTTGGCTTCCGTGTAGCGACCATACAAGTCCGCGTACAGACAATCTCCCAAAAACAAGACCTTCTCTTCCGGGATAAAGACGACCGATGAATCCGAGGAATGATCGCCACCAACATGTTCGACTACGACGCGGATGCCGCCGAGGTCAGCCTCCCAGCTCCCTTGAAAGGTGATCTCCGGCAGTCGGATCGAGATATTGCGCTCGGCGCCGTACTCCTTTTTGATCATCTCGGCACAGAAAGCAAACCCGCTGCTTTTATCCTTCCATTGGTCGATGGCTTCATCTGTCCAGGCGAGAGGAACCAGCTTCTCCAGAACGGCTTTCGTTTTTTCATGGGCAACCAGCTTTGCCCCGATCCGTTCACCGCCAAACGTGTGATCCCAGTGCCAGTGAGTCAAAACGGCAACAGACGGTTGCGATAATCCGTGCCGTTCCAATTCCTTCAGAAACAGCTCCGCATGGGCAGGAGAGTTTCCTGTATCGAGCATTAAAGTCTGTTTCGTCCCGGAAATAGCTGCGAGAATCGGCCGGTCTGTTCGCTCATCCGGTGGCAGAAAATGAATGCGGTCAGTCAGACATCTCAAGTGTCGGCATTGTTCCACCAGCTTTCTCCCTCTTTCCTTTCCATTTTTAAGGAAAATCTAGCTGTCTCCATAACGGTACCACGTTTTTCCGCATCCAGATTCACCACTTTTTTACAACCTGGTGAAAGTCAGAAAGAACGAGAACTGCGAAAAAAAGCGGCAGATCCTTCCCGTCTACCGCCCTTCCCCTTCTCCTCCCGCCTGATTTTGCTGCATCCACACTGCCAGCTGCAGCGAGACGGCGTCATGAAAAACCTGCGGATCGTAGCCGGTGCGCTCTTTGATTTTTGTCAAACGGTAGATGAGTGTATTGCGGTGGACATACAAATGTTTGGCTGCTTCGCCGATGTTCAGGTTGCTGGCAAAAAACGCCTCCAGCGTTTCGATCCCCTTCGGCGGGAGATGGGCAAATACGCGATCGAGAAATTTTTGTTTGGCCTGGCTGTCCATCCGCTTGATCAGCGCCTTCGTCTCGATATCCAAATAAGAGGTGATGCCCTGCTCCTGGCTTCCCAAGAGCAATGCCAGCTTTGCCTCTTCAAGCGACATGCCGATTTTCCCCGTCTCTGTCACCTGCGAGCCCAAACCGATCTTGAACGGGATCTCCTTTTGCCGCAAAAACAGTTGAATGGCTTCCAGCTTTTTTATGACTGTGCCTTCCTCCAGACCGGAAGTGAGGATGAACAACCGGTTTACGCTGCGGAATCCGACCAGCCATTTCGTTTCGCCGATCAACTGCTCGACTTTTTGAATCAGCTCCTGATTTTGCATCGGAATTTCACGCATCTCGATGAGAGAGACCTGGAAAGGCTCCTCCAGTTTCATTTTCAGCAGGGCCAGCCTCTGCTCGACGGATTCTTCCTGAATCTCCCGCTGGATCAGCTCTTCAAAAATCATTTCCTTCAGCCGTTGCTTCCACTCGAGCTGGGAGGCCAGAAAGGACTGGTTGATCATCATCTCCGTAATCATTTTGACAAGCTCCCCAAACTCGCGGATCTCATCTGGCTCCCCCGTGATGCCGATGACACCGATCAGCTTGTCCTGAAAGACGATCGGCAGATTGATCCCCGGGCGCGCGCCTTTGTACTGGCGCTCATTGCTGCGGGTGATCATCAGCGGCTTGCCTGTCCGGATGACATCGGCAGCTCCCTCGTGGATTTCACCCACACGCGAAGCGTCTCCCGAAGCGATAATCGTTCCGGTATGGTCCATGATGTTGATGTTGCGGTTGAGGCGGTTCATCGTTTCGCGTACGATCTGTTTGGCAATCTCATAGGTCAGCATACTCAAATCTTATCCTTCACACATCGATTAAGCCAGCGCTTATTTATAATAAACAAAATTATGCGATAATTTGCACGGGATTTTTATGGATGGTAACCGATGATTTCGCGAATGCCCCTTCTCTATAATGAAAAGCAAGTTATGAAAGCGCTTTACAAAGGAGTGGAACGTCAGCGTGAAGGTTGTGATTGCACCCGATTCATTCAAAGGAAGCTTGTCTGCATTTGACGCTGCCCTCGCCATTGAAACAGGCATCAAAAAGGTTCGCCCCGAAGCCCGTACCGTTCTGGTACCGGTCGCAGACGGCGGAGAAGGCACGATGGAAAGTCTGGTCGCAGCGACCCGGGGACGCAAGGTACAGGTCACTGTCACAGGCCCCTTGAACACACCGGTGGATGCCGCCTACGGAATTTTGGGAGACAACGTCACCTGCGTGATCGAGATGGCGAGCGCGTCCGGCCTGTACCTGGTCCCGGCGGAGAAAAGAAACCCGCTAGTCACCACGACATACGGCACGGGCGAATTGATCAGACAAGCCCTGGATGACGGCTGCCGACGATTTATTCTCGGGATTGGTGGAAGCGCTACCAATGACGGGGGCATCGGCATGCTGCAAGCCCTCGGCATGAAGCTGCTCGACGCTGAGGGACATCAGGTCGGATTTGGCGGTGGCGAGCTCGAACGGATCGAGGTGATCGATGACAGCGGTTTTGACCCTCGCATACGCGAAGCGGAGTTTTTGATCGCCTCCGACGTCCAAAATCCGCTGATCGGTCCGGACGGGGCCTCCCACGTGTTCGGTCCGCAAAAAGGGGCCACTGCCGAGATGGCGGAAAGACTCGATCAATCCCTCCGCGCGTGGGCGGATCTAGTCGAGTCCAAAACCGGCATCCGGCTGCATCAACGGGCAGGGGCAGGCGCTGCAGGCGGAATCGGCGGTGCATTTCAAGCCTTCTTTCCTTCGTCCATGAGACGCGGTATCGACATCGTGATCGAGTATACGCAACTTGACAAGCATTTGCAGGATGCCGATCTCGTCCTCACCGGGGAAGGACAAATTGACTTTCAGACAGCATCAGGAAAAACTCCGATGGGTGTAGCGCAGGTGGCCCAGAAACGCGGCATACCCGTTTTCGTTTTGGCAGGCTCGATCGGACGCGGTATCGATACCCTTTATCAGTACGGCATTCATAGCATTCATAGCATACTAAACGCGCCGATGTCCCTGCAGGAAGCGATGGAGCGGGCACCGGAGCTGCTCACACAGACGGCAGAGCAAGTATTCCGGACGTATCTGGCCAGGCAAAACCACAACTAAGCGTACAAGGGGGATTGTTGAATGAAAATCAAACGGACCATCGAAAAGGTACCCGGCGGATTAATGGTTGTTCCGCTGCTGCTCGGCGCCTTGCTGAACACCATTGACCAAATGCACATACCCGTTGTCATGGACTTTTTGAAATCCCTTGGGGTTGCTGCGACCAAAGACGGCCATTACGAGTTTTTGCGCATCGGCGGATTTTCCGAGGCCCTCTTTAAAAACAGCTCCATCATTCTGATCGCCCTGTTCCTGTTCTGCTGCGGCAGCCAGATGAATCTGCGGGTCGGCGGAACGGCGCTGAAAAAAGGCGTGCTGCTGACTGCCTCCAAGTATTTTACCGGCGTGATCATCGGCTTTCTGTGGGGAAAGCTGTCCGGCGACATGATGAACGGCTTCCTCGGCCTGTCGGCGATGACGATTATCGCCGCGATGACCAACGGAAACGGCGGGATGTATGCCGCCCTTACGTCCCAGTACGGGAATCGCTCTGACGTCGGCGCCGTTGCGGTCCTTTCGCTGAATGACGGTCCTTTCTTCACCTTGATGGCGCTGGGCATGATGGGTGCGAACTTCCCCTTCATCGCGTTTATCGCTGTACTGCTGCCGATCGGCATCGGCATGCTGCTGGGCAACCTCGATCCCGAAATGCGCGACTTCCTGAAGCCGGGCGAGCTGCTGCCCGTTCCGTTCTTTGCCTTTTCCCTCGGTGCCGGGATGGACTTTGCCACCTTCCTGAAAATCGAGGTGCTGCTCGGCGGCTTGGCGCTCGGCTTCATGACGACCATTTTGACCGGTTCTACAGGCATGCTGGTCTTCAAGCTGTTCCGCGAGAAAAGCCACATCGCACCCGTAGCGGAAGCATCGACTGCAGGCAACGCGGTAGGCACACCGGCGGCAATCGCGGCAGCCGCAGCAGTAGCAGCCGGATCCGGCATGATGTCCGCCGCAGATGCACAGGCCTATCAAAATCTGGTGGAAATCGCGACCGCCCAAATCTCCATCTCCACACTGACTACGGCGATCCTCTGTCCTATCGGCGTGATCCTGGTCGATACGTGGCAAAAGAAGCGAGGTATCAACGGAAAGCTGGAAACCCACGAGATATCAAATACCATCCACACGTAACATCTAGTACATCCATGTATGCGTGTGCTGCCCCTGACAGACGTCAGGGAGTTTCACCTTTCGGATCAAGACAATCATGACAAATACGTGTTGAAAAGGAGAGAGCCATGAAAACGACATTGTTGTACGGCAAGCACGGACTGGAAGTAGAAGTGCCTGATCACTCCCTCATCCTGGAGCCAAAAAATCTTCCCGGACTGGCGGACGAGGAAGCAGCGGTACTGGAAGCGCTCCGCAATCCGATCGGAAGCGCCCCTCTCCGCGAGATGGTTAAAAGCACAGACAAAGTGGCGATCGTGATCAGCGACATCACCCGCCCTACTCCCAATCACAAGCTCGTCCCCTGGCTGTTGAAGGAGCTGTCCCATGTGCCGCTGGAAAATTTCGTCGTGATCAACGGCACGGGCACCCACCGGGACCAGACCAGAGACGAATTCGTCCAGATGCTGGGCGACTGGGTAGTCGAACATGTACGAGTCATCAACCACCATTGCCATGAGAAGGAGGAGCTCGTCAAGGTGGGCGAAAGCCGCTTTGGCTGCGACGTCTACCTGAACAAGGAGTACGTCGAGGCCGACTTTAAAATCGTCACCGGCTTTATCGAGCCCCATTTCTTCGCCGGTTTTTCCGGCGGGCCCAAAGGGATTATGCCGGGCATTGCCGGAATCGAGACCATCCTCACGTTTCACAATGCCAGAATGATCGGCGATCCGCTGTCCACCTGGGGCAATATGGTAAACAATCCGGTGCAGGACATGACGCGGGAGATCAACAGCATGTGCAAGCCCGACTTCATGCTCAACGTCACCCTGAACCGCGAGAAGGAAATCACCGCCGTCTTTGCTGGCGAGCTGTACGAAGCGCATGACCGGGGCTGCGCTTTCGCCAAGGAGCACGCCATGATCCGCTGCGACCACCGGTTTGATGTCGTCATTACCTCCAACTCGGGCTACCCGCTCGATCAAAACCTGTATCAAGCGGTAAAAGGGATGAGCGCGGCGCACAAGATCGTCAAGAAGGGCGGCACGATCATCTGTGCCTCGGAATGCTCCGACGGCCTGCCCAATCACGGCAACTACGCCGACATCCTGAAAATGCGCAAGACACCGCAGGAAATCCTGGACATGATCAATGATCCTTCGTTTAAAATATTCGATCAGTGGCAGGTGCAAAAGCAGGCGGTGATCCAGGTCTGGGCCGATGTGCACGTCTACTCCACGCTCTCCGATGAAGATGTGAGGATGGCCATGTTCGCCCCGACCCATGACATCGAGAAGACCTTGGAAGAGTTGAAGGAGAAGTATGGAGAAGGCATGACGGTGGCTGTGCTCCCGCTCGGGCCGTTGACGATTCCGTATGTGGAGGAAGACGATCATCTGCAAACCGTTTTTTGATTTTTGACTGTTTAGACAAATAAAAAGTGGAAATAGTAAGGATAGGGGAAATTTCCCTATTCCTTTTTTTGTTTGCCGTATTTTGGCTTACCTACAAGACTGATGGGAGAACGGAGGCGGCTGGACGTGGAACAATGCGGTTCTCTTCGCAAAGAGCCGCTGCAGGCTTGCCTTGATGCGAATCTAAAGCGGATCAGGGAAATAAGCGGGGGCAGCACTGACATTATCATACGAGAAGTCAGAATTGGCCGATCAGAAATAAAAATGGCCATTCTTTACACGGAAGGGCTCGCCGATAAAAAAGTGATCACTGATTTTATTCTGGAATCTTTGATGCTTGCGATCAAAGAAACGGAGATTGATCTCAAGATATCCGACCGTTCGCATGTGTCTCGTGTTTTGCGGGATTTTGCACTTACCGTCTCCGACACCAACGAAGTCTCTGATTTTGATGGCTTGTTTGCATTCCTGCTATCGGGAGATGCTGTCATCCTGGTCGATGGTTCTCCCTGCGGGATCGCGGCAAGCTCCAGAGGATGGAAAGACAGAGGAGTTTCAGAGCCCGCCGCACAGACAGTTGTACGCGGCCCCAGAGAGTCTTTTACCGAAACACTTCGGACCAATACCGCTTTAATCCGCAGAAGGATCAAAGACCCTCATCTCTGGCTGGAAACGATTCAAATCGGCCGAGTGACGAGAACCGATGTAGCCATCATGTACATCAAGGGGATTGCCAACGAGAAGATCGTGCAGGAAGTGCGAGACAGGCTCAAGCGAATCGACATTGACGGAATACTGGAAAGCGGGTACATTGAAGAGCTCATCCAGGACAAAACGTTCACTCCTTTTCCCACTGTACATAATACTGAGCGGCCCGATGCGGCGGCGGCGGGTTTGTTGGAGGGCAGGGTCGTGATCTTAGTCGATGGAACCCCTTTCGTCCTCATGGTCCCCGCTCTGTTTGCACAATTTCTTCAAGCGAGTGAAGACTACTATCAACGTTGGGATTTTGCCACTCTAATCCGCCAGATCCGCTATATATCGCTGTTTATATCCCTGCTTGTACCTTCCATGTATATTGCTATCACCACCTTTCACCAGGAAATAATCCCACCCCGCCTGCTCATAAGCTTGGCATCGCAGCGCGAGGGTGTACCTTTTCCCGCTTTTGTGGAAGCGCTGCTTATGGAAATTACCTTTGAAATCCTCCGCGAAGCAGGCGTCAGAATGCCGCGGGCGATCGGTCAGTCCATATCGATCGTCGGAACATTGGTCATTGGTCAAGCCGCGGTAGAAGCGGGCATCGTCTCTCCGGCAATGGTCATTGTCGTCGCCATTACAGCCATTGCGAATTTCGTCATCCCGGCATTCAGCGTGGGAATTTCGATTCGGATGTTGCGCTTCGGCCTTATGGCCTTGGCGGCATCCTTTGGTCTGTATGGCATCATCCTGGGCGTCATTGTCATCGTTCTCCATCTGTGCAGCCTGCGCTCCTTTGGAGCTCCGTACATGAGTCCATTTGCTCCTTTTCATCTGGCTGAACAGAAGGATACGCTTTTCCGCTTGCCGCTATGGGCATTGTTTTCACGTCCGAGAGCGATCAGTCAAAACGATACCATTCGCGAAAACAACGAGCATCCACATCCAGAATCCAAGCAAAATTCTTAAGAGAGGGAGCGATTCGGTTGCGTAAACCTATTACCATGGCATGCCTATTCCTGCTGCTTCTCGTTGTTTTGACCGGATGTTGGAACAGAAGGGAATTAAACGAGCTGGCAATCGCTGTTGCCATGGGGGTTGACAAGAAAGACAACGACTATCTGGTATCCATCCAAATTGTGAATCCCGGCGCGGTGGCAGCACAAAGAGCCGGTACGGACACCGCTCCCGTAATTACCTACTCTACACAAGGGACGAGTATTTTTGAAGCATTGCGAAGAACAACGACAAAATCGCCCCGCAAAATTTACTTGTCCCATATGCAAGTAATTGTGCTGGGCAAAGAGGTAGCCGAAGAAGGAATTGCAAAAGTGTTGGACTTTCTTTCAAGAGACCACGAATTCAGAACCGATTTTTTTCTCGTTGTTTCAAAGGATGCAACCGCCGAAGAAATTTTGAAAACCCTGACTTTGCTTGAAAAAATTCCTGCCAATAAAATGTTCCATTCTTTGCAGTCGTCAAATACTGCCTGGGCGGCAACAGGAAAAGCGACCCTCGACAAGTTGATATCGGACATGACCAGCGAAGGGAAGCATCCGGTCCTGACTGGCATTACACTTGACGGAGCGAAGGATATTGCCGGGACCAAAGAAAATATGCAGCGAATAGACTCGCGCGCTCTCTTGAGGTACGAAGGATTGGCTGTGTTTAAAAAAGACAAGCTCGTAGGCTGGCTCAATGAGGAAGAATCCAAGGGATACAATTACATTCAAAATGAGGTAAAAAGCACAGCAGAATATGTTGCTTGTCCCAATGGCGGAAATATAGCGCTGGAAATCATCCGCACCAACAGCGAGATGAAGGGAAAAGTCGTGCGAAAAAAACCGGAAGTAGCCATCGAAGTCCGCGTGGAAGCAAATATCAGTGAAGTACAATGCAATATGGATTTGGCCAAGGACAAAACGATTCGGGGCCTTGAAGCGAAAGCGGCGGAAAAAATAAAGGGATTTATGCAGCAAGCCATTTCAAAAGCTCAGCATAAGTACAAAGCGGATATTTTCGGGTTTGGGGAAGCTGTTCACCGGGCGGAGCCGGGATTTTGGAAGAAGGCAAAACAGAATTGGGATGAGGAATTTGTCGGCTTGGATGTTGACATGCGTGTAGATTTCAACATCCGGGGCCTTGGCACGATCAGCAATTCGTACTTGGAAACGAAAGAGGAGTAGATCAACATGTTGAAAGCTGCAGCCATCATTGCGGTGGGAATGATCATTGCCTGCATGGAGGTGCCGGCTTTAGTCAAAAACAGGTTCGTCAAGGAAGCATGGGCATTTTCCCTCTTGTTACGGCCGGGATCACGCTCGGTGTCCTCCAAGTGCTGCATGTGCCGGTTCCGAGTCTTAGCGAAATGATTACCTTTATTTACAAACCGGTCAGTGACGGGATCCTGTCTCTATTTAAAGAGTAACAGCCTTTTCTCCAATTGTTCATTCCAGCAAAGACAATGGCAGAAATGAGAGGTGAGTACCATGCTGGAACAAGGAAAAATCAACATACGTCAATTGACGGTTCTTGTGATTGCCTTTACGATGGGCACCTCCTTTTTGCTGGGACCGTCTCCATTGGCGCTGGAAGCGAAACAAAACGCCTGGATCGCAGCCATTATCGGTATTGTTATCGATTTGGTGTTGATTGTTATGTATGTTGCTTTGGGAAATCTGTTTCCATGACCTTGGCCCAATACAGCGAGAAAATTTTGGGAAAATGGCCGGGAAAATTGATCTCCTTGTTGTTTTTCTCATTTTTCATTTTTCTTTCGGCACTGATGGTTCGTGATCTGGGAAACTTCATCGTGTCAAACGTGATGCCTGAAACCCCCGTAGAAGTTATACTGATTTCCTTCAGTATGGTGGTTGTGATCGCAACGCGATACGGACTTGAGGTCATCGCCAGGACCACGGAAATATTTTTTCCCTGGATATTTGTGTCTCTGCTTTTTCTGACCTTCACACTGCTGCCGGAAATCGAGATCAACCAATTGGAGCCTGTTACGGAAGGCGGAATAAAGCCGCTGCTTGGAGCGGGGATACAATTTTCAAGTCTGCAAGAATTCGTCTGTTTTCTCATGTTGCTCCCGTTTGTCAATCGCCCGAAAAAAGTTCTGCATTCACTCTTGCTGGGCGCTGCCGCGGGTGGTGTCATTTTGATCATCATAACGGCTTTATGCATACTCGTTCTTGGCTCGGATTTTACAGCGAGAAATATTTATCCGTCCTTTGTGCTGGCCAAGAAAATCAGTATAGGCAACTTTTTGGAGCGTGTGGAAGTGCTTTTGGCTGGCGTTTGGTTTTTGTCCATATTTATCAAAACGACGATTACCTTTTATGTTTCGGCGTTGGGACTGGCTCAAAGTCTTGAGTTGAGGACCTATAAGCCATTAACGGTGCCTTTGGGCGTCTTAATGGTCGCACTATCCGTTTTGGCTTACCCGAACATTACCAAACTCCTTGAGTTCGTACCAAAAATTTGGTTTTCTTATGCGTATACGTTTCTGTTGCTGCTCCCTTTATTGTTGCTGCTGGTGGCCTTGATCCGGGGAAAATCCGAAGCGCCTCTTTCCATGGAGCAGAAGGACTAAGGACCAACGCACGATTCGTTGGGAGTCCATGATGTTCCGTCCATGCATGTTCCATCCACTCAGTACAGTCCTAAGCCCAAAGCTTCTGTACTGATTCCCGACCCTATTCATCGCTGCTTTCACGCTCTTCCGCCACCATCTGTTGAAACAACTGCTGAAACTCCCGTGACGCCCGAAAAACATACTGGCTGTCCTCAAATCGAAGCTTCAGATACGATCCGTCAGAGGCGACCCGAAACTCCAGATGTTTGAAGCGGTTGTCCCTGTTATCTGTATCCTGAAACAATTTTAGCTCGTATTCCTCATCCATCCGCTCCCGCAGAGGCAAGCCCTCGATGTAGCGGGATTCCCGCAGAGCGGCATACAGCTTCCGCCCGCTCTCGTCTTTTTCGGTTTTGCTGTAAAAGCGTCGCATGTCCGAACTGGCAACATTCATAGCAAAACCTTTCCCCGTCAAATCCTCATGCAAATAGGTAGACATCTCTGTACGCGGGTACAGCGTGTTTTCGATCCAGTCTGCCACTGGCAAAAAGCCTGCCAGAAACATGATTCCCCCCAGCCAGACGGCCGCAAGCTTCGCCTTCTTGTTTCCATTCGTTCGCTTCACCAGAAGAATGGCGGCGATCAGTCCGAGCGGCATCGAAAGCTGGTTGAACGAAAAACGGAACATCGCAAGCAAGGTATAGCCCATCAGTTTTACAAACAGAAGCGGCTCCCTCTCTTTTGGTGTACGGAACCAGATCAAGGCCAACAGGAGCAGCGTTGTTCCGTACCCGAGCAAACTGACGATCAGCAGGGTATCGCTGCCGTGCTTCATCGTTTCACTCCCCCTCCACTCTCCTTTGCGCTTGCTTGAACGCTTGTTTTTGGCTATGGTAGTACTCGAGGGCACAACCCAGATAAAGAAAGACTCGAGGAGGCTCTGCCGCATGCTGCTGTTGACGGTTGTCACGTTTATCCTCTTGCTTGTTTCCCATATCTTTGTTTATCTTACCATTCAGAAGAAAACGACGACAAAGTCTCTTTCCTTTTTTATCCTTTATATCGCGCTTGCCTGCCCGCTTGTTTTCACCTTGCTCTATGAGCGTTCCAACGACATTGTCGGAGCCAATATCGGCCTCGGCATCGCCTTTTTGTTCACCTGGGCGGCGATTATCGTGATGTGTGCCGTGGGTTTCTTCCGGTTTATCAAAAAGCATATGAAACAGGATGAGATATAGCGGCCATATCTCCCGGAAACGCATTACTGGGAGGCCGCGGAGTCTAGCTGTTTCCCCGCAAACAGACGGTAAAAAAACAAGGGATACAAGAGCAAATACAGATTGGGGAGCCACCAGGCGGGATCGAAGTCCCCTTTGAACCCCCAAAAGGCGATGGCTTGCAGGCCGGAGCAAAAGGTCAGGACGAGCGAAACTTGCGCCATGGGACGCCAGTTTCGGTTTGCATGATAAAAATACAGACTCGTCAATCCCGTAATGGAAATGAAAAGATCCAGGGGAAAAAACGACAGATTCCAGGCCACCATCAGCGGATTGGCGTAATCCGGATAGAGGTACTCGGGAGGGAGCCATTCGAGGAAGACAATGCTCCAGTAAACGAGAAAGCCGACGTCGGTCAACCAGAAAAAAGGTCTTAGCGCTTTCATTTCACGCATACCTCCCCGGAGACATCCGCGAGGCCCTCCGCTGTGCCTGCGATTTGCCCGGTGGTACCTGCGATTTGCCCGGAGATACCCGCAACTTCCAAACAAATGGCGCCAGACAAGTCCACCCACCTCATCGCTGCCCCTCCTTTTTCCCGCCGCCCGCAATCCCGTGCAGCAATATCTCAATCATCGCGTCCAGGGCATCTGCCATCGTCATGTTTGTCTCCTCTACGACCTGGCGATCCACCAGATGCTCAAGCGATCCGATATACATATGAATAAAGACGGGAATGCTCACCCGCTGGAATGTTCCCTCGGCCATTCCCCGCTCAAGAATATTCCGCACATGCTCCCACTCGTTTTGAAGACAATCCTCAACAAGCGCCCACTGCTCGGGGTAGTACCGCTTGAGCTCGTACCACAGACGGATATGGGTGCTGCCAAAGCCGCTGGGGACAAGTGCCAGCAAAAGCTTCAGTTTTTCCGTCAGATCGATGTCCGTACGCCCGATAATCTCGGCTTCCTTCTGCTGCAGCTCTTTGACTCCGCGCTCAATGATCACGGAGATCAGTTCTTCTTTGGAGGAAAAGTACCCGTACAGCGTTTTCGTGCTCATCCCCGCTTGCCGTGCAAGCTCCGCCATCGTAAACTTGAGCCCTTTGGTGTGGATTTCCCGAATGGCCAGCTGAATGATTCTCTCCTGCACGATTCCTGCCCCCTCTCGGAAATTTAGAAAACGATTTTGTTTTTCATATTTTCCTATCAAGGAGCAGTTTACTCCCAAATCAAGCTCTGCGTCAAGATTTGGAAGCAAACTTGGAACACTGCCCCCACCAAACATCGGCCAGTTTGCGGATACCCGGCTCGATTTTCTCCAATTCAATGCCGGCAAAGCCTACGATAAATTCTTTTTCGGTCGTTTCCGTACGAGGCGTCATCCACGTATAGGCTGCTGAGGCGATATTGATTCCGGCCTTCTTCGCCATCCGGGAAAGCTCCCTCTCCTCCACTTGGTGCTGGACTTTCAGCAGTACATGAAATCCGGCGTCCTCTCCGATCACTACAGTCCGCTCCCCCATGTGCTTCCGGACCGCCTGAACCAGCGTGTCGTGCTTTTTCCGATAGACATTGCGCATCCGGCGCACATGCTTTTCGAAATGTCCCTCCCGCATAAACAGCTCCAGCGTTTTCTGGTGCAGAGGAGATGAGGACTGCTCCAGCAGCAGCTCTCTCAGCAAAAGGTCGTAGGACTCAAGCAAAGACTCCGGCAGGACCATGTAATAGGTACAAATGGCCGGGGCCAGCACCTGCGAGAAGCCGCCCATATAGATCACATTGGCTCCCTGCACCAGGCCCTGAAGGGAGGGAACTGGCCTTCCGTGATACCTGAACTCGCCGTCATAATCGTCCTCGATAATGTAGGCGTCCGTCTTCTTGGCCCATTCCAGCAAGCGCAGCCGTTTGGCGATCGGCATGATCATTCCCCGCGGATACTGGTGGGACGGCGAAACCGCGACCAGCTCGACGCCGCTCTCTGCCAGCTCGTTTACATTCAGGCCATCCTCCTCCAGCGAGACGGGGATCACCTCATAGCCGTTTTGGCGGAAGGTCGATGCGATCAACGGATAACCCGGATTCTCGACTCCGACGCGGGCCACGCGAGCTTTCAGGAGCAGAGCGAGCAAGGTCAGTAGCCCGTGCTGGTCAGCCCCGATCACGATCTGCTCAGGTGAACACGAGACGCCTCTCAACTGGCGCAGATAACGGGCCAGCTCGGTTCGCAGTCCATACTCCCCCTGGGGGTCTCCGTAAAAAAGCAGGTCCAGGTGTTCATGCCGCAGCACTCTGTTGAACAGCCGCCGCCACAGGGCAAAGGGGAAGTGGGAAAAATCGTTTTTCGAGAGGTGAAAGTCATAGGGGTACGAGGATGCATCCCGATGCTGCAAGCGAGGGACGGTCAATTTTGTTTCCCTCTCCTCTGCTCTCTCCACCTGCTGATCGGCCAGTGGCTGAACGTAGTAGCCGCTTTTTGGCTTGCTGGCGATAAAGCCTTCCGCGACTAGCTGCTGGTACGCCGTTTCCACCGGGGTCGTGCTGAGTCCCAGCAGATCAGCCAGCTTGCGGACAGAAGGCAGCTTGACATGCTCGGACAACGCCCCTGCGATAATCTGCCGCTTTATCTGCTCGTAAATTTGTACGTAATGGGGAATCCGGCTGGAATCGTCCAACTGCGGTGCGAAAAGCATCGGTGAACCTCCATCTGTCCTTTTACTTTTTGCGAAACTGTCCATTTCCAAGTATACACATTTTCGCTATTGTAAGGTATCAAAAGGAGGCATCGAATCATGCATACATCCGCAAACAAGCCTGTCCGGTTCCTCGAAGGCGAACGCGTCTACCTTCGCCCTGTCGAGCTGGCAGATACCGATCTGTACTTTGGCACGCTCTTTCATCCGGAAACCCGCCGACTGACCGGTACACAGCGCAGCTTTACCCGCGAACAGATTCACCGCTACCTCGACGCCAAGTCCCAGGATTCTTCCAACCTGCTGCTGCTCATCGCCCTGCGGGACAATGACGAAGTGATCGGCGACATTGCGCTCCAATCGATCGATCCGGTCAATCGGAATTGCAATATTCGCATCGCCATCAACGAACTGCAGCATCAGAGCAAAGGCTTTGGAAGCGAGGCAATGCGCCTGCTGCTCGGATACGGCTTTGGCATCCTCAATCTTCACCGGATCGAGCTCAACGTGTTTTCCTACAACGAACGAGCCATCCGCGCCTATGAGAAGATCGGGTTTAAACAGGAAGGCGTCCAGCGCGAGGCTCTCTATTACCATCACCAGTACCACGATTCCGTCATGATGAGCATGCTGGCCCGCGAATACCGGGAGAAATACGGGGCTCCCACTCCCCAGGCGTAAGTTTTTTCAAGCTGTCGAAACAATTATATGGCGGGCAATCCAGCGCTCTTTTATGTGGCAATTCAGCTAATTGGGGCTCTGTTGTACAGATATGTTACTTTTAAAGGATAAACCCGTTTCTCTTGTACGGGGTTACCCTTTTATTTTTCAAGGTGGGGCCTGGGTGGCAACTGCCGCCGAGTCCTGCCGACCGATGGACCGCCAGTTGCCCATGGCCCCTCTCTACAAGCGTGAGCAGTTTCAATCTGCCAGTTTCAGTCCAAGAACAGTCACGATAATTCCCGCCATGCAAAACAGCCGCAGTCGGCTTCGCGGTTCGCGGAAAAACACCATACCGATGGCCGCAGACCCGAGTGTCCCGATACCCGTCCAAACGGTATAAGCCACGGATAACGGGATTTCTTGCATCGCGTGCGTCAGCAGACTGAAGCTGGCAAAGAAGCCGCCGTACAGAAGGAGATTATTGCTCCAGCTATTATGCTCGGCGACTTTTTTGATCCCGATCACGCCGATAATCTCAAGCAGCCCCGCCAAAATCAAATAAGCCCATGCCATTATCCGTCCCCCTTTACACTGCGCGTTTCAGAAGCTTTCAGACCGATGATAAACACGACAAGCAGCAGAACGAAAATCACCTTGACCGCAGAAAGCGGTTCTTTCAAATAGAGCGCTCCCGCCAGGATTGTGCCTACTGAGCCGATACCGGCGAAAACCGCATAAACGGTGCCGACTGGCAATACCTTGGCGGCCCGGATGAGAAGATCGAAGCTGGCAAAAATCGCGATCAGCGTATGAAGACCGATCGATCCGGTCTTGAAGCTGACAGCCCATACGATTTCGAGTATGCCTCCCATGAGGACGTATACCCATGCCCTGCCATGCGATAGCGTTTTTTCCGCGGCTCTTTGGTTCGATGCCTCTTTATTTGCGGCTTGGAAACCTGCCGATGGGGCAGGCATAGGATTGACTGCCCGCTTTTTCGGAAAGAAAGCAAACCACAAAGCCCACAGCGTGTGGATGGTCATGATCGTCGTCCAGACGGAGCTGATTTGATTGCCGAGGGCTTCCCGGTACAAATCAGGCTCCCGGTACATGATCCAGTTCACGATCTGTTCGATATAGGGATTGCCCGAAGGCCCGGAAGCAGGGGCAAGCCCAAACATGTAGGCCATTCCGAAGTGAGCGGCCGCAAAAACAGCAAAATGCCATCGCCAATATCTCCATTGTTGTTTCCCGTACTCATGATCGCCGACGGTCATCCTGCTCATCCCTCTCCTTTCCTCTCTCTTTCTCGTACCACTCAACGATTTGATCGATATAGGCCATCAGCTTGTAATCCAGGCCGTAAACGACGGGAGCATCGCCAGGCGAAGGCCTGATCAGTTCCCAATACTTTTCCATCACCTCCGTATTGCCTCCGAAAAATGCTTCCGCGCAATCCATAACCCGCTTTGCCAGGCGCTGTGCGACAGGTGATTGCGGAGGCTCGTGCATATGGTCCCGGATGTCCCTCAGCAGCTTGACCCATTCGTCGGCCTTCGGATCGTCTGTATCGAATGTCGGCAATCCGTCAATAACCTCGATTTCCTCCGGCGTAAAATGCTCATTGAAAAATTGCTCGCGAGATTCGTCGTTGCTCGGCTCTTTCTCAGGCTGCATCGCCTGAATAAACGAAAAAATGTCGTCGGTGCGAAAATCGCCCGTGATTTCGATCGAATACAGGGTGTGAAACAGCAATCGCTCCAAGCGCCGCAATCGCTCCATTTCTTCCCTGATCGTACCGATTTGTCCCCGGATCGCCTTTTTCCAGCGTATTTCGGCCGGGAGCGCATCCTCGGCATTGAGAATGTCCTTGATGCGCGACAACGGAAATCCGAGCTTTTTGAGAGCCGTGATTTGCTGCAGTTTCAATACATCCTCTTTTGAGTAATACCGGTACCCCGTCTCGGTTACCCTGGACGGTTTCAGCAAGCCCAATTCATCGTAATAATGCAAGGTTCTTACCGAGATATTTGTCCTTTTGCGCAGCTCGCCTACACTGTACATCGCAGATACCTCCACGAAAGAATTCTGCTTCCTGCTATTTACAATAAACCCTGACGTATGCGTTAGGGTCAAATTTTTTTCAAAAGCACATTCTCATCCAAGAGACTCCAACCGTCCCTGAAATAATTCGCCACACTGCGAAATTGACTTCCGTGAAGGCGGAAAATACGTATTTTGCATGCGGGCTCCGGAAGACCACGGCGGACATGAGCTGTACTCCGCCGGCTTCTACAAGAAAATTGTGCCGATGGAGCGTATCGAATTCACGCAAAGCATGGCCGACAAGGACGGAAACATCATCGATCCCGCTCAGGCAGGCGTCCCGGACTACCCGAAGGAAATTGAATTTGTGATTGAATTTAAAGCTCTGGGCGAGCAAACGGAACTGACGATTACCGAATCCGGTTGGACGCCGGGTCAAATGGCCGAATACGCCGTAATCGGCATGAACCAGTCGCTCGACAAGCTTGCGGAAAACGTAGGCTCGCTTCATCGGGAAATGAAGGAGAAGCAAAAATAAGTACTGCATAGCCAAACCATGGTTTAAAGCTTCCCCCCCTGTCGTCCTCCCCTCGCCTTTCCGGCCAGCGGAGGGCGGCCTTTTTACGGGTGCCTGTTTGTGCAAAGCAAAGCGCTACGGCATCGGTTCGTACTCGTATTGTTATAAACACCGGTGTGATCAGAAGCAGAATTTCTTTTGATTCTTTTCTCTTCTTGAAAAATGGTTTATGATGAACATGCAACACGTTAGTATTCGCTAACATTGATAGAGGGGGGAAAATATGAGCTCGGGCAATCCGCATCTAAGTACCGGAGACAAAATTTTGTTGGCAGCCATCGATTTGATGGCCGAGAAAGGCTACAAAGGCGTTTCCACAAAAGAAATCTCGGCCGCGGCCGGTTTAAGCGAGATGACGCTGTTTCGCCACTTTGGCAGCAAGCAAAAGGTTCTCGAAACCGCAGTCGACCGCTTTTACTATACCGTGGAGATGAAACGGATTTTTAACGAAGAACTGGTGTGGGACTTGCAAGCGGACTTGTTCCTCGTCAGCAAAACGTATCATCAGATCATGAATCGCAATCGAAAAATCGTTATGATCGCGCTAAAAGACGGCGATTATTTGCCCGGGTTTCGGGAAAAGGCGAACAAACATCCACAGCAGCTAAAAGAATTGTTGACGGACTATTTCGCAGCCATGCAGAAAAGAGGCTTGATGATCACAACCGACCCGGAGGTCCAGGCCATGACCTTCATGTGGATGAACTTCGGCGCATTTGTAAGCAGCCTGACCAGCGGCCAGTTGATAACAAGCACTTCCATCGACGAATTTATCGAATCGAGTGTTCAGTTATTTGTCAGAGCTTTGACGCCATAGTTTTTAAAACAGTTGTTGTTAGTTAGTACTAACTATCATTTGCTTTCGCAACGTCAGTGAGGAGGTTATGATGATGGAAAACAATCCGCTCCAGAGGAAAGTGGAAAGAAGGAAGCACTTCTCGCACGATTCCGAAAAGCCGATCGGCTGGTATTTGAAACGGGTTGATAAGTTGATCACGCAAAACGTCAACGACATGTTCGCGCCTATGGGCTTAACACGCACCCATTGGCAGGCCCTCAACAACACATACCACGGACGCGTCAAAACAAGGAAGGACTTGCACGAACTGATTCACGACTTTGTCGATTTGAAAACATTGGACGAAGTCATTGACTCCCTGGTGCAAAGAGGCTGGATGATTCGTACAGAGAAGCCGGAGCTCGGCATTACCGAGCTTGAACTGACAGGCGAAGGCAACGAAGCATTTCCAAGACTTGATGCGATTCTTTTTGAATTCGATAAACAGGTGTTTCAGGGGATCACGGAAGAAGAATACAAGACGGCGATCAAAGTGTTGAACCAATTGATTTGCAATTTAAACCATACTGCTCACTAGACTTTCCATTTCCCTCTTCTTTTTCGCATATCGAAAAGGAGCAAGACTATCCCACCCGATCAGAAAATTGCGCTTGGAGGCGATTCGATTTGGAGATAAGAACGAGACTGGCAGTAGAAAGCGACGCACAGGAGCTGGCCAGGTTAAACCAGCTGTTCAACGGTGGCGACAGGAGGCCTGTACCGGAAATCGTCGAGAGCATGCGCACGAGCAGCGAGTTGATCGCCGTAGCGGAATGCGATGGCAAAATCGTCGGATTCGGCTGCGCACAACGCTTCCAATCATTCTGTTACGAGGAGCTTCTGGGAGAAATAACAGAATTGTATGTGGAGAAGTCCGCTCGGGGAAAAGGAGCGGCTGCGTCCTTGATTGCTTTTTTGGAAACGCACCTGAAACAGCGCGGAGTCACGGAAGTGAAGGTATTGACTGGCAGACAAAACGCCGCTGCGATTCGGACATATGAGCGCTGCGGCTATGCAGTGGATGACGAGGTATTGCTCAAAAAACTGCTGAGCGGGGAACCGCCGGATACACAAGCGCTACCGTGAATAAAAAACAGGCAGCAGCTGTTTCGGATTGTATTTTCGCACCCGAATTTGCTGCTGCATTTTTTTGTAATTGCGAGTAGCGGGCGATTCGAATTTTCGCCTGCTAACTTGTATCGTCCACCTAAGGTGTATTTATAAATTAGCGACTCTCTCCAGCTTCGCCTCTGCTTCGAGCAAACGCTTGTTGAGGACGTCGATTTTGGACTCATGTGTTTCGGTCTTCGTTTTGACAAGCCTAAGCATGCCCAGTACCTCATCCTGCTGGGAGTGTTCGATCCGGTTTACGGATTTTTGCAGGTCGTCCAGCCTCGATTCGACGCGGTCCAGAGAGCTTTCAAAACCTTGCAGCTTGGGTTCTACGCTGCCTTGAAACGCTGTCAGCCTCGTATCGAGCCCCACTATTTTCGATTCCATCCGGTCAATGGTGCTTTGGAATTCCGTCATTCTCGTTTCCATCCGGTCTACGCTGCTCTGGAACTCCGTCATTTTCGTTTCCATCCGGTCTACGGTGCTCTGAAATTCCGTCATTCTCGTTTCCATCCGGTCTACGCTGCTCTGGAATTCCGTCATTCTCGTTTCCATCCGGTCCAAGCGGTTCGTCAGCTTCTGAAATTCAGCAAACATCCTGTCCAAAACGTTTTCCAAATCAGACATCCGAAACACTCCCCCAGTCTTCTGTGTTCATTATACAATAGCAGCTATGCTTTTGTACCAAAATGAAAACTATACCAGGCCGCCGCCGTAATCCAGATCCGGGCCCGCCTGCGTTCGCAGCTTCTGTTCCAGCCGCTCGATCCGCTTGCGGTACGCTGCCTCCTCTGCTTTGGACCTGCGGCGCAGCAGCGCCGCTTTCTGCTTCCACCGGTCATACCCGGCTTCCGCGAAGAGAAGCGCCTTCTCCAAGTCCTTTACCTGATGCTCGTACAGCTTGGCCATCTCGATCAACACATCTTCCGGGAGAGTGACCCCGGAATTGCCGAGACCCTCCCATACCAGCAAAGCCCGGCGCCAGTCCTTTTGCCTCTTGTAACAGCTCCCCATCGCGATACGAGCCTTGTCGCGAAGCGGATGAACGCTGTCGGCAACGAGCCGGTACGCCTGCATGGCCCGCTCGGTATCGCCCAGCGCTTCATACCATCGCCCTACCTTGAATCGCTCTTCCTCAGAGATGTCGACCTGCTGCTCGTGTGACAGCAAGAGTGCTGACAGATGAATGTAGAGCGTGATCAGGGAAAGGACGTCGATTTCATTGTGCCGCAAAACCCCTGCCACCGTGTCCGGGTTTTTGTCGGTCAAATAGTCAAAATACCGGATAGGAGCCAGATACCCCGGGACATCGTCTTCCCTCACCACGCCCAGTTTTTCCCGCTCGATCAGGGAAAGCCGGCAAGACTCCAGATCCTCCCGCCACAACCGCCGCGCTCCGTGCAGCAAATCGTAATGGCCAAATGCCGGAAGCCGGGGAACAAGATCACGCAATAGCGTGTGCCGGGTCTTTACCTGCGGCCAGTCAAATGACTTCCCGTTGTACGTCACAAGGTGGGTAGCCGTCTGCGAATCCTCCAAAAAAGAGCGGTAGAGCGCTGCTTCCGAATAAGGAGCGGCCAAAAAATGCTGCCTGACGATGACGCTCTCGCCGTCCATTCGGCTGTGCCCGAGCAGAAAGACCGTGTTTCCCGTCCCGCCGTGCAGCCCCGTCGTCTCCGTATCGAAAAACAGCAGGTCCTCCACTGATCTCCCGGATGCTGACAGGGGGTGTTCAAACCCGGCCCTCTCCCATGCCGCAATCGTCTCGTACAAACCGGCAAATGCATAATGGCCATGCCTCTGGCTGATCGGGTAGCGCACCTCCCGTACCATGACATGCTCGTCTTCCCAAAAATACGGCTTGGCGCCCAGCTCCATCCATTTGTCCATAAACGGGATTTCTTCCATATTAGCTTGAGAATTAACAGGCGCCGAGTCAGGTTGTGCAGTACCGCGGGCTGGTTGAGGTGCACTGAAGGGCGTCGGTTCTTGCCCCGCGGAAGACGCTGGCTCGAACGGACCGGAAGACGCCGGTTCCAACGTACCCCCGGCTCTTCCGGTATCTTTCACGCGGCTCCCTTGCTGCTGAGGCGCTTCCTTCGTCAAATGTTCCTTGAACCGATTCAGCTTGCTTTTAAGAGACATGCAGACTTCCTCCCTGCGCCACCCGCAAGAGCGTGAGCGCCAATTCCTTTCCACCGTCCTCCGCCGCCCCCACACAGGACGGGCAGCCGGACTCGCACGGACAAGAGAGGATCAGCTCCTCGGCCCTCGCGAGAATCGTGTCCATCTCTTTGTACACCTGCTCGCTCAAGCCGATGCCGCCAGGGTAACGGTCGTACAGAAAAATCGTTGGCGCCCCGGAATGGATGGCCTTGCGTTGCGGGATGACGTGGAGGTCCATGCGGTCGCACATGACGAACAGCGGAGCGACGTGCTGCAGGACGTGCGCGAGTCCGACCAGGCCGCGCTCTACCTCGCTTTTCCCCACTACATCCAACACCTGCTCGGAAAAGCTGAGCCAAGCGGCATTCGTATGCAGCTCCTCCTCGGGCAGGTGAATCGGACCGGAGCCGATGTTTTCATGCGTCTCGAATTTGATCTTTTTGAAAATCGTCGCCATCGCATTCACAGTGACTTCTCCGTAGGCAAATTCCGTCTCGGCCGCCCGCCGCGTCTGGTCTTCCTCCAGCACCCTCAGTTGGACAGCCAGGTTGGCATCGGTGTAGTAGTCGACCTGGACTTCCCTGACATAGGCCTTCTTCTCCTCGTAGTCCAGCTTTTCCACCTGGTACTGCGTCCCTTGATGCAGGTAAATGGCTTCGTCATGCAGGAGGGTCATCGAGCTGAAGCGGTCCATTTCCCCGATTACCCTTTCGTTGCCCCGCTCGGAAATGTCAATGATCACGACGTTTTCTTGGGAAGCCGAGCGCAGACTGATGTTGTGGGCCGGGAAAGAATCGTTCATCCAGAACCACTTTCCTTTGGCATGGTGCAGGATCTGCTCCTCGGTCAAAAACTCCAGAATCTCCATAATCTCGGCTCGTCCAAAACGGTCCCCTTTGGAAAAGGGAAGCTCGTACGCCGCGCATTTGATATGGTCGACGAGGATAATCAGGTTGTCCGGATTGATCCGCGCGGACTCCGGACTCCGCTCGAAAAAGTACTCCGGGTGCTGGATCACGTACTGGTCGAGCGGCGTAGAGCTGCCGACCAGCACGACGACCGATTCCCCCTGACGGCGGCCTGCCCGTCCGGCCTGCTGCCATGTGCTCGCAACCGAGCCGGGATATCCGGTGATGACGCATACCTGGAGCTGGCCGATATCTACCCCTAGCTCCAGCGCATTGGTACTGACTACACCGATGATGTCTCCCTGGCGAAGCCCCTTCTCAATCGCCCTTCGCTGGCTCGGCAAATAGCCGCCGCGATAGCCCTGAATCGTCTTTTCGCCCAGCTTTCGCTTGATCAGCTCCTGCAGGTATTTGAGCAGGATTTCGACGCGGACCCGGCTGCGGGCAAACAAGATCGTCTGAATGCCATTGGTGAGAAACAGCTCGGTGATGTCCCTGGCCTCCAGCGTCGAGCTACGCCTGATGTTCAACTGCTTGTTTACGACAGGGGGATTGTAAAAGATGAAGTGCTTTTTTCCGGCCGGAGCGCCGTTGTTGTCCACCAGCACGACGTTTTCCTCTGTCAGCTGCTCTGCCAGCTCGCGAGGGTTTGCGATCGTGGCAGACGTGCAAATAAACTGCGGGCTGCTCCCGTAAAAGGCGCAAATCCGTTTCAGGCGGCGGATTACGTTGGCCACATGGCTTCCAAAAACGCCCCGGTATGTATGCAGCTCGTCGATGACGATGTATTTCAGATGTTCAAAAAAGGAGACCCATTTGGTGTGGTGAGGCAAAATGGCAGAATGAAGCATGTCGGGATTGGTGATTACGATATTGCCGGCTTTGCGGATCGTCTGTCTGATCTGCGCCGGGGTATCGCCGTCATACGTATCCGACTTGATCGACAGCCCCATCTCGTCGATCAGCTCGTGCAGCTCGCTTTTTTGATCCTGGGCCAGCGCCTTCGTGGGGAACAGGTAAAGGGCTCGTGCCTCCGGGTTTTCTGTCAGTGTTTGCAAGACAGGCAAGTGATAGCACATGCTTTTGCCCGAAGCGGTAGGAGTCACAGCTACGATGTGCTTGCCTTCGCGGGCATGACGAAAAGACGTCTCCTGATGGGTGTACAAGGAAGGAATCCCTCTTCCCGCCAGAGCCCCCCGAATTCTCGGGTCCAGATCATCAGGAAAAGGAACGGTAGCGGCTTCTCGGGGCGGTATGACCTTCCAGTGCTCTATGTTTGCGCGAAAACGCTCATCCTGTTTCAAGTTTTCCAGTATCTTCGCCAGATCCATTTTGATTTTCATCTCGTTCACCTTCTTTCACTTATTTTACGAATGAATGTTCGGGTTGTAAATGCATGAAGTCCTGGAATCAAAATAAAAGCCGCAGTCCGGATCGTTAAACTGCTGTACATCCGCGAGCATTTAAGTGGACAACCCTTTTTAAAATCGGTAATCTGGAGATGAATCTCTTTCGTCAACGAGATTTTTCCCTTGCAGTTTTGCGACACGTTCGTCTCTCATGTTCGCGCTGAAAACCGGTTCTTACTCGCGTTTTCCTGCTCAGAGCATGATACGGGATTTATACAGACGCGATCGAATGCATGGACGCGGATTCTTTTGGCAATAATAAAAAGTTACGTAGTGTTACAAGGTAGGTACTCAGAGTTACTCGTTACTCAGAGTTAATCAGACTTACTCAGAGTTAATCAGAGTTTACTCAGAATTACACGGAATTGTGGCAGAATTAAGCAGAGTTACGCAGACTAGCACGAGCAACTAGCACTACCACCGGCCCTGAGCCGGGTTCGGCAGTTTCCACCATATAGGAGGTATTCAATCGATGATGAAAATAGGATCGCACGTATCATTCTCCGGGAAAGGGCTGCTGAATGCGGCAGAAGAAGCAGCCACCTACGGCTCGAGCACGTTCATGATCTATACAGGAGCCCCGCAAAATACGCGGCGCAAACCGATTGAGGAGCAATTTATCGACGAAGGCAGGGCTGTGATGGACAAAAACGGCATTGAAGAGATCGTCGTCCATGCGCCGTACATTATTAACCTGGGTTCGTACAAGGAAGACACGTTTGAGCTAGCTGTCCGCTTTTTGCAGGAAGAAATACGGCGAACGAGCTATCTCGGCGTACAAAATATCGTGCTTCACCCGGGCGCTTACACCGACAAGGATGCCGAATACGGGATTGAGCGCATCGCGGAAGGGCTGAATGAAGTATTAAGCGGCGTCAAAGACACGGACGTGAAAATCGCGCTGGAGACGATGGCGGGCAAAGGAACAGAGATCGGCCGCAGCTTTGAGGAAATCGCGGCGATCATCGACAAGGTAGACGACAACTACAGGCTGAGCGTATGCATGGATACATGCCATATTCACGATGCCGGCTATGATATCGTCAACGATTTCGACGGTGTCCTCGACGAGTTCGACCGGATCATCGGTCTGGACCGTCTGGCGGTTGTCCACCTCAACGACAGCAAGAACTTCCGGGGAGCCCGCAAAGACCGCCACGCCCCGGTAGGTGCGGGAATGATCGGCTTTGATGCGATGAAATACATCGTCGATCACGAGAAGATCCGCCATTTGCCGCTTGTGTTGGAAACGCCGTGGATCGGAAAGGAAAAAGGCAAGGAACGTCCCATGTACGAAGCGGAGATTGCCCTTTTGCGGGGCGATGTGGAAGGCAGGTTCGGCGACGAATTCCTCGATCATGTGGAGCGTCTGGATTACTTCTTGCGGAAACAAGCGGATGTAGACCACGATTTCGTCCACAATACGTGGAAGCTGCTCAAGGAGGACGCCAAAGCGAAAAAAGCGGATGGCCGCGAACCGATGGAGCGTTTGTACGATATGGTTGCGGAAGCCAGACTCTTCACCGACCTGAGCGAAGAGCAGATCAACCACCGGCTGATCGCCTGGTTTGCAAGCAAACACATTATGTAGAAACTGAAAGTGAAAAAAGGGTCCCCTTTCGTCGAGGGAACCCTTTTCTTTTTTGCTTTTCCTTTTTATTTTTCCGTGTTCCTTTTTCCTCGTATTCCCTGCTTTACATGTTCCCTACCCCGCCTGCTGCGCCATACCGCTTCCGGCAAACTGACTGTTGTACAATTCGGCGTAGAATCCGCCGGCCCGCAGCAGCTCCTCGTGGTTGCCCTGCTCGATGACGCTGCCGTTGTTCATGACGAGAATCAGGTCCGCGTCGCGGATCGTCGAAAGCCGGTGGGCAATGACAAAGCTCGTTCGCCCTTCCATCAGCCCGCTCATCGCTTTCTGGATGAGCAGCTCGGTTCTCGTGTCGACGCTGCTCGTCGCTTCGTCGAGAATCAGGATCGCGGGATCGGCCAGGAATGCCCGGGCTATCGTCAAAAGCTGCTTCTGGCCTTGCGAGATATTCGACGCCTCTTCGTTCAGAATCGTGTCGTATCCGTCCGGAAGCGTTCTGACAAAATGGTCGGCGTGGGCCGCCTGGGCCGCTTGCAGCACCTCCTCATCTGTCGCCCCGGCGCGGCCGTACGCGATGTTTTCGCGGATCGAGCCGTTGAACAGCCACGTATCCTGCAGCACCATGCCGAACAAGCTGCGCAGTTCGCCCCGCGGCAGCTCCCGGATGTCCCTGCCGTCAATCGTAATCCTGCCTTCGCCGATTTCATAAAACCGCATGAGCAGGTTGACGAGCGTAGTCTTGCCCGCCCCGGTCGGTCCGACGATCGCGACCGTCATGCCCGGCTTCACGTCGATATTCATATCCCGGATGAGCGGCTCCTCTTCCTTGTAGCCAAAGGAGACATGCTCGAATCGCACATGGCCCTGAAGCGAGAAGGTCCCTGCCATCGAGACAGGTTCTGCGGACTCTTCCGGTTCGTCGAGAACTTCAAAGACCCGTTCAGCGGCGGCCAGAGTCGACTGGATGACGTTGGCGATGTTCGCCGTCTGGGTGATCGGCTGGGAGAATTGCTGGGCGTATTGAATGAACGCCTGCACGTCCCCGATCCTGATGCTGCCCCGGGTGACGAGCACGCCGCCGACTACGCAGACGAGCACAAAGCCGATATTGGAGACGAGCATCATCAGCGGCATCATGATGCCGGAGATAAACTGGGCCTTCCAGGCGAACTCATGCAGCCGCTCATTGATCGTGTCAAACTTCTGGACAGCGCTTTGCTCCCGGCCAAACGCCTTTACGATTTTATGTCCGGTATACATTTCCTCCACATGGCTGTTCAATTCCCCGAGCGCCTGCTGCTGCCCTTTGAAGTGGGGCCGCGAACGGGAGGCGATCGCCCTGATCACGACGAAGCTGAGGGGCAGCGTCAAGATCAGGATGAGCGTCATCAGCGGGCTGATGGTCAGCATCATCACAATCACGCCGATCAGCGTAATGATCGAGGTGATCATCTGCGTCAAGCTCTGCTGCAGCGTGCCGCTGATCGTATCCACGTCATTTACGACGCGGCTCATCACTTCCCCGTGAGACCGGGCATCGAAGTATTTGAGCGGCAGGCGGGCCAGCTTTTCATCTACTTGCTTGCGAAGCGTATAGACCGTCTTCTGGGCCACGCCTGCCATCAGGTACTGCTGGATATAGGCAAATGCCGAGGAAGCGATATACAGCCCGATCAAGACCATAATGATATGCCAGACGTAGGCAAAATCAATCGCAGCGCCAGGGACGCCGTTTACCTTTGCCATGAAGCCTTCAAAAAGCTTTGTCGTCGCATCGCCGAGCAGCTTTGGACTGACGATGCCAAAAACGGTGCTGAGTGCTGCAGTCAAAAGTACAGCTGTCAGCTTCATGCGGTACGGCTTCAAATAACCGAGCAGCCGCCGCAGCGTCCCTTTAAAATTCTTTGCTTTCTGCCCCGGCATAGACAGCATGCCGGGTCCTCCGAATCCCATCGGGCCTTTGTGGCCGCCCGGTCCCGGGCCAGCCCCGGGAGCACCCGGAGACATGCCGCGTTTTTGCTCGCTCATGCGATCTCCTCCTCCGTCTGCTGAGATGTGACGATCTCCCGGTAGACACCGCATGTTTCCATCAGCTCTGCATGGGTGCCGATGCCTGCTACACCGCCTTCCTCCAGCACGATGATCTGGTCGGCATCCATGACAGTGCTGACCCGCTGCGCAACGATAATCACCGTCGCAGCCTGCGTTTCATCTTTCAAGGCCGCCCGGAGTCGGGCATCTGTTTTGTAGTCGAGCGCGGAGAAGCTGTCATCAAATACGTATACGTCCGGCTTGCGGATGAGCGCCCTGGCGATGGATAGCCGCTGCTTCTGTCCGCCCGACACGTTCATGCCGCCCTGCGCGATGACCGAATCGAAGCCGTCCTTCATCCCCGCGATAAACTCGGAAGCCTGGGCGATTTCAGCCGCATGGCAGAGCTCCTCGTCGGTCGCGTCTTCTTTTCCGTAGCGGATATTGTCCGCGATCGTCCCGCTGAACAGCAGCGCTTTTTGGGGAACGAACCCGATTCTGGACCGGAGCGCCTCCTGGGACAGCTCCCGGACATCGACTCCGCCGATGCGGACGCTGCCGCTCTCCACGTCGTAGAAACGAGGGATCAGGCTGACGAGTGTCGTCTTCCCCGATCCGGTTCCGCCGATGATCGCTGTCACCTGGCCGGGCAGAGCCTCAAAGGAAATCCCGGAAAGCGCCGACTTTTCCGCGCCGGGGTAACGAAACGACACCTGATCGAACACGACGCTGGCCGGTCCATGAGCCGCCGCTGTCGCGCTATCCCGGTCCACAATGACCGGCTCTGTTTGCAGCACCTCCCGGATGCGGGCCGCCGAAGCGGAAGCACGCGGCAGCATGTTGAACATCATCGAAGCCATCATGAGCGAGAACAGGATTTGCATGGCATACTGCAAAAACGCCATCAAATCCCCGACTTGGATATGCCCCTCGCTGATGCGCAAGCCCCCGAACCAGATGATCGCGATCGAAGTGACATTCATCAGCAGCATCATGACAGGCATGATGGCTGCCATGATCTGGGCCGCCTTGATCGAGGTAGCGGTCAGATCCTCGTTGGCAGCATCGAACCTCTCCCGCTCGTGGTCTGTCCGGTTGAAAGCGCGGACGACGCGAATGCCGGTCAAATATTCGCGCAGGACGAGATTCAGTTTGTCAATCTTCGTCTGCATCGCTTTGAAATACGGGATTCCTTTTGATCCGATCAGGTAAATCGCCAAAGCCAAAACCGGAATCACGGCGATGATGACGAGCGACAGCTTGGCGTCTTTGGAGACAGCCATGATAATTCCACCGATACACATCATCGGAGCCATAACCATCATCCTCAGCATCATGATCAGCACCTGCTGGAGCTGCGTGATGTCATTGGTCGTCCGGGTGATGAGCGAAGCTGTGCCGAGCTTGTCGAACTCCTGCAGCGAAAACCGCTCGACATGGCTGAAAACGCTGCTGCGAAGCCGCATGCCGAAGCCCGATGCCGTCCGCGAAGCCAGGTAGCTGGCACCGACAGAAAGCGCCGCGCCGACCGCAGAGACGAGCAGCATCAGCCCGCCGATTTTCAAAATGTAAGGCGTGTTTTCTTTGACGACGCCTTCGTTGACGATATCCGACATCAACGTCGGCAGATACAGATTTGCTATCGATTGCAACAGCACAAATACCATCGTCCAGATGATCATGGACCGGTAAGGCCGCAAATACCGCATTAATGTACGCAAAATAACCACCCTCCGGACCTCATTGAACTCGGCTGCAAAGCTTAGACAGGGCGAAGCATCAACGCGCAGGACAACGCCGCATCGCGGATTTCCGTCTCCAGCAGCTCTTTGACTTCCTCCAGGCTATGGCCTTGCTTCAACAGTTCATCGTTTCTCTGCCGCAAATGCGCCATGCCATGCATCATCGCCCCCCAGAACTGGTCCGTGAGCAGTTCCGGAGACATGCGGCGCACTTCTCCCGCATCCATTCCCATCTTCAGCTTCTCAACCATCACTTGCAATTTGGTGTCTCTCCAGAGCAATCCTTTTATTTCCTCTTTGCCAAACAGCTCGCGCAAGTCGTGGCGCATCCGGAAAAAAAACAGCACGTGGTCGGATTGTTCAAACAGGTTGTTGAACATGGTATTGGCAAATTGTTGGCACAGCTCGACCGCGGACCCCTCCTGGCCGAAGTGGGTGCGGATGTGATTGTTGGACAAATCGAACATGTGCAAAAAAAGATCGCGGAACAACGACAGCTTGTCTTTGTAGTAGTAATAGACAAGTCCTCTGGCAACGCCCGCTCGTTCCGCGACATCGCCAATATCGGCGGCTGCGTATCCTTTTTCAACGTAAACACTGAGTGCGCCCCTCATGATCGCTTCTTTGCGCCGGGCACGGATTTCTTCGTTTTGCTCTTTCGTCCGAGGCACGGTTTGTTCACCGCCTTTTTTGATTGACTTTTTTGTCAGTCAAAATATAAACCTATTGTCAGGTTTCTGTCAATAGCCGAACTGCGAGATTCTATTCAGTAGTTTGTTTCAGCGAAAGGCCGCGTTGTTGACAAAGGGGGGCACGAGTTCAAATCCCTGCAACTCCCCGCTCCGAAACATTGCACGAGAAAAGACCAGACCGCCCTGCACAGGCGAACTGGTCTTTTTCTTCTTCCGGTTATTACTTGCTTTACAATCGGCAGCATCGACGGCGATCCTGCTCGGCGCCGGAAACCCTGCTCCAGGCCGGAAACTCTGCTCCAGGCCGGAAACTCTGCTTTCTCAAAGCGGCTTTCTCCGTATCACGATTCCATGCGAAACACGGGTCCTCTGGGCACAAACGGAAGGCTTTTGCCTTTTGGCAAAATGAAAGCGTGGCTCCGTGCGACACGGATGCGGTCACACTCGCCGTCGGTGATGACGAGAATAGGGCCGTCCGGGGGAAAGTCGTGGGCATTTTGCAAAAGATCAATTCCCGGCTGCAGGACCGTCCCGCCCCTGCCCTTTACCCGGACCCGTTCCGCTATATCGTCGGGGGAGAGATACCCGGCATCGTAGGCGGCGGCATCGCAGAAAACGACGCGGGCAAACGGGACATCACGCGACTGGCTGTAGCTGGCGATTGCTCCCAACGCTTTGCCCAGCAGCTTGGCGTCCATCGAGCCTGACGTATCCAGGACGACACCAAACGTACGGCCGGCCTGGTCGGATTCCCTGCAGCTCCATGCCGGACGCGGAATATTCGGCGTAGACATCTGCCGTCTGCTGACACGCGCGTATGTCCTGCTCTTTTCCAAAAGGGGAAAGTGCTCGTCAAACCAGCGCGCCAGTTGAACATCCCAAGGGATCGGCGGCTGTCCCAAAGCGCGAATTTCCTCGACCAGCCCTGCCGGAAGAAGGCCGCGTCCCTTTTCCTGATGATAGACGAGCCCCTGCATCAAAGCGCTGCGGTAAAAGTCATCCAGCGTCGTCCCGTGATTGGCGTCCCAAAAGCGGGGGTCTCCCTTGTCCAGGATATCCCCCATGCCGATCCCACGCAGCGTAAACAGCTTGCGGTAGGTCCGCAGGTCGGAGACGATGCGGTCGTAAATGGCTTCGGCCGACATCCCGCGTAGCTCCGGGTCCAGCAAAACGCCGACCTGCGGCAGTTGCCCCACGTTCATTTCGACCAGCCATTGGTTGATCACGTAGTCGCAGCTGACATTCCAGTAGTACGGGTCACGCCCCATGCAGCGCTCATGGTGCCGCAGTCCCGCGTGGAGAAGCTCGTGGCCCATGACAAAAATCGCCTCTTCCCGGTCGAGCCCCGCCGCCGGATTCATGTAGATTTCACCTGCGACCACATCAATGGCGGCGACGGATATTTGCAGCCGCTGACACAGCTGCGCATCTTCGATCATCGTAAAATGGCTTGCCAGCGAAGCAAGGAGCGGGAAGTGATTGATAAACCACTGCCTTGCCTCCTGGGCCGGGGACAGCGTGGCAGTCCGGTCATCCAACGCCTGGACGTATCCTCCCGCCACGCTGACGGCCGAATGCACAGCATTGGACAGGCCTGTGCCAAACAGCGCTTCCCAGTTGACATCGCGAAAGCAGCCGCTCCCCTCCAGCTTGCCGGACAAAAGCATGTCAGGCTGTCTATCCCCTCCGGTTCCCCATCCGGCAAACCGCTCGGGGACGCCTTCGTCGCAAAAACGCCTGTACAGCTCCTCCTCGCTCCTGACGGAGTGCTCCAGCTCGCCCGCCCATGCCATCGGCGGCTTTCCGAGCTTCATGCTGGATAGAAAGGAAGCGATGTAGACATCACAGGCGATATTCCACAGAGCCGGCCTTTCTTTCTCGACAAAATGGCCAAACCCTAGGTGCAGCAGATTATGAGCCAGCACGTAGACCCACTCCTGAACGTCCAGTCTTCTCGTAGGGTGGACGTGGATCACTCCGTTTTTGCCCACGACTGCCCACCCGTTTTCCGGGCACTTGCTCCGTTTGTCCCTCACCAGCGAGACACGGCCCATGAGCGGGGAAAACATCGGATGACGCTCGAGATAGCTGACCGCTTCCAGATAAGCGGCAAGGGCGGGGTCCAGCTCCGTCTTGCTTCGTTTCGCCATCTCAGCCGTCCCTTCTTTCCGCAGCCAACCGGGGCAAATCGCGAACCACTTCCACCACAAACCACGACGGAAGCGCATTTCCCTCTTCGTGCTTGGCCACGACCATCTGCGCCATCTCCAGCGAAATCATGCTCAGCTCCTTGAGCAGCGCCTTGGCCCGGTGGGCAAAACGCTTGTGCTGGTCCGTTACCTGCGACTTGTCGGCAGGCAGCTCTTTTCTGATCTGCGCCCGGAACGAGTCGGCGAGGAAATAGAGAATATCCCGATCCTCCGGGGCACTCGGGAATGTAGCCTCTCCTTCCAGTATCCGGTTCAACTGATACTTTCCCTGGATGTTTTTATGGAAAGCCTGAAACTGCGCCGCATGCTGGGGCGTCAAGCAGCCCCGCGCCAAAATTCCGACCGTTTCATTATCGATCGCTTCGCCGTATTCGTACAAAATGTCCGAGAGCATATGCCAGGAGCGCGGTGTGGAAAAAGGCTCCTCCGTTTTCGGCGGCTGCGACCAGAGGTAGTCGGGGCGCACCTCCAAAAATTGCAGTACATACGGATGAATGCCGTTCTCATACGCCCAGCTTATCCACTCCTGGTACGACACATTGAGCTGGACATGAAACATGCGATTGATCAGGGCGGAGGACATCGGCTTGACAATAGCGCTGTCCTGGGCCCGGTTTCCCGCTCCGATGACGATTGAGCCCTCCGGGAGATGATAATCGCCGACTCTCCGTTCATGGATCAGACTGTAGAAGGATTTTTGGACCTCCTGCGAGCAGGCGTTCAATTCGTCCAAAAACAGGCAGTACGGCTCTTCCCGCGCGATCATCCCGGGAGGGCAAAAACGGCTCTTGCCCTCTACGATTTGCGGAACCCCGATAATATCCTCCGGGGCGAGCTGGCTGCCGAGCAAGGACACGCATGGAAGTCCGACCTGCCGGGCAAAGGATTGCACCAGCGACGATTTTCCAATTCCCGGCGCTCCCCAGATAAAAACAGGCCGCGCAACCGCGACATGCAGCAAAACATCCAACAGTTTTGTTTGTGTTACGTGAATTCCCAGATTCATTCTTGTTCCTTTCTTTTCTCATCAGTTTTTTAAGTATCATCCTCGCTTTTCTGCCTTTTTGACTATGGGCACCCGTCACGCCACTAAATATTTCCCATTCTAATCCAGATCAGGAAGGCGAAGCAACCAAAATCTTCAGACCGTTGTAACATTCCTTTTTTTTCCACGTCGAATCAGAAAAGGGGGTATACAGAGATGAAAAAACAGATAGTGGCAAGCGCTTTGGCATTGGTCACCCTAACGGCAGCAGGGTGCAGCTCAGGGGAAAAACAGGCAGTTGCTCCAAGCGAGAAGGCTGGCCGCAGTGTCGAGAGCAAGGCAGAGCATGCCGTACAAAATCAAGCGCAGTACGCGGCGCCTAGCAGTGCTATGGACAGGACTGTTGCCAAAAGGTCAGCCCCGGCGCCGGCAGGGTCTTACAACGGCATGCATTTCAAGAACTACGGCACCAACCCTGCTGTCGATGCGGCTGAATATCATTTGTCCACCTTTGCCGCCGATGTAGATACAGGTTCTTACTCGGTCATGCGCAATTACATCACGCGAGGCTCATTGCCTCCTGCGGATGCTGTCCGCGTGGAAGAGTTTATCAATTACTTTCCTCTCTCCTACGAGCCGCCCGCCAAGGATGCATTCGCGATCCATACAGACGGAGGCCCCTCGCCTTTTCGTCCGGGCTACGACCTGCTCCGCATCGGGATAAAAGGCAAGGAAATCGCCGTTACAAACCGGAAGCCGGCCAACCTCGTCTTCGTGATCGACATTTCCGGGTCCATGAACCAGGAAAACCGTCTGGAGCTGGTCAAAAAAAGCCTCCGCGTCCTGGTTGACCAACTGGAGGAAAAAGACAAGGTAGGCATCGTCGTCTACGGCTCCAAAGGCAGAAAGCTGCTCGATCCGACATCTGCCCAGAACAAGGCGGCAATTATCGAGTCGCTCGACTACCTCTTGCCCGAAGGCTCTACCAATGCCGAAGAAGGGCTGCGCCTCGGCTACGAAATGGCTGCACAAGCCTTTTCTCCTGATGCGATCAACCGGGTCATTCTCTGCTCGGACGGTGTCGCCAATGTGGGGGAAACCACCGCGGAAGGCATTCTCTCCACGATTGAACGATACGCTGGCGAGGGCATTACGCTCAGCACGCTCGGCTTTGGCATGGGCAACTACAACGATGTGCTGATGGAGCAGCTGGCCGACAAGGGGGACGGAACGTATTCGTACATCGACACGTTTTCCGAGGCGCGCCGCGTCTTCACCGAAGCTTTGACCGGGACGCTCCAGACCATCGCCCACGACGCAAAGATTCAAGTCGAATTCGATCCAAAGGCTGTAGAAACGTATCGGCTGCTCGGCTATGAAAACCGGGATGTGGCGGATGAGGATTTCCGCAATGACCGCGTCGACGGCGGGGAAATCGGAGCCGGCCATACCGTGACAGCCCTTTACGAGATCAAGCGAAAGCGCCCGGAAGCCGAAAAGCTGGGCACAGTCCGGGTAAGGTATAAAGACGAGAAGACATCGCAGGCAAAAGAAGTGGCCGAGCCGATGGCAATTGGAAAAACGCTGCAAAGAGAAGTCCAATTCCTCGCCTCTGTAGCGGAATTCGCGGAAATGTTGCGAGGCAGCGAATGGGCAGAAGGTAACTCGCTGAAGAAGGTAGCCGATTTGGCGGAAAAAACGGCAACGGGCGAGCAGCAGTTGGAATTTGTCCGCCTGGTCAAGGATGCACTGGCCCTGCGGGGAAGCTGAGTTTGCAAAAACCAAAATTGAGTAGGAGGGGGGTAATTAACCTCTCCTACTCAATTTTGAAAACACGGCCAGTATAATTTGTTTGCCGAAATACGGAGGAAAATAGCTTTTGGTGGAATCGAGGCTTAAATACTGAAGGGTTCTTTATAAAAAATACCCCTCAGTTTTTTCATAAACGGATATTTCATTGCTCCGTGTTTTACCACACAGAAATTAATAGAATTTAATGTTGCATAATGAGAAAGTTCTTAGGTTACGTATTACTTTCAATGCAGTACTGAAATGCCCTATCAGGATTGGATGTATTGTATTTTGTAAGTAAATCTTGGTAAGTACCAGCAAACTTAATATTACCTAAATGTAATACAAAAATTTTACATTCAATAAATTCTAGCTCCTGTAATTGATGAGTTGAAATTAACACCGTATGCCTATCTTTTTTTGCTATTTCTTCGATTTTATTGTATATTTTTAGCCTAGCCGTAGGATCAACTCCACTTGTAGGTTCGTCAAATATATAGAAGCTTTTATCTATTTCTGCGAATAATGTTACGAGCAACCATCTTCTTTCCCCGACAGACATCTGACCAAACTTCCGATTCCAAAGTTCACCTAGTAATTCCTTTTCTCTATCATCCGCAAGCGATAAACAAGTCTCAAAATTATTATTAAAATTTTTGTCTGATATATTAAGAATAAGTCTAGTAATATCCTTTCCTTTTAGTATCGGTGAAAAATATAAGCTTTGAGTTTGATAAACAATATCCCTTTGATTTGGAATGTTTATGATGCTGCCTTCCTGGATTGTTAAAACTCCTGTTAATATATCAAAAAGGGTCGTTTTCCCTGCCCCATTTAGTCCAATTACTACATTGACTTTATTCTCTTCTATAATCATTTCTAGATTACTGATTGCCTTTTTGGCATTCTTTGGATATGAGAATGAAATATTTTTTAATTCGATCATAATTATTCACCCACTCTTTTCTCGGCGATTATGTTGAGTAATGGATTATTTATGTTCTTCTTATAGTTGACGTAATCTTAATTCTCGACCATGCTATAGTTCCAATCGCAATATAGACCAGTGATATGAAAAGTAAATATAATTGGTTACTGATGGAATGCAGATTATTAGTCAAAATTGAATAAATAAATACTGAAAAATTAAAAACATATTCAACTGGGTTTAAATTATATAGTGTATTTATAAAAAAATTTGAAGATTCACCACGATACACTGCTAAATACGTTGCAGGAAAAATCAATATATTAACAAGTGTATAAGCGGATGACGCTCGTACGGATAAGCTGGCAACAGATAAGGATAACATAAATAAAGGAATTAAAACTACTAAATATGTGCATGCTGCAGTCAGGAACAAAATCAAGATAGGATAGGTAAAGACGAGAGAGATAGTAACAGTAAATAGAGCTAGGCAAAATATACCAAAAATAATTTGACTAAAAACTAATCCAAAAATAACAGGTGTTTTTGAACCACAAAGAAATACAAAACTTTTCAAAATACCTAGTTCTCTAAAATTGGTTAAAGTTAATCCAACTCCATTAAAAAGTATCAATACTATTGTGAATGCCCAAAAACTAGCAAAGTAAAATACAGCTTTTGATACGTCAGGCTTAGTGTGGAACCAACTATAATTTATGGTAAAAAACAATAAAAGTGGCAAAATAATTGACCAAGCTAATGCAATCTTTTCATCGATCATTGATTTTAAAAATACTATAAAAAACTCATATGATTTTTTTAGCATTTATTACTTCCCTTTCTTTAATTGAGAAAATTTTTTATGTGGATTAAATATAGATACATCTGAGAGGATAAGGAAATGGGCTTATTCAAAAGGGATTCTCTTTGAAAAAGATCATTAAGTGCCAAAGTCAAGGCTTTCTATTATCAAAAAGAAGGAATATGGTCGTTTGCTGGCGGAATATAAATTTTTTCCAATTCCTCAAAATCCTATAAAGCTTAGGGGAACGGAATTAACCTATACAAGTTTTTAAAAATTGATTGATTAAATTTACTAGAGAATTTATAATCCATTGGATTGAGTAATGCTGTATTCATATGTGGATAACAATCACTTGAAAAAACTTTTACTATTTTTGTATTAAAATCCATTCTTTCAGGTATAAATGTTGCATAAACTGAAATATCAAGATCTTCTACCACTTTTCGGATTTTGTTACTTAAATTTATTCGTTCTTGACTAGTATTTTTGTGGAATTGATATGGATTATATTGCGTTTTTGTATCGATGACAAATTTGTACTCTTGTTTAAAAGCCTCTGGGCTTAAAGTGTTACAATATTCATAATATAAATCACCATCGCTGCTTTCACTCTCATCGTTATTCCCCCAAAAGCCAGTCATAAATTGGAAATACTCATTCATAGCTCTTTCAATTGCATTCATAATGTTCCAATGTGCTCCTGCGCCAATACTGAAACTTTCTTTTCCAAAACCTAAAGCTAGTACCACCTTAATTTCGTCTGTTATCGAAATGTCAACCAGATAAAATTCTTGGATACCCTTGTATGTTCTACTCATATTTATTATCTTTTTAAGATCAATATTGTTTAACAAATTTAGCGGAATTAATTTCCCTGCTTTTTTGGTTAACCATGTATGGATCAGTGATTGTCTTTCAATAAATTCAAGAAAAGCTGCTTCAAGTGCAAAATCGCTTGAAGTGTGTGATGCTACTCCACAAGTATCACTAAACGCGTTACTCATATCTCTATCATTAAAGATAGGCAATCCATACTCTAAAATGACATCCTCAAGTGGTATGTTAATTGTCTCCCCTGTCACTAAATTAAAAGCTTCCACATAATATTTTATTCCTTGATTATTTTTAATTAATGGGTTAAAAAGAGCTAATCTTTCAAGATGTTCGCCAATAGCAGCTGCTATTGCTTTTTTGCTATTATTCTTAACCGAATTCCCATATGCTGCTTTATGTAATGCACAATCCACATAGCAATTAGAATATCCGCTTTGAAAAATCCCTTTCTTTATCCAGATTTTATTTGCAACAAAAGGATGTCCACTAATTAGATTATTAATTAACTCAACTTTCGCAGCAT
>NZ_RHHO01000028.1 GCF_003710865.1 Brevibacillus borstelensis | reverse complement strand
CTGTTGGTTGTCCGCTTGTTTTTCATGTCATGCTTGGCGTATCCAAGAGAGGACTCGATTTCAGCTTCCAGCATTTCTTGGATTGTGTCTGCGAATAGATCCTTTAACGCTGACTGTACGTCGTCCACTGACTTCATGTTTTTCTCTTTGATCCACTGCTTGATCTGCTCTTTTGACATCATAAAAATCTCCCAACCTTTCTACTCCTAATTGTAGTTTAGAGGTTGAGAGTTTACACAAAATATTTTACAGACTCGGAATTAATGGCATATCACATATACTACCACTTTGTTAATGTCCACATATGGAGGACGTAGCCAAAGAGTAAGCGCAGAGAAAGCTTTTCTTTTGGGTACTTGTAGCACGGTGTTGAAATAGAGATCTCCCCCATTGAAATACCTCCATGCAAAATCGCTAGTGTGTTGAAAGCCCGTGTCCGAATCGCTATGATCAGGGAAAGGAGGAGATGCAATGCCCGTGGATCGCCGAGAAGCCGAATTTCACGGCATCCGCTCGAAGTAGAGCCGTTTATAGCTCTTGTTTTCAAGGAGGTAAAACATGGATAAAATTTTACCGAAAGAAGCGGCGTTAAAGAAGAAATGGTAGCCTAAAGATACCATAGCGGCGGGTTATCGTCATACCGTCGCCCTTAAAGCGGACGGCACGGTGACGGCTGTGGGTGATAATAGATATGGCCAATGCGATGTAAGCGGCTGGTGCGACATGGTGGCGGTTGCGGCGGGTAATGCTCATACGGGCAATGCTCATACAATCAGGCTGAAAGCGGACGGTACGGTGGCGGCTGTGGGGTGGAATGAGCATGGCCAATGCAATGTAAGCGGCTGGCGCGATATTGTGGCGGTAGCGGCGGGTTGCGCTCATACGATCGGGCTTAAAACGGACGGCACGGTAGTTGCTGTGGGCAATAATCAATACGGTCAATGTGATGTAAGCGGTTGGCGTGACATCCGACTGCCCGGCAATTAGTTTTCTTTTACATATTGTCTGGTGGATTGCAGAATTGCATCTCGGTTATACACAACAACCGGGTATGGTTTTTGATCACTGCGGATAATTTCGGCCTTGCGTCTCGATAAGGCCCGTTTCACGGTCTCCCAACGAAACCAACCCAGACTCTGGTATAGCTGCAATCGATGATATAGGGGGAATGCCAGTCCATAACGGCGTACAGATACATCCAGCCGACCTTCATTGGATTTTCTTCTTTCGGAATTTTCAATACGGTTCAACATTTTTCCTCAATTGTAAAATTTCTTCTGCTGGTCGTCATACATCAAGAAACTCCTTTTTTGCTAACAAGCTTCTATGTAGCAGGATAAAGTGCCCCTGAGTCCGACCCAAGGGCACCTTTCCCGAAAACACCTGCACCTACAACCTAGGACTCACCAGAATCTTCACCTGATTTTTCTCTTTCAACAAAGCCTCAAAGCCTTGCTCCACGACATCATCCAGCTTGATTCGCTGGGTAACCAGCTTCTCGGCAGGGAAGAACCCTTTTTCCATCAGGCTGATGACGGCCGGGAATACATCGCGATACCCGATGATGCCTGTCATGGTCCGCTCCTTCATGACGATGTGGTTCGGTTTGATAGGCGCTTCTCTTTCGAAAATGCTGACAATCATGATCTGTCCGCCGATTTTGGTCGACTCGATCGCCTGGGTGAGAACAGGAGGAACGCCGGTTACCTCGAAGGCGACGTCGGCTCCGCCGCCTGTCCGTTTGTGAATTTCTTGGACGACATCGCACTCTTTCGGATCGAGGACGATCGCGCCCAGCTCTGCTGCTTTGAGCTTGCGTTCCGGCGACAGCTCGACGGCGTAAATGTCCGAGGCCCCGGAAGCCTTCAGTGCTTCGATGACGAGCAAGCCGATCGGTCCGGTACCGAACACGACAGCCTTGTCTCCGACCTTCAACTGGCTGGAGCGGACAGCGTAAAGCGCGACAGCGGACGGTTCGACCAGAGCGCCTTGCTCATAAGAGACGCTGTCGGGAATTTTATGGACCATGTGCTCATCGACGGCTACGTATTCCGAAAACCCGCCGCCACCGCCGGCGAGGCCGAGGAAGCCCATTTTGTCGCAAAGGTTGTATTTGCCTTGCTTGCACGCCGGGCATGTCCCGCACGCGAAGACGGGCTCGACGACGACGCGGTCGCCTGCTTTGATGGAGGTGACACCTTCTCCGACCTCTACGACTTGTCCGGAAAATTCATGTCCCATTACAATAGGGGCTTTTTCGTTTGTCAGCGGGTGGGCGGTGCCTTCCGGGATGAAAATCGGGCCTGCCACATATTCGTGCAGGTCGCTTCCGCAAATGCCGCACCATTCCACTCTGATTTTGACTTTCCCTTTGAGCGCTTGAGGTTCCGTAATTGTTTCCAAACGCAAGTCTTTTACGCCATGCCAGCGCAACGCTTTCATATCTTCCATCTCCTTGTCAGTTCGGATCATAAAAATAGAGTCCAGCAAGAAAAATAGGAAACGTTTCCGAAAATTAATATGTCACAAGTTTGATACATTGTCAAAGTGCTTTTTGAATGAAAGTGTTGGAATAAAATACCTTCCTGAAAAGCTTGATCACGGATGCTTTTGCGTGCGTCGATCCTTTTTTGCGGCAGGAGGGTCCGAGGCCCCGGTGTGCAGCCCGCCTCCCGTCAAAGCATCGCCTCCTATGATATAATAGATCGAGGCGACCGACGTTGGTTCGTATCGCAGAAAACGATTCCAATAAGGAAGGGACATCTCTCTTGGCCACAAAGAAAAAAGTAACGATTGAAGATGTAGCAAAGAAGGCAGGGGTAGGGATTGCCACCGTATCCCGGGCCATTAACAATAGCGGCGGGATCAGCCCGAAAACAAAGGCGCTGATCCTGCAAATAATCGAAGAAATGGGCTTTATTCCGAATACGTCAGCGCAAAGCCTGAAGGTGCGGCAAACGAATCAAATTGCTTTGGCCGTGCCGGATATCCGCAATGCAATCATTCCTGATATCGCCTGGTCTGTGGAGCAGACTGCCAAGCAGCACGGTTACCGTGTCGTGCAGATCAATACCTCCGGGAACGCCCGGGCCGAGCTGGAGATCGTGCGCGAGGTGAAAAAGCTGCATGTGGACGGGCTGATTATCATGCCGCTGGCTTATCCCAAAACGCTGGTCGACTTGATCAATAAAACAACCGTACCTGTCTCGATCATCAACTACGGAAAAAAGCTCGACGACAATGTGAAAGCGGATGTTGTCGGTCTGGCCAGCCAGGAAGGCCGCCTGGTCATGGAGCATCTGATCAAAATCGGGCGGACCCGGATCGCTTACGCGGGTGCTCCCAAGAACAAAATCGAGGAGCGTTACTTTGCCTATGAACAGTCTTTGCCGCAGGTCGATCCTTCCCTCGTCTATTTCGGCGAGGACTTCTCGTTTGAAACAGGCGTGCGTGCGGCTGATTACTTTTACAGCCTGAAACATATGCCGGATGCGATCTATGCGGTAAACGACATGGTGGCGATCGGGATCGTGAACCGGTTCAAGGAGCTGGGAGTTCGCGTCCCGGAGGATGTGGCGGTCGTGGGCATCGACAACAACCTGTGGACGACGGTCACAAGCCCGCAAATCAGCTCGGTGTCGATCATGGGGGGCGAAGTGGCTCGCCTGGCAACCGAGCTTTTGCTGAAGCGGATTCGCGACAACGGGGCCGGGGAATATGAACGCGTGCAGTTCGAGCCTCGGCTGATCGTGAGGGAGTCGAGCGTGGCTGTCATTCGCCAGTCTCCTTCGATCTCGTAAACGAAGCGGCGGGGCTGTACTGTACTGCCTTCGCATGAGCAGGCATGTCTCTGGGACAACGGCGAAAAACGTGTTACGATTTGCAAGTAGCATCATCCTGACGCGCTTAGCTGTTTTGCTTTTCGCAATGGAATGGCATTCGCGCCTGCAAAAAGCAGGCTAAAAACATGGCGAAGCCAGGTCGAAGCAATGATGGCAGCCTGCCATGCACATGCAGAAGGCAGCCATTTCGGACCGATTCATCTCCTATCCTATTAAAAGCACAGGTGAACAATATGCATATCTTATCAGTAGAAAACCTTTCCAAAGGCTACGGCGAGAAGGTCCTGTTCGACGGGATTTCCTTTCACATCGCGGAAGGCCAGCGGATTGGCCTGATCGGCGTTAACGGTACAGGCAAATCCTCGCTCCTGAAAATAATCGCGGGACTCGACACGGCAGACAGCGGGAAAGTAATCCACGCCAATCACTTCCGCGTCGAGTACCTGCCGCAAAACCCGAGCTTTGCGGAAAACTCCAGCGTCCTCGAACAAGTATTTTACGGCGACTCGCCGCTGATGCAGCTGCTGCGCGAATATGAGCAGGCGCTGGGGGAGCTGCAGGCAGATCCTGCCGATGAACAGAAACAGGCCCGGATGCTCAGCCTGCAAGGCCGGATGGATACAGCGAACGCATGGGAGGCGAGCACGCTCGCAAAAACGATCCTGACGCAGCTCGGCATCCACGATTTTTCCCAGCAGGTCCAGGAGCTGTCCGGCGGGCAGCGCAAGCGGGTGGCGATGGCACGCGCGCTGATCCAGCCGGCGGACCTGCTCATCCTGGATGAGCCGACGAACCATATCGACAACGAAACGGTGGAGTGGCTGGAGGAATACCTTTCCCGCTACCAGGGAGCCCTTTTGCTTGTAACCCACGACCGCTACTTCCTGGACCGCGTCACGAACCGGATCTTTGAGCTTGACCGCGGCAAGCTTTACAGCTACGAGGGCAATTACGCGACCTTCTTGGAAAAAAAGGCGGAACGCGAAGAGAATGAAGCGGCTGCGGAGAGCAAACGGCAGAATCTGCTCAGACGGGAGCTGGCCTGGCTGCGCAGGGGGGCCAAGGCCCGCACGACCAAGCAGAAGGCTCGCGTCCAGCGGGCGGAAGAGCTGCGGGACAGACAGGTAGACGGACCGGCGGACAAGCTGGAAATGGCGTTGGGAGCGAGCCGCCTGGGGAAAAAGGTGCTGGAGATTGAGCACATTCGCAAAGGATACGGCCCTAGGCAGCTCATCGACGATTTCAGCTACATCGTCCTGCCGCTAGACCGTGTCGGGATCATCGGTCCCAATGGCAGCGGAAAATCGACGCTGCTGAACATTCTGGCCGGCCGGCTTGCCCCTGATGCCGGAACGGTGGAAACGGGCCAGACCGTGAAGCTGGCCTATTACACGCAGGAAAACGTAGAGATGGATGAGAAGCTGCGGGTGATCGAGTACATCAAGGAAGCGGCGGAGGTCGTGCACACGAGTGACGGGGAAGTGATTACCGCTTCGCAAATGCTGGAGCGCTTTCTGTTTCCGCCGCATTTGCAGTGGACGCCGATCTCTCGCCTGTCCGGCGGGGAAAAGCGCCGCCTCTATCTGCTCCGCACGCTGATGGGAGAGCCCAACGTTCTCTTTTTGGACGAGCCGACGAACGATCTGGACATCCAGACGCTGAGCATTTTGGAAGACTATTTGGAGCAGTTCCCGGGGGCTGTCATTACCGTGTCCCACGACCGATATTTCCTCGACCGGACCGTGGACCATCTGTTTGCGTTTGAAGGCGAGGGGCGGATACGCCAGTTTACCGGAAACTACTCGGAGTACCTCGAGGTCCGGCGCAGAGAGCTGGAGCAGGAAGCTGCGGACAAGCGAAAAGCCGGGAAGGCGCAGGCGGAAGCCAAAGCGGCTGCAGCCGACGAGAAAAGCGCCTCCGGACGCGGAAACAACCGCACGCGCAAGCTCTCCTACAAGGACCAGAAGGAATGGGAGACAATCGAGGACAAGATCGCCGCGCTGGAGGCGAGAAGCGTGCAGCTCAAGCAGGAGATTGCCTCGGCAGGCAGCGATTACGGCAAAGTGGAGAAGCTGTACGCGGAAGAGCAGCAGGTTGCGGCAGACCTGGAGGCTGCGATCGAGCGCTGGGCCGAACTGTCCGCCTTGATCGAAGAGCTGGAACAAGGGAAATAACTGCCGATAACAGAAAAGAAACCCTTCCCGATTGCAGTATGGGAAGGGTTTTTGTCATATTTGGATAATTTTGATTCCGCTGATGATGATGAGAACCGAGATCGCATAGCGCAGGAAAACGGTGGGGACCTTGCAGGACAAGCGGCTTCCCAGCAAGACGCCGGGCACCGAGCCGAGCAGGAGCCAAAAGACAGTTGCCAAATGAACAGTGCCGAAGCTCATGTGCGCCAGACCAGCGGCCGTGGTCAGCAAAAAGGCATGGGCGATGTCGGTGCCGACTACTTCTTTGCCGGAGAGCTGAAAGAAATACATGAGTGCGATGGCAAAGAGCGAGCCGCTGCCGATGGACGTCAAGCCGACCAGAAAGCCGAGAAAAGCGCCGATGATGATGAGCGGGGTACGCTTTTCGCGCGTGCTCATGCTTTGCCATTTATTCCAGGAAGGACTTTTGCGGCTGAGCCAGCTTTTGGCCAGGATGGCCAGGGGGATCAGGATGAGGACAAAGCCGAGTATTTTTTTCAGGATGAGGTCTGCCCCTTGGACATGCTGGTGCACCCAGTTCATCAAATTCACGGCGATAATGCCGCTCGGGATGCTGCCGATCGCAAGGTAGAGCACGATGGGAAAGTGAACGGTTTTTTGCCGCCAATGCTGCCAGGTCCCGAAAATCTTGGTGATGGAGTTGTAGACCAGATCAGTTCCGACAGCGATAGCGGGCTGTATCCCCAGCAGGAGCAGGATCGGGGTCAATAGCGCGGCGCCCCCTACACCGGTCAGGCCGACCAGAAATCCCACCAGGAGGCCGACGACTGTCAAGTGAAAATCCATCAAGCAACCATCCTCTGTATTTCTAGTATGCATGCCTATCATCAGGATAAGCAGATGCCCGGATATCGTGCGCCTAAATTGGGCAGCGCCGCGCCTAATTCACTGTTTGATTGTTTGACAAATCACCCGTTTTCAACTACATATAATTCTATTATTATTAAGGATATCAAAATAATTGTGAAAAAGGGGAAGGCTATGGCGGAATATTTCACGGAACGTAAGGCTTTGCAAATGACTCTGCAGTCGCTTTTGGAACAGCGGGCTTTGCTGCGCCGACAATATGTGGATCAAGACAAACAGCTCGGGCTTGACATCAAGCAGATTTTGGCGCGAGTAAGAGAGCTTGACCAAGCGGAAGGCAATGAAGAACCGCTGCTGGCGGAAGAAGCAGAGAACGGAACCGTCGGCATGAACGTGGAAGTGATGGAACGGCTGAAAGGGCGAAAAACGCATACCCGTCATGACTATGAAACTGTAGCCAATCATGTAGAAACAATCTTGCGGGAGATGTCGGCATTAACGTTGAATGAGCTCTGTGATGAGTTGAAAAGACGGAGCGGAGTCGAATTTGCCAGCCCGTACATTGGCATTCACAAGACGATCAAGCATTTGCCGCAGGTCAAGGTTCAAAAGGACGGAAGAAAACTTGTTTTTTCTTTGGCGACATAGACGGGCAGCAAAAAAGAGGGCAGTTGTGCATTCCGGCACAAAAGCCCTCTTTTCCTTTATCAGGAAATAAACTTCCTCTATTAGGAAATAAAACACACTTGCAGCAAGATTAGCCTTGGAAGGCTTTCAGCATCCACACATGCTTTTCGAGACTGGTCTGGATGGACAGGAGCATGTCTGCGGTGCCCTCATCGCCGAGTTCCTCCACTTTCTTGATGCCGTCTTTTAATTCATCGATTACAGTGGTAAAATCCTCGATCAGTGTTTGAACCATTTCTTCAGCAGTCTCGCGGTCGCTTGCTTCTTCGATGCTGGCGTCTCGAATGCACTCTCCCAATGTGGCAACGGGTTTTCCGTTACGGGCCAGGATGCGCTCAGCGAGAGTATCGATGTGTTCGGAAGCTTCGTTGTACAGCTCTTCGAATTTGTCGTGCAGGGTAAAGAATGCAGGTCCTTTGACATTCCAGTGGTAGTTTTGCAGCTTCATGCGCAGGATCGTCCAGTTGGCTACTTGTTTATTTAGTACAGAATACAGGTTTTCCATTGTTCATCCGCTCCTTATTTATAATAATTATTATCTGATACCTATTATAATATAAAAAACAGTATTGTCAACCGCCTTTCTCCTTTCCGCACGAAAGTTCTCAAGAACAGGAAACGAAGAAAGGATTGAGCCAATCATCAAGCAAATGATTGCGCGTCATTCTTGAATATGAGAAGCCGATTTCTCATTTCACTGTGCATTTCTGTATGAAAAGAAGGGAGATCGGGGGCATTTCTCTCTGTTTCGGCTGGCATTGTTCTTGCAACTTCTCCAAGGTGAAAAACCAAACCGGAAAGGATGAGGTGCATGGAACGCAAATCACGGGAAGAATCTCTTGAGCTTGCCAGTGAAATTCTTTCATTCATCGAAAGCGAGACACTGACAGTCGAACAGAAAAAGAAAATTGTAAGCGATTCGGTCGAGAACTTTACCAACCATGTGACCAAGGCTATACTTGCGCACCGCAAGTCTGTTTCGACCGACTATTCGGTCGTGGAGTGGGAAGATGAAGGAGCCATTTTCCGCGACACGATGGGGGATGAATACATTGATTGCCTGGGAGGCTACGGTGTATACCTGCTCGGCCACCGCCACCCGAAAGTGGTCAAGGCGGTAGAGGCCCAGTTGAAGCGCTACGCTCTGCACAGCCAAGAGATGGTGGACCCGCTGCGGGGCTATCTTTCCAAGCTGGTGGCGTACATTACACCAGGAGATTTGCAGCACTCCTACCTCGTAAACTGCGGTACCGAGGCAAACGAAATGGCCCTGAAGCTGGCGAGGCTGGCCACGGGGAAAAAATGCTTCATTTCAACGGAAAGAGGCTTCCACGGCAAGACGCTCTTTTCCCTTTCGGCGTCGGGGAAATCTACATTCCGCGAGCCGTACATGCCGCTCGTTCCCGGTTTTCAGCACGTTCCGTTCGGGGATGCGGACGCGGTGGAGCAGGCGATTCGCATGCTGATCGCTACTGGCGAAACGGTGGCTGGCGTGATCGTCGAACCGATCCAGGGAGAGGGCGGCGTGAATATTCCGCCGGATGACTACCTGCCGCGGCTGCGCCAAATCTGTGACAAATACGAGTGTCTGTTGATCGTTGACGAGGTGCAGACCGGCATGGGGCGGACCGGCACTCTGTTTGGCGTCGATCACTGGGATGTCGTACCGGATATCATGACACTGGGCAAAGCTTTCGGCGGTGGTGTCATGCCGATCGCTGCCATGGTCGCCAAGAAGAAATGGTGGGGAAAAATGGAGGAAAATCCGTTCCTGCTGGGCTCCTCCACCTTCGGCGGCAACCCGCTCTGCTGCGCGGGGGCTATCGCGGGCATTCACACGATTCTTGCCGACAACATCCCGCAGATGGCCAAGGAAAAGGGCGATTACATCATGCTGCGCCTGAACGAGATCAAGGAGCAGTACCCGGAGGTCATGGTCGACGTACGCGGACGGGGCCTGTTGATCGGGATGGAGTTCGCCACCAACAACCTTGGCTATACGCTGGCCAAAATGCTGTTCGGCAAGAAAATCCTCGTCGGCGGTACGATCAACAACGCGACGGTGATTCGCATCGAGCCGCCTGCAGTCATTTCGTACGAACAGATCGATTACGTGTTGGCTTGCATTGAAGAGGGGATCGCCCAGCTTTCCAAAGAAATGAAAGTGGCGCGGTAGTTTGGCAAAAAGGGAGGGAGCGGTTTATGGATGCTCCCTTCCTTTTTTCATTCGGTTGGCGGATCTTTATAGGCAGGAGAGCGGGGGCGTCGCAAGGAACTGTTAGAGCGGCAGACAATCGATAAAGATGCCAATAAAGAAGGAGCTGACCGTTATGGCGATGTCTCAATACTATAAAGATTTGAGAGAAGCGTTCGGGCCCGGCCTGATTTTCATGCCTTGCGTCGCTGCAATGATCCGCAATGAAAAAGATGAAATTCTGTTTGGACGCAAACATAACGAGGAGAATTGGGGCCTGATCGCCGGGGCGATCGAGATCGGAGAAACACCAGCGGAGGCCGTACGTAGAGAAGTGCTGGAGGAGACCGGTTTGGAGGTAAAGCCGGAGAGAATCATCGGAGTGTTTGGCGGGGAAAAGCACAGATTTACATACCCGAACGGACATCAGGTGGAATACTTGACGGTTGTTTTTGAGTGCGCGGTTGTCGGAGGCGCTCTTCACCCGGAAAACGACGAAATGTGCGAGCTCGGGTATTTTCAAGAAAACGGGATTCCTCCCCTCGCCAATTACTATCCGCGGGAGATCTTCCGAAAAGAAGAAGCAAAGCAAGCGATTTTCGAGTGAGGTTGACACACGGAAAATAACAAACGCCCCAGCCTTGGAAAGGTTATATCAAGGCTGGGCGTTTTGAAATGTGGTTCGGCCTTTAGACAATTGGCCGGGACGTTTCGCAATGTAGCACGGTCTGGGGCAATTAGCCGGGACGTTTCGCTATGTGGCACGGTCTGGGGCAATTAGCCGGGACGTTTCGCCATGCGGCACGGCCTCGGGCAATTGGTCGAGACGTTTCGCCTATGTGGCACGGCCTCGGGCAATTGGTCGAGACGTTTCGCAATATGCCACGGCCTCGGGCAACTAATGTGCGAGGGCGGAGCAATTCGTATAGCGACACTGCCGCCAGCTCACTGCGAGCTTTTTACTTCGGACCAGATGCGGTCGTACAGTTTAACCGAATCGCCGATATCCTTCAGGCTTTCCACCCGCTTCATCTCTTCGGGCGGGGGATAGATGGCGATATTTTCCAGCGTCTCCTTGTCGATCAGCTTGCGGGCCTCGGTATTCGGATTGATATAGGGAAAATCCTTGGCGATTTCCGCGCTGATTTCCGGTTCGAGCAAGAAATTGATGAAGGCCTCCGCCGTTTTCTTGTGTTTCGCACCTGCAGGTATGACGAAGTTGTCAAATGTTATCATCAGTCCCTCTTTGGGCAGGACTGTCGTGATTTGCGGCTTTTCCCGCTGTGCCAGCGCGATTTCCGGTCCCCAGACGAGGGCGACGTTCACTTCGCCGTTGATCATCAGCGTCTTCGGGCTGTCGCTGTCAAAGGCCTTGATATTGGGCATCAGCTGGAGCATTTTTTGCTTGGCCTCCTCGAGGTGGGCAGGATCGGTGTCGTTGCCGGAGTAGCCCAGCGTTTTCAACACCATGCCGAGGATGAACCGCTGATCGTCCACCATCACGATCTGGCTCTTCAATTCGGGTTTCCACAGGTCCGCAAAGCTGGTGATGCTCGTCTTGATATTGTCGGGGTTGTAGGCGAGCGAGACCGTATTGCCCATGTAGGGGACGCTGTATTTGTTGCCGGGATCATGCTCTTTGTTTACGAGGTCGGGCTCCAGGTTCTTGAAATTGGGAATATTGTTCAGATCGAGCGGCTCGATCAGTCCTTGATTGGCCATCGGCTGGATAAAATAGTCGCTCGCTACCGTCAGATCGTAAATGCCGCCCCCTGCGGAAACCTTGGCCAGCATCTCTTCATTGGAGGAAAACGTACTGTAGTTTACTTTTACCCCGTATCTCTCTTCAAATTTTTTGATGACCGAGTCGGGCAGGTACTCAGACCAGTTAAACACATTGAGTTCTTTGTCCAGACCGTTTTCTCCGCCTTGCGATGACGGCGTGGAGCTGCAGCCAGCCGCTGTCAGTGCGATCGTCAGAAAGCCGGCCGCCACTATTTTCCGAAAGCCTTGCTTCATATCAAATCCCCCTTTGTAATAATATGGAAACTCAAGAGCTGAGCGTTTGAACTACTCCTTGCGCATCCGGATGCGTTCGGCAAAGATGACAATAGCCAGTGTGACGACGAGCATCAAAGTAGACAGAGCGTTGATTTCCGGAGTCACGCCGAATTTGACCATGGAGAAAATCTTCAGGGGCAGCGTCGCGCTCGCAGGCCCTGCCACGAAAAAGCTGATGATCACGTCGTCAAGAGACAGCGTAAAAGCAAGCATCGCGCTGGCCAAAATGCCCGGAGCGATGACCGGCATCGTCACTTTGACAAACGTCTGCCAGGGCGTAGCCCCCAAATCCATCGCCGCCTCCTCGATGCTTTTGTCAAATCCGGCCAACCGGGCCCGCACCACGACAACGACGAAGGGAACGGAAAAGGTGATGTGCGCTGCGATCAGGGTGAAATAGCCGAGCGGCACCTTCAACTGGGCGAACAGCGCGAGCATCGAGATCCCCATGACGATTTCCGGGATGACGATGGGCAGGTACAGCATCGCGTCCAGAGCCGTTTTTCCGCGGAAGTGGTAGCGGTACATCCCGACGGCCGCCAGCGTGCCGATCATCGTCGCGGCCAGCGTGCTGATCAGCGCTACGATCAGAGAGGTCTTCATCGCTTCCAGCACGTCGCTGTTCTGCATCAGCTTTACGTACCAGTCGAAAGTAAAACCGGTCCAGACCGCATTCAGCTTGGATTGGTTAAAGGAATACAGAATCAAAATGGCAATGGGCATATACAAAAACAGGTAGATAAGCGAAGCGTAGAAAACGGAGAATTTGCGGCCGAGCGAGTAGCGCATCCTAGAGCAGCTCCTTTCCCTCTTTGTCTTTGGTGATCAGGATGTAGGCTGTGATAAACAACAGCGTCAGTCCCATCAGGATAATGGAGCTTGCCGAGCCGAATGGCCAGTCGCGGGCGGTGAGAAACTGATTTTTGATCAGGTTTCCGATCAGGACGGTCTTGCTTCCTCCCATCAGGTCCGGGATGAAAAAGAGGCCCAGCGACGGAATGAAGACGAGCAGGGAACCGGCCATGATCCCTGGCGCGGTGAGAGGCAGGGTCACCTTCCAGAAGGTATGGACGGGCTTGGCGCCCAAGTCCGAGGACGCCTCCAGCAGCGATTTGTCCAGCTTTTCGATCGAGGCGTACAGCGGCAGCACCATAAACGGCAGCATGGTGTAAACAAGCCCGATCAGAACGGCAGTCTCGTTGTACAGAAGCGGCAGGGGCTGACTGATGATCCCGAGCTGCATGAGGATTGTATTGATGACCCCTTCGGTCCGCAAAAGGACGATCCAGGCGTAGGTTCGGATGAGCGAGTTTGTCCAAAAGGGAACAATGATCAGCAGCATCAGAATGTTGCGGTAGTTGATCGGAGAGCGGGCGACGATATAGGCGAACGGATAGCCGAGAACGAGGCAAATCGCCGTCGTAAAAAAGGCCAGCACACAGGAAATCCACAAAATTTTAAAGTAGAGCGGGTCGAAAAAACGGACGTAGTTCTCCACTGTCAAAGGCAGTTCAATCCCGCCAAATGAGCTGCGGGTAAAGAAGCTGACGCCGAGAATCAAGATGAGCGGCAGCAGGAAAAGGGCACTCATCCAGATCAGGATGGGCCCGATTGTCCAGGTCTTTCCGTAATCGCGGACAGGCCGGTTCGGGGTCGTGGCTGCAGGTCTGCTGGAGGTGGCGGAGCCGATTACAGGGGCCTTCATCGGGTTAACACCACCCCGTGCTCCGGCTGCCAGTTGACGAATAGTTCGTCGCCTTCGTTTACCGGCAGGAGCTGATCCGTTTTTTCCACGGCGACAAAGGGAATTCCCCCGGGCAAGGTGACGACAGTCCGCGTAATTCCGCCGCAGTAGATTCGCTCTGTCAATCGGCCGGGAAGCTGTACGAGCTGGTCAATCCCGGTTTCTACCGGTGCAAGACTGAGAGCCGATTTTTCCGGGCGGATCGCGACGGTCACCTTCTCATTCTCGGGAAGCTGCAGAGAAGCCGCGGCTACCTCCATGCCCCCGCAGTCAATCAGCATCCGGCGGGAATCCCGCAGTTTGACTGTTCCGGTCAACAGGTTGGTCTCGCCGATAAATTCCGCGACAAATCGCGTCGCAGGCCGGTCGTAGATGTCGGCAGGGGTGCCGACCTGTTCGAGGACACCCTTGTTCATAACCGCGATGCGGTCAGACATGGTCAACGCTTCTTCCTGGTCGTGCGTGACGAAGACAAACGTGACCCCGAGCTGCTTTTGCAGATGCTTCAGCTCGACCTGCATCTGCTTGCGCAGCTTTTGATCCAGGGCGCCCAGCGGCTCGTCGAGCAGCAGCACCTTTGGATTGTTTACCAGCGCCCGGGCGATGGCAATCCGCTGCCGCTGGCCGCCGCTCAGCTGCTCCGGCTTGCGGCTGGCGTACTCTTCCAATTGAACGAGGCGAAGAGCCTGTTTGACCCGCTGGTCGATCTCTTCCCTGGCGACTTTTTTGACACGCAAACCGAACGCTACGTTTTCGTAAGCGTTCAGGTGGGGGAAGAGGGCATAGCTTTGAAAGACGGTGTTGACATCGCGGGAGTAGGCAGGCAAATCCTGCACGAACTCGCCATCCAGCTTTACCTTGCCGGATGTCGGATGTTCAAATCCGGCAATCATTCTGAGCGTAGTGGTTTTGCCGCAGCCGCTGGGGCCGAGCAAAGTGAGAAATTCACCTTTCTGGATGTGGAGGGACAGATCGTGTACGACTGTATGTTGACCAAAGCGTTTGACGACGTTTTGAAGCTCCACCATAGGACCAAGCATGGGAACCCCCCTCGTTTTTTTCTTTTCGCACCTCTTGTTACAAGCAAAAATAATGCCAATTTTGAATATTCCAACATATAGGTCGATCAGACACGAAAAAAGAAGCAGAAGGCAGGAAAATCATCGCCCGTTGCTTCCTAGAAATTAGAATACTTTCTCATCATTGAGAAGTTTATGTCCCTCCAGTTTTCTGTATAGAGTCGCCAGGCCGATGTCCAGTTTTTCTGCCACCAGCTTTTTGGCTTCCAGAGAATATCCGTATTGCTGCAGCATGCTGTACAGGATTTGCCGCTCGTGGCGCTGGAGTCGCTCCTTCAACGGCTGATCGGCTTCGCCGGGACCGGTGATGCCGCTGACGCTGTGGTGCTGGCGGATGCGCACCGGAACGCTGTCCAGTCCGATGTACGGCGAGACCTCCATGTTGACGGCGTACTCGATGGCATTTTCCAGCTCGCGGACATTCCCGGGCCAGTGATAATGCATGAACAGTGCCCGAACCTCCGGGGTGAAATCGAGAATCGGGTGGCCTAAAAGCTCCCGGTACTTCGCCAGGAAGTGATCCATGAGCAGCGGGATGTCTTCTACCCGCTCGCGCAGAGGCGGCATGTGCAGGGGGATGACGTTCAGCCGGAAGTAGAGATCTTCGCGGAATTCACGGTTTCGCACCATTTCCTCGAGGTTTTTGTTCGTGGCGGAGATGACCCGGATGTTGACAGGGATCAGCTGGTTGGACCCGACCCGTTCGACCTGCTTGCTCTGCAGGACGTGGAGCAGCTTCACCTGGAGATGCAGCGGCAAATCGCCGATCTCGTCGAGAAAAATGGTGCCGCCGTCGGCCAGCTCGAACTTGCCCGCCTTGCCTTCCCGCTTGGCTCCGGTAAATGCGCCCGCCACATAGCCGAACAGCTCGCTTTCCAGCAGCGCCTCGGGAATCGCCCCGCAGTTGACGATAATGAACGGACCGTCCCGCCGGTTGCTTGCGGAGTGGATGGCGGCGGCTATCATGCCTTTGCCGGTGCCGCTCTCGCCGGTGATCAAAATGTTGGAGGTACCGCGTGCGACTTGCTCCGCCTGTTTGATCACGAGCGACTTGGAGCGGCTTTTGCCGATGATTTCCGAAAAGTACAGGTCCTTGTGCTCGTTGGTCAGGACGTAGGCGAGGCGGCGCATGTCCGCCATCCGGCGAAACGAGGCGACAACCCCCGCTACCCGGTCGGCCACGCGGATGGGACGGGCTGTTACGATGAAGTGCATGTCATGCTCCCCGAGGCGGTAAATCTCCTCCTGCTCGACATAGCCGACGCCGGTTTCAAGCACTTGCAGCATCGGCGAGTCGGCCCAAATCGTTTGCAGGGGAGTGCCGATGAGCTCCTGTTTGTTCTTTTGAATAAGCTGCTGGGCCGTTTTGTTGCAATTGCTGATCAATCCGCGCTCGTCGATGGCGATAATGCCCTCATGGATGGATTCGATCAAGGTTTCCAACTGGGTGAACGTCTTCTTCCACTCGTTCCAGGCTTCCTGCTCGGCGATCTTGCCGGTGAGCAGCTCGGTCATCCGCTGCAAAAAGGTAAGGTACGGCAGCCGATTGTGGATGAGCAGCCTCCTCTGGGTTTCGGTGAAGGCGATCAGGCCGATCACGCCGATCACCTCGCCTTTGTAATGGATCGGCGTGCACAGCTCCGCCAGCTCTTCGGTGACCCCCTGCAGGACGGACGGATCGTAGGAGGGATCGCTGCGGGCGTCCTCGATGAAGAACGGCTGGTTGGTGGTCAGAACCCGGCCGTACAAATAGCCGGCGTTCACTTCGCCGCCCTCCTCCTTGGTGTTGATGCGGTCTTTGTACTTTCCCGTCCCGGCGATAATCGTCATCGTGTCATCGACAATCTCCGTCTCGATCTGCAAAGCGGCTGAGATGGCTTCGGCCACCTGCTGCGTGATCTCCTGGAATTCCCGCAATAAACTCATTTGCATTTCTCCTCCTGTCTGCAGGCAAAACAGTTGCAATACGAGGTCCCCAATCCTTGTAGACGGGGTTTTATTCACAAGACGGAAGCAGAAAAACAGATGCAAAACCCACTTCGACAACAGCAGATAGAATCCTCTCAATTTTGGGAATATTTATAATAAAAAACCGGGCGAGCACCCGGTTGCTTGATATTTACGTGCGAAAACGGTTCACCAGAACCTTTAGTTGTTCCGACAGCTCCGCTAGTGTGAGAGCCGAGGCGGTCACCTCCTGCATAGCAGCCGTTTGCTCCTCCGAGGCGGCCGAAACAGCCTGCGTCTTTTTCGCAGAAAGGCTGGCAATTTCGGCGATTCCTGACACGGCATCGAGAACGGATTCAGTCGTGCTCGACATGTTTTGGGCGCGTCCTGACACTTCCCGAATCATCTCAGTCAGCGAGAGGATCGACTGGCGAATTTCGGCGAAGGAAGCGCCGGCATTGTTGACGGTTTCGATTCCCTCGGCGACCTCGGCGCTGCCGGAGGCCATCGTCTGTACGGCCTGCTCCGCTTCAGCCTGAATGCTGACGATCAATCGCTCGATTTGTTCGGCTGAACGCGCAGACTGTTCGGCAAGCTTGCGCACCTCGTCCGCAACGACAGCAAATCCGCGCCCGTGTTCACCTGCCCGGGCTGCTTCAATCGCGGCATTCAAGGAAAGCAGGTTGGTCTGACCGGCGAGCTCTGTAATCACGTCGGTAATCTGCCCGATCTCCTGGGAGCGCTGCCCGAGCTCCTGCACGACAAGCGAAAGCTGGTTCATGGTATGGAAGATGTTCCCCATCTGCTTTACAGCTTGCTGGATCGCGATATCGCCTTCTTCGCTCTTTGCGCCGGTGTGGATGGCCGCGGCGGATATTTCCTCTGACTGCGCGGCGATCAACCGGGCATTCGAGGAAATATCCGTGATCGCCAGAAGGCCGTTATTTACTTTTTGCACCTGCTCCTCGGAGCCGATCGCGACTTCTGACACATGCTCCGCAATCTGGCGTGAGGCTTCGCTAATCTGTGCTGCGCTGGAAGAAAGATTTTCCGAGGAGGCGGCAACCTCACGCGAAGTCAGCGCGACGGTGTCGAGCAATTCTTTCAATTTGGCGCTCATGTGATTGTAGGAGACTGCGATCCGGCCGATTTCATCGCCAGATGGGTCGCTTAGTTTTCGGGTAAAATCGCCATTCCCGGCATTTTCCAGGACTTCCGTGATCGTGCCGAATCTTTTTTTCAGGCGGCGGGTAAACAAGAAGAACGCAGCTTGGACAATGAGCAGCACGACGATCAATGCCCCGGCAAAAATCGCCATAAACTTTTTCTGGGTGCTGTCGATCAACTCCTGGGAAGCGCCGACATACCAAATGCCGATGACCTTTCCGCTGCTGTCTGTAATCGGCTGATAGGCGGACTGGTAGCGATGGCCGACGACGTTTGCTTCTCCCAGGTAGATCTCGCCATTGGTCAGGACGGTCTGAATGACAACGTCCGATGCCTTTGTGCCGACTGCGCGCTGTCCGTCCTTCATGACATTGGTCGTGACCCGCGTATCGCCCAAAAAGATCGTGACCGTATCGCCGCCTGTCAATTTGCCGATCTCGTCTATCAGCTCGAAATTGTCGTTGATCCGCGTCTCCCCCTTGTAAAGGAACCCGTTCTGCACCGACCATGCTCCGGGAATTTTTTGATCCAGGTAACCATAGCCCAGCGCCAAATCCGACTTGGCCTTATTCAGAGCAGCAGTCTTGATGCCGCTCTCCAGCTGTGTTTGAGCCGTTATCAGGACAACGGCGGAAACCAGCAGCAGAGCGGCTACGAATAGCAAATTCATTTTCGCTCCGAGGGATAATTTGTTGAGAAATGGCATGTGACCGCTCCTTTCTTTGCTATCTTCGAAGTATATTGATAGTATCGAGAAACCGACAATAAAGTTAATTCTTTTTTTCTCTGTGAAAATATAATAGAGTTGAATATTTTGGGTAAAGGAATTGATCGCGTGCGGAAGAAATCGATAGCCGGAGTCATTCTGGCAGGAGGAAAAAGCAGCCGAATGGGCCAGCCCAAAGAGCTGTTGGCATGGCAGGGGAGTACGCTCATCCAATATTTGCGGCAGGAAGTGAACGCGGCTGGATTGCCCTGTCTGATCGTGTCCAATACGCCGGAAGCCCTGCAGAGGGAAGGGGAGAAGGGCCAGGGAGCGGAGGTAGCGGAAGCAGCGGTAGAGGTAGAGGTCACACGCGACCTGGTGCCGTCAGCGGGACCGATCAGCGGGATCGTCAGCGCGTTTCGTTTGCGCAGCGAGGAGGCATTGCTGGTGCTTTCTTGCGATTTGCCGTTTGCGGACCGGACACAGCTCGAACGTTTGATTCAATACGCTGGAGAGGTAAGCGAATGGGATGCGATTGTGGTAAAGGAGGAGCGGCTGCACCCGCTGTTTGCGCTGTACCACAGGAGGTCTCAGCCGAGGTGGGAGGAGGCGCTGCAAATGAAGCAGCATCGCTTGATGGAGGTGCTTCGCGGACTTCAAGTGGTGACGACTCCGCCCGGCTTGCTCGACCCTTGGGCGGCTTTTAATGCCAATACGCCGGAGGAATACCGCATCGCCCTGCAGGAAAAGCAAAAAAGAGAGACCGGGCAGCCGTAACGGCCCGGTCTTTCTCTTTACACAAAGCTCAAGCTGTCGGTACGATGACCCTATGAGGATTCGTGTACACGTTCATCCTGTCATTGCGGATAAAGCCGATCGCCGTAATGTTCAGCTCCTCCGCCAGCTGCAGGGCGAGGTCGGTCGGGGCCGATTTGGACAAAATGATGCCCGCTCCGATTTTTGCCGCCTTCAGCAAAACCTCTGAGGAGATCCGGCCGCTGAAGGTGAGAATTTTATCGGCGGTCGAAATATTTTCCCGCAGGCAGTACCCGTAGATCTTGTCCAGCGCATTGTGCCTGCCGATGTCGGAATACTGGAGCAGCACCTGGTCCGGCGTGCACAGCGCGGCGTTGTGCACGCCGCCCGTCTTGCGGTGAATGTCGGACGAGGCTTGCAGCACATTCATGAGCTGCAAGCATTGCTCCGGTGTGACGGTGACGCCGTCTTCAGCCGGTTTGGCAGTACGCGCGTCGCTGAAGAAATAAAACGACTGCCTGCTTTTGCCGCAGCAGGAGGTGATGCGGCGCTTGGAGTAAAAGCTCTGGGACAGCATGGTCTTCTGATGGGTGTCGACGTACGCGAACCCTTTTCCCTCGTCGATGGTGACTTGCTTGATGTCTGCATAGGAGCGGATCGCGCCTTCTGCGGCAAGAAAGCCGATTACCATTTCCTCCAGATCGGCGGGCGTGCAGACGATGGTGGCAAACTCCTCGTCCCCGAGAAAAATCGTCAACGGGTATTCGGTGACAACCTCGTCGTCTTCCCACTCGGACTTGCCCACCTGTACCTTCAGGACAGGGCGCGTAATTGTTTTGGACAAATCGGACATACTGGCCTTGGCCTCCTTTTGAACCGTTATATCAAAAAAAATTTAAGGAACGTATTGTAGAGTAAGCGCTCACATGGTAGTATACTATTTGAGGTTTTGGTTGTCACAGAATTTTCACCTTTTTACGAAACAGTTCACAAATTGACGTGGGATAGCGTACCTGTCGCCGGTTCTTTTGTCGGACTGCCTGTAAGTGAATACCAAACACTAGCTGTTGATGCTGAAGTAGCGACCCTGCTGATGATTAACTGTCGTGTTTCATCTTTTCGCCCATGTGCCGGTTTCCGGCTTCCAGTAGCGAGGATGGACCGGCAGTTTTTCTTGTTTTCGGGGCGTGCTTCGGTATCGCCTCTCAAGTTGATGATGAAGGAGATGAATTGGCATGCAGCAGAAAGTGAAAAACCGCTGGTTGATTGCAGCGGCTGCGGTGGGAATCCACCTCTCGATCGGTTCTGTTTACGCGTGGAGCGTATTCACCAAGCCGATCACCAGCCAATTTGGCTGGGAGCTGTCCAGTGTACAGCTGACGTTTAGCATCGCAATTTTGTTCCTGGGGCTGTCCGCGGCATTCCTCGGGCACTATGTGGAGAAGCACGGACCGCGCAAGGCAGGCATTCTTTCTTCAATCTTTTTTGGCGTAGGTATTACCGGTTCGGGTCTGGCCATCAGCATGGAAAGCCTGCCGCTTTTGTACATATGCTACGGCGTATTGGGCGGAATCGGACTGGGCGTCGGGTATATTACTCCGGTTTCCACGCTGGTCAAATGGTTCCCTGACCGCCGCGGTTTGGCAACAGGACTGGCGATCATGGGATTTGGCTTTGCATCGATGATTGCGGGACCGATTATTCAAGCACTGATCGAAAGCGTAGGAATCGCGAATACATTCTTTATTCTCGGCATCATTTATTTCGTCGTTATGTTTGCTTCCGCTCAATACCTGGCTCCGCCGCCACAAGGATGGGTGCCGGCAGGATATTCCGCACAAGCAAGCGAGGGACAAAAGCAGATCAAGAAGGACCTGTGCCAGCTGACCGCCAACGAAGCGGTGAAAACGCGCCGATTCTACTGGCTGTGGCTGATGCTTTTTATCAACGTGACCTGTGGTATCGCGATCATCTCGGTTGCGTCTCCGATGGCGCAAGAGATTGCCGGAATGTCTGTCGGCATGGCGGCAACCATGGTTGGCTTGAACGGCTTGTTCAACGGAGCCGGCCGCATCGGCTGGGCATCCCTGTCTGACTATATCGGCCGTGCCAATACCTACACCGCCTTCTTCGCGATCCAGATCGTCCTGTTCTTCCTTTTGCCGAATTTGACGATCCAGACGCTGTTCATGATCGCGATGTTCATCATCATGACCTGCTATGGCGGCGGCTTCTCCTCGATCCCGGCCTACATCGGCGACCTGTTCGGCACGAAGCAATTGGGCGCTATTCACGGCTACATCCTGACAGCATGGGCGGCAGCGGGACTGGCTGGTCCGATCTTTGCAGCCTGGGTACGTGAAAAGACTGGCAGCTACACCGGCACGCTGAGCGTATTTGTGGCAATGTTTGTGGTAGCTCTCGTCATCTCGCTGATCGTCCGTCTCGACATCAAAAAGCTGAAAGAAGAAGCGAAGCGCAAAGAAAACGCTGTTGAACTGGCTAGCTGATAAGTGGTAAAGTTTTAGGTAAGATCAATTAGTTAAAGGTGACTTGCATCGATGAATAAATATGAAGCTGAGTTCAGCAATCTGGTCAGAACCTTCCGAAAGCGACACATGGGCAAGGGACCGAGCAAAATCGTCACGACGTTTTGCAAAAATTGGGCGATTTGCGAGATGGAGGGGAACCTCTCTCCGGTAGAAAAGTTCATTGCGACTGCTGATGAAGGGAAACAGATGCTCCGTGCGGCCCGGACGGAAATGGTAAAGGAAATGTACCGGAAAAACCGTCCGATCGACATGGAGGCATTTCTAGGTGCGGCCCTCGTGGATTTATTCGTCGATATTGACATTGAACGCGATTTTGGGATGTCCATCTTCGTGTTTGACCAAGACATCGAAAAAAAGTTCAAAAACGAGCCGTAAGCCTGAGCGCAGCAGCGATCCTGTGAGCGTTTGGACAAGACGGAGTATCGCCTCACACACGCAAGGTACTTGGTAGCGCTCCTGCCGAAGAACCACCGTGGACATTCCTTTCGCTTTGATGGGACTGTTTCGCGGTGGTTATTTTCTTGCAAATAATGAAAACGCTTTTTTTCGGATGATGGATAGGAAGGAATACGATTGTTTCGGCGGAATAATCGTTAATAAAGAAAGGAGCGAGTGTCATGGGAAAGACGAAGCACAACGGTCCCATTAAGCTTGATACATCCTGGAAACCTTCTATGTGGGCATCTCTGGTTCCAATGGGACTTGGCAAGGTAAAGCCGCATCACATCCGAGATACGGTGAAGGTCATCTACGAGAATCGGGATAACCTCGCATACGCATACCGCATCCTGACGCAGGGAGTGTGCGACGGCTGTGCGCTCGGTGTCTCCGGCTTGTCCGATCAGACGCTGAAGGGCGCTCACCTGTGCACGACGCGCCTGAACGTGCTGCGGCTCAATACGATGCCCGCCATCGATCCGAAATGGCTTGAAAATGTAGAAGAAATGAGGAAGCTGTCCAGCGCAGATTTGCGCAAGCTGGGCCGCATCCCCTACCCGCTCTCCCGCAAGCCTGGTGAAAATCGCTTTGCCCGCATCAGTTGGAACGAAGCCTTAAACCGCATCGCCTCCAAGATCAGAGGCATTTCTCCCAAGCAGCTGGCGTTTTTTCTGACCTCCCGCGGCATAACCAACGAAGTGTACTATACGGCAGCAAAAGTGGCCCGTTTCCTCGGAACGAACAATATCGACAATTCCTCCCGAATCTGCCACTCTCCGAGCAAAACGGCATTGAAACGCTCACTGGGCATCGGAGCGTCCAGTTGCAACTATCAGGACTGGATCGGGACAGATGTGCTCGTCTTTTGGGGCTCGGTGCCAGCGAACAACCAGCCTGTATCCACCAAGTATATGTATGCGGCCAAGAAAGCGGGGACGAAGATCATCCTGATCAACCCGTACCGGGAGCCGGCGATGGAGAAGTACTGGATTCCGTCCATCCCTGACAGCGCTCTGTTCGGCACCAAAATCGTCGACGATTTTTATCAGGTCAATATAGGCGGCGACATCGCCTTCATGAACGGAGTCATGAAGATTTGGTTTGAGATGGAGGAGGCCGAGCGGGGAGCGGCGCTCGATCACGACTTTTTGGCCCATCATGCAAACGGACTGGATGAATTGAAGGCGCATGTCTTGGCTCAGGACTGGGCGGCGCTGGAGAAATCGGCGGGAACGAGCCGGGAGCGGATGAAGGAGTTCGCCGTCTTGCTGGCACGCGCGAAATCAGGAGTGTTCGTCTGGTCGATGGGCTTGACGCAGCACCGTTTTGGCACGGACAACATCTCCCAGGTGGCCAATCTGGCAATCCTGCGCGGCTTCATTGGACGGAAGCACTGCGGCGTGATGCCGATCCGCGGGCATTCCGGGGTACAGGGCTCGGGCGAGATGGGAGCCGACCCGTTCAGTCTGCCCGGAGGAGATTTTGATGAAAAAAGCTGGAGCCGGCTCGAGAAGATATGGGGCTTTTCGATTCCGAAGTGGCAGGGGGACATCGTCGGCGTCTCGCTGGAAAATGCTTTGCTCCCAAACGGCCACGAGCGGAAAACGAGGCTGTTTTACACCAGCGGAGGAAACTTTCTCGAGACGATGCCTGATCCTTCTTATATGAAGAAATGTCTGGAGAACGTCGAGCTGCGGGTGCATCAGGACATCATTTTCAACACTTCTACGCTGGTGGACGCCAAGGAGGAGGTCATCGTCCTGCCGGCGATGACCCGCTATGAACAGCCGGGGGGAGGCACCTCGACCAGTACGGAGCGGATGGTCTATTTCAGCGCCGAGGTAGAGGGGCCGCGGATCGGGGAGGCCCGGGCGGAATGGGAGATTTATGTCGATCTGGCCTGCCGGGTAGACCCCAAGCGAAAGCACTTGATCCAGTTTTCCAGCGCGCAGGAGATACGGGAGGAGATCGCCCTGGCCAATCCGAATTACGACGGCATCCAGCATCTCAAAAAGCGGGGCGATGTCTTCCAATGGGGAGGGGCGTGGTTGTGCGAGGACGGCGTCTGTCCGACTCCCGACGGGCGGGCCAATCTGATTCCGATCGAGCTGCCTGAGCTGCAGAGGCCGAATGGTCAATTTTTCGTCACGACCCGCAGAGGCAAGCAGTTCAATTCCATGGTATATAGTGAGAGAGACCCCTTTAACGACGCGGATCGCTACGACGTTCTGATCCATCCGGAAGATGCCAAAAGCTTGCATATTCGGGAGGGGGAGCCGATCGTCGTGTATAATCAGTTTGGAACGTTTCAGGGCAAGGCGAAGTATGCAGATACGCTTCAGGGAAATATCCAGGTGTATTGGCCAGAGGGGAATGTGCTCATTCCCAAAGGCGTTTACGAAAAGTATGCGGGCATTCCCGAATACAATACGACTGTGAAAGTGGAAAAAGCGGACCGATTTACAGCAGGCAAGGATTTGAAGTACGCGGAAAAGCGGGTGGAGGATCTGGAAGTGGACGTCGGCTAATCGGGCTTGCGATACGCGAGGCAGGGAACATCTAGGAGGAGGAACAAACCATGCGCTTTCAGCGACAAACGATCAGCGTGGAGGAAGCGGTCGGCAGGCTGCTGACCGACCTGGGCAGGCTGGAGGAAGAACAGGTCGACATATACGAATCATACGGACGCATTTTGGCCAGAGATATTACGGCTACGAGCGATCTGCCTCCATTTGACCGCTCCCCGTTGGACGGATTTGCCGTGAGGGCGGAGGATACAGCAGGTGCTACCGTGGAGCAGCCCGTCCCGCTGCAGGTAGTGGAAACGATTGCGGCCGGCGATGTACCGGCAAAGGAAGTGACACCGGGGACGGCGAGCCGGATCATGACCGGGGCGATGCTGCCGCCCGGGGCCAATGCAGTCATCATGTTCGAGCAGACAGAGCAGCCGGGTGAAATGTCGCGGGAGGTCAGAATCAAGCGCCAGCTTGCGCCGGGTGAAAACCTCTCGCGCCAGGGGGAGGAAATGCAGCAGGGCAGCGTTGTAGCCAAAGCGGGCGAGCGCATCAATGCAGGTACGCTTGCCATCCTGGCTACATTCGGCTACGCCCGGGTGCCGGTGGTCCGCAAGCCCCGGGTCGGCCTGCTGTCGACCGGCACGGAACTTTTGGAGGTAGACGAGCCGCTCGTGCCGGGAAAAATTCGCAACAGCAATGCCATCATGCTGTCTGCCATGATCGCGGAGACAGGCGGGATACCGGTCCTGTTCGAAGGGCTTCCCGATGAATTGCCGCTCGCCAAGAAGCGCATCGGAGAGTGCCTGGAGCAGGTCGATTTGTTGGTCACGTCCGGAGGCGTTTCCGTGGGGGATTACGATGTCATGGCTTATCTGACAGACGAGCCGGATGTGAGCCTTTTGTTTAACAGAGTGGCGATCCGTCCCGGCAGTCCGACCACGGCGCTGCTCTACCAAAACAAGCTCATCTGCGCGCTTTCGGGCAACCCGGGCGCTTGTTTTCTGGGCGCCCACCTTTTCCTGCTCCCTGTTTTGCGGTCGCTTTTGGGTGAGGGCAAGGTCCAAACGAAGCGGATCAAAGCGTTTTTGGGCGAGACGTACGACAAGCCCTGCCCGTATCCCCGGTATTTGCGGGGCAAGTTGACAGAGGAAAAGGGGAGCTTGTACGTATGGCCTGATTGGAACGACAAAGCGGGAAACCTTTGCACCATGTCAAAAAGCGAATGCTTTGCCATTATTCCGCCGGGAGGCAGAGGCAAGCTGGCCGGAGAGGTCGTCGAGGTCATCTGTCATGTCATGCCGGGCTGGTCGAGGGAGGAGTGACGGATGGCGAGGGAAGCGGTCGTCCTGCAGATCGTAGGCTATTCCGATTCGGGCAAAACGACATTGATGGCCAAGCTGATCCCGCTTATCGAGGAGGCAGGCATACGTGTAGGTGTCATCAAGCACGACGGCGGGCATGACTTTGAATGGGATCAGCCGGGCAAGGATACGTGGACATACAGAGAAGCGGGAGCCTCGCTGGTGGCGATCACATCGCGGACAAAAACGGCGATGCTGGAGCAGCGGCCGCTGCCTTTGTCAGAGCTGATCGAGCGGATGGCAGCAGCAGGTGCCGAGCTGGTGCTGGTCGAAGGCTTCAAGCGGGAGAACTACCCGAAAATGGTCGTCCTGCGCCGTCCGGAGGATCAGCAGCTGCTCTCGCTCGTATCGGGTGTGGTCGCTGTGATTAGCTGGGATGCTTTTGCACATCCAGAGGTGCCTGTGTTTTCGGTGAATGACCGGGATCGGGTCGCCCGGTTTGTGCTGGATTATTACGAGGCTGGAAAAAAAGGGACGGGCTAAATTGCGTCCTTTTACTACGGGCAATCCTGATTGAAAATGGATTGCGGTACAAAAAGGTGCGCTTAAAAACCGTACTTAAAAGCCGCTCTCAAACAGCCGTTGTCCTGCCACTTGGGAAAACGGCTTTTCTTTGTTTCATTCCGCCCGATCCCCAGTGGTGAGCGTTTCCTAATAGATACAGCTTGCGCATTTGACAGGCGCATTCCTGACGTGAGGCGGATATGTTTGCTCTCTTATCAAATTTTTTCTTCCATCCCAAAATATTTTCTTCCTATAATATAGAGACAGCAAATGAAGACATCCTTGCTTCTACAAAATTTTGGAAATACTCTGCACATGGTGAAACCATTGGGTTACAATGACAGGGGGAGGGGTACATAATGACAAAGCAATTACCACAGCGTTGGGATTTGGATGTGTTTTTTCCAGGCGGAAGCGCCTCGGAAGCGTTTCGTACATTTTTGGGCCAACTGGAAGACGAGGTTGCCGCACTGCGCGCTCAGTTAACACAGAAAGGACTTTCCCTTTCTGAGCCGTCACCGTTTCAAGCCGTACTCGCTACTGTGCAAAGCATTGCGGTTCGCCTGAAAGAAGCGGGGGCGTTTATTTCCTGCCTGACAGCCCAGAACGTCCGGGACGAGCAGGCTACGCTTCTCGGGGGACGGGTCAAAAGTCTGTCCGCTGCGTTTGCCTCCGTTTTGACGACATGGGATGTTCACCTGCTGAACATTGACGAGCAATCATGGAATGCGATCCTGCAGCTACCGGATGTGGAGCCGATCGCCTTTCCGTTGAACGAACGGCGCAGACGGGCTCAGGAAAAGCTGACTCCTGAACAGGAGATGCTGGCTACCGATCTGGCTGTCGACGGATATCATGCCTGGCAGGATTTGTCCAATGCAGTCGTAGGACGCATGACGATTGAAGTGGAGATCGACGGGGAGACGAAACAACTGTCAGTCGGTCAAGCGGCCAATCTGATGAACCATCCGGATCGTTCCGTCCGCGCTCTCGTATTTGCCAAGTGGGAAGAAGCTTGGGCGAAAGAAGCAGAATTGTTTGCCAAAGCGATCAACCATTTGGCAGGCTTCCGTCTCGCGCTGTACCGCCATCGCGGCTGGGAATCCGTTCTGCGCGAGCCGCTTGACATCGGCAGAATGCAGGAAAAAACGCTCGATGCGATGTGGCAGGCGATCAACAACCGCAAGGACCGCCTGGTTGCGTACCTGGAGCGGAAAGCGAAGCTGCTCGGTGTGGAAAAAGTGAGCTGGTACGATGTGTCCGCACCGATCTCCAAAGAACATAAACAGGTTTCTTATGATGAAGCGGCTGCCTTTATCCTCGAGCAGTTCGGCCGTTTCCACCCGGCGATGGCTGAATTTTCCCGCCGTGCATTCGAGGAAGGCTGGATCGAGGCAGAGGATCGCGCAGGCAAACGTCCCGGGGGTTTCTGCACCAGCTTCCCGGTGAGAAACCAATCCCGCGTATTCATGACTTACGCTGGAACTGCGAAAAACGTATCGACCCTGGCGCACGAGCTCGGTCATGCTTATCATCAGCAGGTCATGAGCGGTTTGCCGCAATTGGCGCAAAATTACGCGATGAACGTGGCGGAGACGGCGTCCACCTTTGCGGAAATGATCGTCGCCGATGCGGCTGTGAAAAACGCTGCCAGCGACAAGGAACGCATCTCCCTTTTGGAGGACAAACTGCAGCAGACCGTCGCTTTCTTTATGAACATCCACGCTCGCTTCCTGTTCGAGACGCGTTTTTACGAGCAGCGGAAAAAAGGACTGGTCAGCGTCGGCGAGCTGAATCGCCTGATGGTCGAAGCGCAGAAAGAAGCCTACTGCGATGCGCTCTCCGAGTACGAGCCGCATTTCTGGGCGTCCAAGCTGCATTTCTATATCACCACCTATCCGTTCTACAATTTCCCGTACACCTTCGGCTATCTGTTCAGCCTGAGCGTATATGCACGCGCGCTGCAGGAAGGGCCCGGCTTTGCCGACATGTACGACGCCCTGCTGCGCGATACGGGGCGGATGACCGTCGAGGAGCTGGCTATGCGCCACCTGGGCGAGGACATTACGACTGTGGAGTTCTGGCAGACAGCCGTCGATCTGGCGGTAGCCGACATCGATGAATTCCTGCGGTTGACGGAAAAAGAGACGGTGTAGGAAACGTCCCAATAGCAAGATCCGGCCGGTGAATGGTCGGATCTTTTTTGGTGCGGAACGTTTTCCTTCGATGGGAAGGGCCAGCTTGAGCGTACAGAGACATCAAAAATGTCCTGCTGCCAAACCATTTTTTATCAAAAATAGGAGAAACAAATCATTTCCATATCCGTAAATATTGATATTCTGTTACGTGGAGGTGAAAAGGATGGCTCGACTGGAATACCGTCTGCTTGACGAGGAAAAGGATTATCCGGTTTTGTACTATTACGACGGGATTGACAAGGACGAGATTTCCTTGCGGTTTGCCTGCGATTACCTGGTCAAGGGTCACGTCGTGTTTGAAAAGACGTCCTGCGCGACTGAGCCGGGGTGCTACGTCATTTATGTCCGGTATTCTGCGGAGGAGCAGGCCGTGGACTACGTCGATACAGCGGCAGCACGCTGGGGCAGCATTCAGATTGAGTTGCGCGAGTACAAGGAAGGAACCAATGTATACCCGCTTATACATACGTACTCCTTCAAGGATGACGACGATGTTCTATTGCTGTTGCAAAGCGACTATATTACTTTGAACGGTCGCGAATGGGAAAAGACATCTGCAGAGGTGGATGAAGATCGGCGCGTGTATGTTTATTACGCACGGCCGTCAGCGTAGGAGGAAAGATGATGACACAAACCAAGACGGCTAAAGTAGTCGGACTGTTCGTGGCTGCGGCATTGACGATCAGCGGCTGCTCGTCGGGGGGCTATGACGACGATTGCTATGACGCGGACAATGATGGATATTGTGATGATGGCGGGGGCGGTTCGAGATCGAGCTCCTCTCACTATTACCATTCCAGCAGCAGTAAAGACAAGAGCAGCTCATCAGGCATCAGCAGCGGTTCCAAGGGCGGCATCGGCAGCTCCGGAACGTCCAGTTCGGGGTGAGAGATGACAGCGCCGCACAACATTGATCGGGAACGTTTATACGGTCCTCTGAGGACGGAAGGCGTGTTTACATGGGATTGGATGTACGGCGAAGAATACGCGTTGGCCGACATTCATCTGATCACAGGCTCCTTTCGCGAGGAATTGGCTTTGGCGACGAAGCAATTGGCCGTAATTTTCGCAAAAACGGTGCCCGTGCTGCAAAAGGCAGATGACTCTCTGTTGCTTGAGCTGGGTGTGCCGCAACCAGCACTGCGAGCTGTGCGAACCGCCATCCCGCAGATTCCTGCGACGGTCGTCGGCCGTTTCGACTTTGCCCAGACAGCAGAAGGGTTGAAAATGCTGGAGTACAACAGCGATACGCCAACGGGGATTGTGGAAGCCTTTTGCGTCAATGAGCACGTCTGCCATGCTTTTGGAGTAAATAACCCAAACCAGGGGATGGAGAAGAGATTTGCTCCGTCATTTCAGAACATACTGGAAGCTTACAAAGAACGGGGGTACCGGACGAAGCACATCTGGTTCAGCGCGCTTGACTGGCATGAAGAAGACAAAGGGACGACGCAATACCTTCTGGAAAAGTCCGGGTTGCCAGCCCGCTTTGCCGGACTCGAGCAGCTGCGTGTCTTCGAGGACCGGCTGTACGTGCTCGAGGGCGAGGACCTGACCCCTGTGGATGTCCTGTACCGGCTGCATGCCCTGGAAAAGCTCGCAGAGGAGAGAGACGAGGACGGCTACCCGACCGGCGAGCATGTGCTGCAGCTGATCGCAGATAAAAAGCTGGCGATTATCAATCCGCCTTCGGCCTTTTTGCTCCAGTCCAAGGCTGTTCAGGCCCTGATCTGGAATTTGCATGAAGCGGGCGAGTTTTTTTCGCAGGAAGAGCATGACATTGTTGCAACGTATATGCTGCCGACCTATTTTGAAAACCGGTTCGCGGGCGTTGCCGATTACGTCACCAAGCCTGTCTTTGGGCGGGAAGGAGGCGGGGTCGTGCTGTTCGATGCGGAAGGCAGCGTCGTAGAGAAGGACCAGGAGGAGTTTTACTGGGACCAGCAGATGATCTACCAAAAGCGCGTGGAGCTTCCCGTCGTTACGGTAAGAACATCTGAAGGACAACGCGAAGGGCGGCTGCTCTGGGGCTCGTTTTTGATTGGCGGAGAGGCATCGGCAATCATTGCCCGTGTCGGAGGGCCGATCACCAACAACATGTCCTACTATTTGCCGGTAGGCCTACAAGAATAAAGGAGGGAGAAGAGAGCGACATGGACTCACAAGTGGGGTATCTATTAAACTTTCTTTCTTATTTGGCTGTCACCATTCCCATTTTGGGAGTAGGTATTTTTGTATTTACTTTTACGACTCCGTACAAGGAATTTGAACTGATCAAGAATGGATCGCAGACAGACGATCCGAAAAAAATGGCTGCAGCCAAAGCGGCGGCCCATGATCTCGGGGGAAAAATCATCGGGCTTGCGATCGTGCTCGGATCTGCGGTTTACCATTCCGTAAACCTGCTGGACCTTTTGCTCTGGGGGATTGTCGGGGTCGTTTTTCAGGTTCTCGTCTTTTACCTGTTTGAATGGCTCACTCCATTTAAAGTCGTTTCGGAAATTCCAAACGGAAACGTATCAGTCGGCATCTTTGCTTCCCGCTTGAGCATTGCGGCGGGGCTGCTGCTGGCAGCGTTGATCAGCTACTAGTAAAGGAACCGTCAGGGTGTATGCCCCGGCGGTTTTTTTGTCGCTCGTAAATCGGACAGCCCCTCGCTTTCTTAAAGAAACCTTTACCTTGCATTGATTCAGGAGTTACGAATGTTCCGTACAGTTGAGGGAGAGGGAGAAAGAGAAAGGAAATAGGGAGAGCGCTGTTGCAGGAGGCTATGCGTACAGCAAAAAACGTTTGGGAGGGATCGTCATGGATACGGGAAGTCATCTGTTGCTGGGAGTTACTTTGGGGGGCCTTGCCCACCTGAGTCCGGGCGTCGCGAGCGATCCGGTATTGGCGCAAGCGGTCATGGCTGCGACTGTGATTGGTTCAAATGCACCCGACTTTGACACGGTGGTCCGGGTCAAGGGACAGACAACCTACATCCGCTATCACCGGGGGGTTACGCATTCAATCCCGGCATTGTTCCTGTGGCCGGCCGTTATTTCCTTGCTGGTGTCTGCCGGTTACGGTTTGTGGGGTCATCTCTGGCTCTTGTATGGGTGGGCTTTGGCTGCGGTCATCCTCCACGTTTTTCTCGATATGCTGAATACGTACGGCGTCCAGTGCCTGCGTCCGTTGTCACAGCGCTGGGTCCACCTCGACATTCTGGCCATTTTCGAGCCGTTCCTGTTTGTGCTGCATGCGGGTGGGCTGGTATGGTGGATTTTCTTTCACGGAGAGCCGGGAACGATTTTCGCGATTGTCTATCTGGCATCATTTGGCTATATTGCCGTCCGGGCTTGCCAGCATCAGCTGCTGATTCGCCGTGTGAAAGGCCAGTTTGGCCTGGACGGGGTGTATCATGTGATCCCCAGCTTTCATCCGTTTTTCTGGAGGTTTGTCGTGGAAACGGACCGCCACTTCTATACGGGAAAAGTGGAGTATCAGCACATATATGTAGAGGAGGTTTACCTGAAGGAGCAGAGGAATGAGATTATTCGGGCCACGATGGGAGTCGACGGGGTCAGGGCCTTTCTCGGGTTTGCCCAGCGGGTCCATGTGACGTGGAAAGAGATTCACGACGGTTATGAAGTGACCTGGAGCGACGTGCGGTTCTGGTACGATCGCAAGCTTCCCTTTGGCGTGGATGTTCGTCTGGACCGGGAGCTAAACGTCGTTTCTCTGAAAATGGGCTGGCGGAAGAAAATGTGGAATCCGCCGTTTGTGTGACTTGGTGCACGGGAGCTGTCCCGTGTTTTTTTCCGTGTTGTTTCCATCCTCCTTGGCTAATTGCCGGAGCCTTTTTGTCATTGATTGATGTTTGTGAGGGAGAATGTGAAACTCCCAACCTGTTCGTTAAAAAAGGTTGGGAGTATTTATAGCTGGTTGGACGATTAATACGATGAATACCCGATCGAATGTTTTAAGGTAGCTACCGCTGTGTTGTACTGGTAGATGGATTCAACATGCCTTGTCTCCAGCTCCAACAATTCGCTCTCCTGCTGGGCCAACTCCGAAAGAGCCGCCTTCCCGTTGTGATAGTTTGACAGAACGGCGCGATAACGCTTCTCTGCCGATTTTCTGCTTTCAGCGCTTTCCTCCATAGCTTGTCTGGCCGCAACTGCTTTCTTGTAGCTTTCCGCGATTTCCTGATCCGCCTTTGCTTTTGCTCGCTGCAAAAGAAGCTCCGCTTTTTTTCCGTCGTTTCTAGCCATTTTGCCGAGGTATGTACTCAAAGCGGAATAATCTTTGAGGTAATCGATTTTTTCCTGGGCAAATGTTTTCTCGGCTATCGCTTTTACGATGTCCGGGCGTTTTTCGTACGCGGCTTTCTGGATTTCCTCAAGAACGGGCAGTTTGTCATTCGTCAAGTCATCGGCTGCCTCCAGCTTCCACTCTTTGGACGGATTCTCATTCAACAGTTCGTTTAGCTTGGCTAAAGCTTGTTTATGGTTGGTTTCGAGATTTTCGATGTTTTTTTGCGTTTCTTCACTTGGAGCGGAAGACCAGAATTGTCGCTTGATGCTTTTCTTTTGCAAGTCGAGCTGTGCTTTGCCAAACAGCGCGTCAAGGTAAGCTTTTTGCACTTGCAGGCGCAAAGTGTTTTCTTGTGCTTTCATCGCAGCCTGGCTATGGACGAGGTCCTTGCGTGCCTTCGCCATTTCCTCGTACTTCTTTTTTGCCTGATCAAGCGTTTTTATCGAGCCGCTCTTGATGGCCCCTTTTTCTTGCAAAGTCTGGCGTGTCTTGTAATAGGTTGAATCGGCATCAAGCCGCAGCATGGCCAGATCGATGCTGTTGTTTAGCGCTATGTCTTCAGCCTGAGCAAGCGTCAATGCTGCTGCTTTTGCCTGTTCAGTCTGGTTTCGTGTGAATGCCGCTGCCTCAGCCTGTTTTGCCTGGTTTACCGTTGACGGCGCTGCATCCGTCTGTTTAACCTCGCTAAGCGCTGCTTTGTCTGCGCTAGCTTGTTCGGCATGTGCAGCAAACGGAACACCAAGAGCGATGTGCGATCCCGACAGGAAAGCGGTGATCAAGGTTGTACTGTAAAGACGTTTGATAACTGTAGATTTCATATGAGACCTCCAAAGTAAATATATGATAACGATTATCATTATCAATATCGTGTTTAGTATATATTTTCCTGTTCACATTCGTCAACATGAAAAACGCACTCACATTTTAAAAATTAGCAGATAACCAGTCGCATCACGTCCTTGTAATGCCAGATGCAAAACGGGAAGGACGCCAGGGATCCAGTGCTCCTATTGACAAAAAACAAACAGGAGGGGTAAAGTTGAATCATCAAATAAATATTCGATGGTGATCGAATGAAAAATATGTATTCTATATATATCGAATTCTCTCCTGTGTACGAATGTATAACCAGCTTTTATGCATACACCCATCAAAAGGAAGTGAAAAGCTATTTTCTCGAACCTGCCTGGAGAGAAAAAACAAAACAACTGCTGCCAGCGTCCTTTGCTGCAGAACTGGAGGATGAGCGCTGGGAGGTGCTCCACCGGATCGTTCTTTTGGCTGCACAGTCACCCCGAAAGGAGACGGTCGGCGAATTCCTTGACTGGCTGGGCTCGCTGCCTGCCGGAGAGATGTATGAGCGGATGGCACCGTGGGTCGACTCTATTCCACTCAATTTGGGAGAAATTCGTGATCGCTCCTTGAGGCTTTTGTCTAGCTGGAATGAGCATTACTTTTCCCGTCAGGAGCAGGCTGTTTTGGCTTCTTTGAAAGAAAGCGCGGGATACTTGCGGGAGCGGGCAAAGAGCATCGAGGCGCCGTTCTTGATCGATGAAGCGACAAATGGCATCTGGATCGAGCCGACAGAGAGTCTCAAACGCGTCGTGCTTGTTCCTCAGGCTCACTGTACACCGACCACGATTCTTGACTTTTATCGCGGCATGGCGACGGTCTTGTACCCGGTCATTGACGGAGAAATTGTGAAACAAAACCCAGTGAGGCAGCTATTGGCGACTACCCAATGCCTGGCTGACGAGAAGCGCCTCCTCATCCTTCGTACGCTGGCCCAGAAAACATGCACATTGAGCGAATTGCAGGCAGCAGTCGGGCTCGCCAAAAGCACCGTTCATCACCATGTCACGGCTTTGCGCAGGGCAGGCCTGATCCGCGCCCACTACGCTGACAGTACAACGGTGCAGGGCTATAGCATACGGGACGCGGTCTTTGCCAAACTGCCTGACATGTTGTCGCAATACTTCTACGATGGAGGAAGCGAGCGATGAACAGGCTGAAAGAAGCGTGGGCCGCCCAACATCCCGTTGTCCATCTGCTGATGGCAGGCACCGTATTCGTCATGCTGACGCAGTCGATGAGCATGCCGTTTTTGGCGATTATGCTGAGCGAGACGACGTCGCTGTCGCCTGCAGAGATCGGCGTGATTATCGGTGCCGGTCCCTTGGCCGGAATGGTCGGAGGATTTCTGGGCGGCCTGCTGTCCGACTTGTTCGGTCGCAGAAAGCTGATGCTTCTGTCCATGCTTTTGATGGCAGTCGCTTTCGCCGGATTTGTCGTCACCAACGACCCGTTCATACTCCTTCTCAACAGTATTTTGAGGGGATTGGCCAGCGCCTTCTTCGGTACCGTATCCAAAGCGCTGATGGGAGATTTGACACCGGAGGACAAGCGGTTTCGCGTCTTCGCCAACCGGTATTTGGCGATCAACCTGGGCTTCTCCATCGGGCCGATGCTGGGGGCTTTTCTCGGAATCGCGGGCAGCGGCTTCACGTTTGTGCTGACTGCCATGACCTATTTGCTGTTCGCCGGATTGCTCTCGTATGTTTGCAAAAAGTACCGGGTAGGGGACGCGCCCGGCCAGTTGGCGGAAAAACCGCAAGTTGCAAAGATGTGGCAGGTGCTTGGCCGCGATGTCGTCCTGCTGATGTTTGTGCTCGGAGGCGTACTCTTGGTTACGGTACATGGCCAGATGTCCGTCACACTCTCTCAGTATCTGCAGCAGAACATCAAGGAGGGCGTGGCTTTATTCAGCGTGATGATGAGCGTCAACGGAGTGACTGTTCTGCTGCTGCAGGCCCCTTTGACCAGATGGGCAGAGCGCTTAACGCTGTTTCGCCGGATGGTCGGGGGAGTGCTCTTGATGGCTGCAGGCGAGGTTGGCTTTGCCTTTTCCCAGGAATGGAGCTCATTCATCATTGCGATGATTGTATTTACTCTTGGTGAAATATTGATCGTTCCAGCAGAATACGCCCAGATCGATCAGATTTCTCCCGCACACATGAGGGGAACCTATTATGGAGCGCAAAGCTTTAGTGAGTTGGGCAATTTTTTGGGCCCGTGGGCCGGCGGCATGATTTTATCCACTTATGGGGGAACGGTCATGTTCCTCGTCATGGCGGCACTCGCCGTCATCAGTCTCGTGTTTTACGGAGCGGGGCGCAGTCTTTACGAAAAGAAGCAACGCAGGTTGGCCAGTCCAGTATCTGCAGGTTGAGCCGGACGAACGATGCCAACGTGAGATATTGGTGTAATATCGTATGCAGTGCCAAATAGATTACGAACGCAGTACGGCATGCAGAGTCGAAGCCGAATCAGAGCCATATGCAGCACCGAATCCGTCACGAAAGCCCGGACTTTTTCTGTTCGGGTTTTTCCTGTTTGTCCGACAGGGAGCATAGAGTAGTAGAAAAAGAGAAAAGGAGGTCGCAAAGATGCAGAAACGGATGGAGGAAGACGACACAGCAGCCGTTTCTTGGGGAAAGGGGATCGAGCAGGCGTCGTTTCTATTTTTGCGGTTCGTAACCGGACTGGTTTTCTGGGCGCATGGCCTTGCGAAGCTGAAAAAGGGGATGGAGCCGGTCGGAGAATCGTTTGTCGGCTACGGTTTGCCGGAATGGCTGGCTTATCCTGTTCTGGCCGTGGAACTGCTCGGAGGAATGGCGTTGATCCTCGGTATCGCCACCCGCTATGCGGCATGGGCGCTGGCAGCCATCATGATCGGTGCCATTGTTACGGTAAAATGGCAAAACGGCTTGATAGGAAGCGGAGGCAAAAGCGGGTATGAGCTTGATCTGGTGCTGCTGGCGACAACTCTCTACCTGGGTGGTCGAAGGCAGAAGCCGCGGATAGCAACGGACTAATGAGTCGTTTTCTGGCAACAGCTTTTATCGTTTCAAAGGCCTCCCGACTGTTCTGCGACTTGGATTGGGATGTGCATGAAGACGCGAAAAAACCGCCAACGTGTAGCGGTTTTTATCGGTACATCGGCTGCTCCCACCATCCGAGCGAAACGATCAAATCGACAGCTTCTCCCTCCCCGGGAAAATAAAATAGCAGAGCTGTACCGGGACCCAGTATCCAATGGCCGGTTTTTTCGGCGGCGACGGATGAGCTGGGAGAGACGACCCGCGTAGCCGAGGCAGTGCCGTTCATGGGAAGCGGGCCGGTATCGTAGACGATCTGACCTTGGGGCTGTGGACAGGGGGAGAGCTGCACAAATCCGGGTGTGACGAACTGGGATACGGTAGGATTGCCGAGAGAAGCGGCTTTGCCGAACCAAAGCTGCGCTTCAGCCGGATAGGCGGCAGAGCGGTTCGTGATTACATACTCATTTACGAACAGATGGACTTCAGAGCGGAGCGGATTGACCAGCGCCGCCCAGGCAGAAGTGCCGCCCCCCGCTGTCAATGGTTCGGTCTGGCCGAGGTAGTATTTGCATTGCATGGCCATGGCCATGGGCAAAGGGATGCCAACGTTCGCATCGGGATGTTCTTCGGCTGTCTGTCCTGGATAGGGGTAAAAGCCCATTTGCATGTACATATCTGTCATGCCGTAAAAGTAAGGCGGCTGATGAGAAAACGGGTGTTTTGCCATCCGGTTCGCTCCTTCGGGGAAACTCACCTACAGGATATGGCAAAGGCCCGGGTGCCGTGCTAGGCATTTTCGCTGAAGATGTCAATTCCGCGTCTGCTCAAAATCGCGGCAGCCTGGCGAACAGGGAGGCGCGGCAGTCCGAATTCTGTTGCAGAATGGAAAACGGCTTCTCCGTCGAAGAAGAAGCCGCATGATGTAAAGACAATGAGTAGGTTAAGAAGCTGTTTTCCACGCCTGGATGGCAAGCAGCGCCCAGCCGACCAGGAAAAGCACGCCCCCGAACGGGGTAATCGCACCCAGCACCTTGATGTTGGTCAAGCTGAGGGCATAGAGACTGCCGGAAAACAGGACAATGCCGAAAAAGAAGCACCAGCCTGCCCAGGTCAATGTGGAGGAACCGGGGAAAAACTTGATGAGCAAGGCAACCGCGATCAAGGCGAGAGCATGTGTGGCCTGGTAGGTAACGCCGGTCTGAAAGACGCCCAGCAAATACTCATCCAGCTTTTGCTTCAAGCCATGGGCTGCAAACGCGCCGAGTGCAACGGACAAAAAACCGTTGATCGCGCCAAGCAATAAGAAGGTACGCAACGTATATCGCTCCTTTGAAGAGGAAATGGTCAATTCAACTGACTCGCTGCTTCTATTGTACCTTACAGGAAGAGCAATGCCCAATTGCAAATTGATGAACACGCCTTGTACTTCTGTCTAAACCGCTTGGCCACCTCTCGCATAGGGTGTAGTAAATCCAGCAGAAGTTAGAGCTGGGTGAACGGGAGGTGACGCACAGATGAACAAATGGCTCTCGCTTCTTGGCGGCTTGGTCGGAGGCTATGCTTTTCTGAAAACGCCTCTGGAAGGTTCCTTCCTCTCCGGCCTGAACCCTGTCGTGGATGGACTGGGCATTATCTCGATACTGGTATTTTCCGCTGCACTTATCTATACAGGTGTACGCGACATCATCCAGAGGTAATTGCAACAAAACGGGGATACGGGTTCTTGTGCCGATGGCGGCGTCCGGGGGAAGGACGCCGTTTTTTTTATGGAGGGAATTGAGGCGATAAACTTTAAGGAGAACCAAGTCAGAGTAGCAATATATAACAAGTATTGGCATCGCACTAGGAGTTTAGAGTGGGAAAACGAAGCGACGAAGTTTTGGCTTCTGGTGCTCAATGAGTTGAAAAAGAACCGTAGTGTCAAGTATATGAATCACATCCGTTAATAATTTGAAAGGGTACTGAAGTGATATCAGTTTCCTATCTAAAGTTTGAAATCCACAAGTTAATCATATATCAGAATAGAAACTCGATTAAGTATGTATTCCACAAGTAAGAGTAAGATTATATGGAAACCTAACCCAATTTATAACGTTCCACCGGAGCAGACAGCTTTAAAAGTACGGGATCATTTTAAACATCCTTCTCAATTTATATCTTGAGCAATTTGTCAATCCCTATCGGAGATTCAAAGGTTGATTTTAAATCCGAATGCTATTGAGAGTTACCACTGGAATTTCGGAAAGTAACCGATAGGAAGTTATCTAAGGTAGAGGCTCATCTCAAATGCTCTACATTGATGACGGACATCTTACTGGAAATGGACGGGTTGCGTCAATTAGGTCTGTCAAGATTTTCGAGTAAACTCAATCAACCTAAATATATGAAAAGGTTTCATCCCCCTAATAATTTTCTGATTTTTCTCTTCCAATTAGGGTCATAGGTTCGCTTTACCTACGCCTTTGACTCGATTGGTTCTAAGGGAGAACTTCTAATTAGGGAATGAAACCTTATATACTGGTATGTTTGATTTTACATAAATTTATTTACAGACCCTGAATCTTCGACCATTTTCCACGGAATGATATTCCTTCCCCCTGTTCAGAAGATAGAATCTGAAGTTGTAGTAAACAGATGATAAAATTCAAAATGAATGTTTATTGTTTATTTTACAATGCTTATCAAAGTAAACTGTACGATAGCTCAAAGTGTACTTCGAGAACTATTTAATCTTTTGTTTTATTCGTCTTAATAAAATTACTTGACCACTAAATAAGAATACTAGAACGGCACATGAGCCAATTAACACAACCTCCGCCATTTGGCAGTACACCTCTCATTTCCTATAATTAACATAGATTTAAGAGAAGAAACCCTGATTGTATTGTTTCTACATTCACAAACTACGATGGAAATTGATCTTCGTCTTCACTATTTTCCTTCTTTTCTTTATTTGTTTTTAAGTGTAAGTCAAGAATATTTTTTACTCTAACTTGCAAGTCCACATGGTTACATGTGACTACTAGAACTAAAAAGCAGACGATAACGGCGAGCACATTTATCAAATCAGATGGTATCATAGTTGAATTTCTCCCTGGCGGATGGCTTCAATCATAGCGGCTTTCATTTCTTGAATAGATTCTTCTCTAGGTAATTTAATAAAGTTTGCAAGGTATTCCATATCAGGGAGTAGAAAGTCAATAACTTCCATCATAGCTTGGTTATCACCTGCCATTGCAAGTTTAAAAGTCATGTAAAAGGAGTCATTTTTTCTTTGAGTATTCGAAGGTATTTGTTTTTGCATTTGTTCACTCCTTGTCTCGAGATTTTTAATTTTTTTGCTACTTCTTCTTCTGTTTGTCCGTCGATGACAATACTACAAATGATAAAACGAGCTTTTTCTGGTATTTGAGAGAGTACTTCTTCGATATAGAGCTTTGAGACGGTATGAGAAGTGATATCTTCACCATTGTCAACTGCAAATGAAAAT
>NZ_RHHO01000027.1 GCF_003710865.1 Brevibacillus borstelensis | reverse complement strand
TTTCTTACTTGCCAAAAACACAATTTCAATTAGGGGTAACAAAAAAGAGCGATGTGCAATACTTCACACCTAATATTTAAAAAACTGTCTTCACCTCTTGTAGCACTTTTCTTTTTTTCGCGAGGTCAAATAAAGAAAACCCCAGACGAGCGCGGATTACTCGTTTGGGGTAATAATCAATTAATTTCCCCTTTCCCTGTTTGGATCCGAAGAAATAAGGGACTAACTCCTCATAGACTGTTTTTTAGAACTACACAAATGCCCTAACATCTACATTCTCATCCCATTTTTAAAGGGAGACCTTTAAATAATTCATGTGATTGAAGCAACCTTGTTCATTAAAACCAATAATTCGTTAATGCTATTGCTTTTTAATATTTGTGGATTCAGTACCTCAATAAAATGAATCAGTTTTTCACCTTGATTAACAATTTCCTTTTTAAATACTTCTTTAGAGATAGAAACGTTACTCCAATCAATATACTGAAATTCCTTATATGGTTGGTTAATAAACAAGTCAAGTATGCTATCTCGTTGAATGTCATCAACAATGCTAACTAAAAATTCATCCTCCTTAACTTTAAATTCGAGCCATATACTTGGGTGTTCAGGAATCTTATAAGCAACATAATTAGATTCTTGTGCTTTTATGGCAATAGCTAGTAAATCCTTAAACCATCGTACAAGGCGCTCTTCTCCAAAAGGACAATCTTCAAAAAAATACCCATACTTGTACTCATTAAAATTTAACTCGATGATCCCTTCGATATCTCTAAAACTTTCATCAAATTCTTTAGCTGAAAGTCGTTTTAGTTGATCAAAGTCATCAACCGCTTTAAATTTAACTGTGAACATATCACTTCCTCCTATTTTCCTAGTAAATCTGAGAGTTTGTATTTGTGTACTCCGTAAGCTGAATCAAGCTTACCACTTTTTAAAAATACTCTTATATCTTCTCCAAAAACTTTAACAGTATGGAGTCCTTCTGTTACTCCTTTATTGCGTAGTTGGTTAAAAGCAATTTGGGAAGCTTTTATTATTTTTTCATCTGTCCATTCTTTATTAAAGAAAGTTCTCTTGCTTAGCATTGCCTCAATTTGTTCATTAGTCATCTTCTTTTGCCAGTATTGTATTTGATTTTTTACGCTATTAGCTGAATGTCTAGTTAGGATATGAGCGGCTTGATTCTTACTTAGTTCATGTACAGGCTTAGCCACTTTTGTTCCATTAATAGCTGTAATAACAGACTTACCAGCACTACGAACAATTTTTATACCTGCTGCTCCTGGAATTACGTCACCCGAAAACATTTGAATCTGATCCCGATATATTTCGGGAACGGCCTCTAACCCATATCGTTCGTAGATATCTAGTAAAGCCGCTCTTTTTCTGTCATCAAGAAGGAGATCTTCTGGCTTGTTAATAGCCGAACCGCCTATCTCAACATCATGACCAGTTGGGTCAACATACTTAAGAGGATTATTATGAACATACGCATACCGGTTCAAACTCAGCGGATTATCCACTTGCCCCTTATACGTATCCTCCGAAATAAACCGCCCCACCGTCGGGTCGTAGTACCTCGCCCGCAGATAGTAGAACCCGGTCTCGCCATCCAAGATCTCCCCGCTATAGGTAAACGGGTTGGACATCCCCTCCGTTTTCGCCGTGAGATTCCCCCACGTATCATACTCGTAGCGGTTTAGTTCCTCGCCGTTCTCCCCAACGACCTTCACGACATCCCCGTGGCTGTTGTACAGATAGTAGCCGCGCTTGTTCGCCGCAACGTCCTTTCGGGAGAGCAGCTCATTCCCCCAAATATTCTGGGCTTTCAGCTGGCCGTTTTTGTCCAGCTCCTCGATGACTCTGCCGTTCAGGTACACGTAGCGGGTTTCGCCGCCATCTGCTGTCTTCGTTGCACGGAGCCCATCCGGATAGTACGTATATTCCGCCTTGGCTCCCGTCTTTTCATTGGTGACGCCTCTCAGGCGGTTGCGCTCGTCAAAGGTGTAGGTGGCTGTACTTGGCATCGCCGGCAGCGTGCCTTCAAAGGTCATTCGGCTGCCTCGGCCGTTATACGAATAACGATTCTCTCCCGCTGGCACATTTTCCTTCGTCAAGCGGTCCACTTTGTCGTACTCGTAGCGGTAGGTCGTGCCGTTTCGCTCAATGCTCGTCACGTTGCCGAAAGAGTAGCTGTTCTTCTCCTGCCATACAGACGTGCCGCTCTTGAAATGCTTCAGTGTGTCGACCTGGCCGAACGAATCCCGCTTGCGCACCAGGCTCACGCCGTTTGGATAGGTCAGGGTGTAGGTGTCTCCCGCGTCGCTGAGCTCATACGCGTAGCGAACGGTCTTCGGGGTGCCGTCCAGTCCCGGACTGGTAACCTCTGTCAAGCGCATAGCGTCATCATAGCGGTACGAAACCGCTGTATTTCCAGGGTAGATCAACTGATCCATCTGGTCGTCGGCGTCCGTATGGCGAATCTGATAGAGTCTGCCAAATGCCGTGAAGCTGTTCATCCGCAGAAACGGATCGTAGGTGTAGAACAACTCGCGATACAGCGGGCTGGTGGACTGGATGTTCGGGCCATTGCTGTTGGTTTCTTTCTTTACCAAAGACGTATTCGGGTAATACTCTTTGGTTTCCCGGTTTTTCACCGTACCGGCCGTGTCTTTTGTCGTCAGCTCGGACAGCTCGTAAAACGGCGTGTACGCGTACTCGTGGCGGTTGCCCGCTTTGTCCGTGAACACCGAAACTTTGCCGTTCGGGGTGTAGCCGAATGTCTCCGCGGCTCCAGATGGAACGTCCGTTTCGCTGATTTTCCAGGAAAGGGCATTGTAGTGGTACTTGGTCGTCTGGGTGTTGTTTTCCGTTACCTGCACGAGATTGCCATATGGGTCGTAGCCGTAGCGGTATTCGTTCTATTCGGAGTCGAGTAGGATTGTTCATTCCCTAGGAGGTACCACAAGGGGAATATCCCAATTATCATTTTTTATGATTACTCTTCCTCCCTATTCTATGGACTACAAATACAAGGACAAAAAGAACCCCTGGACGAGCATTAATTACTCGTTGGGGTTCTTTGCTAACACGTTTATAACATTCTATTCACTGCTTTTATATAACTTGGACACCAGTGGAAAGCATTGACGTTTGAATAAGCTTCTTGAAATTCATATTCTCGCTGAAACCAAGGTAAATCAGGATGACGATTTGATACATCTCGTAAACAGAACCACCCCTGTCTCAAGTCTTCCCCACCAGTTGACCTGAAATCAGCATTTGAGCAATAAGCACAAATGTTAAAGGATACGTCCATTTTGTCTTGAAGTGCTTGTAATGCTATGGAGAAATCCTCAACAGCATTGGCTTCAAAGGTTTTACCTCTGTATTCACATACGAGTTTGAATTTCAGTTGAGGTTCATCAAGGTCGTATTGTCTGGTAACGACGATGTATTCCTCTACCGTTACAATTTCGATGGAATTACCATTTGTGGTTTGTACACTATTTAAGAACTTTAGTGAATAACTCTCTGGTAAATTCGTCATCAACTCAAGCAGACTCTGGACATATGTTCCTGCTTCGCTTTCAATATACAGAGATTTTCCTATTAGAATCATATGAACAGTATCATTTTCTCTAAATCGGACATAAAGATTCGCATCCTGACTTTGTCCCTTACCATTAATTAGTTTAGTAATAAGAGTCTTCTCGTTCATTCTCTCCCCCCCTTTCTTTACCTTCCCTTAATTGAGATAGATTTTAGCACAATGGTTAAATAATAAGGATTTGATTCTGCGTCAGGTCTTGATGCAATCCACGCTTTGTGGTGGGCAGGGTTTGTTGCAAAGACACTGACGTGCCCAGTGGCAGGGTTGTCAACCACAGCCTTTAAAACTCCAGTTGCGTTTACTGCATCTATAGAAGTGAATGTATACTTGTTAGACCCTGGTGCTAAAAAGTATGATAATCCTGTTGTATCCACTGGTCTTGGGGTCAGGTTAGTGTTTGTACCCGAACCATCACGGAATATTAGGGTCTGTCCATTATAATTATAAGTCGTAGTGATTGTCGAGGTGTCCTGCGTAGCAATAGTCAATATTGTTGCCACAACACCCGCCCATCCTATTGCACCACCTGATACTGAACCAGAACCAGACCTTGGCATCGTTGCAGTAGTTCCTGCAAAAAACACAGCGGTGGGTCTTAGTTCAAGGTCTTTTGCAATAGAAGCACCTAAATTACTCCAGTATGCAGTCCTTGCATTATCTGCTTGGGTCTCAGCAAATTGCATACGTTGTTTGTCTCCAGCTTTATTTGCCTTTTCCCAAACATCTGTCCAAAAAGCAATAGTATCTCTAGTTGAGCCTTTAATATATCCGTCTCCATCTTTCCAGTGACCTGTTGGGTCTTTATATCTTAAAGGATTATTCTCTGTATACGCATACCGGTTCAAACTCAGCGGATTATCCACTTGCCCTTTATACGTATCCTCCGAAATAAACCGCCCCACCGTCGGGTCATAATACCTCGCCCGCAGATAGTAAAACCCGGTCTCGCCGTCCAAGATCTCCCCGCTATAGGTAAACGGGTTTGACATCCCCTCCGTCTTCGCCGTGAGATTCCCCCACGTGTCGTACTCGTAGCGATTCAGTTCTTCGCCGTTCTCCCCTACGACCTTCACAACATCGCCGTGGCTGTTGTACAGGTAATAGCCGCGCTTGTTCGCCGCAACATCCTTTCGGGAGAGCAGCTCATTCCCCCAAATATTCTGGGCTTTCAGCTGGCCGTTTTTGTCCAGCTCCTCGATGACTCTGCCGTTCAGGTAGACGTAACGGGTTTCGCTGCCATCTGCTGTCTTCGTCGCACGGAGGCCGTCCGGATAGTACGTATATTCCGCTTTGGCTCCCGTCTTTTCATTGGTGACGCCTCTCAGGCGGTTGCGCTCGTCAAAGGTGTAAGTGGCTGTGCTTGGCATCGCCGGCAGCGTGCCTTCAAAGGTCATTCGGCTGCCTCGGCCGTTATACGAATAACGATTCTCCCCCGCTGGCACATTTTCCTTCGTCAAGCGGTCCACTTTGTCGTACTCGTAGCGGTAGGTCGTGCCGTTTCGCTCAATGCTTGTCACGTTGCCAAAAGAGTAGCTGTTCTTCTCTTGCCATACAGACGTGCCGCTCTTGAAGTGCTTCAGCGTGTCGACCTGGCCGAACGAATCCCGCTTGCGCACCAGGCTTACGCCGTTTGGATAGGTCAGGGTGTAGGTGTCTCCCGCGTCGCTGAGCTGGTAGTCATAGCGGACAGTTTGAGAGGAACCATTCGATCCCGGAATCGTCACCTCTTTTACCCGCATCGCGTCATCGTAGACGTAGGAAACCGCTGTATTTCCAGGGTAGATCAATTGATCCATCTGGTCGTCGGCGTCCGTATGGCGAATCTGATAGAGTCTGCCAAACGCCGTGAAGCTGTTCATCCGCAGGAGAGGATCGTAGGTGTAGAACAGCTCGCGGTGCAGCGGGCTGGTGGACTGGATGTTCGGGCCGTTGCTGTTGGTTTCCTTCTTTACCAAAGACGTATTCGGGTAATACTCTTTGGTTTCCCGGTTTTTCACCGTACCGGCCTTGTCTTTCGTCGTCAGCTCGGACAGCTCGTAAAACGGCGTGTACGCGTACTCGTGGCGGTTGCCCGCTTTGTCCGTGAACACCGAAACTTTGCCGTTCGGGGTGTAGCCGAATGTCTCCGCGGCTCCAGATGGAACGTCCGTTTCGCTGATTTTCCAGGAAAGGGCATTGTAGTGGTACTTGGTCGTCTGGGTGTTGTTTTCCGTTACCTGGACAAGATTGCCATATGGGTCGTAGCCGTAGCGGTATTCGTTCTTTTCAGGGTCGAGCAAATAGACGAGCTTGTCGTTTGGATTGTAGCGGTACGACCAAGTTCGTTTTGTCCCGTCCTTCTCCTGCTCGGTCTTGCTTGCGGGCTGTCCGAATGCGTTATAGCCATAGGCGGTGGTGCGTTTTTGTTCGCTTACCCACGCTTCGTTTACTTCTTTTTCCAGCTGGCCGTGCCTGTCGTAAAACTGGATCGTTTCCAGGCCGTTTGGCCCCAGGGTTTTGATCGTGTCCACCGGGAGATATTGGTTATTGAGTGAGTCGACGAAAGTGTTTGCCCGCTGGTAGATCGTCGTGCCGATGGGCTCCTGTTTTTTCCAAAGCGTGCCGTCTTTATTGTAAACATACGTGGTCGCCCGGTTGTCCATAGCGTAAGGGGCGCTGGACAGCAAGCGCTCCCCATCCGGCGAATAGGTGTTGTATTGCAGCGGACGGATTTGGCCGTTGGTCCCGATCTGTCCTTCGTATTCGACTTCGCCGCCCGGGGTAAAATGGGTGAACCTCTTCGTGCCGTCCGGCAGGGTCATCGTCACCTTGCGTTTGTCGTCGTCGTAGCTGTAGGTGATCGCGCGGGTTTCTCCTTTATTGGCAAACTGCTCACGCTTCAGCCGTCCGAGGAAGTCGTATTCGTAGGTGGCCTGGCTTTGATCCGGATAGGTGCGCTGTGTGACTCTGCCCAGCTCGTCGTAGGCGAAGCGGTACGTCAGCTTTGTTTTGACGCCGGGGGAAGTCTCTGCCTGCATGTTGATTTCCGTAGGGTTCAGGCCGTACCGGTCATAGGTAGGGAAGTTCTGGACCAGATTTTTGTTGTCCAGCCCGATCGTCATATGCTGAACCGAGGAAATCCGCATGTTCTCGTAGGTATAGAATCGTCCGATGCTCTCGGTCTTGATATCGGCACCATCCGGGTACGAATCGAGGATCGATTCTCCCTCAAGCAGCTTGTCGCTGTTGTACGTAAACGATTCCTTGTGAAAATGCTTCGGGTTGTCTGCGGCGGTGCGGCTCATCTCCGAAAGCAGGCGCAAGTAATATGTTGTGGGCGGCAAATACGTCCAGCTGGTCGTATTTCCTTTCGGATCGACGAGCTTTACCAGATCGCCGTAACTGTTGTATCTGTATTCCGTCACCTGAGCGTAGTCGGCCAGTCTGTTTTTCACCTGTTCCAGATTCTTCGCTTCCGGCGCGAGCAGGTACTGATACACGTCGGCGTCTTTCGTCATGGAAGCGGGCCTTCCCAAAAATTCGTAGGAGTAGCTGGGCTTGGTTTCCCTGCCGCGATACATGTGGCTTACGTACGATACCGGGTGGTAGCTGTACTTGTTCCCGTCTGCGGTCAAGTTGAGGCGGCCTTCGATTCTGTCTGTGTCTGCACCCGTCCCGATATAGGTTTCGACCGAACGGAGCAAGAAGTTTTTATCCGAATTGACGGCAAACGTCTTTTCCTGGCTGGGCAAGCCATCCTGTTCGATCCGGGAGACTGCGACCGTTCCGTCTCGTATCGTCTGATTTTTCAATCGAACAGAGGTGTCTTTCTTCGTTTTCCAAATCTCTTTACTGGTCATTGGATAGTAGATCGTTTTCAAATACGTTTCTGTGGACGGACGGTCTGGGTGTGGTGTCTTGGCAAAACGGATATTTACCGAAGTGACCGGATGGTATGTGACATAGGTCAGCTTTTCCTCATCGTAATAATTCCGAACAACGCCTCGGTTCAGAAAATCAGTTGCGCTAGAGAAATAGGGGCTGTAGGCATAGGTCATGGTCAAGCCTTCCACCGGATACTTCACCTGATGGAGAAGCTCGTAATTGACGTACCCCCGCTCATTCCAGTCCATATCCAGATACTCGGAACTCTCTATACCTTTATAGTCCAGTGGAATCTCTTTATTCTGCGCGGAAAAATAGTAGTTGGGACGAAGGTTAAACTCAGCTTTCCCAAAGACTTCGGAATCAAGGTAAGAGTATTCGGCAATGACCTTGCTTCCCCCTCCGTTGACATCGTGCTCGATGACACGGTCTGGAGTCGTGCCTGTTCCCCATGCGTACTCGATATGCTTCAGCAGCTTGCTTTTGGAGGTATCGGCATACACCTTCAGGCTTTTTCTCGTTAACTCGATATACCGTCCGACGCTATCGGTAATCTGTATCGGATCATTGTTATACGGAATTTTGTAGACAATGGTATCGCCGTATGCATTCCTTTTGGTGATGACATCAACAGGGGAAGGATCGTAAACGCCCTCCCTGGTGAAGCTGTAGTGGTAGCCGTTGTAATCGACCCAAGCGATCGACTTGACGCCATTTGTTGGATTTTGGTCTTTGGAATAGAAATGCATCGACGCTCCTTTGTAGGGATAATTCACCCAATCTTCACCGGAGCGTGAGGAAGATTCAAGCACCGTGCCATCATCCAGGGTGAAAACATAACGAAATTTCCCGGATGTTCTTCCGCATACGTAAGGTGGATTATTCTTATCAACGTAGTTGCACGCGATTCCATCTTCGTACATTTCTTCAGCCATCGGGATGTTCAGTCTCCAACCGAGCGGCATGTTGTACTTTTCCCAATGATTGTTGTTATAACTGGTCTTGTTGCCGCGTGTGCTGTAGTAGAAACGCTGTTCAATGGAATCAAACTGCGAATAGGTCCTCTCCAGCCTCAGATCCATCCCGTGCTTGCCTTCGAGAACCAGGTCCGTCTCCGTGATAGTAGACGTTCGGTAGACATCATCTACCGGCGAATCAATCGAACGCTTGTATTGATAGGTCAGCCCCGTCGGATCGTACACGGCATCCGGCAGGTCGGAGCTGAGCAGCCCGGCGTTTGCCGCTTTCGTTGTCGATGTCTCGCTTTCTTGCTTTGAAACGGCCATTTTTTCTTTCGGCTGTTTCGGTTCGGCCTGCTTTGCCTGCACGCTTTTCCACTTGCTGTAGTGCTCTGCGATAACCGGAACTTCCTTTGCCAGCCGGTTGTACGCATCAGCCGGAAGCTTCGCGATCTTGGCCATCACATCCCGATCGGTCCAGCCGTACTTCTCTACCTTTTCATTGTGGGACAGCAGCCGGTCCACCTGGGGATAAAACCAGGCGGCTACCTGCAGGCTGGTGCGATCCAGCTCAGCCTTCATGCGGATGATCGCGTCGGCGGCAAACGGGTCCCACTCCATTGCCCTGATCTCCTCGTCCTTATAGGAAGGAATTTCTGCCGGTTCGAGCGTCGTTTCGGCTGTCTCCTGGGCAGCCTTGGTGAATTGCGCCAGCCATTCCTTTGTGCTCGGCAGCTTCGTTGCGTCAGGGGCTGCATTCGCCTTGCCGCTATGGAGCAGCCCGTTTTGCACCGCCCCCTGGGCCTGAACGACGCTTGGAATCAGCAAAGCCGCCGACAAAAGCAGCTTGAAGCCGATGCCGATTGACTTGTTTCGTCTCATAGTTTGCCTCCTTTTCGTTCTTCTAGCGAACGACTTTTCGTATCAAATTTCCGTTATTGTCGTAGTAGAAATCGACGAGGACTTTGCCGTCCTGCTTCATCTGGACAAGCAGCCCTTTTTCGTTGTACACGTACTCGACGCCGAGGTAGCGGACAGCGAGCCTGGCGTGAACTGCTTTCCCGTTCCAGCCTGACACGCTGAGGAAGTAGTTCCGTCCTCCGTTCAGAAGCAGGGTGACACTGGAAAAGGGCGGCTTCTTGCCGTCGTCATTGGTCGCCAGATGGCGGGTCCGCTCGTAGTCCTCGTAGACCGAGAGGATCGTATCGCTGGTGCCCTCCGCGGGATTTCCCAGAAAATAGTCGGTGTAAATCTCATAGGTACCCGTCGCGGGCGGGGTAAATTTTATGAGCTGATACTGCGAGGCAGCGACGTCCAGATCCCTGGGTGCCTGCAGGGTGACAGCAGGCGTGTCGGTAAACGCAAAGGAGAACGGATTCGTCGTCACATCCTCCAGAGCCCCGACAATCGCCTCCTTGTAGATAGTCACGGATGCTTCGCCGGAATCCTTGTTTTCATGCGAGAGCGCTTTTCCGCTGAAACGGATTGCCAGCTGTTTATCGTTCAGTCTGACCACCTGGGTCTCCAAGCCTTCCGGAAGGTTGTTGAAGCTGACCCGGCGCGAGGAGACAGTTGGAGCAAATACGCTTCCCTCCAGTGTGATGATCTGCTGCTCCGCCACGCTGCCGTCGTTGGCTTCGGTTTCGTGCAGAATCGGGACTTCTGCGGACACATTCGGCTTGGATGCAGCCGTCAGCCTGGCGTGGACCTGGCCGTCGTTTGCCGAAGGAGCCACGTACAGGTAGTAGGTCAAGCCTTTTGTCAGATTGACGTCAAGCTCTGAAAAGACGGTATCTTCTGACGCATTGTCATTTCCGCCCAACAGTTTTTGCATAAGCTCATCCTCGAAAAGCAAAAGCAGCGTGTCGTTGGGCAATCCCGTCCCCGCATAAGGAGATGTGAAAAAGCGGAAATTTCCCGTCGCCGGAGCCGTAATCCGATAACCCGGCACCACGCCTTCCGGAACATCGATATCTACCGGCGTTCCCCATGCGAGCTCGGACGGGTTGCCGACTATGAGGTTGTATCGGTCCGTCGTGCTGAAGTGCTGATCCATGCTGAAGACGACAAAATAATACGTTGTCCCGGCTTTAGCCTCGAAGGCAACCTTCTCCGCCGCCCCCGGTTCGCGCCCGAGACTTGAGCCGACGTTTTTGCTGGTCCCTTCCATGACGATCAGGTCGTAGTTCTTGTCTTTCGGGACGGTAAGCTTGACCGTCAACATGCCGGAGTAGGTTCCGGAGTCATAGCGGTAATAATCGAAATCGGACTCTGTCGAAAGCAATGACAAGTAAGAATACCCGTTTTTTGCCGGGTAGGCTTCCGGATAGTCGTCATTCGGTTCAAACGTATCGCGGACCGCAGCCGCACCAGCTTGAGGCTGCCGTGCCGCACTAGCGCTTGTGTGTGACATCCTGTCCTTTTTTCTCTTGGAAATGTAATCAAGCGCTTGTTGCGTCCTTTCGGGGCTTTCCGGCTCAGGATTCGGATTGTAGCTCCTCTGAAACAATTCAATGATTTCATGCGCGTGGGCCGTCTGGCTAAAGCCGGGCATCGTCATGACCACCAGGATCAGGCACCCCCAAACAGCCAGACGCCTCCACTTTCCTATGCGTGTTGGTTTCACGTTACTCACCTACCTTTTCTTTGATATCGCGCAGCTCGCCGATAATCACGTCGTATTTTTCGCTGAACTTGTCCAGCAGGTCTTGCAAGCGGTTTTCCCGCTCCCGGTTGGCTCTCATCACATAAAACAAGAGCCAAACAAAAAGAGCCGCGAACGGCCCCTGCTGCAAGATCGACTCCAGATGCAATTCCTCCATCACTCATCCCTCCTTTCACACAATGTCACACTGCCATCGTAACAAGCAGAGGAAAAACATGTGTGCCGCATCCGTTTCGAAATCGTTTCACGCGGGACTCTCCTCTTCGTGATATACTTCCATGCCAAGCCCCCCGGCCAGCTTGCGAAACGCACTGCTGCGGGTCCGGTAGTACGATGAATGCGTCATATTCAGCATGATGTAGGCCTCTATATCCGTCCGGTCCTCGCCGTCAAACCAGCGCGTCCAGATCAGCTCCCGTTCCCGGGAAGACAGGCGATTGACCGCTGCGAGGATTCGCTCGACGTACTCCCGCCGCTCCTGTTCGATCGTCGCGTTGCGGACGGCTGCGTCCTCTGTGCTGCTGCGAAACTTGTTCGTGACCGTAGAGGGTGTTGAGTGCCAGCCCGCTGTCGTCCGTGCCTCGATCCCCGGATGAAATCCCATGCGAATAAAATCGCGCGCCAGATCGAGCGCTTTTTTCACTCTCCGCTGTGTAGCCGGCCAATTTACTTTTGCTGTAGAAAATGCAAACCATGTTTCCATCATCTCACTCCTCACTTACAGGATATTTGTACTTTTTCCACATTCATACAGGACAATCCGATCATAAAGTACAAGTATCTTGTTAGTCAATACATTTATCACAATTTTTTCATACACACTTCCCTAAATATCTCCAATCATGTACAATATAGTTGTACTCACTAACAGGAAGGACTGGTTCGTTCATGCTCTCCCAGCGCTTACGAACAGCCCGCAAGGCAAAAGGACTGACGCAGGAAGAACTGGCGGAAAAAGTCCAGACAACCAAAGGCACGATCAGCAACTACGAAAACAACCACAGTTCACCGCCAAATGAGATGCTGGCGCAGTTGGCAGACATCCTTCAGGTCTCCACAGACTGGCTGCTTGGCCGCGTGGACGATGAGCTTGCTTCCTCCTCTGCTGCCGCGGTCCAGAGCCACAACCGATCATTGGAGGATTTGCTGCAGGAAAAAATCGACGACCCGGATGACTATTATTTTCTCGACGGTTATCTGGAAGCGTCCGAAGAAGAGAAAAAAGAGATTCGCCGATACTGGTATGATTTGAAAAAACAGATGCGGGTTCATCAGGTGAAAGAATCCCGCACTCCATCCCTGTATGCGATTACGGAAAAAATAAAAAGAGAAAAATAAAAATAGCCCCTCTTAACAGGGGCATTCTTTCCGCCACAAAAACGAACAAACGTTCCCGAATCAAGGAGGTCGTCACTCATGTTCTCACTAGTCTCCGACGTCTTCGAGCCGCAGACCTGGCTAGAGTCGCGCGTCTATGATTTATTGGAGCTTCATGACATCAAGCAGCCGGAAGAGATTCACCTGACCGAGCTTTGTGCAGCGTACGGGATCGAGCTGTGGAACATCACCGGACGCAGTCGGGCGCATCCGCATCCCTATCTGCCCAACCGCTACGTGATCGCTGTAGACGAGCGCCTCCCTCTGCCTTCGAGACGGGAAAAAATCGCCCATGAGCTTGGACATCTGCTGCTGCATGAAGGAATCCAGCCGATAGGGAGCACATCGATGATCCATTGGCAGGAAGCGCAAGCGAATCACTTTGCCGAGCATCTGCTCATGCCGTTTCCGATGTTTGTGCCACTGCTGGAAAACTGCAACCGCTATGAGGCTCCCTTTTTGCTGGCCCGAATCTTTCGCGTTCCTCTCGCCCTGGCCCAAAAAAGATTCGACCGCTTGCTGGGCAGGCTTTACGCAAAAGGCCACCCCATCAATTGGTAATAAACCGATAAAAAGGAAAAAGGAGTTCGGAATGAAAAAAGTATTTTTGGCCGGAGACGCTTACAGCTCCCGCTTTTTTGACTTGTCTTTGGATGACGAAGAGCTTTCCTTGATGCCCTGGATTGCCGCAGCGAGCTATCATGTAGCCCGCTTTGCCTTGCTGATGCAGGACGACGGTCTTGCCGGACTCGGCATTTCCAGCGGAGATGCCCTGCTCATCTCTGATTTTTCCATGGAACCGATCACAGGCAGGCCCGTCCTCGTACGTCAAGAGGGACAGTATATCGTTCGTATTGCCAAAGACGTCAATCCGGTAGAATGCGTTTTTACCTGCACGAACGATCTTCCGCCTCTGATCCTGCCCTCCGAAAACATACGCATTACAGGGGTGGTTTCCGGGATCATCTCTGAGCCGGCGATACACCGCGGAATCGACAGGCAATGAGACGGCTGTCATTTCATTTTCGATCCAATCCGGCGACCGTCGATTTCATCCATTCCTTCAGCACAGCGGCGGTCTGCTGCCACTGGTCTCCCGGGGGAATTGCGGCGGGCTGGTCTCCTTTTTGGGCCCCATAGCTTCCGAATTGAGCATGATTGCCCCCGGGAATCTTCAAGTAGACCGTATTGTCAGGGAGATACTGACGGGCCATTTCATAGGCCGAGCTGTTCACCACACCGTCTCTTGATCCGATCAGAGACAGCACCGGAATGGTTTTTTCCTTCAAGCTCCCTTTTTGATCGGGATACGATGCCAGAAAAAAAGTCCCCAAGACACGCTCGGGATGACTGGCTGCATACCGTGAGGCCATCGTCCCGCCGAGTGAATGCCCGCCGATCACGAACGGTTCCTCCGGATAAGCCAGCAGCACATCATTCGCACGGTCAACCCCGGTAAAGGCAAGATTCAGCGGCATTTTCACAATAACGGTCCGATGGCCGGACATAGCCATCAGCCTGGCAAGAGGCGCATAGCTCTCCGGACCGACCAATCCGCCCGGATACAGGATGATCCCGGGAGGAATATTTTCACCGCCTTCAAAGACGATCAGCCCCCCTCGTTCAGTTACGTTGACGCCATCCCCGTCACGCATAGCCTGCATCGCGGCATCATCCGGCTGATACGGATCGAGATACCAGGCGGCAATCGCTACCAGCACAGCCACGGCCACAAATACATAGATCAAGTAGCGGATAAAGTTTTTCCTCATCACTGTTCCCCCCTCTCGCATTGACTCATTTTTCCTATCAGTAGTATGCACTTTCATTGAAATCGTTTTCTCGATTTTTATTGACAATGAGATTCGACTATTTTTATAATGAATTCAGAGAATACGAAATAGGAACACTGTTCCTTATTATGGAACAATCAGGAGGTGGAGAAAGATCAAGACTCCAAGAGATACCTCTTCGGTTCAATCCGTCGATAGAGCTCTGCACATTTTAAACCTGCTCAAGGAAAATGTGGACGGCTTGGGTATTACTGAATTATCCAACCGGATGGAACTCGCGAAAAGCACTGTACACCGCTTGCTCTCTTCCCTGAAAAACCAGGGATTCGTCAGACAAGACCCGCTTAGCGAGCGTTATCTTCTCGGTCTGAAGCTGATTGAACTGGGGTCGATCGTATCACAATCATTGGAAATACGAAAAATTGCCAACCCGATCATGAGCCGGCTGGTGCAGGAAACGGGCGAAACCTCCCATTTGGTCGTGCTGGAGGATGGAGAAGTGGTCTATATTGAAAAAATTGAAAGCCCTTACACCATCCGCATGTATTCGCTGATCGGCAAACGTGCCCCCGTTCATTGCACGGGTGTCGGAAAAGCGATCATTGCCCATATTCCGGAGAGTGACGTCAGAAAAATCGTCGAGCAGAAGGGTCTGAAGAAGTTTACCGAAAACACGATCACCACGATCGATGATCTGTTCGCGAATCTCCAGGAAATCCGAGAAAAAGGCTACTCGCTTGACAAAGAAGAGCATGAGCCCGGCATATACTGTGTCGCAGCTCCCATTCTCAACCACAATGGCGAGTCCGTCGCCGGTCTCAGCGTATCCGGCCCAACGATGCGCATGGATGAAGAGAAAGTGAAGTTTTGCATGGATCGCGTCGTCTTTTACGCTCGTGAAATTTCCAAACACCTTGGATTCCGAGGGTAATTTTTTTCACAGTATTTAGGAACAATGTTCCGCATTAAGGAACAAATGACTTATAAACAAATTGTCTACGCACTGCCCATGTACTGCTTTCAAAGGAACACTATGAACACATTCCTTAATTATTGGAGGATGACATCATGAAATTGAAAAGCATTTTCTCTGGTCTCGCCGCTACCGCTCTTATCGCATCTCTCGTCGGATGCGGTTCTGGCAACTCCTCTGCTCCCTCTGGCGATCAAGCAGCAGGAGAGGCAGAAGCGTATCCGAAAAAGCAAATCGAACTGATCGTTCCTTACGCAGCCGGCGGCGGAACCGATGCAGTCGCCCGGGCATTTGCGGACTCTGCGAACAAAGTTCTGCCCCAATCCATCGGCGTCGTGAACAAGACAGGCGGCGGCGGTGCCGTAGGCATGAGCGAGGGAGCCAAGGCAAAGCCGGACGGCTACAAGCTGACGCTGGTCACAGTGGAAATGACAACGCTTCCTCCACTCGGTTTGGCCACCTTCAAGCCGGATGACTTCAAACCGGTTGCCCGCCTGAATGCGGACCCGGCAGCCATTACGGTCAGTGCAGACGCTCCTTGGAACACGATCGAGGAATTTGTCGCCTACGCCAAGGAAAACCCGGGCAAGGTGCGTATCGGAAACTCCGGTACAGGCGCGATCTGGCATCTGGCTGCAACCGCGCTGGAACAGAAAATTGATACCAAATTCAACCACATTCCTTTTGACGGGGCCAATCCTGCTGTGACAGCTCTGCTCGGCGGGCACATCGAAGCTGTTTCCGTCAGCCCGGCAGAAGTAGCTGCACAGGTGGAAGCGGGCAAGCTGAAAATGCTGGCCGTCATGGCTGACGAGCGCCTGCCGAAGTTCAAAGACGTACCGACGATGAAAGAAAAAGGAATCGATCTGTCCATCGGTACATGGAGAGGAATCGCGGTTCCGAAAGATACACCGGACAACGTCGTCACCGTATTGAAAGACGCCGCGAAAAAAGTAACGGAAGACAAGGCGTTTACAGATGTACTGGAAAAAATGAACCTGGGCGTATCCTATGCTGACGATGCAGCCTTTTCAGAAGCTGTGAAAAAAGACAGTGAGCTGTTTACGAAACTCGTCTCCGATCTGGGGTTGAAAAAGTAAGAAGCGCTGGACACGGGCGATGCTGTAGTGCACTCCCCGTGTCCTCCGTTTTAGGGAGGGTAGCTCGTGAAGAAGACTGATCTGTTTGTCGGTATTGCTCTCATTCTTTTGTCCGTAGCGGTCTGGATCACGTCGGGGCAATTTCCGTCGGTCGGCGATACAGATGTCGGCCCCGGATTCTTTCCCCGCCTGATCGCCGGCGGCCTGATCCTGATGTCGCTGGTGCTGATCGCAGCCGCATTCCGTCCCGGACAGGCGGCCGAAGAAGCCGGGCCTCCTACGTCCTGGAGACGGACCATTCTTGGTTTTGTCTGTATGTTCGTATTTTTGGCACTCGTCTACCTCGGCGGTTTCCATCTGGCGACACCAGTGTTTTTGCTCGGTTTCATGTGGCTGTTCGGCTATCGGAAGCCGTTTGCGTCGATTCTCGTAGCCGTCCTGGTTACGCTGTTTATCTACCTCATCTTTGAAACAGTGCTGCAGGTTCCCCTTCCTGCAGGCGTCTTGTTCGAGTAGAGAATAAGGAGGGAACCGCATGTTTGATCTATTTGTAAACGGGTTAACGAACATCCTGACTGACCCCTTTGCCCTGCTGATGGCTGTCGTCGGCGTCATTATCGGGATCGTGGTAGGGGCTCTTCCCGGACTCACCGCCACCATGGGAGTCGCACTGATCTTGCCGATGACGTTTGGAATGGAGCCTGTCGCAGGTCTTTTGCTGCTGTCCGGCGTATATTTCGGCGGCGTCTACGGCGGCTCGATTACAGCGATTTTGTTGAAAACACCAGGAACTCCCGCAGCCGCGGCTACCGCTTTGGACGGCTATGCCCTGGCACAAAAAGGGATGGCGGGAAAAGCACTCGGTGCCGCGACTCTCTCCTCCTCTATCGGAGGCACGATCAGCATCATCATCCTGATGTTTCTCTCCCCTGTTCTGGCTACGATCGCTCTCGAATTCAGCGCACCGGAGACCTTTGCTCTGGCTGTATTCGGTCTTAGCATCATTGCCAGCATTTCCGGCAAATCGCTGGTCAAAGGACTGATTGCCGGTCTGGTCGGGCTTTTGCTCGCCACGGTCGGACTTGATCCGATCCTCGGCTTCCCGCGTTTCACCGGCGGCAGCGAACAGCTTTTGAACGGCGTCCCGTTCATTCCGATCATGATCGGCCTATTCGCCGCCTCGGAGGCGTTCAAGTCGCTCTCTGACATGAATGTAAAAGAAAAGGTCAAAGTGAAAATCGAAAAAATCGTACCGAGCTGGGGCGAATTCCGCGGCATTATCCCGACGATCCTCCGTTCGACCGGGCTTGGAACCTTTATCGGAATTATTCCGGGAGCGGGCGCCGATATCGCAGCCTTCGTGGCGTACAACGAAACGAAACGGTTCAACAAAGACAAAGAGCCTACGGACAAAAGCAGGATGGCTGGCGTTGCCGCATGCGAATCAGGTGCCAATGCATGTACCGGCGGCGCTCTGGTGCCGCTTTTGACACTGGGAATTCCCGGAGATGCCGTTACTGCTGTCATGCTCGGCGCTCTGATGGTCCAGGGACTGCAGCCAGGTCCGCTTCTGTTTAAAAACAACGGCGACCTCGTCTACACCCTGTTTATCGGGATGATCATCTGCTACGTGGTCATGTGCTTGCTCGGATTGTTCACGGCTCGCTACTTTGCCAAGGTTGTGCAAATTCCGAAAGAGATTTTGACCCCAGTCATCCTGGTTCTATGCATTGTCGGATCATATGCGATCAACAACAGCTTCTTTGATGTGTTGATCATGGCGGTAGCGGGTGTGATCGGCTTCTTTATGCAAAAACACGACTTCCCGGCTTCGCCGATCGTGCTGGCTCTGATTCTCGGCCCGATGGCAGAAAGCCAGTTCCGCAGAGCGCTAGCGCTTTCCAGCGGCAGCTACGATATTTTTTATACGCGGCCCATTCCGCTCATTCTTTTGCTGCTGTCGGTCATTACCCTGCTCACTCCGATCGTAAAAGCCATTTGGCAGCAGAGAAAACGCGCTCATCAATAACGCAGCCTGGAGGAAATCATGATGGACGTAGTCACTTTTGGAGAAACGATGGTACTGTTTACTCCGGAGAGCACTGGACTGATGCGCTATGCGCACACCTATACGAGAAAATTTGGAGGCTCGGAAACCAATTTTGCCATTGGGCTTGCCCGCCTCGGCCATTCTGTCGGCTGGATCAGCAGGGTAGGCAACGATGAGCTGGGCAAAGCGATGCTCTCGTTTGTCCGGGGAGAAGGGGTGGACACGAGCTGCGTCCGCCTTGATCCCGATGCGCCTACCGGCCTTTATTTCAAGGAAATCCGCAACGCCAGCGATGTCAACGTGTACTACTACCGCAAGGGCTCCGCTGCCAGCCGGATGACCGCTGCCGACCTCGACGAAGCCTATCTCGCGCAAGCCCGCTATTTGTTCGTGTCGGGGATCACGCCTGCGCTGAGCGAATCGTGCCGCGAGATGGTATTTGAAGCGATTCGCATGGCAAAAGCAAGCGGATTGACTGTCGTCTTCGACCCGAACCTGCGGAAAAAGCTGTGGACGGAAGAACAGGCCCGCGAAACGCTGCTTGCCATCGCCGCCCAGTCCGACATTATTTTGCCCGGACTGTCCGAAGGGACGTTTCTCTTTGGAGAAACCGATCCTGTCAAACTGGGAGAGCGATTCCTCAGCCTTGGTGCCAAAATTGTCGTTTTGAAGCTGGGCGAAAAAGGAGCCCACTACTTTACGCCAGAGGAAAACCTGCACATTCCCGGCTTTCATGTCGAGCAGATGGTTGACCCTGTCGGTGCCGGTGACGGATTCGCGGCCGGGTTTGTCTCCGGTCTGCTGGATGGCCTTCCGCTTCCCGAAGCGGTCAAACGGGCCAATGCTGTCGGTGCCATCGTCACGATGGTGAACGGCGATGTCGAAGGCCTGCCGGAACGCTCCGATTTGAAACGGTTCGTGGAATCGCCCGGCGAAGAAGTGATGCGGTAAAAGCTCGTTTTCGATAATGGGAAGGAGAATATGAGATGACCAAACTAGAGAAAATCCTCGACAGTGGTGTGGTAGCCGTGATTCGCGGGGCCAAGCCGGAAAAGATCATGGCGGTGGCAAAAGCGCTCTACGAAGGGGGCGTGACTACACTGGAGATTACGGTGGAAACGCCGAAAGTGCTCTCTTTGATCGAACAGGTTGCCAGCGAGTACGGAGACAAGCTGGTTATCGGTGCGGGAACAGTGTTGGACCCGGAAACAGCCCGCGCCGCCATCATGGCCGGGGCCCAGTTCATCTTTTCCCCGACCGTGAATCCGCAAACGATCCAGATGGCCAAGCGCTACGGTGTCGTGAGCATTCCCGGCGCCCTGACACCGACCGAGATTTTGACGGCGTATGAGCACGGCGCAGACGTGATCAAAGTATTTCCGGCCAACGTATTTGGCCCCGGCTACTTGAAAGACGTGCACGGTCCGCTTCCGCACATTCCGCTGATGCCGACCGGAGGCGTCGATCTCTCCAATGCAGCCTCCTATATCAAGGCCGGCGCGGTCGCCGTTGGCGTAGGAAGCTCTCTCGTCAGCTTCAAGGGAGCGGTGGACGAGGCGTATCTGAACAGTCTGACCCAAACAGCGCGCCAATTCGTCGAGATCGTCAAGGCAGCGCGATCCTAGAGAGGAGTCGAAACAGATGACAAAACCGCTTGTTTTTGTCCCTCACCGCATCGCTGAATCAGCGCTTGCCCTGCTACGCGAGCGCTGCGAAGTGGATTATCGCGACATCGAGGAAAAGCTGGACGACGCATCGTTTGCAGCCGGTCTGCAGCGGGCCGACGGGTTGATGATCTACTCCCGGCACAAAATCAATGCCTCCGTCCTGGAAAAGGCTCCCCGTCTGCGGGTCGTCAGCAATATCGCGGTCGGTTACGACAATCTGGACCTTCCCGCATTGACAGCCCGCGGCATCCTCGCGACGAATACCCCGGACGTCTTGACCGAGACAACCGCCGATCTGACCTTTGCCCTGCTGATGGCGGCTGCCAGACGTGTACCGGAGGCTGACCGGTTTGTGAAAAACGGTCAATGGAATGAATGGCTCCCCAGTCTGATGCTCGGAAAAGACGTGCACGGCGCGACCATCGGGATCGTCGGGATGGGCAGGATCGGAGAAGCTGTCGCCCGGCGAGCCAAAGGCTTTGACATGAACATTCTGTACTTCAACCGCTCCCGCAAGCCGGAAGCGGAAAAAGCTCTGGGGGTACAGTTCACCTCGCTTGACGATCTGTTGTCCCGGTCCGACTACGTGGTGGTGATGACGCCATTGACCCCGGAAACAGAGGGCCTCATCGGAGAACGCGAGCTGGCTCTGATGAAAAGCGACGCCATTTTGATCAATACCTCCCGGGGACGTGTCGTCGATGAACAGGCCTTGATCCGTTCTCTGACGGAGCGCCGGATAGGCGGAGCCGGCCTGGACGTCTTCCAGATGGAGCCAACGCCAAAAGACAATCCGCTGCTTTCCTTGCCCCACGTGGTCACACTCCCTCATATTGGCAGCGCCACGAGGGAAACCCGGGAGAAGATGGCGCTCAAGGCCGCGCGCAACATGCTTGCAGGTCTTTTTGGGAAACGTCCGGAAAATTTGTTAAATCCTTCTTGACTCCGCTTTTTCAGCGTGATAATATCTAACCCATACGAAATCGGAAGGGTGACTTATGAACAATGGACATCTAATCCTGTCTCCATGAAAACAACCGTTTGAAAATAACCATGTCTGTGGGAAACGAAACGGTTTCTGGATAGGATTGGTATGGGTGTTCATAGTCGCAAGCATCTTTTTTCGCTGTCAACAGCTTGCTTTGTTGTCGGTACGAGGATGCACTCCTGAAGGGTGAACTTGCTTCCCAGATTCATAGAAGCATGGCACATTCCTTTGGATAGAAGGAAGCCCCTTTGAGCTGTTTTTGGGCTTATGTTTTGTCTTCCTTGCGATCACGATCTCTTCGCCTCCTGTCCAGGAACTTGGATGAGGAGGTTTTTTTATGCGAGAAAAAGGAATCTTTCGCAATAAAGTCATACAAACGATCCTGCTGTCTGCGCTGTTTTTGCAAATCGGCGTATGGGTCCGCAACTTCGCGATCCTGCTGTTTGTCATGCAGCAAACAAACGGCGATCCTTTGGCTGTCTCGATGATTTACGTGGCGGAATACGCTCCGATCTTTATTTTTTCCTTTATTGGCGGGACGTTCGCTGACCGTTGGCGCCCCAAGCGAACGATGGTCTGGTGTGATATTTTAAGCGCGCTGTCTATCTTCGGAGTCCTGCTTGCTTTTGTGTTCGGAACCTGGAAAGCGGTCTTCTTCGCGACGCTGATCTCGGCCATTTTGTCCCAGTTTTCGCAGCCGTCCGGCATGAAGCTGTTCAAAATGCACCTTCCTGCCGAGCAGATGCAAGCGGGTATGTCCATCTATCAAACGCTTTTTGCCATTTTCATGATCCTTGGCCCTGCCCTCGGGACGTTTGTGTTTCAGACATTTGGGATCGGTGTAGCAATCGCGGTGACCGGTGTCGCTTTCCTGCTCTCCGGCGCCGTTCTTGTGCGGCTGCCCGCCGACCACGTAGAGGAAAACGGGCAGCCGCCGACAACTCTATGGCAGGAAATGGTCGACGGCATCCGTTATGTGTTGAAAAGCAACATTCTGACAAAGCTGGGCTTATGCTTTTTGGCAGCGGGCCTAAGCATCGGACTCATCCAGCCTCTGAGCATTTTTCTCGTGACGGAGCGATTGGGCTTGCCTATGGAATCCCTCAAATGGCTGATGACAGTCAACGGGATCGGCATGATTGTCGGGGGTGCGCTGACCATGACCGTTGCCAAAAAAGCCTCTCCGCAAAAGCTGTTGGTCATCGGCATGCTGGTCAATGCAGTCGCCATGAGCATCGCGGGCTTATCGACCAACCTCTGGCTGACGTTGACGGCCCAGTTGTTCAACGGCCTGTTTATGCCTTGCATTCAGATCGGGATCAATACGATGATCTTGAAGCATACCGAGGGCGCTTTTGTCGGCCGCGTGATGGGAATCCTGAGCCCTCTCTTCACCGGAGCCATGGTTTTGACGATGAGTATCGCGGGTCCATTGAAAAAACTGCTCTCACTCGTCTCTGTTTTCGAGATGGCTGCGCTTCTGTTCATTGTCGGCCTGCTCTTCATCGTACCGCTTTTGCGGTCGCAAGCAGGTTCGGAACAAGAAGCTTCCGGTTGAACCTGTTGAATGACAAAATGAAACCACGCGGGAGAATTGCACCTGCGTGGTTTTTTGTATCCTGCCGGAAGAGTTCCGGTTTTTGGGTTTTTGGGTTTTTGGGTTTTTGGGTTTTTGGTTCTGCCGACTGTCAGGATATGTCGGCTTTCCGGCTTTCCGGCTTTTCGGCTTTTCGGCTTTTCGGCTTTTCGCCTTTTCGGCTTTTTAGCTTTCCGGCTTTCCGGCTTTTCCGCTTTCCCGCTTCCAGCCTTTCCCCTACCCGAACGCCTGTGCAGCAATTGCGTACAAGCGGCCGTTCCTCTCCGGCAGCTTTTCCGCATTCCTGATCATGATCGGAGGCTGGCTCGCCTTTTGAAATCCGCACTGCTCCAGAAAAGCCAGGAATTCTTCATGTCCAGACGGTACATCGATCCGCAGCTTGCCTTGATATCCGCTCGCAAGCTGTTCCACGATTTGTTTCGCTCCCTGCAGGTCAAAAGCGACGATCGGGCCGAGTATCAGGTTGACCGGCCCCTCTACAGACAGGCCATAGCCAATGACAGCTCCATCCTGCCGCTTCAAGACGACGCCATTTTGCGCCTGCTGGATGCGATGAATCAAAAATCTTCTGCGTTTCGCGCCGACTGCGGCCTTGTCCAGCTCCACGATTTGCTCCAGATGCTCCCCGGTCAGCTTCTCTACAAATGTATCTCCTGTATCAAACGATGCTCGATGCCGCTGGTACGCTTCGCATAAGTATTTGTGCACGCAATCTACGGACACAAAGCCCATGCTTTCGTACATCGGCTTTCCCTCCGGTGTGGCGATCAGCATCAGGGCTGTATCCGCTGAAGTCGAGGCGGCATCGATACAAGCCTGTGTTACTTGTTTCCCCAGCCCCATCCCTCTGCATTCAGGATGAACGATGACCATGCCGATGGAGGCAAGCGTTTCGCCGTATGGAACAATCGCGGCGCTTGAGTACACTTTTCCCTGGTCATCACGGTGTCCGAATACTCTCCCTGCAGCAATGAGGGTTGCCAGCTCTGCTTCATGGTAATCCCAGCCTACCGAAGCAGACAGCTCGATCAGCCCCGGAATATCCCCGCTGGCAAGCTCGTCCAACCTCAATTCGTGCCGTTTGCTGACAGTCATGTTCTTTTCTTCTCCCTTTCTCCCGATCTTCCTGGATTTATGTGTCTTTCCTCTCCTTTTTTTGCCGCTCGCGAAAGCGCCGCACTTTCATCAGGTTGCCGCACGCCTTATCGTCGCACCAACGGCTGGAGCGGTTGCGGCTCTCGTCGTAATACACCCAGAGGCAATTGGCGTTTTCGCAGATCTTCAATCGCCGCAAATCGGTACCAGCCAGAAGCTCGGCGAAGGAAAGTGCGATTTTCCCCATGACCAGGTCCCATTCTTCGCCTCGTACAACCTCCTCTATTTGAAAGCCATCCGGCCGATGAACGATGCGGCGGCAGCTAGGCACAGCCGCAAGCACCTGATTGATGCCGACCAGATCGCTTGGATCAGGTGCTTGTCCTGTTGCCACCGCTTCCGTGACATTTCGCATCTGCTGCCGCAGTTCTCTCAAGCTCTGGAGCAGCATAGGGTCTGTAGGAAGGGGGACTTTCAGCTCCCACTTCGTCAAAAAATACTGCCACCATTCAGGCTTGCCAAGCCGGTCATCCCGCTGTCCGGACCCTCGCCAGTCTCTGCAATCGCTGTTGATAAAATCAAGACATATCCACTCCACGGAGTTTTTTCTCCTCTCTTGAACCACTCGCCAAAATATGGTAAGGTATTGTTTGTAACCACCAAAATGTATTTAAGTAGTTACAGACGGTATTCTTCTCCAGATTCTACCTTCATTATACCGCCGTCAATCACTCTTTCCCAGATGAGGAGGACTTGCATGAACCGTATGGAGTTGCTGTTGCACGAGTGGGATTGTACATTCGCCAAAGAAGATTGGTATCCCCCCTTGAAAGACGCCTTGGCAGGACTCACCGCAGCCGAAGCAAGCTGGCGGCCGCCTGGCGAAGCTGCCAACACCATTTGGGAGAATCTGAGCCACTTGCTGTTTTACAAGGAACGGCTGCTTCACCGTTTGAAGGGCACCGAACAGCCTTCTACAGCTTCCACCAACGACGACACCTTTGCCCCATCCGGAGGACCAGAGGACGAGGAGGCCTGGCAAGCGGACGTCAAGCGGATGGAGACTCTCCACTATGAACTGAGAGACGTGCTCGCTTCCATTCCGGAGACCTCCTTCGATCAGCCGTCGCCTTCAAAGCCTTTGGGGCTGAGCGTATTCAGCATCATCATGCACGATGCGTTTCATACCGGACAGATTGTGCAGATTCGCAAACTGCAAGGCACCTGGCCCGCACGCAGGTCTTTTGATTAAGAATCCGCTTCCTAGACAAATACCCAAACCCGCCCGGCTATGCCCTCATACATTGTAGGGAAGTTCATCGGAGCGAGGCGATTCCATGAGTCAAAAGTCCGAAGGTTTGTCGGCTGACGATCTTGCTTTATTGGCGGCTGTGATTGTATTAATCGGAGACATTCTGGCGCTATTGGCCTTGGTGCGGGAGCGGCAGGAAAAGACTAAGAAATGAAGAAAAGCCGTTGCTCGCGACAGCAACGGCTTTCATTCGTAAATGAAGGAAATCGCCCTCTGCTTTTAGTAAGGCGATCCTTCTTTGCTTTCATTGATCGGATCACCGGGCTTCGGTGTGATTCCATACTGAAACGGGTTGCCTTTGCCCGATGGAGCCTCTACTTCAACGGCCGGAAGCTTGTCGACTGCCTGCTTGAATTCAGGGGCGTAATAGCTGGTCAGCTTGATTGTCGCCGTCATCCTGCTGTCTTTGGGGACGGTAAATTCATCCTTCTCCGCCGCAGCGACAGTGAATTCATCTACCCGCAAATATCGGGACAATCCCTGTACCTCCTTGAGGAAGAGGTACAGCTCATCGTATCCTCCCTTTACAGAAAGCGTGATCTCCACGCTTCCCAATGCGGTTTCCGGCAGCAGTCTCCTGAGCGTGTCTGCCGTGGGCATGGCAAGTGCAGCGCTGCGGTCCTTGGCATTGGGTTCAGATGCTATTCCTGTTGCTTCCGCTGTACCTGTTTCCTTTTTGTCCGTATCTGAGTTTGTTTTCGGCTCTTTGGCTCCAGTTGACTCTTCGGCCGCTGTATCCGCCCCCTGCTCTTCTTTCGAAATGATCTGCTCCACCATGTCTTTCGTCGACAGCACTTTTGGCTGGGCAAAGCTGGCCGTAAGAATCTCGACCTTGCTGATCGTCTGGAGCTTGCCCAAATCCTTCACGAGCTGATCTGTATAGGAAGAGACGGGGATTGCCTCCGTTACCTTTGCCAATGCTTCCTCGGAAACGGCATCATCCTTCTTTTCCTCTGCATTCCTGCTGCTCAGCCCTTGCACCGTCGCTTGCAGCTGAGCCAGTTCTACCGTTAGCTTGCTCTTTTTTGCCTGCAACGGCGTGAGATAGATATAGTAGAAGACAGCGAGCAGGGCAAACAGCAAAGCAACAAACAAGAACAGGTATTGACGTGTTTTCTCAGCCATGTTCACTCTCCTACTTCTTCTGCTCTTGTGTACGTGCAGCAAGCTGCTTGTTCAGCACGCCCAGGTCCAGGGTGAGTACCTTCACTTCAAATGTAGCCGTGTAGCGGGGCAGGATGTCTCCGCCCACCGCACTCAACGCTTCCGAAAGGGGCCTGCCTTTCTCGTCCACCGGCCCGGTCCACTTCACGGGTACGGAAGCGATTGTTTTTATCTGCGCTTCCAGTACGTATGGCGAAGCCTGCAAATTGTGCAGATAGGCGGCCACATCGTCATATTGCTCAAAGCGGCCGGTGAGCTGCACCGTGCCATCCAGGGCATAACTGATTTTCAGCAGCTTTCCCATCTCCGGCAGGTTTTCGGAAAAATTGTCGAGCAGGAGCGTTGTCGGGTAGAACAGATGCTGCATCTTCTCCGACAGCTCTACATAGTCTTGCAAAGTCGCTGTATTTGCTTTCAAGCCGATCCGCTTTTCCGCTGCCTGGACCATTTGTTTTTGCTGCGCGATTTCCTGCTGCAATCTTTCCACCGTTGCCTGATCGGCATAGTAGGCAAAGCCCATCCAAGCCGCCCCGATAAGCCAAAGCAGCCCTGTCGCGGAGAGCAACAGGACTCCGCCTCTAACCTTTTTCTTTTTTGGTAATAGGTTAATGGTTACCACTTGCGTCAACCTCTCAAGGTTAGTCCCGCCGCTGCCGTAAAGGCCTGAACATTCAGCGGTTGCGTATGCTGAAGGCGGATATGGTGGATGGGCAGAGGAACGATCTCAAAGCTCGTCATGCGATTTTTAAGAAGCTGGATGGTGTGCTCCAAATCGTCATCTTCACCGGTTACATAGATCGTCTGAATACGGGTCCCGTCATTTTTCATGCTGAACTGATAGAAGTTGATCACGCGGTCGACTTCCCTGACCAGATCAGCTACAAATAATGCATGGACGGCAGCAGCACCGTCTGTCCCCCCGGATGCGGAAGCCTGCTCATAATGGGCGAGATGGATCGGAATGTTTCGCAAAAACTCCGGAATATCGCTTTGAAAAATGCTGACGTTGACCGAATGCCGTCCGAGCTGCAGGAACATGAAGTCGGTTTTGTGGACTTCCCCGCTCTCCTCCAGCAGCCGGTACAGAGCAAGCGGTTCGATATCAACAGCCGTTACTTCGATATCGAGTACCTTCAACAATTCGATATATTGGTCGATCAAATCACCAGGAGCGGCAATCACCAAGTATTCATCCTCCGGCTGCGGCTCCTCCGCGAGGCTGTACTCTCCCAGCTCGTCCATCTCCAGCGACGGCGGCACTTCTCTGATCTTGTGAAAGTCAAAATAGGGCCTTGCAAAAGGAAGGTGAATGGTCGTCCCCAGCTCGATTTCGAGCAAAGAACGAATATCGTCCGTCGTCAGCTTGGGCTGAATGGTTTTTCGAATCACCACGGTTGACGTCGGAACGGAGAGAACCGCCTTCTTTTTGGAAAGCCGCAGCTCCTTCTTGGCTAGAGTCAGCTGTATTTTTACCCGCTCGATATCCGTGATCCGCCCGTTCTCGAAGGTTCCTTCCTCCAGCGGGATCAGACCTGCCTGCCGTATCTCCACGCCTGTGTCCGTTCGCCGTGCTTCTGTAAAGCGAAGCCCGTCTTCTTCCACGGCAATGCCGATACGAACGGGATTCGTCATAAAAGGGATGCGCAGTTTCATCCGCCTCTTTTCCTTTCTGTCAGCCCCAGAGCTGATGCAATTCCAGTTCCTGTGTTTGGGAAATCCGGTTCCTTAATGCATGCGCAAGCTTTCGCCCTGTCGATGATTATTGTGTTATAGGAAGCTTGCCACTTGACGAAATTCTTCATTTTTCGACACATTTCTTCTATCACTCACTTATTTTTCGACACACCTTCCCGGTCAACCTGCTGCTTAGCGGAAAAGGAAATTGCTATTTCATTTGCTGTCAGAAGAACACATCCACATACCAGCCGATGATCGCATCTCCTTTGAGATAGGCAAGCAGTGACCCGGCAGCGATGAATGGTCCAAATGGCACCTGCGTTTTCCTCCCCGTCCCTCGAAAGAGCATAAGTATGATGCCAAACAGCGTTCCCAACAGAGCTGACAAAAAGATGGAAAGCGCCAGCAAAGGCAGGCCCAGAAACAGACCCACTACGGCAAACAGCTTGATGTCGCCTCCCCCTACACCGCCGCGGGACAGTACGGTGAGCAGGAAGAACAGGCCAAATCCGACTGCCATGGCGATCAAGTGCATCCAGTAGGGCTGTGTCGGGTGGACGAGCAGCCGGAGTATGAGAAACAGAGCCAGCGCAGGCAGAGTCACCTTGTCCGGGATAAGCCGATAGGCGAGGTCAGCCACGCTCACAATGACGAGCAGCGAGACAAACAGCAAACCCATAAACATCTCGGCGCTCCAGCCGTAGGTGAGATAGACAAGGGCAAATGAGATACCGCAGATGCCTTCCATGACTGGATAAAGCAGCGAGACTTTTGTCCGACAATAGCGGCATGCCCCCCTATTCAGCAAATAGGAAAGAACAGGGATCAGATCGAGGGGACGCAGCCTGGTGTCGCAGCTTTTGCAATGAGACGGCGGTTGGACAATGGATTCCCCCTGCGGGACTCGCAGACCGACGACGTTGAAAAATGAACCGAATACGAGGCCGAATACAAACAGGACGGCCGTGATCAGGTACTCCATGGCTTCTCTCCTAGTTGGTGGAACGGGTATAGTTTGCTTTGATTCAGGAAAAAACTTCCTGCACCGCATTGGGATGTAGGAAGTTTTTATTGGTTCATTTTGTTGCCCGTGTTTTAAAAAGCGCTCGTAGCCGTGGCTGTAGTGGAAGAAGCCTGTTTCCAGGCTCCCTCCGGTTCCGCCCTGCATAGAAGCGGGGCCTGTACGCGCCGAGGCGATTCGCGTAGGAGCGTCAAAGTCGGACAGCTTTAGGGGCAGGGTCACTCAGAGGTGACGCTCCTGTTTCCTGCGACTCGCTGCTCTGCTGAGCCAGGCTGGACAAGTCGTACATCAGGAAACAGGCTTCTTCGGCGAGCGTTTGTTTTCTCAATAGATATATACTCTCTTATAAATCTTGAGTTGATTTTTTACTTTTTACCATCAAGGTATACTTTGTCTCGATCCAAGGCACTAATATCTTCATCTACAAAAACCCTATCTCCTTCCTGCAACTTTACTTTAATTACTTGCTTCGTAATTTTTGTATCATTGTCCTCTTTAGCGGTAATTGTGACTTCGCTTTTCTTAACATCGTAAGTTTTATCTTCCCCTGGAACCTGAATGTCACTAATAAATCCTTCTTTTTGCAACTCTTCCAAGGTATAATCCCCAGTCGCTTTCCCTTCAGCAGTAGCTGCCATTCTCGCCGCATTTGCCAACATTTGCGCATTCGCGATGTGCGCATCCTTGCGGCTATTTTCAATGATATTTCCTACTGACGGAATCGCAATCGCCGCAATAATCCCCAAAATCACCACAACGGCGAGCAGTTCGACCAGCGTAAGGCCTCGTTGATCCTTCAAATAACGTGTAAACATATAAGTTCCTCCCCACAATATCCTTCATGCCTAGCGTACTTTACCAAAAATTTCAAACATCGGAATCATGATGGCGAGTACAATCGTACCCACAATCGCCGCAAGCAGGACGATCATCAATGGTTCGATCAGCGACTTGATTTTGTCAACGGCACTGTCCACCTCCGCCTCGTAGAAATCAGCTACCTTTTCCAGCATCTGATCCAGTGATCCGGTCTCTTCTCCGATGGCGATCATGCGTGAGACGAGCGGCGGGATTACCCACGCCCGCTTCAGCGGCTCGGATAGCGGCCTGCCCTCGCGCAAGCTGGTTTTTGATTCATGCACGGCTTGACTGATAATCTTGTTGCCAACGACATCTTCTACAATCGTGAGTGCTTGCAAAATCGGCACCGAGCTGGAAAACAGCGTACTCAACGTCCGGCTCATGCGGGCCAGTGCGCCTTTCTGCATAAGTTTGCCAAATATCGGCAATCTCAGTGTAGCATAATCCGCAAAATATCGTCCATAAGAAGTATTTACAATAATGCGAAATACAAAATATATGCCAATTATACCTATAGCATATAGGTACCAAGAACTAACTACACTTTCACTAGCTGCCATGACCATCCGGGTCATCGCAGGGAGCTCGGCGTGAAAGCTGGCGAACATCGAGACAAAGGTAGGCACGATGTTGATCAAAAGGTACATCGTTACGGCAATAGACAAAATCCCGACCGTGATCGGGTACATCATCGCCGACTTGATTTTTTCCCGCGTGTAGTGCGACTTTTCGTAGTAGGTAGCAAGCCTGTCCAGGACGATTTCCAGACTTCCCGACGCTTCCCCGGCCCGAATCATGCTGAGAAACATTGCTTCAAAGACCTTCGGATGCTTGCCGAACGCCTCAGACAGCTGTCCGCCCTTGCGAATCTCCGCTTCTACCTCCTCCAGTATCTTGCGCAAGACTTTACTCTCGCTTTGCTGGGCAAGAATATGGACGGAATCGACAATCCCGATCCCCGCCCTGATCAGGGTGGCAAGCTGGCGCAGAAATACGACGAACTCCTGCGACTTCACCGGCTTGCCGAAATGGATTTCGCGCTGCAGGAAGCCTTTCGCTTCCTGTTCAATCGAAAGCGGGGCCAGCCCTTGACGCTTCAGCTCAACGATGGCGACTGGCTTGGCGGCAGCCTCGATCTTCCCGCGCTTGCGCCTGCCTGTGCGGTCCTTCGCTTCGTAAATAAACGTCGGCATCTACTCTAGCGCCCTTTCATTCAAATAGTGTTGCGCGGCTTCGGGAGTAATCTGTCCCTTGTCCACTAGCTCTTTGACGGAGCTTTCCATCATGTGCATTCCCAGTTCGCGTCCCGTCTGCATCAAGCTTTTGATTTGATGATTCTTCTCGCTGCGTATCAGGTTGGCGACAGCATGTGTATGAACGAGAATCTCAGTGGCGACTGCCCGGCCGCCCCCGACCTTCGGAAACAGGCGCTGCGAGACGATCCCGACCAGAACGGAAGACAACTGCATCCGAATCTGGGATTGCTTGTCGCCCGGAAAGACATCGATAATCCGGTCGATGGTCTTGGGCGCATCGGTTGTATGCAGCGTCGCGAGCACCAAATGTCCCGTCTCCGCCGCTGTGACTGCTGTCGAGATCGTCTCCAGATCCCGCATCTCGCCGACCAATATGACGTCAGGGTCCTGCCGCAGCGAAGCCCGCAGTCCGCTGGCAAAATCTTTGGTATCAAAGCCGATCTCCCGCTGATTGACCATGGAGAGCTGATGCTTGTGCAAATACTCGATCGGGTCTTCCAGCGTAACGATATGCTTTCTCATCGTCCTGTTCATGTAGTCGATCATCGCCGCCAATGTAGTCGACTTGCCGCTTCCCGTCGGCCCTGTAACGAGCAGTAACCCTTGGGGCTTGTGGCAAAGCTTCCGGATTACCTCCGGCAGTCCCAGCTCTTCCAGTGACGGGATGCCTGTCGGAATGACCCGGGCGACAAGCCCGATGCACCCGCGCTGGTGGTACGCATTGACGCGGAAACGCGAGATGCCCGGCAGTCCGTAGGAGAAATCCAATTCTCCCTTTTCCAGAAAGGACGGATACAAATGCTGCGGGATCAGCTCCTTGGCCATTTCCTCGGTGTCGCTTGGCGCAAGCGGAGAAATGTCGAGCCGGCGCAGTTCCCCGTCAATTCGGAATACGGGAGAGGTGCCTACTGTCACATGCAGGTCCGATGCCTTTTTTTCAAAAGCGTATCTGAGCAGCTTTTTGATTTCGACGCCAGCCATCCGTTCTTACCCTCCTTGGCATTGATCCGGCCACTATTCCGGCAGTGCGATCCGGTAGATTTCTTCCAGGGTAGTCAATCCCTGTCTCACCTTCAACAGGGCATCGTCAAACATCAGCACCATCCCGTTTTTTACGGCGTGTCGCTTGTATTCGACAGCGGGGAGACGCTGAATAATCATCTGCCGAAACGCATCGTCCATGACGAAGCTTTCGTGGACCGCCAGCCTGCCGCGATACCCTGTCATGCTGCAACTGCCGCATCCCACGCCGCGCCAAATCGTCTCAATGCGCAGTCCGCGCTGGGAAAAGATCGCTTTTTCCTGCTCGGTGGCCGGCATCTCTTTTTTGCATTCCTTGCAGATACGCCGGACGAGCCGCTGGGCTACGACTCCGTTGAGCGAAGAAGCCAGCAAAAACGGAGGAATGCCCATATCCAGCAAGCGCGTAACGCTGCTCACGGCGTCGTTGGTATGCAGCGTGCTTAGCACCTGATGCCCTGTCAATGCTGCCCGGATCGCGATCTCGGCCGTATCTTTGTCGCGAATCTCCCCGACCATGATAATATCCGGGTCCTGACGCAGGATGGAGCGCAGCACGGATGCGAAGCTCATGCCGAATCCGTCGTTTACGTGCACTTGATTGATTCCGTCCAACTGATACTCGACCGGGTCTTCCACCGTAATGATATTGACATCCTCCTGGTTGAGGTGGTTGAGTGCCGCGTACAGCGTGGTCGTCTTCCCGCTTCCCGTCGGTCCCGTCACCAGCATGATGCCGTTTGGCCGGTTGATCAAATTCCGGAAATAGGAGAGATTTCGATTGGTCAAGCCCAGCTTGTCTATTTCGATCAAGGCATTGGACACATCCAGGAGGCGCATGACGATTTTCTCGCCGTAAATGGTCGGAAGTGTCGATACCCGAACGTCGATCTCCTTGTAGTCCACATGCATCTGAATCCGGCCGTCCTGGGGAGTGCGCCGCTCCGCGATGTTGAGGTTGGACATGATTTTGATCCGCGCTGTCAAAATGCCGATCATGTGGCGCGGCAGCACGCGCTCGGTCCGCAAGACGCCGTCTACCCGATAGCGGATGCGGACCCCGTCCTCCTGCGGATCGATATGGATGTCGCTGGCACGCAGTTGGACTGCCTGTTCAAACATCTGGTTGACCAGGCGAACGATCGGGGAATCTTCATCGACGATGCGAGATTCTTCAATCTCGTCCGCCTCGATCTTTTCCATCAGCTCCTTCACCGAGCCCTGCATGCTGTACATCCGGGAAATCGCCCGCTGGACCTCGTCCCGGGTAGCAATGACCGGCTCGATGACAAAGCCTGTGCTGAGCCGCAGCTCATCGATCGCAAAGTAGTCGAGCGGATCGATCATCGCCACGGTCAGCTTGTTTCCCTCTTTTTTCAACGGAATGAGAGAATATCGTTTCGCCACCTCTTCCGAAACGATGCTGGACAAGGACGGGTCTATCTTGACGCGATACAGGCTGACGTGAGGGATTCCCAACTGGAATTCCAAAATCTCGATCAGCTGCTGCTCCGTAATGTAGCCCTGCTGCAGCAAATGATCCCCCAGCTTCAGCTTCGACTTTTTCTGCTCGACCAGCGCCTCCTGCAGCTGCTCTTCGCTGATCAGGCCGCTTTCGACGAGGATGTCCCCCAGCCGTTTCCTACCCATGCCCGTCACCTCTCAGGCGCGTCATGCAAAATAATGACGCCGTTGTTTTTCTCGACCTTTACCGCTGCTCCCGCACCAACCGAAGCTGAGCCTTGAGGAACGGCAGCCCCTGCGTTTTCCGGCAAAGGGGCTATATCGGGAGGTCTTGCGCTGCTGCCTGTATCGGCAGGCGCGTAGCTATCCCCGTATGGCTTCACGCTTCCGTAGATGATTTCCGGCGGCAATTCCTCTTCCGCTTCGCTGCCGACCCATGGCTCCGCTTCCGCTTCTGTCGGCCAGTCGTCCTCCCGGCTTTTCGTTCCGACCGCTCCCACTTCTCTCGGACCGACAGCGATCACGTTCGGGACAGGCTGATACAGGTTGTCCGAGACGAGCACCTTTTTATTCGAACCCGGATCGTAGAGGAACACCTTTGCCCGCAGCCCTTTTTCTCCGACGCGCACGATCCGCTCCTGATTCGGTTTCATATCGCGGTCTACCCGAACGATCGTACCGGGGCTAAAGGTTTCGGTCGTTTCCGCCATGAGCTGCGGCTTGCCCTTCTCCAATGACTGACCGCTTCCGTAGAGAGCGACCCGTAGACGGCCCTGCTCAACCGCTGCATGGATATAGACCGGCGTCTTCATTCGATTGGCCAAGCGCAAATCCATATCCCGTCCGTTTACGAATGCTTCCAGTCCGATCCTTTGAAAATCGACCGGGCGTTTCGCGCTGTGCCGCTCCACCACGCTCAGAGAGCTGGTGAGCGCCGTTTCGTACAACGCAGAGGCTACCTGTACGGCGCTTCCGCCAAGGCCGTCGGGTATTGCCTGCCGTTCATCTATAAGCTGGTAGCCTTTTGCTGTCGTAAACGGCCCGGCAGCTTCATTGAAGGAAAACACCTGGTCCGGCATCAGGATGGTGCCATTGAGCAGTTCGGCAGCCCTTTTCACGTTCACCAGGCGAGAAGGCCCCCCCGTGCCAATCGTCCCGTTCCACTCGCCCAGCAAATCCACGCTTTTCTCCAGATCCTTTCGTGTGATTGCCGGCTCGTCCTTTTTCGCCTTGATCGGTATGCGCAGGCCGTAGCGCAGGGTGCGAAACTCTGTTTCGACAGCCGAAACAGTCTCTTCCACATCGACCTGATAACCAGCCTGATCCGGTATCACGACTGCTTTATTGTTTTCGATTCGGAGTGTAGCCGCGGCCGCTTTCCGGTCAATTTCGCCGGCGATGCGCTCCACCTGCCGAACCAGCTCGGAGCGGTCGTAGTGAACGGCCAGCGGTACTGTGCCGTCCGCTTGTTTCCCTGCCAGCCGCTGAAACCATCCTGTCAATCCCGCAGAATCGCGAGAGCGCTCAACGGCTTGCCGGATCGTCTCTTCTGCCTCGAAACGCAATCCCAGCTTTTCCTTGTCAAGTAAATAGGTGCGATCTTCGAGGGTAAGCACGGCGGGCATTCCGGAGAGGTCCTCAACCTTTCGTTTCACGCTGGCCCGCGCTTCTTCTATCGTCAGCCCGGCTAGCGAAAGGCCGGCTACCTGTACATCGGACAGCCTCCCGCCCGCCTCCGAATCCGGTTGGTCCCACAAGCCGGAGGCGAGCAGGGAGACCGCCCCGAACACACATGATTGGATAAGCAGGAGCGCAAAGGCCCCGCCAAACAACTTGTACTGTTTTTTTTCCAACACGATCCCGCTCACTTCCGATTTGATGTGTCCTGCTCATGCTTTGCTACCGAGGCATGGCCCGGCGATGTTCCAGTGCCTGTCAATGTTCCGGCACCTGTCAAAGAAGGATCATCCACACGGTCCAGTTCTTCCTCGAACCGGCTCAACAGCCTGCCGGATTCATCATGCAAAGACCCGACCAGGGAGAGCTCCTCCCAAAAACGTTGTCCATCAGGGGACGTCGGCGGCTCCCCTGGCTCCGTTCCGGGTGAATCTGCGTCCTGCGAAAAGAAATCAGCGTTTATCGGCTCATCCGAAAATCTCCACCCGAAATCGTCCAAGTCCTGCTCCGCCGATTCTGCCGTCATTTCAGAACCTGCTTTTATCTCTGCCATTTCTATCTTCTCGATCTTCTCTATCTTCTCTGCCTTCGCTATCCTCTCTATCTTTCCGCTTCCCGTGTCCTCCTCCTCAAACTCAAAGAACGGCAAGGGTGATAAGCAATCCGCTTTCGTTTCATCCGCTGCATCATCCGTTTTCAAACCGGATTGTCTTCTCGTATCTATTCCCGTGTCTTCGAAGCTGCCAAACTCCGCAAAAGCTGGATCAGCAGCGTGGTAGTACGGGAACGCTTCAGCGGGGCTTCCCTGTTTTTCGGCCCATTCAGATTCATCTGCCGGTTTACGTTCCGGTTCAGGCCACGGTTTAAGCTCTGATTCAGGCTCTAATGCAGTCTCCGATTCGGTCCACCGCCCAGCCTCGACGCCGTCCGCTTCCTGCTCCATGGCAGCCGCAATCTCCTGGAACGCTATGCTCTGTCCCTGCTCATACCAGTAAAGCCGCTCTCCACGCTGATCAGGAGCAGTCAAATCTTTGGAAGCAGCAGCGTTTCCGCCACCAGGCAGCCCCTGCTGAGCAGCAGTATCGGCAAATACTTGAGCAGCGAGAATCCCGGTGTTTTCCGTAAAGTCATTTTTGGCAAAGTCTCTCGCAATGAAATAGGAAAGGAGCAGGGTGATCAGGATGGTTGCAACAGCCGTTTCCAACCTCCCGAAAAGAGACAGGGAAAATGGCAGGAGCGCTCCGAGCAGGAAGGCACCCCCGGAAGCTGTCATCACGGACAGCCGTTTACGAGAAAAGAGGCGGCGACGGAGCAGCAGGTACAACAGAAGGGTTAGAAGCAGGTACACAATGTAATAGCCGCTTAAACCTGATAGAAGCATAGGATCACCTGTTTTATAGCCAAAAGGCGTAGATCATAGTACATTAGTAGTAGATTAGCATAGTTCTTTGGTTGCATCCATTTTTATGCAATAACTTAATTTCGACAGGTTTCATGCATCTCCTCTAAAATTTTGTCGAAAAATATTCTCCCTCCCTCGAAATGTCACCTTTTATCCATATTGGAATACGCTTTCAACCGATTATCATGAAATACGAGAATTAGTAAGAAAGGAGGAATTGCGATCGTGTGGGAACAAAGCAGAAATGAAAACGGGATGACGCTGATCGAAGTGCTCGCTTCCATTGTCATACTCTCCATCGCTTTCCTATTGCTGAGCAATTTTCTCGTGCGCGGTCTGGAGCTTTCCGGAAAAGAGGACAGCAAGCTGGTTGCGATGAATCTGGCAAGGCAGCTGGCAGAAAGCTGGCGATCAGGGAACGGAGACTTGAAGACTGCAGCGCTCCCGGATGATTCCCTCCGAGACTATGCCTCCGACAAGCTTACTTATCCAAAGCTTGCGGCATTAACCGACCACCTGAAAAACAGGGAGATTTCCTTTCCCGATGTGGAGGTAAACGAACGAATCTATCAGCCAAAGCTCTCTCTTTCTTTTCTGGACAAGCACAACGGCGGATACAGGCTTGACGATCAAACGATGATCCTCATCACAGTTCGCGTCACTTCTCCCGAGGGACAGCAGCTTGCCATGCTGCAGACCGCCGTCGCCGATCCCCGGACAGGAGGAACAACGCCATGAAGCTGAGGACTCGAATCTCTCGCCTCCTGCGTGATCAATCGGGGATGACGCTGCTGGAAACGCTCGCCTCCCTGTTCATCTTTCTGATCATCCTGATCCCGTTAACCTCTGTCTACGTCTCAGGCGTCCAGGTCTTCAACCAGACGCGGGAACAGACCGACCTGCGCAATGTCGCTGACTTTGCCATCGGTGAAGTGATGCGGACTGTGCAGGGAGCGACTTATTTTGAACTGGAAAAAGACGGCGGTTCACTCGATTCCGAAAACGAGGAAATGGACACTTTGCGCCAGATCATGCAGAGCAAAAAGGCCGGCGAGCTGCTTTTGGCCGAACAGGGAGGAGCGGGAGCGGGGAGTAACGGAGCAATAGACGCGGAAGAAGGCACCCGAGAAATCGGCGTATCGCCCCAGTTCTCTACTGGCCTTGTCGTTTTCACCAGCTCGACTGTCTATGTCCCTTCCGATCAAGACTCTTCCGATGCCGAGTCCGGCAGCACGCAATCCTTTGTAAAACGAAATGTCTACCGCTTTACTCCCTCTGATCCTTCAGACGGGCTGGTCAAGTCATTTCGCTTTGAACCGGGTTATCTCGTCCGCGGACTCTTTTCGACCTCGGCGGACAACAAGACCTTGTCTCTCTATCTGGTGGTCGCACCGTACGGAGAAAGGGTTGTCGACCGCGACGGGCAGCAGATGAGGTTTCCAAATCTGGAGGAGGTCAGGGCCGAGCTGGAGCGAACAGAAGCATCCGGCAAAGTCAACAGCTACATTCGCCTGGTCAAAACGGAATTCGCCGTCTCCAATCTGCAGAGGAGTGAGTAGATGAACCGCCTCAACAACGAACGCGGAAGCGCGCTCTTGATCGTCCTGTTTATCGTCGTGCTGTTTACGGTGCTCGGGCTGTCCATCCTCAGCTACGTCGCGCAAAGCTCCCGGCAGCACGTATTCTCCGAAGACGAGATTCAAGGGAAAATGCTGGCTGACATGGGCCTGGCCTACTTTCAAAAATACGCCGAGCAAAACCTTTCCTTTGACGATGAGGAACTTGCACAAGCGCTGGAAGATGGGAGCGGCCAGGAAAAAATCAAGAACGTCCTAAGCAATATCGCCGCTGAAATGAACGACACCGACTGGGAGAAGGGCCCTTACAAGCAAACCATGCTCCCTCCCCTGCCGGACGGGACAGCCCAAGGCTTCGCCATCGGTTACCGCATTCTGGACGAAATCCGTTTGCAGAAAGATCCCGGACAGCCATACGTGCTGAAGCTGAAGGTCTCCGTGATCGGCATTCCGGCTCGCGGAAGCGAAGACCTGTCCGTAGTGAAAAGCCGGGTTCGCCTGGATTCTACCGTGTACATAAACACGATCGCCGCACCGTTTCATTATGCAGTCAGCACTCCCGGAGAGCTGCGCCTGTTCGGCGGCTCCAACATCATCGGCAATGTGACGGCTCACCATGTGGTCACTGCGACACACTACCGGTACAGCAAGGAGACCCCCGATGGGCAAGGCGCCGAGTGGACATCAGGCTCTTTTGAAAAGAACCTCCCTTATCTGGAAGGCGTACTGTCGCTTTCACAGAATGCGAATCGTTCCGGCGGACTTGTAAGCGGACTGTATCAGCTTGAAAGACTGGAGGAGGAGGCTCCTTCCGCTGCAACGCTCGCAGACGAAGCCGACCAGGCACTCATCTCTGACCGGCAAAGCCTGGCGTCGCTTTTTTCTCCCAAGACGCTGCCCAAAGACAGCAAAGAGACGCTTCTCTCCGCGCCATCGGACAGGCCGTACGAGCCCGGCTATGAGCCGCCCGTCGTGCAAAATACAATCGATTCGGCCAGGTCTCTGTCCTTCCCTGGAGGAGAGTCGACGAAACAATACATCTCTCAAATGATACGTGAGGGAAAAGCAAGCTCGCACGAAGAAAGAGTAGCAGCAGACGAGTCCGTTCAATTGGAAGAGCACAGCGGGGACTACGCGTATCTGAATGAAGGGTTTCGCCTCATCGACATTCCTACCGGAAGCGAATCCATCGCGATTCTGGCCGAAGACAGCAAGGAAGGCTTGGACGGCTCCTCCGCCGTATCCCTGACCGCCCGCTTGACCGGGGATGAATTGGCCGGGGGATCTGTGCGCAAGCTGTATATCGCACCTGCCTCTTCGGACGAGGATTCTTTGGCTACGGTTGAAATGGGCAGACTGGGCTCCTTCATCCCGGATGCGGACGCCTCCGAGAGAAACAGCGGAGAGCCCTTCACCTTTGAGGGAACGATCTATATCAAAGGAAATCTGGACATCGTCGGTGACATCCGCATCAACGGCACCATTTTTGTCGATGGCGATGTGCTGATCCGGGAGATTACCAACCTGGACGACAAGAATCTGGCGATCGTCGCAACCGGCAAGATCAGCCTGACCTCCCGTTACACCGAGGAGACCGATCATACGAGCAGCGTCGATGCGTGGAAATCGCTTCCGCCCATCTCGGCCTTTCTCTATTCGGAAAAGTCGATGGAAATCTACTCGGTTGCCTCCTTTAACCGCATCCAGGGCGGCATTGCGACTGGCGGCCCGTCCTCCTACATCGAGCTGAACACCAAACGAAACGAGGACGACCGTCTCGCCTCCCGTCTGGCCATTCAGTTCAACCGCAGGATTTTCGAGCAGGAGACCCCCGGCCTGCCTGTTGCCGAGGAGTTCTTCGTCGATCTGTACGATCTTCAGTACAGTCCCCACCCCGACGAGGTGGAGCTCGTTCCGTAAACGTTCAGTGATATCCTGAGCGAGTCCGGGGATGCTCGGCTTTTTCGGCCTTCCCCCTCGTCTCGCCCCTCCCCGTACGGGCCAAAAATAGAAACGACCCTATCAAGCCAAAAAGAACCTGAAGCCTTTCACAGCTCCAGGTTCTTTTTGCTAGTTCAAGTTGTTTTTCGCTTTGACGGTGACCGTTTCGATCTTCTGATACGGCCTGCTCTCCAATAGCTCGCCTGTTAAAGAGTGATAAATATTCACCTTCACAAAGATCGCGATCTGATACGTTTGACTTTGACCGGAGCTTGTCTTCAGGTTTTTGACGATTTTGTTTTGCTTCCCGTTCAGAATACTGGTTCCTTTACCCGCAACGATTTCTCTCAGCAAGTCCGCATCCCCATCGGAATCGCCAATCGCATATCTCGCTGCAGCCAGCTCCAGATCCTTCTCTGCTCGGAACGAATACCCGATCTCCACTTGAACAGCCCTGTTTTCCAAAGCTGCTGTACCGTTGTTCACTCTAACGTAAAGGTTGGGCAAATCATCATAATCCGGGTCACCCCCACCGCCGCCGCTTCCCGGTTTGGGCACTTCTATGATCGCCGTTTTTACGGTGGGAATCCCCAAATGGATGTCGCCATTCAGCGGATTTACCGCCTTTACAGCAACCGGCGTATCCACGTATTTGCCGTTCACTTTTACGTAATCGACCAAAAACTCTCCTCTTGCCTTCCCCTTGTCGTTCTTGTCGAAAGCCACCGGGAAAGACTGCCACTCGCCCGTCCCTACTCTGTAAAACCATTGCGTATGCTCGTCAACGGTATCCATGACAGGGGTGACAATGACTTTTGCGCTGTCCGGCAGCGTCAAGCCCTGGCTCAGTTCAAAATCAGGCGGAACGATAGGTTGTCCCAATGACACCTCGCGAACGACAATTTCATTTTCATCCGGTGTCCCATCCGGTTGGGCATAGTTTCCATCGCGGTTAAAGTCCTGAAACATCCCGACGACAAGCGTGGTCGGACCGGAGGGATTCAAGGGAATGCCGGTCGCCTTGTTGCCCAGATTAAAAGGAACCCACGGGGAGGATGCGCCCACCTCCGAAAGGTCGACACCGGGCATCCAGAAAAACTTCACGTCTTCCATGACCAGCGTTGTCGGCTCTGCCTTCAAGCTGCCCTTTTGATTCAATGGCGAACCCTCTCGCTCCAGTGTCGCTGCAAATGCCGTTACGGGATTCAGCAGCAAGGTATTGCTCACAGGATCGGCCGATTTGCCGCTGGCGTTTTTCGCCTCTGCCTGGACAGGCGTCGGCCCCACTCTCAGCACTTCGCCGATTTCCTCGCCGCTTTTCTTGCGAGCCGCTTCCACTTCAAATGTATAGGTGACCTTTTGTCGCCCATCTCCCAAAGAAGACGGCTTTGCTTCATACAGCGCTGAGGCGGGGAGCTCAGCACCGCCAACCTTGACTGTCAGCTTCATCGGGAACGACTCTGGAAAATCGATGACTTCCGCCGTTACAACCGCTTTTTCCGGATACATCGCATCCCAGCCATTGTTCGCAGCAAGGTCGAGGACTGGCTTGCTCGTTACCGTAATCTCACTTGAGGAGGAGAATTTGCCGTCCGGTGTTCTGGCGGTAATGACCGCACGCCCTGGCTTCACCCCCGTGACGATGCCGTTGGAGGAGACTGTAGCGACCTTGCTGTCAGCAGACGTCCAGATCACGCTTTGATCGGCGTTGTCAGGCGTAATTCTGGCCTTCAAGCCGACCGTCTCCCCTACGAGGATCGAGGCTTTTTCCGGGGTGACCTTCAGTCCTGTCACTGGCGGAATATTCGTATCCACCTGCAGTGTCAAATTGTTGAAGAAACGGCTGTTGACCGCGTTTCCTTCCCGGTACGTCAGCTGCGAGTCGGACAGCAGGTACGTGCCGGTCCTGGTCGGCTTCACGGTTATGCCAAACGAAACGGGCGCAGCCTGATACACATCCCCTTTGCGCTCGTAGGTGATGTCCGGAAGCTTCAGCGTCAGCGTCCCATTGTCGCTTCGCTTGCTCCACGACTTATCGATGCTCTCGATTGGCACCTCCGCAGGGAACGGCTCGGTCAGCGTAACGTCCGTGACGGCGAATGTCTCCGGCAGCGGACCATAGCCCGCAAAATTAGCGATTACCCTGTTGTTGACTACAGACAACCCAAAAGTGGCAAAGGCGTTGACCGTGACCGAATCGCGGCCCTTCAGCATATCGGCGAGCTGGCTTTCGTCTACCAGGGGAATGGTGATTTCCTTGACTCCCGAGCGGATCAAATCTTTCAGCGTGTCCAAAATGTCATCCTGCTTTGCGCTCGGTTCCGCAGTGAGCTGTTGGTTGACAGACACTTCGCCGCTATAGCCCGATCTCATCACACTGAGAAAATGGCTTTTTCCTCTTCCACCCAAAGCAAGTCCGCCGTTGTTCGAATTCCCCTTTCCGTTCACCTTCACTTTGTCCAGTTCATAACCGATGTCATAGCCTTTTGAGTAGACAAACGGCTGATTCAGCAAAAAGAACGGACGAATCCCCGTTGCTCTGCCGGCGGGTTTGTCGGCCAATCCCTCAGTCGAAAAGGACTTGGGCGTGACCGTGTAGCGGATTACACTCGTTTCCCCCAGCTTGATCGCCGATTTGGACAGGGAACGGGCGAGGTCCACCGATGTGAGCGGCGTATGGACCGTCACCTCGTATGTGCGTTTCGTCTTTCCGTCCTGCGCCGTGACGACGATCGTGACCTTGGTCGCACCCGGCTTGACCGGGATCACCTTGGGGGTGCCGCTCTGATGACCCTCTCCGTTTACGGTCATGCTCGCCCTGCTGTCTTCGAGCGTGGGGGTGATCGCAACAGTTTGGACATGGCTGTTCAAATGAACGTCATAGCTGCCTTGCGACCTGTCAAAGCCGGGCTCAAGCGGGACCAGTGTCTCCCCTTTTACCGTCAGATTTTGCAGGTAGGCGTTGTCGCTTGGCTGCGGGGCGAGCTGAAAGTCCAGTATAGCGGTGTCTCCTGCCTCAAAGTTTTCAATCAGCTTGAGCTGCGGGATGTACCCGTCCTTGGCCGCTTCCACAGAGACCAGACCTGCGGGGACATCCTGGAGGATGTACTCGCCTTTCGCATTCGTCACTGCCGAAACAATTCCCCCGGCAGATACGACAGCACCCGCGAGCGGCTTGGGAGGCGAGCCCGAATCCGTAACCTTGCCTTTGATCGTACCGGTGTGCTTGTACTCTCCGAGATTGATCAGCAGCTTGACAAAATCGATGGCTGCGCCGTCTCCGTACGGATTTCGCGTCGTCTTGTCATCGAGAAGGATGGTCAGGCTTCCGTCCTTCAAGAGCGGCAGGTATTCATCCGGAATTTGGACGCTGATCAGCTTTCCGATCGGCCCATGCTGGTTGAGCGAGTTGATAACGTTCTCCAGAAACGGCGCCCGGACGCCGTTCAGCTCGGCTGTATATTTGACCCGCCCCGGATACTTCCGCGGCTGATAGTCATTGATGAACATCTGGAGAATGGCCCCTTCGATCGGGGTGTTTTTCGTGTCAAAGGTTACCTTGATGGGAACGACCGGATTGGCTGTCTTGCTGTAATTGTTTCGGGTATAGCCGTCCGCCACATGATCATTGGCATCATTTTTGGGGTTCCGCAAATCCGGATATTGAAAGGAGCTGATCACCATCAGCTGGTCCGTTCCTGCCGGATCGGTCGGCTGGTGAGTTACTTTCGGATATGGGGCCCCTGTGCTTTTTCCCGAAAATGGATCGTAGCCGTTCGGCCAGCCTCCGCCCAGATTGTCGATATCCCCGACCCGGACCATCAGATCGGCCTCTGTCGTATCGTACTTTACGGCATACGGCTTGGACCAATCCCCGTTTAACGGATCGTTCGTGCGATTTACCGCCGACGCAGCCATAGCAGGACTGCTTGTCCATTCCAGCGAAAAACCGGTAAAGCAGATCAGAAATGCGAGGCACATCAAAAACAGTCGATGCAGACTCCGCTTCATGAAAACGGCTCACCTCTTTCCTTTATTTGCGTTCGAGCTATGCAGTGTCTTTGAAGGGAAGACATCTAACATTCCTAATTATGGTACTATTTTACCATGAATAAAGACTCAGATGACTAGATGGTTTTTGTAGCATCTGTTACACATTTTTTTGCAGCCTGCGATCCCATTAGCTGTCATATCCACACCATAATCTTCATACTGTCAGAGCATGGCCCTCTTTTCCTTCGTACCCTTCTCCAGCTTCGATAAACCAAAAATAATAGACCGTCGCGATGTCCCGGACCTCACTGCCACAAAATCACACTTGATTTTAAAGGAAAAACCCATATACTTGAACCATAACATAATCTCATAGCAATTATCCTCATCAGACACGATGAGGATAGAGGTCGCGGCTTTTATATTATTCTGTACGAGATCCAGAGAAGATTGATGACTCCAGAAGAAGGAAAAGCTGCCGAAGTCTGCCGTGTATTCTCTGTACACACAGGCTGGGGCTGTACCCGACAAGGGACAGAACTGTCACGTTTGCCAGCCGAGCAAGCGTGGTGTGCTATCTTCCGTGAAGGCTTGGTGGGGATTGGATCATACCGCCCTTTTGCCGTTTTTGGCTTGTGGTGGTATTTTTATTTCCGGCCTTCCTTCCCGCAAATCAAGAGAAAGGTCGTGTTTTTATTTTATGTCTTCCAATCAATTGCAACGCGGATTGAAAGCCCGTCACTTGACGATGATCGCCATCGGCGGATCGATCGGTACCGGACTTTTCCTGGCGAGCGGCGGCTCCATTCACTCTGCCGGTCCGGGCGGTGCTTTGGTTGCCTATATAGCGATCAGCCTGATGGTCTTTTTCCTGATGACGAGCCTCGGTGAGATGGCGGCGTTCATGCCGGTATCCGGCTCCTTCAGCACTTATGCGTCCAAATTTGTCGATCCGTCCCTCGGCTTCGCGCTCGGATGGAATTACTGGTACAACTGGGCGATCACGATTGCCGTCGAGCTTTCAGCCGGTGCGCTCATCATGAAATACTGGTTCCCGGACACGCCGTCCATTCTCTGGAGCGCGCTTTTCCTCGTCCTTATGTTTGGCTTAAATATGTTATCAGTAAAAGGATACGGCGAATCCGAATATTGGTTTTCCTTGATCAAAGTAAGTACGGTCATCATCTTTATCATCGTCGGCGTATTGATGATTTTTGGCATTATGGGCGGCGAAGCAGTCGGCTTCCACAACTTTACCAAGGGAGATGCGCCGTTCAGCGGCGGCTTTATGGCGATGCTCGGCGTCTTCATGATCGCCGGCTTTTCCTTCCAGGGAACCGAGCTGGTCGGGATTGCCGCAGGCGAGAGCGAGGACCCGGCCCGCAACATTCCGAAAGCCATCAAGCAAATCTTTTGGCGCATCCTGCTGTTCTATATTTTTGCGATCTTCGTCATCGGGATGCTGATCCCGTACGACAATCCGAATCTCATAAACAGCGACATTACGGACATTGCAGTCAGCCCGTTCACGCTGGTGTTTGAAAAAGCGGGGTTTGCCTTTGCCGCTTCTGTCATGAACGCCGTCATTTTGACATCCGTCCTCTCGGCGGGCAACTCCGGGATGTACGCGTCTACGCGGATGCTGTATGTTCTCGCCAAAGAAGGAAGAGCTCCCAAGCTTTTTGCCAAAGTGAACAGCCGTGGCGTGCCGACCAACGCCCTCCTGCTGACAACGCTTATCGGGATGTTTGCCTTTCTGTCCTCGCTGTTCGGGGATGGCACCGTCTACGTCTGGCTCTTGAATGCTTCCGGGATGTCCGGCTTTATCGCCTGGCTCGGGATTGCGGTGAGCCACTACCGCTTCCGCAAGGCTTATCTGGCACAAGGCTACGATCTGAAGCAACTGCCTTACCGGGCGAAATGGTTCCCGTTTGGACCGATCCTCGCCTTCATCATCTGCCTCATCGTCGTGCTTGGCCAAAACTACACCGCCTTTACCGGCGAGACGATCGACTGGGGCGGCGCACTTGTATCGTACATCGGCCTGCCGCTCTTCATCCTCGTCTGGCTGGGCTACAAATACACGAAAAAAACCAAGGTCGTTCCGCTGCACAAAGTGGATTTGACCAACGAGCAATCATAAGCGGCGGCTCTCCTGCTCTCCTGCAATGATGTGCTCACCATCCAACAGGCAAGGCCGGGATCAGCTCCCGGCCTTTTTCCATGCACGCCAATCTTATTTGGCAGAAACCTTTTGGACAAAACGTCCCATCCGCTCCAGCGCCTTTTGCAGCTGTTCCAGCGAAGTCGCATAGGAGCAGCGAATATGGCCCTTGCCGCAGTCGCCAAACACATCACCCGGCACCACTGCCACCTTTTCCTCCATCAGCAGGCGTTCGGCAAATTCGGCTGCCTCCAGGCCCGTAGAGCGAATGGAAGGAAACGCGTAGAAGGCTCCCTCCGGCTCATGGCAGGCCAGGCCGATGTCCTGAAACCCTTGAACGACGAAATTGCGGCGCTGACGGTAGCTCTCCACCATCCGCTCCATGTCTGCCTGTCCGTGACGCAGCGCTTCCAAGGCAGCCATTTGAGCCATTACCGGCGCGCACAGCATCGTGTACTGATGGATTTTCAGCATCCCCGCAAGCAGGTCGGGAGAAGCGCAGACATAGCCGAGCCGCCATCCCGTCATCGCAAATGCCTTGGAAAAGCCGGAAATCAAGATCGTCCGGTCCTTCATCCCCGGCAGAGCCGCGATGCTGTCGTGCATTCTTCCATAGGTCAGCTCGGCGTAAATCTCGTCGGAGATGACCAGCAGATCGTGCTTTTCAATCACCGGAAGCAGCTTGCTCCACTCCTCGGCAGTCATCGTGCTGCCCGTCGGGTTGTTCGGGTAGCAGAAGATAATCGCTTTGGTCCGCGGGCTGATGTGGGCTTCCAGCTCCTCCGGCGTCAGCTTGAATTGCTGCTCAGCGTTCGTCCGCAGGAAGACAGGCTCCCCGCCAGCCAGCCGGATAACCGGCTCGTATGATACGTAGCAGGGCTCGACCACCAGCACCTCGTCGCCCGGGTCGATGATGGCGCGCAGCGCGATGTCAATCGCTTCACTGGCCCCGACAGTGATCAGCATTTCTGTCTCCGGATGATACGAAACAAAGAAGCGCTCCTCCAGGTATTTGTGAATTTCTTTTCTGAGCTCCAACAGCCCGGCATTGGACGTGTAGGCCGTATAGCCCCGCTCCAGCGATGAGATGCATGCTTCCCGGACACGCCAAGGAGTGACAAAGTCCGGCTCCCCTACGCCGAGCGAGATGACGCCCTCCATCGAAGCCGCCAGATCAAAGAAGCGGCGGATGCCGGACGGCTTGAGCGAAGCAACAGTTTGCGACAGGCGGTTTCGTAACACAGTGTGCTGACTCATGGGGTGACCACCATCCTGCGGTCCTCATCCCGGTCCTCAAACTGGATGCCGTCATGCTTGTATCTTTTCAAAATAAAGTGCGTCGCTGTCGATACGACCGAATCCATCGTCGCCAGCTTCTGCGAAACGAATGCAGCCACTTCCCGCATCGTTTTGCCCTCCAGCACGACAGACAAATCGTAGCTGGCTCCGGACATCAGGTAGACAGCCTGGACCTCAGGAAAGCGACAGATGCGATCCGCCACCTCGTCAAAGCCGACATCGCGCTTCGGCGTTACCTTGACATCGATCATAGCCGTGACGTACGGATGGTCCTCGACCAGCTCCCAGTTGATCAGCGCCGGGTATTTCACGATCACTTTTTCGTTTTCCAGCGCGGCGATTGCCTCTTCCACCTCCGCCTGCGATACTCCCATCAATCTGGCGATCTGTTCGGCGCTGCGACGGCTGTCCTCTTCCAGGAGCCGCAGCAGCTCGCGTTGCTTCTGTCGATCCATTTCCTTTCCACTCCATTCCATTCATGTTGTGTGCCCGTGAATAAAAAACGCCCCGGCAACCGACCCGGCTTTATCCGGATTGTCGGTTGCTGAGGCGATCTGTTCGCGGTACCACTCAGCTTTCTGTTTTCCTCACGAAAAACAGACTCATGAAGTCTTCCATAGACTTGCGACTGATAACGGAGTCCTGTCCGCTGCTTTCTACTGAACGGTTCAAAAGCAGAGCTCCAAGGCGGCTTCAAAGAGAGGTGACGGCCGCCTTCACAGCATTCAGGCAGGCTCTCTGGGCGTCAGTGCCCTCTTTTACTCTTCCTTTTCCAAGCGATATGTGGTGTTCATCTTTGCATTTCGGGAATGTCTCAGATTATAAAAAGTTCTCGGGCTGTTGTCAACAAAGGGTTGCCTGGGAGTCTCTTCCATCCCCCTTCACATCCCTTTGTTTATAAGCATTGAACAAGCTTCCGTTTTTTTCAACAATGCATAGGGCCAACCAAAAATCGCTTGCAGTGAATTGTTGCTGGACGTGGGACAAATCCGGCGCATATGCAACAAAAAACCAAATCAGCAACTGATTTGGCTCTCATGAACTATGAAAAATATCTTTTTATGAGCTTCCCTGGGAAAGCAAAATATTGGCGTACCAGGTGGAATGCCGCTGCTCATCCTCTGCTGCCCGCTGAAAAGCCCTTCTGATGCGGGGATCGGTAGCTCGCTCAACGATATCCCGATAAGAATCGACCGCCTCCAGCTCGTCGCGGATGGCCAGCTCTACGCCTCGTTGAAATGACTCGGGCGCCGGGACAGGCTCACGCAAAAGCTGCGGTTCTCGACCGGTCAACCGAGAATACAGCTGCGAAAAGTTTTGCAGATGCTTGAGCCGTTCGTCCTTGATGATCGTAATCAAAACTTTCACATTTTCCGTAGGGGCTAGTTCTGCCAGGCGCGTGTAGAAATTTCCAGCCCGCTCCTCCCGATGGACTGCCTGCAGGATTTCCGCAGCCAGCGAGCGATCTGTTGTATCAACAGCCCTGCGTCTTCCGCCATCCTGGACAGGCAAGGGCCAATGAACATAGTTGACGGGGTATCCGTACATGCCTTCTACCTCCAGACGGTATAGGTGTTTATACCATAGCTTATGTCGCGCCCAAGAGGTGGTGCGCCCAACTATGCTCTCGCGAAAGGATTGCGTTCCCTACGCTTCCGCCCCCTTTAGCCATCCTGTCCGCTGCGTCCCTTCCAAGAGCCAGTCAGTTGTTTTGAACAGCAAGCAAGTAATGTTCAAAATCCCGCGTCGGCAGAGGCTTGCTGAACAAATAGCCCTGACCTTGATCACACCCGTTCTCGCTTAGCGCCGCTACCTGATCGAGCAGCTCGACACCTTCGGCGATGACGTTGAGATTGAGGCTTTCCGCAATCGTCACGATGGCTTTCACAATCGCCTGGCTTTCCTGATTTTGATGGATATCCTGAATAAATGAAGCATCGATTTTAATCGTATCGATTGGCAAATGTTTAATATAACTAAAAGAATTATAGCCTGTTCCGAAATCATCAATGGAAATTTGAACGCCTGATTCGCGTATCGCATGCAAAATGGTGATGGCTTCTTCCAATTTGACCAGTACACTTTCCGTGATCTCCAGCTCCAGCCACTGCGGATCAAGACCTGTTTCCTGAAGGATGGCTTCGATCACCTCGACCAGATTTTTCTGGTGAAGCTGGCGGGCCGACAGGTTTACCGATACTTTTAGCGGAGGAAATCCTTCCTCCTGCCAGCGTTTATTTTGCTGACAGGCACGGCGCAAAATCCATTCGCCCAGCTCGATAATCATACCCGTTTCTTCAGCGATCGGGATAAAGCGGTTGGGCGGAATCACACCCAGTTCAGGATGAATCCAGCGCACGAGCGCCTCCATCCCGGTCAGCTTCCCTGTAGACAAGTCTTTTTTCGGCTGGTAATAGATTTCAAAATGCTCCTGCGCTATCGCTTTGCGCAGTTCATTTTCCATCAGAATTCGCTCCAGCGTCTTAACCTCCATCGTCGGATCGAAGAACTCGTACCCATTTCGTCCCCTCGATTTCACTACGTAGAGAGCAGTGTCCGAGCGCTTCAGGAGATCATCCGTCTGTTCCCCGTCTTCCGGGAACATGGCGATCCCGATGCTCATGGACAAGGTAAAGCTCTGACCGGCTACCTCCAGAGGCTTGCGCAGCTCGCTTTGCAGTCGAAAGACAATCCCTTCCACCTCATCGCGCCCCGTGATATTGGGCAGGACAATCGTGAACTCGTCACCGCCCAGGCGGGCCACCATGTCATGCTTGCGTGTACAGCTTTTCAGCCGTTTCGACGCCTCCAGCAAAATCAAATCGCCGACGTCGTGCCCCCATGTGTCATTGATGTCCTTCAATCGATCCAAATCCAGGAACAGCACTGCGAGCTTGGAGCCGACCCGTTTGGCTTGGTTCAGCTCCTTGCTGAGATACTGCACAAACAGTCTGCGATTTGGCAAGTCAGTCAACGTATCATGGTAAGCCAGGTGATGAATCGTCTGTTCCGACTTCTTTCTCTCCGTAATTTCACGGCAAACCAAAACCAGTTTTCTTACATTTCCTGACTCGCTCATTACGGGAGTGATCGTCGTTTCGACCCAGATACATTTCTGCTCGAGCGTGCGGAGGCGGTATTCAATCTGCCTGCTCTTTCGGGCCGAAAACGTATGTTGAATGGCTTCGACCATAATCTCGCGGTCTTCTTCTTCGATCCAGGCGAGCAGATTGTTGACCCCGACATTACGGATATCGTAGCCGAGCACCGTTTCATGCGAGGGGGACAGGTATAGAAAATTTCCTTCCCGATCAATCACGGAGATCATGTCAGTCGTATTCTCCGTGATCAGCCGGTACTTTTCCTCACTCTGTCGGACTTCCTCCTCCATTTTTTTGCGTGCGGTAATGTCGTTTCGAATGGAGACGTACTGATACGGTTTGCCCTCTTCATCCAGAAACGGAACAATCGTCGTATCTACCCAGTAGAACGAGCCGTCCTTGGCCCGATTTTGAATCTCTCCGCGCCAGATCTCACCCGATCCGATGGTTGCCCACATGTCTTTGAAAAATTCCTTGGGGTGAAAACCCGCGTTCAGGATGCGATGATCCTGGCCGATCAATTCCTCCCGCAAATAACCGGAAATCTTGCAAAATTGATCATTCGCGTGAAGAATCGTTCCCCGGCGATCTGTAATCGCAACGATCGAGGACTGGTCGAGAGCGTACTTCACATCGGCAAGCTCTCGCTCCACCTCTTTTAGTTTGTCGGTTTGTTCCCGTGAAAGCTCCTTTGGCTCCCCCTGTTTCACAGAAAATGCGTCCGTACTCATGTTTTATCACCGATTCTTTTTATTGGATGCGCCAGCGCAAAAACGAATGCTCCGGCGGGTATACAAGAGCAAATTATTGAGATGCTTCATTTTACCTTACCATATCTATACAGGTTGACAACCAAATCGGAGGTAAGTTACGAAAAGTGTACGAATTGACAAAAGTTATTATCGTCATACCTCTCTCTTCAGCAGCTCCATTTTGACAACGCCGGAATTGGCATACAAGGCATGACCCGCCTCTTCTCTCCTTGTTTCATTAGAGCTTCAATCCAAATTCTTCTGACAGCCCGCTGATGCCTGCAGCCGTCACGCGAACAGCCCGCCCATCCGGAAGTCGCTCGATCCAGCCCAGCTCAAACAGCCGTTTGGTCAGCGAAGCCCCCAAGCTTCCTGCTACGTGATGGCGGCGTTCACTCCAGTCCAGGCATTGACGGGCAAAATGGCGGCGGCTTTTTGGGGGAGGATCGACCTCAACCCCCAGGGCCTGCAGCTTTGCTTTGCCTTCTGCACTCAACAGAAAGTCCTTTCCCGACTCCTGGATCAACCCCAATTCGAGAAGCCTGTCCGTCAAGGCCACGCCGATCTTGCCCGCGAGGTGATCGTAGCAAGTGCGTGCGTATTGCAAGGCCTTCATCTGGTCCGATTCCCGCAGCGAGCGTACCGGTTTCGGCACGGCAATTGCTTGCAAGGCTTCCAGTGCATGCGCCACCTCGGGATTGGCGAGCCGGTAATAACGATGGCGCCCATAAGACTCCTGGCTCAGAAGACCGCCTTCTACCAGCTTGGCAAGATGAGAGCTGGCTGTCTGCGGAGTAATTCGGGCTATGCGGGCCAATTCGCTGGCAGGCAATGCTTTTCCCCCGATCAGACTGATCAGGATCGCTACACGGGACGGTTCTCCGATCAGCGAAGCGACTTCGACAATATCCGGACTTGAATTCACTTCTGCACTCCTCCTTCACATTGCATGCACACTTCGACATGAACCGAAGCGATTTTATACTATTCTAAAAGCAAGCTGCAGAGACATCCGCATCCTGCATTCATAGTTCGATAGTAATCAAAATGTAAAATCAATACAATACTGAAAAAATCGTTGCCTGATTTATCCAGAAAATGGAAAAGCTGTTCTTTATCTCACCGGTTCCGGTCAGGCATCACAGTTTGAACTGATCACGGTCCGGGAGCAAATCTGCACCGTAAAATAAAATACACCTCCTAAAGCAGCATTGGATTTCATTTGCGATCTCCAATGCCTGCTTTAAGAGGCGCGCTTTCATAGCTGCAAGGCAGGTTCCTATTACTATCTTTGAGGTTCGCGATTTCTGTTTCTGCCCATTAAGCCTGCAAGACCAGCCAGGCCCAGCAAACCAATCCAGCCCCAGTCCGTATCATTGTCGGCAGCGGCTGTTCTGTACGTGCCCTGGTTTACATTATTGACGCCCGCATTACCGGGCCCACCTGCTCCGGTCATATTCCCGGGAGCATTGGTTCCCCCTACATTCCCTGTGCCTCCGGTTTCCGCGTTAGCGGTCAGTCCCATAGTTGCTGCCAGGACCAAAGCCAGTGCCAAAACGTTCATCTTTTTAAACATGAAGAGCCCCCCAAACTTTTTGTTGACTTGCTATTAGCCATATTTTCCATTGGAGGGGAAAAATATTCACTCCGCGACTGTCCGCTTCTGCTGAAGAATGCAATCAACCTGATGCGCAGAATCCAGTTTTTCTTGCTGTCGTTCCTCGGACTGTTTATGTAAATTCAGGCAAGGTTCATATGACTCCTATTTTATGGTATTATTACATCTGATTAAAAAAATTTTGATGGGAGGCTTTCTGTCCCTTGAATAATCGCTCGATCAATTTTTACATCATTGCCGTGTTGATCCTGTTGACGTGTGCCATACCGACCATTGCCAAAACTTTTATCGACGTGCACCCACTGCGCTATCTGTTTGTCGTGATATTCGTTATTGGCATAATCGTCGGATACTTGCGCTATCTGATGAAGCTGAAAAAAGAGAGCATGCAAAATAAGAGCAAATGGCTGCGATACGGGTTTGTGCTTCTCTTTGTCTTAGCCTACATGGCAATAAGGTATGGAGTACGGACTGTTGTCAGTTACGAGGTTTCCGGCGATGACTACGGCATCGTCATGGCTTTCTTTATTCTAGGCCTGTTTATTTCTTATTATGGTCTGAATCTGGTGCAGTTGTGGAAAGCAAAGAAGCAATAGGTCTCTCTTGAACGACAAGTTTTAAAAACCTAAGGGAGCTATGTTCATGTGAAAAATATGTCAATCCTGTTTGACAATGTCCTTAGCTCTCCTGCTGATTTCAGGCTGTGCTCCCGATGCTGGTGAACCTTTCAATCAGGCAACCATCCAAAACCCACTCAACGACTACCTCCATCAGGTTGATCAAACGGAGCGGGAAATTGAATTCAAACGCGTACAGACACATGCATTCACGTAAAAATCCGGGGATATCTACGCAGATATTCGCTACTCCTGCGGTGCAAAGCTTTGTGACCACGCATTGGTCCAGATTAAAAACGATGAACAGAAGGTTATCCACTTGCATTCCGGCAGCATTTTTCAGAGACATATTTTTTCCCCCGACGGCAACTATGTAGCTGTCCTATTGGGGAGAAATGAAGGGACGGAGGTTGTCAGAAACAGTGTCATGGTGATTCGCACAGAGCCATTTACCTTGGCAGAATTTCAAAGCAAAAACGAATTGGCCAGCATGTTGACTGCACCGGAGTTTACAATCCCGATCATTTCGCTGGATTGGGCAAATGACACAACGTTGAAAACCGAGATACCCGGCACAGCAGATTACACATTTGAAACGTTGGCAACATGGAATCAGCATAGAAGCAAGACGATGGATGTTAGGTTGACAGTCAAGTAACGGAATGGATGTTGATGTATATTTCTCTCCATGTAAAAACGCCTCTCTCGAATTGAGAAAAGGCGTTTTTATTGCTTCTTGGAGCGATGTGAATATTTCGTGTTCACTGACGCGGCCTCCGGTGTTTCCAGATATTGGGGAGAAACTTCATCAAAAGCTGCAAAACGAACGGTCAGGATAAAGAAATCGAAATGTGCCAGGGCACGATACTCTCATACGAAAACTAAGCAATTCAAAAGAAATGAGAACACAATCTGTGTGCTAGTATATTACACATAGTAATTTACTGACCATGACATCTAAAAAAGGAGGTTGAAAGCAGTGACAACCCCATCGAGCAAGAGGAGAACCGACACTGCTTCGAGAATCATCAAGGCATCCCCAAGCAAAATCTATGAGGCCCTCGTGGACCCGGTGGCTCTGATTTCGTGGCTGCCCCCAAAGGGGATGAGTGGCCAAATCTTAAAGTTTGAGGCTCGTGTCGGTGGATCTTATCAAATGTCTCTAACCTATCTCGATAAAGACCATTCAACCCGTGGTAAAACCTCGGAACATGCCGATGTCGTCAATGGTAAATTTTTAGAGCTTACCCCAGATGAGCGAATTGTACAAGCAGTAATTTTTCAGTCCGACGACCCCCAATTTTCAGGGGAGATGATCATGACATGGACTTTAGCAGCCGTTCCAGAAGGCACTGCTGTTACCATTCAATGTGAGAACGTACCTGAAGGTATTCGAAAGGAAGATCACGACGTTGGTTTAAGATCTAGCCTGGAGAACCTCGCCGAATACATTGAATAATTTACTCAAGAAATACATCATTCATGCAGACGAGAACGACCGTTTAACGGGACAAACGGCATTCTAGGACGTCATTCTTACTCCTAGCTGCCGCTCTTTTTTGTCCAGTCATCGCTTAACGTCGTCCCCGATCAGGTTCGAGGCCGGCTCATCGTCCTGGCGTTAATAAATGCCGCCGGGACTTCCCGAGGGCCGTTGATGGATTACATGACAGTGTGAGTAATCACATTTGATTCACCTTCGTTCTTTCCACCTGTAATGACAACCTACACCGTGCGGGCGACTTTCATCGCACACAGCGTTCTATCAACGGATCAGAAGACAATGTACAACGGGCAAAACAAAGCATACAACAGCATGGAATCCGCGTCTGCTATCGAAGGTTGACTGCCTACCCGTTCAGGGAAAAAGGGAGCCGAAACAGCAGCTCCCCATGAAAAAACGCCTCCCCCCATTTGAGAAAAGGCGTTTTTATTACCTCTTGCAGAGATGCATTTACTTTGGATACCTTGACGTATTACTTCTCCCGCTACCTCACAATCTCTTCCTTCTTCCCAAAAAACGTCCGCAGCGCTTTGTATACCTCGCCTTTTTCCCTGATCACGCAATGCATGAACTTCGGGTCCTTGATGTGCCGATAAGCGGACATCAAAGTGGAGTGCCTGTTGTATTGATTGACCTCCCCATACCCGAACATATTGCACCGCTCCATCAATTCCTTGACCAGCTTGACGCAGCGTTCATTGTCTGAAGTCAGGTTGTCGCCGTCGGAAAAGTGAAACGGATATATGTTGTACTGTGAGGGCGGGTAGCGGCTGTCGATGATTTCCAGCGCCTTTCTGTAGGCCGACGAACAAATCGTTCCCCCGCTTTCGCCCTTGGAGAAAAACACTTCTTCCGGCACTTCCTTGGCATCTGTATGATGGGCGATAAAAGCAATGTCCACCTTCTCGTACTTGGTCCGCAGAAAGCGAACCATCCAGAAAAAGAAGCTGCGGGCGATGTACTTTTCAAAAACCCCCATACTTCCCGACGTATCCATCATCGCAATGATCACAGCATTGGAGTGCGGCTTGATGATCTCCTCCCACGTTTTGAATCGCAGGTCGTCGTCGCTGATCCCCAGCTCCATGTCGCTGTACCCGGCCAGCGCATTGCGACGAATCGCCGCGATCAATGTCCGCTTTTTGTCAATATTGCCCATCAAGCCTTTTTTGCGAACGTCGTTAAACCGCGTCTCTTCGATCACGATCTGGTCTTCGTCCTTGCGCTGGAGATTCGGCAGCTCCAGCTCCGAAAAGAGCATTTCCTCAAGCTCTTCCACGGTGATTTCCGCTTCGAAATAGTCGACGCCCGGCTGGTCGCCGGCGCCCTGGCCCTTCCCGGCCCCTTGGGCGTGATCGCCGTCCTTGGCAATGACATCCCCTACTCTGGTGTCCCCTTTTCCTTGCCCGGCATGCTTTCCTTTTTGGAAGTTGTACCGCAGCCGGTATTCATCCAGAGAGCGAATCGGAATTTTAATCACGTCACGCCCGTTTGACATGATGATATTTTCTTCGCTGACCAGGTCAGGCAAGTTCTTCTTGATCGCTTCCTTCACCTTTTCCTGGTGGCGGGTTTGGTCCTGGTACCCTTTGCGGTGCAGCGACCAGTCTTCCCTGGAGACGACAAACGGTACCGAATCCTCCATAGGGTCCCCTCCTACTGGCGCAGCTGCGCCGAATTACTTCATCGTCAAGCCAGATCCAAAAGTGCCCTTTGGGTGCCCCCTTTTACCTATTCAGCAGACTGCCTACATATCGCAGCAGCTCGTTGGCACAAACAGGGCAATAGTGATGCTCATCGATCAACCTTCGGGTTACTTCATTGATCTTTTTCAATTGATGTTCATCCGGCGTTTTGTTGGAGGTCGTAATTTTGACGACGTCCTTCAAATCGGTAAACAGCTTTTTCTCGATCGCTTCGCGGAGCCGGTCATGCGTGCTGTAGTCAAATCGCTTTCCTTTGCGGGCGTACGCGGAAATCCGGATCAAAATTTCTTCACGGAATGCCCGCTTCGCATTTTCCGAGATGCCGATCTGCTCTTCAATGGAACGCATCAAGCGCTCATCCGGGTCCATCTCCTCGCCGGTGACCGGGTCGCGGAGCTTATTCATGTTGGCGTAGGCTTCCACATTGTCGAGGTAATTGTCCATCAGCGTTTTGGCGGACTCCTCGTAGCTGTAGACGAACGCCTTCTGAACCTCTTTTTTGGCCAATTCGTCGTATTCCTTGCGAGCCATGGAAATAAAGTTGAGATAACGCTCCCGCTGCTCCTTGGTGATGGACGGATGCTGGTCAAAGCCTTCCTTCAACGCGCGCAGAATATCGAGCGCGTTGATGCACTCCGTATCCCGTCGGATCAGCGCGCTGGAGATACGGTTGATCACGTAGCGGGGATCGATGCCCGACATCCCTTCGTCAGCATGCTCGTTTCTCAGTTCGTCCAGATCGGAACCCTTGAAGCCCTCCACCGACTCGCCATCGTAGAGACGCATCTTTTTCAGCAGATCGGCTCCTTGTTTCTTTGACTCCTTCAGGCGGGTCAAAATGGAGAAGGTTGCCGCCGACCGCAGCGCGTGCGGAGCGATATGCACGTGTCCCAGATCAGACTGCTTGATCAGCTTTGCATATATTTTTTCCTCGTCGCTCACCCGCAAATTGTAGGGGATCGGCATGACGATGATGCGGGATTGCAGCGCTTCGTTCTTTTTATTGGCAATAAAAGCTTTGTACTCTGACTCGTTCGTATGCGCGACGATTAGCTCATCGGCAGAAATCAAGGCAAAGCGTCCAGCCTTGAAATTGCCTTCCTGTGTGAGCGAGAGCAGGTGCCAAAGAAATTTTTCATCGCACTTCAGCATTTCCTGGAATTCCATAAGGCCCCGGTTGGCCTTGTTCAGCTCGCCATCGAAGCGGTAGGCGCGGGGGTCCGATTCCGAGCCGTATTTCGTGATGGTGGAAAAATCGATGCTTCCCGTCAAATCAGCAATATCCTGAGACTTGGGGTCAGATGGACTGAAGGTTCCGATCCCGACACGCTCCGCCTCCGAGAAAAAGATTCGCCTGACGGGGAAGTCTTCAATACGCCCTCCGAACTCGGTTTCCAGACGCATGCGATTATAAGGAGTCAATTCCCCTTCGATCTTGATCCCCAGCTCTTCCTCAATTTCCGGTCTCAATTCATGCGGAATCAGATGGAGCGGCTCTTCCTGCATCGGGCATCCGTCCAGTGCATAAACGGCTCCCTCATCTGTCCGGGAATACTCCTCCAATCCCTTTTTGAGCATCGTCACAATCGTCGATTTCCCGCCGCTGACCGGGCCCATCAATAGCAAAATCCGCTTGCGTACATCCAATCGGCGGGCGGCAGAGTGAAAATATTCCTCCACCAATCGTTCAATCGCGCGATCCAGACCAAAAATCTCCCGACTAAAAAAACGATAGGAGCGGCTATCGTCCTCGTTTTCCTCTACGCCGGCACTCTTGATCATATTATAGACGCGTGAGTGAGCAGTCTGGGCAATCTGCGGATTTTTACGAACCAGTTCCAGATATTCAGCAAATGTGCCTTTCCACATCATCTTTTCTTCTCGGGCCCGATGCTCGGCGATGCGCTTTAAAATGTCCATGCTCGTCTCTCCTCCCTCTTAAGCCCTCTCTCTTCGCGAACGACCATGTACTTTCATGTATATGTCCGCCAGCGGCCACGCATTCTTATCGAAGCTGCTCTCAACCAAAGACACGACATTTTTGCTGTCTTTTCCTATCTGTATGCGCGAAGACGACACATGTTTCAGCGAACTTGATGATCGGATAAGCGTTTTGGCATGGGCCTGTATCGCTGCCCGTTCCCTCTGGAAAACGGCGCCAAAAAATTCATCAGAATGACAGAAAGCGCTCTCCGTATTTCCCTTGCAAACAGGGAAGGCTAGGTTATAATGGGAGTAGTTTGGTAACGAAAGGAGCAGTCCAACATGGGTACGTTTATCGTAGGATTGGTCTTTGCCGCATTTCTGTTTTTCATTCTGACGGCAGGATATAACGAAGACAAGACCTGGAATCTGTAAGGCCAAGCTTAATTGAGGCTTTCCTTTTCACATCGCTCCCAGGAAAAAAACAGGCTGCCTTTGACAGGCATCCTGTTTTTTTTTTTTTGATCGCGAAACTTGGATAGGTCAAGCTTTTCGCCGAAGCCTTCGCTCCCTTATCCTTTTGATCGAAACAAAGGAGCCATCGAAACACGATGACTCCATTCCCCAAGACCCACTACGAGGGTTGTTACACCTGATTCTGTTGCTGAGCTGCTTGTTTTGGTGCTTGTTTTGGTGCTTGTTTTTCCTGTTGCCTTGCTTCTTGCTTCGCCTTTTGCTTTGCCTCTTTGCTCGCTTGCTTCTCTGCTTGTTTCTCAGCCTTTTTTTCGGCTTTATTCGCTGCTTTCATTTCGGCCTTTTTCGCTTTGATCGCTTCCTTCAGCTCTTTTGCTGTTTTTCCAGTTGCATCGGTCCCCAGCTGAGCCGCCTTTTCCTGCAGCTTGGCAATATGCTCTGCCTGTTTGGCTTGACGCTGCTGTTTGGTTTCGGCCTTTTTGGCCTGGATCATCTGTTTGATTTCCTTCGGAGTCTGGCCAGCAGATGTTTCTACCCCCGCTTTTCCGGCCTTTTCCACAAGCTTGGCCAGCTGCTGCTCGTGCTTTTCCGCTTGTTTTGCCTTTACGGCTGCCTTCACTTCTTTAGCCGTCTTTCCATCGAGCTGTATGCCCCACTTTTGGGCCTTTTCCTTGAGCTTGGCCAATTTCTCCGCGTTCAATTCCGCACGCTTCGCTTTGTAGGCCTCTTTCATTTGCTCGACTGTCATGTTCGTGGTATCAATGCCCCATTTTTCTGCGAGCGCTTTGATTTTGTCCAGATGCTGCTGGCGCGCTTCAGCCTTTGCCTGTTTCCCGGTGTTTGCAGGTTTGCTCGCTTTTGCATGAGCTGCCTTGTCCACGGATGGCACTTCCGCTGCGTTGACAACGGATACGCCTCCCAAAAGCAGGCTCAATGACAAAATGGAAGACACACATTTTTTCATCAAAACCCTCTCCTTCACTCTTGCCATCTCCAGATTTCCTGGTGCAGGAATAGAGTAGCCAAGAACTATGTGAAAATGATGGGATAACAATGAAAGATTGTGGCTTGTCTGCTGCAGCAGCAATATACGCAATCTGAGCATGCGCTTCTCCTACGGCGTACGTCGCTGGGTGAAAACCGTACGTGTGTCTCTCGGATTTTCTCGCCATGCGATCTGAACATGCGTCCCTTCCGACCTACGTCGCCGGCGCAATCTGAACGTGCTCCAATTCTGAGTTAAATTGCGGCGCAGTATGGCGGTGGTCCAACCACCACAAAAAGAGCAGGCACCTGGTACCTGCTCAATCTTTCAGTATAAATCGCTGCCTTCAGCATTACTTGGCAAACAGGCCTGTCCGCTCCGTGATCGCCGTATAAAGCTCCTCGAGCGTTCCCTGTTGATCGACTGGATATTGCGGCTCTCCGCGATCCTCCAGCCAATTTGTCACGAGGAACGTCTTCATCCCCACTTTGCTGGCGACCATATCTTCCTGCATGTGGTTGCCGACCATGACGCATTCCTCAGGCTTGACTCCCAGCTTGCTGCAGATCTCCTGGAAGTAGCCCGGATTCGGCTTGGTAAAATGGGACTCCTCGTAGACTGTGACCAGCTCAAAATCGTCCGGAGACAGTTCAATCCAGGCCAACCGGCTATGAATGGCATCACGCGGAAAAACCGGATTCGTGGCGACAGCTACACGATACCCTTGCTCTTTTGCCGCTTCAATAATTTTTTTCGCCCAAGGGGACGGATGCGTCAGATGGGAGAGCGATGGGAACACTTCTTGATAAAACTTGTCGAACAGCGGCCACAGCTCTTCCTTTGACCAAGGGCTGTGCTCTGCAAAGTATTCGATGAAGACTTGCTCATTCGTTTTTTCGGGGTCCTGGTTCATGATCATCGTTTTGGTCGCTTCCCAAATGATCCCGAGCAGCGCCTGACTATCGTAGTTATCCCCCATATACTGCCCCAGTTCCTTCAGGTATCCTTTTACGAACGGGTCCGTCCTCATTTCCAGCAGTGTTCCATCGAGGTCAAATAGGATCGTTGTCGTGTTCATGTACGTTCTCTCCCTTGTTTGGATGATTGTCAGGCTACGGGTCATGCTCGTTATTTGAGTCCGGGGAAGCCCAGCTGTCTGAGCCCTTCAAACAGGACAATGGCAGCGCAATTGGACAAATTGACGGATCGGGTGGCGCCGCTCATCGGAATGCGAATCGTCTGTTCCCGGTATCGGTCTGTCAACTCCTCCGGAAGACCGGTTGTTTCCTTGCCCAAAATGATATAATCGCCATCACGGAAGGAAACCTCCGTGTAAAGCTTTTCTCCCCACGTTTCCACGAAGTAAAACGTACCGGCGTTTTCCCCCTGCTCGCGGACGAAATGGTCGAAATCATCGTAGTGATGCACCTGTACCGCGTGCCAGTAATCAAGACCTGCCCGCTTTAAATAGCGGTCGTCTGTGGAAAAGCCGAGCGGATGAATCAAGTGCAAATGCGCACCCGTAGCAGCACAGGAACGGGCAATATTTCCCGTGTTGGCAGGGATGAGCGGCTCATGAAGGACGATGTGTAACGGCATAATCAAAAATCTCCTTGGTTACCGGACTTTCAAACATCCTCTATTATACATAAACAGACATAGGGAAGGCCACCCGTTTGCCCCGTTGGAATGGCTTTGTAACAGGCTCCGCGTTTAACACTGATTCGCTTCATCCGTTTTGTATCGTATCGCCTTTTTCATAAAACAAGTTTTTCTTATCATCCCTTTTTCATAAAATCCGCTATTCATCTCATCCTCTTAGGAGATCATCTTCTTATCGGATCATTCCTATCCAGCAGGTTCTGAAGGAGGAAATCCGCCCACTCTTGCAATCGCAATAACCTTCACTTTCCAACAAGCGTGTAACGAACATTGCTTTTGAAGACGCCACTTCCTGTAACAAATCAGAGGTGTCCTGCATCAAAAAGAAAACGGGTATCGCACCGAAAGGGAGTGGCCTTGCAAATGCGTTTGTTTCGTTTCCTTGCCTTTATCGTCAGTCTGCTTTTTCTCCTTGCTGTATTTTGGATCAAGTGGCCGCAATTTTCTTTTTTCCGCACGCCTGAAGCCCTGAGTATGATTTCCGGATATTTGGCATTCCTGCTGATCAGCCTCACTTTGCTGCTCGGTCCAATCAAACAGTGGCTTGCGCGCTTTGCCCCCCAGCTTTTGTTGCTCCGAAGAGACTTGGGCATTATCGGCGGCGTGTGTGCACTGGTCCACGTCGCACTCGTCCTGTTTATTTTCGAAAAAGGGCCTCAGCTGCATTTTTTGCAAAGCGATATAACCGCAAAAGGGTGGCTCGGTCTTTTCTTCCTGGACGCCAGTGTCTACGGCGGCGGACTGTCTCCCAATTTTACTTTTACCGGCATAGCCAACTACATGGGTCTGATTGCTTTTATCCTCCTGTTCTGTCTCTGGATTACGTCTTCCCGCTATGCAGAGAAGCTGCTTGGCGGCTCCAGCTGGAAACGCATCCACATGAGCAATTTCCTGTTATTTGTCCTGGTCGTGTTTCACGCCCTCATCTATGTGAATTCGATAAAAGGCGAACCGCATACTCCGGGCGATTTTTTGTGGATAGCCGGAATTGTCGTCGCCATTCGTCTCATTGCCTTTGTAAAAACCGTCTTCTTGCGCCGGACAAAATGAATAAGGCCTCTCGCACAGAGAGGCCCTGTCTTGTTTATGGATAGCCAACAGACTCCGCATCCGATCACGTTCCACGGATGCGAAAAAAAGCGTACCGGATTTGCGGGGTATAGGCCGTCGAATCGCGGTAGTCCCAGTAACGCAGGCGGCTGTTGGTTGTATTTGCATTGACCAGAGGCATGTTGTTCGCGTCTTTTGCCACGACGATGGTATTGTGCTGGAATCGTCCGTCGCCGTTAAAATCATAGCAGATGATATCTCCCGGCTCCAACTGCTCGACAGAGGGCACTGCCACTGCCCGCATCGGCGGCCGGCCAGACTTTAAGAGCAAATATAAACTATGTGCCACCGTCCAGCTGTAGCTCCAGTTGGCACCTTTTCCGCTGCCCCGCATCCACCAGCCCTTCCCCTGTTCCCGGGAAAAAAGCATCGGAATCCCGCCTGCATGCAAGCATTGCGAGATAAAGTTCGTACAGTTATCAGTAAAGAGCGGATAGGCAGGATTGGCTGTATTCCAGTATCTCTCCGCATACGCGATAGCCCGACCCGAATTGTATCCTCCTGCTCCGTGCACGAAAAGAGTAGGGAGGAGATTATCCTCGGGTTCTTCTAGAGTTGACAGCGTTTCTTTCGTTTCGTCAGACAAGGCTCCGTCACCTTTGATTTCTTCGATATGATCGACATGCCATCCTCCGTCTGCGCGGTTCAGGATGACACGCAAAATTCTCTCTGCTTCCTCTACTCTGCTCTCTCCCTTTAATGTATACCATCGCTGGACGTTCCAGCTCATGCAAAGCTGAATTTCTCTGCCCTTTTCCATCCAGAAGAGGGGGATGGCACGCCCGTGAACAGCGGTAGTAACCGCCCCTCTCTCCTGAAGCTGATCTTCCCAGCGCTGCCACTGTCTCCAAAAGAGCGATTCCCGTATTTTCCCTTCTTTCCAAAACGGCCAGATGCGTTCGTAACCCTGATCAACTCCGTAGCGGTGAACGTCATCCAGATAGTCCTTTAGAAACTGCTGCCATTCTTCTTGATTCACAGCCGCCGCTGAATCCTGCCGGTTCACCAATGCACTTCCTCCCCTCTTTCTAGTCTGTCCTGCCGGGCTCCTGTGCGTCCTGTCAGGCTCCTGTGTCTCCTGCCGGGCTCCTGGGTGTTCTGTAAAGCTACTGTGTGTCCTGTCAGGTAGCCTGTATCTCTCGTCAGGCGTCTGTTGTCTCTTCAGGCTCAGGCTCCAATGCGTCTTGTCACAAACCTGTACGTCCTGCCACATACCTTTTATTTCATGCATGCCTTCCATGCTGATAAAATATGATCCGACACATTGATTCAGAAGAAAAAGATACCAGCAGGAGCCCTCCTCCGCGGCTGTTTTTGGAACAGCCGGAAAGCCGAGTCACACTTGGATCTTTCTATTCTCGATGTTCCAGATGCTCGCAAAACCAATAAAAAAGCTATCCGGACTAGCGGATAGCTTTTGCTGATTCGATGGAAGGAGCGGGGTTTCCTGCTCCTTCCAAAGCTAATAGTTGCTCTTTAATGGATAAGCCGCCTCCGTAACCGACAAGCGCTCCATTTGAACCGATTACCCGATGGCAAGGAACGATGATCGGAATCGGGTTGCGGTTATTCGCCCCGCCAATCGCCCGGACCGCTTTTGCCTGCCCGATGGCCAAAGCGATCTCCTTGTACGATCTTGTTTCCCCATACCCGATCCGGGTAAGCTCATTCCACACAGCTTTTTGAAATGGGGTCCCGAACAGTAGAATCGGAACGTCAAACCGCGTCCGCTTTCCGGCAAAATACTCTTCCAGCTCAGTTTGCACAGCCTGATTCAATGCAGCATCTTTCTCCAGATTTGCGCCGAGAAAGGTTTTGCGAGCCCACCGCTGCAGCAGAGGAAGCGCGGATTCCTCGTCTCCAAATTCAATATAGCACAGCCCTTCCTTTGTAGAAGCTAATAACAACGGTCCGATCGGTGAGTCCATGGTGGTGTAACCTATCGTTTGTCCCACTTTATCATTCCTCCCTTGCCGTTTTTTCTTCTCCTGTAAACGTGTGCTAACTGATCTCTTCCGTTTTTTCCCGGGAAACAGTCCCTTTCCGCAGA
>NZ_RHHO01000026.1 GCF_003710865.1 Brevibacillus borstelensis | reverse complement strand
ACAAAAATCTTGACAGACCCCTGGTGCACGTTCTCTTTGAAAAAGGGATCATTTTTTCTTGCCTTTCAAGGCAAACTCCTCTGTTTTTACCGTTACGTCGAGAGATACTGGTATTCGACTAAACACCTCGTCCCAATTTTCCTTTCGCTTCTTCCACTCCTTCGGATAATGGATGTGCAGTTGTTTTCCAAAGCCGGCTACATCTACGCGAAAGTCCTTTTGTGTTTTTTTCAAGGTATTGTTGACTATCTGTTCAATCCTTGTTTTTACTGCAGCATTTACTCTATCGAGGTAGTCTTTTTCAAAAGCGTTTTCGTTTAGAGCCCAGTCTTCTCCCAATCGCCCTTCCACTTTGATGTCTACTCTGAAAGACAATTGTCCATTTTTTACGATCGGAATGATCTTGCTGCGGATTTTTCCGATTTCATATGAAAAAGGATCTCTACTCCCTTTGATGACTGCTTCAATAATGCCGCCTTTATGGCCCTCTTCTGATTTTCCCGTACCCTGGACCAAATTGAGTCCGGCTGTTTCCTCTTCGCCGATCCACCCTAGCATTTTTCCGGTTTTTCCGCTTATGACGGCTGCGCCAGCCAGCTTCATTTCTTTTTGGTGCAGAACCACCCTTGGTACGCAAAAGCTGCTGTCGGCAGATAATTGTTCCGAGACTGTCCCAATGGATATAGGCTGGGCGATATGAATGGATTTAGAAAGGTTATCGATTAGGCTTAACAGCTCGAAGGAGGGCAAGTCTTCATTTTTGGTTTTTGCTTCAAGAATCTCTCTCCCGTTTCCCTCCGCTATGGTCAGATGAACGGTACGACGCATCTCGGTATCTCGCAAATTCATGTTTAGCAATTGGGCCAGATTAATTTTACGAGATACCTAATCACCCAAAATAATTATTTTCAAGTGCATGAAAAAGGGCGGACGACCTATGCGAGTAGCTGTTTCTCTCGCAACCTGGAAAGCCGTATCCCCTGAACTTGTAATGTTAATGTAAGGCTTTTGGTTGGAAGGGTTTCCCCTTGAGGTTCCCCCAATAATTTTGGGGTTTACGATCTGATAAGTAACGGAGATAGGCATTATCGTTTTATGCTTGTGAACGATTTGTTTTTCTTCCTCGGAGGTCCGCTTCTTCTGTATAGCCTGGTCAACGGACATCCCGATGGCGATCCCCAGGTCCTCGATCTCCCGACGATCCCAGCAACCGCTGGAAACGATGGCGCTGCACAGGAGGAGCGTAACTAAGATTGGCAGAGATCTGGCTTTCATCATGCTCATGGTCTCGACCCCTCATTAACCGGTTGATCGTGTTTCGGCCGGTTTCTGGCTATCGCGATCAGAAGCAAAAAAAGCGGGATGAGGGTCGAGACAAGGACAGAGAAAAAGCCAATGCTCTTGCCGAGTTCCAATGCCCCGTTGAGATCTTTTGGCAATAGCGCGATTCCGTATATCACGGGGAGAAGCAAACACATGACGAGCTTGATATTCCAGCCGATGAGAAGGTGAATTCCTAAAGAAGCTAAATACAAATTAATAAAAAACGTTGTAAACATATTTAGCAGCCAGATGGTGATAAAAAAGATTTCAAAGTGTTCAAAGAAAGCTCCTGGAAATTCGATCTGCTTTACGAATTCCATCGTGGGCCAAGTCAAGGTAATCACTTCGTTAAGCGTCAAGGAGCCGATTACCATGATGACGATGGTCATATAGATGAGTGTGACGAGTGCAAAGCCGAGCAGTATAGGGAGCGTTGATTTTTGGGCATTGCGCGTATAGGCCACAAGAAACAGGATCACGTCAAAACCTGAGAAGGCCTGGGCGGTAGGGAGGATGCCCGGGAGTAAGGCTGACGGTCCGTTTTCAAGGAACGGACGTATATTGTCAAACTCAAAGTTTTTCCAATTGAGAAAGAGAATCGTAAACACGATCAACAGGGTGATGGGGAGATAAAACTCATTGATCCGAATGATCGCATTCAAACCGCCTGACACCAAATAAAAGCCAACCAGTATAAAGGCCAGCATGGTTACCTCCAGAGGGGTTTCGTCCAATAGGAAGTGACGGACAACCTCCGCCTGCACCCGCGCTTCAAAGGCCCCAAATGTCGTAAAGTTGCAGATGTACAAAACACTGATCAGAGTCCCCAGTACTTTTCCTACGATGCGCACGTTGTAAATATAAAAAGTCTCACCCGGAAAGCAGTTGCTTAGATGCAGGCAAATCATTGCCGCGACCGCAGTAATGATTCCCCCAAGGATAACGTCGATCCAGACATCCGGCGTTCCCACCTCTTCAGCGATGACGCGGGGGAGGGTAAGGATGGCTACCCCGATGATGGTAGAAACAGTTGTAATCGTCAGCTGGAATGGTGAAAAAGGAGAAATCCGAAGGGAACTCACGAAAGCCCACTCTCCTTTACTTTGATTGATCGGAACGGTTTCGGTCGAGCGGCTTGAACATCGCTGGCCGGAATTTTAACAGCGTCTGCAAGGGCAAGCGAAGGAACAGGTCCTTCCACGTGTATACACGATTGGGGACATATGGAGCCGCATAATTGATGCCAAAGCTTTTGAGTCTTACCACATGAGAGGTGATCAAGACAAATACGAGAATGATCCCGTATAGACCGAAAATAGAGGCGGCCAGCATCATCCCGAAACGAAGCAGACGTATCGCGATGGCAGCAGGGTATTGTGGAAACGCAAAGGACGAAATGGCCGTCAACGCAACGACAATCACCATGATCGGGCTGACGATACCCGCTTCGACAGCGGATTGTCCGATGACAAGGCCCCCTACTATTCCCACTGCTTGACCGACAGGCTTTGGCAAGCGCAAACCAGCCTCCCGCAAGAGCTCAATGGTTATTTCCATAAACATCGCTTCTACAATGGTGGGAAACGGAACTCCCTCTCGCGTACCCGCAATAGAGATGGCCAATTTCGTCGGGATGAGTCCTTGATGGTAGGAGACGAGCGCTACGTATAACGCAGGCAAGAAAAGCGCAAAGAATAGCGCCAATGTCCTGAGCATGCGGATGAGTGAAGCGGGAATCCAGCGGTCGTAGTAATCCTCCGGCGATTGCATCAGCATGGGGAACGTTACGGGGACGATCAGTGAAAAAGGCGTACCATCGATCAGAATCGCAACCCGGCCTTCCAAAAGCGCGCCCTCCACGCGATCCGGCCGTTCCGTATTTTGAACCTGCGGAAAGGGAGAATAGGGGTTGTCCTGAATGTAGTTCTCAACATACCCGGATTCAATCGGATCGTCGATGTCGATTTTTTGCAGTCTCCGTCTTACCTCATTCACCAGATCCGGATTCGTTACCCCGCGCAGATAGCAGATGATGACCTCTTTTCGTGCCCGCCTGCCTAAAAATAAAGATTCAAAGGTCAGATGGGGATCCTTCAACCGCCGGCGGAGAATCGCTGTATTTTCATTCACCTCTTCTACAAAACCGATCCGCGGACCACGTACGAGGGCTTCGCTGGCAGGCTCCTCTTGCTGCCGGGACTTGTCCTTAGCCGTTCCAAATATGACGGCGCCGGGATACTCGTCGAAGAGAACGCAAGTATTTCCGGCCAATATCTCCGAGACACATTGATCAGATTTGTATACCACTGAAATATCCCCGAATGTGCTCGCATGCTGTGCAAAATGTTTCAGGTTTTGCGGATAGTCTGGGGGACTGGCCTCCACCTCTGTGAGAAAGCGCCGGGAGATCACCCCGAATACTTGACTGTACAAAAATTGCTGGTCAACCATCCCTTTTGCATAGATGGCGACAGCCTTGCGTTCTGTCTCGCCCAAGGACATTTCTCTATAAACGATATCGGAGCTGTTTCCGAGCAGCGTCAAGATATGCTCCAGATTGTCGCTGAGAGAGGGGACAAGCTCCGGGGAGTGGGACTTTGCATACGGCTTCATCTGGGTGAATCCTTTCCAGGTGAATTCTTAGCTCCGAATGACAAGCTCGGATTTGCGAGTTTGGGTAGAGTTTGCCCCAAAATGTGCCATCTCACTCAAGCGAAAGAAGCTCCGCGGCATAGTAGGGGCCTCGCGAATCGACACCAGTCAGCCGGGCAACAAGGCGCTCACCTGATGAGAGCAGGGGAGTAAATCGACCTTTGCAAAGGAATACTACGAGTATCCAACAAAAGGGAAAGAGGGATTCAAATGATTTCCGCGAAACAGCGTCAGCAGGTCCAAAATCAGATGCAGCGGGACGAAAGCAAAGTTGTCAACATTGTCCTGAGCGATGAACGGCAAGTAGCGGGAGAAATCGAAAAAGCCACCCACCAGGGATTGTTCCTGACGGATGGCAGTTACTACAGCTACGCCGATATTCGGGAGATCAACGGACTATAGACGGTTGCAGGCGGACAACTACAGATCGGAGGCCGGAAAAAAGTGTCGCAAGCCATCCGGCAATTCTTTTTGCCACAGGCCCCAGACATGGTTTCCCGGCTTCTCCCGGTAGGAAAGCGAAGCGCCCTTTTTTTCAAAAATGTCTTTTGTTTTGCGGTTCCATTCCACAAAGTCAAAGGTTCCCATGTGTGTTTCGACAGTTGTTTCATCCAGTCCAACCACCATCCAGACATTCAGCCAAGAAAGGTCGTCTGCAGCGGACAGTTGGTCCAAAGTAGGCTGGAAATACGCCCCCGACAGGGAGAGCAGATTCGGAAAGAGAGCGGGTTCGTCCAAAGCGATGTGCAAGGAGACGGTTCCGCCAAGCGAATCGCCCGCCAGCACGCGCGCTTCCGGATTTTTCCGTACCGGATAACGCTCTTCGATGTAGGGGATCAATTCTTCTATAAAGAAACGCTTGTACCCCTCGTGCCGCGATCCGATAGGGGAATATTCGCTTGTCCGTTTGCTTCTCTCCACGGAGACGCCGACAACGAGAAAGGGCGGCACTCCTTCGTCGAGGATCAGTTGATTGGCAATCGTGGCAATCCGACCCATGGTAAAAAAATCATTCCCATCCTGGCAGTAGACGACGGGATAGGAGAGCAGCTCGTTGTATCCGGGGGGGAGATATACCTTTACGGAGCGGGGCGAATCCAAATAGACGCTGGGAATTTCTTCTTTGACAATCGTTCTTTTTACATAGTCTGACATGGGATTTCATCTCAACTCCTAAACGAAATTCCAAACTAATCCTTGAAAAAAACTGATACAGATTTTATAGTAAATGATAACAGGAAGGAAATAAACCCTGTAATATCAATACTATAACACATTGAACAGTTATTTTATCTGAGGTATAACAGGGTTGTGCGAAAGTGGTTGTAAGCACTTTCAACACGGCGACTTTCTGCGCAATTAACCTTTCCCGCTTTATAATCCAGTGACGAGGTGAATGTGATGAGCGTGACTACTGCTGTTGAACAAACGGGTAACAACACTCCGCTGCAAATTCTTGCTCCGGACGGTACCGTTGTTCGTCCTGATCTCATGCCCAAGCTTTCTGATGATGAATTGCGCGATCTGATGCGCAAAATGGTCTTTACCCGTGTGTGGGACCAACGTGCAATCAGCTTGAACCGCCAAGGCCGTCTTGGTTTCTATGCGCCGGTTGCCGGCCAGGAAGCCGCAATGATCGGTTCCGAGGCTGCCCTTTCCAAAGAAGACTTCATCCTGCCAAGCTACCGCGATATTCCGCAAATGGTATGGCACGGTTTTCCAATGCACAAAGCTTTCCTCTACTCCCGTGGTCACATTGAGGGCGGACGCATTCCAGAAGACGTCAACGTTCTGATGCCGCAAATCATCATCGCTGCTCAATGTACACAGGCTGCAGGTATTGCGATGGGCTACAAGCTCCGCGGTGAAAAACGCGTAGCGATCAACTACTTTGGTGACGGCGCAACGTCCCAGGGTGATTTCTACGAAGGGATGAACTTTGCCGGCGTTTACAAGCTGCCAGTCATTTTCTTCTCGCAAAACAACGGATACGCTATCTCCGTGCCGTTTGAAAAGCAAACAGCTGCTGAAAACGTTGCTGTAAAAGCAAAAGCTGCCGGTATCGCCAGCGCGCGCGTAGACGGTATGGACATTCTTGCTGTGTACCATGCTGTGAGCGAAGCGAAGCAACGCGGTATTGACGGCGAGGGAGCGACTCTGATCGAGGCGCTTACTTATCGCTATGGTCCGCACACAATGGCTGGTGACGACCCGACTCGCTACCGTACTGGCGAAGAGCAAAGCGAATGGGAACAAAAAGACCCGCTGATTCGCTTCCGCAAGTTCCTGGAAAACAAAGGGCTGTGGAGCGAAAAAGACGAGGAAGCGGTTATCGAAGAAGCAAAACAAGCGGTTGCTGACGCGATCAAGAAAGCGGACGAAGCGCCGAAAATGAAAGTTAGCGACCTCATCGACGTTATGTTCGAAACACTGCCGCCTGAACTGGAAGAGCAAAAGGCGGAATATCTGGCAAAGGAGTCGAAATAACCCATGGCACAAATGACAATGGTTCAAGCCATTACGGACGCAATGCGCGTTGAATTGAAACGCGACGAAACCGTTCTCGTCTTCGGTGAAGACGTGGGTAAAAACGGCGGGGTATTCCGTGCAACAGAAGGTTTGCAAGCCGAGTTCGGCGAGCAGCGCGTATTTGACACGCCGCTTGCCGAGTCCGGAATTGGCGGCCTGGCTGTGGGCCTCTCCGTCAACGGATTCCGTCCGGTTGCCGAAATCCAATTTTTCGGCTTCGTATTCGAGACATTTGACGCGATCGCCTCTCAGGCGGCACGTATGCGTTTCCGTTCCGGCGGACGCTACAACAGCCCGATCACATTCCGCTCTCCTTTTGGCGGCGGGGTAAAAACGCCTGAGCTGCACGCTGACTCGCTGGAAGGCTTGATCATGCAAACGCCTGGGGTGAAAGTGGTCATCCCATCCAATCCGTACGATGCAAAAGGCTTGCTGATCTCTGCCATCCGCGACAACGATCCGGTTGTATTTTTGGAGCACATGAAACTGTACCGCTCTTTCCGTCAGGAAGTACCGGAAGGCGAGTACACCATTCCACTCGGCAAAGCAAACGTAGTGAAAGAGGGCAGCGATGTTACCATCATCACCTACGGCGCTATGGTTCATACCAGTCTGAAAGCGGCTGAAGAGCTGGAAAAAGCTCGCGGCGCGAAAGTGGAAGTGATCGACCTGCGCACAGTAAACCCGATCGACATCGACACGATTGTCGCGTCCGTGAAGAAAACCAACCGCGCCATCGTGGTGCAGGAAGCGCAAAAAACATCCGGCGTAGCTGCCGAAATCATCGCTCAAATCAACGAACGCGCCATTCTGCACCTGGAAGCGCCAGTGCTTCGCGTTACTGCACCGGATACGATCTTCCCGTTCGCACAAGCAGAAGACATCTGGCTGCCAGATGTGAAACGCGTCGTAGACGGTTTGACCCAAGTACTCGATTTTTAATCACATACCCGGCGGAAAGAGATTGCTTTCCGCCTTCTTTAGGCAACTCTTTTTCCATAATGGATAGTTATGCTTGTACAAACAACCTCATTGAGGAGGAGATAGCGTGAGTCGTTTTACTTTTAGACTCCCGGAGCTTGGCGAGGGCATCCATGAGGGCGAAATCGTCAAATGGCATGTCAAGCCGGGGGATACCGTTGAAGAAGACCAAGTTATCATGGAAGTGCAAAATGACAAGGCTGTAGTGGAAGTTCCATCTCCTGTAAAAGGAAAGGTACTGGAACTGAAAGTTACGGAAGGCACTGTCTGCGTAGTCGGCGATCCGCTGATCGAATTTGACGTGGAGGGCGAAATCCCGAATCTCCCTGACCATGGTCATGGAGACAGTCAAGCAGCAGCACCGGCTGTCGAAGAGAAAATGGAACCGGGCTGCGATATTGGCTCCCAGGTAAGCGCAAACGCAAACCAAGCAATGGATACTCCGCTCGCACAACCTGCAGCGACAGCAACCGCGGCACCAATCGATCGCAAACACGTACTGGCTACGCCGTCTGTACGCAAATACGCTCGTGAAAAAGGCGTTGCGCTGGCAAATGTGCCAGGCACAGGCAAACTCGGCCGCATTACGCGTGAAGATATCGACCGCTTCCTGACTGGCGGAGCAGCAGTTGCTCCTGCAGCAGCTGAAGCGGCAGCACCAGTGGCTTCTGATGCTCCGGAAGCAACTGGCGTACAGCAAGCAGCGGCAGCTCCGACTGTCCACTACGCGGCACAAGCTGGCGAAATCGAAGAACGGGTGCCTCTCAAAGGCATTCGCAGAGCGGTTGCCAAAGCAATGGTTAAATCTGCTTACACCGCTCCGCACGTCACCATCTTTGATGAAGTGGACGTGACAGAGCTGGTCGCTATGCGCAAAGACGCGAAGCCGCTGGCTGAACAGCGCGGCGTAAAGCTGACCTATTTGCCATTCATCGTCAAGGCTGTTGTCGCAGGACTGAAAAAGTTCCCGGAACTGAACGCTTCCATCGACGACGAAAAACAAGAAATTGTTTACAAAAAATACTATAACATCGGTATCGCTACCTCTACGGACCAAGGCTTGGTTGTGCCGGTAGTGAAGGCTGCCGAGCGCAAATCGATCTTTGAAATCGCTGGCGAAATCAGCGAGCTGGCTGCAAAGGCACGCGACCGCAAAGCGTCCGCTGACGAGCTGAAAGGCTCTACCTTCAGCATCACAAACATCGGTTCCGCAGGCGGCATGTTCTTTACTCCGATCATCAACTATCCGGAAGCTGCGATCCTCGGCGTAGGCCGCATCAGTGAAAAACCGGTTGTGAAAAACGGTGAAATCGTGGTTGGCCAAGTGCTGTCGCTCTCGCTCAGCATTGACCACAGACTCATCGACGGCGAACCTGCTCAGCGATTCGTCAACTACGTGAAGCAGCTCTTGGAAAACCCAACACTGCTCGTCATGGAGGGATAACAAGCGATGGTAGTAGGAGAATTTACAACAGAGGTAGACGTTCTCGTCATCGGTGCCGGTCCCGGCGGTTATGTGGCAGCCATTCGCGCTGCCCAGCTGGGCAAAACCGTGGCTGTCGTAGAGAAAGCCGAGCTCGGTGGCGTATGTCTGAACGTCGGCTGCATCCCGTCCAAGGCCATGATCCATGCAGCTCATACGTATGAGCATGCTCAACATACAGATGCCATGGGCATTACCATGGAAAACGTAAAGGTAGACTTTGCCAAAGTTCAGGAGTGGAAAAAAGGCATCGTCAACCAGCTGACTGGTGGCGTCGGCAAACTGTTTAAAGGCAACAAAATCCAGGTAATCCCCGGCGAAGCTCTGTTTGTGAGCGAGAACGAAGTCCGGGTATTCCATGGCTACGATGTAAACCGCTACCGTTTCAACCACTGCATCATCGCGACCGGCTCCCGTCCGATCGAGTTGCCGGCTTTCCCGTACGGCAAGCGTGTGCTGTCTTCGACGGAAGCACTTGCACTGACGGAAATTCCAAAGAGCATGGTCGTAATCGGCGGTGGCTACATCGGCGTGGAGCTGGGTACCGTGTTTGCCAAATTCGGCACGAAGGTAACCATCCTGGAAGGTTCTGATCAAATCCTTCCGGGCTTCGAAGCGGAAATGACCCGCCTCGTTGACCGCAAGCTGAAAAAGCTGGGCGTGGAGATTCATACAAAAGCGCTGGCACAAGGAATGGAAGAGAAGGAAGACGGCGTTGTCGTTACGGCTGAGGTAAAAGGCGAACAAAAGCAAGTCGAAGCTGAATATATCCTCGTGACAGTTGGCCGTCGTCCGAACACCGACGAGCTCGGCGTACGCGATATCGGCATGAAACTGACTGACCGCGGTTATATTGTCGTAGACAAGCAAGGTCAAACCAGCATCCCGAATGTCTACGCGATCGGGGACATCGTTGAAGGACCAGCCCTGGCCCACAAGGCTTCTTATGAAGGAAAAGTGGCTGCCGAAGCAATTGCTGGACACCCGGCAGAGGTCGACTACAAAGCAATCCCGGCTGTCGTATTCAGCGACCCTGAGATCGCAAGCGTAGGGATCAGCGAGCGTGAAGCGAAGGAAAAAGGCATCGAGTACGTATCTGGACGCTTCCCGTTTGCTGCCAATGGCCGCGCGCTTTCGGTCAATGCGGGTGAAGGCTTCGTCAAGCTGATCGCCGACAAGGAGACCAACCTGGTACTCGGGGCGCAAATCGTCGGACCAGAGGCTTCCAACATCATTGCGGAGATCGGTCTTGCGATTGAAATGGGTGCGACGCTCGAAGATATCGAGCTGACCATTCACGCGCATCCAACTTTGGGTGAAGTGACGATGGAAGCAGCGGAGCTGGCTTTGGGTCGCCCCATTCATGTGATGAAGTAAATTCGTTTATGGAAACCCTGCATCCTGAAATGATGCGGGGTTTTTTTCAGCATTTCCCCTTTCCACCGTTTATCAAATAATGTAAAATAGTGGGAGAACGAGTCGGGTGGGGGTAGACACCATGGAGATTACGCAAAAGATGATTGATGATGTTCGCCGGCAGTTGGAACAAGCAGCCAAGAACGCTGGCTACAATTTTCTCGACCCGGAAATCGTAAAAATTAGTCAAAAACTGGATAAATTAATCGTTGCGCACATGATCCAAGACGGAAAACGCCCTTAACGGGGCGTTTTCCATTTCTTCATCGGATAGATGAGGTATGTGGATAATCCTTCTTTTACGAGGCGAACCTGATCGTAAAAATAGCTTGGACACAAAATCAGCTGATCTGCCTGGACGTTTTCTGTCGTTCCATCGTCACAGATCAGTTTTTGCTCTTCTTCACGATATGTAAAAAGCGGAGCAACTTTTTGCAAAAAGGCCATACAGCCTTCTGGCGTGCGTATTGCCTCGTAAATGTTCTCGGCTTCATTCACAAACAACGGAGCGATTTTTTCCCATTTTTCCTCAAAAAACAGCAGCCAATACGTTGAAAGAAATAGGGAGAACCGACCTTTGACGAATTCGGCATCCTGTCTTGCATCCTGATAGATGGCAGGAGGAGCATTACCGGTTTCTCTACCATCCTCGGGTGTTAAAAAACTTTTTGTAAAAGATGTTGTTGGCATCTGAACAAAGTAGCCGTAGAGGTCTTCTACGAACATGACCTCTTTCGTCTGGACAGGATCCAAAACATCCGGAATTGTCTCGCGAAAGATGGGAGCAAAGTACTCCCATTCTTTCAAGATCCCTTCTGAATCAAAGCCAGACAGAAGTTCCTCTGCCCAGTCGGAATGCTCCTTTGTCTGCGTTGTGTGGGCCAAGCTGTGAAGGCTGGCGGCTGCCTCAAATAGTGGAGAAACGCTGTAAGTAACGGTAGGATGAAGAGGGCTGCCGCCCGAAAGAGGGACTGAAATCATTATTGTAGACCTCCAACAAGGATACTGTTATCATCATAGTTCATCCTTGTGGGACAATTCAATCTTTGCACTGTAAAAAACAGGAAGGGGCTATCCCTATCCTTCCCGTGTCTTGATTTGACGCGAATGGTTTTCTTGTTTTACTTTTTTGGAGCCTGGCATCGGCCTGCCCGTTTGTTCCATCGGCTCGTAGGTGTTATTGTAGGTTTGGTGCGGATTTTCATCCAGCATATGCTCTTTTTCCATCGTATCCACTCCTTCCTTTTTTAGAATGCCGCAATCAAATAGTGACGAACCATAGGAAATACTGGTATTCTAAAGGGAAGTCTGTGTACAAGCATGTTGGCAGTGAAAAGGCAATCTCGGAAATACTTGCATATTTGCGAAAAGCACCGTGTTGTCATCGAATATGTTATGGTATGATTAGATATTTCACTCGATTTTTGGGCTTTCACGCAGGAAAGGAGATGACTGTATGCCGACATTGATTGCCCCAATTTTTAATACCACTACAACGAAACCGCTGCACATCGAGCTTCCCAAATCATTTCATCTTGTTTCTGGTGCCGAAAAGCCGTATAACGTCGCTTCGCGGTATCTTCGCAACGTGATGGACGAAAGCCGCTACTTGTTCGATCGAAAAGTCGACTTGACGAGTATCTTTTTGCTGGCGGAATATCCTGCGGAAACGCACGAATTAAAGTATTCGGATGAACGGACTTGGATTGAGGAGATTGAAAACAAGCTGAATCTGGCATCCACCGGGGGAATCTGCTCGATCCCATACATCATTACAGCAAAATTTCCTGTGTACGGCATTACGTACCTCAAGCGATCGCTTGATGGAGATAAATACTTGTTTGACGAAGAAGCACAGAAAATTTTCCTCGCGCTTATGGAGGAGGGAATCACGCTGCCGTCATTGGCGCTCAGACGTTATTCCCTGTCATTAGAAAAGAAGAGCCTGGAAGACCAATTGCTCGATCTCTGGATCTCGCTGGAATCCCTCTTTGCCCCTGACGGGAAAAAAGGGGAGATTACCTACAAGCTTCGTTTCCGCATGGCGTATTATTACGGAGACACGCCCGAGAAGCGGGAAAAGATCGCACAATTTGTCAAGAGCTCCTACAACCATCGCTCTGAGATCGTCCACAGCGGAAAAGAGCATGGGGATTCGCTGGCTGACGAAGTCAAGCTGCTCAGGCAAATGGCCCGTGCCGTTATTTTGAACACGGCGATGGAAAAGATTTCGTTAAACGAACTTCGCCGCCGTCTCGATGAGCAAGTTTTAACAGGGTCCAGCTACGAATTGCGTTATCAGCCGAAATTCTTTGAGAACGTCTCCTTTTGACGTAAGAATATTGCAGGAGGATCTTTATGAGTGTTTTGATCGTTGAAAATTTATCACATGGCTTTGCGGATCGCGCACTATTCCGCGATGTCAATTTTCGGCTGCAGCCCAATGATCGGGTCGGATTGGTCGGTGCCAACGGTACGGGCAAGTCCACGATGATGGGGATTTTGACCAAGCAGTTGATTCCTGATCAAGGGAAAATCGAATGGATGCCGAAGGTTCAATACGGGTACTTGGACCAGCATACAAAATTGCAGGCGGGCAAAACGATCCGCGATGTTTTGAAGGATGCTTTCTTGCCTTTGCTGCAAGAAGAAGCCGAAATGCTGGCGATTGGCGAGAAAATGGCAGAAGCGACTCCTGAAGAGCTGGAAGAGCTGCTGGAGCGCATGGGAGAAATCCAGGACCGTCTGGAGAACAGCGGCTTTTATCTGATCGATGCCAAGGTGGAGGAGATCGCGAATGCGCTCGGTCTGACTGCCATCGGTCTGGACCGCGATGTGTCCGCGCTCTCTGGGGGTCAGCGGACAAAGGTGCTTTTGGCCAAGCTTCTGCTTGAAAAGCCAAGCGTGCTTTTGCTCGACGAGCCGACCAACTACCTGGATGAAGAGCATATCACCTGGCTGAAAGGGTACCTCAAAGAGTATCCGTACGCCTTTATCCTGATTTCCCATGACACCTCGTTCATGAATGAAGTCGTCAATGTGATTTACCACCTGGAGTTCACCAAATTGAACCGGTATACCGGGAATTACGAGTCTTTTTTGGCTCAGTCCGAAATGAAGCGCTCCCAGCACTTTGACGCCTACGAAAAGCAAAGAGAAGAAATTTCCAAAATGGAAGATTTCATCGCCCGCAACAAAGCTCGTGCCTCTACATCCGGACGGGCGAAAAGCCGCCAAAAGCAGCTGGAAAAAATTGAGCGGATCGACAAACCGGAAACTGCGGCAAAACCAACCTTCATTTTCAAGGAAGCCCGTGCAAGCAGCCGCTTTGTCTTTACGGCAGAGGATTTGGCGATCGGCTATACCCATCCCCTCCTGCCCAAGCTTACGGTCAGCCTCGAACGCGGGGAAAAGGTAGCAGTCGTCGGTATGAACGGTGTGGGAAAATCGACGTTGTTAAAAACAATGCTGGGGATGATCCCGCCATTGGGCGGTAAGCTGGATCGCGGGGACTTTTTGTTCCCGGCTTACTTCGAGCAGGAGGTAAAGCCGAAGCCAGTCACTGCTCTGGATGATGTCTGGAATGAGTTTCCACACATGAACAACCACGAAGTACGGGGGGCACTTGCTCGCTGCGGTCTGAAAAACGAGCACATCAATCGTTCGCTGACAGCTTTATCTGGCGGTGAACAGGCGAAGGTGCGGCTGTGCAAGCTGCTGCAGAGAGAGGCCAACTGGCTGGTTTTCGACGAGCCGACGAACCATCTGGACGTTGTGGCCAAGGAAGAGTTGAAGCGAGCTTTAAAAGAGTTCAAAGGGACTGTATTGCTCGTCTGCCACGAGCCCGAATTTTACGAGGACTGGGTGACACAGGTCTGGAACGTGGAAGAGTGGAGTCTCGATCAGGCCAAAAAACCGATCAAATTGTAATAACAAACAGGCAGCCATTTTGACGGGCTGCCTGTTTTCTGTTTGCGGATATTTTTGAATCCGGTCATTACAGCCGGGCATTTCGCAGACGGATCATGGAAAACTGCATCGTGGAATCGAGCAGGGAATCGTGCAAGGGCTTCAAAGAAGGAGTGAGACGAAGCTCCACGTTTGCTTGAGTCAGGCAGTCCAGCAGATCGCCCATTGGCTCCACGGATAGAGGCGTAACTGTCTCGTGGCAAACATAATAGCCGGCCCCATGATCCCAGCAAACAAAGGGGTTGGGAGGGAACGTATACTTGTACAGCTTTGCTTCTTTGATTCTTTGATACCATGCTGACTCTGCAGCGATGATCATGGAAGCATCCGAGTATCCCATAAACCGGGCGGCATCCTCAGGCGTGGTCTTTGCCGAACGGCCAAACCCGATCCGGGGACAGTCCCGCGGGAAAAAGTACAGCGGGGATTTCTCCTGGTCGATCGCCCAGACTACCGGTGCCAGAGACGGATGGGATGGATGCGGTCGCGGATGAAAGCAGATGATCGACGGGTCTTCGCTAAAGTGATAGTACAAGCCAAACCTCCTATATAACTGCCCAGGCATTAGGCAGATAGCGGCCGCGGTAATACGGGCAGGACGTTTTCGTGATCGCTTCGTTATTATGCAGCATCATCGAGCTCGAGCCTCCGTCCATCGCCATCGCGGTAACCACTCCGCGCTCAGCCAGCAATTCGGCGATATCGTTCATGCTGGCGCCGATTGAATGTCCAGGCTGGCGTCCGTCAATGACGACAAATACGATCGTTCCGTCTTCCTTCTGACCAATGGCTGTCCTCGGCTGAATCCCCCAGCTTTTTGCCGGCTTGTCCGCGAACAGATTTTTTCCATTGACGATGAGCTGCGGACGGAAGCTCATGGCGTCTTTCACGCCCATGTCCACTAGCTGTTGGGCTGTGTAGTTCCCTGTGATCAGCTTCCCGTCAAAAGTGATCCCAAGCGCTGTTTCCCCGCCTTTTGCGTTGTAGTTCTGCAAAATCTTTCCATCCTTGATCAAAAGTCCAAACGCTTTGACGCCATTTCCGTAACCATCGGGATCGGAGAAGCCGCTCGCATTTACAATTCCCAGAGCGTTGTGCTTTTTGACAAATTCATCGAGCAGCTCGCCGCGATCCTTCCGATTGGAGACGAGCAGTTGAACGCGTTTCGGATCGCTGATATACATGATCTTTCCTTTAAAGTAATAATTGCTGCGCTTTTCGTCGATTTCCTCGATTTCAATCAATTCCTTTTTTACTTCCGGAATCGCTACAGCAGATGGTTCATCCACCGGCTCATCCTTTGGCGTGTTCGTGGTTTCGTCTGCCGAGTTAATGACGACGGGATTGCGGATTTGCTGTTTGAGAGCCTCCAGCTTCTCCTCCGGCAAAAATGTATAAGGCGCCCAGTAATCGTGCTGAGTCGTCAGCAGCGTGCCTGCGGCCCATTCCCGAAGCTCCTCTCCCGTGTCGGTAGCGAACAGAAATGTAGCTCCGAGAAGCATAAAGGTAGCGGCGGTCATCGTGCCCATAAATAGAAGGCGTTTCAATAGCCGCCAGGGGCGGTTTCGTCGTTGGCGTCTTTTTCTCGTACGAGTGCGTGATAAAGTTTGCATGGTGACCCTTCCTATAAAATGTAATAAGTTCTCTGTAATAGATTGACGAACGGAGCGTAAAAAAGTTTCGTGAAACAGAAAAGCAACATCCGGACAAAATAACCGCAGGAGGTGATAGTGATGCGCGGCTATGATGAAGAGTTTCAAAACGAGGTGGAGGCGTATCGGGAAAATCCCCCGGGAACCCATAATCAACGGACGGAGAAGGATCGGCATGACAAGATGGAAAAGCGGGAGACCCGTCTTGACTCGAACAATCGGTGACCGATGAGCGAAATCCTCCAGGCGGATTTCGCTTTTTTCACAGCAAAGACGGTGTTGAAAAGATGAGGAGTTGCCCAGGACAATGATACTGCCCGGCAATGGCAAGGTTGGCTTGGGCGAGTGCAGAAACCGCGCTGTTTCGCACAGGCGCAAAATGTGGTAAGCTTACCCAAGCACGATAAAGCAATGCCAGGAGGGTTTTTGTGAGCACCACGTTTGCAGATTTTACATTAAGCGCACCGTTGATGGATGCTTTGCGAGAGCAAAAAATAGAGCGGCCGACGCCTGTACAGGAGGAAGCGATTCCTCTCATTCAGAGCGGCCGAAATGCATTGGTTGAATCACCTACCGGAACGGGAAAGACGCTTGCTTACCTGCTCCCGCTGATCGATCGTCTGGATACCGAGTCCAAAGACATACAACTGCTCGTTTTGGCACCTACGCACGAGCTCGTCATGCAAATAACGAAGGTCGCGGAAGGCTTGCTTGCCAAGAAAAACATGTCGGCAGCGGCAATCATCGGAGGAGTGGACGTAAAGCGCCAATTGGAGCGGCTGAAGAAACGCCCCTCACTCGTAGCTGCCACCCCCGGTCGACTGGTTGAACTTTTGGAAAGTCGCAAGGTAAAGGTGCATGAAGTCAAAGCAGTCGTCGTCGATGAGGCAGATCGCTTGCTGGATAGCGGCTTCCTTCGATCCGTGCAGGAAGTGATGCGCCGGGTGATGCGAGATACCCAGCGGCTCTTTTTCTCTGCGACACTCCCTGACGCGGTTATCGAACTAGCGTCCGAAATGGCAAACGATCCTGCTTTGATCAGGGCATCGGGGCCGGAGAATGCCATTGGCGTCGTTCACATGTATCTTGTCAGCGAACCGCGGAAAAAGGTGGATACCCTGCGGCGTCTCCTGCGGTTGGTAAATGTTCGGGCGGCTATCGTCTTTGTCAATCAGATCGACAAGGTAGAGGAGATTGTCTCCAAGCTGGAATACCATCACCTGCCGTGCCGTTTCCTGCACCGCGACACGAGTAAAGAAGAGAGGGCCAGGGCCTTGCAGCAGTTCCGCGAAGGCGTGTATCCGGTCTTGATCACGACAGACGTCGCGGCACGGGGCCTGGATATACCGGAAGTGGAGTGCGTCGTTCACTTTGATCCAGCCCCTGACTCCGATACATACGTGCACCGCAGCGGACGAACAGGGCGAATGGGCAGGGCTGGACTCGTCTTTTCCATCAGCACACCCCAGGAACTGTTTATTCTCCGGAAATTTTCAAAGCAAACCGGGCTTGCCATCATGGAAAAGGTCATGTCTCACGGGCAATTGCTCGACCCCGAACAGGCCAGGGAAGTCTCAAACGAAAGACGTCCGGTACATAAGAAGCGGCGTTTTGAAACAAAGTAGGAGTGGGTTCACCATTCTTTTGTCCACAGGAGGTTCCCATGCGCAAAGATCGGTTGTATGAGGAAGATTTGCTGGTCAATGGTCCCGCCGGCGGAGAAGAGCTCTCGAAGCATGAGCGTCAGACCTTGCGTCGTGAAGCGGGGGAACTCAAGCAAAAAATGGAGAATGCCAAGCAGGAGCCAATCCGCAAGTAATGCAAAAAGAGCAGATACCCCAAGCTATGACGAGGGTATACTGCTCTTTTTCATCTTCTGGTTGCGGATAAAGGCTTTCAGCTCATGCAGCCATTCGTCCACATCGGCATAGCCTTGATCGATGTGCAGGAGTCGCCTGATCATCGAGGAGACCTCCGGCTGAAGTGTCAGCTCTTCTTCCCAGCTTCGCTCTGGCTGGTTCTCGGGCGGCGTATACCCGGTGTAAAGCAGAAACAGAAAGAAGTGCCCGAGGGCGTAAAGGTCGCTTGCAGGTTCAACACGGCGTTTCAACTGTTTTTCCTCCGGATAGCTGCTCATGTCATCTGCGATGTAGGTTGGCGAATCTCCGTAAAAGCGCGCCAGACCAAAGTCGATCAGGTAAGGGGTCCCCTTTTGCCAGATCACATTCGGTATTCGCACGTCTCTATGAATGATCCCTTGCTTGTGCAGATAGGAGACAAGTTCGCCGACCCGGAGCATGAATCGGGCCGCCTCGTACTCGCCGAGGACAGCTTGCTCGTCAAACAGCAGTTCTTCCAGCGTCGGTCCTTCTATATATGACATCGCCAAAAAGGAATCACCCCGAAAATGAAACCGTTCCATAAAACGGGGCATTTGCGGGTGGCAAAGAGCCTGGAGAATACGCTGCTCGTATGCTTGCATGGCTTCTCCTTTTGGGCTATGGCGCAGGCTAGGCTTTACCTGTTTGAGGACGATCAGCTCACTTGTCACTTCATCACAGGCAAGGTACGCGATCCCGTAGCTGCCCATTCCGAGTACGCGATCGACAGTGTACTTCCCGATGCGAGTCCCGATCGGATAGGGCTTGTCTCGAACGGTTTCATTCCACCAAGCGACCAGTCGTTTCCACATGAATAGATCCTCCTCCTGAAACCATCATACCATAAGCGGCAGCGAGTCCATTTGAAAAGGAAGCGCCTTTCATGCTCCGAAAAAGGCTGACCGTTTCTTCCGCCATTTGTTATAATCAGTTCTGTTACTTGTCAGACAGGAGCGGAAGCGTATGAATTTTGTAATCGATTGGCTTTCATTTTATCTCATCGAACAGCCGGAGGAAGAGAGCGGGAACAAGCAGGTACGGATGACCCGCCATTTGTCTGGAGATGAATATGAGAAGAGTGAGCTGCGGGAGTTTCTGGATGGCGAGTTTGCCCGCATCGCCAAGCGAAAGGCAGAGATGAATCCGAAGAGTGAAGCAAGCCCGACCAAACTGGGCCGGTTTGTGATCGAAGAGGGCCATCCGCTGGAGGCGAACCCCAACTATGCCCTGCTGAATCGTTTGCTCCAGGCCGTCACCGTAGGAGAGAGCAAGCAGCCATCGCAGGAGCTGGTGCAATCGTATCTGCGTACATCGCAAGTGAGAGGCGGGGTCCTGATCGTGGTGCGGACCCGGTTGGAGACCTTGGACGAGCCGTTCGTCTTCATCCTCAAGTGCGATTTTGAACAGAAAACAGCGGTAATTACCGATGAACACAGTCTCATTTCCAATGTGCAAATGGCTATTAATGCCAAAAACATGAAGTCCTTGATGTATCCGAATATGATTGAAACCGGCATGAACGACCCGTATCACGTCAAAATACACCAGTTCTCCCATGCTCGCTATTTTGAGGAATTTTTGCGCTTTGTGGAGTACCCGCAGACGGTGACGCAACTGATTTCGGAGGAAGTGCTCACGCTGGCCCGGCAGCATATCGAGCTCGTCTACCCCGAGGCTTCTGAAGAGCGGCAGCGGGCGGAGGAAGAGATCGAGCTGATTGCTGCAAGCCCGAAGCGCGAACTGGCGGAAAAATGGGACCATGAGACGGTGATGGAAGCCGCCCAAATTCTTACCGACAGGCAGCCGGAAATTGAGCTGAAGTGCAAGCTGGACCACATGCAGGTAAAAGCGCTGCTTGCTGATTACGGGAACAATTTTCATATCGCCAAAGTGAACGGCCGATACGTCATTTTGCTGGATGGGGACTTTTTGCAGTTCGAAAGAGGGGTGTCTCCCGTCGAGTTTTTAAAGCCGAAGGATCTTCATGAAATTGTTCGAGAATTGGAGAGTCGCCAGCCTGGCCCAGGCTACGCCCAGTCGTATGCGCCAACTGTTTCCGAGAAGCCGCCATGGAATGACGCGGATGCCGGACCCGGCAAACCCGCTCAAGGTATCCCAACAAATCGGCAAACACCTCCCGACGACACCCCGCCATGGGACTAAAGCTCGGCAACAGCAGGTGAAACGGAGGCTCGCTTGCGGCCAACAGGAGTATACTTTCAAAAAGAAACGGGTGGATAGGTCATGGAAAACACCAATCGACAATCTCTCATGCAAAAGACGGTGGAATTGTTGAACAGACAGCTTCCGGCAGGTCTTTCCTGTGTGGGAGGGGATGGAGAAATCCGTATCGTGGAAACTGAATCAGGCAAGCAATTGATCGCTGGGCTGCCGTTAACGCCGCTTTTTGTCCGAGCTGAAAAGACTCCGCAGGAAGCTGCCGAACTGACGCAGGCGTTCGCCAGGCGTGTGCTCGCCATTGTTCAGGGACATTTGAAGCCGATGACCTTGAAAGGTGCGGAAAGCCATATATATCCCGTCCTGAGGCATTCCTCGTTTGTGAAGAAAAACCCGGAGCGCTGGGTCCATCGCACGCATACGGAACAAACGTCGATCCTGTACGCTTTGGACGATGCAAAAGGCTATCGCCTGATCGAACAGGAAATGCTCGTCAGTGCCGGTTGGACAGCGGAAGAGCTGCATCGGCATGCCATCAGCAATCTGCAACAACTGCCGATCCCGAAAAAGCAGCAAAAAGTAGGGCCAAACACAATCACCTTTATTGCGGCTGCGGACGGGTATGCGGCAAGCAGAATACTGCTGCCCTCGCTCATCGAAGAGATGGAAGCGTCTCGGACAGGAGATGTTCTGGGTGTCGCCATTCCCCACCCGGATGTACTGATCTTCGGTGATTTGCATGGCGACTCGGGGGCTGAACTGCTGTCCAGACTCACCTATGACTTTGCATCCAAGAGCTCGATGCCGATCTCGCCGCTTCCGTTCGTCTGGGAAGCTGGGGAGCTTATTCCGATCGTTGTCGTCACGCATGAAAAGAAGAAAGGGGCCGGACCCGGAGCCAAGAGCTAAGGCCGTTTGGAGCCTCGGCCTCCTCGTGGCTATTCTCTCGCCTAGAAGCGGACATCTCCCGTCTCCAGCGCAAGCTCCATGAAGCGGCCAGCTTCATGGATGAGCCAGTAGGGACGGCGAGGCCCTTCGATGTACAAGGCTTGGGCGGTATCGAGCATGCGGGTTACCCGCGCGTAATCGCCCATCCGCAACGCGCAGACACCCATCGCCATCCACGGGTAAGGATCGTCCGTCTGGAACCGTTCGAACTGTGGAAAGGAGCTTGTGATACGCTGATACAGCGAATGCGCGATCTCTGGCGGAGCAATGCCGTACATAATGGGAAACGCCTGTGAAGTGGCATCCGGGTACCATTTGCGCCAATTGGGGAAGCTGCGGTTGAAGACCGCAAACGATTTTCGCAGCGGACTGTACATCCGGAGGATTCCCTGCCGGCAGGCCTCTGCCCGGAGCTTTGCTTCTCTGCAGGCTGCATGGTTTTCGAGCAGGGAGAACAGAAATGCGGCATCCTCCAGCCCCTTTGCGACCTCGCAGTTATCCATCAAGTATTTTACCCGATAAGAGCTCTTCGCCCACGTCAAACCGTCCTTCTGTTGCAAACGGGCGATTCCCTCCAGGAGTTCCAAGCATTCCTGCTCACGATCTCTCAACCATTCCCTGTCGCCTTCGTACCGCATCAATTCTGCCACCAGACTGAACCATGTGGCGTGGTAGCTGTCCTCGCTGTCTGCCGTGCCCGTGTCTTCCAGGCGTTCGCCGCGAACGAGGAAGTCATTTACATAGCCGTGTTCATTCCTGTTCCGCAAATACCAATCTGCATGGCTCTGCACGTTTTTACATTCACCCAGTCTGATCAGGGGGATCAAGGCGAGATTCGTGAAGTAAGGGTTGACCTGTTTTCGATCAGGCCCCAGTAGAAAGGTGCCAGACGGCAATTGACAGTCCAGTATGTATTGCTTCTGTAAACGTACAGCCGCTTGCATCAAACACAGCCTCCCGCCTTTTCTATGGGCTAAAAGCAGTGACAAATCTGACGCCCCACTCAATCATATGCAGGGAACGGATGTATTTCTCCTCGTCAATGGTAGGCAGATCAGACCGCTCATCCAACTCCGCATGCCATTTGTCGTCGCGATACCAGTCTACCCCGTCTGCAGGCGGATGCTCCTGATCAGGCCAAGCGGCAGTCAGTGTCGGACTGTACAGCTTGTGAGTGCCGGGACGAAGCTCCGTGCCTTCCATTCGCGGGGTGTATGCGACATGCGCATCCACTGCATGCGGCCGCGGCGAAAAGAGATGGGGCCAGTAGTCGGCACGCGAACCGGAATGGGGAATCCGCTGCGCCCATTCGTATATTTTTGCCAGGCGGACAGGATTGTCAAAGAGCAGTTGGTACAAGGCTTTGCCCGTAGCGATGCGCTGCTCCAGGGAAGGAAAGCGTTGAACGGTCATGCCGCAAATGCGGAGTCTGCGATCGGTCGGGTGCTCCTTGTAAGGAAAGAGTACCTGATTCAAAGAGAGGACTGACTGGGCAAAGAAAGCCGGGCTAAAGAAAATGTGCTTCTGCGCAAAGGGCTTGTCCACTACTCTTTGCTCAATGTACTGCTGTTCATTGACGATCAGCGCACGGGTCAAAAGCTGGCTGTCGCGTTTGTGTAGAAAGTCTTGCCAAATCGGCTGCATAAAGCGTGAAACACCCAGATCCGGCAGGAAAAGAGTCAAGTCTTCATTCGCGTCTTTCATTTTTTCGTAAAGCAGCAGCTGGGCGTAGGCATCGTGGAAAATAAGCCAGTTGCAGCGTTCGAGAAACCAAAACGTCCGCTCCACCTCACTTGCGTCCATGAGACGGGGGAGCCACTCTCCTTTCAGATCGGTCATATTCCACCCGCCATTGCGAGAGACAAGATGGGCTAGCAATGCCCAATGCACCTCAGGATGCTTCTGAAAAAAATCAAGGTACGCCTTGGTGCGAGTGAGGTTGTTCCGATTGGCTTCATTCGTTGCGCGCCTGATCTCTGCCACCAGCCCGCGCTCTTCTGTAAGAATTGGTTTCATCCAGATCTGCCTTTCTGATATCAGTCTGTCGGTTGTGTTTCATCCACCGTTCCAGTAAAAAAGCAGGCCGCCGTGGTGACCCGCTTTTTATCCTATCATTTCCAGTACGAGAAGACGCACCAATAGATTTTCTTTGGCCTCTTCCCATGTTTTCCCAAACTTAATGATACGCTCTGATTGGTATTCCATTTCTGCGATAAACATGCCGTCTTGCTCGTAGATGTTCATAAACGATCGTCTCCTCCAAAAAGCCTTTCAACCATTGTATGCTATTATGGAAGAGATGATGCATCAACAACAAAGCCGAACCCGGGAGTGGTGAGCACAGATGAAGATAACAGCAACACAGACAGCAATCGCGATTCTGCGTCCTATGGCCGCAGAGAGGGGGCAAGCAGTACGGATCAATGGAGAATTGGTGGGAGGCTGCGGGATGACCGTCGAATATGGCTTGTTTTGGGATGACCCCGCCCCAAGTGACCAGATAACCGAAGAAGCAGGTGTAACCTTCCTGTTGGACGCAGAGACAGTGGATTACATCGGGAGTGATTCGCTCGTTGTCGATTATCGGGAGCAGCAGGGGTTCCGACTGGTAACCCCTGAGCAAATTGTCGCCTATGGGCTGCGTGTCAAAGGAAGATGGGAGTAAGATTACTTGGGGAAGAATTGCAAAATGAAGGCGAGCATACCCGCCGCGATAAGTGGACCGACCGGTACACCGCGAAAAAACGTCACGCCAATGATCGTACCTAGCAGAATGCCGGTCACGACCAATGGATTTGCTGTCATCAGGGTGACTCCTCTGCCTCCCAAATAGGCAACGAATATCCCGACAAAAACGGCGACAATCGACTGCCAGTGGGTGAAAATAGAGAGGATGGTCTGCGGGCTGATCTTTCCGCTTGCCAGTGGCGCCAAGACGCCGATGGTCAACACGATGATGCCGATCTGTAAGCCATACTGTTCCAGGAAGGGAAAGGCCTTCTCAACATGGAGCAGCCTGACCAGAAGCAATACAGCGACGGCGATGGAGACAGCGGAGTTATTTCCGAGAATGCCCATGGCAAGCAGGGCTAGCAGCATCAGATTAATAATGTCCATGTTTACAAATACTCTCTTTCTTTTTGCCCCTATTATACCCGAGTAAAGCGGAGTCGTGGCAATCTTTTCATGAGAAAAGCCGGTCTTGTATCTGCCAAGACCGGCTTTCATACATACACCAGCTATACCCACAACTCCAGCATTCCGACAGGGAAACCGACAGCCTCGGGTGAATCGGGAAATTTCCCCCAGGCAAACACGCCATTGAAATACTCAATCGTAAATGGTTGATCGTGCTCATGGACGCGATAGGTTCCGCCGATCCGAAATTCATCGGTCCCGATGTAATACGATTTGGCCATAAAAAACTTTTGGCGATAGATGGCCAATTGCGACGAGTCGCCGAGTTGCTTATTTTCTTCGATCAAGAGGCGCAGACGCTCCATCTCTTCCTGCAGCTCAGCCAAGGTCATTTGACTTAACAATCGCACGCCGACGACCTCCTTTCCATGCCTTCCATTGTAACAGGAAACAGGGGAATTGACTATGTACGGCGAATGCTAAACGAGGTCGGCAAAGCACTTATAGGATAGAAAGACCAGGTATAGAGGATAAAGTCAGCAAAATTCAGCACGAAGAGGAGGATGAGGAACTTGAACCGATTTGATGTAACAGGAAAAACGGCGGTCGTAACCGGAGCAGGCAGAGGCATTGGCAAAGCGTTGGCGCTGGGATTGGCCGAAGCAGGGGCGAAGGTGGCTTGCGTAGCTCGCACAGAGACGGATATCCGCGAAGTGGTACGGGAGATCCAACAGATGGGTGGTACAGCTTTTGCGATCCAGGCAGACCTGACAGAGGACGCGGCTCCGGAGATAGTAGCTGCTTCGGTGATGGAAAAATGGGGTCGCTGGGACATCTTGATCAACAACGCCGGCATGAACATCCGCAAACAAGCGCTAGACGTATCAACGGAGGACTGGGACAAGGTCGTTGATCTTAATCTGAAAAGCACATTTCGCATGTGCCAGGCCGCAGGCAGAATCATGTGTGAGCAGAGGTACGGACGCATTGTCAATATTGCCTCGGTAGCGGGGCTGGTCGCCTTGCGGACGGGAGTAGCCTACGGTGCGAGCAAATCCGGGGTAATTCATATGACAAGGGTTCTTGCCTTGGAATGGAGCAAGTACGGCGTCAACATAAATGCGATCGCTCCCTGGTATTTTCGGACTCCGCTTACAGAAAAGCTCCTGGATGATCCAGCATTTCTGCAGGAAGTGCTGAGCCGTACTCCGAGCGGACGGATCGGAAATGCAGAGGATTTGGTCGGGCCGGCGATTTTCCTTGCTTCCGATGCTGCTGCATACATATCCGGCCAGACAATTGCAGTTGATGGAGGGATGTCCGTTTACGGGTTCTAGACAGAACCCTCTTTTTTTGCAAAAAAAAACAGCACTCCCAAGGGGAATGCCAAGTTTTGGGGGCGATTGAGAAAAATGTCGATTGGCCCAAAAGAAGCTGCTTTGCTCTCACCCAAAGCAACGATCTTCATCCGGCATTTTCACAGTAGGCATAACTAGATAATCAAGAGACCTAATCATGCGTACTGTGAGAAATCGTGAACTTTTCTCAATGCGTTGAAAAAGTGCTTACGTATAGAAATGTAACAGAAAAAGGTTAACTGTTGATAAAATAAAAATAAAGTAATATTAAATTTAATTCACAAATCTGATGTCCGGCCTTATCGGGCAAACACATGATTCTTGATACGGAGCGTTGGCGTTCTGGACCAGATCCAATCCGACGTTGCCGTTTTTGGATTGAAAAAGTAAAGAGCTCCCCCAGAAGGATCCCGTCCGTTGACCGCATCGCTCACAGCCTTTCTCGCCGTCTCATTCGTTTTTTGTGATAAACGGCCGTTTTGTACGGGCGAGAATGCATTGCGGGCAAAAATGACCTCTCGAACCGTGTTTGGGAATTGAGGAGACTCTACCCGATTCAACACGACCGCGGCGATGGCCACTTGTCCCTCATACGGTTCTCCCCGGCCTTCCGCGTAAACCAACCGGGCTAACAGTTCCATATCTCGTTTCGAGATTCTTGCTTTTCCGTTTCGAATAGCGATCCGCTGATCGTCTCGACTCGCTCGAACGGATGTGCGTTCTTCTTTTGCAATGCGAGGTTTTGAACCATTCCGTGAAGATTGCTTGTCCGCCACCTCGGCTTTCGCTGGCTGCATGTCACCCTTCAACGGCAGAGAGGGTCCCCACTTGATAATCTGGGGGGCAGTTGCGTTCGTCGGGGTGACAAACAAACAAAGCAACAATAAAACAAAGCTGTTTAGAAAGAAGAAAAAGCGCATTCGCGCTTCTCGTGTCATCACGATCAAAACCACTCCTTTTCGCTTTTTGCTCGTGTGTCGCGGAAGCGAATCAGGTCATGTGCCAGTTTACCTGTGGATTGGAAGTGGTTCAATAGGAGATTGGTTCCATAGAACTATTTACTAATTGCTGATTGGCGTGCTGCAAGCCGGACCAAGATGAGGGAATACAAACAGCAGAAGATAAAAATCAGCTGCGGGATAAAGAGAAGCGCAACTATTCCGTCGACCGAATGGGGGAGGAGCGGCGAGGTAAACGCCACTGCCAGAAACGCATATAACAGTATTTTTTGAGCCCCTTCGAGCTTCTGGGCAAAGTCGAGGGAGCCTTGCATTTTGGCGACGGAACAGATCGCCTGGTACATGGTGTAGATTATCAGGAAATGAAATATGGTTTGAATGCTTTCGAGAAAAGGTGTCAAGGGATAAGAAAGTATCGGTTTTCCCTCTTCGCTCCCGGGGAGAATGACTGTCAAGGCTACCCGATAAATGACGGACAGGACCGTCATAAACATGGCCGTACGGAAGCGGAGATGTAGCGAGACCAAGGCTCGGAATCCGAGAAAGAGCAGCACGTAACCGATGAAGTCAGGCAACAGATCAATCCCTTGCACACGGAAGGATATCAAGAGAAAAAGCAAGCCCCACCATATTTGCAAATACGCTTTTCGATACACGACGGGTTATCTTCCTTTCCGGATGGCTTGGAGTAGTTGATCGCGATCGCTTCTGGCGCGGAATGGCACTTCCTCTACGAATTCAGTGCCATCAGAAGTTCGGAAGTGCAGATGTATCGTTCCGGCGAAGCTCACACCGTCCTCAGATACTACGCGATAAGAAACCTTGAGCGGCTCCCCTTTCGAGAAAGAGAGTGTCTTGCCCTTTTCCCACAGGGAGTCATTGATCGAAACTTCCAAATCTTTTGCGGATACGGCGGCGGGCAGGAAGGTTACATTTGTAAGCAGTGCATCTTTTGCAAATCGGGAAGTGGCGCTGCCCTCATTTTCCGAGCCTCTGCTGTGATAACCGCTTAATACTGTTGAAGGCTCTCCTTCCCGCTCTTCATCCAGATAAAGCTCACCGATGTCGACCATCTGCGAGGAGCCATCCGAAAAAGTGACCTCCAGCTCTGTTATTTTCTTAGGAATGTCGGATTCGTTTGGAATGATAAATTGAACTCCGCGATAGCTCACATAATTGTCTAGATGATAATTGCCGTCACCGCCGGAGGCGCGGATCGCCGAAGGAAAACCGGGTACAACAATGCTTCGCACCTCTCGGGGGTCATTCGTATTTTTGACGAAGGATAGATTCCATACATATCCTTCATTGAAGAGGGGCAGGCGCTCGTAGTGGCGCAGTATATACAGTTCACTGAGGGTTTTGTGCTCGTACCAAGCGATACTCAGAACCCACATGACAAGCCAGATGGCACTGGCTGCAAAGATTGTCTTTTTCTTCATCCATGTACACCTCAAAAGAAATAGACGCTCGGGATTGGTAAAAGTTTCAAAAGAAAAGCCGCCGGTTTTAACCGACGGCTTCGATGCATTATTTTTCTTCGATCGTAATGGTTTTGATGGTAACGGGTTGCTCCGGTACGCTTTGCTCGTTGATGAGCGGGTTTGCTTTTACTTTGACGGCGGCGATTTTGTGGACTACATCCATGCCGCTTACGACCTTGCCAAAGATGGTGTAGTTAGGCGAGTTGTTCAGTCCCTCGACATCCTTCCCTGATCCGATGAAGAATTGGCTGCCGTTTGTGTTGGGGCCGACATTGGCCATCGCGACGATGCCTTCTTCATATTTGTGGCCGTTGTTGAGTTCATCCTCAAAGTTGTACCCAGGGCCGCCGGTTCCATCGCCTTTCGGGTCGCCGGTCTGGATCATGAAGTCTTTGATCACGCGGTGGAAGGTCAGGTTGTCGTAGAACTTGTCCTTCGCCAGGAAAACAAAGTTGTTGACTGTTTTGGGAGCGTCTTTGGCAAACAACTCCACCGTAAAATCTCCCAAAGAGGTCGATACTTTTGCAGTATACTTCTTGTTCGTGTCGATCGACATGGCTGGGTATTCCTTATATTTTCCCGGAGGCGCCGGCTGAGCCGGGGTCTTGTCCTTTTCTTTCGGCTGTTCTTGAGTCGGTTGATTATTTGTATTTTCCGGAGAGGTAGACTCGTTATTGGAACTACAGCCGATCAAGAGTCCGATTGAGAGCACAATCGTGAAGATAGCCAGTAAGGATTTCTTCATCTAGTCATCCATCCTTTCGTAATATCCTTGATTCACAACACACATTATCATACACTTCACCATCTCGTCAAAATGCGGCAGGGATATGGAAAAGTTGAGGAAACTTATGAAGAAAGAAAAAAATCCTCTCGTGCAAGAGAGGATAGAGCATGCTAGCCGATCACTTTTTTTATCGCTTCATGAACCCTGTCAGGATGAAATGGTTTTACGACAAAGTCTTTTGCCCCTGCCTGAATCGCAGCGACGACCATGTGCTGCTGACCCATCGCGGAGCACATGATCACTTTTGCTCCCGGATCAATCTGCTTGATTCCCTTTACAGCGTCAATGCCTTCCATTACCGGCATGGTAATATCCATCGTCACCAAATCCGGTCTCAATTGGTTATATTTTTCAATGGCTTCCTGACCATTCTCGGCTTGTCCGATGACCTCGTGCCCGCCCTTTTGCAAAATATCAGTCAGTTGCTTCCTCATAAACGCTGCGTCGTCAACCACTAAAATCTTAGCCATGTATTGTTCTCTCCTTGCTTCTTGGTGTACAGGGACTATATACCCATTCGCTCGCAGGACTAAACCTGCGCAACGTTGAAGGATCGTCACTTGATCGACAGAGGTAGGCACATGATATAATGTTAGGAAATGTGACATTGGAGGGGTTAGCGTGGCAGACCGCTTTGAAACCAAAACCGTACATATTGGACACGAACCGCTGAGACAGGTAAAAGGGAAAGCTACTCCCATCTACCAGACGTCTGTTTTCGCTTTCTCGAGTCTGGAGGATGTTGAGCGATATTATGCCGGAGAAGGGGAGTTCTTGTATACACGAAATGGAAACCCGAACCAGCATGAGCTGGCGGATACTGTGGCCCGCCTGGAGGAGGCAGAAGCGGGAGTCAGTGCTGCTTCTGGAATGGGAGCGATTATGGCTGGTCTGCTTTCTGTCCTGGGACCGGGGGACCATGTGCTTGCCTCTCATGAGATTTACGGAGGCACTTATCATCTGCTGTTTCACGAATTGGCCAAACTCGGAATATCTGCGGAGGGCATTGATCTGAATCGTCTTGATTCGCTCGACAAGCATATCCGTTCCAACACCAAGCTGTTTTTCATGGAAACGATCACGAATCCTTTGCTGACGGTTGTCGATATGCCCTATTGGATTCAGCAAGCAAAAAGCTACGGTCTGACGGTCATGGTCGACAATACGTTCGCGACCCCCTATCTGGTGCAGCCAACGCTCTTCGGAGCTGATCTGGTAGTGCACTCGGCAACCAAATACATTGGGGGTCACAGCGATGTAACGGCTGGTGTTCTGGTCGGGTCGAAAGAACTGATTGAGCGTGCCCGACAAGTGATAGTCAACTACGGGGCGTCTCTCAGTCCGTTTGAAGCCTGGCTGACCGCGCGGGGACTCAAAACATTGGCGCTTCGCATGGAAAAACAATGTGACAATGCCAGCAGGGTCGCTCAATTTCTCAAGGACCATCCGGCTGTAAAAGAGACGTTTTACCCGGACGCGGAACACACCGCCTTCTTCGTCCGTCCAAAGCAGGGGGCGATGGTTTCATTTACGCTTGCCGATGAGAGCCGGGTGTACGATTTTTATCGTTCCTTGCGTTGGATCAAGCTCGCTCCTTCGCTGGCTGGCGTGGAGACAAGTGTCTCTCATCCAGTAACGACCTCGCATCGGGCCTTGTCAGAGGAGCAGCGTTCCGCAAGCGGAATCACCATGGGGCTGGTCCGTTTGTCGGTAGGGATTGAGGCGGCAGAAGATATCATGGAAGAGCTTAATCGGGCATTGTTGACATGATTTTCCAACACCTTACCTTTTTTAACAATTTTTTTCGCCAAATCCTGTAACATTTTACCCATTTGAAACGTAGTACTTTGATGTAGTCCAAAAGGGGGGAAGCTCCTGCAATGTCGATTTTTTGTACCCAATTTTGTACCCAAGATTCGTCTTGCAGCGGGTGACGAACAGTATGGAGATGGCGATTAAGCGATCGGAAGGGCCGTCCACCGAGTCATCAAATCAATATTTTGAAGCGCGCGATTTTAGCGAACTGTACGATGAGTACTTTGACCGGGTAAACCGCTATCTTCGCTGCCGAGTCCGGAATTCTTGGGACGCGGATGACTTGACCACGACGGTCTTTTTAAAAGCGCTAGAAAAATTTGAACAATACAGCAGAACCAGTCCCTTTGCATCCTGGATTTTTCGGATTGCCCACAACACGTATGTCGATTTTATGCGAAAAAACAGGGAAGTGCCGGTGGATCAGGAAATGTTTGTGGGAGCGGAAGCAGATGAGACGTGGCAGCCGGAGCGGTTGACACTGTTGAATGAAGATATTCGCATGCTTCGGGACCGTCTGGAATTATTGACGCAGGACCAGCGGGATGTGCTGACGCTGCGCTATTTTGCCGACTTGAAAATCAGCCAAGTGGCAGAAGTGTTGGGGAAAACGGAATCAAGCGTAAAAATGATCTCCTATCGGGCTTTGCATCAGCTCCAGAGGATGTACGAAAGGGGAGACAACCAATGAGAGACCAAGAGCGCTTCCCCAACGACGGTTATGACGAAGGTACCATTGCACAGCTTCTCTCCCACCTTCAGGAACTTAGACGGGCAGTACCGGTTAACTATATGCTCAAAGAAAAGTTGAAAAAGCAATTGCTTCAACGGATACAAGAGCTAGAGCAGGAACGGAAACGAGCGCAGACGAGCCAGAAAAGCGGCAAAGCCCGCCGTCTGCTGCTGGTGACAAGCGGCGGCCTTCTGTTGCTGCTTCTTGCTGTATGCTTCGGTATGTGGGGAGACAATACTCCGTCGGTGCGTCACTACTCGGTGATGACGCTCGCCACCGATGGGACGGAGCCGCTGGTTGACCTGAATGCGGATGGTACCGTTGTTGCCTACGTGGAAGACAAGAGGGTTGTCAAGTCAAGAGAGCCGGATCATTCGCAGTCACAAGGGACCCTTGTCCTTTCCGATGGCGGCGGTGAGTATACGGCAGTAGCCTGGTCAAATCGCGGAAAACAACTGGCTGTTGTGGAACAGGCAGAAGAGTTTTCGCGTTTGTGGATTGTCAGCTTGGCAGATGAGAATCGTCCTTCGAGCAAACGGCTCCTGAAAGAAGAAAAAGGCGTTGTACTCGGAGCTCCAAGCTGGTCGCAATACGATGAAAGCATCGCCTATACGCGGCAGACGAGCGATGGAACCGAGGAGATTTGGGTCAGCAGCACCGTAGCCATGCAAGACTGGAAGCTGGTCGAGGGAACGCAGCCGGAGTGGTCGCCTGACGGAAGGTTATTGGCTTTTGTAAAACAGGACACCGTCCACGTTATGGAAGTACGGTCGGGGGCGGTCACAAAGCTGGAGGCAGGCGTATGGCCATCATGGAATAATGACGACAGCCTTACATTTACCACACCGGATGGAAAAATGAAGCAAGCCCAGATGAGTCAAGACCCGCCTGAGATACGGATTGTTCCCATTCGAAGATTAGGGGATGGCGCATTGGTCAAGGCTCAGTGGTCCAGCGACCGCAACCACCTGCTTTTGACTCAAAAGCAAAAGGGTGAGACGAAGACCATAATTTCAATTGCGTCACGATGACGAGCGGAGGATAGAGGCATGAAATGGAAATGGCTGCTCGCTTTGATAGTGCTTTGTCTGGGGGCAGCAGCTGCACCCGCAGCTGCAGAAGGGAACTACGAGATAACCGTTAATGTCCCTCTTGATGGCATTGTCAAATACGATTCCTGGATGAGGCTGGAGGTAGCGGTAACAAGCAGAGACAAGCCTTTTTCCGGGACGGTAGAATTGCGAAAAGATCCTTACAGGCAGCAAAGCCGCAAGGTCATACTGAAACAGCCCTTGACCTTGCAAGAGGGAGAGAAGAAACAGATTTTTTTCGATCTCCCGGCCGAAATGATGATGAACGACTGGAAGCTGCACCTGGTCGAGAATGGCAGGACGGTGAAAAGTGAAAAAGTACGATTGCCCTACCCCAGAGACGGTATCATCATAGGCGTGTTGCACTCCGGCGACAGCGCCTTTCACTTTTTGGCAATGAACCAACCTGGTCCCGGTGTCAGGGCGCCTTATATCGTCCACAATTTGTCACCCGAGCTGATGCCTGAGGTGCCGTGGCAATATAACAACCTGGATATTTTGGCGCTAGGTGGAAATGACGTTTCGGCCCTTGGAGACAAGCAAGTAGAGGCGATCAAACTCTGGGTCAAGCAAGGCGGGGTTCTCATTTTTTCGGCAGGACCGGATCAACCGAGGGTATCGGAGAGATTCTCGGACCTCCTTTCCTTGAAATCACACGAGCATGGAAAAATATCAGCAACGGAAGGTCTCCGTCCATACCTTTCGGAAAAAATCATACCTTCTCTTGACATCCCTGTTTACGATGAGCGTCAGCCTTTATTCGTCTCTCGGAAAATGGGCGAAGGGTTATTTCTGTTTGTCAATTACGATGTTTCGCAAGAACCGTTGGCATCTTGGCAATACAACGCACAGCTCTGGCAAAACGTCTTTCAACAACACGGCATTCAGAACACCTTGTCAAATAATATGTACTTTGACCAGCTTGGGCGTCCGTCTTTGGAACTGAGCAGACAGATTCCGCAGGTAAGAACGCCTGACCCGGTCATGATGGCCGGATTATGGGTGCTGTATGTACTCATCGTCGCTCCCGTTTTGTATTGGCTCTTGAAACGCAAAGAGAAACGACAATGGGCCTGGGCCATCATTCCAGGGGCGGCTGTCTTGCTCAGTACAGGGATATTTTATCTGGGCAAGCCTATGGTCGTATCGGAAGACGTCAGCTATGCCGTGACAAAGGTTCGTTTGCTGGATAAAGAGGCGGCGGAGGCGATGACCGCTTCTTCTTTCCTGGTCGTAAGCGGCGGGAATTTTGACGTCGATACCAAACCGGGAACCGTGGCGGTACCGCTGTCTGTCGGACGAAATGATTACGAGCCGGAAGGGATGGTCGCGGAAGGGAAAAACAGTGGTGACAGCATTCTGACGTTTCAGAATGTCCCGTATCTGACCCCCCGGCAAACGGTAGGATTCAGCATGCTGCGCGATACAGGACAAATCGAGACCCATCTCCGGGTAACAGGAGACCGCATCACGGGCAGCATCAAAAACGATACCGTGTTTTCGCTTGAACAAACCTATCTGGAGGTTGGGTTTCAGCGCATCCCGATAGGAAGCCTGAAAAAGGGGGAGGGAAAGAATATCGATGTAAAGCTGGAGTCTCTGTACATTCCTCGTCAAACATTTTCCGAGGGTGAAGAGACGCCGGAACAACGCGTTCGCCGCATGCAGGATGATGTCCTGGCATATGGCAGTGGCAACACGATCCGAATCAAGGGTATCAATCAGGAGCCGCTTTCTCCTTTCACGCTGAAGCTTCCCCATCGGGACCATCACTGGAATGTCATCGCGCAAAATGTTCAGCTCGAACCGGATGCAAATGGCTACATCACATATCCATTCGGGATGCTGCGTGTCGATATCCACGAAGTAAAAGGCGATTTCGATTCCAACAGTGATGGTCTCTGGGAGCTGTCCAAAGGCAGTGCAACCTTTGCCCTGCAATTGGGCGAGGCCCTGCAGACAGCGGTTCAATTGACCGTGCCTCTCGACCACAGCATGTTTCGTCCCTTCGAAAAAGAGGTCTTCCATCAAAAGAGCGGCAAATGGATGCCGCTGCCAAGGGATAAACGGCTGATGCTTGAGAAGGAGCTTCGTGAGTACCTTACCCCCGATGGATCGATTCTGATCCGCTTCTCAAATCCGGGAGAGCAACGCCTGGCATTGCCGATGCCGTATTTCCAGGTGGAGGGAAAGGAGCGCAAGCAAAATGATTGAGACCATTCACCTAAGCAAGAGCTATGGCAAGGTGCAAGCACTCATCGATCTCCAGCTACGGATCGAGCAAGGAAAGGTATTCGGGTTTATTGGCCCAAATGGGGCGGGGAAATCCACGACGATGATGATCCTTTCGACATTGCTGGAGCCAACCGAAGGCGAGGCGTTCGTCTGCGGTTACGATGTGCGGAAGGAACCGGCTGAGGTCCGCCAGTCACTCGGCTACATGCCCGACTTTTTTGGCGTGTATGACAATTTGACAGCTGTCGAGTACCTTGATTTTTACGCAGGTGCCTTCAAAATAGCTCCGCATAAAAGAAGCTCGCTGATCGCAGACCTGCTGGAGCTGGTGAATCTGTCGGACAAAGCGGAAGCCTATGTTGACTCCCTGTCCCGCGGAATGCAGCAGCGGCTCAGTCTGGCTCGATGCCTGATCCATGACCCGCAGGTGCTGATTCTGGATGAGCCGGCATCCGGTCTGGACCCCCGGGCGCGAATCGAGCTCAGGGAAATTTTAAAGCAGCTACGCTGTATGGGGAAAACGATCCTGATCAGCTCGCACATTCTGCCAGAGCTGGCTGAGCTTTGTGATGACATCGGAATTATCGAAAAAGGCCGATTAATCGCTTGCGGCGGATTGGATGAAGTGAGCATTCGGGCGCGCGGAGTGACACTGATGATGGTGAAAACACTCAGAAATCACCATCGGGCAGCGCTTATCTTGGCCGAAAACATGTTTGTGGAAGATTTGGAGGAAAACATGGACGGTTTTCGGTTTCGTTTCATCGGAAGCGACCATCAGAAAGCGGAGCTGCTGCAAAAACTGATCGAGGCAGAGGTAGCCGTGTCGTACTTCGGTGAGTCCAGTGAGAATCTGGAGGCTGTCTTCCTCGCCATCACGGAAGGAGTGGCGGGAAGATGAAGTCGTCATCATTAAATCCGATCATCGTCAAAGAGCTGCGTGAACGTTTTCGCTCCAAAAAAACAGTTTGGACATTGGCACTGTTTTTGTTGATCATGGGAGGGATTCCGCTTGGCTTTTTGATCGTCAATCCGATCAAAGCCGGAAGCCTCGGGCAAAACAAAGACCTGTTCGTCATCTCGGCAGCCCTTCACTACGCCATGATCTGCTTCGTGGCGCCGGCCTTGACGGCGGGCGCGGTAAGCGGCGAGAGAGAGCGGCAGACACTGAACATCCTGCTGACCACTCAACTGTCGCCGAGGACGATTATTTGGAGCAAGCTGTTTACTTCGCTTGCCTTCACATCCTTGCTCGTGATTGCATCCATGCCTCTGTACAGTATCGTCATGCTGTACGGCAGCGTATCCCCGGAACAGCTCCTGACACTGGCTCTGTTCTTCGGTGTGAACATCATGTTCCTCGGATCGCTCGGGCTTTTTTGTTCCACCTGGATCAAGCGGACGGCAGTCAGCACGATCATCGCGTACGGCATTGCATTCTTTTTTGTCGTGGTAACTGGTCTGCTCTTCCTCTTTCTCGGAGAGATTCTGATTCAACTGACCCCTGATCGGTCGCTCCAGCAGGAAGTGTGGGGCAGGCCGGAGCTTCAATACCTTGCCGGGATCAATCCGGTGATCGTGCTGTTCGCCATACTGGGCGAGACAGTACTGCCTACTATTCGCTTCGATTTCACCCCTTGGCTGTTTTTTTCGTGCTTCTATTTGGTACTGAGCATTTTGCTTGTCTTATGGAGCGCATATCTCTTGAGGCCGATCCGGCGAAAATGGTGGAGTTGGAAGAAGTAGAACATTCATGTACAATAGGTTCATAGAAAAAGGGGGAATACGCGGTGAGTGATCAGGACATTCAGATTATCGATTTTGAAGAAATGCTCCGCTTCGTGGAACGCCGCCTGGCCGAGGCCGGGAAGTACGTGCAGCGGGATGCGATCATTATGATCCTTCAAGCAGAAGAAGCGTTTTTGATGGAAAAAGGAGTCATTCAAGAAGTGAAAGAATAGCGATAGGGCAGCCTGCTTTGAGTAGGCTGCCTTTCTTTTTCGGAAAAAAAGAGGATACAGGAAAAAATGGCGAATACATGACCCATCTGAACATTGTTATAAAGGAGTGCTTTCCGGTTGCAAGCGCAAGAGAGGGATGGAAAGCAGGCGATCGATCTGTATCGGGATGAACTGCGCCGGACCATACAAAATGTACATAATCTGATTTTCAAGTACAAACGCGGCGAAGATGGGTCTTTTATTTTTACGTTGTCAGAAGGTAAGCTGGCCAGGGATTTTGGGCTGACGACTGAATCAATCGGCCAAAAAAAGCTGCAAGAGATCTTGCTGACCTGTAACGAGGAAAAAATACTCCCTTTGTATGAACGTGCTTATGCAGGTCAAATTGTCGAATACGAAGCCTCGATCGGCGATCGGATATTTACAACGACATTGGCGCCGATTACGGATTCTGGCGACGTTGTGGAAGTAGTCGGTTCGCTTACAGAGATTACCGAACGAAAACAAATGGAACGAGAATTGAAAGAAACGGAAGAACTGTACCGCAGTCTTGTAGAAGACACGCTGGTTGGCGTATACATCGCCTATGTGAACGAACCCGGCTTTGTCTACGTAAATCCGCATATGGCGGATATGTTTGGGTATACTCAGGAAGAGCTGATGAAGCTGGGAATGGACGAAGTCATCCTCCCCGTGGAAACAGCCGATGAAACAACAAACAGCCACAAGGATACCAGTCACTCGATGCGCTATCCTTTTCGCGGATTGCGAAAGGATGGGAGCACAGTCGAGCTGGAAGTGCTGCAAAAAACGACGGTGTACAAAGGGCTTCCGGCAGTGATCGGCATTTTGCTTGATGTAACCGAAAGAAAACAGGCCGAGGAAATGCTGCGAAAGTCGGAGATGCTCTCCATTATCGGGCAACTCGCTGCCGGTGTCGCTCATGAGATTCGCAATCCGCTTACCTCGTTGAAAGGCTTCCTCCACCTATTGCAATCCCGCTATGAAGACAAACCGAAATACTACGACATCATGCTCTCTGAGCTAAACCGGATTGAGCATATCGTGAGCGAGTTTCTCGTCTTGGCCAAACCTCACAACGTTGTCTTTAATCTCCATGACATCCGTCCCATGCTGGAGCAGATCATCCTGCTCGCGGAAACGCACGCGATTATGCACGATGTACAAATTGTCACGAAATATGATGCAGACCTGCCCCCGGTTCGCTGCGAAGAAAATCAGTTGAAGCAAGTATTTCTCAATCTGTTGAAAAACGCGATCGAGGCGATGCCTGACGGTGGAGAGGTGCATGTAGAGGTGGAGCGCGAGGACAATGTTGTAGTGGTCCGTTTCCGCGATCACGGCTGTGGCATACCGGAGGATCGATTGCCAAAGCTTGGCGAGCCCTTTTTTACGACGAAGGAAAAAGGAACGGGGCTGGGTCTGATGGTCAGCTATAAAATTATCAACAGCCTGGGCGGAAAAATCACGGTCAAGAGCAAGGAACGGGAAGGAAGCACGTTTGAGGTGAGGCTGCCTGTTGTCTAAGCTTATTTGCTTCCTGAGGAAAAAACCGGTATGATGGGAAGGAAGTAGCCAATTTCATCAATAAGGACGTGAACACATTGACCGCTGAGGAAAAAGACCTGGAACTGGGTGACGTCATCACGCTTGACGACGAAAACGGAGAGCCTTTGGGCGATTTCGAAGTCATCGCAATGTTCGAATTGAACGGGAAAGAGTACGTAGCCCTTACAGAAGCTGTCGAAGACGAGGATAGCGACGAGGATTTGGAAGAGGAAGTTGACATTTTCGTATTTCAAATAGACGGTGGCGAAATGGTACCGCTGGAAGAAAACGAGGAAGATGCCGTTTACAATAAGCTGAACGAAGTGCTTGAAGGCATCGAATTGATCGAGAACGAATAAGAAAGAAATGTACAAAAAGACCGCTGCATATACGAGCAGCGGTCTTTTTGTTGCTAATCGTTCATTTTGATGATGTTGTCCTTCAGATCGCGAACGACCAGCAGGCAGGTGTAATCGGTCTCTTGCAATTCCCGGACTAGCGCGGAAGCCTCATCCTTTGTCAAACCCAGCTTTTCGAGACGTGTCCGCAATTCTTCCCCGCCATTGTCGAAAAAGTGAGCCTTGCTGTCAATATTTCCAACTGCGCTCTCAAAATGAGTACTGTACTTGTAGTAATTGTCACGCTGATTGGAGTGATTTTTGTCCGGATTCCATTTGAGTACCCAGATATCGTCCTTGTGATAGCCGGAAGCATTCAGAGCCTGTATATCGGAGGCCAGCTCCTGGTCATAACGGTGAAATTTCACGAAAGGTTTCGTTGCGCTGATCAAGGAAGTTCCCCCTTTTTGCCTGCGGTTTTCGCTCATTCGTAGCTTGCCCATAACGATGAAAAACATCGTTTGGAAAATCATAGATAGATTTGGAGGAAAACGGAAATTTCTGTAGAACCATGTAATCAGGTAATTATTCCCATGCGACAGACGCGAGCTACCCCATCACGCCTTCCGAACCCGTCGTCTGGCAGGGAAGATGACAGGAGGAAGTTGTCACAATGCCAACGCCACATTCATTCTCTGTAACCGCCAAGCATGTGCCTCTACGTACCAGTCCTTACTCCGTGTTTCCCCTAAAACGATTTCAGCATCCCGATTCGTTCGCTTCCGTCCAGCTGAATCAGCTCTACCACTCACTGTCAAAACCATTGATGGAGAGGCCGGACGATGTCCTGAACAGCCGCCTGTATTACTGGGCAAGTCCGACACAGGCAGATGCGTCGGCGTGGTCACAGGTGCAGGATATTATCAGCTTCAGTTACAACTACCGGTATCTGAGCGATCCTACGCAATATGTTCCGATCGGTTACGAAGTAGATGACAAGTCGCAAGTTTTTACTGTCCAACAGGATTTGGGAAATGACTCTGTTGTTTTGGCCACGGCCCGGGCAGTCGTGGGATCAGAGCTTGATTGCTACGACTTATTTGAAGGGGTAGAGAGGAGGGAGAAGGCGGTAGAATTTGTCCGCTTTTCCTTCCATCCCATCCTGGATATGTTTCCCAAGGATCCGAATGCGACTATGTTCAAAATCCTTCAACTGCACAAACGATATATTTTTCGCATGCTTCTCTCCACGATGGTGGACTTCGCCCAAAGGGCCGAATGGGGGACGATGTTTATTATTCTCCCGCCCCATGTAAAGAAGTATATGGCGGAATCTGGATTCGGTCTGATTCCGGTTCCATTCGCGTTGCCAAGTGAGGCCAAAGAGTATGACGAGATGCGAAATACATTTTCAAAGTACTGGAAGCCGGGTGCTCCCGTGGAAGAGCAGCCCGCTCTGTACACTGTTTCGCCGCAAGTGGAGCCCTTTAAAAAAGAGCTGAATGGATACACGATCATTTTGTAATCAGGACAAGTCGTCTGAAAGCGGGGGATTATGCATGCATTCATTCCATGATTGGCACCCGGGAACGAAGCAAGAGGAAACGGGATTCGTTTGGCGTCCGGAGTTTTTTCGCTTGTCACGAATCGAAGACCAGCATCGTGTAAGCGAGCTGATGGAGACGGAACGTCCGGAAGTCATTGATCGTCTGCGTCCCCAATTGCAGGAGATGATCAAGGCGAAACATGCAGGGATACGCTTTTCGCCCGAGGAGCTGTCTGCCGCGGTGGACGAGTACCTCGGCTCCACACCCATCTCTTTTCATGGGGTATGGGTGTATTATCCGTGGAGGAATAAGCTGGTTCACTTGCTGGACGAAGAGGATTTCATTTTTGTGCGGACCAATCGGAACCGCAACAAAATAACGGCGGAGGAGCAAAAGCGGCTCTCTGAAAAAAGCATCGGCGTTATCGGGCTGTCTGTCGGTCAATCGATCGCCCTGACTTTGGCGATGGAAAGAAGCTGCGGTGAAATCCGGATCGCCGATTTTGATACATTGGAGCTTTCCAATTTAAACCGCATCCGGGCCGGTGTCTTCCAGCTCGGGCTGCCCAAGTGGGTGATTACGGCGAGGGAAATTGCGGAAATTGACCCATATCTGCGGGTAGTTTGCTATCCGGAAGGTATTACAGAAGAAAATATCGAACGCTTCTTATGGGATGGCGGCAAATTGGATATTCTCGTAGATGAGTGCGACAGCCTCAATATTAAAATTCTCGCCAGGGAGAAAGCGCGGCTGCATGGAATACCAGTCGTCATGGATACGAGCGACCGCGGATTATTGGACGTCGAACGCTTTGATCTGGAGCCGGACCGCCCCATCCTTCACGGATTGGCGGAAGGTTTGGATTACAGCCGGCTGCAGGGGTTGTCCGACCAGGAGAAGATTCCCGCCGTTTTGAAAATCGTCGGTTATGAAACGATGTCTGAACGGCTCAAGGCGTCTTTGCAGGAGGTGGGGAAGAGCATTATGACCTGGCCCCAGCTTGCCTCGTCTGTTTCTCTGGGAGCCGCAGTGGGCGCAGATGTTTGCCGCAGAATCTCGTTGGGGCAATTTACCGGTTCAGGCCGGTACTTCGTCGATATGGAGGAAATCGTTTCCGACAGGCAGGAGAATCTTGTGTAGGCTTTTGCAAAAAAACATGTCACCAGCCATCTCGCGCAGCGTGAGATGGCTTTCTGTTGCGCCAAATGGATCGCAAGCACCCGCGGAACCACTCTATTCGCGATGACTCGTCAGCAGTTACCGTTTTGAATGGTGAGAGTTTGCTGGCAGCATTGTCGGCAAAAGCGCGCCGCACTGGGGATTCGATACATTTTTTTTGATCGGCATATACGCATTCGCAAGTCTTTTTCCGTCCGAAATGGCGGCTAAACATTGAATACAATGGTTTCCATACGGTACAATAGCGATTAAGTGTTCGCTTTTATAACGAGACTTCGCCAGCGACCTTGGCGGAACTGCAGTGAAAGAAGTAGAGGGGAGAAAGCGCTTGAAGGAAACAGATGCACTCCGATATACCGAAGAAGACATTCAGGTTCTAGAAGGATTGATAGCCGTCCGCAAGCGGCCGGGGATGTACATAGGTTCTACGGGCAGTCGCGGTCTTCACCATCTTTTGTGGGAGATCGTTGACAATGCTAAGGATGAGGCGTTAGCCGGATTTAACGATAAGATCATTGTAACTTTACATAAAGACGGAAGTGTCAGCGTGGAAGACCACGGCCGGGGAATTCCGACCGGCATGCACAAGACTGGACGTCCTGCGCCCGAGGTCATTTTCACGACCCTGCACGCCGGCGGAAAATTTGGCGGCGGAGGCTACAAAAAGAGCGGCGGGCTGCATGGCGTAGGCTCCAGTGTGGTTGTGGCGCTGTCGAAATGGCTGGAAGTAGAGATTCACCGCGAGGGCTCGGTGCACAAGCAAAAATTTGCCTATGTCGTGGACGAGGCAGGAAATGAACATGTGGGCAAGCCGGTAACGGATCTCGTTATTACCGGAAAAACAAGACGTACGGGTACGACGGTTCGCTTTTTGCCGGACGAGGCGGTCTTTGGAAACGCTCGCTTTGACTATGAATTGATTCGCGACAGGTTCCGCGAGACTGCCTTTTTGCTGAAGAAACTGCGGATGGTACTGATCGATGAGCGGGGTCCGGAGAAAAAGCAGGAGGAATTTTACTTCGAGGATGGCCTCAAGTCCTATGTCGAATATTTAAACGAAGGCAAGCATACCCTCCATCCGGTCGTTTACTTCGAAGGGGAAAAGGATAACGTCTACGTGGAGCTTGCATTTCAATACAACGACGGCTACACAGAGACCCTCGTCTCGTACGTAAACTCGATTCCGACCACGGATGGCGGTACGCATGTGACAGGCTTCCGCAACGGGACGACCCGGGTATTTAACGAGTTTGCCCGAAAAAAAGGCTACCTGAAGGAAAAGGACGCCAACCTGACAGGGAACGACCTGCGGGAAGGCTTCCTCGGGGTTCTGTCTTTGCAGATGGCTGACGTCCAGTTTGAATCCCAGACCAAAGACAAACTCGGGAACGAAGAAGCGCGGACAATCGTGGAGCAGATCGTCTCGGAAAAGCTGGGCTTTTTCCTGGAAGAAAACCCGGAAGTCGGAAAGCTGCTCGTAGACAAGGCCATTCGTTCGGCAGAAATCAGGGAAGAGCTGCGAAAACAGCGGGAGGCTTTGCGCGGAGACAAAAAGAGCAAAAATACAAAGAAACGCAAGTCCATTTCGGAGAAGTTTGCTCCACCGCAATATAAAGACCCGAAGCGCAATGAATTGTTCCTCGTGGAGGGGGATTCTGCCGGAGGCTCGGCCAAGCAAGCACGGAGCTCCGAATTTCAGGCGATCTTCGGATTGAGGGGAAAACCGCTCAATACAGAGAAAGCCAAGCTTTCCGATGTCCTATCCAACGAGGAATTCCGCACAGTGCTGGAAGTGCTGGAAACGGATATCGGCGAAGACTTTTCGATCGAGAATTGCGCGTTCAACAAAATCATCATCATGTCTGACGCAGACGTCGATGGATCGCATATTCAGACCTTGCTGCTCACTTTCTTTTTCCGCTATATGCAGCCTCTGATTGCAGCCGGGCATCTCTATATCGCCCAGCCGCCTTTGTATCAGGTGAAAAAAGAGGGGCGGGGAAAGGCGGAATCGATATATTGCTGGAGTGATTACGAACTGGAACAAGCCCTCAAAAAGCTTGGCCGCGGTGCTGAAGTGCAGCGCTACAAAGGTTTGGGCGAGATGAATCCGGATCAGCTGTGGGAAACGACGATGAATCCGGAAACGCGCAAACTGATCAGGGTTCAACTGGAAGACCTGGCCCACTGCGAAAAACTGGTGACGGTACTGATGGGCGACAAGGTACCGCCCCGCAGAGAGTGGATTGAAAGCCACGTCACCTTTGAAGTGGGGGAGGATGAATAAGCATGCTGTCCAATCAAATTATCGAACAAAGCTTTGCGGAAATCATGGGAAAACGCTTTGGCGATTATGCCAATCTGGTCATCCTGTCCCGCGCGATCCCCGATGCGCGCGATGGCTTGAAGCCGGTGCAGCGCCGTATTTTGTACGCGATGTACCAAGAGGGAAACACCCATGACAAGCCGTACCGGAAATCGGCGAAAACAGTCGGTTACGTGATGGGGACGTACCATCCGCACGGAGATGCCGCCATTTATGAAACGATGGTCCGCATGGCGCAATGGTGGAAAATGCGCCAGGTGCTGATTCAGGGGCATGGCAACTTCGGCAGCCTCGATGCCGACCCGCCTGCGGCGATGCGTTATACCGAGTCCCGTCTTTCGGCGCTCGCCAACGAAATGCTGCGGGACATCGAGAAAGATACCGTTACCTTCATCCCGAACTACGACAATTCGGCGGAGCAGCCGGCAGTGCTGCCGTCCCGTTTCCCCAATCTGCTTGTGAACGGAGCTTCGGGGATTGCCGTAGGGTTTGCCACGGATATTCCGACACATAATCTCGGCGAAGTGATTGATGCGGCCATTGCTCAAATGAAAAAGCCGGACATCAGTCTGGATGAGCTGATGACCTACGTAAAAGGGCCAGATTTCCCGACAGGGGGAATCGTCCAAGGGATCTCCGGCATTCGCAAGGCTTTTGAAACAGGGCGCGGACAGTTCATCATCCGCGGCAGAACCCATGTCGAGGAGCCAAAGGGAGCCAAGGTGAAGAAAATCGTCATCTCGGAAATTCCTTACGACGTGGTCAAGTCCAAGCTGGTTGCCCAGATCGATGAGCTCGTCATGGAGCGAAAAATCGAAGGGGCTCTTGCCGTCCGGGACGAGACCGGCCGCAAGGAGGCGGAGCAGAAAAAGGTGCGGATCGTCATCGACATCAAGAAGGATGTGGATGAGACACCGATCTTGAACTATCTTTACAAAAACACCGACTTGCAAATTTATTACAACTACAACATGAACGTCATTCACGAAGGCACGATTCGCCAGATGGGATTAAAAGAGCTGCTCGTCGCCTACATCGATCACCAGAAGGAAGTCGTGACCAGGCGTACCCAGTACGACCTCGATCGAAAATCCAAGCGCGAGCACGTGGTGGAAGGCCTGATTCGGGCGAAATCGATCTTGCGGCAGGTCGTGGATACGATCATGGACTCGGAAGATCGGGCCGATGCCAAGAAAAACATCATGGAGAAGTACGGCTTTACCGATCCGCAGGCCGATGCCATTCTAAGCATCCAGCTCGCTTCCTTGACCCGCCTGGACATCGTCAAGCTGGAAAAAGAGCTGGAGACGCTTGCCAAGGAGATTGCCGAGCTGAAATCGATCCTGGAGAGCGAGAAAAAGCTGATCCAGGTAATTACGTCCGAGCTGAACGAGATCAAAAAGAAGTACGCAGATCCACGTTTGACAGAAATACAGGGCGAGATCGAGGAAATCAAGGTGGATATCGCCATGCAGATCAATGCGGAGGATTGCATCGTCACCCTGACCAACGAAGGCTACATCAAGCGGACAAGTCCGCGTTCGTTCAAGTCGATGGGAGGGACGATCGATACGTGTGGAGTGAAGGAAGGAGACCGGGTCCGTTACTTCATCGAGACGAACACGTCCCATACAGCGCTGTTTTTCACGCAGGATGGCAAGTATTTTGCCACATTGGTGCATGCCATTCCTGACGACAAATGGAAAGACATCGGCACGGCGCTCGTCAACATCATTCCGCTTGAAAAGCATCAGCGCGTAATCGGTTTTGCGATCGTGGAGAACTTCAAGCAGCCGTTGCAAATCGTTCACATGAGCCGCTCGGGTCTCGTGAAGAAAACGGCTTTGAGCGAGTACGAAACGAATCGTTCCGGCGCGCTGGTAGCGGCCAAGCTGAAATCCGAAGAGGATGAGTATGTCGCTGCGTTTGCGGCGGAGGAGAAGGGAGCATTCCTCGTCGTCACGAAAGACGGGATGGGCATCCGCTTCTTGAAGAGCGACGTAAGCCCGACTGGACGGGCTTCCAGCGGTGTCAAGGCGATCACCCTCGCAGCAGGCGATCATGTGGTCGGGGTATTGCCGATCGAAGAGAAAGATCCGCGGGTATTCAGCATTTTGACTGCAGAAGGGACCCTGAAGCGCACCTATTTGGAGAGCATCCCCTTGCAGGGAAGGGCCGGAAAAGGGGTGCAGCTCATCCGCAAACGGAAAACGCATCCCCATATGGTGGTCGCCGTGACTGTCGAAGAGACCCTCTATGCCTTGACAGACAAACAGGAGTGGGTACAGGTACAGGCTGAACAGGTTGGCATCACGGAACAAGGCGGTATTGGCAGGGCCGCAGTCGAAGGAGAAGTCCGCAGCGTCGCATATGAAGCGGTTCTGACTGGCGAAGAGGAGGACGCTTCCTCAAAAGTCAATGAAGAACTGCAGGCCGCTCCACGCGGTGAGGAGAAAAAACCGCTGATCCAGCAAAGCTTGTTTGACGACCCAGAAAAGGAATGATCGGAATGGGAGTGCCTTTTGAAGCGTTTGTATCGCAATTGACTCAGCAGCAAGTATCCCTGCTCGCTGATACGGTTCAGTATTTCGCAGATGCGCCCAAGCTCCTGTCCATTCCGGATGAGCAAGGGAATCGGGTAGCCGTGCCGATTTTGCCCGAGACGATGGGCAGCTTGCTGGCGGCTTTTTCAGACGGAACGGAAGCGAAGAAACTGACGTTTGGATTCCGCTGGGAGGATGATGGAGGAGATGGAACTGGCACGCTGGTCATCGCTTTGCCAAACGGTTCTGAGCTCCGTCAGCCGACCGTCCTTTCACAATTTTCACCTGTCTAAAAAAAGCGCAGCTTTCGCGTGAGAACCCCCGACACCGGGGGTTTTTGCATTCCAAGGAGATGTTTTCATGGCGGAAATGTCCTCATGTTCTTGACAATGAAATATATATGCGATATATTTCTGACAAATCAGAAAGAGGGTGTAAGCACATGCCAATCCCGAGAGGATATCAATCACCTGTACGGATGTCTGCAAAAGAAAAAGCATTTCACCAACTCCAGCGCTGGATCATTGATGGAACACTGGAGCCGGGTGAGCAATTATTCGATGCAGAGTTATCGGAAGCGCTGGGAATCAGCCGGACGCCGGTCCGAGAAGCGCTGCAATTGCTCCAGACCCAGGGATTCATCGAGACGTACCCTGGCAGAGAAACCAAAGTCACGACCATTACCAAAGAGGACGTGCCGAAAATATACCCGCCGCTTGCCGCTCTTCAGGCACTGGCTGCCGAAGAAGCTGCGAGGAAAATAGCGACCGGAGATATCCGCAGGCTGGTCGATGTCAATAACGATTACCGGACTGCGATCGGAGAGGAGCAGTTGTTTCAAGCGATGGAGCATGACGAGCAGTTTCATGATTTGATCTTGGAGATTGCGGACAACCCGTACATTACGCAATTTTCATCCATCCTGCAACTCCACGTGCGCCGCTTGAAATACGTATTTCTGCAACAACCCGTGGGGTCCAAAACAGAATCGGTGCTTGAGCATGAACGGATGATCCGCGCGTTTGAGAATCGGGACAGTGAAACGGCTGCAGCAATCATGAGACAAAACTGGCTGCGCCCGATGCAAGAGGTGTATGAGGTGTTGGTACGAGCGGAGCAGGATAGCAGCAGTCAAAAAAGGCGGATCAGCAAAGGGGATAACGGAAGTGAAAACCGAAACAGCCAATAAAGATTGGAGCATATACATTTGGATGTTTACCGTTCCGCTTTTCTGGGGAGGGGCTTTCGGGGCGGCCCAGCACGTCATCACGGAAGTTCCGCCGATAACCGCAGCCGCTTTTCGTTTTGGAACGGCCGGTCTGATTCTCTTTGTCTTTACACTTCTGCGCGGCGAGTGGCAGGTGGCGGAAATGAAAAAACATTGGCTGGGCCTTTTGTTAATGTCAGTCACAGGAGTGTTCGCCTACAATGCGTTGTTTTTTATCGGACTTTCCTATACATCGGCGATTAACGGGTCATTGATTATGGCGAACTCCCCTGTATTGATTACGCTGGGGGCTGTCTTGTTTTTAAAGGAATCGTGGAATAAGAAGCTTGGGATTGGCTTGCTGTTGTCGCTTTCCGGCGTTTTCCTCGTGATTGTCAAGGGCTCGTGGGAAGCGATGACTTCTTTGTCGTTTAATGCAGGTGATTTGTTGTTTCTGTCGGCGCTCCTATGCTGGGCGCTTTACGGCTTGATCGGCAAGGTCGTGATGAAAGGGGTATCGCCGTTATTGACAACTGCGTCGACAACGATGGCAGGCGCGTTTTTTCTCATCGTATGGTCCTTTACAGCGGGCGGCTGGGATCGTGTACCGCACATGTCCGGTCAAGCATGGGGAGAAATGGCTTATATGACGATTTTCGCGACGATTCTCGCCTTTTTTCTCTGGAATCAGGGTATTCACCGTCTCGGAGCCAGCAAAGCCAGCATCTACATGAACCTGGTGCCGATCAATGCTTGTTGGATCGCCGTTCTTTTTTACGGCTCGAGCATGACCTGGGTCCAGTGTATCGGGATCGTCCTGGTCATTGCAGGCGTGTGTACGGTGACACTTGGCAGCGGGAGAAAAGCGACTGATCGGCGAGCAGAACAGATAGCGGGAAGGGTTTGATGTTTGAGAGAAAGTGTTTAGGGAGATGGAGGAAACATCAGTTTTTTTTGCAGGATATTAGTGTGGTGAGAGGCTGTTATATAAGTAGTTACAACTAGAAAATAAACCACTCAGGCTGCTCCTGAGTGGTTTTTATCTTTAGTCAATTTTGACGGTGTAAATGTCATAACTTGTATCTGCATTTAAGTTGGTTAATACTGATTCGACAGCGATATAGTAATCTCTGCCTGCGTCTACCGTCACATCAAAATACTTATTTGGGTTATCATACGTAATTGTTGCAACTGTTCCCACTCCATCACCACGTAAAGTCAATTCATAATATTGCGAAGAGGAATGAGAAAAAATAAAACGATATTTTCCAGAGGTCAAGGGAGTAAATTTAAACCAGTCCGCGGCATCATCCCTGCCCAATGATCCAGAAATTTGACTTCCGTCAGCTATAACAAACAGATTAGCGTCTGCTCTTTTGTTGTTCGGCTCCCTATCCAAGAAGATCGCTTGTGGTTTGATAACAGCATTAGTCGTGGACTCACTTGCTGAGGCAACAACGGCTACACTAGAGGCTAATGCCACGCTGAGAAGGCTGAAAACTACTTTTTTCATTCAGGACCCTCCTAAAATTTGGTATACCCTATTATTACCATTTTGTGATTATGCTGTAAACTAAAAAGCTAAATTTCATATAATGTTCATAATTGTTTGGTGTTCTATCTTTACAGACTAGTTAATATTTGGTAGTAAAATGCCAATAAATTCTTAGAATTCAATATAAGTATGGGAGAGAGCTGCTTAGCTGTCTCATACTACAAATGAAAGAAAGTTAAAAAGCCTCCACCTTTAGGTGAAGGCAAGCTATTAATCGGCTGGGTTTTCGTTTTCCGCTGCACGCTCCCCAGGAGCCGAGAACATTTGATTTTGTTCTCGTTCAATTGCAGCAGATTCGTCTGGAGAAGTGCTTTGAATGGCTTCAGATGCTTGATTAATGGTCATAGCTGCAGGTGTTTCTCGTTCATCTCGTTTTACCATGAATTGGTCACCTCCTCAATACCATTAATGTGCACAGGTGTGTGGAGGAGTATCCAAACGGCGGCATCGATCGATCAAGAAAAGCTGGAAAACCTTTATGGGGCGGGCAAGCACAATTTTGAGTGGGATTTCTTTTATCGTCCATGCTCTGCTGCGGCGGAAAATATGGGGAGAGAGGATCTAGTTTGTGAAAGGTCTCGGGTTTTTCTCGTACGCGATAGCCGGAATGGAGGGAGAAAAAAGTGGTGCCAGCGACCAACCTGGATCGGAGGGTAACAGCCTACTGTGGATAACGCTTCCCATGATCTCCAAACAGCTCCCGAACAGCGTTGTAATCTCTCATATGCATATCACTGAATACAATCGCCACTTCACCAGGTGCCAACTGCAATCGAACGGAAGGCTGTTCAATACGAAAAGGCAGTTCCATGGCAATCAAAGCTTCTTTCAAAAAGGCAACGTCACCCCAAGGGACCGGATAGTAAAATGATTTTTCCAACACAATCACTCCTCTAGTACAGAGTACACGAGTGAGCGAACAGAAAAAAGCCGGGAATAGAATCTCAATTACGTTCCATTGACTCTTTTCCATCATGGTGACTCTGTACATGAGGTTTAGCATGTTTGAAGCTATATAAAGGTCGTATCAAGAGTTGGGAAGCTATTAAAGATAAGAAATACGTAATAGATGGATCAGAGGTTGTTAAAGCATTGGTGACGATCCAGTACAAAAAAATAGAGCAAGAAAGGGTAAAGAACAAGTATTCAAGTTTCATGGTTGCCCCCTTTATGGATGTAGTCTTTAATCTTTTCAAACTGCTGATGTAGCAAAAAAGGATTCGTATAAGGATATTTCAGCGGACTTATTACAATGAAGTCATATATGTGCTATGAAGGACACGGTTTACGTACATTATTCGTTTGCCCCTAATGATGTCGTCACAGACATGCTTGTTCGAACAATCTCTATAGTTCCTTAGCAAGTCCCCAAATAAAAGATGCCAACAAGATTGCGAAAATAACAGTTATGGTTACAAAAACAAGTTTGGTCTTAATATAGGAGCTTATAAGCAGGCTACATAATGCTATCCCGATATTTTCACGGTTATATCGAGTAAGCCTGTATTTGTTGAGTCTGTATAGTAAGACGGTAAGCATAAAGCTAACCAACAAGGGTGGAAAAACATCCATAAAATCATCCTTTAACTCAAGATCATTTCGACCAAATTATACCATGTATAGACGATGCCCAGTATCCTATCTTAGGTAAATCAATACAGACGCGTATTATTTCTGTACGATTGGATGTGCATCAATAGGTTCAACTGTTGCAGGAAAAGTTTCCCACAGCACTGGTAGCTGTCATGAAACATAACAATCGATGTACTAGATTGGTCTATAAGGAAGTGAATCATCATTAATCATTGTTCTAATTTTATCGGCAAAGTTGAAATTATGTACTTTTCATAGGTTGAGGTTTTAAAAGTTCCTATATTCCACTTTTTTTCGTTTTGCAATTCCATAGCCAAGCGTCTTATTGACGAGAAACTGAGTATAAAAGTAATAAGAGGCCGTCCAATGGACAACCTCTTACTAACATAATTTTTTATGGAGTGGTAGCAGTCAGTGTGATAGCTGTTTTGCCATATTGTCTACTTGATACCTTCACATAATAGGCTCCGACAGGCAGAGGCTCTCTACTTGTGAATTGGAAAGAACCATTTCCTTCAAATCTAGCTCCTCCCCAAGTAGTAGACCAACCAGCAGCTTCATCTCTTACAATTAAATAAGTAACACTTGAGTCATAACTTTTATTATTCTGAGTTGTATTAAATACTACAGTTCCAGGTGTATTGACATAGAAGTAAACTGATTCAGCAGATGAATCTTTAGTGAGTGAAAATACTTCTAAAATTTTGACAGTAGTAGAGGCGGGAGTCACCGTGTCTGAGGTCGATTGATTGTCGGTTGCAAGTGCATTAGCCGGGATTAATAAAGATGCCGACAGCAAAGCAGTCGCCGTAAACCTTGAAAGTTTCTTCACATTCATTACCTCCTTTTTTACCATAACCTATTATTACCATTAATGTTTATGAAAGTAAACTAATAAGGTTAATTTAACAGAATATTCAAATATTTGTACATAATTGTATTTACATAATAGAGATTATATGGTAGAGGTTATTTTTGGTTGTAAAAAAATCGAGTGTTATACTGATCGGCAAAAATCGGCAGCCCTCTTTGGGTGAAAATGCTTATGTTTGCACCTTTATGAAAGTTTCGCATGTTACAAGAATAGAGGGACTCGACATGATGGAAATCGAATCGTGACACACTATAGCAGGAGGTGTGCCGACAATGGAACAATGTATAGAAGTGAACGGAAGGGAATACCAGTTTGCCGCTACATATGACGGAGACGCCCAGTACAATGTTCAGGTGCTGAGCGGAGACAAGCTGATCACGATGTTTAAAATCGCTGCGGATTCCGAGGAGGATGTATTTAAAGCGGCAAAAGCCCATTTCCAGGCTGACGTGGAACTGGGTCATATCGATATATAGCGTCAAGGTAAAAATGACTGGCAGCCGCTCTTCGTGAGTCAGGCTGTCTTTCTCTGTTTCCACGACCTGTATCAGTACAATTCAGCAGACAATATCAAGGAATAAAGCCTTCCAAAGGTTCCTGTTCTTTTCACTTTGCTCAAAATATGATACAACAGGAGGTGAAACTGATTGTACGGATGGGAGAGGACCTTCGATGCAGCAACAGAACGTACCGGACAGTCTGAAACAAATATGGATGTGGCGGGACCAACCTCATGATACAAAAGAAGTGACAGAGGGTGAGCTTCTGTCCGCGCTGCAATTGGTCGAGGATTTGCGAAAAAACGGTCAATTTGCTCGTACCAGCGAAGCGGAAGCGGTCGTTCTGACATTGCTTGCCTCCAAGCGAATGAAAAAGCCGGGAGGCCATACGCTGGCGGCGGAGTGGCTGGACAGAGCGATCTCGCTGGATCCCTCCTTTGAATTGGCTCTGAAATGCCGTCTTCGGCTGTACGAGCTGCAACTGAAAGAACATCGGTTTCAGCAAGGCTATCCATCTGTGCGCGAGACTGATAACGCTGTCAGCCGACGCAAAAACTTGGAAATTCTCCAGGAAGCAGGCCGAGCAGAGCTGGTGGAGCTGGACGGGTGGCGCAAACTGGCGGCTGAAGCCGGGGAAGCTGCAAGACGGGTCGGGGAAAGCGAAACGGCTGAGAGATTGGCCGTACTAGGGGCTTTGTACGCAGAAAGAAAGCGGCTGCTAGAGGTAATGCTGGAGCGTGCAGAGGAGTACGCTGCTTCCCTGCGCGGGCTGTTTTATTCCGGTGAATCACTTGCGTCTCTGCAGGAAGCGATACGGGCATTGGCTGCTCAGAACGAAAAGAGGGCGGCACTGTTTGATACAAATAACGAGGCTGATGCCGCTGACGAGCCGGTAGGGAAACTTTCTGCGCTGGAAGAGCTGGAAGCTTTGATCGGTTTGCAGGAAATCAAGGATCGGGTCCGCTCGCTGGCAAACTTTCTCCGCTATCGCCAAATGCGGGAGGAGAAAGGTTGGCATATGCGGGACCAAATTCCGCTCCACCTCGTTTTCATGGGCAATCCGGGAACGGGGAAAACGACTTTGGCCAGACTCATCGCCAGACTTTATCACGAGCTTGGCTTGCTGGAGCGCGAAGACGTCGTCGAGGTGGACCGCTCTCATTTGGTGGGGGCATACGTGGGACAGACAGAGCAGAAGGTGATGGATGCCGTAAAACGGGCGGAGGGCGGCGTCTTGTTTATTGATGAAGCTTACAGCCTGAAGCGGCCGGACAGCTCCGGCAGCGATTACGGGCAGGCAGCCATCGATACGCTGGTTGCAGCGATGACCGGCGGCGAGTACGCAGGCCGTTTTGTCGTCATGATGGCCGGCTATCCCGAGGAAATGCGGCAGTTTCTGTACGCTAATCCCGGACTCCGCAGCCGCTTTCCGGAAACAGGACATTTTCTTCTTCCCGATTACAGTACGGAAGAGCTTCTGCTCATTGCCGAGCAAGTCGCGAGCCGCAATGATTTTACGCTGACAACAGAAACTCGCACTGCTCTCCGGGAGCGTATCGAACAGGCTCAGGTAGACCATACCTTTGGCAATGCCCGTACGGTTCAAAACATTGTTCTGGACGCCATTTTTGCCAAAGGACGAGAGGTGGATGGTGAAAAAGAGCTGGATTGGCATGATTTTACCATTCTCAGCCAGGAGGATGTTCTGCCCAAGCGGGGCGAGCAGAAGTCTGATAGTGCCTGGGAAAAGCTATCCAATTTGATCGGCTTGGAGCAAGTAAAGGCGGAGCTGTTGAAGATTTCATCGTTTGTGGACGTTCAGCGCAAGCGCAGTGCGATCGGGCTGCCTGCCTTGCCTATTGAACTCCACGCGGTATTCACGGGGAACCCGGGAACCGGAAAAACGACGGTTGCGGCCTTGTATGCCGAAAGGTTGAAAGAAATCGGCTACTTGAAACGCGGACATCTGGTTACAGTTGGCAGGGCTGATCTGGTTGCCGGATATGTAGGCCAGACGGCGGCATTGACCAGGAGGAAGGTCCGCGAAGCGTTGGGCGGTGTCCTGTTTATCGATGAGGCTTACGCTTTGGCCGAAGGAAGCGAAACGGATTTTGGCCATGAAGCGATCCATACGTTAGTGGAGGAAATGACCAGACACCAAGAAAATCTGGTGGTCATTCTCGCAGGCTATCCTCTGGAAATGCAGCGATTTATGGCAAGCAACCCGGGACTTTACTCGCGTTTCAAAAAGTACATTCCGTTCCCGGATTACACTACGGATGAATTGGTGCAAATGCTCCGGCTGGCGGTATATCAAAGGGGCTATCTGGTTCACGACAAAACGGTGGAAACGATCCGGACTTATTTGGAGCGGGCAGCCGCAAGCCATCAGCTGCACGGGAACGGCAGGCTCGTCCAAAATCTCGTTCAGGAAGCGATGCAAAATCAAGCGGTAAGATTAACGAGCAAGCAGGCAGCGGAATGGACACGCGATACGCTGAGCATGCTGGAATGGGAAGACTTTGCCCCGTTGTTTTTAGCGACAGGGGATGCAAACGAAAACATAGAGTGATTCATTGCGAGGGACTTTCGTCTCTCTTTTTTTTCTATTTTTAGCCCCAAAGGACACATTTCTACAAGACATATTTTTATCAACAAGAATATCCTTTCTGATTTCCAGATTATAGCTTATAATGGAAATGTTATGAGAAAATTCAAAAAGGGGGAAATTAAGTGAAGAAAAGGTCTTTTTCTCTATTCTTGTGCTCCCTGCTTACCGGGGCACTGCTTCTGTCCGCTTGCACCCAGCCTGCAGCACAGCCGACGGAACAAAATCAGCAGCAACCGAACCAATCAGAGCAAAACCAGCAAGAGCAAACGAAAGCCGGTGAAAAGAAAGAGCTGGGCTATATCAAGGCGACAGATCCTTCGAAAGTGCCGGATTCTGCGAAGCAGCGCACAGATACGATGGTGCTCGGCATCACAGACCCGCAAGGCATTTTCAACTACTGGTTTTACAACACAGTCTATGACCGGTATGTGATTGAAGCAGTAACCGAACGATTGCTGTCGGTAGCAAAAGATGCCACTGTGATTCCGGGACTTGCGGAAAAATGGGAGATTTCCGACGACGGATTGACATATACGTTCCATATCGACAAACGAGCAAAATTCTCCGACGGCAAGCCCGTAACGGCAGAGGATGTCGCGTTCGCCTATCACGTCCTGTTGGACCCCAAATACGACGGCAGGTCGAACCTGTCAAAGGCCAAAATCAAAGGCGAAGACGCATACAAAAATGGAAACGCAACCAGCCTCGAGGGCGTAAAAGTAATTGATCCACAGACGATTCAAGTTCAGGTGGAAGAAGCAAACGCAACGACTTTGCTGTTGCTCGGCACTGAGATTTTTGTCCTGCCCAAGCACTATTACGGAAAAGATTTCGCCAAAGGAAATCTGGAGTATATCAAGAGCTTGCATCAGAAGCCTATGGGCAGCGGGCCATATATTCTGAAGGAGTTTATCCCTGGACAGGAAGTCCGTCTCGTAGCGAATGAAAACTACTGGAAGGGCGCTCCGAAAGTCAAAAATCTGATCTTCAAGTCAACGACGGCGGAAACGCAGATTCAAAGCCTGAAAACGGGTGCAACCGACTTTGACGCCTCGATTTCCGTAAATGCAGACAACGTTGAAGCATTGAAGGAACTGGGATTTGTCGATCTTGACATGCTCCTGAACAATGGATATGGCTATATTGCGATCAATCACAAGCTGCCGAAGTTCCAGGACAAACGCGTCAGACAAGCACTGATGTACGGATTGAACCGCGAAGAAGTGGTGTACGCGTATTCGCAAGGGTATGCAGAAGTCATTGACGTGCCGCAATCCAAGCTTTCGTGGGGTTATCCGGACGAGTCCAAGCTGACGAAGTACAGCTACGATCCGGAAAAAGCGAAACAGCTCCTCGATGAGGCAGGCTGGAAGCTGGAGAGCGACGGCTACCGTTACAAGGACGGCCAAAAGTTCACGATCCAGTTCTCCGCATCGACTCCAAATGAAGTGAATGATGCCCTGATTCCGATTGCGGTAGAGAACTACAAGGAACTGGGGATTGAATTTATCGCCGAACAACTGGAATTCAACGCTGTCATCGACAAACGCAACAAGGGAGAGCACGAAATGGCGTTCCTGGCCGTTGGACTTTCCACAGACCCTGATCCATACGGCTTGTTCCACTCCAAAGGCGGATCGAATAAAGACGCCTACTCCAACCCCAAAGTGGATGAACTGCTTGAGGCTGGTCTGAAAGAATTTGACCAGGCCAAGCGCAAAGCGATTTACCAGGAAGCATACGAGATCATCAATGACGATATTCCGGTGCTCTTTATGTACCAACGCTACAATTTGAATACGATCAGCTCCAGACTTTCCGGCTTTGTGATTTCTCCTTATAAATACTTCTCAGAGTCACTAAACGAAGTTCAAATTAACTAAAAATTTTTGATAATTTCACCAATTCGCAATATGCTCGGCGCTATGCTGAGCATATTGCTTGCATAAGAGGGGAGGAAATCATGAAGCAGCTCCTTATCCGCAGACTTATCCAAAGCATCCCGACCCTGATCGGCGCCTCTATTCTCGTCTTTCTCGTCTTTACCTTGGCACCTGGCGACTTTGTCACCCAGATGTCGGCTGACGCCAATATGACCCAGGAGCGGCTCGATGAGATACGCGCCCTGCACGGGCTTGACCAACCTCTCTACAAGCAGTATCTCACCTGGATGGGCAATCTGCTCACGGGAAATTTTGGCGAATCTGTCCTGCATCGCCAGCCCGTGACGAGCGTGATAAACACATTTATGTGGAATTCCTTTCTGATTGCCATCATCGTTCTGGTGCTGCAATGGATCATTGCATCCATCGTCGGCATTATGGCCGCGCTGAGACAATATTCGATTTACGATTCTGCAGTCACGCTGATTGTTTTTATGGCGATGTCTTTTCCATCCTTCTTTTTGGGATTGCTTATGCTGAAGTTCTTCGCCGTCGATTATCAGATATTCCCGCTGGGCGGCATGCGGTCGACAGGGAGCACCCTTACCGGCTGGGCCGATTTTTGGGACGTGATGAAACATCTGGCATTGCCGGTCATTGTTTTGACCTTGCTGAATATCGGCTCGCTGACCAGATACTTTCGGACCAATATGCTGGAAGTCATCAGGCAGGATTACGTTCGTACAGCCCGAGCCAAGGGATTGAAGGAGCGCGTCGTCATTTTCAAACACGCGCTGCGAAATGCATTGCTGCCTTTGATTACCCTGTTTGCCCTCGAAATTCCCGGTTTATTTTCCGGGGCGATCATTACCGAACGCATCTTTAACTGGCCAGGCATCGGCCGGGTTGTGCTGGACGGAATCTTCCAAAGGGATTACCCGCTCTTGATGGGCTTTACGATGCTGCTGGTTGTACTGACGATCGTTGCCAATATCCTGGCTGATCTGATGTACGGCGTAGCAGACCCGCGGGTCCGGAACAGGTAGGGGGGATAGAGATGAGCCACAATATTGCTGACGTCCAAGTCGAACTCAAAGCCAAAAAGATCAAACCCGATTCCCCGTGGCGCAGTGCCTTCCGCCGTCTGTTCAAAAACAAGATGGCTTTGGCCGGGATGATTGTCCTTACGCTGATGTTTCTGTTTTCGTTTATCGGTCCCTATTTTTCTTCTCATCTGGACGCGAAGATTTCGGTCAGAAACGCCAATCTTCCGCCGAACGAAACTCATTGGCTCGGGACGGACAAGCTCGGCCGGGATGTGCTTTTGAGGACAATGGAAGCTGGAAGAGTATCCTTGCTGGTGGGGATCGTCGCCGCTTCGATCATCGTCTTGGTCGGCGGGACGCTGGGAGCCATTGCGGGCTATTACGGCCGTTTTGTCGATTCGGTGATCATGCGCCTGGCAGACATTCTTTATGCGATTCCCACGCTGCCCATCCTCGTGGCGCTTGGCGCTATTCTGTCTGATTTGAAGTTTCCGCCGGACAAGCGGATTTATCTGGTCATGTTCATCGTCGGAATGATCGCCTGGATGAGTCTTTCGCGTCTCGTCAGAAGCCAGGTACTCAGCTTGAAGGAGCAGGAATTCATGCTGGCCAACGAAGTGCTCGGGCTGAGGGACAGACGGAAAATTTTCAGGCATTTGCTGCCCAATACGGTACCCATCATCATCGTTGCGGCGACGCTGGGTGTAGCAAACTCGATCCTTCTCGAATCTACGCTTAGCTTTCTCGGTCTTGGCGTAGTACCGCCTACCCCGTCCTGGGGACAGATGATCTCGGCAGCAAACAATATGATTGACTTCCAGAACAGGCCCTGGCTCTGGGTTCCGCCTGGGGTGTGCATATTGCTTACCGTCGTTTCGATCAACTTCATCGGTGACGGATTGAGGGACGCCTTTGATCCCAAACAGAAAAGGTAGGAGAAGCTGCATATGTCGAGTACACTTGTTGAATTTCGCAATTTGAAAACGTATTTCTACACAGAAGCCGGTGTCGTACAAGCTGTGAATGACGTCAGCTTTTCCATCCGAGCTGGAGAGACGGTTTGCATCGTCGGTGAATCCGGGTGCGGAAAAAGCATCACCGCCATGTCATTGATGCGGTTGATCGCTTCCCCTCCAGGGAAGATCGTGGGCGGAGAAATCTTGTTTGAAGGCCGGGACCTCCTGAAGATCAAGGAAAGCGAAATGAGAATGATCCGCGGCAATGAGATCGCCATGATTTTTCAGGAGCCGATGACGTCGCTGAATCCGGTTCTGACAGTAGGGGACCAGATCATGGAACCGCTGATCGAGCATACGCTTCTATCCAAAAGCGAGGCCCGGAAAAAAGCGATCCAGCTCATCGAACAGGTGGGAATTCCCCGTGCCGACCAGATTATTGACAGCTATCCGCATGAACTGAGCGGGGGGATGAGGCAGCGCATCATGATCGCAATCTCTCTTAGCTGCGATCCGAAGCTGCTGATTGCCGACGAGCCGACGACAGCCTTGGACGTCACGATCCAGGCGCAAATTCTCGATTTGCTCCGGCAATTGAAAAAGGACCGGAACATGTCGCTCATGCTCATCACCCACGATCTTGGAGTTGTTGCGGAAATGGCCGATTACGTGGTTGTGATGTACGCGGGCAAGGTCATCGAGGAAGGGCCGGTAAAGGAGATTTTCAAGAATCCGCGTCATCCTTATACAAAAGGCTTGTTGCTCGCCAAACCGGTAATCGGACAAAGAAAAGAGCGCTTGTTCACGATCCCGGGCCAGGTCCCCAATCCGATCGGTCTGGGTGAAAATTGCCACTACAGCGACCGCTGCGAACATGCGATGGACATTTGCCGTGCAAGTCAGCCTGCCTTACAGAAGGATGGGGCTGACAGCAAAGTGGCTTGCTGGCTGTACGAAGGTGAGGGAGCGAAATGAGCGATGTCATCCTGGAAGTGAAAGACTTGAAAAAGTATTTCCCGATTCGCTCCGGAGTGTTTCAGCGGACGATCGGGCACGTAAAAGCGGTTGACCAGATCAGTTTTACCATGAAAAGAGGAGAAACCTTGGGGCTTGTCGGTGAGTCCGGTTGCGGAAAAAGCACAGCCGGCCGGACGATTATCAGGCTGTACGACAAGACCGAGGGCCATGTCCTGTATAATGGTCGGGATATCCATCAGCTGCCCCCTAAAGAGCTGCGCAAGTTGCGACCCAAAATGCAATATGTGTTCCAAGACCCGTTCAGCTCGTTAAATCCACGGGTGAAAGTCGGGGAGGCGATCGGCGAGGCTGTCGTCGATCACGGGCTGTGCTCGAAGGCAGAAATTCGCGAGAAGGTGTTGGAGGTGCTGAATATTTGCGGCTTGGCACCGTACCACTACGACCGCTACCCGCATGAATTTTCCGGCGGGCAAAGACAACGGATCGGGATTGCCAGAGCGCTCATCCTGCAGCCGGACTTTATTGTGCTGGACGAGCCTGTTTCTGCTCTCGACGTGTCGATTCAAGCGCAAATCATTAATTTGCTCTCTGATTTGCAGCAGCAGCAAAACCTGACCTACCTGTTTATTTCTCACGATTTAAGCGTGGTAGAGCACATCTGCTCATCGGTGGCCGTCATGTATCTGGGCTCGATAGTGGAGATGGCGTCTCGCGACGAGCTGTTCAAAAATCCTCTCCACCCCTATACCAAAGCGCTGCTGTCGGCTGTACCGATTCCAGACCCTACGATAACGAGAGAGCGAATCTTTCTAAAAGGAGATATTCCAAGCCCGGCTAATCCTCCACAAGGCTGCAAGTTTCATACCCGTTGTCCGGTTGCTGCGGATAGGTGCAGGACGGAAGTGCCGGTTTACCGCGAAGTCGGCCCGGAGCATCATGTGGCATGTCATTTGGTATAACCGAGCGAGACTCGCAGTCTTTTTGAGTCTTTCTCAACGCCCACGGTGAAAAGAAAGCAGGAAGCGCACGATCCAGCAGGGATTGCTGCGCTTTTTTGTCCGTCTGAAGCTTGGGACACTTTTACAATTATTACCCTTTTCGTATAATGTTGTTATTCAAAAATCAGACGGGAGAAGGGGGCATTTCATTGCGGGGAAAAAGGCATGCGGCACTGATTGGGGTACTTGTTCTGTCGCTCATGGTCGGCGGGCTGCCGACAGGAGCCAAGCAACAAGGTGAGCGCAGGGGAGATCTGGAGATTGAAGCGCGGGAAGGCTTTTCTCTGGATTCCCGATCCAAAGCGGGAGGAGAAACAGACCTGGTCGTCATTCAATTCGAGGGGCCCATCGAAGAAGAATGGAAAGAAGAAATAGAGGATATCGGTATAGAGCTGGGCGACTATTTGCCTGACTATTCCTTTATAGCCAAATTATCAGAACAGGGCGATGAGAAAAAATTGAAACGGCTCTATTTTGTCAAAAGGGTCGTTCCTTTTTATCCGGTTAACAAGGTAGCGCCGACTCTTCGCAAGTCATTGGGAACAACCGATGAGGTAGAAGTAGCTGTGATCGGCTTTGATCAGCAAGTGGACATGAACCGCACCCTGTATCGGGCGGCGAGTGAAGAAAGCATCGGTGATGTGGACTCGCTGCAGAATGCGAGGCACATCTCGCTTGCACGCATGAGCGGAGAAGGATTGGAGGAGGTCATCCAGTCAGAAGATGTCATTGCCGTGATTCCTATGCCGGAGCGAAAACTGCATAATGATCGGGCTGCAAAAATCATCAAGGCAAACAAGCTGGAATCTGCCGGCTTTACCGGGAAAGGACAGATTATTGGCATCGCCGACAGTGGTTTGGATACAGGCGATCCAGACGATCTCCATCCCGATTTTACGGGGAGGATCAAAAGCTTGTATGCAATTGGCCGCAAAGGCGACGCGAGTGATCTGGATGGACACGGAACGCATGTAGCCGGATCGGCACTTGGCAGCGGAGAGGCTTCTGATGGACAGTATCAGGGAATGGCGCCGGAGGCGGAGCTGGTTTTCCATTCGATGCTGACGGAAAAGGGGTATTTGAAAGGAGAGGTCGAGGACATTCTCGGGGAAGCCTACGAGGACGGCGCACGTATTCACTCGGATTCATGGGGGACTGACGATAACGGCGATTACGGACTCGATTCTTTCTTGTTTGACCAGTTTCTCTGGGAACACAAGGATATGACTGCCCTGGTAGCTGCGGGCAATCAGGGAGAGTATGGCTACAAGACGATCGGCAGCCCGGCCACAGCCAAAAATGTCATCGCCGTAGGGGCTACCGAGAACGACCGACCGGATGTAGGCGGGGATGAGGCGGATGATCCGGATACTGTAGCGGGATTCAGCAGCCGCGGAACGACGAAGGATGGAAGGCTGAAGCCCGATATTGTCGCACCCGGGAGCTATATTCTTTCCGCTCGCTCATCGGTCGCTCCTGAAGAGGAGTTTGAAGAGCTCTTCGACCAATACTATGCATACAACAGCGGGACAAGCATGGCCGCACCAATTCTGGCCGGAGGAGCGGCCCAGCTTCGCCAGTTTTTGCTCGAAGAAAAAGAACTGGATGAACCGAGTGCCGCCCTGATCAAAGCGATGCTGATCAGCGGAGCCGATGATCTCGATGAGGACATGCGCCTTCAGGGATTCGGGCGGGCCAACCTCCTGCAGGCGATCGAGACAGATTTCGTAGATGAAACAGATGGTCTGGTGACAGGAGAAGAGGCGATGTTTGCCGTCGAGGTGTACGACCGCTCCAAGCCGCTTGCCATCACATTGGCTTGGACAGACTATCCGGCTTCTCTGGCAGCGAAAAGAACCTTGGTGAACAACCTTGATCTGACTGTAACCGCTCCCAGCGGAGAGAAGTTCAACGGAAACGACTTTTTCCGTTACCCGTATGACGATGAAGTGGACAATTTGAACAATGTGGAACAAGTATGGATTTCCCGACCGGAAAAAGGCTTGTACACGGTGAGCGTAAAAGGCTTCAATGTCCCAAAAGGTCCACAGCCATTTGCGCTCGCCACAACGGGCAAAATCAAGGAAAAAGGCGGCGGACAGCATATCGAGCAAGGGAAGCTGCATGATGACAAAAGGTCGGACAGGTATGCCGATTACTCATTTCGGGCCAAGAGCGAAGGCCGGTTGAGAGTATATGTTGACTGGAACAATCATGCGTCGTTAAGCTTGACGTTGTATGACTCCCAAGGCGATATACTGGCAATCAAGGAGATAAAAAAGAGGAAAAGCCTCGTTCTGCCGCTCCCGGAGAAGGGGCGATACAAAATACGACTGGAGCTTGAAGACGGCCCGAAGGTATCCTATAAACTCTCGATGAGCTATCCTGAATAAACCGGAATGATCATACGGATGGAAACGGCGCAGCCCATCACGCTAACGTGGCGGACGCGCCGTTTTGTCTTGAGCCTTGTTCGGGGGCGTGTGGTATTTCAACCCGTGCTTCCACTCGTGAGCCCGCAAGGCTATTTCCAGACAGAGCCGTTCATTGGGGTGCGTAAAGTCTACCGGGAGATGCTCCTGGATTTTTTCCAGCCGGTGGTACAAGGTCTGGCGGTGGATGAATAAATGATCAGCCGTTTCCTGCTTGGACAAGTTGTGATCCAGGTAGACACGCAATGTCTGGGCCAGTTGGGTCCCGTTCTCCGCATCGTATCGCAGGAGCGGCCCCAGGTAATCATCGATAAAATGCGTGAGCACGGGCTCCTGGGGGACATGAAACAGCAGACGGAACAAGCCCAGCTCGGCAAAATAGGGGCTGTGGGCGTCTTGCTGGAAGATCAGGGCCTGCTCGGATTCTGCCAGGTGCCGGCCCGCCTCTGAAAGCCTCTCGCCAGGCCGGCTTACACCAAACAGGACCTCGGTATCCGGTCCCATGGCCTGGCGGCACATCCGTTTCATCTCGGACATGGCCTTGTCCAGAGTTCGGCGAATATCCGTTTGATTGGTTGGTGCGATCAGGAGAAGGTAAAAGCGGTTTCCTTTGCAGCGGATGAAGGGACGAAAGCCGAGCCTCGTCAGCAAAGAACGGAATACGCCGGTAAGCTCATGCGGTGCGAGTGGCGAGGAAAGGTCCTCCGTACTCCGATGGAGAGACAATAAGAGCGTATAGTAGGCCGGTGTTTTGTTCTTGCCGGACAAACCGAGGAGAGAGCGTATTTGTTCTTCCGGCAAAGGTCTGTTGGCGATCAGATCGTCGAACAGCCGATTCTCTGCTGCGAGCATCTGCTCTTTGGCAAACATTTTTCGCATCAGAATTTGGGCCATCGAGCTAACGGTGTAATCGAGCGTCAATAGCAGGTATTCGTCGGCTTCCCGATCATACAGAATCAAGCCGACATAAGCGAGCAGATGTCCCATGACGATAATGGGCTGGTAGACCAGCTTCTTTTTGTCCGAGAGCGCGATGATCCCGCTGCTCGAGACGGAATCGTCCCCTTGCGGCAGGGCCGTACGCATCAAACCGGACAGCTCCGATTGAACAACCTGCGGCAGGGGAGGGACGTAGAGAGGATTTCCATCCAAGGGGAAAAAAAACACCTGTGTGTGTACACTTGCCTGAAAATGCTGCAAGAGTTTCGGAATTCCCTGTGTCTGCAGACTGAGCTGCTGCAAGCTGCGGGAATACGTCTCCAGGTTGCGAAGCGCCTGCATTTGACGGTTGATCAAATGCTCGTGCAGATCCAGTGTAATGTCAACGAAGCGAACAGGCTTATGAAAGACAATCAGTGGAAAGTCATGATGGTCAGCGAGCTCAAGCATGTCCTGTGGCACTTGCGGGATGTAGTCGCCAAGCTCGATACATAACCCGACCGCCTTCCGTGAAATGAGCTCGGAGAGATAAGCCAGCCGCTTTTCTTTTGCCTCGCCAAATCCGAGTCCGGTCGAAAGGATCAGCTCATCGCCGTTCAGGTATTGAACAGTGTGAGCCGCTTCCAATACATGCACCCATCGCACCGAGCGGGACAAGCCCCGACTGCCTGCGACCACTTCCGCGTGCTGAAACAAAGGACGTTTGACGACATCTGCCACGGTCAGGCGCCATTCATTGGTCATTCTTCTCCTCCTATAGACAGTCTGTAACATGAATACTACCGAACTCCTGTCAGTTTGTCTAGTGATGGCGCGTTGAATGTTCAGATAAGATAGAATTATCAATCATGCATGTGCGCAAAGGAGTTGAAAGGATGAGTACAACAACAGTTGGTCCTACTTTGAAAAACTACATCGCCGGAGAATGGGTGGAGTCCCAGACGGAGCGCTATGAGGATATCCCCAACCCGGCAACAGGCGAAGTGCTGTCGCGCGTACCACTCTCGACGAAGGATGACGTGGACAAGGCTGTGCAAGCGGCCAAGGCTGCCTTTCCGGCCTGGAGTCAGACCCCTGCGGTAGATCGTGCCCGGATCATGTTCCGCTTCCAAAACCTGCTCTGGGAGCACCAGGATGAGCTGGCGCAAATGATTACGCTGGAGAACGGGAAAAACCTGCCTGAGGCACACGCGGAATTGCTCCGCGGCATTGAAATGGTGGAGTTTGCGGCAGGAATGCCGACGCTGCTCATGGGTGAGACGCTCCCGAATATCGCCAGGAACATCGACTGCCAGGTAATTCGGTTTCCGCTTGGCGTCGTTGGCGGAATTACGCCGTTCAATTTCCCCCTGATGGTGCCGATGTGGATGTACCCGATCGCGATTACGGCAGGCAATACATTTGTCTTGAAGCCGTCCGAGCGCACGCCGCTGTCCTGCATTCGGATCGCCGAGCTGTTAAAGGAAGCGGGATTGCCCGATGGCGTATTCAACGTCGTCAACGGCGCTCACGATGTGGTGAACGGGCTATTGGAGCACCCGGATGTGAAAGCGATCTCCTTCGTCGGTTCGCAGCCAGTCGCCGAGTACGTCTACAAGACAGCCGCAGCGCATGGAAAACGCGTCCAGGCGTTGGCCGGGGCCAAAAACCACCACCTCGTCATGCCGGACACGAATCTGCAGCGAGCAGCCAAAACCATCGTCAGCTCCGCCTTTGGCTGTGCAGGCGAGCGCTGTATGGCGGCGAGCGCGGTCGTGGCAGTAGAGGAGATCGCAGACGAGCTGATCCGCCATCTGATCGAAGAGTCCAACGCCTTGAAAATGGGGAATGGGCTAGAGCCGGGAGTTGACCTGGGACCGGTCATTCGCGCTTCGCATTTGGAAAAAGTGCACGGTTTCATCGAGCAGGGACTTTCCGCAGGCGCCGAGCTCGTTCGGGATGGACGGGAGGATGCGAAAGCAAACCCGGAGGGCTATTTCCTCGGGCCTACGATTTTTGACAAGGCGGATGCCGAGATGGTGATCGTCCGAGACGAGATTTTTGCGCCTGTGCTAAGCGTCATGCGGGTCAAGAATTTCGAGGAAGGACTTGAAACGATCAGCAAATCCCGCTTTGGAAACGGAGCCACCATTTACACAGAAAACGGCAAGTGGGGACGGGAGTTTGTACAGCGCGTGGAAGCCGGCATGGTCGGGGTCAACGTAGGCGTCCCTGCGCCAATGGGCTTCTTCGCCTTCACCGGATGGAAGAACTCGTTTTACGGAGACCTGCATGCCAACGGCAAAGACGGCGTCGACTTTTTCACGAAGAAAAAGACGATTACGTCGCGCTGGTTTGACGACGGCGATACCAGTATCGGTTCCCAAAAAGTATTCGTGAAATAACGAAAGGGAGGATCGAAAATGAGCCAGGAGCAACAAACTCATACGCTGGAAAAGGAATCCCTGCTGGAAAAAGACAGGGCGCACATGTGGCATCACATGTCGCCCTACAATCCCAATCCGATGATCGTCACGGAAGCGAGCGGCTCGTGGGTGACGGACATTGACGGAAACAAATACCTGGACGGCATGTCTGGCCTGTGGTGCGTCAATATCGGCTACGGCCGGCAAGAGCTTGCTGAGGCTGCCTATGAGCAATTGAAAACGATGGCCTACTTCCCGCTGACACAAAGCCATGTGCCAGCGATCAAGCTGTCGGAAAAGGTGAGCGAGTGGCTCGGTGAAGAGTATCGGGTCTTTTTCTCCAACAGCGGTTCGGAAGCGAATGAAGTAGCCTTCAAAATCGCCCGTCAATACCACCATCAGAACGGCGAGCCGGGCCGGTACAAGTTCATTTCCCGTCACCGGGCCTATCACGGCAATACGATGGGAGCTTTGGCTGCTACCGGACAATCGATCCGAAAACAAAAATACGAGCCGCTGGCGCCGGGCTTTCTCCACGTTTCCCCGCCGTATTGCTACCGCTGTCCATTCGGAAAGTCCTACGGGAGCTGCAGCCTCGAGTGTGCCCAGGTATTCGACGAGGTCATCAACTGGGAGGGAGCAAACAGCGTGGCGGCCGTCATTATGGAGCCGACGATCACAGGCGGCGGCGTCATCGTTCCTCCGCCGGAGTACATGCCGAAGGTGCGGGAAATCTGTGACAAGTACGGCGTCCTTTTGATCGTCGACGAAGTGATTTGTGGATTCGGCCGTTCCGGTCAAAAGTTTGGTCATCAAAACTTTGGCATCAAGCCTGACATTGTGACCATGGCCAAAGGGATCACAAGTGCGTACCTGCCGTTGTCGGCTACCGCGGTGCGGGCAGACATTGCCGACAAGTTTAACGAGCAAGGAGTCAACCTGCACTTCCGTCACGTCAATACGTTCGGCGGAAATCCGGCGGCTTGTGCGCTCGCGCTGAAAAACCTTGAGCTGATGGAAGAAGAGCAGATGATCGAGAGGGCTGGCCGTCTGGGAGAGGAGTTGCGGGAGAAGCTGTCGTTCTTAGAGGAGCATCCGCATGTAGGCGACATTCGGAGCTTCGGTTTTCTGATGGGCATCGAGATGGTGGAAAATCGGGAAACGAAGGAACCGGCAGCGCCTGACAAATTGACCAAAGTCATCGGAGCCTGTAAACAGCGCGGCCTGATCATCGGACGAAATGGCGATACGATACCGGGCTTCAATAACGTTCTCACCCTTTCGCCTCCTTTCTCGACTACAAGCGAAGACATTGACTTCATCGCTCGCGTACTGCGTGAAGCGTTTGCGGAATTAGCCTAAGCAATCAAATAACAAAAACGGCTTCCTATTCCTGACCTGCCCTAAGACGAGCAGAAAGGGAAAGGAGGCCGTTTGGTTTCATGGTTTCAGAATCAAGAATCTTTTCTCATGATGAAATAGACAATCAGACCCATGACCGGAAAAAGCAGTGTTCCAATGAGTACAAGCAAAGCGTATTCGTTGCTTTTGCCGCGTTTGCGAGCGTCCCGATAGGCCCAGATACTGGTGAGGATATTTAGCGCGTATAGAACCAGGAGGATCAGAAACGGGAAAAACATGATCAGTTGAATTGGTAAGTCGAAATGACTTTTGTATTCCACAAGTGTCCCTCCCAAAAGTGTATATCGAAAGGCATGACAAATCATGTCCATGTATGAACAAACAAGACTCTATCGGCAGTTGGTCGGCAGATCCAGGAAGATGTCCCAAGCAAAAGCGAAAGGTATTGACGCGGGTTGGGGATCATGATAAGGTACAACGTAATGAATACTAAGTAAATACATAGGAATTGTATGTTTTAATCATTTCGACAGGGGAGGAAAACCATGAACAAAGGACGTACGATCAAACAGGCAGCCGCGGGGGCAGTTTTACTAACCGCTTTAGCGGTGACCGCTGGCACGCAGGTGTATGCAGCGCCCGCATCCACTTCTTCTTTGGCGGTGCAAGCTACTGCGGTGCAAACATCAGTACCTCAGCCAACATCCGTCAAAGATGCCGCCGCCTACATCACAAAGCGGTACGGAATCACTTTGTCCGGGACTATTACCAAACAGCAGTTTGAAAAGGCTTTGGAAACGCTGCTAGCCTCTTCCAGTATAGCGGTTAACAGCGATGGGGCCAATCATTCTTTCTTCCCGAAAGGCTCGACGAGCAATAAGCTTTTGGCATGGGAGGCAATCAGCGCTTCCGTAAAGGCTGCTGACTTAAAGGAACTGGCGCATACGTATTCGGACGAAAAAATCTCCGCAGCCTGGGATGCAGCCGGCTTGACGTATAAAGCAGGCGAAGGGATTGCCAAGGAAGCGGCACAGGAGGTGGCGGTCGCCTTTGACACCGGGTTCCTTTCTGCAAAGGATTTGTCCGGAATAAAGCTGGAAGCAAATGTATCCGCCGAGCTCGCCTATCAGATCTTGAACAAGGTGGCAGAATTTCACGGAGAGCAGCAAAACTTTCTCGGCACCATCAGCGACGACGACATCTTCGGAAAGCTCGTCCAGGCGTGGAATGAATCCCAGTTGATCAGGAAAGAAGAATTGCAAAAGACCGTAGATGAAGGACTGAAACAAAACCTGATCACCGGTTACAATCTCAAGGACACGCAGTTTGATCCCCACTTTGATCCCGCACGGACGATCACCTACGGGCATAGCGATATCGTCCATGCGGTGCAATTGGTCGGCCTGCTCCGCAGCGAAGGCATTGCTGCGAAAGTACAGTTGGAGCCGAAAACGTCTGCTTTTGTTTATTTGAAAGAATGGGGCGAGCCGGTACAAACGGATGATTATCAAGTAGTCCCGATCGACAACGGCAATCACATTGCCTACGCCAAGGAATACGATCTGAGTCTGGAGTTTGCCACGGTCGAAGAAAAAGAGAAATTCCAACCGCTCGTACTGAAATACGCGAAGCGCAATCAAGAGGATATGACCGGTCTTCTCAAATCGTCCTGGTGGCAGCCTCTCTACTATTCCCTGACAAAGCTGGATGAGTATCCGGTGATCACAAACAATGTGCTGAAAAAAGGCCGCTATCTGGCCCAGACTTTTACCCTGAACGAAGATTCGGCCAAAGTCGTATCCGGATTGAAAAAAATCAACCCTTCTGCCAGCGTGGAAACGTATCAGTTTTGGGTCGATCAACCGTTTTACAACTATTTAAAAGGGGACTATAAATAAGCTCATCCCCGCTCTTTTTTAGTGGTTGCGGGCTGGTCATCCTGTTCGGCTTGGTATGCGCGAAGTCCGCGAACGAACATTTCCAGGATGACGTCGTGCTGGGTCTTGCTCGCCACCTTCAGGCGTATTTGCTCCAGCTCGTTCACCAGTTCCGAATCCAGATGCAAATTAATCGTTTTTCCCTTGCTTCGCGGGTGAATTTCAAGATGATTGCCATTCTTCTTGACCACCCCTTCGACAACCGCTTCTTTTCCGAGTATGTTGCGATCGGGTACGTACAAGCAAGGGGCTTCCAGGATGATATGGGTCAGCTCTTCACTGAAACGGATAGTGAGGGGCTGCCCCTTTTTTTTATGAAAGTCGCGAATTTGGCGAGAATATTCCTGGTTTTCTACAGTATTGCCGAGCGTGATAACAGCTGTTTCCATAACTCCTCCTTACGACCGGGCAAGAGAAGTGGAGGTCTGATTGGCTTTCTGCAAAGCACCCTCCGTGACCCCGTCTATTACTTCGCCGTTTTCCTCGATCTGTACCTGGTAGACAAACAGCTCATCTGCAGGATCAGCCTTGCTTAAGGCGACAGCCGTGATGACCGCACAAACCCATTTCCCGTTCCGCTCCAGACGAACGCGATCCAGGACGTCAAATTTGGGAACGAGCAAACCTTTTCCATGCAAAAAGCGCAGTACTTCTTTTCGCGGATACAGAAAGCGCTTGTTTCCCTGTTTGCCTGCCAGCAAAGGAAATACCTCGCGCTCATCGATGACCGTGCCAAGCAGCCCATCGTCTGCCCACCTTTTAATCGAGGCCATGCTTCCCGTCCTTCCGCTCCGGGAGGCGAGCAGGTCCAAAATCTCGCGCGATGATACATAGTTTTTTCTCTCCGAGCGTTGTGCTTCAAAAGCAATCCGTTCGGCTTCCAATCTCTCCAACCGGTCCATCGCTTCTGCAATTTGCTGCTTGAGTCTGGCAATCAGCTGATCGTAATCCTTCATGCCATCCCCCTCAATTCTTGTTTTGGTATCAGCCTATTCTGCATTGAAATCAATCATGCCTGGGAAGTCGGTTTCATTTCAGGAACCTCCTATTTAAAAAAGGTGATGAAGGAATCATAAAACGCTTTTTTTCCACATTGATAATAGCAAGGAAGCAATTTTCAGAACGCCTGAGGAGGTTGTTGCATAATGAGCGTTCGCCGCGAAGAAACAAAGACCGCATCTATGCTGCAGGCAAACTTTCAAGAAGTAGTTCCTGCCCTGAAGCCGAAAGAAGCGATAGACGAAGCAAACCGGTGCCTTTTCTGTTACGATGCCCCCTGTATCAAGGCCTGTCCCACCTCAATCGACATCCCGTCCTTTATTAAAAAAATTGCGACCGGCAATTTGCTCGGGTCGGCGAGGACGATTATGGAGGCAAACCCGGTCGGAGCTAGCTGTGCCAGGGTCTGTCCGACAGAGGAGCTGTGCGAAGGTGCCTGTGTGCTCAATCACGCCTCCAAGCCGATCATGATCGGGCTGCTTCAGCGTCATGCGACAGACTGGGCAATAAAAAATCAGAAAATTCTGTTTCATGCAGGAGAGCAAAATGGCAAGCGCGTCGCTATCGTCGGCGGCGGTCCAGCCGGTCTTTCGGCAGCGCGAGAGCTTGCCCGTCTCGGTTATGAAGTAACGGTTTTCGAAGCGCGAGAAAAGGCCGGCGGGCTAAACACCTATGGCATCGTTTCCTTCCGTTTGCCGCAGGAGGTTGCACTGTGGGAGGTTGAGCAAATCGAGCAGATGGGCGTGACCATCAAGACTGGAACCCGCGTCGGTGTAGACGTGACACCGGAGGAGCTTCTGCAGAGCTTTGAAGCTGTCTTGCTTGCGGCAGGCATGGGCGCTGTCCCGATGCTGAATATCGAGGGCGAAGACTTGATCGGCGTTCTCGATGCGATTTCCCTCGTGGAGGATACGAAAACGAAACCGCTTACGGATCTGATGCTCGGCAAGAAGGTGGTTGTGATCGGGGCGGGAAACACGGCGATAGACGGAGCCACTGCCTCCAAACGGCTGGGTGCCCAGCTCGTTCAGATTCTTTACAGGCGTACAGAGAAAGAGATGACCTGCTACGAGTTCGAGTATGAATTTGCGAAACAAGATGGCGTGGAATTCCGTTGGCTGGTAGCGCCGACCCGGATTATCGGCGAAAACGGACGGGTGACCGGTATTGAGCTTATGCGGATGGAGCTTGGGGAGCCGGATGCAAAAGGACGAAGGCGTCCGGAGCCGGTCCCGGGCAGCGAGTTTGTAATGGAAGTGGATTTCGTTGTAAAGGCAATCGGGCAAACGCGGCACGTGGACTTGATCGAAATGTTCGGGCTTCAGCACAAAAACGGAATCGTGGAGATCGAGGAAGGCACGTATCGAACCTCTCATCCGCATGTCTACGCCGCGGGCGATGTCATCTTTGGCGGAGGGAATACGGACGCGATGGTCGTGGATGCAGCCAATCACGGAAAGCGGGCGGCTCATGCGATCCACACGGCGCTGGAAGCAAAGTCTCAGCCAGTTTTATAAGAAGGAGGCGTAGAAACAATGGCAGATTTACGCATTAATTTGGCGGGAATCGAGTCGCCCAATCCGTTTTGGCTGGCTTCAGCACCGCCTACCAATTCCGGCTATCAGGTGCAGCGGGCGTTTGATGCGGGGTGGGGAGGAGCAGTCTGGAAGACACTGGGGGAACCGATCATAAACGTGACGTCCCGGTTTGCCGGACTTCACTTCGGAGGACAGCGGGTGCTCGGCTTCAACAACATCGAGCTGATCACGGACAGACCGCTCGAGGAAAACCTGAAGGAAATGCTGGAGACCAAAAAGCTGTTTCCGAAGCACACGTTGATCGCTTCGCTCATGGTCGAGCACAAGCGCGAAGCGTGGCATGAAATCGTGAAGAAAGTGGAGGCCATAGGGGTAGACGGACTGGAGCTGAACTTTGGCTGTCCGCACGGCATGGCGGAACGCGGCATGGGCTCGGCAGTAGGTCAGCACCCCGACCTGATCCGGCAGCAGGTAGAGTGGGTCAAGGAAGTCGCCCAGACGCCTGTCATCGTCAAGCTGACGCCAAACATAACAGATATCCGCTTCACAGCCCGTGCAGCGTCAGAGGGGGGAGCCGATGCCGTCAGCATGATCAATACGATCAACAGCCTGATCGGAGTCGATCTGGACTCGTGGCTGCCGATCCCGCATGTGGATGGAAAAGGAGCGCACGGCGGTTATTGCGGACCAGCGGTGAAGCCGATCGCGCTCAACATGGTAGCGGAATGCGCTCGCGATCCGCAGGTGGGGATTCCGATCTCCGGGATTGGCGGCATTTCCACATGGCAGGATGCAGTCGAATTTTTGCTCATGGGAGCGAGCGGCGTCCAGGTATGCACCGCAGCCATGCATCACGGATTTCGGATTGTCGAGGACATGATCGACGGCCTGAACAACTACCTGGATGAACGGGGAATCGCTTCGGTCATGGACATCGTCGGCAAAGCTGTGCACACCTATTCCGATTGGGGCCATCTCAATTTGAATTACAAGGTCGTTGCCCGCATCCACGAGGAAACGTGCATCAATTGCAACAAGTGCCATATTGCATGCGAGGACACCTCTCACCAGTGCATCGATATTGTGACTGACGAAATGACCGGGAAAGAAAGGCTGGTCGTTCGTGAAGAAGACTGTGTCGGCTGCAATCTCTGCTCCATCGTATGTCCGGTCGAAGGGACGATAGAGATGGTAGAAATCCCGTCTGATCAGCCGCCGCTCTCTTGGAACCAGCGGCAAGCGGCACTGGCAGCAGACCGAAGCTGCGAAGCGGCCCAGGAGTAATGTTTTCACCTCTGAACGCATAGCTTGTACTGGCAAGAGACATACCGCCAGAGCATTTGCCCTGACGGGGCCGGGAAAAGAGGAGGGTATAAGATGAAAAAATGGATTCGCGGAGGTACAGTAGTGACGGCAGCCGATACGTATCAGGCTGACGTATTGATCGAGGGCGAACGGGTAGTCGCGATCGGTCATCAGCTGTCAATTGACGGTGCGGAAGAAATCGACGCCACCGGATGCTATGTCATTCCAGGCGGGATCGATCCGCATACACACCTCGACATGCCGTTTGGAGGCACGGTGACGGCGGACGACTTCTTTACCGGCACCCGGGCAGCGGCATTTGGCGGAACGACCAGCATCGTCGATTTCTGTCTGACCAAAAAAGGAGAGTCGCTGAAATCGGCGATTGCGACCTGGCATGAAAAGGCACGCGGGAAAGCCGTCATTGATTACGGGTTTCACCTGATGATCGCGGAGGCAAACGATCAGGTGCTGGAGGAGCTGGAGAGTGTCATCTCGTCGGAAGGGATTACTTCGCTGAAAGTGTTTATGGCATATAAAAACGTCTTCCAGGCAGACGATGAGACTTTGTTCAAAACCTTGGTCAAGGCCAAGGAGCTGGGGGCGCTCGTACAGGTGCATGCGGAAAACGGCGATGTCCTCGATTATTTGACCAAGAAAGCACTGGCCGAGGGGAACACCGATCCGATCTATCACGCTTATACCAGGCCGCCCGAGGCGGAAGGAGAGGCGACGGGCAGAGCCATTGCTTTGACCGCGTTGGCGGGCTCGCAGCTTTACGTCGTCCATGTCTCTTGTGCATCGGCGGTACAGCGGATAGCGGAGGCGCGGGAGAAAGGCTGGAATGTCTACGGGGAGACATGTCCGCAATATTTGGCTTTGGATGTGAGTATCATGGATCAGCCCGACTTCGAGGGAGCCAAATACGTCTGGTCACCGCCGCTCCGGGAGAAATGGAATCAGGAAGTGCTGTGGAGCGCATTGAAGAACGGCATATTGCAGACCGTCGGCTCCGATCATTGTCCTTTCAACTTTCGGGGTCAAAAAGAACTGGGGAGAGGTGATTTCACCAAGATTCCCAACGGCGGTCCGTTGATAGAAGACCGCTTGACGATCCTCTATTCCGAGGGGGTACGCCAGGGACGCATCAGCCTGAACCAGTTCGTGGACATCTCTTCTACGAAGGCTGCGAAGCTGTTTGGGATGTTCCCGAGAAAAGGAACGATTGCGGTAGGCTCGGATGCCGATATCGTCATTTTTGACCCGCATGTAAAGCGTACGCTTTCCGTCGAAACGCACCATATGAACGTTGACTACAACCCATTTGAAGGAATGGAAGTGTACGGCGAGGTCGTCTCGGTTCTATCGAGGGGCTCGTTCGTGGTGCGCGACAAGCAATTCGTCGGGCAGGCAGGAAGCGGCCAGTATATCAAACGCACTACTTTTGAACAGCCATAACCCCAAACCCATTGAAGGGAGGCAGACTTCCACTATGGCAAACAAGGTAACAATCGGCCTGATCCAGGCGAAAAACGACGTTCACGGCGATGAGCCGGTCCACGTCCATAAAGAAAAGGCAATCGAAAAACACGTCCGGCTGGTTCGCGAGGCAGCGGGCAGAGGCGCTCAAATTATCTGTCTGCAAGAAATCTTTTACGGTCCGTACTTCTGCGCCGAACAAAACACCAAATGGTATGAAGCGGCCGAGGAGGTCCCGGATGGGCCGACCGTCCAGCAATTTCAGTCGCTGGCCAAAGAGCTGGGGACGGTGCTCATTCTGCCGGTCTATGAGCGGGTAGGTATTGGTACCTACTACAATACTGCTGCTGTGATCGATGCGGACGGCCGTTACCTCGGCAAATACCGCAAGCAGCACATCCCCCACGTGGGAGTCGGCGACAACGGCTGCGGTTTTTGGGAGAAATACTATTTCAAACCGGGAAATTTTGGCTATCCCGTCTTTGAGACGGCCTTTGCAAAAGTGGGCGTCTACATCTGCTATGATCGTCATTTTCCGGAAGGGGCCAGGCTGCTTGGGCTGAATGGAGCCGAAATCGTCTTCAATCCGTCGGCGACTGTGGCCGGCCTCTCCGAATATCTCTGGAAGCTCGAACAGCCGGCTCATGCTGTAGCCAATGGATACTATGTCGCTGCGATTAACAGAGTGGGAGTGGAAGCGCCGTGGAACATGGGGGAATTTTACGGTCAATCGTATCTGGTAGACCCCCGGGGACAATTCGTAGCAGTCGGCAGCAGAAATCAGGATGAGGTGATCATCGCGGAAATGGATAAAAATCTGATCCATCAGGTGCGGGATACGTGGCAATTCTACCGCGACCGGCGACCTGAGACCTACGATGATATGGTCAAATTGCTCCCTTAAATCGCATGGCAATGGGAATGGCCCAGCAGCGAAAAGCAGGGTGGCGCGGTGTGGCGCCCCCTCTTTTCCCGTTTGGGATACGCCGCTGGAGTTGAATCGTGAAGAGGAGTTTTCTGCATGAAGAAGATCGTCTATCGGGGAGTTGAATACAGGGAAGCCGAGCGAGTCGTCAAGCTGCAAAGATATGAACGGCACGAACGCAGACAATTTGTCAACGGGGCTATCGCCAAAGCTGTGTTCGGTTCTGGCGTGTATCTTGTCAGCAATATGAAGGTAGCGGCTCAGTATGCCATTTGTCATGCGGAAACGACTTGGGACCAGGCGGCCATCCTCAGGCAGGAGTTGAGAACTGCGGGACTTTTTTCTCTGCATGAACAATACGGAGAGAATCAGCTGCGTCTGGATGCCCTGCAATCCCGGCATTCAGAGGACGACCTGAACCGGTTGTCAGCCGAAATGGACGACCAGGAATGGCTGGACTGGACCGGAGAACAAATCAGACTTTACTTGATCGAACAAGGCTACAACGGGATCTGTTATCGGATAAGCGACGAATTGACCTATTACATTTGTTATAGCCCCGACGAGCAAATTTCCAACATTTCATTGTTTTCAGTATTTGATGTAGGAGTTTCGTCGTAAAACTATCGACTTGTCCATCCTCCTTTGGTAGAATTAGACATTATTCGACCATTTTCAGCAATTATGATTATAAAATAAGGAGATGGCCTCAAGACATGAAACTTTTGCGCAACATGCAGACACGGACAAAGCTAATGAGTCTGGTTATTTTGATGAGTGTTTTCTTGGGAGGAGTAGGGGCTACTGGCTACTACAATTTAATGAAAGCGGAAACACGGATGTCCACGATGTACCAGGATCAGCTGTTGCCGATCAAGTGGGTGAACGAGCTCCGCACAGAGACAAGACAGATCGAGGCAATTATGTATAAAATGATGCTGGAAACGAGCCCTTCCAAACAAAGAGATTACAAACAGCAGTACCAGGACCTGGTGGCGGAGTCTGATGCGTTGCTGGCAAAGCTTCAGGAGTCTGCAACTTCAGAACAGGAGACAGAAATTCTGGAAACGCTGAAGACGCTGTTGGAAAAATACCGGGGCGATCAAAAAGTCGTGATCCATTTGGTAGAAGAAAAAAATCCGGACGAAGCCTTTGCTTTCTTCCGTGCGACGGAATCGACGCTGAACGGGATTAACCAAGAGCTAAAATCCTGGGCAGATTACAATTCCGCAAGAGCAGAAGAAACGAATAACGTAAATACCGCAGAGGCGAAAGCCGTAGAAATTACGATGCTCGGAATCGCGGTGCTTGCGATTGTCCTTGCGCTCAGCGTCGGATTTGCCATCGCCCGGATGATCGCCAACCCGCTTCGCGACGTCGCTTCCAAATTGGAAGAGCTCGCTAGCGGAAATTTGGCAGTGAAGTCAGTTGAGTATACAGGGAAAGACGAAGTCGGGACGCTGGGATTGGCCTTCAACCGACTTGTATCTGAGCTGCGTCTCCTGATCGATCAGGTAAAAGTGGCGAGTGAACAGGTAGCGGCTTCCTCCGAGGAGCTCCATGCGAGCGCAGAGCAGACAGCGAGAGCGTCAGAGCAGGCAGCTGCTGCCATCGAGGAGATCGCTTCCGGGTCAGAGGTACATACACTTCGCTCCCAGGAAGGTGTACGCGTCATGGAGGAGATGGCCCTGGCTGTACAACGTATCGCCGAAACCTCGGGCTCCGTCTCCGAATTCTCCGGACAAGCCGCCCAGGAAGCAGAGCAAGGCAATGAACGCATTCAGTCCGCAGTCGATCAGATGACCGCGATCAATGAAGCAGTAAGCCGCGCTGCCGAAATGGTGCAGCTGCTAGGTGTCCGCTCCGAGGCGATCGGAGAGATCGTTCAGGTCATTACGGGAATCGCTTCCCAAACCAACTTGCTCGCGCTGAACGCTGCCATCGAAGCGGCCCGTGCCGGCGAACAAGGCCGCGGCTTTGCCGTTGTGGCTGACGAGGTGCGAAAATTGGCTGAGCAATCGGAAGAGTCTGCCCGCGAGATTGAGAGATTGATCCAGGATATTCAAAATGAAACGGCACAGGTTGTGAATGCAATTAAACAAGGCACCCGGGAAGCGGAAACGGGCAGTGTGATCGTCCGTGAGGCAGGAGAAGCCTTCCAGCGCATCGTCTCTTCATCGCAAACGATCGCTGAACAGATTCAGGAGGTATCCGCGGCGACCGAACAAATGTCGGCAAGCATACAGCAAGTCGCCTCCTCGATGGATGAAATGAACCGGTTGGCGCAGGAGGCTTCCGACCATACGCGCGGTGTTGCCGCGACATCAGAGGAACAGCTGGCGTCCATGCAGGAAATCACCAACTCCAGTGAAAATCTGAGCAAGCTTTCCCATGAGCTGCAATTGTCCATTAGCCGGTTTAAAATGTAAAGATCAGCAAAAGAGAAGCTCCGCCAAATGAACGGCGGAGCTTTTATTACGTCACTTTTTACGCTAGCGCAGCAGTAGAATGCATTTCATCGGGAAGTATGCACATTTAATTAGGAAGCATGCGCCTCTGCCTTGGCGGTAATCTTCTCGTAATCCGCCTGGCTTATCAGGCTGGAGCTTCGTTTCATAAACCAGGTGTAGAAGATCAGGGAGACGAACAATCCGATCGTCCAGGCATTATCCCAGATGAACCCTAATCCGGGAATGAGCCTGCTGACAAAAGGAACAGCAATCCCGAGCAGCATGGCCCAGATGGCATTCCAGTTATAGCCGCCCCTGTACGAGTAAATTCCGTTTGTGCGATACAGCTCCGTCAAGTGAATTCGCTGTTTGCGGACCAGCCAGTAGTCTGCGATCGCGATGCCGTCTATCGGTCCCAGCAGAGCGGCATAAGTTCCGAGCCACAGGAAAATATAATTGCCGAAATTATCCAAAATATACCATGGCTGCATAACGAGTGCGACGACTCCGGTAATGATTGCGCCAGCCCCAAAGCTCATTTTGCGCGGGGAAAGGTTTTCGATGGCCCGTGCAGGAGCTACGACGTTCGCGGCAACATTGGTCGTCAGCGTGGCCAGGATGATGCCAATTGTTCCAAAGAAGATGGCAAGCGGAGAGAACTTCGCGAGGACGGCCGCAGGGTCCCAGATCGCTTCCCCAAAAATGACGACGGTAGCAGAGGCAACAGCGACCCCGATAAAGGAGAAGCCTCCCATGGTCGTCGGCAGCGCTACGGATTGACCGGCAATTTGAGCTCGCTGGCTCTTGGCGTATCGGCAAAAGTCGGGAATATTCAGCGCCATCGTTGCCCAGAAGGCAATGGCACCGGTAAGGGAAGGAAAGAAGACTTTAAAAAACTCGCCAGCGGTTGTAAATTTGGAGGGAGCCGAGAGCATCGGTCCCCAGCCGCCAGCTTTTGTCAACGCCCAAATCAGCAGGGCGAGGGACATGATGATCAACGTCGGAGCAGCCCAGAACTCCATCTTTTTAATCGCTTCAGGTCCTCTGTAGGCGATCCAGACGTTTAGCGCCCAGAACCCGAAAAAAGCAATCCAGGTATGGCCAGGCACATTGCCCCAACTGCTCATGGACATCAGCAGGGTATCGATAGCGGTCCCGCCAAACCAGCAGTTGATCCCAAACCAGCCCGCGCCGACAAGACCTCTCGCTACGGCAGGAATGTGTGCCCCTTTGGAGCCAAACCAGAGACGGGCGTAGACCGGATACGGAATCCCGAATTTTGTGCCCGCATGGGAATTAAGGAGAATAGGGATAAGGACGATACAGTTGCCCAGGATGATGGTGATGATCGCCTGCCACCAGTTCATGCCGAGGGCGATTAATCCGGCCGCGAGCGAGTAGGCGGGCAAGCAGATCGACATGCCGATCCACAAGCTGGCAAAGTTGTACGAAGTCCAGTTGTGCTCAGCCATCGTGGTTGGCCGCAGCCCATCGTTGAACAGAGGGCTGTCTTTGATCAGATTTTCGCCTTCCTTGGTCAGGGTGACGATGCCGTCCGAATCCACCTGGGTCTTCATGAATAACTCCCTCCTTTATAAAGAAAATAGGAACCGACCAACATAAGCGTTGCTCGGATACAAGATGCTACATTATATTGGACAGTCCGACGAGAAATGACAGAATTTTCTCACATAAAGAAACCAGAAAAGCACCCGGCATGATTGCTCCGGGTGCTGTGGTGCTTGTTATTTCGGAAAGTATTCCTTCCATCTTTGATCGACGAGCTTGGCAATATCCGGGTGAGTCTCCACTTCGTCGGGGTAGAATGGCTTCATTCGCGCATCGACTACCAGCGGACCTTCATAGCGAATCTTGTTGCGGGAAATGGTCGCTTTTGCATATAGATCATGAGCCGGATCAAAGCGGGTGAAGACGGTCCATAAAAACTGGCTTTGGTCATTTGCAATCGAGGCATCATCGACGATGCAGATCATCGGCCACTCTTTGCAATGCTCGTTTACGTACGGCAGAATTTCTTCGCCAAACTGCGGATTCTCCTCAAAGGACGGACCGGAGATGACGAGACATCCGCCGCAGAACAGTTGGATCCGGGAAGTATTCGGGATGCCTTCCCCCTTGTATTCTTTGGGCAGCTCCCGAACAGGGTCTCCGATCCCCAGCATGATCCCTTTTGAACCATGGTTGAATTTCCGGCCGGTATAATCCAGTGTATCGCCGGACGTATCGTTGACGATCAGCAGATCGCGCTCCGGCTGGAAGCGGGCAAGAACGATTTCCATAAAATTCCTAAAATTAGCCAAATCGCAAGGGACATCCGTGACCATCAAAAACTTGGTCAGCGTCAATTGTCCTTCGCCCATGATCCGGAAGGCATGAGCCATCGCTTCCTTATAATAGCTTTCCCGGACGATCGCCCCTGCGAGAGCGTGAACCCCGGTCTCACAGTAAGCCCAGATCGCTTTGACGCCAGGCATGACGACAGGGAACAGCGGAGAGAGCAGGCGCTGCAGGTACTCGCCGATATAGTAGTCCTCCTGACGCGGCTTCCCGACGACTGTAGCCGGGTAGATGGCATCCTTGCGGCGGAACATTTGTTTTACTTGAAATACCGGGAAATCATGCGTCAGCGAGTAATAGCCGAAGTGGTCTCCAAACGGCCCCTCCGGTCTGCGGACATGCGGTGGAACTTCTCCCGCAAAAACAAACTCGGCATCTGCAACGATGCGGTGCGGATGGTTGGGCACCTCCACCATCTTCAATTTATCTCCCATTACTAATGAAGCAAAGACAAGCTCCGGCACCATCTCGGGCAGAGGAGAGATCGCGGACAAAATGAGGGCGGGCGGTCCGCCGATCGTCAGCGAAACAGGCAGCGAGCGATTTTGTTTTTCCGCTTCGTAGTAATGAAAACCGCCGCCCTTGTGGATCTGCCAGTGCATGCCTGTCGTATTTTTGTCGTATATCTGGATGCGGTACATCCCCAGATTGTGCTGCTTTGTCTCTGGATGCTCGGTGTAAACGAGCGGAAGCGTAACGAATGGACCTCCGTCCAGATGCCAGCTCGTCAATGCAGGCAACGCTGTCATATCGACTTCTGTTGTACTTACTTGGGTGACGGGAGCCTGTCCTTGGGATACCGTCTTCGTACCGGTACGCATCACTTCCAGCAGAGGCGACCGCAGCTCCCACAATCCGGAGAGCGAAGGCGGCATCAGCTTGTCCAACCCGTGAACCAGGTCTTTTACAATCGTTTCCGGTTTTGGACCGAATGCCATGTCCACACGCTCGGCTGTGCCGAACAGGTTGGTCACGACCGGGAATGTTTTTCCTTTTACATTGGTGAACAGGAGTGCAGGTCCTTCCTCCTGGATGACCCTCCGGTGTATCTCAGCCAGCTCCAGATTTGGGTCCACTGGCGCGTCAATCTCGATTAACTGCCCGTGCTGGCGCAGTTGTTCCATAAACGAACGCAGATTTGCGTGCATCTTTCCTAACCTCCACATCCCCTTAATTCCTCTTCTAACTGTACACGAACGCCCCGTTTGAATCTACCTTTTTCCCACTTGGGTTGTGACGAATTCTTTTCTGACCGTGTTCTGCTGTGCCGCCCTTTTATTCTCGCATTCTAGCATCGTCTTGACAAAAGTGAGCGTCGCCATTATCCTTGGAAAAATTTAAAAGGACTGTTCTGTTATACGCAAAAGGCAGAACAGCAAAGGAGCGAGTTTGTATGCTGCAAATCAGTCCAATCACCCTCGAAGGAAAGCAGGTTCGTCTGGAACCGCTGGACACCAGGCATTGCGAAGGTGTATTTCAGGCAGGGAATTACGAGGAGATATGGAGCTATATGTCAACAGTGATACGACAGCCCGAAGACGCCCAGCGTTTTATCGAAACGGCGCTGGAGAACCAGGCGAGCGGAACAGAGCTGCCTTTTGCGATCGTCAGGAAGGAAGACGGACAAGTAATCGGCAGCACCCGATTTTTGAAAATCTCGAAAAAAGACCGCGGGCTGGAGATCGGCTATACGTGGCTGACGCCCTCCGTCTGGAAGACGAAAGTAAATACGGAGTGCAAATGGCTGCTATTGCGTCACTGTTTCGAAGAGCTCGGTTGCATTCGCGTCCAGCTGAAAACGGATGCCCGCAATGTAAATTCCCAACGGGCCATCAAAAGAATCGGTGGCGTTTACGAGGGAACCCTGCGCAATCATATGATTGTCCGCGACGGGTATATTCGCGATTCGGTCTATTTCAGCATTTTGGACAGGGAATGGCCGCAGGTGGATCAAAAGCTCCAAATGTTGCTGTTTGGTGAATAACGGGCAAAACGGATTGTGGATGGACGAGAGAGATGTGTACAATGAGCGTGTCACCATCTAAATAGGAAGAGTTGAGGATTGTTCATGAAACGGATACACGCTCCGGCCGGTTACGTCCTGCTCGCAGGCGATCTGGCCGCCTTTTTGCTGTTTACGTATTACGGAAAGCTGGCGCACGGACTTCCGGCCACTGCATCAGGGATCATGGAAACGCTGGCTCCGTTCCTCTTGGCCTGGATATTGGTCGCGCTGTTTTTCCATCCGTATCGGCGCCACTCATTGGAGAAGGCGGGCAAGCAATTGCTTAACGTCCTGCTCATGTGGACGATTGCGGCACCCATCGGTCTGGTCATTCGTACACTCTGGCTGGGAACACCGCTCACCTGGCTGTTCGCCGCCGTTGCGTATTTTATCATGCTCGCCTTTTTGCTGGGCTGGCGGATTCCGTTTGCCATCGTCTACGCCCTCATTCGCCGGCCGTCCCGGACCCTTTGATTAAGCAAGTCCTGCCTCCTGATAAAAGCGCCTTTGACAGGGGACGCTACCAGTTGATGCTTGTAAAGGGAGGTGGGCACATGGGCAAGAACAACAACAGCAAGGATCTGGGCAAACACCGTGGAAAAACGCTGGATGAGCACGATAAAAACACCAACCTGCGTCAGTCCAACCACAACGACCGCAACAAACCGTAAATGAAAACCGTGCGAGCCGAACGAGTGTAAACGGCTCGCATTTTATTTGCTGAAAAGCGACACCGTGAAATTCTGTCTGACGAAAAGAATGTGCTATAATAACCAGAGTTTCGCTTTGTTTTTATGGAGGGGAAAATCGTGACCGAACCGTTGCAGGATGTACAACCTTTTACGCTGTCCACACAGGCCTTCCTCATTTTGTGCCGGTTGATGGACGGATGCTACGATGATCTGCGCGAGCAGGAAAATACGAGAGACTTGATAGAATCCATCGCCGATATACTGCTGGCCGGGGTGCAAAAGCTGGAAGAGCAGGAACAAAAACCGCGGACCGTGACGTTTCCGCTCAGCTTGCCGCAATCGTTCTTTTTGCGCAGACTGGTTGCCGAGATGGTCGCTCGCATGCCTGAAGAGCAAAATGAAAAAACAGCCAAATGGCTGCAGGAGTGTCTGACGGTGCTGTCTGGAGGCGGACATGGGCAAGCTGTACAAACCTGAGCTGCACGTCATAACGAGCGGACGACAGGAGCTCGACGAGGTGCTGCGCATGGCCGAAGCCGCATACAGCGGAGGAATGGATCGGCTCCATATTCGGGAAAAGCACCGTACGGCTCGCGAAATCATGGAGTGGGCGGAGGCCTTGGCGGGAGTCATGCCACGCGAAAGCATCCTGATCAATGACCGCGTCGACGTGGCAGCAGCCGTCCAATGCTGCGGGGCACATCTCGCTTACCACAGCTTGCCGGTCAAAGCGGCCAGAAGAGTACTGTCGCCCGGGCAAAAGGTCGGGTGCTCGGTGCACTCTATGACAGAAGCAATGGAAGCCGCCGAGCAAGGGGCGGACTACGTTTTGTACGGCCATATTTTTCCCAGTCGTTCCAAACCGGGTTTGGCTCCCAGAGGGACGGGGGAATTGAAAACCATCGTCGAAGCGCTCTCTATCCCGGTGATCGGGCTTGGCGGGATCAAGCCCGACAATGCAGGCCAGGTGCTCGCGGCGGGCTGTGCTGGCATTGCGGCGCTTTCAGGAATAACAGATGCAGCAGACGTGAAGCGAGCTGCCCGCTCATACAGGGAAGCGCTTGACAGGTGGAAGGGGGAAACGGGATGAGAAACACAGAGCGATTGCGAGAAAAAATGGGTGTCTATTTTGTCGTAGGAACCCAGGATTGCGGATATTCGGCCGCGCGTACGCTGGAAATCGTCGAGCAAGCCCTGAAAGGGGGCGCGGGTACTTTGCAGCTCCGCGATAAAGGAAGCAAATTGACCCGCGAAGAGAAGGCTCGGCTTGGAGCCGAAATGAAGCGGCTTGCCCATCAATATCAAGCCATTTTCTTCGTCAATGACGATGTTGACCTGGCGATTGACCTGCAAGCAGACGGCGTTCATGTGGGTCAGGATGACATGCATCTAAAAGACGTACGTGCCCTGGTGGGAGAATCGATGTACATTGGCGTATCTGCGGGTACAGTGGAAGAAGCCAGGGAAGCGATGGCAGGTGGAGCAGACTGTATCGGCGTTGGTGCCATGTATGCCACAGCGTCCAAGGCGGATGCAGGAGAACCGATCGGTCCTGCAGGACTGGGGCAAATACGCGAGGCGGTGGGAGGGTCGCTGCCGATCGTAGGAATTGGCGGGATTACGCTGGAAAATGCTGCTGCTGTTCTGGCTGCCGGAGCGGATGGCGTGGCCGTGATCAGTGCGATCAGCAAGGCCGCATCTCCCGAGCAAGCGGCTCGTGAACTGAATGAAGTCGTCAATCGTACGAGGAACGGACAGCCACGCTGACACATAACGTACCATAGACAGACCGGGAACTTGAACCTGGCGAGGGAGGTGGAACAGATGAAACATCGAATTTACCGGATTGGCTATGAATGGGTAAGCAAACGAGAGTTATTGGAGCGCCTCCAGCTGACGGATTGTGCGCTTGTGGAACATAAGCGGCTTGCCCCTGCCGAAGATCACCCCGATACAGAGAGCGTGACGCCTGAAGAAGAACGGCATGCCGCCCTGGTTCGGTATCAAAAGCGTCCTGGCGAGTGGATCACGTTCAACGGATTGTATGAGATTCTGAATCGAGAGCCTATTCCCTGGATTGATTCACCGCTGGAGTACCATCTGTTCGGCACTGAGCTGATCCCCGGCAATATTCGCAGGGAAAAGGCGCCCCAGGCTCGAATACCGGCAAGGACCAAGCTGCAGGTAGCCGCTATTCGTCAGGAGACGGTTTTTGTCACGGTTCCGGGCCATCCTTCGAGGCGCTATGAGATGTCGCTATCCCATGCCCGATTTGCGAAGGATACGCCCACGGAGCTGGAGCTGAAGCTGCAAGTGTTTGCATTTCCGCCCAGACAGGATATCCTCGTTGACTGGCTGCTGAAGGAAGGGCGAAAGTCGGGTATTATTACCAGACCCAATCAGGAGCGTGTTGAACGATCAGCCTTTCAGGTGTGGGATGAGCTACGCCAGGAATACGGAATCAGCGTAAGCGCGGCTCTGCTGGCGATCAAGCAGGCGCTGGTCGTACTTGATCGAGCAGGTGTCGAAACAGATTTTCCCTATCCGATACACGAGCTGTCCGACCTTTCCTTATCCAATGACGACGAGCGGGATGCATTCTACTCTTATCACGCCGTGCGCTGTTCGATTGCTGCGGTCGCATCGCTTTTGACCACAGATCCCAAGGACCCGCTTCAGGATATTCTTTTGGTCGATATCATGCTGGAGCAACAAATAAACCGCAGGCGCCCGTAAGCTGCCTGCGGCTTTTTGGTTCCTGGAGCGCTTTTTTGTATAATAGGTTTGATCAGGTTGGAAAGGGGTGCAAGTACATGTATGTATCGATGAATCGTTTGACCGTACCGTCCGACTATCGGGCTCACCTGGAAAAAGCCTTCAGTGAGGGCGGCGAGCGGATGAAAAATGTCCCGGGATTCCTGGAGTTCCTGTTTCTGGCGCCTACCCAGGGCGATGAGTATACCGTGTTTACCAAATGGGAAAGCGAGCAGGATTTCCTGAATTGGACACAGAGCGAGGCGTTCAAACGCTCGCATGCAGGCAGCAATCCGAACAGCCCGGTCAAGTCCGAGCTGCGCACCTATCAGGTAAAGGCATCTTCGTAAATGTACAGGCATTCGTTTGCGCATAAAGCAGGCGGATGCCTTTTTTCATTCAGATAAGTTTTGCAATAAACATTCTTTGCACAATTTGTAACCTGATCATGATATGATAAGGTGAGTCGAGAAAACGCTTACATGGTTACTATCCTGATAAAGGGGAAGTGAGTATGAGTCGCGTAGAACCTGATTTTTCTCTCGTTCAAGTACCTATTCACCTGAAGGAATTTGTAGTGGAGCAAGATTACGAACAGTACACGCCAATTGACCACGCTGTATGGCGCTATGTCATGCGGCAAAATCATCATTATCTCGGGCAGACTGCACACAGCGCCTACCTGGAGGGGCTGCGGCTCTCTGGAATCAGCGTAGAGCGAATCCCCAACATCCGTGAGATGAATGAATGCCTGGCAAAGATCGGCTGGGGGGCTGTCACGATTGACGGTTTCATTCCGGCTGTCGCTTTCTTTGATTTTCAAGCACATCGCATCCTGCCGATCGCGTGCGATATTCGGCAATACGATCATATTGCGTATACGCCGGCACCGGACATCATTCATGAGGCGGCAGGTCATGCTCCGATTATTTTGGATGAGACGTACCGTTCCTATTTGAAAATATTCGGGGAAATCGGGTCCCGCGCGCTTTCCTCCAAGGAAGATTACGAGTTGTACGAAGCGATCCGCTACCTTTCCATTGTAAAAGAAGACCCGGAATCCACTGAGGAAGTCATCAGACAAGCCGAAGAGGAGCTGGAGCGCAAAGCAAAGGCGGTCCAGAATGTTTCCGAAGCAAATGAGCTGGCGCGTCTGTACTGGTGGACAGTCGAGTACGGCTTGATTGGCGATTGTGAAAATCCTCGCATATACGGTGCCGGTCTGCTTTCCTCTGTCGGTGAGAGCATCAGCTGCTTGCAGGATGATGTAAAGAAAATTCCGTTTTCGCTGCAGGCGTGCATCGAGACCGATTATGACATCACAAAACCGCAGCCGCAGCTTTTTGTATGCCGCGATTTCCAGGAGCTGATTGACGCGATTTTGGAATATTCCAAGCGCATGGCGCTGAATGTCGGCGGGACGGAAAGCTTGATCAAGGCGAGAAACATGCCGCAAACGACGACGGCCGTTTACAGCTCAGGGCTGCAGGTTAGCGGCATCTTGGCGGAGCTGGAATTTGACAGCCAAGGAGAGGCGGTCTACCTGAAAACAACAGGGCCGTCCGCGTTGGCTGTCGGAAATAAAGAGCTGCCAGGCCACGGCAAGCAATACCATGCCGAGGGCTTTGGCTCCCCAATCGGCCGGTTGGCGGGGGAGAGCACACCTTTGGAGTGCTTTACGGATGAACAATTGCAGGAAAAAGGAATCGTGCCCGGAAAACGTTCTATCCTGTCATTTGAGTCCGGTCTCCAAGTGGCGGGAGTAGTCCGTTACATTCTCCGGGAGGGAGGACGGCTTGTGCTCATCGGCTTCGATGAGTGCACTGTGACGTATCAGGACAAAACGCTTTTCCAAGCAGAGTGGGGGACGTTCGACATGGCGGTAGGGGAGCGGATCGTTTCGGTTTTTGCCGGGGCTGCCGACAGGGAAGCCTTTGCTACAGGTACACACAAGCCATCCGTGATATCGGCCAGACAGTCCAGCTACTCACCTGAGCAAATCAGACTGCATCAGCTGTATCAACAGGTCCGAAACATCCGGGAGAAGCAGCAAGCTTTTGATCGCGATACATTGCTCACGATCCTCGATGAGCTCGACGCCGACTATCCGGAAGACTGGCTGATTCGCTTGGAGCTCCTGGAAATCCTTTATCGTCAGGCCGGGACGGAGCATGAACAAAGCAGGCTGCATTCCGTCTTGGAGAAGTTGAAGGATGCAAATCCAGACCAAAAGCAACTCATCGTGAACGGGCTTCAACTGCTCGGATTGTAAGAACCAAAAAAAGCGGCGTGAATTGTCCTGATTGGGTGGTCACGCCGCTTTACATTCCTTCATGTTTATGGAATAAATAGGGTATGAATGTTTTCTCAAATATAGAAACAAAAGACAAAGGAGCCGGTAGAGAGTGAAAAACCGGATAAGAAAGCACTTAACGAGACTGGCCCCTGAGTTGGCGGCCAAAACGTATGGGTTTCTGTCTGATCATAACCGAATCTCTGCATTAGTATTAGAAGACCGTTCGTATACGTTGTCTCGGTTGGAAACGTTCATTCTGAGCTTGATCGAATACATACATACAGGCGATCGCGTGAAGGTGGAAAAAGGAGCAAGAGAAATTGCGATCCATCGTTCCAAACAGGGAATTTCTCTGGCATGTGTATTGGAACGGATACGCATGTGCCGGGATACTTTGCTGGATCAAATGGAGCAAGATGCGCATTATTTCATATTTACAGAGGAAGAGCGACTGGAACTGTATCAGATTCGATTGGATCTCTATCAATTTGTAGACAGCTTGATTGATATGTTTATTCACATTTTTGAAACGGAAGAAAGTCAGCGTGAAAAGGAAATGCAGACCGGCACTGCGACGCGCGAGCGGTTTTCCGAAGTGGCGGAACAGGAATTGGTTCAGCTTGTTCTGCAGTCGACCGATATCGCGGTGCTGATTATCGATCGCAACCTAAGAATTGTTGAAGCCAACTACTCCTTTGCGGAATTGCAGCAAGTGGAACGTCAGCAGATTATCGGTACGCACATAGATGAGACGTTTCGTCCCAGAGAAAATGAAAGGTTTGTTCAATGGGTCATCGAACGCGGCCAATCCGGACATTACGTCGCGGAGATTAACGGTACACTGACAACCGTCAGTACAAGTCCGATTTATCACAGGGGTGAGTTGTGGGGAGCGATTTCAGTCCTTAGAAACATCACCGACGCCAAGCGCTACGAGGAGGAGCTGACCAAGCGGGAAGCACTCGCGGCGGTGGGGCAGCTCGCTGCCGGCATGGCCCATGAAATAAGAAATCCCCTGACATCAATCAAAGGGTTTATCCAGTTATTGCGCGAACAGACGGAGACACGGCAGAACACCTCGTATTTTTCGGTGATATTGACTGAAATTGAGCGAATTGACGGATTATTAAACGATGTCTTGGTTCTTGCACGCTACCGGGACGACAAAATTGCGGCTGAGCGATTTCTGATCATGGATGAGGTTCTCGGCGTCATCCGTTTGCTCGAGCCAGAGTCCAACAGACGGGGGATTCGACTGGAGCTGAATTGGTCCGGTGATGAATGGTACATTTACGGGTATAGGGCACGCATCAAGCAAGCGGTCCTCAACATCCTCAAGAACGCGATGGAGGCAATCGCGACCAAGGGGTCTATCGTGGAAGTCTCGGTGTACGCGTCGATTAATCAGGTCGTCTTGACCGTCGAAGATGACGGTCCCGGTCTGGAAGATAAGGTATTAAAAAATTTATTCGTTCCCTTTTACACGACCAAGCCTGACGGGACCGGACTTGGGCTGTCCACCACACAGCGAATCATCCTCGACCACGGAGGAGAAATTTTCGCGGAGAACTCCCTGCGTTTGGGAGGGGCACGCTTTGAAGTAAGGCTTCCAATTTCAAATGGGTAATAAAGACAAATGATTCATGTACAAATGAGGCATTTGTCTTTTTTTCCTTGCATTTGAAAGGGACAGCACTCATAAGGATTTACGCTTGTCAGTATTATATAGAAAACGAGCATGATTCAAACAGTTATTGTTTACGTAACATTTATTATGTAAAAGAAATGGTAACGTTTTAAGACAAAGTGCCCGTTTTGCTTTTGAGCGATGCCAAGTTTCGGTACAATAGAATTACCATTACCCCACGGAGGTATCTATGAGTGGAGATCTTTCCGTCTTTTTAGCATTTGGTGCGGGCTTTCTTTCTTTTGTTTCCCCTTGCTGTCTGCCCTTGTATCCTTCGTTCATTTCCTATATTACCGGCGTTACGATGGATGAGGTGAAAAAGGGAAGAGCTGTTTTCCAACGGCAGGCGCTATTGCACACCCTGTTCTTTATCTTTGGATTTTCGATTGTTTTCGTCGCCTTGGGACTGTCTACTTCCTGGTTGGGCAGCCTTTTTGCCTCCCAAAAGGATTTGATTCGCCAATTAGGGGGCATATTACTTGTGATCATCGGTTTGGTGATGCTTCAAGTCTTTAAGATGGACTGGATGATGAAGACGTGGAAAGTGGACCTGAAATCCCGGCCGATCGGGTATACCGGCTCCGTCCTGGTTGGAATTACGTACGCTGCTGGCTGGACGCCGTGTGTGGGACCGATTCTCTCCGGTATTATCGTTCTCGGCATGAATGATCCGGGGAGCGCCCTGTCTTATACCCTGGCCTATACTGCGGGCTTTGCGATTCCATTCTTTGTCATGACGTTTTTCATCAGCAAGGTCAAGGGAATCATGAAGTACTCTGACCGGCTGATGAAAGTGGGCGGTGCTCTGATGATCTTGTTTGGCGTGTTGCTGTATACGGACAAGATGACAGACATCACGAAAGTCCTGATTAAGATGTACGGAGGCTTCACCGGATTCTAACCCGGGGTGACCACATGAAAAGACTCATACTGGCAATGGTTATCGCTGTGCTTGTAGGCGCAGCAATCTGGCAGCCTTCTCAACAGACGGGTGCAGTGACGGTGGAACAAAGGCCGGAAGCAGGATTCGAAGCGCCGCATTTTTCGCTGCGAGGGCTTGACGATCAGACGTACGAGGTCGCAGGGAAGCGGGAGAAACCGCTTGTCATCAATTTTTGGGCGTCCTGGTGCGGCCCGTGCAAACTGGAAGCGCCGGACTTGCAAAAAGTTGCGGAGAAATACGGGCAGCAGGTGGACTTTTACGGTGTAAACGTAACTTCCAACGACAGTCTGGAGGGAGCGCAAGCATTTGTAAAGCAGTATAAGCTCACTTTCCCGATTCCGATGGACGTTACCGGTGATGTAGCCAACCGCTACTGGATTCAAGCATTTCCTACCACTTATCTGGTGGATAAGCAAGGGATCATCCGAAAGAAAATCATCGGAATGGTAGAGGGGCACTATCTGGAAACGGAATTGAAAAGATTGCTGGAAGGAAAAACAGGACCGCTGCGGTAGGGGAGGCAGCGGCCCTGTTTTATTTTAGTTCTCCGGATCAGCTTTTCTTTGAACGCTCCCGTCAGGCAAGATTTGCACATCTTTGGATAGCGATTCCATCCGCTGACGAAGCGCCTGGCTGTTTTCCTCATTCATCGGAACAGCTTGTCCCAGCTCGGCATGGTGGGGAAGCATTTTCAGCTGGCAATCGCCCGTTTTTGTACAGGAGGCCTGGAGAACCATCGTCTCCCATGTTTTAGGGTCGTTGGAACGGGTAAAGATAAAATTCCCAAGACTGTAGGCGATCCATTTCTCGTTGTACTGTTCAAAGCCCTGCAGCACATGCGGATGGCCGCCGATCACCAGGTCTGCACCCGCATCTATATATGCCCGGGACAGCTCCATCTGATGATCTACGGGATAGTCTTCCCGCTCTTTTCCCCAATGGGCGATGACAATGACCAGATCTGCTTGTCCTCTGGCCAGTTGAATGGCTTCCACGGCCTTTGCCGGATCATACGAGACCGCGATACCCGGCTTGTTTTTGCCTGCGTACCAGCTTACATTCGGTACGACGCGACTGAAGCCGAAAAACGCCATCCGAATGCCATTGCGCTCGACGTATGCCGGCGCATAGGCACGCTTTGCATCCGGGCCAGCCCCTACATACTCCAGACCGTTGTCTTCCAGCACCTGAAAAGTATCCAAAAGACCGCTTTCCCCCTGATCCATCGAGTGATTGTTAGCCAGATTCACCAGATCGATACCTGCTTCCTTCATAGCTGGAATTGCCTCCGGTGGAGACTTGTAGACGAACTCTTTGTTGGAGGCCGGTGTACCGTTTTTTGTAACAGGCGTCTCCAGATTGGCAACCGTAAAATCATCCTGTTGAAAGTATGGATGTACGTGGACATACGGAAAATCATATCCGTTTTCTTTCAACCTGGTTTCCACATGACCAGTCAAGATCACGTCGCCGACAAAAGTCAGGTTTACGGTAGCGGCTTGTTTGTTTTCACCTGCCTGCTCAGCAGGCTGGTCCGGCTGCTTTTCTTGGGAATGGTTCCAGAAGTTGTGCAGCAAATAAAAAACCAGACAGGCTCCCAGCAGGACAAACGTAAATAGAATCGTTCGCAATACAATCGTCAACAATTTTCTTTTTCTTCTGCGCTTCGCTTTTAAGCGGTCTATCCTTGTTTGATGCATCGCTCTCCCTCATATCAAAGCCTTCTGCCGCAAGGGGCGGCTTTCTTCAAAACATAAAGATAATTATAACATGCTGAAAAGCCAAAAGCCTAATCAAGCGTCCCTGGTTGCGGCTCTAGCAAGGGAGGAGACTGGGCTTCAAAGCCCGGCCCATTTTTGCTACTAGCGGTCTTTTTTTGTACCATTGCCTAAGGAGAACGGATTCCTTTGCCTCATATGATAAACGGACATGAGGCAGAGGAGGGATAGAGGTGTCCAAGCCAAAGAAGGGGAGAGGAAAGAAGGATTCCAAACAGCATCCCAATCAAGTGAATTTAAAGATTGTGACTTCCGGGACCTGCATGGTCTGCAAGGAGCCATGTACACGCGGTATGGAGTATGTAGAGAAGATGGCGCAGCCGGGAGCCGTTGGTTTTGGAGTGCCGTGTATTTTGACCAGGCCCCGTGCCTGATACGAGATCAGTTCCAGAGAAGGGAAACAGAAGTGTGAGGTCGGGGTAATCGCCTGCTTAAAGCTGTCAGGGCCGGGATTATCCCTTTATTTTTTGGTTTGGATATGTTTATTCGTTTGCTTATCAAGATTTTCATAACTGTATGGACTGAAGGAGGTTGACACGCCAAGTGCAATTCTAAGTGGAAAACGAGGAAACAGGGAAGCAGAGTAGAGAACAGAGAAGAATATTCCATAATAATAAAAAAGGGATACCCGATTTGGACATCTCTTAAATGATGGTAATATATGGAAGTTGCGTTTTGGAATCTATTATAAATTCTAATAAATATTGGATAAAAAGTCTATTTCTTTTTTTGGCACTATCAGATAATGACAGTAAGTCGAATCCAAAAAGGGTGCAAATCATGTTTGATCAAGAGCCATTTCTGGTAAAAGTGGAATGGGGAAAACGCGGGGCACGAGAAGCTGCCGAACGGGGGGATATTGCGATTGTCGTCGATGTTCTCAGCTTTTCTTCGACAATCGTTACTGCCATCCATCATCATGCGATTGTTTATCCATACCCCCCGCCGATTAATGAACAGGCTGCCGCCTATGCAGACGAGATCGGGGCAGAATTGCTGCTGGGAAGAGCAGAAGCGGCGAGAGCTGGAAGACCCTCTTTGTCCCCGGTATCGTTTGGGCCCAGGGATGCAGAGAAAAAATATGTCCTCTGCTCACTCAATGGAGCTGCTTGTTCCCGGCTTGCTGCCGGTGCCTCTGCTCTATTGGTCGGCAGTCTGTTGAATGCGACTGCTGCTGCTAAGTATGCGAATAGCCTTCAAAGAAAGACGGGAGCGTCCATCACTGTCGTTCCATGCGGAGAGTATTGGCAAGGCGGACGAGACGGCGAAAATGATCTTCGGCCAGGGATCGAGGATTATTTAGGAGCTGGTGCGATCATATCCGGTTTGGCGGGGAGTAAATCTCCGGAGGCCCTGGTCTGTGAGGGAGCATTTCGCGAGGGCAGGGACCGCATCGCAGATTTAATCTGGGATTGTGGCAGCGGGCGAGAGCTGCGTGAAAAGGGCTTTGCCGAAGACGTTCGCCACTGTGCCCGTCTGGATATGTATCAGGAGGTTCCCATTTTGGACCGGAACCACTTTCGAGATGCTCTTTAATGAAATGTAGTATGGATCATGGAAGACATCGCATCACCGACCTTGCGCGCGGCTCATACCGCGTATCTGGCAAGGCAAGAAGTGCTGTATTATACTAGGTGTACATAACGATGAAGGGAAGTGGTTGTCCATGAGACCACTCGCGATTTCGCCGGAAACGGCTGGGAAGCTGGCGGAAGCATTGCAGGTTCCTTTGGAGCGCCTGATGCACATGCCGCAACATATCTTGCTGCAAAAAATGATGGAGCTGGCAAAAGAAGAAGCGGAGAAAAAAGAGGCCGGGGAGTAAGGAGCTTTCCCTTTGATCTTCCACGAGCAAAGAGGCTTTATCAAAGAAGCTTCTCTTCGTACGACGTTCTCATGCAGATCCAACGCAGCATTTTCCTTTGCCTGCAACCGCCCGTCGATCGAGATGCTGTTGTACCGACAAACATACTCGCCATTGCGGTATCTGCAGCAATCCTCCCGATGTGCAAGCAGGCAAAGGATTTTCATAGGTCCTGGTGAATCATACCTACATAAGAACAAAAATTTGGAGGGGATCATATGGCAGTAAATGTAGCGCATAAATACGGAACTGGTGTAAAACCGCAGGATTTCATCCAGGGAATGACAAAAAATCAGGAAGCGTTCAACGATTGGTTCGAGAAGTTTGCTTGGGCCAGCGAGGAAGACCGCGAGTTTTTCGCATCGCTCCGCCATCGTGACGATCTGCGTTGCCTGATCATCGCAGCCGATTGGTGCGGCGATGTGGTTCGCAATGTGCCGGTTGTGCTCCGGGCTTTGGAAGAAACAGAAATCCCTACAGAAATCATGGTGATGGAAGACCACCTCGACCTCATGGATGAATTCCTCACCATGGGAGGCCGCGCGATTCCTGTCGTCATCTTTGCAGATACTGGCGGACATGTTCTCGCCAAATGGGGCCCGCGCCCGCAGCATGTGCAAGCAGTGATGACTGCTTTTAAACAACAGAATCCGGACCGGAATGCACCCGACTACGAGGAAAAGATTAAAGTCGCTCGTGCCGAGATGCTCGCCCAGTACGGAGAGGGCACCGGTTACCAGCAGGTGATCGTAAAAGAACTGCGGGACGTACTATCGGCTATTTAATTGCAGACAAGGAGCTGGAGCACCACCCGAGACCAGCCGAGATCCAGGGAAGCAGTTCGCTACCCCGGATTCGGGAGAGTGCTCATGTTGACAGAAAATCAGTTGTAAATAGAAGCAGGGATGGGAGCGCGGCTCAACGGTTCGCTCCTGTCCGCTTCTTTTGGAAGGAATGAAAAGCTTGCATTACTACGGAAATGAGACCATCATGTCATTGGAGCAGGTTCTGCGCCTTCGTCCAAATGAAGTCCGGATATTGGAATGGGTTCGTACATACGAGTTTCTTGAAAATCAGTATGGCCTCGATGATGCCGTCCCTCATTTTTTAGAGATAAAATGTGAGGCAGATGCAGTTAGGATCAGACGAAACAGAATCACCGATTTTCCCGAATACATTTGCGAAGAAGAGAAGACGTTTCCTGATGTGGAACAGGCCCTTGCTCTCTTTCATGAGTGGGCAAAGCAAATATTGGACCAGGTAGGGAACGACAAGTAAGAGGGTCTGAAGAAATTGAGTATGTATTGACAATATTAATTCTATTATGTTAGAGTTAAAAGCGTCGATTCGTTTTTCATAAAAGGAAAAACATCGATGTATGCCGGTGTAGCTCAATTGGTAGAGCACCTGACTTGTAATCAGGGGGTTGTGGGTTCAAGTCCTATCGCCGGCACCATTTTTCGGGGAGATAGCGAAGTGGCTAAACGCGGCAGACTGTAAATCTGCTCCCTATGGGTTCGGCGGTTCGAATCCGTCTCTCCCCACCATCTTTTCTGTCAGTTTATAATTCGAGCCGGTGTGGCGGAATTGGCAGACGCGACGGACTCAAAATCCGTTTCCAGCAATGGAGTGGGGGTTCAAGTCCCTTCACCGGCACCATCATAGAGCGACGATATTCTTCGGGTCGAGGCACCTGAAGAATTTTTTTTATGTGGACCATCAGTCCCAACGATTTGCAGACTCTGCGGTCGGTACATCATGGGCATATTTCCTTTTGTTGACAACAGCTCTATAGCTGCTATATACTTTTTTCTTGAGGTGGTAATCAGCATGGACATGAATGAGTTGCGCCAAACTCAACTCAGTTATTACTTTTTGGATGCAGTAACAGCATATATGGATTTCGAGAAGACCACCCATTTTTTAAGAACAAAGGATGGCAAACAAATTTATTATGCGGAAATCCATACCGTATCGGCGATTAAAGAAAACGAAGGGATACATATTACCGCGCTGGCTGAAAAGCTCGGTGTGACCCTTGGTGCTGTGTCCCAGATTCTGATCAAGCTGGAAAAGAAAGGATTGATCAAAAAAGAAAGAGACCCTCGCAACCAGTCTCGATTTCTGCTCACGCTCACTTGCGAAGGGGAAATCGCGCATTTGAACCATCTGAGGTTTCACGAAGCGTTTGATGATCTGGTTTACAGCGTTTTGGAGGGAAAATCCGAGGAGCAGGTACGGTTTTTGAAACAATGTTTGATCGACCTGGCGGCAAAACTGCAGACCGCAACTGAGGAAGAGAAGAAGAAGCAAAAATGAGGAAAATTTTTACATAAAGACTATAGTACCTATAGACATTCAAATTGTGAATTCCACCAGAAATGGTGGAATAAAAAACAATATTAATTGAGAATGATTATCTTGTTCATTCAAAAAACTTGCCGAAACGAGGTGAACATGCCGTGGTGTCCATGATTCGAAGGAGATTGACCGGGCTTGCCGTGGTACTGTTCGGGGTAACCCTCCTCTCTTTCCTGCTGGCCAGCATCTCGCCGGTCGATCCGGCCGAAGCGTATGCGCTCCGGGTCACCCAGCAGCCGACGCCCGAACAGATTGCCGCCATTCGCGTAGAGCTGGGCCTTCATCTGCCGTTACATCAGCAGTATTTCCGTTGGGTCGGCAATCTTCTGCAAGGAGATTTGGGCATCTCTTATTTGACGAAAAAGCCAGTCCTCTCCGACATTGCCGAAAAATTGCCCGTGACGCTGCAACTGGTTGGGCTCGCCCTCGTGTGGGTCGCGTTGGTTACGGTTCCGATCGGCATTCTGACTGCCTTGAAGCCGGGAACTCTATTCGATCAAGCAGTCCGATGGGCGACCATCCTCGGCATCTCACTGCCGAGCTTTTGGCTCGGATTTCTCCTGCTGCTGCTGTTCACTTTGATCCTCCCTGTGTTCCAGGTGGTGAATGCGGGCACGCTCGGCAGTCTGATTCTCCCTTCGCTTACGCTGGCGGTACCGGCGGCGTCCGCCTTTATCCGCCTGTTCCGTGCGACACTGTTGTCCAATTTGAATAAAGATTATGTCGTTTACGCCAGAGCAAGAGGAATCCGCCAGAGCCGGATTGTGTGGGTACATGTGGTCAAAAACTCGTTACCGCCACTCATTACGCTCTTTTGTCAATACGTCGGGCTGCTGGTCACCGGCAGCGCGGTCGTCGAGAGTCTATTCTCGCTGCCAGGCATCGGCATGCATCTGGTTAATGCCAGCATGGCCCGCGATTTGCCGACCGTCAACGGATGCGTGCTTGTCATCGCGCTCATCTTCGTTTTGACCCGAACGGCGGCGGAACTGATCAATGCGCGACTGAACCCGAAGCTGACGGACAAGGAGGAAAGGCTGTATGGGTAAAGCGATCCTGAACAACAAACAGGCCCTTGCCGGCCTTGCGCTGATCGCCATCGTCTCGATCATGGCTGTGCTCGCTCCTGTCATGGCACCCAACGATCCGAACAAGATTGATGTGATGAGCAGGTTTCTGGCTCCCAGCGCCCAATACCCGCTCGGGACCGATCAGTTGGGCCGGTGCGTGCTCTCCCGGCTGCTGTACGGAGCGATCTACTCACTCGGTATTGCCGTGCCGACACTGTTTGTGCTGGGCGGCATCGGGGCGGCGCTTGGAACGGCAGCGGCCTATATCGGCGGGAGATGGGAACGCGGCTTTTTGGTTGTGTGCGATATTGTAATGGCGTTTCCTTCTCTCGTTCTCATGCTGGCGCTGATTGGCTCGCTCGGGCAAGGGCTCGTGAGCATTGTCGCGGCGACTGTCAGCACCATGTGGGCGTGGTTCGCCAAAGTAGTCTGGTCGTACGCCAGCCTGGAAAAAGGCAAGGACTACATTGTCGCTTCCTGTATCGCTGGATGCAGCGGCTGGCGAATCGTGTTTGGCCACATCATGCCAAACCTGCTGCCGCAATTTGCGGTATACCTGAGTACCGGCATCGCCGGGTTCATCCTGATGGTGTCCGGCCTATCGTATCTTGGGCTCGGCTTCGAAGCAGGGACGCCGGAGTGGGGGGCGATGCTCAGCGAGGCGAAAGCGCATTTCTTTTCCCATCCGACGCTGGTCGTCTATCCCGGCTTGTGTATCTTGCTCGCGGCGGCCGGGTTCAACCTGTTCGGCGAGGCGCTCCGGGACATTCTCTCTCCAGAGGAGGCAAGCGAATGAGCGAGTTGTTGCAAGTCGAAAGCCTATGCATCGGGCTGAAGCAAACGGGCAAGCCCATCGTCAAGCAAGTGAGTTTCGCACTTCGCAAAGGGGCCGCGCTGGCCGTGGTCGGGGAGAGCGGCAGTGGGAAGACGCTGACTTGCAAGGCAATCTTGCGGTTGCTTCATGATCGGACATTTACTGTTTCCGGGAGCATCCGCTATCGCGGACAAGAGCTGCTTGCGGCAAGCGAGCGGGATATGCGAGCGCTGCGAGGCAACCGGATTGCGATGATCGTGCAGCATCCGATGATGGCGTTTGATCCGACCGCCACCATCGGCACTCAAATCACGGAGACGATCATGGCCCACCGCCGTATAAGCAAAAGGGACGCTTACTCGTCAGGTGTCCGGGCGCTGGAGCGGATGAATCTGCCCCGCTGCGAGCAACTGATGAACAGCTATCCGTCCGAATTGAGCGGCGGCATGCTGCAACGGATCGTCATCGCCCTGGCAATCATTCACGAGCCGGACGTAATTATTGCCGACGAGCCGACGACCGCTCTGGACGTCCGCAATCAAAGCATGGTCCTGCAGGAACTCAAACAGTTGAAGCAAAGCGGAATCGGGCTGCTGCTCGTCACCCACGACTTCGGCGTCGCCGCGGGTCTGGCGGACGAGATGCTCGTCATGCGGGAAGGGGAGGTGATCGAGCGCGGTACGGTACATGACGTCTTTGCAGCACCCAGAGAAGCATACACAAAGGAGCTTTTGGAGGCCAGAATACTCATGAGGAAGGAAGACCGACATGATCGAGATGAGGGATGTATCCAAACAGTATAGGGGCAAAGGCAGCCGTGGGCGTTCAGTTACGTTCGATGCAGTCAAGCAGGTCTCCCTCACACTTCGTTCGGATGTTCGTTACGCGTTAGTCGGCGAGAGCGGCAGCGGCAAAAGCACGCTTGCCCGACTGTTAATGGCGATCGATCCACCGACGAGCGGAGAGATTTTGTTTGATGGTGCCAGCGTATGGGAGATGCACCCACGGGAGCTTCGCAAGAAACGGGCAGAGTATCAGATGGTGCTGCAAAACGCGAGCGGCTCCCTCGATCCTCGGAGCAGCGTGTACGATTCGATCGCTGAGCCGATCCGCTGCCTAACGAACCTGGACCGGAGCGAAGAGCGCGAGAAAGTGCTGGCGCTGGCCGAACGGATGAAGCTGTCAGCGGCGCAGCTGGAGCGGCTGCCCCACGAACTAAGCGGCGGCCAGCTCAAGCGTGTCTGCATGGCGAGAGCAATGAGCGTGTCGCCGAAATTTATCGTATTCGACGAGGCTGTCAGCGGACTGGACGTGACGGTCCGAAAACAAATTCTCGATCTGATTCTGCAGCTGAAGGACGACGGCTTGGACGGTTACCTGTTCATCACTCACGACATCGATGCGGCGCTCTATTTGGCCGACCATATTTTCGTCATGAAAGACGGGGAAATCGTGGAGCGAATGGAACATGCTGCTTCGTATGCCGATTTCCGACACGACTATTCGCGGCTGCTGATCGAGTCTCTGCCGCCCAAATGGCCGGGTGCCTCCAGCAACGAAACAGGTTTTATCGGGTAATCATTCAGCCTGAGGAGAGGACGCTTCCATGAAAAAAAACATTGGCTGGATCCTGGCTGCATTGATGATGCTTGTAGCTGCCTTGTCCGGTTGCTCCCGCTCATCCGAAGAGCAAGCGCCTGACGAAATAACGCTCAGCGAGAGCTGGGATTTTGCCGGCGGCTTTTATCCGATCGAGACGCTGGTGGTCAATACCAATTTTGGCCCCGAGTTTTACATGTCCAATTTCTACGAAACGCTGGTCAACTACAGAAATGGAGAAATCGTTCCCGGACTCGCGGAATCATGGGACATCTCGGACGACGGGAAAGTGTACACATTCCATTTGCGCCAAAATGTAAAGTTTTCTGACGGGACCCCCTTTGATGCCGAGGCGGTGAAACGGAATCTGGAAGTCATTCCGATCAACCTCGGGAAATACAACGGCTATTTCGGAACGGTATCCACCCGGTTCGAGCAAATTGTCGTTGTCGATGCCAATACAGTCGAAGTACATTTGACCGCTCCTTATTATGGGGGGCTGAAAGATTTTTCGCTGCTCAATCCGATGGCCATGGTGTCGCCGAATGCCTTTCATGAGGATGGTTCCGTCAAGGACACGCTAAAAACTGTCACGCTCGGTACCGGCCCCTACATGTACAGGGGCGACAGGGACGGCAATATCTATACCTTCGTCCGAAACCCCCACTATTGGGGAGAGCCTCCCGAGGTTGAGCGGTTCCATGTGAAAGTGATTCCCGATAATCACGCCAGGCTGCTTGCTTTTCGCAACGGGGAGGTAGATCTCCTCGTGGGGACCCGCCAAATATCTTTTGACGGATTTAATGAGATGAAGGCTGCCGGGTATGGCGCGCTCGTCTCGGAGGGAGAAGCGAATTATACCCGTTTTCTTGCCTTCGATGTATCCAAAGCGCCATTCGACGACTTGAATGTGCGGCTCGCAGTCAGCTATGCCATTGACAAAATGAGTATTGTTCAAAATATCTTTGCGGGGATTGAAACGAAAGCGGACAGCATTTTGGACCCCGCGTTGCCTTACTGCGACGTCCAACTGGTCCCGCGTATTTACGACAGGCAACAAGCAATAGCGCTGCTGGAAAATGCGGGTTGGGTGGATGCAGATGGCGATGGCGTACGGGAAAAAGACGGCGTTATGCTAAAGGGTGAGATTTTGTATATAAAAGGCGACCCCATGATTGACGATTTGATCCTCGTGCTGGCCGCGCAACTGAAAGAAATCGGCATGGAGATGAAAGGAAACGGCATGGAGAAGATGGCGTTTCATGCCGAGTACGCTAAAGGGGTGGCGATTACCCTTTATCAGACGTACGGCAATCCATGGGACCCGCATACCACGATCTCCAATATGAAACCCGATCTGAAGAACGACTATCCGGCCGCTCAGGCGCTCGCTCTTGTGAAAAACGGAAATGACATCATTCAACGGCTGAACGTCACGACGGATGAAAAGGAAATCCGGAAAACCTATCACTTTGTTTTAAGCGAAATTCACGACAAAGCGACTTTGCTTCCCATTTCCTACACGCGGGAGTTGGCACTGCATAACACCGATAAAATAAAAGGATATACGTTCTACGCCGGGCAGCCGTCCCATTTCAATGTTGCGGGGATCAAGTTAAAGTGAATTTTTTTACCCCTGGCCTATAGCTGCTATAGACTTTTAGGGGTACTCGTCTTCTCTATGGCCAGCCGAGCAGGAAGGTAACAGGCATAGCTGCACACGGCATCAGCCGGCAAAGCTATTCCTTATTTTGATATCCAATGAGGTGAATACAATGGTTGAACGAGATGGGGTAAAACATTCGGCCCACATAGAAGAACAGCACATGATCGGCTTCGGGGCACTCGCCCGGCTGTTGCGTCCAGTACGTCTGCATCTAATCGGCTGCGCCCTGCTCTCAGCGCTCGGGGCAGCGGCCGGACTCGCCCCTTATATCGCCGTCGCGGAGATCGCGCGCCACGTGCTCGTCGCCGCCAGTGCTGCAGACGCAGCCAGGGAAGTCTGGATGTGGGTGGGCATCGGAGCGGCCGGCGCAGCGCTCAGGCTCGTGCTCGTTTTCCTGTCATCGCGACTCGGCCACTATGCAGACGCCGAAACGTTGCACGACATCCGCAAGCGGCTCGTCCGCCATCTGGGTGTAGTGCCGCTTGGCTGGTTTCGGGCAACTGGCTCCGGTGCCATCAAGAAGGCGATGACGACCGATCTGGAAGTGATGCATCAGCTAATCGCCCATGCTCTCGGTGAAATGATCGGCGCTGTCGTAGCAATGACGGTCGGTTTCGCCTATTTGGCGATAATTGATTGGCGGATGACGCTGATCACGGCCGCCGTTCTCGCCGTGATGGCCACTTCCTTTCGCATCGCGATGCGTTCGATCACGACGCATATGGCCCGTCTGCAGGCGGCGGAAGAGCGCATCAGCGCCGCCGGTGTCGAATATGCCGATGGGATCACGGTCGTAAAAACGTTCGGTACGGGAGGGCGCATTCTGCAGCGTTTCGCCGAAGCCGTTCGCGATCATACCGAGGCGATGAGCGCGTGGGTGTCGGAGACCCGGTACAGTTCTGCTGTCTCCCGGCTGTTTTCTTCCGAAATGTCGGTACTGGCCGTGGTGATGGCAGCCGGTCTTGGTTTTGTCGCTAAGGATCAGCTCGCAGTCGCTGACTTGTTGCCCTTCCTGATCGTCGGTATTGGGTTGCCAACGTCGATCACCCCGGCGATTCACGGCTCACAAGGTTTGCGCCAGGGACGGATGGCGGCCAGCCATATCGAGCAGCTGCTGTCGCTTCAAGCGCTGTCCGAAGCGGAGCAGCCGCAGAAGCCGCGGGATCATCGCATCGAATTCGACCGTGTCTCCTTCTCTTACGACGGCAAGACCAACGCGCTTTCAGACATAAGTGCAGTATGCGAGCCCGGGACCGTAACCGCAATCGTAGGTCCTTCGGGTGCCGGGAAGACGACGATCGCGAGCCTGCTGCCGCGCTTTTACGACGTCACCGACGGCGCGATCCGCATCGGCGGCATTGACATCCGGTCCATCCCGACGCCGGAGCTGCTAAAGTTGATGTCGCTCGTATTCCAGGACGTCGTGCTGCTGAGGGACACGGTTAGGGAAAACATCCGCATCGGCCGCCCTGACGCTACGGACGAGGAGGTTCGTCGTGCCGCTGTCGCCGCCCAGATCCATCACGTGATTGAACAGCTTCCGAACGGTTACGATACGGTTTTGGGTGCTGGCACAGGCGGGCTGTCTGGCGGCGAGCGGCAGCGGATGACGATTGCGAGGGCGATTCTGTCCGGTGCGCCGATCGTCATTTTGGACGAAGCCACGGCTTCGCTTGACCCGGACAGCGAAGCGGCCGTTCAGGACGCGTTGGCCGAGCTCGCCACCGGCAAAACCGTGATCGTCATCGCACACCGGCTGCACACAATCCGAAACGCCGACCAAATTCTCGTTCTGAACGATGGGCGGCTAACCGAACACGGAACCCATGAGGAACTGCTCGCCCACAGGGGGCTGTATGCCCGCATGTGGAAAGCTCAACAGCAGGGAGAATCTGTATGAGTCGCAGCGTCGGCTCTGACAAACTCCGGCACGGCACCGGAATCAGCTGAGTTGACGCCGTTCGGCTCACGCAGGCTGCCAGCGAGAGATCGGTTGCATCGCCTGTGCTTGCATCGGGGTGGCTGGCCTCGCCGGAGCCTTCGTACACAAGGCTGAATGACTGACTGCCTATCTGCCTGCAAACGAATGAACAAAAACAAACCTAGCCCAACGGATAAACGTGCCAGGAAGCCATGCCTTCACATGTTAAACCTTGTAAAAAGGAGAATGTCTATGATTCCTATGATCCGCAACCTGTATCGGTTATGGCCGGACCCGAAGCTGCTTTTGCGTCTCGGTTCGTTGCAAGTGATTCTGGCAGTATTGCAGGGAGTGCTGCTCGGCATGCTCGTTCCGATCTTGCGGGCGCTGCTGCGCCCGGAGCCGGACTTCGCCGCTGCTGGGCCGTGGCTATTCGCGGGCGGAATCGGCCTTGCCGTCTATGCTGTGCTCACCGTCATCGCCACGCCATTCGGCTTCGCCGCCAGTATGGAGCTCGCCGCTGAGCTCAGACACCATCTGATGCGGCACGTGACAACTCTCCCTCTCGGATGGTTCACGGCCGACCGCAAAGCCCGCCTCGCCCGGGCGGTCACCGCTGACGTCAACACGATCTCTCACCTGACCGTTACGATTGGATTCCCGGCGATCGTTTCCGTCCTTGTGCCGGCTACCGTCATCGTGGTCACGTTTGCGGTCGACTGGCGGATGGCGCTGCTGTTTCTCGCCATTGCCCCCATCGCTTTCCTGACCTTGCGGCGTGCCGGGCACATTGCCAGCATCGCCGAGGTTGAGCTGGAGGAGGCAGCCACGGAGATTGCCGGGCGGGCCATCGAGCTCGGGCAAGCGCAGACGGTGCTGCGAGCGGCCGGTCACGGTACGACCGGTACCGCCCGGCTGCGTGAGGCGCTAGAAGAGCATCGCCGAACCTACCGCCGCGGTTTGCGTCGCTCCATGGTGCCAGATCTGACATTCACCGCCGTTGTAATGATCGGGTTCGCGGCCGTGCTTGCGCTAGGAGCTTGGCTGCTGCTGGAACGATCGCTTCCCATCCCGGATGCGGTCGTGCTGTTCGTGCTGGCCGTCCGCTTTCTGGAGCCGATCGGCAATCTGATCGAACTGATTGGAGCTCTCCGCGCGATGGACAACTCGATCGGGCGCGTTCAGGCGATTCTGCACACCCGTCCGCTTCCGAAAGCACCAAAGCCTGTAACTCGTCTGGAGAATGCTGGCATCGAATTTGAAAGCGTAACCTATCATTATGAGCAGGAAACCGGCAAGGCGCCAGCCTTGTCCGATGTATCATTCCGTTGTCTCCCCGGAACGATGACAGCACTCGTTGGGCCGTCGGGCTCCGGCAAGACGACCGTCATCCGGCTCATCGCCCGATTCTTCGACGTCGACAAAGGCAGCGTACGCATCGGCGGCGTCGACGTCCGAAGCCTGAATGAAGAAGTGTTGATGAGTGATGTCGCTATCGTGTTCCAGGACGTGTATCTGTTCGACACGACGATTGAGGACAACGTCCGGCTTGCCAAGCCGGACGCCACGGATGAGGAGCTTGCCGCCGCCGCGCGCGCTGCCCGCCTCGACGACGTCATCGCCCGTCTCCCGCAAGGCTGGCGCTCGCGTGTCGGCGAGGGAGGCGCCCAACTATCCGGGGGTGAGCGGCAGCGGGTGTCTATTGCCCGGGCGTTCCTGAAGCGTGCACGGATCGTGCTGATCGACGAGGCGAGCTCCGCGCTTGATCCAGAGAACGAGATCGCGGTTAGCCAAGCGATCGCCAATCTGGCCGGCGATCCCGACCGGACAGTCATCGTTATCGCTCATCGTCCGTCGACGCTAGCCGCCGCCGATCAAGTTATCGTACTCGATGCGGGCCGTGTCGCCGAAATCGGGAAGCCGGAGGAACTCCGCCAGGGAGAGGGAATTTTTGCCCGTCTGTTCGACCAATACGAGCGCGCCCGGAGCTGGCACATCGTCAAACGGGCATAGTGCGGGCCGCCGGTACGAATCGATCATGGGAGGGACTTATGCCGTTCGAAGGGGAAAGGTTTCTCTCGATGAAGAACCAAGCATACAATATATCTCAAGGATGATTTGATTCCGGGCGCCTTTTCAAATTGATGACCGAAATAATGCCTGCTACAAAGCGTTTACACAATGTAGCGTAGTGCTTAACA
>NZ_RHHO01000025.1 GCF_003710865.1 Brevibacillus borstelensis | reverse complement strand
TATCGCCCATGCTGGGCGCACAAAAAAGAAAGCCGTGACTGTTCTGGTCACGGCTTTTGGCTTGCTGTTTATTTGGTTTTGCAATGACGTAGTGCTGCTTCCATTCGAGCTTGCACGTCAAAATGGGCAGCTTTGGTTTGTGTACGGTATGTTTGCTGGTGCGTCTTTTTGCGTATAATTTGCTGTACCGGCGGTTCGTGACGGATTGTTCGTACGTTTGTTTACCACTATCCGGAGCCTGTAGGCAGTGCCTAAGGGGTCGACGGCGAGGACTGCCCGTCGCCTGTTTTTGGCGTCGAGCTTTTATTTGTACCGTTTTCCCCGGTGCCGGAGCTTCCGGCATTTGACTCATCCTTGGTAGTACCGGCACTTCCGGTTTTGCCAGTATCCCCGGGACTGTTCGTATTTTCGGTATTACCGGTATTTCCCGTGTTTTCAGCGTTTCCGCTATTTCCAGCATTTCCGGTACTTCCAGAATTTCCGGTGGTACTTCCACCATTTCCGGCATCCCCGGTATTTCCAGCATTCCCGGCATCTCCCGCTGGGGTACCATTTCCAGCAGGCAGCATCGGTCCGTAGATCCGAACAGGCGGATTGCTTGCCTCACCGCTGCCCGGCACGGACACGCCTGTACCGGGGTTGCCGGTCCCGCCTCCAGATGCAGGGTGGCCTGCTTCTCCGGTGGCTGGCGTCGTTTGTTTTGACGTATAGAGCATAACACCGCCGACAGAGCCTCCGGCTACAAGCAGGGCCGTGCCGATGACCATGATGCCTGTATGCCGCCGGAAGAGGCGCACCAATCCATTCGAGCTCTCGTTTCGCACCTCGTCCAGCACCCTCCGAAAGTCGGCGTTTCGAACGGCGTACCATTTCTTCCGCCAAGCCTTGTCGCGCAGCCTTTGTCCCTTGTCTTCGAGGAAATACCGCTTTAGCGCCGCTCGGTAACCGGGCGCGAGGGCTTTCCCGTGGAAGAAGCTGCGTTCCGTAATCGTCCACTGGACAAACGGATACACGCTTTCTTCCCCGCCCTTTTCATGGACAAAGGAAAGCATTCTGTCATACGGCGTATCGTGGATCGACTGGGAGTCTGCCTGATAAAACGCAAGCCATACCATCGGAAAGCTCCGTTGGTCCAGCTTTTCCCCCAGGAGCCTTCTCAAGAGGCGCTGCTGTTTGTCGATCTCGTCCGGGTCAAAGGAGCGGAAAAACTCCTCGGGGGGCGGAATCACCTCGGCCTGCTCCAGCGCAGCCAGATTCATCAGCAGATCGTACGTTTCCCTGCTTTCCAGATCGAGCTCTCTGGCAAACGTTTGCGGCTTATCCTCCAACAGTTCGACGATCCCCTCAAAGTCTTCGCGGGACAGCGTCTCCAGGTTGACGTATTTCAACAGGCAGCGGTCGATCTCGTCCAGCGTTTCCCGGGCGTAGTCGCTGCTCTCCCGCGACTTCCGGAAAAATCGGTGGATCTGGGATGCTGCATCAGTTTTTTGCCCGCTTCCGCGAAACTGGGCGAGCAGCTTGTTGCGCGTCGCCTCCTTGAAGAACGGGTTTCGCAATGCCTCCGGCGCATGTTCAGCCCAGAAGCCGATTTCCTTCAATACGTCCTCGATGCGGAGCGCAGCCTCCAGCCGTTTGGCCAGATACTCCTCAAACAGCGGCTTCACGAATTGCTCATGCCGCAACGCCGTACTCATGACCAGCGAAAACATCTCCGGTTCGGCGGCCAGATGCTTGTACACCTCGCCTAAGTACTTCCCGGGCTGCATCAGCCTGCCTTTCAGCAGCACGTCCATGAGGTACAATACCATCTCTTTTTGCTTGCTGCGGGGCTCGACGACGCGGCCGGATTGGATGATCAGCCGCACGAGCTCGCCAGCAGGCAGCACGCGGGCCGCGACAGCCGCTTTTTCTTCGCGAAACAGGCCGACGAGCAGCTCTTGCAGCCGCTTTTTGTTTTTCAGTTGGCCATTCTCCACATAATTCAGGATGACCTGCCATACAGCTGCGCGGTTCTTTTCGTATACGGCCATTCTGCCCTTTTCGATCAGAAACAGCGGGCACAGCTCGTAATACGTAGCCAGCCGCAAGCCAGCTCCGCTCTCGTCGCCAGCCAGCACTTCTTCCGCGAACTGATAAAAATCCGCCAGCACACGCGGCTCATTCAGATACATCCAGGCAAAATCGAGATATTCGTGTTCCCCTTCCTGCAAATCGGCATTCCAGATGCGCTTGTTTGGCAGATCGAACAGAAATTCCTTGTCGATGTGGCCGGCTCCGGGGCGGATACTGCCTTTTTGCACAAACATGACATTGATGTGCTTCTTGCTTTGCGGCTCGTTGCTGTAGGTCAGAAAGCCGATGTGCCGGCGCATCTCGTAAGGCAGGCAGCCGTAGAGGATTTCCATCAGCTCCCTCGCGGATGCGGCCGCCGCTCCAACCTCCCCGTCCAGGCTGACAAACACCTTTTTCTTCGCCGAGAGCGACATCATGACGGCGTACAGCAATTGCTTGAAGGTCCGTTCATCTACGCCGAGCCGAGCCAGTGCCCGTTTCCTGTCTCCCGGATCGCCCTCCCGGTACGGGATGTCCTCAAGCGATGGCAAGTCCTTCCCCGCTGTCTCGTCATGCTTGCGGTCAAAGCCTTCGATTCCGAAGATTTTGCGGGGGCGCAGGCAAAATTCGTCCCGGCGAAGGGCCGGGATCACGTAGTTGTGGGAAAAAAACGTATTGCGCTGTCCGGTAAAATCGGCGCCGGCATACACGCTTTGACCGATCACCAGCTCCCCCGTCTCGGCCCGGAAGCAGATCAGCGCATCTGGGTACTCCCGCGGGTCCGCTTCTCTCTCCTGGAGCTCCCGCGGGGCGTCGTATACGCAGAACGGGTGGAGCGTCTTCTTGATAAACGAATTGTCCAGCCTCGGGGATTTGGCGACGGTATCGTACCCCTCGTTGGAGCGGAAAATGCCTTGGCGCCCGCGCGTGTAGTATTGCTGCTCGATCAAATGCCGCGTCACAATCACTCTCTCCCCTCGATGTAGTCCAGTTGGTGCAGGAGCCAGATAAACGGCTCATCTACCCGGACAGGCGTGACGACTCCGCTCACCTTCTGATTGACCGGATTGCTTCCCAATGCGGATACGGCAAAAAAGGCGGTATTGGTGAAGTAGACATCCAGCGCGTCCTTGAACGGCCGATCCACTTTTTCGATGAACCGGCGAATCTCCCCGTTGATATTTTCAAACTCGGTCAGATTCAAATGCTTCTCATGAACATAGTTGCGGAACACATTGCTGTTGGATTTGATGTACTCCCCGTCCTCTTCCTTCAGGAGGTGCAGCATGTCGCTTTTGGTCAGCACGACTGCCGTCGGGATGTGCGTCTTGCTTTCCTGCTCGTACCCGATGAAGTTTTCAAACATGGTGATGACAACCTCGCGCGGCTCGTCGTACTTGGCGGTAAACTCTCCGGGCTCATCCCCTGCATTCAACTGGATTTTGTCGCGAATCTTCCGGATCTGCAGCGGGTCTACGAGGAACAGGATGCCCGAGGAATTTTTCACGTGGGCCGCATAAATCTCCAGATACTCCCGGTCGACCATGCCCTCGCCTGCGACGTCAAAAAAGACGAGAATCAGCGGTGCGCGCTCATTGTCCTTGAAGATGAACTGGAATATAAACGGCTCCTGCCGCTTCTCTTTTTGCGTTGAGTCAAGAAGCTGCCCGCGTTCGAACAACGGTGCCTCGTAGTTTTCCCGGAACTTCCGGCTGATTTGGGCATTCAGCGGCATGCAGGCGGCGTTAAAGTGATTGGCCGTCGTGTTTTGCAAGGTATGGATCAATGACGTCATGTAGACGGATTTGCCCACCTGGGAGGCACCCACGATGGAGATGATGTTGCTGGGGGCTTTGCCGGCCGTGATCGGCAGCTCGTTGTGGCATTTGGGGCAAAGCCTCCGCTTGGTGACGACACCGTACTTGTCCGTCAGGCCGACCAGCACGTTGTCGACGACGATCCGGTTTTCCTCGGGAATTGTCTCGGGGTGGATCACGGCCTCGATCTCCTCGATGTCGTCCAGGCCGAACTTGTTTCGATACTGGTTGAGGATCACGTCCTCCTGCAGGGCGTAGTCCTCGTCGTCCTCGCGGTGGTGAGCCGCGCGAAAGACCACCTCTTCCGGAGAATACTTGGAAAAGCAGTACGGGCAGACGATATCGTAAAACGGAAGCCTTTCCTTCTGGGGCGGCTTTTTGTCAAACATGTTTTTGAGAAACGTAAGCATCTCCGTTCCCTCCTATTCGGGAATCAGTTCGTAGAGTTCCCCGTATTTTTTTCCGTCGGTAAAAAACAGCCGGATGTAGTCGTTTTTTCCGATTTCGATCTCCGGCATCAGGTTCTCTCCGGGCTCCAGGTCGGAAATGAACGCGTACTGCGTCCCGTCTTCCTTGTTTGCCGGGTAGGAGCCTTCTTTTTTGACGTAGCAAAGCACGTCCCTGGAGATCGGCAGCTCGGAAAAAATCCGGATCTGAATCGATTGATACGGGCGAAACCAGCTCTTCCTGCGCTTTACGGAATAATAGATTTTCGCCTTTCCCGTGCTGACGCGGCCGATATGATCCTCCCCTGCGGGAATGAGCATGACCGGCTTGCCATCTCTCAGCTCGCAGGGGAAAATCCGATAGGCGTAGCGTCCGATTCCTTCGACTGGCTCCCGGTAGCCCCTGTTTGCCTTGTATTCCTCCCGGGTGTACAGCTTTACATCCCGTTGCGTGAGCAAAAAGGGATCGAACGGTTCATCCAGCCGCGATTTATGCACGTAGACACAGGGAACCGACTCTGGCCAATGCCAGTTGATGACGCATTCGCTCCCCTGCACCTGGCAGGAGACGGACTTGATCAGCCGGTTATCCGTTTCTTCCATTTGTATCATCAGGCATCATGCTCCCACTCTACTAGTCAAACCGCTTCAGGCCTGGCGTTTTCGCATCGAGGCTGCTATTTGGCGAATACCTCCGCCTCGAAAAGCTTCCCGCGTCAGAAAGCTGGCCGCTTACGGGCGCCGGAATGTTTATGGTGAACAGCGTCAATACGAGCGCCAGCAAAATATCCGCAACCAACCGCAGCACCGGACCAGGCAGGCCGGTGGAGGCAAAGCCCATTTCCAGCACCAGACCGGCCAAAAGTCCGGCGACCGCGCCGCCGATGGAAAAGCTTTTGGCGATGTGCTTGTTATCGAATATGAGTCCAAGTGCGAGCCCGAGCAGCGCGCCAGTCGCGGTCAACAGCAGAACCCGTTCTACCGCGTACAGGAGACGGCCGCTGTCGCTTCCGTTCCGCTCACCCATCAGGTTGCGGTCCTGCCTGTTCAGCTCGTAAATCTGGCCGAAAGCCGAAGTCAGCTGCTCGGCGTTTTGCACATCGGTATACGTACCGCCGGTCTCTGTCGCAATCTGTTTCAAAAGCCCGGTTCCGTCAGCGCTGACCGCACTCATCCCTACCGTATGGATGGGAATGTGCTGGTCGCGGAACGGAGGAAGCGTTTTGTCCGTATCTACTCTGCTAAACCCGTCCGACATCAGTACAACGGTGCTGTTGCCCGCTCCCGAAGCAGGGTCCCGGATCAAATTCAGCGCCGTTTCCAGAGCCGCGTCAATGTTGGTGCCGCCGCCTGGTCCATCGTGATTTTCAAGCTTGTCGATCACGCCTTGCCTAACCTTGCTGTCTCCGAGCGAAACCATCGGCTGCAGGACGCTGGCCTCGTCGTTAAAGCCGATGATGGCGACCTGCATATCGTTGTCCATCCGGTTTACGACATCGGCTGCCGCCTTGAAAAGCTGGCCGTCGGGGTCGGTCTCCCGCATGCTTCCCGAGGTGTCCAGCACCATGACGATGCTGTCCGCGCCGCTGGAGCGCTGGATGTTGGAGCCGTACAGCAGTTGGAACAGCAGACCGGCCACGCCCAGCATGATAAATGTTGCCGGTACGAGCATTTTCCAGGAAAAACCGGCATAGCGCTGCCTCCAGCCCGTACCGTTCACTCTTGGTGAAATCATTTCAGCAATCAGACAAAACAGTCCGACGAAGAATGCGAACTGTCCGATATACAGGCCCATCAGCAGCCATTGCGGCATCTCGCCGGACAGCTGGTGCAGAATGATTTCCCCCACACCAAACCCGATGAGACCGCCAATCGTACTGAGCAAGACCATCAGCATGCTGATTCTTTTTTGACTCATATGGATACCCCCTTTTCCCGGCGGTGAAAAACAAAGCCGTTCGCCACATAGGAGTCGTAATATTTCTTGTTGTTGCGGTAGTACATCAGGTCACCCAGTCCGAAGCCGCCCATCAGGTGCAGCTTTTCGATGCCGCTTGTGCCCGCTTCGTGTATACACCCCTGCTTGCAGGTCCGCAGTCCCTGACCCTTCTGCATCACGTATTGGATAAAGTCGCTGTCGATGTCCGCGAAAAAGTACTTTTCTTCGTAGCGGTGCTTTTGCGAAAAGTGGAAGACCTCTACATGCACCGATGCTCTCTCCTCCAGCGCGCGGTCGAGATCCTCGAACAGCTCTTCCTTGGTCAGAACGTCTCTGTTCTCGTAGGCAACCGCCACATTGGCCCGGGCCAACAGCTCGTCTTCGAACGCCAGGGCAAACAGCGGGCTGCTTAAAATCTCCTGGCGGCACAGCGCGGAGAGCCGTTCGATCAGAGCCGACGATTCCGTTTGTCCGCCGTTTAAGATGCTCGCCTTTTGTCCAAGATAGCGATCCTCCCAGTAAAACAAGGGCCCTTTCTTTGCTTCGAGAGAGCGGATCGCCTCCCGGACAAGTGTGCCGTAATACTGGTCGATGTTTTTCCCGAGGTAGTCGGTCGCTTCCTTGACGCTTTTTTGCGCGAGCTCGCGGAGCTGCTTCTGCAGTCTTTCGAGCTGTCCCCATTCCTCCGCAAGCTGGCGGTGCAGCTCTTCTGCCTGCTGCTCGCAGTCCCGCAGCAGCCGAAGCTCCATTTCCAGTCCGAGCAGTTCGTACCGTTTTCCGTAGACGAGCGGCAGCAGGTGGCGGATGAAATTTCTGATCCGGTCTTTTTCTCTGGTGAAAAACCCGCCCTTTTTAAAATCCTGCTGCTCGACGCGCTGCCGGTACAAATCCTCCCATTCGGCCCTCGTCTCTTCCAGCAGGCGGGCCGTCTCCCTGATTCTTGCCAAAAGCTCGCCGCGAATGGTGGGGAGCGTCTCGTTTCCCGAAGTGAGCTGACAGGCCGCATACGGGCCGCAGCGCGGATCTTCCGCGACGGTTTCCCGAAACAGTCTGGCGAATTTCTCCTTGATTTGCAGGCTCTCTAGCTGCTTGCGGGCACGCTGCTCAAAATGCATCTCGAAAAACGCTTGGCTGCTCCCTTGAAACAAGGCATGCTCCGCTTCTCTGAGCGTCATGCTCCTGAGCTCGGCGTAGCTGACTCCCGTCGCCATCAGGCCCGTCATTTCGTCAAGCTTGCCGCCGTCCGGCAAAATCGACTGAACGCTGCGCAGGATATGGCGGGGCGCCAGCTCCAGCCGTTCCATCAGCCCGGCCGGATCGGGCAGGGGAGACGTCTTCATTCTTTCCAGAAGGTCGTCGTACACGTGCGACAGCACCGTCAAGGCGATCGCATCCTTTGGCTGCTTGACCTTGGAAAAACCGGCCGTGGCAAAGGCTGTCTGCACGTTGTCCACTGTGATGCTGCGGGTAAACTGGTGCTTGTTGTAGCTCTCGTTGCCTTCGCCCAGCTCCGGCTCTGCTGGTTTGTTGTTCAAAAGCACGAGACGGCTGATGATTTCGTAGTTGTCCTTTTGGCCGTTCTCGGCAAACAGGCCCCGCTCATTTTTGTCGCTGAGCAAATAAATCAGCGAAAACAGCGGGCTTCCAGCGTGAGCCACCTCAAGGGTCACGTGATCCTCCGTCACCTGCAGCGATTCTTTGAACCGGTAATCGCTCCGCTGATAATTCGTCAGCTCCTCCAGAAAGCTGACCGAAAGCGATGCGGAAAATCCGAAATCGTCGCCGCTGCTCTTCTCCTGGATCAAGGCGTAGAGATCGATAGAGACGTATTTGAACACCTCGGACAAATAGCTTTTCATCAGCAGGACAAGCTCCGGCACCAGCACGTTGGCCGGGTCATCGGCCCGCGTCACGACCGCAATGTTTACGTGCTGGACGGATGGGCAATGCCCTCCCGCCTCGGCGAGATGAATGCTGACTTTCTTCATGACCTTGTTGATCTCGACGCGCAGCGGCTCCTGCTGGTAAAACTGGCTGTATATGTCGCTTCGCAAGGTTTGCCTGCCTGCGAGCGGCTCGGGCAGCCGGCAACCGTACACACGGGGTTCGGACAGCGTTTTGCCTGAGCTCGCGTGTAAATAGAGCGCCCCTGCGTGGTTTTTCCACTGCCGTTCATTCAAGGAATAAACAGCCTGGAGCGCTTCCAGGCTGTTATCCCCGATGAAGAGGAACAGCACGGGGTTTTGTATGCTTCGCTGTCCGTTTCCGCTATCCAGTTGTGTGTCGAGGTCCGAGGCGTACTGCGTTGCGAGCTGTTCGATCAAATCCCTCATGCTTCCTCCTCATGTCCGGCTATTGCAGTGTTTTGCGCATGTCGTTTACTTTTGCCCACACTTTTTTGTAAAAATCGTAGAGCTCCTCGCCATTGACGTACTCATCCCGGTCGTATTCCAGATCGTTCTTCACTTCCTGGAAGGTGGCGGCGATCTCATCCAGCTTGCCGATCAGGGCCTGCGTATCCTCGGAGAGCGTCATGGCGTCGCTTCGCTTGCTCGCCTTCCGCTGCAGGCTGGTCAGGCGTTTCGGCTCCAGACTGCGGAGCTGCTCGTAGATCGCGTACTCCACGTGCTTGTTCACCTTCATCAGATTGACGAAAGGCTCCCACGCCTCTTCTTCCTCGTCCTTGTCGTAGACGTACAAGGCTCCCTTTTTGCAGATCGTGCTGGTGTACATCGCTTCGATGAACAGGTTGAGCAGCTCTTCTTCGCCCTGCATCGCGCTGACGATGCTCTCCAGCTCGCCGATTTTCCCCTCGATCTCTTCGTATTTGCGGACTTCCTCCTGCATCAGGCGGATCAATTCCGGGTAGCGGATGAAGTTTTCCTTCGCCATCTCTTCATTGGTGCTGCCGAAGATGTCTTTGGTGTACTCTTTCTCCAGTCCGTCCTTCATAAAGCCTTTCAGCTCGGCCAGGCAGCGCTTGATCTCGCCCGGGCTTGCCTTTTTGGCTTCCCCGTCCATTCCGCAGCCGGCGAGGAATGCTTTCAGCTCAAACGGCTTCGTGATGACGCACTCGTATCGGCTGCTTGTTTGGCTGCCCGTTCCCTTTTCGCGGATGCAGCCGTAGCGCACTGCATGGTCGAACAACTGCCGCACTCGCGCGTTGTACTCCCGCACGCGATTGTTGACGTAGACGTCTCCCCAGGATTTTTCCGGAATCGGGGACGGGAGGTAGGTCCAGTTGTTTTTCTCCGTCTGTACGAGGTGGCGGCCGATGCCCTCTTTTTCCAGAATGGTGCGCTCGTAGCTCTCCTCGTACACCTTCAGCGGCGTGTAGACAAACAGCGGGATCCCGTTCTTCGTGTTGAGCCAGAAAATCCGGTTTTTGACCTCGCTTTCCTTTACCGTAAAGCGGGAGCCGCTGATCGAGGTGTTCTGGTAGTTCTTGATCCCTTTCAGGATGCCCGGAGCCTTCACCGGCACCGACACGAAGCCCCAGGACGGGAAGTGCAGGTTGCCCAGATTGTTGCTCAGGTGGAACACCGGGATCGCCTCTTCATCCAGCTTGCCGGCAATCTTGCGCTCGACGATGCGGTCCAGCGTCTCGTCCTGGCCGTACTTGATCACGAGGAAGTCTTCCATCGACTTGGTGATCAGGTCGCCGAACTTCTCCGACAAAAACTCGCTGATCGCGCTGACGATGTCCAGCTCCTGCTCCTTCACCCACTGATCGGAGCGCTTCAAAAGCTCGCTGGTGAAGTCGCGGATCAAATCCTCCGCCTCTTTCTCCTCCATGATCTTGTTGATCACCTTGGCGATGTCGGGAACGCCGACAACATTCCAGTAGTACGTTTTGTTGCCGGTGCGGTCGACCTCTTCGCTGCCGTTGATCAGGATGTCGCCGTTCTTCTCGAAAATTTGGTTCAGCGTGTTGAGAATTTCCGTAAACACGTTGTAAATCCGGTTGTTCTCGTCGTTGAGCAGGCGGTACAGCTCTTCGTAGAACTCGATCATTTGCTCCAGCTTTTCCTGGTCGGCCAGAAGCTGGTATTCGTTGATCTTGGCTTCGATGTAGGCGTTCTTTTTCTTTTCCTTGGAGATAAAGGCGCTGCGGGCGTCGCCCAGCTTTTCGTTGGCGTTCTCTCGGGCGCCCTCGATCTCGCGCGGATAGCTTTCCAGATTTGCCTTCAGTGTCTCGATGTAGGACTGGATCATTTTCAAAAGGCAGTAGCCTTTGTCCGAATGGATCAGCCGGGATGCGTAAAACGGTCCCTGCTGCGGGTGCAGGAAGACGCGGGTGATCATTTCGCCAAAGGTGGCGGTCAGCTCTCCCGGAAGCTGCTTCTTGCTCTTGATGTACTCCTCGCGTGCTTTAGCCAGATAGCCCTGCTCCAGCTCGTGGTCGATGCTGACGACCTGCTGGCTGATCACGTTGCTGTAGCTCAGCCGTTCGCTGTTTTCATAGCCGGGCAGCGGTTCGGGCACGCGCTCCTCGAACTTGCGGGAAATGGAGTCGACGTCAATGCCCAGCTTGCGGGCAAACTTCTCGGCGTCCTCCTGAGTCGGAGCGACGGTAAACATGTTCTCCATTTTCTTGAACAGGCGGTACGCCAGATAGGTCGTCATCTCTTCGATCGGCAGCACAGCCGATGATGCGCCGATGACGTTGTACTGGTAGTTGGCCGCGTATGCTTTTGGCATCTGGTTGATATTGGTGCGAATGTTGCTGATATAGTCGTGAATGGCGAATTCCTCGCCAGACCGTTTTTCCTCGCTGGCCATGAAGTTGGTGATGTTCTCCGCCGTCACGTTCATGCAGTAGTCGTAGGCGTTTTCCAGCGCCTTGCCTTCCAGGTTGGTGGCGGAAATCAGATGGCACAGGTTAAACGGCGGCATTGGCGACTGGACGGTCAGCACATTGCCGTACTGCTGGCGGAAGCGCTCATTCCGCTCGTCCGCGTTCATCCAGTAATCCAGCTCTTTCAAGGCGGCGTAGCCGTTCTTCATGATGTAGTCGCGGGTGTGCGAGCTGAGGCTCTTGTTGGACAGGTTGACGTCCGGCGTGAACAGATAGCCGAGCGTGTTGACCTTGTCGACGCCCGCGCTGCCGAAGTCTCGCTCCATAATTCCGCGAACGATATAGGCGATGTCGAGGAAGCAGCCGCTGCCTGTTCCGCCGGAAATACCGGTCAAAAGAAAAACCATCAGCTTTTTGTTCGTGCCTTCGGACAGCATTTTGATCTTTTTCTCGATCGTCTGCACGACCTGCGTGATCTTGGTAAACAGAAGCAGGCGGCCAGCCTGACGGACGCCGGACGCGCCGCTGATCCCGTCGGTGATCGTCAGCTCGGGCGAGAGCCAGTCTGTGATGTACGGCTCCAGAATGCTCCTGTTTTGCAGGACGCCGCCGATCTCCGGATTGGACAGCAGGACGAATTCCGTAACCGGATCGAGACCGATGCCCTTGTATTTTTTGTTGCGGTCGTGCTCGTTTGTCTCAAACGCGATGAACTCGATGTTGTCCGGCTTTTCCTTCCGCTTCTTGGAAAGCGGGTCTACCGGCAGCTTGAAGCGGCGGTTTACCTGGTATTTCAGGCGGAGCAGCGCGTCGATCCCCGTCCCGCCGATCCCGATGACGAGCATCGGGTTGTCGATGGTATCGACACGAATCTTGTCGCTGACAATTCCTCCGCCAAGCGATACGTCCAACTGTTGGATATGTTCTCTCACTACTGCTTTCATCTTCGATCACTCCTACACGATGTAATCTACATAAACGGACTTGTTCACGCTTGTCAGTGATATTTTGATGCGGTCGTTCTTTTTCAGCTCTTTGCCCTTGCTGGCATCGAGGACGCGTCCTGCCTTCTCGATCCGGCAGCCGGAGCGGTTCTCAATCAGCAGCGTATCGTTTTTGCCCGGCAGGAAAACCACCTTCTCGGTCTCCTGGAACTCCGGTGCGAGCTGCAAGAGCTGGTGGAGCTTGACCTTTCCTTTAAATGCACTCAGTTTTTTGTACTGCGGGCTCGACTTCTCGCCCGTATCCTCATCGACAATCTCAATGGCGACCTGGCCCGTAAAGCCTTTGTTCGCCTTTTTCCAGGCAGACAGCAGATAGATCGCTCCGGCAGCCACGAGTATCAATCCGACAGCCCCCACGATCACCGCCGTCCACGGAAATGGGCTTGACTCCTCTGTATGTGAAGACGCTGGCGGCTGCGGACTCGTTGCTTTTCCTCCACCCTGCGACGCATCTACGGTAACCGGCTTCGTTTCCCGGTAAAAGCTGGTCTCCTCCGCCCTTACCTTGATCTCGTACCGGCTTGCGGCCGGGATGGTGTAGCTGCCTTCAAACCCGCTGCCGGTGTTCGTCAGATCGATCTCGCTGGTCTGCTTGCTGCTCATATCCTGGACGATCAGCTTGGCCTTCATTTTTTTGTAAAGCTCAGGGCTGACCGGCTGGCCGTTGGTCGACAGCGCCGCCTTGATCGGAATCACATCGCCCGCCTTGTACGTCTTGGACGGGAGCGGCTCCATCTCCAGCCCCACGTCGTAGTTGAAGATCAGATTGACGTTGATTTTGTCCCGGTCGGCACCCTTTACTTGCAGCTTCCATTCCCCTTGGGCAGGCTGCACGAGCTTGAGCAGCGAATACGTGCGGGAGCGGGAGAGCAGGATGTCATTGGACGGAATCGTCAATTCTTTTCCTGTGGGGTCGAATAGCTTCAGCTCGACCGCTTTCCCGGACGTGATCGAGATGTTTGCCTCCAGCACGCTTCCATTCGGAATGGAAATAGGTACCTCCTGGAACTGTCCGTTGGAGGTGAAGTTTTGGACCGGAACGACTTTTACCTTCGCGTGTTTGGCAAAAATTTCGCTTAGTATTTGCGGCAGACTGTCTGCTGTGCTCGTTTCAAAAAACGCGCCGCCTGTCTCCGCGGAAATTTGCTGCAGCGGAGCACGGTTCAGCTTGCCGTCCGCATTCAGCCCGATCGTATAGATGGGATAGCCTTTGTCCTTTGCGGTCTTGACCGCCGCCGCCAGCTCCTGGTCGGATTTTTGCTGTGTACGGCTGCTGGCCTTGTTCAAATAGTTGTTGCCGTCGGCCAGCAGCACGATGATCGGAGAGTGGGCCTGGTCGTGCCCGTCCTCCAAAATTTTTACCGCTTCGCCCACTCCGACCGCGATATCGGTATACGCCCCTTTTTGCAGGCTGTCGATAAATGCCTTGATATCCTTTTTGTCCTGCTCGGAATTGACATTGACCAGCGCCTTTTCCCGCTCGATCTTGTCCGTGTAGGCAACGACCCCGATCTTGTTCCCCTGGGCCGAGGTCATATCCACGAACATTTTCATCGCTTCCAGGCTGACGCCGTTTTTGTCGCTTTCCGACATGGAGTTGCTGACGTCCACCACCAGCACGGCGTCCATTTTGTCTGTGCCCGCTTGCGCAAAGCCCGTGGTTCCTCCCGAGGTCACCAGTCCCAGCAGAAGCCACAGACACAGGATGTATCGAAAGAGTGCTGTCATACGTATCATCTGTTAGAACCTCCGCTTATGTAGATTTTTGTCGAATTCATAGACCGAACGAATTTGGAAGTATTGCAAATGAAGCAATATTATGACAAGATTACCACTATATTCTACACTAACTTGGATGAAAAAGAATCCTTCGGCCTATATAACGTTATACGGGCTACTTCATTTTTTGTTACATAACTCGACAAACCAAGTTGGGAGAATGATAGAATGCTTACCTATTATATCCTTGCCGTGATCCTGCTGGTTTTGGCAGCGCGATACGTCGTGCTCCTTTTGCACAAACGAAAAAACCTGTCTGAAGCGGAAGTCGACCAACATCTGCTTACCTTGTTGAATGACGAGAGGGAATCCTATGAAAAAAAAGCTGGGCGTCCAGTTCAGGAAAAGCCGGAAAACCACACACGCCTTTGAGCGCTTGAAGTACTGCAAGCACTGCGAATCGTACACCGTGCTGGAGCATGAGGAGTGCGATGTCTGCGGCAGGAAAAACAGCTTCCTTTCCCTGCGTCAGCTCTCGCACATCCTCAGCCGCCGCCATTTTCAGAAGCAGCTGTTGATCCTGGGCCTCCTGATCTGTCTGGCCATTCTGAGCGCAGACACGCTTTGGCAGCTCGCAGCCGCTTCCGTTGGCGGAGTCGTATCCCTGCTGTTGTATGCGCTTCTTCAGAAAAAATATTCCATTTACGAAAAAACAAACCATTTTATGAGGTTGATCAGCAAGGAACACGACAAAATCAAGAGCGGTCTGACCCGGAATCTGGTCGAAGTGAACGAGGACGTCGAAGCGGAGCGCTTCAAGGACGCCTACGAAAAGATCAGGGAGGTCGGCTGTCTGTTTCACTCCGATGCCGTCAAGGTGTGCAAAATCATGCTCCTCAATCGCTTCGTCCTGCGCAAGGACATGGAGCTGGAGCTGGAGACGCTGATTCCGTCTACGTATGACAGAGATTTTATCGAGTATCTCGGCGAGGTCCTCAAGGTGCAGCCGTGGCTGTTGAAGAAGTCCGTCATCGACTACGTCATCCGCTACAAGGGGAACATCTTCCTTGAAGAAAACGGCACGCGTGTGATCGGACAGGTGGCGGGCGCCGCGCTGCGGATGAAATCCTATGTCGTCATGTACCAGGATTTCATTTCCGAGTCGCTGGAGTACATCCCTCGGGAGCGCCTGCTGCGTCTGGCCAAGCTGCTCAAGGCGAATCCGGACGAGAATTGGGGCAGTCTGCGCGAAGCCGCCTCCAGCCTGATCGAAACGCGCTATTCATTTGATCCCGACTTTAAAGGTGTGCTGTGAAGGAGTTTGGTGGCATGTTTGTCTCTTCCTATCGAAAGTCGCTCTGGGTCCGCAATGCCCTCCTGGTTCTTTTCATCATCGCCGCGGTCGGGGTCGTCTGGAAAATCGGGTTCAGCCTGTACAAAGTCAGCCTGTATGAAAAGGCGCGGGGCTACTATGAGGAAAACAATCTGCTCCTCGCGGAAGAGACGTTCTCCAAAGCCAATGGCATCACCTCCATCCAGTACGGAGATGAAGCTTGGAGCCGGTCGTTGTCGGGACTGACCACGATCAGGCTGGAGCTGGAATCGCTTGCCCGTCAGGCAGATGCTGCCATAAAGGAACGGGATGACGCGCGGATGCTTGCGATATACGACGGTTACCATGGCATGAAAAGCAAATATGTGAAGCAGCAGGAGCTTCAGACTGTCTCCTTTTTCAAGGCAATATCCAACCGTCTTTCGCTGGAATCGAATATAAACAGCTACTTTTTGCAAGCCATGGAGCTGGCAAAGGGCGCACTGGAGAACAATCTAGTGCAGAAGCGTTACCGCAACGAGGAGTTTATCGCCTCGCTCGCCGCCATCCCCGACGAATACTACGGCGGTACGGACAAAAAAAAGCGGGAGTTGACCCGCTTGTTCCGCTCCTATGATGAAGCGAAGTTTGCTCATTTGACCGCTGCCGGCAGCTTTCCCGAAGTGACGGCAAGCGCGGCGAACAGCTTGCGTGCCTACAAGCAGGCAAGCATCCAGGCAGATTGGCTGGTCGCACTTCTGGAACGGTACGCAAAGGAGGAAATACGCTCGGCCATCCGTCAGGACGATTTGCTTGCCTTCATTGCGCTGGCCAAGGCATATCGAGAGATCCGGGACGTACTTCCTTCCCGCTCCGAAGCCCTCGACCAGATCGACCGTTACATCAGCAGCAAGCTTCGTCAGGCGGAGCGGTATGTCGACGCTCGTCAATACGAGAAAGCGATCGAGCTGTATCGGGAGCTGAATGCGCTCGAAGACACCTCCACTCTGATCGCTGAGGCGGAAAGCCGCTGGGTGGACAATGAGCCCGTACGGCTCTTGAGGGAAAAATACCCGGACAAGGCCTATCGGTTCGTCATGTCTGGAGAAAGCCTCTGGGGTTCGCAGGTTTACGCAGTCGGACTCACTGAAGACGACGATCCGCAGCTTTACCTCGCGGCCAAAATGCCGGATGGGAATGTGCTGTATCTGGAGAAATCGGTTGGCTCGGGCGTTGCGCCATCCAAGCTGAGCCTGTCCGAAGCGCTTGGCGAAAAGGAAGCTCCGCTTATCTTTTTGGAGGCCCAAGGGAAGGAGCGCACCTACCTTTACACAGGGTTCGCCCCAGACTTGTTCAGCTCGCGACTTGCCAAAGTCTTTGAAATCGAAGGAGAAGGCTTTGCCGCAGAAAGCCCGGAGCTGATCATCGTTGACAACCCGACAGGCGAAGGGGAAAGCCAGATTGCCTTTTTCAAGCTGGAAGAAAAGGGCCTCGTGTACGAAGGCAAGAAGGATGATTACCTGTCGGAGACGGCGGAAGGCGAGGACAATGCATCGGGGGAAACCGGAGACGATGCTCAGGATGAGTCGCAGCAAGATACACCTCAAGATTCCCGGCACGACCCGCAAAATCAGGGCCGGGGAGACAGAACGCCGACGCCCGGCAAAACATCAGACGGCTCTCCGGCCGCCGAAGAAGCCCCGCCCGATATCGCAAATGCCGGAAATGCGATCAAGATGTACGCAGGTCCTGGCGAACAGTATGAGCAGGTCGGCCAGATTCCCGCGAACGGGTCGGTCACGATTCTCACGGAAGCGGATGGCTGGTACCAGGTGTCGTTTGAAGGGAAAAAAGGGTGGATCAACACGGTTCCGTAGGGACGCCTTCTTGCTTGGCATGGAAGAACGCAGAGATTATTCTGCGTTCAGGCTGTCGAGAAACCCCACAATATGTTGGAGTTTCTTCTTTCATAACAATAAAATTGAGCACGAAGTGCTGGAAGTCTTAGATAGCACCACACCTAACATGCCTTTGCAAGGTGGAGCGGTAGACTATTTATATTTTGTACGGTTGCTGTCAGCAACGCTTGCTCTTGGACAGTTTCA
>NZ_RHHO01000024.1 GCF_003710865.1 Brevibacillus borstelensis | reverse complement strand
TTCAGCCAGCTCCGCGGTCAATTTGAGTGATTGAATCAACGCCTGGCGTTCGCTAAGAGGCACAATTTTGTTTTCAGAAACAGCATAGGCACCAGTTTTCCGAATTGACGGTAATACCTCACGTTTAATCCAACGTTTGAACTCTTTTGCTTCTTGTTTTTTGCTTCCAAGCACTAACTCGTAAAGGCCAGATTCGTTTACTGCAGCCATTTCTTGAACTCCTCCAGGGGTATCAGTTGAAATGACCCCCTTTTCATCATCATCAAGGCGAACCAAAGCTTGACTTGTGTTCCCGATTTCCAAAATTGCGCACACATCGCGCGCCACAAACCATGGTTCTCCATCCTTCACGACAACCCGTACCTGCTTTTCCTGAAAGCTGAAAACATTTTGAAGTGCTTGCATAATCGCTCCTCCTATCGGGCTTGTTTTTGTTTTTGGCGAAGTTGCTCAAGCATGGCTTTTAACTCGGGATAATCATCGATCGTTTTAGGCTCTTCGGTGTTTATAGGCTGCTGTACGCTTTGTTGCTCAAGCTGCCATTGAACGGATGCTGGAAGCTTATCCTCTCTGAGAGGCACGACCTTTCGCGATTGTTTTTGCTCTTGCTGTTGATGGAATGCTTGGTTTGCCTGCTCTGCTTGCTCCGCCGTTCTTACCCCTTTTGCAAAGAGTTTCTCGATAGCTCCCTTTGCATAATCCCAAGCTTTGCCCTTTTCTGCGGCTTGACGCATTGCCCAAGCCAGCATGTCCATTTGAACTCCATCGTCTAGGTAGCTATGTAGTATCTGCCTGATGGTTTGATTCGGCTCGTAGACGAAATAATGCTTGTATTGGTCAAGCACGCTCTTGTATACGTGAAGGTCTCTACCACCGACCACGACGACTACCGATTCATGTCTTTCCCCTTTGGAGGGTAAGGGTGGTAGTAATTCTATATCTGCTTCTGTATCTAAGTCTGTATCTGTATCTGTATCTGTATCTGTATATATGGCGTGACACGGCGTGACATCGCGTGACTCAGGCGTGACATTAGCGTGACCTTTTAGACCGCCGTCTGAAAGAGTTGATTTATCAAGCTTTTGGGGGGGCTGTTCTTTTTTCTGTTGAGCTTTCTTTGCTCGTTCTTTCTGTTTCCTTTCACGTGTTTTGTCAGGCTTGTCAGAAGGTTTCTCGTACTGACGATTAATGAAATTTAGGAGTGTCACGCCACCATCCGCGTGACGTTCCATCATTTTGAGCGTGACACACATGTCGATGAATCCCTTTGCTTGCTCCCACTCGCCAGAAGGCAATCCAGCGGCTTGTGCCAGGTCTTCGTCGGTGTACTCGATGCCATCGGCGATAAATAATTTGCCGCGCTCGGACGACTGTGAAGCCTCACACATCGCCGTAATCCAGAGCCACTTCTGGACAGTTGTGAATCTGCGAATCTTGGGGTCTTTTAGAATCTCTGGATACAACCTAAACCACGGCATCATCTTTCATTTCCCTCCCCCGCCTTTCAACTAGAACTCGGTAGTTATTAATCTTGATCGGTTCCCACTCCGGGTAGTAACGCCTCATGTAAGCTGCAGCAAATCTTATTAGGGTTTCCGGATCGTCAAGAGTGCGATACAGGTCCGGCAGTGGAAACCATTGTCTCTGATTGTTCATTGATCGTTGAATAATGTTGCACTCTCATCAGTGTTTTCTTCCTGCAGTCCGTCGGTTGTATCATCCATGGGAACCGACTCTGCAGTGGAAACATTGATATCAATCGCATCACTGTACACGCTAACTGGTTCGCTTGTGATATCCTTTCGAACCACCTCGTCTTGAGTAGCCTGCTGTTGGATCTCAATACTTATCGGTAGGTATTTCCACATGTGGCGGATGACCGTTTTCTTTGCCATTTCTTCATAGTCCGTCACCCAAGGCCCATTCTTAGCAGCTTTAGAGCGAGAACGACGCTTCTCGATCTCCTCTTTGTCCATCACTTCAAACTGGTAGCCGCCGTCTTTAAAGTGTGCAACAGCGTATACGTACTTCATTTCACCTCGCCGGCCGGTTGCAGGTTTGTGATGCAGTTTTGGGCGTAAACCAAGCTCATAGTCAAACTCGTCAGCTTCGTATACGCAATGAGCGTAGATGCTTTCGATGTTGCCAGATCGGCGGGCTAGGTCGATCATTCCTTTGTAACCAATGATGAACTGTGCTTCCCGACCATAGGGGATAATGTAGCAATGGCCAATCAGGCCCGGCTCCAGACCCAGCTGAGCTGCCTGCATGACCGCACCAAGCAGCGACGGCATGTTGCATTCCAATAGCTTTGGTGTGGTGCGAATCGTTGTGAGGGCAATCCTGGCCATTCGGTCCGCATTCATATGGGACGGAAGTGCCTTTTCAATTTCCGGAGCCATTCGTTTTAGGTAAGCTGCGATCGTCTGCTCAGGTGACTGTGGTTGTTGTGCCGGTTGGCTCGCTCTGGTGGCCAACTGATTTTTGATATCTTGATTGGTAGCCATGTAGATCCTCCCTCCCTACACTGCCTTCACGCCGAACCGGCGGGAGACTGATGGTTTCAAGTACTTCTGGTAGATGTCTGGGTGGTCTTTGGCCAGAGCCGTACTGTCTAAGCGGTGCGTCGTGACGTTCTTCCAAGTGACCATATGATTGTTGGCAAGGCCCGTCTCATATTTCCCAAGCATCGCTTTCAGGCGATTTTCCAACTCCGTCACCCGTTCACTTGCGACCTTCTCTTCCTGTTTCGCCTGTTCCAGCTGTTCAAGGAGCATGTCTGCTTCCAGTGGTAGCTCTATCTCGCTTTCAGGTTCTCCTTCTGAGTACATGGTTTTGAGTAAGTCAGTGGATGCGTCAGAACCATCTATCGTCGGTGGCACTTGCTGCAAAACATGATTGTTCCAGAAATTCCCTTCTAGCTTGATCAGGTACTGGATGATTTCTTCGTCTCGTTCAATCTTCTTGTGAACGAACTTGTTCCCGCCGATCAGTACCGCAATCCACCAAGCATCATATCCGGTGACTGCCATGTAGTGCTGACACTGGATCAGGTATGGCGCTGGGATCTCTTCGCCTTCCCATTCCGATTTGAGGTATTCGCTGGCCGTCTTGCACTCCAACCCTGTCTTCTCTCCAACGATCAACCGATCGACGTTAGCTAGCATAAACGGATACTCGGGGTGCTGAAGGATTGCATTTCGCCGCTTTACTTTCTGTCCAGTCCGGCGTGTAAATTCTTGCGCGACCACATCCTCCAGGATTGTTCCAAAGTGGGCTGCCTCGCTTCGATTCTCTTCCAGTGGTGTTTGCCCGATCTTTTCTAAGTAGACAGCAACAGGTGACTTCCACTTGCTCAGACCAGCAATTGCCGCAGCGTCACTTCCTCCGATTCCCTTACGTCGGTACTGGAGCCACAATTCGCGGTCCATGTCTTTTGTTGAAACAATCGCTAATGCCATACTTATCTCTCTCCTCCCTCTTGATTTTTAGAGGCGGAATCGGTATGCTCTAATTACCAGAATCTTGCAAGGCGCATCACCAGAGACTCAGCGTTCCCGCGCTGGGTCTTTTGCTTTTATTGCCGCCTTGATGTCATCCAAGCACCAACCGGTACGGCTCTTTTCATATGACTGCCCATCCTTGCAAGTGGCAATGATTGTTGATGTGCCGTAAGCTTCCAGGGCTTCCTTTGGCGTTTCCATCGGTAGATATACAAAGCATCGTTGCCCGCAAAATTTGCAATATGGCCCCATAGTTTCCCTCCTTTCGTTTAGTCACGAGGCAGCTACCGTCCCAACCTCTACGGCAGCCGTTGCAGTTCCATGACTGCGCCACGCTCTTGCCTCGCTATGTAAGGCCTGTCTCATCAGTGCCGGGCGGCCAAGTCCGGCAGACTGAGGCGGAGAGCCCCAGTTTCGACTATTTCAAAAGACGTTTCGCCTGTTCCCGGATTTCCTCCCTAAACTCTTCCGAAGCCATCGTCGCCCGTGCGTCTATTATCAACTCCAATTCTTCTATCACGTCCCGAGCGGTCCATTCCAATTGGTCGCCGTCTTCGTCTGTATCAAAAGCTAATGGCTGGAGGTACTTCTGTCTGATCGGCTCCGTTTGTTCCACGTATGTCGGAAAATCAGGCAATTGCTGACTCATGATGTTCACCCTCTTGCAGTTTTTGTATGTCGTTCAACGTATCGTCTGTAGACATTTGCCACCAGTTCACATTCCTTTGTGCTTCTTCGATCTTCTTTTCAATCGCATCACGGACAAATTCAAGGCGTTCCAGTTCCCTAGTAGCGTCGTTGAGATTCTCTTGACACCTCTTTAACTGGCGTTGCAAATCAGCCAAAGTCATAGGGCTTGTCCTCCTTTATTCAGGTGTGCTATGCTCTTTGTAACGAATACTTGTTTTATGCCGTCTGTTGCGAGCAGGCGGTTTTTTCTTGTTTTTTTATCTGTTCAGTTAGTTCACGAGTAATTTGCCTATAAACCTCATGTGCAACCAAGTCGCCGGCCGTTTTCGCAACCATCATCATCCTTTGATAAAAGTTCAGCTTTTTCCGTAAGGTCTGTTCATTCATGCCGTTACTTCCCTCCCTCTACCTAAAATCCGCTGCATCCAGACTTCCTCTCGTTTTCGTTTAATCTCCATGACCTTCTCAGCGGTTATTTTTTTCTTTTGAGCGTCTACCAACATCCCGCACTGTTCACTCCGCCTTGCAGTATCCATGAGTGCGTCAATGATATGGATTAGCTGCTCTTCGTCCAGTCCATCCAGCATTTCCCTAACCTCTGTCATAGGAGCGTCCCCGCAAATAAGGCTTCCTGACGCTCCCGTCGCATCAGTTCGCGTGGATCACTCACGACGATCTCTTGCGCCCTGGCTTCGATCAGCCAGTTCTGTTGGTGAATAACCGGATCGATTCCGTACCTCTCGTCCATCAGGATATGTACATCGTCACCAGATTGGAAAAGGTCTTCGATTTGCTTCCCGAGATGGGTCAGCATACGCTCGTCGTCCTCTGTGAGCGGCTGCCATGGGCGCCTACTACGTTCCCACTCAATCGTTTCCTTTGCTGCCTCGATCACGTCCTCGCACTGCTTGATCAGGTTGTACAAGGCAACCGTTAGGCTTACCATCAACCGTGGGTCAGTCGGCGGCGGAGCGTCACCATACAGGTGTTTTAGCATGCGAGTTGCACGGTGATTCCCGCACACTTGGACAAATGCCTCTGCATCCTCACGCATCGGTGTAGCACGGCCGTTAATTACGTCGGAAACCCAACGGGCCGACCGGCCGATTTTCTTTCCAAGTGACTCGTGCGTCATTTGTTCCCCTGTTCTTTGGTGGCGGAATGCGTATTCGCAGATATCACTGATCCGCGACCGCGAGTAAATACTTACTGACACGTTACTGTTCCCCATGTGTTCGCCTCTCCTTTATGTGATTTTCAAAGTACTATTAGGGTGTGCTCATCTTTCAGACCCCCCCTCGTTTTCACGATGGGGCGTTCTTTTTATCTAGGTACTCTGTGTAAATCCTGATAGATCTAGCACCGATTCTATTTGTCTCAACGGGTGTGTAATGTAATCTGCTCGCCAGACATATTTGGTGGAAATGAACCAGTTCTACTTCATCAGTGAGCAACACACTTTTTATGAACAGATCGTCCGAGAGAGCTGTCACTTCATTTGCTAGCGCGACAGCTTCAATGTTTTTTGCAGTTAGGCTGTTCAAATACTCTTCGACCGCTCGGTCTAACTCAGGGAACGGCACAATTCGGTTTTCAGACATCATCTTCACCTCGCTTTCTTCGGGGAAGAAACAACTATTTTCGTACAAGATAAAAACTGAGTTGGCCAAAGTTGTTTGAGATATAGAGCACTTGCCAACCCTGTGCTAGTTTTTCATTTGCCTCCTTTGCGCATTTCGTGAGGCAAATTCCTTTGATCTCGGATACGTCCAAGCTTCACACCTCCTTTGCTTCACACAACTGCATACAGCGTCGAGTCCTGGCGGTGACCCAACCGTTTCCTTGCCTGACCATTGACCTTGTTCAGACAGCCCGGTTTGATGTATTCCGGCGCGGCTCCCTGTTCAGATCTTCGCTCGCTCCCGCTCTTCGGCGCTCTATGCAGTTGTGTGATTGTATTGTTAGGCTCGTCCATCATCCTTGGGCTCTTACAAGGCCGATCATTTGAGAGTCATTTCCCGATTGGACTGATAGCGTTTCCTGGTTCGCCATCCAACGGTCCAGGGTTTCCTTTCGAAATAGAATACGGTTGCCAGCGCGCAGATGCGGGATCTCCCCTGCTTTGCACATCATGGTCAGTTTCCAGTAGCTGATCCCGAGATAGGCGGCTGTGTCTTTGGCGGTCATCGTAATTTGGTCCATTTTGTTGCCTCCTTTCATTTGAGCCACTTCAGTTTTAGGATGACGAATGTCGAATCGACATCCAAAACTCGGAAGCATTTGTAGATAGATGTGCCGTTAGGTTCATATCGTTTGTTGGCTTAGAATTGTTTTACGACGGATAACGAGACGCCCGCTTTTTCGGTAGCTGCTTCTGCGTGCATCCTAGTTCTTTTCGCCGGTTGCGAATGAAGTCCGGAATCCTCAATATGAATCCCCCTTTTAAGCAGGCTCTGAAATTGACGTTTCGCCAACATTTTCTTCAAAAAAAACTTGTAAATCAACTCCGAGAGCATTTGCGAATGAAGGAAGCAGTTCAGCTCTGATTGCTCTAGAGTTTTTTTCATACTTGCAGAGAGTGGATGGGCTAATACCAACCTTATTAGCTACAAACCTTGCAGTAATCCCCTTTTCACTCCTGATTCTCTTTATTTTTTCGCCAAGGTTCGGTGTACGTTTCAAACAAGCACCCCCTTTCTGTGTTGGCGTATCGTCAACTTATGGTTTTATTTTACTTTGGCGTTTTGCCAATGTCAACACATTAATTGACTTTTCGCCAACTTTTATTTCCGTTCCGTCAACTTAGGCTATAATTACCTTTGAGGTGGAGTGTATGACAGACTCGAAAAAGTTGTTGGGTGAACGGCTACGTACCGCTCGCGAGAAGAAAGGCTTGAAACAGAATAGAGTCGCTCTATCTCTGGGGATTCATAACAGCACGTTGGCAAAATACGAATCTGGGGAACGGGAAGTTGACCTAGACACTCTTAATAAATTGGCTGAGATATACGAAGTCTCAGTGAACTATTTGATTACCGGAAATTACGATGACCTACTTTCCACTTCCGATAAGAAGGACAAGCCTGACGAACTCACCACCATCATGTATCACAAGTGGGATCAGTTAGATGAAAGAAGACGGAAACAAGCGCTTAAGCTGATTGAGATCCTGGAGCAAGAAGCTGACGAAGAAAACAGCAAAGATTGACATCACGAGGCATACCTTCGTTAACATATAATTGTCTTTTTGACGGAGGTTTCCCATGAGTTTCTGGAAGAAAGTATTTGGTCTAAATAACAAAGGGCAAACGGATACACTCCGCACTACATCCCAGACCTCTCATAAATCGTCAAATAACACTTTTCAATCAGATACAGAAGCACTCTCGGGTACAAGCGAAACCGTCACCGATCAGGAGCGCAAAAAAATCACAGAGCTCGTTTCCGAGTTAGAAATCCCAAAGGCCAGCATCATGGGCGTTGAGCTAGATATGAAGGAAATGTTAACAAATGCGCTCATTGAGCAACTTGAAAATGAAAGGAACGGAATTACGCCCCCTCCATTAAAGGATATAGACATTTCTGACAATTGGCTCCGAATTCAGTCCTTGGATTTCTTTGGTAAAGGGCATTATTCCAGTGATGGCACCTTATTCGTGGCGCATGGTAAGGATGGGACGATCTTGTTGGTTGATGAAGAAAAACAAGACGTCCTTCTTACTATTAAAGATGCCTCTAACATTTCATATCCCGGTCCCATCGTATCGAACAATGGATCTGTCATGTTCTTTATGAATAAAGAAGGTCTGCAGTGTCATCTGTTCATCATATCAGTAGATGGTAATATTCAAATAGACCTGGTAATAAATGCAAATGTATACAATTACGCAATTTCAGACTGCGGTAGATACGCAATCTGTCAAATGGCTAGCAATCCGAACCACGATGATGATGAGAAAGCGTTCATTTTCGATATTCAAACTGGATCTACGATCGCCTCGTGGTGTCCAGATACAGGTCGCGCTTCTTCCTATTCTTTTGAAGCCGATTCTTATATCGTGACATTTCACTATAACGACGGACATGCATACAGGTATTTGTTATCGGGAGAATTAGTCGATGAGGATAAGTGGCGTACAGAACGGCTAAAAACTGCAAGTGGATATAAACTTGAGAGTATTGGTTTTAGACGATTGGCTGAAATAGACAGCACTTCACCTTCCTCGATCTCTGATTACAAAGAAGTATTTGAACTGTTTGAAGCTGCTTGCAACAAAATGATTTCGAGCAATCACAAAGCAAATATGTATAAATCTATCGGTGAGGTTTACTTAAAATTCAACCTAAAGGTTGAGGCTATTGCTGCGTACAAAAAGGCAATTGGGTACAATCCAAAAATCGGCTTGAAGCGCGCTGTTGCATCATTAGAGAAAGAAATATCGTAATGGCTGAATATCGTTTAAAATGAGCCCTTTGGGCTTTTCTTTTCAACCATATATACGAACGTACATTCTTGTTTATGAGGAGGAAACTCATGCTGCAATGGACTTTTTACAAACCGACCGAAATCGAAAAGCGGATCAAGACACTCTACCAATCGATTGGGATTGAATCCCCTGCTGACATACAAGAGGAATTGATCGCATCATTACTTGATATCAAACTCCGCTATGCAGATGCTCCGTCACTCTCGTTTGAAAAGGGTAAGTTCCGTTGCATTGTGATCGATAATACGTTGCCGGAGGATGAGCAGCGCAAGCATTTCTTCCACGAACTCGGACACCTTTTCCGCGGTCACTCTGGAGACCAGTCTCGCTTTCCAGACCTTTTCAAGGGTCTCCTGGAAGAGCAAGCAGAACACTTTGCCAAAAACGCCATGATGCCATATCACATGATCCAGACGTTGCCGCTGCCTGAATACGAAAAAGATTTCCCTTACCTCATCGCTTGCGAATTTCATGTTTCCTACTCCCTGGCAAAGGAGCGATGGGAGCAGATCAAGCGCCGAATATCTGCAGGGAGATGGGAACAGGCTTGTATAGAACATGAACGCCATCGGTATAGAAAAGCATCCCCTGATAATTGGTGCGATCAGGCGAAGGAAATGTTTCGGCTAGCAATTGACCGAAAACTTCGAAATGGACAAGGAGTGATTATCCGATGAAAATTCGAGTGTTTTATGACTACCATGAAGGCGTACTTGTGCCACAGAAGTATATGATCGGCTTCAGAAAAGGAGAGCTCCCATGGGATCGGGAAAAGGTTTTCGTCTCCGTCTCAGCTCCATTTGAAAGTCTCGGTATCGAAGATTTTCTACCGGATTCATTAGCACTAACAGTAACTCAAGGAGACATGATCTTAAGCGCGGAAAAGCCCGGCAAGTTCGGAATTCTCCTTCCGCCACTCAGACAGCGAGCTGTTGAAGCTGGGGTCGACTATTGGGATGTCGAAAACCTTGTTATCCAGGTCGCTGATCTGGAAGAACTTTTGCAGATGAGTGTATTTATTGCTTAGGAGGAATAAACATGGCTGGATCAATAGAGAAGCGTGGGGAAAATAGTTGGCGTTTGACGGTTAGCGCGGGATTTGATGCAAATGGGAATCGTGTTAGATATAGGGAAACTGTGAAAGCGAAGAGTCGGCGGGAAGCTGAAAAAATTCTCGCCCAATTCATTGCAGAAGTAGAGGCTGGGACTTACGTGGCACCCGCAAAAATGACGTTCGCACAGTTCGCGAAGCGCTTTATGGCTGATGCGGAAAACAAACTTGCCATGCGGACCCGCATAAATTACCAACAGATGATTGACCTGGCTGTCCCAATAATTGGGCACCTAAAAATGGAAGATATCAAACCACTACACATCCAAGATTTTGCGAAGTATCTGGAGACTGTTCCGAAACGCGCTCGGGGCAATGGCACTTTATCCGCAAACACTATCCGGCTTCGTTTGCGCCTCCTTCGCAACATGTTCACTGTTGCTATTGATTGGCAAATGATCAAGGAAAACCCTTGCCGCAGGATAAAGGGACCGAAGAAAGAGAAGCCTCGACAAACTTATTACGATTTGCCGGACATCACCAGCCTTTTATCTGCGCTCCGAAATGAGCCGCTCCAGCTCCAGATTTTTGTGTGGCTAGCAATCACAACAGGAGCCAGATTGGGTGAACTATCCGCATTATCTTGGCCCGACTTTGACTACGAGACGTCCACAGTACAAATAGAACGCGCTGCTAAAACCTACACCGGACAGGGTGTAAAGATTGAGTCAACAAAGACGGCAAACAGCGTCCGAACTATATCCATCCCTCGCTTTGTCCTGGATATTCTACGTCTTTACCGTAAAGAGTGGACGGAACTTCGATTGTCGCTGGGGAGCTTATGGAAAGCAGATGAGTATTTGTTTGTAACTACTAACGGAAAACTTCGGTACCCTGAACACAATGGAGCCATTTTCCGTCGCTTTATTCGTCGGCATAATTTAAAGGAGCTAACGACTCATGGGTTACGCCACTCTTCAGCTTCTCTTCTGATTGCAGCCGACGTTCAAATGAAGGTGATTAGTGGTCGTTTGGGACACACAACCATGGCAACAACAGCTGATGTTTATAGTCATCTGCTACAGACCGTTGATCAAGTTGCAGCTGAAAAGTTAGGAGCAATCTTGGAAGCTGCCGCTGGGGACAGTTTGGGGACAAACTTTGCTTCTGGGGACACAAAATAACAGGTTCAAACCCTATTCTCCCCCTGCAAATCCTTGTCCTACCGAGCACCACAAACTCACACCAAACCCCATTTCTACTCCACGAGGTAGTAGACATCCTGAGCCTTCGCTTCAATAGGAGGTTCAACATATTCCCGAATCAAATGGAGCTTTAGTTCCTTTACATCTTTTATGCTCATCTCACGACGTGCCTGTTCCGGCGTCCACATTTTTACTTGCTCTATCGCATATCGAATGACTAGCTGAACTTTTTGTTTGCGATACTGCATATCCTCAAATTCGTACGGCGAAAAGCGCTTTTGTGCTCCACTCAGGATGCGCTTGTACCGCTCGACGATTGTTGACGGCACGGCTCACTCACTCCCACACTTTTGTAATTTGGAATTTGAATCCAAATTACCACGCAAAGGTAGGACAAAAATAACAAGATTTACAATATTGACCAATCTAAAAGTCATAAATTCCGGATTGCGAAACCCTTCGGAAGGTCACATCCGACTCTCCCCACAGATGATGCAGCTTCTGTCTAGCCTCTATTCTTACATGGTAGATTCCTTGTCCATACAAGCTTTTCCGTTCGCCCTTCTGATGCACCACGGTCGCTGACTCCGCCTGCCGCTCCACTGCCGGGCGATTCAACTCCCATAGCAGTCCGGCCTCTTCGCGAGCTCCCCGGACAATATCGGCCTCGTACCGTTTGGCCTCGCTGCTCGTCGCGACCAGTATTCTCTTCGTTTCCCCGTCCGCATCCTGATACTCCCATGCTCCCGCCGCTCGCGCCCCTTTTGACATGATGTCAGCCGTCTGCTGGACGCGCATACTCGCCAGGTTGGCCTGGCCTTGTATGAGCATGATCGACAATAATCCTCCCATACAGATGAGAAAAAAGAGCGCGGCAACCGTCATTGTCCCGCGCTCCTCAGCCAGCCGCTCTATCATCCAATTCTTCTTTTCCTCGTCCTTTCTCATCATTGGCTGCCACCCTTCTCCGCGTTTTCAACCATCAGATGATAGCTCTCTTTCAATTCAAAAGGCCTTCCGGTAGCGAGCAGATGAAATTTCATTGTCGCCTCAGCTTCAAAGTGATTTCCTTTCTTCCATCCCCCTTGCACATAAAGGCGAACTTGGCTATCCGTCATACCGATGCCCTGCTTCAGCTCTGCTTGGCCCATCTCTGCCGCGTGATAGTTGGCTAAGCCGAAATTCGGCTGGACGGCAGCGATTCTTCCCGCCTCATAAGCTGCAGCCAAAACCTTTTGCCGGTTGTACAGGATGGAAAATTGATCAAATGAAAAGATAAACACAAACCAGAGCAGCGGCAGTGCAAGGATGAGCTCCAATATTTGCGTCCCTCGCTCATTGCGGATCCAGCCGAACCAATCTCTTTTCATTTGCCTACCTCCACAAGTGCTGCACCAGATACGCACCCAAAAGGGGCACGGCATAGGGAAAAGACAGGGCGGCTTCTTTATTTTGGGGAAGCCAGATTTTCCGATGTGCGATCCAGCCCGCAAAGATCGCATGCATATTTCTTGCTAACCGCCTCCAGGTTCCAGGGAGAAAAACAACCACCGCCAGACAAACCCAGAGCGAGTGTAAAAAGAGCGGGTACACTCCCGACCAGCCCACCCACGCTCCTACCGCCATCAGCAGCTTTTGATCGCCCATCCCCATGCCGCGCAAAACAACCGGGACCACCGTCAGCAAAAAGGCTCCCGCAACTCCTGCAACGGCTGTCCACCCCATCCCCGCCTGCCATTGATAAACAAGGCCGGCAGCCAAGGCCGGAAACGTTACCGTATTTGGAATCTTGCGGCATTTCCAATCAAAGTATGCGGCGATACCCAGAAGCAAAAAGATTACAGCTTCCGTCATTTGCTGAGTTGGGTCTCCAGTTCCTGAATCCTCGCTTCCTCTGCGCTGCCCAGATTTTGCAGTGTCGGAATCAGGACGATCAGAATAATGGCGATGATGATCACCATCTCCACAATCGTCACGCCGTCTTCCTCCTTTGCAAACCGGCGGATGTAATCAGTGATCAACGTCATGGCAACCACTCCTTTTCAATTTGTACTTTTACTTTGTCAAAAGACAGAGCCCTCGGCAAAAAAACTTTACAAGCGTTCCCCAATTCCGATAAAAATAGGGCCCATGACCAGAAACAGCAACGGAACCCCCATCAGAATGATTACGAACGGAAGCAGACGCACATTAAGCCGATTCATGTGGTCGGATGCCTCGTCCTCCTGCTGACGGACCTGCTCCTCCACCTGCGCGGCGATCATCTTGGCTATGCTGACGCCCTTGCTCATCGCCTCATTTATTTCCATCGAGATCGCCGACAGAGTATCTACCTCCCATCGAAAAGCCAATTCCTCCAGCGCTTTGCGCCAGGTCCCATAGCGTCTTTCCTCCACTTCCAGCCGCGCCAACTCCCTTCCCAGTCTTCCGTCAAAACGGCGAGCCGTCTGCTTTACGGCAGCCTGGATCGGCATGCCCGCCTCAACCAGAGACTGCACAATACCAAAAAAAATCGGAACCTGCTCGCGAATCTCCGCTTTGACCCGTTTGTCAGCCACGTCCAGCAGCATCGTCGGCAGCAGAAACAATAAAACTGCGATAATCAACGGCAAATATGCCGTGGTATTCAATGGCTGCCCCCCTGTGTACGCAATCGCCAGTTGGATCACGACCGCCAGCATCACGATTCCGCCAACCGCCTTGGCCAACGCGACCTCTGCCAAGGAATAGCGCGAGTTCAGCCGGAAGAGGACATCGGCTGTATGGGTACCGTTGATTCCGGTCCACTTGCAAACAAGCTCCAATAAATCATCATGCTGCTCCAGATAGCGGGCCAGCTTCCAGGGGGAGATCGTCTTGCCGAATGCCCTCTCCAGATGTGAGTGACGTTCCTGCTCAATCCGTCCCAAAAGAGTCGGGACACCCTCCTCCCTTCTTTCCAAGCAAGCCGGCAATCCCCAGAACAATACCGCGATCCCTGCCAGTGCTCCGAGCCACAGCATGGCTTCACCCTCCTTTATGAATGCCTTTATGTGCAAGGTGGCGTACAACCTCTCCGCCAATCAAAATCGATCCGAGGGACGCCAATATCAAAAATCTCCCGGAAAGGGTGGCTGTCAGCGGGTCAAAATGGCTTGGGTTGTTCACATACAAAGCGATGATAAACACAAACGGCATCACACTGAGCAGATTCACCTGAGCCGTGATTTGGGCCATTGCGGCTCGCTGTCTTCGCAGCGACTGCTTCCTTCGGAGTATAGTCGATGAAGCAAGGTCAAGCGTTTTGGCCATGTCCCCGCCCATCTCTCGCTGGATGTAGACGATCGTCGCCAGGTAGCGGACATCTGCTGAGCCTGTTCGCTCGTAGAACATGTTCATGACTCGCTCCAATGGCACTTGAGCACGCAACAGCTCCACGATTCTGCTGTATTCCGTCGTTACGCATTTGTCCAAATAGGGACTCGCTGCCACCTGCTCAAATGCATGCAGGTAAGAAGGCGATGTCCGCAGAGAACTGGCCATCAAACGTATTGCCTTTACGTTGTCCACCTCAAATCTATCTTTTCTCCTTGCCCCCAGAATGCTCACGATCCGCTCTACGAAAAGAACACCGGCGAATAAAGCGGGCAGCGCCAGAATCCATGACTGCAGGAGCTTTTGTGTCACGCCAAAGGAAACAAGTCCCAGCACAAACGCAAGTCCAACGTACTGATTGACGCCAAATCCGGAGCCAGATTGCTGCAGCCTGACGCCAAGCCTGTCCCAGATCGTCTGTCGATCCCGCCGCAGTTGATGGACAATCTCATGCTCGTCCTGATGCTCCCGGTAAAAAAAAGAGCGCGGCACAGCCACAAGCACAATTCCTGCTCCCAGCCCTGCCGCAACCAGCGTACTCTCCAATGCCACGCGCAACCTACCTCCTACATCGGAATCGGCGTCGAAAAGAAAACCCGTTCCCACTCTTCTGGCTGCAGTCCTTTTTCCGCCCAACGCCTAACCAGTTTCTCCGGTTTATACCCTGTCCACCTATACTGTCCTACTACCCGTCCGTCCTTTATTGCCGTAGGCTCGTATACGTAAATATCCTGCAAGTAAACGCGGTCCGGATGGATTTGCCTTATGTTGCAGGCTTGGCGGATGCGGTCCTCATGTGACTGGCCTGTCCCGATCACTTCGGTAATCGCCACCACTTTGCGGCTCCCGTCTTCTTCAAATCGCTTCACCTGGACGATCAGGTCCAGCGCCGACCCGATCATCAGATTTCTTTCTGTCGTATTGTATGACTCCTCCGCCTTGGCAAACAAAATCGGCAAGGTCGAATCGATCAATGCCCGCGGAGAGTTGGCGTGAGCGGTACTCCAGCTGCCCGGGTGGTCCGTGTTCATCGCCCAAAGCATATCCACGATTTCTCCTCCCCGCGTCTCCCCGACGATGATGACATCCGGCCGTTTTCTCAGAGAAAGCCGCACGCAATCTTTAATAGAGAAGCCTCCCTTGCCCTCATAGTTGGCGGGCTTGGCCAAAAAACGCCGGACAAACGGATGCTGCAGCTTCATTTCCAGCACGTCCTCAATCGTAATGATGCTGAGGTGATGCGGGACGTACTGCGAAATCAGGTTGAGCAGGTGCGTTTTCCCTGAACCGGTACCTCCGCTTACGATGCCGGAAGCGCGAGAGAGACCGATCGCCCATTTTAAAAACGTAAGCATAGGCTCGCAGATCGAACCATATGCGAGGTAGTCCGCCTCCGTCAGCAAATCGCGGTGCTTTCGAATCGTCAGCATGTGGCCATCCGGAGAAATAGAGCGATGAGTCGCCGCTATCCTGGAACCATCCGGCAGTTGGGTATTCAGCTCTGCCTTTGTCTCGTTAAACTCGCGGCCCATAGTGGCGGCAATCTGCTCGAGAAGGCGCAGCATCTCCTCTTCATCGCGGAAGACCGGTATGTCCGGCACTTCTAAACGCCCCGTGCTCTTTCGCTCGACGACCAGGTGATCGTAGCGATGAAACATGATTTCCGTAATATCGGGGTCCTCCAGAAGCGGATCAAGCGGCCCCCAGCCAGTCAAGGAGCGGATCAGCCGCTCGACCTCCGCCTCAATTTGAACCGAAGCGAGCGGAGTTCCCGTTTCCAAAAGGAGGCGAATATCCCGTGCCAGCTCTTGGAGATAGGCTGCTTGTCCTTTTTCCTCCCACAAACGTTTTCCGTGCTTCTCCACGATCTGCGTTCGAATGGCTGCCTCTGCCTCGAAAGTCAGCCTTCTGTCTACAGGAGCATGCTGCTTCATCTGCATTCTTTCCTGCAGCGTTTGCGATTCACGAGCCGATTCTTTTGCCTTTGTTCGCAGATCAATCCGTTCCCGGGTGACAGCCTGAATTCCGAGCAAAGTCTTTTTGTCAAAGTTCATCCAGCTCTCTTCCTCCTTCCTATCTCCTCAACCACTTCCACAGGGAGGCGCGTTCCTTCTCCTTCTTTTTTCCCGAACCGTCGGCCTCTTCTTCCAGAGGCAAAAGGGCTTTGCCCAGCGCTTCAATGGCATCCTTGGCCGCCAGCTTTCCCGGATGCAGCATGACAGGATTGCCCGTGTTGATCGATTTTTTCACTTCCTGGTCATCGGGGATTGGAAATATCTTTTTGCTGGGATGCAGTTGAAAATAGGCGCGTATCTCATCGAGGGTAAACATCTCTTTTCGCTGCAAACGGTTCATGCACAGAGAAATGCGTTCTTCCGGATAATCCGCTTCCCGCAAGAGCTTTAATATACGTTGAATATTTTCAATAGAATCAACTACAGGATTCCCGACCATCACGACTTGCTCGGCAAAAAACAGTGCCTGGATCGTGGCATCCGTCGTATCTGGAGCCGTATCGATCAGGATGACATCATAGTGGCTGTTCTTGAGCGCATCCAGGATCAAATACAGATGGTAGTCTTTGATCTCAAAGCTGTGCCGGATATCGCGCGGAGAGGTCAAAACATACAAGCCGCTTGCCTCGTGGACAACGATATGCCTGTCCACTTCCTGCGGCGAAAGCTGTACACTACCGATCTGGACCTGCCACTCCTCCTGGCTCAAATCACCCGGTTCCCGGCCTTGGGAGCGAATCCAGTCATGCAGCCGTTCGTCAATATCCTGGACCCACGAATACAGATTAGGAGTACGCGGCAAATTCAATGCAGTCGCAAAGGTTCCCAGGTCCAAATTGAAGTCGACAGCCAGAACCTTCAGAGGATTTCCGCCAAGCTTCCGTTGCGCAAAATAGATGGCAAGCTCGCGGGAAAGAAAGGTTTTCCCGACGCCCCCTTTTGGACCGTACACGGTAATGAGCCGTTTTTTTGCCTGTTGGCCGCTTCCTGCAACATAGGGGTGGTGGGGCTTGGCCTCCGCGACTCCAGAAAATCCAGCCGCCTGCATACCTGCTTCCACGCCCGGAAAAGCCGCTCCGCCCATACCGTTGCTTGTCGTTCCGATACCGGTCAGACCTGTTCCCGTCCCGATCATTCCTCCCATCGCCGCACTGCCTGCCGGCATGCTGGCATGCATCGAGGACATGGCTGTCATGGAAGAGAGCTGCATCGCGAGCGCTTCCAATTGGCCAGAATGGATCGGCTTGGCGATCACCCACATGCCCAAATTGCGGAAAAATGGCTCCCATATCAGCTCCTGTTCACTGCAAGCGGCGATAAACAACAGGTGCGGAAAAGCAAGTCTGAACTGCTGGCACAAAACCCCTCTTTCCGCTTCCTGCACTCCCCCGAGCAGCACGATGTCCGGTTTGTTTTCATGAAGGGCCCGCCACGTCTCCTCTACCCCTGTCGTTTGTCCGCACACCTCCAGCCACCGGCTTCCGGCCGTCTGTGTTTGCAAGGCTGCGCCGACAGCGGGATCATCATCCACGATCAGCAATCGCTTTTTCACTTACTGCTCCTCCTCTCCCCACCGTTTTTTCGTTTTCATCAGAGCCGCTGCAAAGCTCGCGTCACCGACTCCCGCACTGTTTTCTTCCTCCAGGAAAGACGCCTTTCCCAAGCGGATCTTTCCGTAATGAAGGGCGTGGGTAAGCAAAACGGCTTCCCTCAGCTGCAGCGAAAGCGTGACCGCCTCCAGTCTGGGAATATCGCCGTCCATCTCTCTCTGCACCCCGATCACCGGCATGTTCCGCAGGAGCAATCCGGTATGCGCGCCGCTGTCGTCTTCAAACGATGCGTACACATGCACCCGCTCGCCAATCGCTACATGCGGATTAATGCCCGTGACGTTGTTAACCGGAATGCTGATGCCCGTCATCGACCGCTCCAGCTCCCGCCCTTTCGCAACTTCCCCCGCCTCCTCAACGTCTCCCGGCAAAAGCGGTCTTCCTCCTTCTACCCTGCGGGACAAAGGGCGGTTCAGATAACGCGGAGCTTCTTCCCACGGGATCAAGCCGAAAGCCTCCGCAGACTGCTCCCGGGCAAGGCCGCCCACCTGAATCTCGCCGCGCTCAAGATCGGATGCAGTCAGCTTTTCTCCGCTCTCCTTCGCCACATTTCCCCTCAGCTTGACAAAGACAAAGGTTTGCGGCTGCAAAAAGTGATATGCTCCCGCCGCCACGCAAGCAGCCAAGAGCAGGATGGCAACCAGCCGCAGAGGATGGATGGACATGCCTTTGCCTCCTTTCTCTGTTTTTGCCAGCGTACAAAGGATGGACGGGACAAAAAAAGCCGGCTTTCCAGCAATAGGGAAAGACGAGTCTATCTCCTCGGACTTTTGCTTCGCATATATGACATTAGATGTCATACCTTGGAAGCTACACTTAGTTCCATCTAGGGAATGAATGGGGGATTCAGTATGAAAAAATGGCTTCGTATTGCAAAATGGACTCTGTTATCTGTAACCTGCTTTTATTTTCTTTTCATTGGTTTCTTTAAATTAAATGGAAATCCGGACATTACACTCGCTTTTCAACAGTATGGATATCCTTATTGGTTTCAGATCATAATCGGTCCTGGCGAAGTGCTGGGGGGCCTCGGATTGTTATTTCATAAGCTTTTCCGCTACGCAGCCTTCGCATTGGCTTTTATTACGTCTGGCACCCGATACGGCTAAAGAGTTTAACAAACGGCAGCGACTGTGGGCAAAAGAGGATCTGGGCGGCTTTACGAAATCGTTTACTGCCTCCCAGCAAATAATGGAGAGTGACGTTGTTCGGAGAACGGGACACGAACATGGCCGTAAAGCTGGCTACCTTTCTTGAACAGGGAGGGAAATCCACCGCCTTTGTCGTCATTGGCGCCGGACATTTTGTTTTTGAGAACATGGTAATTGATCAATTGAAACAAGAAGGCTATTACGTGGAGTTTATTCGGTAGCTTTTTTGAAAAAAAAGGACGCATGATTTCCATGCGCCTTATACATTGCTCGCCCCACCTATTCTTTTCCAAAACGCTATAAATGTAGACATGAATAAACTCTCTAAAACTTATTTTTTCGATTCTTTTCCGTTGTCTCCCATCAATACGATGGGTTACGTTTAACCCTTTTCCAGAAAAGGAGTAGCATAAACTTGCGTATTTGGATAGATGTCGCTATAAACTGTAGCAATCACTCTATCCTCGTCCTTGGAGTTGTAAAAATGAGGGGCTTTTTCAACTGAAACTGCTTTTCTTCTCCTGGTGATAACCCCACAATTACCACATTTCCCTTGCTTTCATTCTTTGAAACTGTAGTCCAATCTATGGTTGTTTCTGTCCACATCGTTTCAAATTTGATTCTTCGCTTTTTACGTCTGTCCGCTTCTTTACTACCTAAATGCAGGTTCCCAAGTTGTTCCAACTAACTTCACCGAGTTACCGTGGCCGTGAAAATACAGATTAATTTTATCTCTGCTAAAGCATTTTTTTTTGGCTTTGTACACTTTATGCATTCTATTAGCATTCTATGTCCCGCTTTATACATTTAATGTAAAAAATGTATTTTTTATAAAGTTAATATATTACATTAATCCCATAATATTAGAAAGGAGCTTTGCTATGAAAAAAACAATTGGAAAACTTGCAGTTCTCTCTTTATGCTCTGCTTTTCTGCTCACCTCAGTACCAACCCATGGCTTTGCCGCATCATCCTTAAGTCAAGTTGCCGTTAACGATCAACAGGATAACGCATTCGTGAAAAAAGTTGACCCTTTTGTCAAATTAGACGCCAACACTATGCGTTTCTTCTTAACAAGTGATGCAAAAAAACATTTGTCTTCGAATGAGTATTCTCAAGCAGTAGCAGCCATTAATCAAACGAATGCTTTGATTAAAAAGAACAAAAGCAACTTGATAGCAAATGGTAAAAAAGTATCAATTAACCAAAAGATGGTTGCCAATTCAATTGATACTAATGCATACTGGGATTACGAACTTTTCTGGTGGGGACACCGCTTTTATCTCTCTCATGAGTTATGTCAAGACATTCGAGCTGAAGCAATGGGAATTGGTGGAGCTGGCACCATAACGGCAGGAATCCTTGTAGGTTTAGGGGTTCCGGGTTGGGTGGCTTCAATCATCGTTGGTTCTGGAGTACTAAGTCTTTACGTCGTCACCAAGATTGACAAAGGAAATGGAGTTTATATTGATACCTTTCATGTAGGGGTTCCGGGTGTTCCTAACGTGTACTCTGCTTAATAATTTCGGTTAAATGGGTAGAACACTCCGTTCTACCCTTCATACATAGAAAGGGGGTGACGGTACTTGATAGCAACCCGCTTTATCACTCATAACGTATTTGGCTTTCTTGCCATTTTGCTAATTTCTCATTTACCACTTTCCCCCTTTCTCGGAGTCCTCTTGGTAAGTATAATATGGATGGTCTCTGCTGCCTTTTTTACAATGGACTATAAAGAAACTAAACAAATTAAAGGAATAGTTCTTGCCGCACTAACACTTTATGTCATTATGGATCTATTGGTCCTTATAACGCTTTTGGAAAACTGAAGCCCATAATAGGAATGCCCTCTTGCAATATTCGCTGGAGGGCATTGGCTATTGTTTTTCTGTTATCCGGTCTAACATCGTAAACATAAGCCAAGGTGATTTGCTTTAGTATGCCTGCCGGATCGTCGGCTAATTGCTTTTTCCAACTGTCAGGATTGTTCAATAATCATTTTGTAGTAAGGCTATCGATTGCCTTCAATTTTACTTGCTCCCAGTCATCAAGCTTCAAAGTTTCTTTGTAAATCCACAATTTTATCCCCGACTTGTTGACAACATCGTATTGTATAACTCGAATTTTCTATCAGGCTGATCAGCTTTTCGGGATAATTCGGATCGTTTGCGTAGCCGCCCTTCCAGATTGCTGGCAGGCCGTCATGTAATCTGCACCAAGTACGTCATAGTAACGTATGGCTTTCCCTCGTACCGTTCAGGATTAACTCGGAGTGATCAGCGATAGACTCAGCGCAAGGTTTTGTTTTCGTAAAAGTGTTTATTACATCTATGAATAGTGTAAATAATACACCATCTTCATCATAATATATTGGGGTATAATCCCTCTGAAAGGGAGAGTATTACATGAGACTCAGTAAATGGAGTAAACTACAACGCCTACTCGCCAGCGGCTTGCTCGGCATAACCGCGATACTCGGAAGCGTATTGACCGTACAGGCGAACGAAGCGCCTGCCGCAGCGCCTGCAATCAGCCCCTGGGCCGTCCAGACCCTTCACGAAGGCGAAAAATACGGAATTTATCCGCTTGCCTGGTATCAAGACGGCACCTTTCAGCAGCCGATTACCACGGACAAATTTCAAGCTTTGCTGACCAGCACGGCAGCGAAACTGGATAAGCTGGGCTTCAGCAAGAAGACTGATTTCAGCGGCCCGAAAGCAACAGATACAATAACGAGAGAAATGGTCCTGAACTCGCTGTACGGCGTCCTCACACAGTACGAGCTGCCGGAAGCTTTCGAAATCGGCAAGCTTTCCCCGATTGATTATTTGCAAAAGAAAGGCATCGTGAGCGGAACCATTAAAAGCCTGGGACTGAACCAGCCATGCACTGTCGAGCAAGCCGCCGTCTTTGCAAGCAGGCTTGTAACCTATACATACGATACCGCCCAGGGAGGGGCAAAAGGGCTGCTCTGGAAGGCCACCAAGGGAGGCAACACGCTTTACCTGCTCGGTTCGATTCACTATGGCACTCCGGATATGTACCCGATGCAAAAAAACGTCAGGGACGCGTTCGCCGCATCCGATACCCTTTGGGTGGAGCTGAATCTCCTCTCTGACGATGAAGAGGCGTTGGAATACTTTAAAGAATCCATGATGTACACCGACGGCACAACACTGAAGGATCACGTATCCAAAGCGACGTATGAGAAGCTGCAGAAGGTTACCGACAAGCTGAAACTTCCCCGGGATGCCTTCGACTCCTACAAGCCTTGGGCCGTATCCACCGGCCTGTCCCTGAATTCCACCAGAGTCTCGCCAAGCGAGCAGCCTCAGTCTTCGGCTTTGGGGGTCGACATGTACTTCCTGCAAAGCGCGCTTCTTTCCGGGAAACCGATACACGAGTTGGAAGGCATAAAGCTGCAAGCCGATCTTTTCAACAACGCACCGCCTGACCTGCAGGAAAAAGAATTGAATGAACTGCTGGACTCGGTTTTGAATCCGGATGCCGCCTCGCAGAACACGGCGAAACAGCTTATCGAGTGGCAGCAGCTATGGGCAAAAGGGGATCTGGACGGCTTTACGAAATCATTTACTTCCTCCCCGCAAATGATGGAGAGCGCTCTTGCGAAGGGGTTGTTCGGGGAACGGGACAAGAACATGGCCGCAAAGCTGGCTGCCTTGCTTGAAAAGGAAGGGAAATCAACTGTCTTTGTCGTCATTGGCGCCGGGCATTTTGTGGTCGAGAATATGGTGATTGATCAATTGAAGCAAAAAGGCTATAAAGTGGAGTTTATTCGGTAGCTTTTTTGCGGGTAACAGAGAGGGCGCATGGATGTCATGCGCCTCTTTCATTACCGTATATAGGATCAAGCTAGTTTATATTTTCAAGGTATTTAATAAATTTCGGGTAAAAATTCAGTGTTATGTAAATCTCTGGAGTGGTCTGCGATAAGTACAATACTCGCATTTAGTTCTTTACCTGAAAAATTATAGATAAGAAAATCAGTATTTGGATATATCTCACTGTATCCTTTTGTGATTCCGCTATCTTCATTCGTCGCATTATAAAAACCAGATGAATAGGATAATGCATTTTTCCATTGGAATTTTTCTTCTATACCGGGAGAAAGCCCAACCATAACAACGATTCCTTCACTCTCATTTTTATATACTAAAGTCTTGTTGTTTTCTTGAAAAAGGCTATGCTCTGAATCGGAACTGTCTTTAAATTTACGAACGAGATTGGTAATAGCCCAGTCTTCGGTTATTTCAATATAACCATCCATTGAAAAATTAGTCTTAATATCCAGATACCTTTTGTTAAATTTGTCGATGTCTATAACTGTTGAATTACTGCTAACGTGATTACTCTGGCATGATATTAGCAGAAGGATTATGGATAAAAACATTAGGTATTTTACGTGCACTCTTTTTCCAATTTCCATACAAACCACCCTTTTTTAGAGGTTGGACACGCAAATAATAATCGAGAGACATTATAGTTTGCTTACTAAGAACATATCGCTAAAGTGCCCTTAAAACCTTACTCCGAGACCAATAGCTAGTTGGTCCTAAAGCCATCCGCAAAGTAATTGCAAACAACATCGGTTATGTCTCGCTCTCTCTTCGCAAACGGAGTCCGTAAAGGGCTTCCCCAGCCTTATGTAGTTCCTGCGTTGGAAGATCCTTCAATATTTTGCAATCGTAACATTCCCTGCCCTTCTGAGTGCTTAACAATGCTCTCGAACGCAAGCTATGCGTTCTTTATTTGTGTCGGTTTTTTGGTCACTGCTGAACCTGTATTCTTGGGAAAAATGGGTATAGAAGTAGAATATATAGCAAGCATAAGGCAAATATACCATACATTGGTAATCTCTGAATATAATTTTTAGTTTACAGAAAATGCCTATATATTTGCATTCGTCTGTCATCTATCAATAAATCTTTCACAATCTCCTTGGCGAAATTAAAAGAAGGTAGACTTGTCTTTAAAAACAAACAGACGCTTTTCTATTTTATAACAGGCTTAAATCGAACCATTCACGCATATGGACTTAACAAAGGGGGGACAGGTGAAACCAGGTGAGCAAATGAGGAAAACAAGGGGGAGACAAAATGCCTGAAGTGCTGTTCAAGGTGGATTTGACCAAACCGATGGAGGAGCAGGATTTACCCGGGCACAACCGCTGGCATCCCGACATTCCTGCCGTGGCTGCGGTAAACCCGGGGGCTGTGTTTCGCATCGAGTGCAAGGACTGGACGGATGGACAGATCCAGAACAACGACGATCCGAGCGACATCCGCGACGTCAATCTAAAGCGCGTCCACGTGCTCAGCGGACCGATCTGGGTAAACGGGGCAGAGCCGGGCGATTTGCTCGTCGTTGACATCCTCGACATCGGCCCGCTGCAGGGGGCGGAGTGGGGCTTTGCCGGCATTTTCGCCCGGGAAAACGGCGGCGGCTTTCTCACAGAGCATTATCCCGAGGCAGCCAAGTCGATTTGGGATTTCCACGGTATCTACACCACCTCGCGCCACATACCCGGAGTCAGATTTGCCGGGATTACCCACCCCGGACTGATCGGCGTTGCCCCTTCCCACGAGCTGCTTGCGAAGTGGAACAAGCGTGAGAGGGAGCTGGTCGCGACAGACCCGCATCGCGTGCCGGAGCTGGCTACTCTTCCCGATCCGACGAGCACTGTGCTCGGTTCGCTTACCGGTGCCGAGTATGAGCGAATCGCAGCCGAGGGGGCCCGTACCGTGCCGCCGCGGGAAAACGGAGGAAACTGCGATATCAAAAACCTGTCCAGAGGCTCCCGCATTTACTTCCCCGTCTTTGTCAAAGGGGCGAAGCTGTCGATGGGAGACATCCACTTTTCCCAGGGCGATGGCGAAATCTCTTTCTGCGGCGGGATCGAAATGGCGGGCTTCATCGATCTGCACGTGGACATTATCAAGGGCGGCATGGCCAAATACGGCATCGTCAACAATCCTGTTTTCAAACCAGGTCCGGTCGAGCCTCACTATTCCGAATTCCTTGTCTTTGAGGGCATTTCCGTCGACGAATTCAGCGGTAAGCAGCACTACCTTGACGCTCATCTCGCCTATCGTCGTGCCTGCCTGAACGCCATCGAGTATTTGAAAACGCTGGGATATACCGGCGAGCAGGCCTACATGCTGCTTTCCACCGCACCTGTGGAAGGGCGGATCAGCGGCATCGTCGACATTCCGAACGCGTGCTGCACGCTCGCCATACCGACGGCGATCTTTGACCGTGATATCACACCGAAATAACAAACCTTCACTTTCTTTTTAGGAGAGGATGCAGTCATGCCGACCTACTCGTTTGTATGTGAAACCTGCGGCGTCTTTGATCTGTACCGCAGCATGGCACAAGCCGGGGACCCCGGGCATTGTCCGGAATGTCAAAAGCTTGCGGTCCGGCTCTATTTGCCCACCGGGTTGATCACGTCGTCCAAAGCGCTGCGGACCCGCATCGAGCAGAGCGCGGTGCCGAAAGTGGTAAAAAGGGAGACTCCCGGCTGTTCCGGGGAAGGCCAGAGACGCGGCAGCGCTCAAGCTCACGGGCATGCTTGCGGATCGCATGGACACAGCCATGCGGGCCATGCCTCTCGTCCCGGCAAGCCGGCCTATCGTTCGCACGCACCCAGCCGTCCGTGGCAGGTGGGGCATTAATCCGTTTGAAAAGAACATCTGCGAGAATATCAAGCCCAGCACCGTGGCGTGCTGGGCTGTTTTTGCTTACGTTTGACCATGCATGTTTTCAATGATTTTATTTGATTGACTTAATTTTCATTCTGTTTTGATACTGGACAATATACTGGTCCAGACGCTGGCTCAATTCTACAACTTCCCCGTTGTCAAAGCCTTTTTCCTGAACAAGTTCAACTAATTGTCCCCGCAAGCTCTCTATAATCCTTATTAAGTCCGTCTCATTATGCCGATTTTGTTCTTGTTCACCTACCAACCGGATCATGCACCTGCCTTTAGGAGCAAGCGATTCCCCTTTTGTAGGCATTCCTTTTAACGGGCACATAAGGGGAACGTCCCATTCTAGAATTTTCACAGCGATCGGATATCACACTTCCTTATTATGTAATACAAGGGCATTTATAACTATACTAGATTCTCCAATAAATACGGCTTTGAAAAAATAAGGAAATATAAAAAGCCAGTACCCGTTTGAAGGTACTGGCCTTTTGATTATCCACCCATTCCGTGTGTGTAGGTTTGCACTGTTTGGGTGACTGTAGTAGTTGACGTTTCATTGTTTGCAATACCGATGCACAAGCTTACAATTAGCGCGAGTGATAACGAAAACAACTTTCGTTTCATTCTTTGAACCTCCCTATTATTTCTTGATATATTCGTTCATGCTGCTCCGATGCATGGTGTCGATGTTCCCAAAACAGTGCAGTACATCGTTTAAATGCTTCTTGATTCTTCAACTTATCGGCTAGGTCCAAACAACATAATATTTCTTCAAGTGCATTGGTAATGCGCCCTTTCTTTAACTCATAGACGACTTTATTATACCTGAAATTATAATGTCTGCCAATATTAACCGGATCCTCATATTTATAAAAACGTTCTATTTCTAGAGAATACTGTTCTAAAATAGGTTCGATAATAATGTCATATTTACTGGCCGCTTCCATGAGAGTCAAAAGCCCCGCTGGTATTTCCGCTGGATGATTGGCTAAAAACTCCAAATACTCAGGCAAAATATGGGTTTCCCCCATCAGCAAATTATACGTGTACAAATTGGCTTTTGCCCACGTCTTGAAATTCTCAACCTCTCTTTTTCCCATATCATCCAAGAGTTCGAACCATCCAAGATCAGCATAGCCTTGAACGTATTTTTTCGCTTCGTTATACAACCCTTGCATTTGTAATGCGACACCTTTTGCGAGAAACCCTTGTCCATAGTACACAACCAAATGGCGTTCCGTTCTTAACTGCTCACAGGTCTTGCCGTTTTTCCGTTTACGCAACTCATCCTGATAGACCTTCATGGCTAGTGATCGTAGTTCGTCTGCGTACTTCTCCACTTCCCTCCACTTTTGCTGCATAAAACACACATTCGCCAATTGCAGCAACCCGTCCAACTGAAAATTTTCCGGTAAACGCTTCCGATAAGGTTCAAACCGAATAACCGCCTTCCAGTTCTCTTCGGCATCTGTCCCTTGTGCTGCCCGGAACAACCGGTACTGACTGATCAAAAAGCGGTCGGAATGGCTGTCCTTCTCATTTTCAATTACGAACTCATAGAACGGAACAGACTCCTTCCGTTTCCCGCCCTCAAAGAGCTGCTCTGCCACTGAAAAAAGGATCCCTACATTTTTGGGGTCATCCAGCAATTTGGAAACGATCTGTTGAATACAATCCTTCAGGCCAATTTCTGCGCACCGGATCAGGTAGGGAATCACTCGCGGGCGAGATACCCTCTCTTTTGCGAAACACTCTTCTGTGTACAATTCATAGAGCCACCCTAAAGGCTTCCCAAAAACTTTAGTCAACGCATCCAATTGTCCTATCGTCATCGGGCGGTTGCCACGTAAAATATCACTAAGGTGTCCGTGATTTATACCGGACAATTCGCTGAGCTTGCTTAATGTATAACCGTTTTGCTTCTGATGCGTTTCTATCTCTGACCGCAACGACCGTTGCACCGTCTCTTGCAGCCTCATAGAAAAACACTCCCCCTACTCACAAAGTGATTACTATTCAGTACGTTAAGTCACTCTTGATAAAGAGATATCTTTTTGATATTTCTATATTTTACCATATGATACACATAGAGGTAAACTATAGAAGTATTTCTCCCAACATATCTTCTCATTTTGTTGAAGATTACCCCCGGCAGACAAAGAAAGGGTATCGAGCGCCTGTCTCTTCAGTCGAGGCGAAAACAAGAAAAGCAGTAGGACTCGATGAATCTTAAAGGCTCCCATTATAAAAGAGAGCAACCCTCCTGCCGATTTCCCTGCAAGAGAACTGCTCTCTTTTTATGAACAAGCTAACATCTCACTGATTCCGTTCGTAAATCAAACGAAGGCCCTTCAGCGTCAAGTCGCCATCAACAACATCGATGCACTCTGCTTCGTTTGCAATCAAAGGAGCCAAGCCCCCTGTCGCGACCACAGTCGGCTGTGTGCCGTACTCGGCCTTGATCCGGCGGACAATGCCCTCCACCTGACCGACAAAGCCGTAGTAAATCCCGGCCTGCATCGCTGATATCGTATTTCGCCCCACCACGGACGAAGGCTTCGCGATCTCGATGCGGGGCAGCTTGGCAGCGCGGCTTACCAGCGCCTCCGTGGAAATGCCGATCCCCGGGGCTATGGCACCGCCCCAGTACTGTCCGCGCTCGTCCACATAGCAAAAGGTGGTGGCCGTGCCAAAATCGACGACGATCAGCGGGGTTCCGTACTCGTGAATCGCGGCCACCGCATTGACGATGCGGTCTGTCCCGACCTCGCGCGGATACTCGTACTTGATGTTGAGGCCGGTCTTGATTCCGGGTCCCACGATCAAAGGCTTATGGCGCAAGTACTTCTCGCACATCCGCTCCATCATCACGTTGATCGGCGGCACGACTGAGGAAATAATGACACCGTCCACGCTGTCCAACGTCAGGCCGACACTGTCAAACAGGCTGCGGACGAGCATGCCGTATTCGTCTTCTGTTTTGTTGCGGTCCGTAGCCACGCGCCAATGATGACGCAGCGTTTCTCCCTCATACAGTCCCATCACGATGTTGGAATTTCCGATGTCCATCACCAGTAGCATAAGGCTTCTCCTACCGTTTCCGGGTGTTTAAATCGAGACTGATATCGAGCGCTTTTACCGAGTGCGTCAGCGCTCCGACCGAGATGACGTCCACCCCAGTTTGGGCAATGCCCCCGATCGTCTCCAGCGTGACGCCGCCGGAGGCTTCCACGACAGCCCGGCCGCCGATCATGGCGACGGCTTCACGCATCGTCTCGTTTGGCATGTTGTCCAGCATGATGATATCGGCTCCGGCAGCCAGTGCCTCCTGCACCTGCCCCAGCGACTCCGCCTCCACTTCGATTTTCATCGTATGCGGAATGGCGGCACGGGCCGCCGCGACTGCCTGAGCAATTCCGCCCGCTCCCTTGATGTGGTTATCCTTGATCATCACGGCATCGTACAGTCCGTAGCGGTGGTTGTGTCCGCCCCCGACGCGGACTGCGTATTTTTCCAGCATTCTCAGGCCCGGGGTGGTTTTTCGCGTATCCACCACCCGCGCCTTCGTTCCTGCGACTGCGTCGGCATACTGCCTGGTCAGCGTCGCGATGCCGGACATGCGCTGAAGCAGATTGAGCGCCAGACGCTCACCGCTCAAGATCGAGCGAACCGAACCGCTGACGTCTGCGATTTGCTCTCCTTTTTCGACACGCGCCCCTTCCTGGACGCGGCTTGTAAAGGACAAGGCTGGATCTACGGTCGCAAACACCTGCTCCGCCACGGACAATCCGGCAATAATCCCTGCTTCCTTGGCGTACAGAATGCCCGTCCCTGTCTCCGTCCCGGGAATCGTGCTCATTGTCGTCACGTCTCCGAAGCCGATGTCCTCTTGCAGCCACTCTTCAATTTTGCGTTGCAATTCCCGCTTATTCCACATCGTACTGGTCACTCTCCTCACGTACACCCTCATCCATCGACTGGATGATGTGCTTGCGCCAAATCAAATCGTCTTTGTTCGGGAAATCATTGCGATAGTGTCCGCCCCGGCTTTCCTCCCGCCGCAATGCCGCGCGTGTCGTCAGCACGGCCGTACCGAGCAGGTTGAGGAATTCGAATGCCTCGATTTCATGGTGCTCGCAGGCGTAAAACCGCTGCATGCGCTCCAGCTCTTCCAACGCCTTTTGTAGTCCCTTTTCCTGCCGCTTTACGCCGACGTGGCGCAGCATCAGCTTTTGCAGCTTGACCCGCTGCTCTCTCGTGTTGACGGTCCGATTCCCCCGTTTTTCTGCCTTTGCCTGCAACGGACGTATTTCGGGCAACGGCGGAAGCTCCCGGATGCGATGAACAATCCGGTGGCCAAACACAACCGCTTCCGACAGCGAGTTGCTCGCCAGGCGGTTCGCTCCGTGCACACCCGTGCAGGATACCTCGCCGCAGGCAAACAGGCGCTTGGTAGAGGTCTCTCCGTTCAGATCGGTCTGAACTCCGCCCATGATATAGTGGCAGGCAGGCGCGACCGGAATCCAGTCGGTTACCATGTCCAGCCCGTATTGGAGGCAGAACTGGTAAATGTTTGGGAAGCGATGCTTGATCAGCTCCTCCGACTCATGCGTGATATCCAGATAAACATAAGCCGAATGCGTGCGCTCCATCTCGGAAACGATCGCCCGGGCTACGACGTCGCGCGGCGCCAATTCCTTTTGCGGATGGTACTTTTCCATGAAGCGCTCCCCGCTCGTATTGCGGAGAATCGCCCCTTCCCCGCGTACTGCTTCCGAGATGAGAAAGCGCGGCGCACCCGGATAATACAGCGCTGTCGGGTGAAACTGGATAAACTCCACATCCTTGATCCGCGCTCCGGCCCGATACGCGATCGCGATTCCGTCCGCTGTCGCGATCTCCGGGTTGGTCGTGTAGCGGTAGAGCTGACCCGCTCCCCCGGTCGCCAGCACCGTGGCCTTTGCTTCCAGGAAAAAGCGTTCACCGTCCGGCTTCATGGCGATCACTCCGACGCATTCGCCGTCCTGTGTCACAACATCAATCGCAAAGTGGTCTTCCAGTACGGTGATGTTGGACTTCTCCCGAACGCGTGCGGACAAGGCGCGGACGATTTCCGCTCCCGTTGCGTCCCCGTGGGCATGCAAAATACGACGCTTGCTGTGCGCCCCTTCTTTGGTCAGCTCGTACCGACCCTCGGCGTCCTTGTCAAACTCTGTGCCGTAGGCGATCAGTTCTTTTAAGCGTTCAGGCCCTTCGTGGACGAGGACTTCCACCGCTTCGTACGAGCACAGGCCCGCACCTGCAATCAAGGTGTCTTGACGGTGCAGCGCAGGCGAATCGGACTTGGCCGTGACCGCGGCAATCCCGCCCTGCGCCCAGCGCGTATTGCTGTCGTCGAGTTTCTTTTTGCTGATCAATACCACTTCATTTTGTTCACTGGCTTGCAGGGCCGTATACAGCCCGGCGATGCCAGCGCCGATGACCGCCACTTCCGTTTTCATCCGCGGCAATGTTTGCAAATCAAAGTCAGCAATATAGCGGGGGATCATTCCCTGTGTCCCTTCTCTCATCCGTGATCAAATCTATGTTTCACCCATTATAACAAATACGTCTTGGTAGCAAAATGAGTTGGCGCAGCTCTTTTGTAAGCCTGAAGCTTTGCGAGTCTTAGCAAGCTTTACGAGGCTTTCGGGTTTTGGGCGGCGTTGTCCGGGCTGCGGTGGCGGAGATGAAACAGGAGAAAAAGGCTCCAGGTTCGGTGGGACACTTGCTTGGAAGCTTATACTGTCCGGCTCCATTCCAAAAGGGAAACCGCGTCCAAAAGCAGCCTGCCCGAGGATGCGTCTCAGAGGTTGGACGCGAAAAGCGTGTTCCCCTTTTTCCATTCCTCCTGGGCCGGTGTCCCAAAGACCTTCGCCTTTTTCTCCTGTTTCATCTCTACAGCGATTGTTTTCGCCCGGTCTTCCTAAAAGCAAAAGATAAAAAAGCCTTTGCTTCGATGAACTTGTCATCGCTGCAAAGGCTGAAAGGAAATCTGCGGAATCTTTATGAATGAGACGGCACGGACGCACAGTCGGAGCAGGTGCCGTATACTTCGAATTTGTGGCCGGTGACCTGGAAGTCCTCGGGGATCGACGACATGATGTTCATCGGGCAACCGGGGAGTGAGGAGGTCTTGCCGCATTCGGTGCAGATGACGTGGTGGTGATGGTGGCCGTCTGCCGAACAAGCGAGCCTGTATTTTCCTTCCCCATCCAGCTCCGTCTCCTCCAGAATGCCCAGATCGACGAATGTCGAGATGTTGCGATAAACGGTGTCAAAGCTGAGATTGGGGTAGTCGTCCTTGATCCGTTCCATGATATCCTTGGCTGACAGGTACCGTCTCTCTGCCGCGCAGATGCGGATCAGCTTTTCCCGTTTACCCGTGTATTTATATCCTTTTTCCTTCAATATCTGCAACGCTTCTTCTACCTTCATCATCCTTGCTCCTTCCCGCATTGGTCACATGCTATCGCAGAGCCGCTTTGATTTTCTTCACACCGAGCACGATCAACAAGATGCTTACGGCTACCAATACAATTGTACCACCAGATGCCCAATCTAGCAGATAGGCAAAATAGAGTCCGGCCAAAACGGATGTTTCGGCGAAGACGATCGCGTACAAAATCGTTTGGCGGAAGCTTCCGGCAATCTGCAGACTGGCTGCTACCGGCAGCGTAATCAGGGCGGAGATCAACAGCACGCCCACGATCCGCATGGAGGCGGCAATCGTCAGCGCCACCAGAACCATAAACCAGAGGTTGATCGAGCGGCGTGCCACTCCGGAGACGCGGGCGAATTCCTCGTCAAACGATACGGCAAACAGCTCCTTGTAAATGAGGAAAACGGTGCCGAGAACGACTGCCGCCACGCCGATCAGGGCGTACAAATCTTCCTTGCTGACCGTCACGATTTTACCGAACAAGTACGAATACAGGTCGGTGTTAAAGCCTTTGGCGATGCTGATCAAAACAGTAAACAGCCCGAGTCCGGTCGAAAGGATGATCGGAATCGCCAAATCCTGATACGATTTGTACACCTTGCGCAGCCGCTCGATAAACAGAGAGCCGATCACCGAGAACAGCATCCCGAAAAACAGAGGATTAACAGCCTGAAACAGCGCAATCTTTTTTGAGATCAGCATGCCTGCCGCTACACCTGAGAGCGTTACATGCGAAAGGCCGTCCGCCATCATCGACAGGCGGCGCACAATCAAAAAGGTCCCCAGAATGGGACAAATCAGTCCAATCAGTATCCCTGAAAACAGGGTATACCGCAAAAAGTCATACTGCCACCAGTCAGCCAGCATGGTTCTACTCCTTCTTTCGTTCCAAATCTACTCAATGGTGGTGAGCGAGCATTTTGATCGAATCACCGTACATCTGCTGTAAAATCTTGTCGTGATTGTGGGCAAAGTCGTGCGCGGAGCCGTGGAAGTGGAGCTTCCGCTGCAGGCAGGCTACCTTGTTGACCCACTGCGTCATCACGCCTACATCGTGGCTGACGATCATCATCGTCATGCCGTTTTCTTCTTTCAGCGAGCGAAGCAGCTCGTAAAACTGTTCAATTGACTCCTGATCCACACCGACGGTAGGCTCGTCGAGGATCAACAGCTCCGGCTCCGCCACCAATGCCCGGGCGATAAAGACCCGCTGAAGCTGCCCGCCGGACAGGTTGCCGATCCGCTGGTCCAGCTTTTCTGTCAAGCCGACGCGTTCGACGACTTCTTCGACTTTTTGGTGGTGCTTGCCTTGCAGGCGGCGGAACAAACCGACCTTTCCCACCAGACCGGAAGCAACTACCTCCCGTACGGTAGCCGGAAAGCCGCCTGCCCCGTGAGCGACCTGCTGGGCCACGTAACCGATCTTGCTCCAGTCCCGGAACTTGGACAAAGGCTGCCCAAACAGCTCCACCGTCCCCTTCGTGGCGGGAAGCAGTCCGAGCAGCAGCTTCATCAGCGTCGATTTGCCCGAGCCGTTCGGTCCGACAATGCCGACGAAGTCTCCGCGTTCCAGAGAGAAGTTTATGTTTTCCAGCACGACTTTCTCTTCATATTGAAAGAATACCGACGTCAGCTTGACTACGGCATCCTCATGTTTCGCTTTCATGACGCCATCCTTCTTCCTTTAAATCGGATTTATTCTGATTTACTACGTTACATCGTACTACGATTCGGCAAAAATCTCAAGAAGTCAAATGCGGCATTCCGCTTTTCCGCCGTCAACTCCCAGAACATCCTCTCCGCTCTTAAAGACCCGCACGTTCTGACGGCGGGTCGCAGAGCGAACGCCAAACACAGTACGGCAAGCAGGCATTAGAAGCCGCCAGAATCAACGGTCAACTGATTCGTGTTGACATATCGGAAATCGTCGATATAATGATGATTATGGAGCCAATCGAAGTGTTTAAAGCATTGTCTAACGAGTCGAGGTTGCAAATTTTGCAATGGTTAAAGGAACCGGAAAAACATTTTGTGCCCCACGAAGGGATTGATATGAGAAAAATCGGGGTTTGCGTGAGTCAGGTCACAGAGAAGCTGAAGATGACTCAATCAACGGTTTCCCAGTATTTGTCCATACTTCAACGAGCCGGTCTGATAAAAACAGAACGGATCGGCAAATTTACGTACTATAAAAGGAATGAAGAGAAAATACGTGAATTCGCTGCTTTTTTCAATAGTGAGCTCTAATTCTATAACTGAATGCCGAAAATGTATTCGGTTTTTGTTTTGTTTGTCAAATCGACATATCGCGATATGTATTATCATATAGTTTTGTCTTTTGTATCTACATTTTTCAATTTATCGATCTAAAATCGACAAAGGAGTTGTGATCTCATTGACCAGTACGTGGAAGGTTTACTTTTTGGCATTAGTCAGTTTTTTAGTCGGCACATCCGAGTATGTCATTTCAGGCATCTTGGATAAGATTTCGGAGACCCTGGGTATCTCCGTCACTTTGACTGGGCAGCTTGTGACGATCTTTTCATTTGTTTATGCTGTCTGCACGCCGCTACTCATGGCTTTGACGGCAAAATGGGAAAGGCAAAAGCTGCTGGTTTCTGCAATGGGCATCTTCGTGTTAGGGAATGTTTTGTCTTTTGTCCTGCCTGGGTTCGAGCTTTTTGTTGCAGCCCGTGTCATCATGGCTTTAGGCGCGGGAATGGTGGTTGTCACCGCCTTGGATATTGCCGCTAAAATTGCCGCCCCGGGCAAACAAGCAAGTGCCCTTGCCACAGTGGTTATGGGATTTACTGCTTCGTTGATTATCGGGGTTCCTCTTGGACGAGTTGCAGCGGCCGCGTTCGGATGGCGGTCTGTGTTCGGCTTCCTGGCACTGGCAGGCTTGCTGGCGATGTTTGTTCTCTACACAGTATTGCCTCGAGTCAAAGGAGACGATCCCGTTCCCTTGTCCAGGCAGCTTGCTTTTTTGAAAAACGGAAAAGTAGCGCTAGGGCTTGCCATTACCTTCTTCTGGTTGGGCGGATACTCCATCGCCTATACCTATATCTCGCCTTATCTTCTCGATGTCGCCGGCTTGAAGGAAGACATGCTGAGCGCAGCTTTATTGGCGTTCGGAATCGCCAGCTTGGCCGGATCCAAATTCGGCGGGTTCAGCACGGACAAGTGGGGCGTGTTCCCGACGCTGACCGGGGGCATGCTCCTGCACGCAGCAGCCCTCATCTTGCTATCCGTTTCCGTTTCCTTGCCCCATTCGTGGCTTCTTGTTGCTGGCTTACTGGTTTTGTGGTCGTTTGCGGCCTGGTCTACCGGTCCTACGCAGCAATTTAATCTGGTTCGGATTGAACCAAACTATTCGGGAATCATGCTGGGCCTTAACCAATCCATGATGCAATTGTCCATGGCGGCTGGTGCAGGAATGGGAGGCATCATTATCGATCAAGTGTCGTTGTCATCGGTTACATGGTTCGGCATGATCGGAGTGGTCCTGGCGATCCTTGCAGCGTTTCTGTTGAGGCTGCGGATGAGTGAAGGAAAGCAGATGGCTCAAGCAAACGAATAAACGAATACAACCGGAATCAGGAGGGCCGAACCGATTCCGGTTTTTTTGTGCTTGGCAGCTCTACAAGCCCATCCTTCGTGAATCAGGAAATTTTGAGGATTATTTATCTCTCTTTTGCGAAACAAACCGGTGTAATTACCGTCATACTAATTGTAAATACAGGGATAAATACCAGAATTGAGGGATTATTATCGAACAAAGGTGATTATCGTAAAAATGAACTCCCCTTTGTTTGTTATATAAAACAGGTGTTTTGGCGACAATAACCATCCGTAAAACAAAACGTAAAATTTCGAAAATACATGGGGTGAGATTTCGCTGTGAGTATATTTCGCCTATATACTCTTGGAATGCTACTGCTGGTCATATTGGTTGGATGCTCTCCCCCAAAGCCGCAAACGGAAATGCCAGATCATGCACCCCCGCATTCAACTCCTGCCGGGCAAGTCAAACAGGGCAAGCCCTCAAGCGAAGACGACGCGCTTTTCCCCATTAGACAAAGGGACCATGCAGGATATATCAACCGGAGCAGACAGGTCGTTATCGAGCCGTCATTTCTCCAAGGTTTTGCCTTTTCAGAGGGTCTCGCCATTGTAGAAAATGACGATCGGAAGCTGGGGTACATCGATAAACAAGGAAGCGTTCGAATCGATTTTCAATTTCCCGATGCACAGGATTTTTCGGAAGGGCTGGCTGCGGTACGGGTCCCGAACGGAGAAGGATGGGGTTATATTGATCGGACCGGCAAAGTCGTCATCACACCGCAATTTAAATTCGCCGGAAGCTTTCACGAGGGGCTGGCTGCTGTCCATGATCACGACTCCTTCCGCTTTATCAACCGATCTGGAGAACCGGCTTTCGAGATCCCGTTTCCGAATGTACAAGAACTGGGGGATTACTCCGAAGGCTTGGCTTTTATAAAAACAGGGAATCTATACGGCTTTTTGGACAAAAGCGGAAAGGCAGTCATCCCGCCCACCTTCCAGAGTGCACATTCTTTTCAAGAGGGATTCGCAGCGGTGAAGCTCGACGGCAAATGGGGATTTATCGATCGACAGGGTACGATGAAAATAGCCCCCGCGTACGAATTGGCCCATGCTTTTTCCGAAGGATTGGCCGAGGTCAAGACAGGGCAAGGGTGGGGATTTGTCGACAAGACGGGAAAGACAGCCATTGCCCCGCAATTTGCGGAGGTGGGTTCCTTTTCCGAGGGGCTTGCCGCAGTAAAGCTTAACGAAAAGTGGGGGTTTATCAACGCACGCGGAGAAATCGTCATTCCGGCTCAATTTGATTTTGCTTACGACTTTCATCATGGCCTGGCTAACGTGCAAACGGGTACAGCATGGGGCTATATCGATCAAAGCGGTGGAGTTGTCTGGCCCCCGCAACAGTAAAATCCGGATATAAAAGATAGAAAAAAGGAAGCTGCCCCTTTGGCTCTATGGATCGCCAAGGACAGCTTCCGTTCCTTTTTCCTATTTCAATGCCGTACGCAGCATTTCGAGGTTGTCTTTCATAATAGAGAGATAGTCTTTCCCCGCTTTCGCCTCTTCCTCCGTCAAGCCTTCCAGAGGATTAAGCGTTCCCGTTTGGACGCCTGCTTCTTTGGCAATCACTTCGGCTACCTTCGGCGACGCCAGGGTCTCAAACAGGACATACGAAATGTTGTGTTCCTTCACGTGTTCGACGAGCTCCTTCATCTCTGACGGCGACGGCTCGTCGGCTGGATCAATCCCTGAGATTGCTACCTGCTCCAGTCCGTAACGCTTGGCCAGATAGGCAAAGGCGCTGTGGGCGACCATAAACTCTTTTTTGGAGGATTTGCTTACCATATCCGCAAAGTCTTTGTCCAGCTGATCCAGATCGGCGGCCAGCTGCTGGTAGTTCTTCTCGTAGGCATCAGCATGCGCCTTGTCCTTTTCAACCAGAGCGGACTTGATTTTCTCCGCCTGTGCTTTCAGCATGGTCGGATCGAGCCACACGTGGGGATCGGTACCGCCGTGATCATGCTCGTGCTCATGGGCATGCTCCTCGGTAGAGCCAGTGGCAGCAGCCGCATCCTGCTTGTGTTCTTCGTGACCCTGGGCTTCGGAACCTTCCTTGTGTTCCTCATGTCCTTGAGCCCCGGAGCCTTCCTTGTGGTCGTCATGTCCTGCTTCGGCTGCCTCGCCCTCGTGTCCGTGATCATGGTCATGTCCCCCCGCAGCTTCCAGCAGGGAAAGTCCCTCCGTTGTATTGACCACTGTCGTCTTGTTTTTGTCCATGCCTTTTACCGCGTTGTCCACCCATGCCTCAAACCCGCTCCCGTTGTAAATGAACAGGTCGGCACTGCTCAGAGCGACCATATCCTTGGCAGTCGGCTCAAAATCATGAGGCTCCACTCCGGCTGGTACGATATTCGCCACGTCGGCATATTCGCCAGCGATCCGCTTGGCCGCATACTCCAGCGGGTAAAGCGTCGTATATACTTTTATTTTGGATGTTCCCTCATCCGTTTGCGGAGACGTATTGGCAGTATTTGCTGTGCCACAGCCAGCCATAGCCAATGCGGTCACAATCGTCAGCGTAGCCAGCATCGTTTTTTTCATCCTTCTTCCACTCCTCTTACAATTCATAATCATTCCGATTTGTATCTCAACCGTTTTTTATTATACGGGCAGCTGCCCATAAAGTAAATAGGATTTATTCCGATTTGCGCCGGTTTCTTCACAATTTCTTCATCGCATTATGATATGATACCGGTAAGGAGGTCTGTCCAGGATGAAACGGAAACATTTCTTTGTAATTGGTCTTATGGCTGCAGCCCTTGTCTCCGGCTGTGCCTCTCAAGACAAAGCCCAGGGCGATCATGCAGCGCATCAGCAGCACGCCCCAAATGGAGACCTGCAGGAGATGACCGCTTCGGTGGATCAACTGCCCAGCTTTTTGGACAACCAAGACCCGCAAATCGTCGCAGCCTATAAAGTCGCTGCAGCCAATCGCGAGCTTCTCAAGGTGATTCCTTGCTACTGCGGCTGCGGTGAAAGTGCCGGCCACCAGCACAATGGAAACTGCTTTATTAAAGAGGAAAAAGAAGACGGCTCCATCGTCTGGGACGATCATGGCACCCGCTGCGGCGTATGTATGGAAATCGCCGTCGTCTCTGCCAAGATGAAACTGGATGGAAAAACCGATAAAGAAATCCGCACGTTTATCGACGATACGTATAAAGACGGCTATGGAAAGCCGACTCCGACTCCCATGCCGTCGTAAGATTCGGTTGCAGGAGCATATGACAAAACCCCTTCCAAGCGCAGGAAGGGGTTCTTGTTTTCCGCTAGTTTTCTTCGCCGAGGTTCTTGATGCCATTTGCCAAAAGCGATGCGTAAACCTTGGCTCCTTCGGTGGTGAGATGAACGCCGTCTTTTACAAAATACTCATCGTGGTTGGCGCTGGCCTCATGCCAGTTGATCAGCGAAATTTGCGGAGAGCTGTCGGCCCTCTCTTTCAGTGCTTCGTTGACCGTACTCTCCCATGGACGAGGGACACGGGTGTTGATCAGGACGATCTGCCGGTTTTTGCCGAGTGTGTGCAAGAGTGAATCCATCTGCTTCTTCGTGAAAGCACCGTTTGAACCAAGCTCCAGCACCACGGTTTTGCCCAGTTTCCCTTCCGCATGGAGGCGGTTGGCCACTTCCAGCGCTTGGGACATCTGTCGGCCAACCTTTCCGTCGATGACGATTCCCGGCAGCATCTCTTTTAAGTAAGGCTCCGCGTCGAGAATTACGGAATCCCCAATGACGGTAATGCCATGGCCGTTCCCGATGACAGGTGTTTCCGCTTTTCCCTCCTGGCCCTTCTGCTGTTCCGCAGCCGAACCGTCGGGTTGGTCTGTGCTCGTGCCTTGGCTGTTGCCCGCTGATTGCTTGTCGCCCGTTGCGGCATCAGCATTCGGAGATTTGTCTGCTGCTGAAGGGGTCTGCTTCTCCTTTGACGCATTCTTTCCACCAGCAGGAGATTGCTTGCCGTCCTTGGCGCCGTTCTTTCCGGCCGCCACCGTATCCTTCGCGCTTTCTCCACTGCCGGGCTGATTGGTTTGCTTTCCATTCACTGCCTGATTGCCTGCCGGCTTTGTTGCATGTCCGCTTTTATCAGCAGCAGCACTGTCTGCACTGCCTGGGGTTTGGGGTCCCTTTCCATCGCCGGGCGTTTGTGCTCCCGCAGCAGCTCCAGACCCATGCGCTTGATCAAGGGACGCTGGATCTGCTTCCGTTTTGCCATAAACCTTGTCAGGAGTAGACGAACTCGCGGTAGCTATCGGGAACAGATGCGTCATCCCGGCAAAGGAAAGGCTGATCACGAGCAAGGCCCCAATCGAAGCAATCCATGCGACGCGTCTGCTCCTCCCCGACCGTCCTTTGATGCGTTTCCACAACCGTCCCAACCCGCCGTGGCGAATCGGTTCTTCAATGAATCTCCACGACAGGGCAGCGAGCAGGACGCTTGCCGTTACCTGAACAAATGCCAGCGGGACGTTCACTCCCCCTGTATTTACCTCTGGGCTGGTCAGCACAATGACGGGATAATGCCACAGGTAGATGCCGTACGAGCGAACGCCAAACCACCGCAGAGGCTTTGCGCCCATCAGCTTGCCAAGCAAAGAGGCGGGGTGGGCAAGCACAGCTACTACGACAGCCGTTGCCAGAGAAAGTACGACCAATCCGCCTTGATAGAGAAACTCGTCATACTCATTTATATGGAAGATCATCGAAATGACGACCAAAAGACCTGCTCCCCCGACCAGATCGAGGGCCAACCGTACGCCAGCCGAGACGTTGTGGGAAAGCTTCCTGCTCGGCCATACCATCGCGAGCGCAGCCCCGATGAGCAAACCGAAAACTCTGGTGTCAGTCCCGTAATACACCCGGCTCGGATCAGCCCCCGGCTCATAAAGCAGCCCCATCGCCAGTGCTGAAGCGGCGGCTCCCGCCAGCGTCAGTCCGAGCAGCTTTCCCCGTTTTCTCAGGAGGCTAAGCCCAAGTACGAGCACCAGCGGCCAGATGAGGTAAAACTGTTCCTCTACAGCCAATGACCAAAAATGGCCCAGCGGAGAAGGCGGACCGAAGCTCTCGAAGTACGAAACCTCATGAAAGATCAGCCACCAGTTGCTGACATAGAGCAGCGCCGATCCGATTTCTTCTTTCATCGCCAAAAGTCGGGAGGGATCCTTAATGGCAAGCCATCCAACTACCGCTGCCATCATGACAAGCATCGCCGGCAGGAGCCTTCGCGCCCTCCTCAGCAAGAAATCGCCCAAATGGAGCCTGCCGCTTCGTTTCCACTCGGCGATGAGAATGTCCGTAATCAAATATCCGGACAAAACGAAAAATACACCGACCCCCAGCAGTCCTCCGGGTGTCCAATCCAGATGAAGGTGGTAAGCGATAACGGCCAGCACTGCCAAAGCTCTAAGCCCATCCAAGCCAGCCATGTAGCGGCCGTTTGCCTTGATCGGCTTAGGCATCTCGTCCACCCCCTCTGCGTGTTGCTGCTCTTGCTGTAATTGACTCTTGCTGCCCTCTTGTCATGATCAGTCTGCCTTCCCCTCTAGTGTACTTGTATATATGAAAGGAAAATCCTCGATTGAGGCGATTTCACCAAAAAACGACATTGTTTTCACACGAAGACAAACGCTCCTTCCGTCCCTCATATGAAGAGCTTTCCTATGTACGTTCCCATTATAAGAAGTACAATCGCAAATGTATTTACAAATCGTTAAAAAGAAAAAAGTTATTTTTTTCCGCAAGATAAAAAGAATCGACAAAAATGTTAAACCCCACGTAAAAGCTCGAAAACATACTTCGACAGCTATACGGTATGTTGATTGCAAAGCGTTTGATAAAATGGAAGTAACTCTCTGTCCACTGGAGATAAAAAGGGGATATTGCCCATGACGGATCAGCAATCACGTTGCTCCTCATTGATTTGCAGGTTGGACCACTTTGGGGAACTTACAAGACCGAAGAAACCTTTGCGGTGATTCAAACCTTGATCGAAAAAGCACAAGAAGCGCACATTCCGATTTTTTACATCCAATACGAAGGAATACCCGGAGATATGATGGCAAACGGATCGATGTTCTGACAGTTTGTCCAGGGGATTTCGCCTTGCGACTCCCGACAGGGGAATGACCGTCATCCCGGCAGAGCAGGTGCGATTTCAGACAGCGGCCATCTGGGGCTGCTGTTTTTTGTTCAGGCGACTGAATGGAGACTATCCAACATAAAGTTTGACGAAAAGGAACCAAAAACGTTTCGACCGATTCTTGCCATTCCCCCTTTACGAATGCGGCTGGCTTCTTGTATGATTATACATAGATATTCGATGTATCGAATTCCAATGCAAAAGGAGGCTATCATGAAAATCAACAAGGAGCTGATGAAGGGCAGCACGGTCATCCTCATTCTGACCCTTCTCGAACGAAAAGCGATGTACGGCTACGAGATGAGCAAAGAAATGGAAAAGAGCTCAAACGGCATCCTTTCCTTGAAGGAAGGAACCCTGTACCCTATCCTCCACACGCTGGAATCGGAGGGACTTGTCGAATCGTACTGGAGCGATGGCGAAGGCGAGCGGAAGCGGAAATACTATCGGATCACCAGAGAAGGAAAAGCACGGCTGCAGGAAAAGAAACAGGAGTGGGTCGCGTTCCGCACCGCTGTTGATCAGGTACTTGGGGAGGGACGGGCATGACGCCAAACGACAAGATTCAGGCATACATACGGCAGGTCTGCTCTCAGATTCGCTGCAAGGACGTGCATCCAGCCGTAACGCTGGAGCTGGAGAGCCACATCGCCGATAAGGTGGAGGATTTGATGGAGTCCGGCAGCACGGAAGCCGAGGCTGTCGAACGAGCCCTGGCGGAAATGGGAGATCCGTTCGCGGTGGGAAAACATCTGCATGAAGCACACAAGCCCCGGATGGAATGGAGTGTCGTCGGGATGGTGGCGGCATTGATTGGGATCGGACTCCTCGTTCTGCTCTCACTTATTGCGGGCAATCCCGAAGATATCAAGTTCCTGAAGAGACAGCTCGTCTTTATCTGCTTTGGAATTGCTGCGTTTGTCGCCCTGCTTTACGCCAATTACAGCAAAATGAAAGCTTACGGCCTGCTCATGTATATGGGTACTCTCCTCGCAGTTTTTTTTGCGTTTACACAAGGAAAGACCATGTCAGGAAAACCGTACTTGGATATCGGCATACCCATCGATATTGTCAGACTGAGTCCGTTTTTGCTGATCATCTCGCTCGCGGGAATATTTTCAGACTGGAACTGGCAAAGGAAGCTCTCTCTGTGGCTGGTATTGGGGCTGTATTTTGTTCCTTTGCTGTTTTATGTCAAGGCACCTGACTTGTTTGCCGGGATCCTTTTTTCCGTCGGTTTTTTCGTTCTGCTTTTCCGCTCGCCGGCGAGTAGGCGTCAAGCTTGCATCAGCCTAGGCACACTCTTGATTGGAGCCGTGGCATTACTCCTTCTGACGATGGAACGCTATCAGCTAGACCGCTTGTTGTACTGGGTCAACCCGTATGAAGAACCTATGGGGAGAGGATATATGCTGATTCGGTCCCTGGAGGCAATCAGATCCGCAGGCTTGTGGGGACATGGTTTCGGTACCAAGCTGGAGGGGTTGGGTTATACCGCAGCACTGGGGTCCGATTTCATTTTTGTTTATCTGGTGTACGCGTTCGGGCTGGCTGCAGGGGTCGGCGTCCTCTTGATCGGCATGCTCTTGCTGATGCGACTGTTTCGAGCCGCCAAGCAAACGAACGACCGTTACGGAGCACTGCTTATGTGTGGACTTGCGGCCATGTTTTTTACCGAGTATTTTTGGGGGATTTTGATGGCAATCGGGTGGGTCCCATTTTTTTCCGCACCCATACCGCTCATCAGCTACGGCGGTCTTACCTTCATCAGTCACATGGCAATACTGGGTCTGGTCCTTGGAATTTACCGCCAAAAGGACGTGAGACAGCCGCTCTCCTCTTAAAGCTTTTACAGTGAATACTTTGGCTGTAGAGTAGAGAACTGAA
>NZ_RHHO01000023.1 GCF_003710865.1 Brevibacillus borstelensis | reverse complement strand
ACTAAATGGGGTCTTGACCACGGTGGCCCCGGGCTAGAAAAACTTTTTCCGATCTCGTTCTTCTTTCAGTATTTCCACTGCTTCCCTGAAACGAAGCGAGTGAATGACCTCCCGTTCACGCAGGAATTTCAGACCGTCCTGCAAATCCACGTCATCGGTCATATCGATCAGCCACTGATAGGTCGCTCTCGCTTTTTCCTCTGCGGCGATGTCTTCGTAGAGGTCGGCGATGGGATCGCCCTTGGCTTGGATGTAGGTTGCAGTCCAGGGGACGCCGGATGCATTTTGATAAAACAATGCCTTGTCGTGGTTGGCGTAATGATCGCCAAGCCCGTTTTCTATCAGCTGCTCGGGCGTAGCGTCTTTCGTCAGTTTGTAGACCATCGTCGCGATCATTTCAAGATGAGCGAACTCTTCCGTCCCGATATCTGTCAATAGGCCGATGACCTTGTCAGGAATCGAGTACCGCTGGTTCAGATAGCGGAGAGCCGCAGCCAGTTCACCATCCGCGCCCCCGTACTGCTCAAGCAGGAATTTTGCCATACGCGGATCGCATTTGCTCACGCGGACAGGATATTGCAGTTTCTTTTCATACACCCACACGATGTGTTCTCCTCCTCGTCTTTATACCTGCCAGGGCCAAGGCGTGTCGTTCCACTGCCACGGGTAACCAGAAAAACTGAGACCAAATTGCAGCAGCGGTCCGTAGCTTGCTTCAAATTCACAAGCAACCTTCCAGCGCTCCTCGGATATTTGGTTGAACTGCTGCAGCGCGTCAGCGTCATTGCTATGTGTATCGAGATAGAGCGTCAATTCGACCAAGACGAAATCGAGTGCCTGCAGTTGATGCAATAGTTGGTAGTATCGCTCGTCAACAGGCTTTGGTTCATTCATTTTTTTCTCCTCCCTTCGCTCCTGTCGCCGCGTCCTTCATAAGGGCTGTACAGCTCTGGCCACAGTGTGCCGTGGAATAGCGCCTCACGAGGTGAAAACTGCGGCAAATTGGGAGGTTGGAAGTGAATAAATAGCTGCGGCGGAACCACATATGTCTTCACTCGTTGCGGAGGGCAAGGATCAAACGGGCTGACATACGGATAATAGACTCGGTACTGGGAGTACAATGCTGGAACCTCCTTGGGGATAGGTCTTTGACTAACCACTACCACTCTATGACAATTACCCATGCCCGGTGTTGGGCAATCGCCCGATTCGCGTAAATAAAAATCGTCTATTTGCGTATGACAATCGTTCCGGTCACAGGTCAATGCGTCCAATTCTCCGCCTCTCAGCTTTAGGAGAAGAAATGTCTGTTCCTCTCCGTCAGTTATTGATGATGAAAAAATGCATGCGATTACGATTGGAAATCCTGCATGTATGTACAAACAAAAAAGACCCGCTTCTGAAAGCGGATCTTTCTCATACGGATTATCTTCTCTTGGTTATTCGTCCGTAGCCCCCTACCTTCGTACGCGGCGGCGATTTGCTTCGGGGCGTGGAAAAGATCGACGACTTCTTGCTGGAGCTGCTGTCAGAAATGCTGCTGCCCTTGCTTGAGGTTCGGGTAATTTTTCCTTTCTTGCTCGAGCCTGAAGACGTATCCACCGGCTTCTTGGTGATGCTGCCCTCGGAGCCGACGGTCGTATCTTTTCCTTTCGCTCCCCGTTTGATGATGCTGCCGGTTCCCTGCGTTGTGATCGGCGGAGCCTTCTTTATCTCTTCTGCAGTAGGTGTACGGTACGTCCCTGACGGTTTGTACACTTCCTTGGTCGTGTAGCCCCGGTACGTACCCGGATAGCTTTTGTGGCCATCGAACAGATCACTCAGGATGCTTGCAAGGATGTACCCTTCGAGGAAGGACGGATTGTAGTTTTGTCGAACAAATTCCTTGCTGTCCACTTCGATGAGCGTATCTGAAGGCTTGGCCTCATCCTGCTGCAAATGATACCATTCATCCGAGTAGACCAGAAACATGTGTTTCTCGTCCTCTTTGGAGATTTCGTCCGGCTCTCTTTGCGCGGACAACTCCTTGGCCACTTCCGGCACCGTTTTATTTTCAGCGCGGTAAACGCGGGAGGTCTGGCTTCCGTCTTTGGAAATCACAGATTCCAGCGGATAGGTTTCACCTACTGATTGGGTGTTGCACCCTGACAAGGCAAGCAGCAACAGGGCCGGGACCAGGATGAGCTTGATCGCTTTATACAGTGCCTGTCGCATGTCTCTCCCCCTTTACGTCCCGCGAATAATCTGCACGTCGGCCGGCAGGATGCTCTCCCCTTCATACAGCATAATGCGTCCGTCTTGCCACTCGATTCTGAGCAGCCGCCGGTCATCTGATTGGAACTGCCAAATATGCTGCTCCCCCGAGGATTGGAACGCTGTGCTTCCCGTCGCCGTCACCTTTCCGGAAAATTGCTCCTCCAGATGGTAGGTGGCATCGTCCAATTTAATCGTGCTCGGGATTTCATCCACTGAATCCAGCCGCCCGTCAATGACGTCATATAGCTGATAAACCGTCCGCTCCCGCTCTTCAATCAAAAAGTAGCGCACTCGATTGCCATCCTGCAAAGTGAGCATCACAGCGTTCCGGTTGAGATTGCGGGTCTTGCCCGTCACTTGATAGGTCTCCAGCGAGACTTCGATGACATCTCCCGGTCCGATCGCAAGCAAGCTCTCTTCCTCATGAGGAGGCTCATGCTTGGCAAAGATGTTTTGGATTCTCTTCCATACACTCATTGGTGAACCCCTCTCAATCTAACCATTTACAGACAGGCCCCCAAAATCAATGCTCCAACGACATGAAAGGACCCGGCCAGGAGCGCATACGCTACCATTCCCTGCTGGGTGCCTTCATCCAGATCCAGGCCTGTAAACGTTTTTAACAGCCTTTCCACCACAAATTCCAAAATGAACAAGATGATAAAAGATACCACCGAGACGAGCAGCGCTTCCCACAGGTCATTGGATGTCGCAATCGACTGCGACAGAATGTATCCCTGTGCAAACAGCTTCATCACAAATCTCGTCGTGACGGCCACATTGCCTTTTTTCATTTCCGTCAAATCTTTGTATCTGGTAAACAAGGAATCTATCCACATGAGCACAAACAACAAGATAGCCCCTGCTCCCGTCCAAACGAGCATGGCGAGAATTTCTCTCCAGGCCACTGACAATCCCCCCACGCATCAAGTTCATTCAATCCGGAAAATCCCGTGCCTTCGTCTTTCCCTCGGCTCCAACCGTCTCTGCTGATAGAAAGCCGGCTTTGCCAAGCCTTGGCTGAACGCAGTGCCCAAGGGGACACGGGCTTCAATAGTTGTACTATCGGTCCATTACGCATCATTTCGTTACTTCCTGCGACGAAAAAAGGGGGACCGCCCAGGCGGCTTACCCCTCGTATTTTTTCATCAGCGCAGCAAGCTCGTCTTCAACCTGCTGATCCTTGCTCAGTTTGGCAATTTCTTCGTCCAGAGAGGATTGTTTCTTGTACAGCTCTCCGCTCGCTTCCGCTTCTGCTTCCAGCTGCATCGCTTTTTCTTCCATGCGCTTCAGCCCGGCCATAGCAGTACTGGAGTCGAACCCGGACATCGATTGGTTGATTTGCTTTTGCGCTTTGGCGGCATTCACGCGTGCAGCCAATGTTTCCCGTTTGTTTTTCAGCTCGGTAATCTGCTTGCGCATTTCTTCCAGCTTTTCGCGCAGCATATCGGCAGCAGCCTTGTTTTGCTCATAGCTTGTTTTGTACTCGGCCATTTTTTGCTCGGCTGCTTTCTTTTCTTCCAGCGCGCGGCGAGCGAGGTCGATATTTTTCGCCTGCGCTGCGACATGGGCCTGCTCATCGCGTTTTTTCACCAGGGCTTCCTGCTCTTCATACAGTTGTTTGAATTTCTTTTCCAAAACGATCTGAGCAGCCACCGCTTTTTCCGCTTCCGCCAGGTCTTCCTGCATGTCACGCAGGTATTGGTCGGTCATTTTAATCGGATCTTCCGCTTTTTCTATAAGCGCATACAGATTGGACATGGTCAGGTCGCGAAGTCTTTTAAAAATGGACATAGGTCTTTTCCTCCTCGGATAAGGAACTTGGAAATACAACTTTAGACGCTGTACCTCTTTCTCTATATAGGTACGGATGAGTACAAAAGAAGTTTCAAAAAACGATAGGACTCAGGGCAGAGAAACTCTTTTCGCTCCCCGATCACCCATTCAAGGCTTCAGCGCCAGTATTACGAGTCCTGTTCGACCTTCACTCTTTTCTCCTCCTCGTCCCAAACCAGATAGGCGTCAAAACTCTCCTGTCCTTTTTTAAATCCCTTGATCTTGTTGCTTTTGCCCTGCTCCATCAGCTTCTTGGCATTGGTTTCGGTAATCTTCTTGCCCATGATCTGCTTGGAGATGGTCACGCTGCATTTTGTCTTTTGGTAGTTGCTGCAGCCGTAGAAATCTCCCTTGTCTACCAGATCTCCGCCGCATACCCGGCAGGCGGCCACCTTTTTGCCGAGTCTGAATCGCGAAGCCTGTTTGGGCAGGGCCTGGACATCGTAGTCCTGCAGGTTCCATTCCTTCGATTGCTCCACGGCGTCCTGGACGATCTTATGGGACAATTTTCGCACTTGCTCCATGAACGCCTGGGCAGACGCCTGTCCCTGGCCAATCTCGGCCAGACGCTGCTCCCAACGCGCCGTCATCTCGGCGGATGCCAGAATCTTGTCTCCAATCACTTCGATCAAGAGAATGCCTTTTTGCGTGGCAAACACCTGGTTCCGTTTTACCTCGATGTACTTGCGCTGCTTCAGCATGGCGATGATCCCGGCTCTGGTCGCTTCCGTCCCCAAGCCTTCCGTCTTCATCAGGACCTTTTCCAGCTCCTGGTTGTCCAAATGCTTGCCCGCCGTTTTCATCAAGGTGATCAACTGGCCTTCCGTGTATCGCTTGGGCGGCTGCGTCTTGCTCTCCTTTACCTTTACCTTGTGCACGCTGCCCTCTTCGCCCTCTGCAAGCGGCGGCAAAATCTCATCGTCGCCGTCCTTCTCCTGGTCAAACAACACGGTTCGCCAACCGGCACGCACCTGAACCTTTCCCTTGCTGACGAACTCTGCCCGTCCCTCCACCAGCGTCAGCACGGTCGTATAGTCAAATAATGCGCTCTCGCAGTGGGCGGCGATCAGCCTGCGCGCTACCAGGTCGTAAATTTTGCGCTCTTCATCAGGCAGCTTCGCGACGTTCGGCACCTGCTCCGTCGGGATGATCGCATAGTGGTCCGTCACTTTCTTCTGATTGACGTAGCGGCTGTTCCCTGCAAGCGATGTCTTGGGCGTCGGAAAATAGCCGCTGAACGCCGGCTGCTTTGCCAGCTTGGCGAGAATATCGGGAAAGGTCCGCGCCTCCTCCGTGGTGACGAAGCTGGAATCGGAGCGCGGGTAGGAAAGATATCCTTTCAGGTAGAGCTTCTGTGCCACTTCAAGCGTCTTTTGCGGCGAGAACTTGTAGAGCTTGTTGGCGGTTGCCTGCAATGCCGAGAGATTAAACAGATAGGGCGGCAAATACTCCTTCCGTTCCTGCTTCACCTCTTTTACAGAGGCTGACTTCCCGCGGCAAAAGGCGGCGATCCGCTCTGCCATCTCCGCCTGGTCGATGCGGGACTGCCCGTCCTTTTGCCAGACGCCCTCGTACTTCTTGCCATCGATCTGAAAAGTGGCCAGCACCTCCCAAAACGGTTCGGGCTTGAAGTTCGCGATTTCCTTTTCGCGCTTGACGACCAGCGCAAGTGTCGGGGTCTGAACCCTCCCCGCTGAAAATACATCGTTGATCCCCTTGTTCTTCAATAGAATCGTGTAGACACGGGAGGCGTTCATGCCGATCAGCCAGTCGGCACAGGAGCGGCTGTAGGCTTCCTGATACAGGTTTTGCGTCTCCGTTTCGTCCAAAAGCGACTCGAAGCCCGCGACAACGGCCTTCTCGGTCAGAGAGGAAATCCACAAGCGCTTCATCGGTTTTTTCACGCCGCACTGTTCGATGATGGTCCTGACGATCAGCTCGCCTTCTCTCCCCGCATCACCGGCGTGGATAATTTCACGAACATCAGACCGTCTGAGGAGCTGCTTGATGATGGCAAACTGCTTGGCTTTGGACCGTGTCACCTGATGGCGAAACGTCTCCGGAATCAGCGGCAGGCTTTGCAGTGTCCATCTTTTCCAGGCTGGATTGTACGCTTCCGGGGGAACGAGCTCACAGATGTGGCCGATCGCCCATGTGACGAGCGCCCCCTGGGGAAACAGGCGATTGGGGGCGATCTCAAGAAATCCCTGCTTTTTTCTATGTGTAAAGGGGCCGGCCAGTTTCATGGCTTGGTCCGGCTTTTCTGCTATGACAACCTTCATTTCCTCGTTCTCCCTATGCTATTTGTACAGGTTTTGTTGAAAAGCTTGTTCCCGTTCATTTTACACTATCCGCTTCCCTCCTTGCGAGCGGATGGAAAGCACAAAAAGGGAGCAGTCTCCTGCCCCCGTTTCCCATATGCTCGTTATTCGCTTCTCGAATGCAGCCTCGGTCTATCCGGTCTGACCGTTGTCGGCTCCCGCTGAAGGCGGACTCGGCACCCACTGCTGCGGATTGACAATGTCGGGAGGCGGCATGTCTGCCGGCGCAGGCTGACCTTCACCTCCCGGAACAGGAACCGCACCACCTTGCCCTTCTCCCGGTGCAGTATTGACATCCGGCTGCATATCACCTGGGGGCTTCGGAGGCTGCGGACTCGTTTGCTGCTTGGTTGAGCCAGAGTCCGGCTTTGCGGACGGCGGCTTAGCCGGAGTTGCATGACTTCCGCTGCCGGTGGACGGTTTTGTTCCCCCGGAAGGCTTGCGGGGCTCCGCACGGGCTACCTCCGCGATCGCAGCGTCGTTCATCGCGATTTCGGATTGAGCGCCCCGCTCGCTTTGCAGAATGCGGCGGATCTCATTCATGTTTTCCCGCGGCCACAGCGTATACAGCAGGCGGGAATCCCACAGCGCCCCGTTGTCAAGCGAAACGATGTCTTTCGAAGAGAATTTGCTGAAATCCATGGCCAAGCCTTTGATTTGATCCTTCGACAAATCGGTTTTCACATGCTTGCCGGCTGTTTCCAAAACAGCCAGGGCCTTCGTCAGTCCATCAGCAGAGGTCATCTTGTCGGTAACGGCTTTGATCACCTCTTGCTGCCTCCTGTTCCGGTCGAAATCGCTTGAATCGTATTTGCTACCCCTTCTGTCTATACGATGGCGGACATAGCCGAGAGCCTGCTCGCCATTCAGCACCTGTTTGCCAGCCCTCAGCGTCCGGTAAACACCCCCGCGCGGCAATTCGTAGACCAGCTCGCGGTCGACAGTTACCTCGACTCCTCCCAATTTGTCGATAACGGCCTTGAAGCCTTCAAAATCAAGCAGGATATAGTGGTCGACCGGGATGCCAAACATGCTCTCCATCGTTTTTTTCAGGATGGTCACACCGTTTTCGGTCACAGGCTCTCCCTTTTTCTCCGCCTGCTGCCTCAGCCCTTCTCCAATGGCGAATACTCCGTTGATCTTGTGGTATTCCGGGTAGCCGGGCACCTTTACCCGCGTATCCCGCGGAATGGAGACCATGCTCACCTTCTTGTCATCCGGATCAGCGACAGCCAGCATGAGAACATCCGTATTCAGCATGCCGATGTTCTGGCGTGTATCCGTCCCGATGATCAGGATCGAAAGCGATTTGTTTTCTTCGTAATGCTGTTCGACTACGGGCTGATCCGGCAATTTGTACGGGTTCTCGGTTACCTCCGTCAGCGTGTCATCCAGCTTGGAGAGGACATATCCCCCGCCGATGATGGCTGCTAGCAGAAGCATGCTGCCGGTCAACATGAGCCACAGCTTGAGACCCTTTTTGCTCCGCTTGGTCCGCCTCTGCTTTGCCGTCGGCACTCCGTTCTTTTGTGTATTCCCCAACATCCAGTCACTCCCTCGAAAAGACAGAGAAGTTTTTGTTCTTGTAAAATTATGTCTCATTCTACCATACCCGGGTCTATTTTTGTAAAACTTTGGTGAAGGCTGCTTGACGATGCCATTTTTTTCTCCTATTATGAAAATCACAATAGAGTTAGTCATTCAACTAACTAATCAATGTCAAGAGGGTGAGTATATGGCCAAACCGAACGTCATCTCTCGTCAGGAATTGCTCCAATCTGCCCGTCAGGTAATCGCAAGCCACGGGATGCAGGCCCTTACCTTGAAAGCTGTGGCCGAGGGAGCAGGCGTTACCCAAGGAACGGTGTACTACCATTTTCGCAACAAAGAACAACTGCTTCTCGAGTTGATTAAAGAAATGTGTCAGGATTCCTGGCATGACCTTCTGGCAGATGCCGGCCAAGGCGAAGCCATTTTGGAAAAGGCGCTCGCTTCCGCCCGGAGCCGCTGTACCCATGATTCTCCGTATCATCGCGTCTATTTCTCCTTGATCGCTGCGGGTATCTATCAGGACTCATTGCGCAGCGAGCTGGCCCTGCTGCAGGACCAGGAAAATCAAGCGCTTGGCGAGATTGTCAAAAAATTCGCGGGGGAGCGTACACCTGTTGATATTCCAGCCGAACGCTGGGCCCCTCTGTTCAATGCGTGGATTGACGGACTCGCCTTGCAGGCGCTGCTGTCGCCCACCTTTGATGCCGATCAGGCGTATGCCGACCTCGCTCATGTCATTTCATTTCTTGTTGGAAGGAAAGGAGCCGAATCACGATGAAACTGTCAACACGCGAATGGGTCACTCCGGTTGTCTCCGGCGCAATAGTCTGGCTGCTGGTCACGTTATTTTTCCGTTACTTTGGCCATCACGTACTTGTCAGTGTGACACACGACCTGTTTTTCCCCGTCTTTCTCGGACTGGAAGCTGTCACGGCCATCGCTCTTTACTTGGTGGGCCTTTCCTACCACCTGATTGATCCATCAAAGTACGGCCTCGTCCGCTTCGGGATGCTTGGCACAGCCGTAGGACTAATGCTGGACAGCATCTCCCTTTCGAATCACACTCTCTTCTTCCCGCACATGAGTGATGAGCAGGTGCTTTCCTTCTCGGTCTGGGTGGTCTTTGCCTACGGGTTGTACATCTTGATCCCGGCCTGGCAGAACACTCTTGCACTCGCCCGTCGAAAGGGGTAGTCTAAAACTGTCTGGATCATCATAGAAAGCATATATATAGAGAGCGTTTGGCAGTCTCTTTTTGGAAAGGGGGACTCGTGTGGAACATGTTCAGGTACTTATCGCTGGCGGCGGCATAGCGGGAATGTCGGCCGCCATTTGGTGCGAACGGCTCGGGTTGTCCTGCATTCTGATCGAGAAAACGGATCGGTTGGGCGGCCAGCTGGCGCAAATCCACAATGAAATCTGGGATTTTCCTCCGCATATTTACGCGGACGGAACGAACCTTCTTGAAGAGCTGCAAAGTCATAAAGTGCTTCGAAGCCTGCAAGTCCGGTTTGGTGAAGCGCTGACCTCGGTCGATCCCACCAAGCGAAAGGTAACAACCACGCGGACGGCCTATCAGACAGACTATCTGATCGTTGCGACAGGCGTAAGCCCTAATCAGATTCCTGCCCTCGCGGATTGTTCCAAGGTACTGGCCCCCTGGTTTTCCACTACCGCCGAGGCGGAAGCAGTCACCGGAATGGACATCGCCGTCATCGGCGGAGGCGATCGTGCAGCGGAGAGCGCCTACAATCTGAGCCGCTATGCACGGACGGTTCACCTCTTGGTGAGAAGCGCCCACATGCGGGCCCGCTCCCAGTGGAGAGAACGACTTTCCACGCTTCCTTCGCTGACGATTCTGTGGGAAACGGAGGTCGCCGCTTGCTCGGAGCGGGATGGAAAAGCTGTTTTGTCCCTTCGCTCCTTTCGTCCGGATACGCCTTCAACAATAAGCGTCGATCGCATTTTGCCCAGAATTGGGGTTCACGGCAATGTTGACGGGTTAGACAGCCTTTTGGGAGAAGAAAATTCCCGCTATCTGCCGGCAGACAATTATCAGCAGGTCAAAGGGACAGAATGGATTTACGCGATCGGTGATGTCACCAACGGTGCGGATTATGGCAGCCTGTCTTTGGCGGCAGGTCAGGCGATGAAGGCAGTAAAGCACATTTCACTCCAACTGAAGGAGCAGTGAAGCATGCATGAATTCGTAGATGACTTCGGCTTCGCGGTTACCCTTACCTTTGATCCTGCCGTCTTTCGCCAGCGTACCGCCAAGCACGTCCTCGTCTTCCCCTTTTGGCAAGGAAAGCTGGTGTTTACCCGTCATCGGACGCGAGGGATTGAACTTCCCGGGGGAAAAGTCGAGCCCGGTGAAACAAGCCTGGCCGCCGCCGTCCGGGAGACCTTTGAAGAGACGGGTGCTGTCCTGGAAGCAATCGAGAGGATCGGTCAGTACACGGTTGGCGGTGAAATCGTAAAGGATATCTACATAGCCCGGGTGCTGCATCTTGCGGATCTCCCAACCGGAACCGATGTGGAAGAAGCCGTTTGGTTTGAGGAAATACCCGTAGCGGTAAAAGGGCAAAAACCGTTTAGCCGATATTTGTATGATGACGTCTATCCGTTGACGCTTGAGCAAGCAAGGCGCCATCCCTTTTCCGCGAATGTGAAAACATGAAGAGACAGGCATCTCCTTTAAAAAGGCGGATGCCTGTCAGCCTTTTTCCTTGTTTTTGGTCCCTTTGTTCTTTAACAAGGCGTCCATTAAATCGTTTGGATCGAATCCAAACCTTTTTATCGCTTCCACGCGTCGTTTGTCCTCTTCGCTCTCCCGATGGATGCCAAGAATCTCCGCTACCTGCTCCATCGCCTTTGTCTCTTTGGCGCTTTCCTCCTCTTCTTCCGACGGCTGCTCCGAGGCAGCATCCCCTGCTTGCTTCGGTTTCAAGAAGAAGATCGCCACCACCCCAAATAGTGCAGCCAGCCCCGCAATCGAGAGGAACATCACGCTTCTTGACCTATCCAAAAGCCAGGTAAACACAGGCGGTCCGACGGCTACACCGATAAAACGGACACCGCTGTACAAAGAGGTTATCATGCCCCGCTCTGACTTCTTTACAGCCCCGATGATCATACTGTTCAGGCAGGGCAGGATTAATCCCGTACCGACACTTCCAATGATAAGAACGCCCGTCAATACATAAGCACCTTTTACAAAATTGGCGATAACGTAGGAAGTGGCAAGCAGGAACATCCCGATGATGACAAAGAGGCGCATGAGCCCTAGTTTTTTCTTGATAATCAATCCGGTGATGTACGCTGTGATGCTCATCACCAAAAGGGGAACCGCCAAAAATGCGCCTTTCAAGAGCCCGTCGATTTTATACTTTTCTTCCAGGAGGTCGGACAGATAGAACAAGACCCCGAAAAGCGTAAACAGACAGATGCTCCCGATAAAAAAGGCCGGAATCAACCAGCGCCCATGCTGCCGAAAGACTTGCCCAATCGACTGCAGATATTGGCGAACCGGCATCGGCTGTTTTTCCTGTTTTTTCTCCTTGGTAAAAAACAGAAACAGCAGCAAAACCACTCCGCAAATAATGGGAAAAGCCAAGAACACCATATACCACGCAATCATCGCCAGGAGCGAGCCGAAAACCGGACTGAGGACTTTCCCAAGCCCGTTGGACGTCTCCATCAAGCCAAGCGCCCGGCTTTCCGAGGCGCCTTTGAACAAATCTCCGGCCATCGCCATCGCGATCGGAGCTGTTCCTGCCGCTCCAACCCCCTGCATTACGCGACCCAGCATGATAAGCATGTACGGATTGTCCCACCAGAGCGATGCCAGACCGGCCACCAAGCCGCCTGCACCATAGAGGATGAGCGACAGGATAATGACGATCTTGCGTCCGAACCGGTCTGACAAATAGCCCGCAAGCGGAATGACAATTCCCGCAGAGATCGAAAAAGCAGTGATCAGCAAGCTCGTCTGCAAGGCAGTCAGATCCATTTTGGATTTCATTGTGGGCAATACAGGGATGAGCATTGAATTGCCCAGCACCATGACCAGCGGGATGCCGGTTAAACCAACCAGATTTTTTGTGTTTTGCGCCATGTCCAATCTCCCCGTATTTACACGTATGCGCTGCCGTCCCAGCGCAATGCGTTTATAATTCTCCAATCCGGTTCAACACCAATACCGATGCCATCAGGGACGACAGCCAGTCCTCCCTGAAGCTTTATTGGGAATAATTCCGTAAACGGATTCTCCATGACGTCCCATTCGACAGGCTCGATTTTGTCTCCGTCCATTTTGCTCCAGGCCGGCAAGCAAGCCTGTGAGCAGATGGCATAAAGACGGGCCAGGGAGCCGTCGTAAACATGGGGGGAAACCCGATGCCCAAAATTTCGGCCTATCGTCAGGTTCTCCCGATAGCTGTCTATGCCTTCCGAATGAACGGGGTCAGGTTGAATCAAGTCAACAGCCCCATTTTTTAACAGAGGTAAAAATTGATTACATCTAATCAAATTCTCCCCGCCTGCCAAAGGAACCGAAAGAGCTGCACGAAGCTTCACATACTCCTCGGTCCTTTCCATCGGCATCGGCTCTTCCATCCACAACCAATTTCCATAGCGAGAAAAAACTTGCTCCCACTTGCGGGCAGTCGCCAGATCATAGCTTTGGTTTGCATCCAGAGCCACCTGAACACTTTCCGGAATGGAGGCCTTCAGTCGTTCAATATGCCTCCGGTCCTCCTGCCAGCACCTGCCTCCGACTTTCACTTTGACCATGCGAAAACCGTTGTGAATCTGGGCTTCGACGAGGCGGACTGAATGGAGCGGCCAGTCTTCTCTATCGCTGTACGATTGAAACGAGGCGTAAACCGGAATAGAGCTATGCAAGGCACCTCCCCACAGTTCGCACAGTGACAAGCCTGCCTCTTTTGCCACAATTTCAGTCAGAGCCATGCTCACCGCCACGGCAGCACGCTGGTGCCATTTTGCGATGGTGGAGACGATTGACAACCGGTCTGTCGCCCGCTTTCCAAGCAAATAAGGAATGATCCTCTCGGAAAAGCCTTTTTCCAGTGTGGGCAGCCAGTCAACCGCTTCACCCCAGCCTTCGGTGCCGGAGTTGGTAATGATCCTGATCAGGAAACAGGTCCGGTATTTTTTGTACCCATTTGCGTCCCCATACGGCTGCCCAAGCGTGTAGAGCAAGGGATACGTCTCAACGCGTGCGATCTGCATGAAAGTCCTCCTGATTTACATCAAATCATTTCGCCCTTCCCGCTCCGCTCTTTCTTCCAAGGCATCTTCATAATTCAAGAACTGCCCTTTTCCTTCGCCTTTGCGCATATACTCTTCATACGTTCCGCTGCGCATGAATTTGACGCTGTCCGGCCCGTGATAGCCGTGAATATCCGTATATCCGATTTCCTCCACAGCCTCGACAAACCCGTCTGGCTCGTCGCTTTCTATATACATTTCCTTGTAGTCGGTTTTGTCATTATCCACGAAGGAAAACGGCGTGCTGGAGGTTCCCCACGCCTCGACGATTTGCCAGGCATCCTCGCCGTCGAAGCCGTTTTGTCCCTCTTTTTCATCCAGAGAAGTCCGCCCAAATGGCGGCTGGAGGAATTCTTCCTCGATTGGACGCGATTCGTTGAGGTTCGGAGCAGGTGCATGTTCCTTGCACGTCTGGGCTTGAGGCAACGCTTCCAGACGCTCCTCCGGTATGTCCTGTCCGCATACCGTACAGATGCCGTATGTGCCTTCCTCCATTCTGCTCAGCGCCTGATCGATTTCCTTTAGTGTTTCCCTGTCCAAGCTGTCCAGGGCAAGATCCTTTTCCCGCTCAAACATTTCGCTGCCGATATCGGCCGGGTGGTTATCGTACATGGAAAATTCCTGTAGGGAAGTAGACATCGGTTCGCGCATTCCATAGTGGTCCTGCACCCGATCCTCCAGTTCCTTCTTCTGCTCTAGAAGTCTTACCCTGAAGCGCGCCAGCTTCTGCTCGTCCACGTATGACACCGTCCTTCCTTTGTTATCTCTGAAGGGTAGTATGTCTATTCGCTGTTCAAATTAACCCCGGCCGCAAATACGCCAACCGTATCAAGGTAAAGGTCATGGAGAAAAAAACACTATTCGGAGGGATAACAAAAAGTCGCCCGAAGTCATGACGACTTGGGCGACTTTGACAAAAACTGCTTTTCATTCGTCGATTTTCAGTTGTTTTTTGACCGATGAAAGGACCTCTTACTCCGTTACATGCGCATAGTGTTCGTTGACAACGGATGCACAGCGCTTGCAGATGGAAGGATGTGCACTGTCGGCACCGACATCCAGCTTCACGACGCGGCAGCGTTCGCATTTTACACCGTCAGCAGGAGCTACCACGACAGAGATTCCTTCCAATGCAGCCGCTTCCGCAGGAGCAGGCGTTCCGTACGGATGCAGGTCAACGTGGGCAACGATGAACAGGTCGGCCAGATCCTCCATCGAAGACAGTACGCTTGCCGTCTCTTCCGTTTGCGGATAAAGCGCCAGCTTGGCGTCTACGGAGTTTCCGAATACTTTGTTCCGGCGCGCTTCTTCCATAGCCTTCAGTACCTCATCGCGTACTGCTAGGAACGCATCCCATTTGCTGAGTGCTTCCGCTGCAAAGCCCAAGTGCTGTTCATTTGCTTCCGGCATGTCAGTCAGCTGAACACTTGCTTCTGTCACACCCGGGATAAAGCTCCATACCTCATCTGCTGTATGCGGCAGGATCGGTGCCACCAGCTTGACCAGGCTCATCAGACAATCGTACATGACAGTCTGCGCTGCGCGACGCTTAAGGTTATCCGGCGCCTCCACATAGAGTCGGTCTTTGCAAATATCCAGATAGAAAGCAGACAGATCGATGACGCAGAAGTTGTGAACGGCATGGAAGACAGTGTGGAACTGGTACTCGTCGTAAGCCTTGCGCGCACGCTTGACTACTTGCGCTGCTTTGGCCAGGACATAGCGGTCCAGCTCGCTCAATTGCTCGTAGGCTACGCGGTCTTTCGCCGGATCGAAGCCGTCCAGATTCCCCAGCAGGAAGCGGAACGTATTGCGCATTTTGCGGTATACTTCCGCGATCTGGTTGAGGATCGCGTCAGAGATGCGCGAGTCAGCCTGATAATCGACCGAAGCTACCCACAAACGCAGGATGTCCGCGCCAAGCTTGTTGATGACTTCCTGCGGAACGATCGTGTTGCCGAGCGACTTCGACATTTTGCGCCCTTCTCCATCCAGCGTGAAGCCGTGGCTCAATACCGCTTTGTACGGTGCTGTACCGTATACGGCAACGGCAGTGGACAGCGAGGAGTTGAACCAGCCCCTGTATTGGTCGGAGCCTTCCAGGTACATGTCAGCCGGCCAGCCCAGTCCACGCTCTCTCAATACCGCTTCATGGCTGGAGCCGGAGTCAAACCATACATCCATGATATCTGTTTCTTTGCGGAATTCCGTGCAGCCGCATTTGCCGCAGGACAAGCCTTCTGGCACCAGCTCATTAGCCTCGCGAGCGAACCAGACGGACGAGCCTTCTTTGCGGAACAGCTCGGAGATGTGCTCAATCGTTTGGTCATTGATGATCGGCTCGTTGCAGTCTTTGCAGTAGAAGATCGGAATCGGCACACCCCATACGCGCTGGCGGGAAATGCACCAGTCTCCGCGGTCGGCGATCATATTCGCCAAACGGGTTTCTCCCCAGTGCGGAATCCACTTCACGTTTTTGATGGCCTCGAGCATGTTTTCACGGAATGCATCAATCGAAGCAAACCACTGTTCTGTCGCACGGTAAATGACCGGCTTTTTCGTACGCCAGTCATGCGGATACGAGTGAGTGATGAAGCCCAGCTTCAAGAGCGCGCCTGTCTCATTCAGCTTTTCCGTGACCAGCTTATTGATATCTTCGTAGAACAACCCTTCGAAGCCGGGAGCTTCCTTGGTCATTTTTCCTTCGTGGTCCACAGGACACAGTACGCCAAGGCCGTATTTTTGACCGACAGCGAAGTCGTCTTCCCCGTGACCCGGAGCAGTGTGAACGCAGCCCGTACCGGCGTCGAGCGTTACGTGCTCGCCAAGGATGATCGGCGACTCGCGATCGTAGAACGGATGCTTGGTGACTACGCCTTCGAGCTCCTGCCCTTTGAAGGTTGCCAGCACCTCTACGCTTTCCCAGCCAATTTCCTTGCTGGCCGCTTCCAACAGTCCGCCCGCAAGTACGAATTTGCGTCCGTCGGCTTTGACTACGTTGTACTCCAGTTCCGGATGCAGGGAGATCGCCAGGTTGGCTGGCAGCGTCCAAGGCGTGGTCGTCCAGATTACGACACCTGTTTCCGTATCCAGCTTGCCTTTTCCATCCTGTACCTGGAAGCTGACGTAGATGGATGGCGAGCGCTTGTCCTTGTATTCGATTTCGGCGTCGGCAAGCGCAGTCTCCGATGACGGGGACCAGTACACACAGCGCAGCCCTTTGTAGATGTAGCCTTTTTTCGCCATTTCGCCAAAAATCTTGATTTGACGTGCCTCGTACTCCGGCAGCAGGGTCACATACGGATTTTCCCAGTCACCGCGAATTCCGAGGCGCTTAAACTGGTCCCGCTGCTTGTCGATGTAGCTCCAGGCGTACTCTTCGCAGCGTTTGCGGAAGTCATTTACCTCGATGCTGCGGCGATCCAGCCCTTGGGCGTTGATGATTGCCTGCTCGATTGGCAAGCCGTGTGTATCCCAGCCCGGAATGTACGGAGCGCAGTAGCCCGCCATCGATTTGTAGCGGACGATAAAGTCCTTCAACACTTTATTCAAGGCATGGCCGATGTGGATGTCGCCGTTCGCGTAAGGAGGGCCGTCATGCAAAATGAAGCTGGGGCGTCCTTTTGTCCGCTCCTGCACTTTTTCATAAATATTCAGCTCTTCCCATTTTGCCTGCATGTCAGGCTCGCGGGCCGGAAGATTCCCGCGCATCGGAAAGTCTGTTTTTGGCAGTGCCAGCGTTTTGCTATAATCCATTGTCTGATTCACTCCTACAGAAAAATATAAAAAAGCTTTCCCTCATCCCCTGTAGGGACGAGAGAAAGCTCCCGTGGTACCACCCTGATTGAACAGAAATCAGCCGAAATATACCGGCACAAGCCCTGTTCCTCTTGATTCATTCGTAACGAGAATGACGCGCTCACTTACTCGACCGCCGCACGACGCAGCCAGCAGTCTTTCGGTTATTGAACTCCCGGGTGATTTTCAGCGGCAAGCAGCAGTCCGGTTTTCACCGTCCACCGGCTCTCTAAGCTGCGCTCGATCGCTTACTCGTCCCGATCATCGTTTGTCAGTAAGTGTATAGTTGTAAAGAAAAGTTTCAATAAATTATAGTACCATCATAGCCCTGGCGTCAATGGATTATTCGGCAAGCACTGCGGAAGACGAATCTGCTTGTTCGATATCGTCCCACGCGCCGTTTTCCAGCATCTCCAATTGGGCTTCGAGCAGCGTACGGAAACGCATCCGGTACACAGACGCCCGTTTCTTCAACTCTTCGATCTCGATTGCAATCTTGCGAGACTTCGCCAACGCTTCGTTGACGATCCGGTCTGCATTTTTCTCCGCTTCTTTCAGGATCAACTGAGCTTCTTTTCTTGCGTTTGACTTCACGTCTTCGGCCGTTTCCTGAGCGACGAGAATGGACTTGCTCAAGTTTTCTTCCAGGCTTTTATAGTGATCCACACGCTCATTCAGTATGGCGATGCGCTCTTCCATTTCTTTCTTTTCCTTGATCAGAAGCTCAAAGTCCTTGATGATCTGATCCAGAAATTCATTTACTTCGTCGACGTTGTAACCGCGGAATCCTGTGCTGAATTCTTTATTGTGTATATCTAACGGCGTTAAAGGCACATGTACCCCCCACTTCTTCCGATAATCGTACTGACATTTTCGACAGCTTCCACATCATTTCCTGCCGGATTTTGCAATTTTTTAAGCCCTTCTATGATTCTATGTAACCAAGCCGACATTCATTCGTAACCTTCCACTGCGGGTAGCTCCGGCCACTTCGAGCAGCTTGAAGCGTCCAAAACCGGCGAGGGAAACCATATCTCCCGTCTCTAGCTGGTAGGACGGATCGTCTACCACCTTCCAATTGACCTTCAAACGGCCGGCACGGATCGGGATGACCGCCTTGGCCCGTGACAGATGGTACACCTCGCCGATTACCGCGTCCACTCGCGGTGAGGGAACGGTGATGGTCTTTTCGGTCAAACGCTCTGACGGCGCCTGAAAGGAGGCCCACTCCACTTTTTCAAACGAAACGGGCGTACGGTGAATATGGGTCACTTGAACGCGGACAAAGTCAGCCACTTCCTCTGCAACGACGGCAAACAAGCCGCTTTCGTCCACGATCATATCCCCGAATTTCTCCCGCTTGAGGCCTGCATTGAGCAAGGCTCCCATCACATCCCTGTGCTCCAGCCGCTTAAACCGCTGATCAGCGGCGATGTGCAGCAAGGTCAAACGAAACTCCTCCGCCTCGGGGGTCAGATAATCAGGGTGCAGCATTACACGAACCCTCTCTGCCCCTTCATAGCCGCCGTTTGCGGTAACCGAGACGTCCTGTACCTGCGAGGTCAAGCTTTTCAGTATGGCCGCTTGCCGCGGGTCCAAAAAATCAGTAAGGCGCATGGCCTGCTTCCGCTCTACCAGCGTCAGCATTTCCAGCGCCCGTTCCACAAAGGGAAGTTCTTCTTTTCGAAAATGGTCGTATACACTCATGTGACCGGCTCCTACATATACAGCAGTTTAATGAGGATTGTCTTCAATCCGCTGTGGGCAAAATTCAGTGCGATCAACGCTACGATTGGAGATATGTCAATGAAGCCGAGCGTCGGTATGAACCGGCGAAACGGAGCCAAATACGGTTCCACCAGCCGCTCCAGCAGTTGCCCGATTCCCGTATCTCTCATCTGAGGCACCCACGACATGAGGACATACGCAATCACCATAAACTGATAAACCGTAAAGGCAAAATCAATGATCGTAAACAGAATGGCTGTCATTCACTCACCCTTTATCCTTTTCAAAGTAACAAGCATCATGTTACTCATCCAAACTTCGCTTCCGTTCAATCAAACACTTTTATTCTTCCACCACGCTGGAAATGGTACCCTGGATGTCAACATGATCGGGTGTGCAAACAAAAATGTAGTCTCCGACTTTTTGGATATCGCCGTTCAGCGCATAGACAGTGCCGCTGAGAAAGTCGATAATCCGTTTTGCCTGTTCCTTTTCCACCCGTTGCAAATTGACCACGACTGGTCTGCGGTGACGCAGGTTGTCAGCGATGTCTTGGGCGTCACTGTATTGACGGGGTTCGCAGAGGATCAAACGGATTCCCTCCTTCTCCCGTGTCTGAAAAGGAACGACATTGTTCGCACGCGCTGCAGGCTGTCGTCTGGCAATAGGCTCTTGCTCTTCGCGTTCCTCTACTACCGTCTCTTCGAAGTATTCCTCGTCTTCCAATCCCAGAAACCCTTTGATTTTATTCATAACGCTCATAGCAATCCTCCTCTCGTGAATGGTCGATTAGTCCGGCTTGACCAAAACCGAGCCTAGCCGAATATATGTAGCTCCTTCTTCAATCGCTACTTCAAAGTCGTTGGACATGCCCATCGACAGCTCTGTAATTTCCGCATGCGGAAACTTCCATTCATTGATCCGCTCTTTCCATTCTCGCAGACCACGAAATACAGGCCGCACCTCTTCCGGATCATCGACACGAGGCGCCATGGTCATCAATCCCGCGATCCTTATATGTTTCATATTACTGGTTTCGCGCAAAAAAGCCAATACGTCATTGGGACTAAGGCCAAATTTTGTCTCTTCCCCGGAAATATTGACTTGCAAAAAGCAGGGAACGACAAGATTCAACGCTTCTCCCCGTTTCTCTATTTCCCGGGCCAGGGACAAGCGGTCCAGAGAGTGAATATAGGAAAAGCGGCCGACGACCTCTTTGGCCTTGTTTGTCTGCAGGTGGCCGATAAAATGCCAAACTCCCTGCTCTCCCCATTGCTCGTATTTGGGCAGGGCATCCTGGACCCTGTTTTCGCCGATGTGCTCGACGCCGACCTTGAGCAAATCGCCAATGGTGTCGGCACCTACATATTTCGTAACCGCGACGATCTTTACCTCGCTGCGGTCGCGCCCCGAACGGCTGCAGGCAGCCGCTATTCTCTCTTCGATTCGGTCCAATCTTTCTTTCAGCAATTCCTGTTCCCGCGTCATAACTTCTTCCGACTCCCTTTCCAAACAAAGATCTATTTCAACGATCCCGCCATCCGATAAAGGAGGCCATCCTTCCCGTCTTCCCTGCAGGTCCCGCTTCTCTCCGATGGGAGAAGAACAGGTCTGTACGGCAGCTTGTACACCATTGGGTCCGTATTATGTTATCGGGCAATATTCCGCATTCCGTTACAATTTCCTGATTGAGTCTGGGCAAATCCAGCAGGTAGCGCCCATTTTCACGCGGGGACACTGCTGGCGACCAATTTTTTGCGGCTGCCCGTACCTGCCCGATAATCCGCTCATCGACCTCATAACAGTTCCCGCATATTGCCGGGCCGATCGCCACTTTCATGTTTGCCGCTTTTGCTGCGTAGTTGCGCTCAAAAGCACGCACCATTTCCTCGGCAATACGCGAAACAGTTCCTTTCCATCCGGCGTGAGCCAGCCCGATCGCCCCCGTCTCCGGGTCCAGAAAGAAAAGCGGCACGCAATCTGCGTAAAAAGACACAAGCAGGACTCCCTGTTTATTTGTAAATAGCCCATCCGTGGCTGCAATGACGTCTTCCAGACTTTCTCTGCCTGCCCCTCCTGCCACTACCTCGCATACCCGGTTGCCATGCACCTGGTCTGCGCAGGTCCACGCATCGAAGGGCATGCCCAGCTCCTCGGCAAGCCGCTTGCGGTTGGTTACCACGTGGGAGGAGCTATCGCCGACATGCAGCCCCATGTTAAACGATCCGTAAGGCTGCTCGCTTACCCCGCCGGAACGTGTGGTAAAGCCTGCGACAAGACCGGGAAACGCTTTTTCCCACTCCTCCAGCCGAAGCCCTGCTTTCCCTGTATGTCCAACAAATGGTTCGTTCATGCCGCCACCTCTTCCTTCGTGATAGAACCGTAGAAAAACCGGGTTGTCCATTCGCATGCTGGACTCTCTTTTCTATGGCTAATGATACCATAGCCCAAAAGAAAAGAAAGGCTCTCTTATGCCTTTCTACGAGCGGTACTCATCCTCGGTGCTGCCCTTCACGTCTACGCGAAGCGTCTCTTCTACTCTCACAAGAACAACGTCTTTCCCGATTTTCACAATGTTGCGCCAAGGGATGACATAATCATTGCCCGATGAAAAAAATCCGAGAAACTTACCCGGTCCGGGGACGACGATGGCCTCTACCCTCCCGTGGCGAAGGTCTATTTCCAGGTCGGATATCTGTCCAAGCCGCTTGCCGTCCAAGATGTTGACTACTTCTTTGGTCTGGAAATCTGAAATCTTGACCATCTGCTCCTCACCTACTTTTCTCCCCTTCCCTTTCATTATATGAGCAGGCGGGCGATTATGTCCGAAATCCGGCGCAAAAGAATAAGCCCTGCAGTGCCGTTCCGCAGGGCTTGGACAAACTGATAATGTTACGATTGCACGTGTTTTTGCATATGGGCGATCGCCGCTTTTTCCAGACGGGAGACCTGCGCCTGCGAGATGCCGATTTCCTCGGCTACCTCCATCTGCGTCTTCCCTTCATAAAATCTCATCGAGAGAATCATTTTTTCCCTCTCGCCTAAACGCTGCATTCCTTCACGAAGCGCGATTTCCTCAACCCAGATGACGTCCTTGTTCTTCTCGTCGCTAATCTGATCCATCACGTAGATCGGATCGCCGCCGTCCTGATAGATCGGTTCAAACAGAGAAACCGGGTCCTGGATGGCATCCAGCGCGAATACGACGTCTTCCTTGGGAACATTGAGCTCCTGGGAAATTTCCATAATGGTGGGCTCACGCGAATGCTTGTTGGTCAGATTGTCCCGCACTTGCAGCGCTTTGTAGGCGATATCCCGCAAAGACCGTGAAACGCGAATCGGGTTGTTGTCCCTCAGGTAGCGGCGGATTTCCCCGATGATCATGGGCACGGCATAGGTCGAAAATTTAACGTTTTGCCCGAGATCGAAGTTGTCAATGGCCTTCATCAGTCCAATGCACCCTACCTGAAACAGATCGTCAACGTACTCTCCTCGATTGTTGAAACGCTGAATGACACTCAGCACCAATCGCAGGTTGCCGTTGACCAGCTTTTCCCGCGCTGGCAGTTCCCCGCCCTGCAAGCGTTCGAACAGCTCCCGCATTTCCTTGTTGGTCAGCACGGGAAGCTTAGAGGTGTCTACCCCGCATATCTCTACTTTATTGCGCGTCACGTCTTTCCCTCCTCGAAGCAAGAAAAAAGTTCCTAACCCGGTTGTCTTGAAAGGCCGCGTTCTGACGCGTACCCGGACGAGAGAGTGGCGGGACCACTTTCTGGCACGGTTTAGGAACAGTATCTCCCTCGATTGGGAAAATATGCGTTAGACCATTTTGTTGAATTCTTTTCGCAACCGTTTTATAATTCGCTTTTCCAGACGGGAAATATAGGACTGGGAAATGCCAAGCAGGTCGGCAACATCCTTCTGCGTCTTCTCCTCGCCTCCCGTGAGGCCGAAGCGCAGCTCCATGATGACGCGCTCCCGCTCTGTCAGCTTATCGAGTGCTTTTTTCAACAGCTTGCGGTCTACCTGGTCCTCGATGTTTTTGTAAATGGTGTCGTTTTCGGTGCCGAGGACGTCCGACAACAGCAGCTCATTGCCATCCCAGTCAATATTCAGCGGTTCGTCAAAAGAAACCTCCGACCTGATCTTGTTGTTTCGGCGCAGGTACATCAAAATCTCGTTTTCAATACAGCGCGAGGCATAGGTAGCCAGTTTGATGTTTTTCTCGGGATCAAAGGTGTTCACCGCCTTGATCAACCCAATGGTGCCAATGCTGACCAGATCCTCGATGTTGATCCCGGTATTTTCAAATTTGCGGGCAATGTAAACGACCAGCCTCAGGTTTCTCTCAATCAGCATGCTCCGTACAGCGGGATCGCCGGAAGGCAATCTGCCAAGCAAGATCTCTTCCTCTTCTCTGGTCAGTGGCGGAGGAAGGGCCTCGCTTCCGCCGATGTAGTAAATTTCCTCGGCTCGTGCACCAGTCCACAGCAGGAAACGGTACCAGAGTAGTTGTAATTGTAGGCGAAGTTTTACATACATTTTCGTTAGCCCTCCTGTTCGCGTACTGCGTATTCTTCTTGGAAAGGGGTCTCTATCATCGCAGGGTGTACGATGGCCTGGTATTGCCCGTCTGCTGCCAATGGAATCGGGTTGAGACCAACCAGTACTTTCTCGCTCACATAGCGCTTGCCGTCCTGCACGATCAGCACTTCGTCCGGTTTGAGCGCGATCAGAAAGCTCATCCCGCTGGAAACGCTGCGATACGGAACAAGCCGAAGACGAGACTGCCACGCAGGCGGCAGCTCCTCCCACACACCGTCCATCTGATTGACCGCTCCTTCGCTTTTTTCGATAAGCGTGGCGAGAGCTTCCGGCAGGATGTGGGCTAGCAGACTGCTCTCCAAAATCATGACAGGCGTACGGGTAATCGGCTCATGCAGCTGGTTTCCCGTGTCGACCAAACCTCTGCACAAGACGGTTTCACCGGCGAGCTTCACCCTTACCTCTGCGAGAAAGGCTTCGATCCGTCGCGGCTGCGAAATAGCCCCATAGCTTTGCCTGCTTAGGAAGAAAACGAGCACGAAGCCGGCCAAGAGGATGCCGAGAGTAGGCGTGAAGCCGACGCCGAAACCGTCGTTGTGGACAGTGACCAGTCCATTTACGACCTCGCTTTGCGTCGAAAGAAAATACTGGAGTCCAAACACTCCCCCGCCGAAGACAAAGGCCACAAAGTAAAAGATGACCAAATTATGCAAAAAACCGAGCAGCCTCCTTCGGCCAAAGGCAATCCAGAGCATGATGACGGAAAACAGCAATTTTACAGCCCACTGATACATCGGTGCAAAAGCTGGGAAAAAGAAGAAGGCCAGATAGGTTGACCCAAACAAAGATGCCAGAGAAATCCGCCACCACCGCACCCGCTCTTTGCGAAAATATGCCGTAAACCAAAGCAGCAAGGTATCAATGGCAAAGTTGAGGAGTAGAATGATATCGAGATAGACGATCACTCCGCTATCACCCCCGATCCCGAAAAGACCAGGCCGCTCCCGGCCTCCCCGGAGGGTCGTACCTATCTCTGGCCGCTATCCCTTCCGACCAAGGCCAGTATATATCAATGTGTATGTAAAGTCTGTCAATTCTTGACCGTGTTTTTTCGGATTTTTTGTAGAAGATTTTGGGTCCTCTGGGTGAATCCCCGGTTCCGAAACAGCGCTCTCAGCATCTGATGTATAAAACCCATCAGAGAGGCAGGGAGCTTCCATTTGAGCAGAAAAAACAAGCAGTCCTCTCACAGCCATGCCATCGACTTTATCCGCTTTGGCGATATCCCGGGTCATATCCACTCTTATTCCACACTGACAAGTGTAGACGACCGTCATCGCCATGAAGTCCGAGGCCGAACCTCCCCTCCCTATCAAGGAACAGGGAGAGGACATTTGCATTACTATGAAGGCGTCACCTCCTATGATGACGGGCATGTTCACCGCTTCCGCGGATGGACCGGCCCTCCGATCCCACTTCCCGGTGGAGGACATTACCACGATTTTTCTGGCGTAACGACATTTGACGACGGCCATACACATTCGTACCGGGGAAGAACCGGAAAAGACTATGGATAAATAACGCCACGCACGCAAAACAAAAAACCTTGCTCCGTCATGGAACAAGGTTTTTCTAATGGTCATATTTTTGCCAAAACGCGAATTTACTTTTTGTTGCGGCGACGGTTGCGCAGGAAGGCAGGAATGTCCAGATTGTCCAAATTGCTCATCGAGAAGAAAGACTTCTCTTCTTCCTCTTCCTTCGCACGGCTCGCTCCCGTATTGGAGATAGGTGTCGGGCGGTTGCCTGTCTGAACAGGCTGTTGCACCCGGCGCTGTCCAGTGCTTGTGTTTTGCCGCTGGTAGTCTTCAAAGCCGGTAGCGATTACCGTTACAACGATCTCGTTTTTCAAATCCTCGTTGATGACCGCACCGAAAATCATGTTTACATCCGGATCAGCCGCAGATGAAACGATGTCTGCCGCTTCGTTTACCTCGTACAAGCTGAGGTTTGTCCCTCCCGTGATGTTCATCAGAACCCCGCGGGCACCATCGATGGATGATTCCAGCAGTGGACTGGAAATGGCACGGCGAGCCGCCTCAGCCGCTCTGTTTTCGCCGCTGCCTTCGCCAATCCCCATCAAAGCGGAACCGCGCTCGGTCATGATCGTTTTAACGTCAGCAAAGTCCAGGTTGATCAAACCTGGAGTAGCAATCAAGTCCGATATCCCTTGCACACCTTGACGCAGGATGTTGTCCGCTTCACGGAACGCCTCCAGCATCGGTGTATTTTTATCCACGATTTCCAACAGGCGGTCATTCGGGATGACGATCAACGTATCGACTTTTTCCTTCAACGCAGCGATCCCTTGCTCGCCTTGTGTAGAACGCTTCCGTCCTTCAAACGAAAACGGACGAGTTACGACCCCGACTGTCAGAGCGCCCAGCTCTTTGGCAATTTCAGCTACGACAGGAGCCGCACCGGTACCGGTACCGCCGCCCATTCCAGCCGTTACAAATACCATGTCAGCCCCACGCAGGGCTTGCTCGATCAGATCGGCACTTTCTTCAGCGGCTTTTTTTCCGATTTCCGGATTTGCCCCTGCTCCCAGTCCTCGAGTCAGTTTTTCTCCGATCTGCAGCTTGATATCAGCACTGGAGAGTTGCAAAGCTTGCGCGTCAGTGTTCAGAGTGATAAATTCTACTCCTCTTAAACCTCCGGCAATCATACGGTTAACCGCGTTGCTACCGCCACCGCCGCAACCAATCACTTTAATTCGCGCATAGGATTCCATGTCCATATCAAATTCCAGCATCTTGCTAGTCCTCCCCAATTCAACATGAGAAAAGCTTCTGTGTGGTGAAGCCGGTTGGTTGTGCGGTTCATCGCCCGCAAGTGACTACTTCCCCGCGGGCAATGTTCGTAAACATCAGCCGATTCACCGTATTCGGAGTCTTGAGGTTACAGGCGGTTATATAAACTCGCTGAACCAGTTTTTCACTTTTTCCATCAAACCGCCGCCTTCTTTCGGCTTGGAAACGGCTGCAGGCTTCGGCCCGCCTTTAAACGACGGAGGAGCTGTACGCACGCTGCGACGCTCCAACTGGTGCAGAGCGTACTGTATCAAACCCACGCCTGTTGTATAGGCGGGGTCTCGAACCCCGATATAATCAGGAATCGCGACGCGCACCGGCGCATCCAGTTCTTCCTTTGCCAACTCCAGCATGCCTGGCATCGCAACCGTTCCGCCAGTCAATACGTATCCGCCGGCAACCTCATCATGGAAACCCAGCTTGTAGACCGCATCTTCCACGAGGTTAAAAATCTCCGCTGCACGCGGTTCAATGATATTGGCTAAATCCACCTGAGTAAACTGTTTTTCCACATCACTGCCAATACGGGTTACCTTGAATTTTACATCCTCCGACGCTTCGTCGATCAGAGCGCAACCATTTTTCGTCTTCACGCGTTCAGCTACATCCGTATGGGTCCGAAGTCCTAAAGCGATGTCGTTGGTAATATGGTCGCCCCCGATGCCAATCACGGTCGTTGCTGCCAGTTTTCCCTGCTCAAATACACCGATGGTGGTAGAACCCGCACCGATGTCAACCAGAACGACCCCCATATTTTTGTCATCCTTGGAAAGAGCTACCGTGCTCGAGGCTAGCGGTTGCAGAAAAATTCCGGCTACGCGAAGATTTGTCCGTTCCGTGCAACGAACGATATTATGTACGACAGTTTTCGAGCCTGTGACGATCGTGCCTTCCATTTCCAGACGGACACCAATCATCCCTCTCGGGTCCTTTATGCTGCCCTGCCCGTCGACGATATACTCTTTCGGAACGACTTCAATGATCTCCCGGTCAGGCGGTATGGCAACAACTTTTGCTGCCTGAATAACTCGCTGGATGTCTTCATCTCGTATTTCACGGTCTTCGCTGGATACAGCGACAACCCCTTGGGTTTCATGCAGCTCAATGTGGTTTCCTGTGATACCGACGTATACTTCATCAATCGATACCCCAACCATGCGTTCAGCATGGTCAACAGCTTCCCGGATGGCATGCACAGTTTGGTCGATGTCGACGATCACACCCTTCTTGATACCCTCCGAGTGTGCCTGTCCGACTCCGATGATGTTGATGGAACCGTTGTTTACTTCGCCGATCATGACGCGAACTTTGGAAGTTCCAATATCTAGGCTGACGATGAGTTCATTGCTTACCAAATCTGTGACACCTCCCTTGCTACGTCTTTTGTCGTCATAATGTGAATACATCTGCGTAATTTATTCAACACAGGACTACCATTCCCTTTTTTTGATCATGAATTTTTGTAAAAATATGACCTTCTTCCCAATTTCGAGTGATTCTCTATTCCTGCTGGTTAATCCAACGGGATAGGACTATCCGACGAATCACCGCCAAATTGTTAAACAAACGCACGCCGAAAGCAACAATCGCGGCAAGGTAGAGGTCGATGCCGAGAAAGCCTCCGATAAATGCCAGTCCGGCCGCAAACAGCGTATTGAAGAAAAAACCGGACATAAAAACGCGAACATTAAACGTGCGTTCCAGATAGGAACGGATTCCCCCGAAAATCGTGTCCAGACCAGCCAGAAGGGCGATAGACAAATAGCTGCTGTATTCTTGAGGCACGCGCCAATCCAGCATAAATCCGACAGCGATGCCAACGATGAGTCCGATAAGCGGGAGCCACATGTCAGGATTCTCCTTTTTCTTTGACTGGTTTCATGTATTGGATGGGGCGCTGCTCCCGATTAGCCGGTATGATCAGCTTGTCCCGCTTCTCTGCGATAATCTCCTTGTTGGCCAGACGAAAGTTTTCTTCCACACCCTCCAGCTTGAGCGCCGACAGCAGCACGTCCGGCTCCCCGAGCGCTTTCAGTTCGTAAGGCGGTTGAATCGTCCTGGTATCAATCTGAATCGCATTGCCGACATAACGGATCGGTGTCGTTGCCACCATTCGATGCCCATTGATGGACACTGCCTGAGAACCGTTGGCAAAGAGAATATTGACGAGCCATCTGAGGTCTTCATCGTCAATCGTATAGCCTCCGATTACCGGCTCGGTCATCCCTCCGTCGAGGCCCGCTTCCGCAGGATTCACCTGGGCATCAACGACCCGAAGTATGATCCCCTCGCCTTCCACGCTGACCATTCCCGCCATTTTCCGGTTTCTCGCCAGCTCTTCTTTCATGACAGAAAGGCTCTCATCCTCATTGAGGGCGGTCTCATACTGATAGTAAAGCTGATTGTATTTGGAGATGTCAGCCAGAAGATTTTTGTGCTTCTCCAGCTCTTTCTGAAGCGACGTCCGCAATTCCGCTATACTGCGTGATTCCTTATGTGCCGGATGAAGGCTGCTTCTGAGCTGTACGGTCAACATAACCCCTATGATAGCACTAATAATGGCAAGAATAAATGTGATTTTACGGCTTTTTTGCAACATGAGAAACGCTTCCTTCACCTAGGAATGTTTGGTCTTGGCGTCACCTACATAAGCTGGCAGTTTGATTTTTTCTTTTTTTGAAACATCAATCTGTACAAAGTCTTGCAGCGTTTGGATTACGCCGCCCGGGAGATTCAAGGCTGCCTCCAGCGTATTTGGCTCTCCGATCGCGGAGATGACGAAAGGCGCCGCCGACTTGATCCCGTTTACAATAATGGTCGGACCTACGCAGCGAATGGCCGAATTGCTGACCAGCCGTTGTCCGTTGATGCTGATCGCCTCAGCACCGGCGGCACGCAGCTCGTTTACAACCAGCCGTACGTCCTGTTCATGAACGATGTAATTCGCGACGTCCATGCTGCTTCCGGCATTTTGACTGTCCTGCATGGTTACAACGAGCCCTGGTCCTTCTACGGGTACAACCCCGGCCATCATCCTCGCTGCCTCGAGCTGACTGAGTATGCTCGCGCCTTCCGATTTTCGCTGCGCCATCGCCTCCTCGATCTTTCCGACCTGCCGCTGCAAATCGAGCAGTTGGTTCTCCAGGTGCCGGTTTTGCTCCTTTTCAGCCAGAATACGCTCGGTTAATTGCGTCTCTTGCTGAAATTGCTGGTCGTTCAAGCGTTCCCGTTGCAACAGCTTGGTCGTCTCGACCGAAGTTGCCACAAGAAAACCCGTACAAAAAGTGACGAGAGTGAGGTACAAGTTAAATTTATGACGACGACCCATTTTGCAGCTACCCCTTTTACCCATACTTAAAACGATTGGGGCTATTACCCACCGGCAGGAAGCTGAATGGGCGCCCCAGGATTCGAATACGGTACGAACCATGGCTGCTCAAACAGCGAAAGAACCCCTTTTACCCCTTTTGGCAGCTCCTGCACGATTGTCGGATACCAGTTCAGCATAGTATCCAGCTTGTACACGACACTCCTGACCTCGTTTCCGTCCCTCATGAACAGAGTGACCCGCTGATTGTCATAAATCGTCGGCGTCAGGGCGATATCGGAAATCTCCCCCAATACTGCAGGGGACAGCTTCGCCAGCGCTTTTGCCAAGTCCGGAAGCATTTCGGGATTTGGCCATGAACTGATTAGCGGCCTGTCCACCATCCGTTTGGAAAAATCCACCTGTCTGAGCACTTTCCCGTTCTCCAGGAGCGGAGCCCTGCTGCCATCCTGTCCATTCCAAAACGCCACACGTTTGAATTCGGTTACATGCAAGCGAATTACGCCGGGAAAGGATCGTTCCACAGAGATGGTTTTCACCCCTTCCAAAGGCTTGCTCGCTTTTTGCACCTGGCTTTCCCACACATTCAAAAACTGCATGCCAAGTGTCAAACCGGAATGAGCGATGATCTCCTCGCTCGAGTACATGTCGTTTCCATACACCTGAATTTCCTGAACCTTGCTGTACGGCGAGCGGATGAACAAGACGATCAATACGATCAAAAAAAACAGGACGAGCAAAACAACCAGCTTGCGATTTCCTTTGCGCCGCGGACGCTGCTCTTTAACGTGCGGAATGCGTTCTTCGATTACCGCCATGACTCAACCCTTCCTCACTACGCTAGCGTGTCACGCGCCGAGCACTGATACACGATTGTTCCGTATCCAAGGAGACCTGCTTTCCGGCAAATCACCTCACAAATAATGGCAATCCTATAAATAACTGCCACCATACAAAACAGGGAAAGCGGCATAGCATATGCCGCTCACTTTCTTCTTGTCTATATCGACACGCGGGAAATGCGGGCACCCAGCTGCTGCAGCTGCAGCTCCAGCCGTTCGTAACCACGGTCGATATGATGAATCTGCGATACCGTGGTCGTGCCTTCCGCCGCCAATCCCGCCAGAACAAGTGCGGCACCTGCCCGCAGGTCACTTGCCTCAACACTCGTACCTGACAGTTTGTTTCCGCCGCGGATAATCGCGGAACCCAGGTCGACGTAAATGGAGGCGCCCATTCGCGCCAATTCGTTCACATGTTTGAATCTTCCTTCAAAAATCGTCTCCTTGATCACACTTGTTCCTGTTGCCTGTGCCAAGAACACCATCAACTGCGCTTGCAAATCGGTCGGAAAACCGGGGAACGGGGAGGTAATTATCCGTTCGTAGGCAAGCGGGTTGCCTGTGCTCTTGACTTCCATTATATCATGGTAGGTCTTGATTTCAACACCACAGCTACGGGCGACCTCAATTAATGCGGTGAGATGCTCGGGGATGATATTGGTCAGTTCAATGTGTCCCTTTGACACTCCGACCGCCAGGAGATGAGTGCCCGCTACGATCCGATCGGGGATGATCCGATAGCTGACTGGACGCAGCCTGGTAACGCCGTTGATCTCGATCGCATCCGTTCCGGCGCCGCAGATGCGTGCACCCATGGCGTTCAGGAAGTTTTGCAAATCGACAATTTCCGGTTCCCTGGCGGCATTGCAGATACGTGTCGTTCCCTTGGCCAATACAGCAGCCATCATGATGTTTTCTGTTGCCCCCACACTCGGGAAAGAGAGAAAGATGTTAGTACCATACAATTGATCTGCCCGAAACGTAATATAGCCCTCTGCTTCCTCGATTTTTGCTCCCAGCGCTGTCAAGCCGGCCAGATGCAAGTCGATCCGCCGCTCTCCAATCAAACAGCCGCCTGGCCGGGAGATGGTCACCTCGCCCAAACGTGCGAGAAGCGGTCCGGCCAAAAAGATCGAAGAACGCATTTGACCCATCAGATCATCAGGGACATGCGACACGGAAACTGAGGTCGTATCCAGATCGACACTTCCGTCCGCATGCTTTGTCCTGGCTCCCAGTGCAGTTAAGATTTTCAGCATCACCTCGATGTCTTTGAGGTGGGGAACATCATAGATATAAAATTGCCCTTCCGCGAGAATCGACGCGGCGAGGATGGGAAGGGCAGCATTCTTGGCTCCTTGGACCCGAAGCGAACCAGACAGAGGTCTTCCGCCTTCGATCGCAAAAGTATCCAAACTTTCACCTCCGTGTTACCCCTCGCCCACCACCAACACCTCCGGATGCAAATCAACGCCAAACTTTTCTTTGATCGTGCAGCGGATGTGCGTAATCAAGGTGAGGACGTCGGTAGCCGTAGCGCCTCCCCGATTGACGATAAAATTGGCGTGAATCTCGGAAACCTGAGCTCCCCCGTAATGAAATCCTTTCAGGCCTGCAGCCTCGATCAGACGGCCGGCGTGGTCTCCAGGCGGATTGCGAAAAACACTTCCGGCACAAGGCATTTGCAACGGCTGCGTGATGCGGCGCCGCTCCTTGTTGGCTGCCAGTGTAGCAGCTATTTCTCGGCGGTCGCCCTGGCGCAGCCCAAAGCGGGCTTCCAAAACAACTCCCTTGCGCTTTTGCAAAAGGGACGTCCGATAGCTGAAGCTCAGTTCTTCGTTGTTCAACACTTTGACTTCACCATCATCAAAGAGGATTTCGGCTTCTTTGATAATACGTGACAAATCCGATCCGTGCGCCCCCGCATTCATGTAGACGGCCCCGCCTACTGTACCAGGAATGCCTCCCGCAAACTCCATACCTGTTAATCCCTTTTTGCCTGCCTCCACCGCCAGGCGGATCATGGAATATCCGGCACCCACACACACCTCTTCGCCCCTGAATTCGCAGTGACTCAAGCCCTCAGCCACCTTGAGCACGGCTCCGCGTATCCCTCCGTCCCTCACCAGAAGGTTGGAGCCGCGCCCGATTACACTCCAAGGAATATCATGACGATGGATGATTTTCAAGGCTGTCAACAACGCTGACTTATCCTTGGGCTGGATTAACAAATCAGCAGGACCCCCAATCCGCCAAGTGGTATGATTGGCGAGAGGTTCATCGGTCCACACTTTTCCAATATCCGCCTGCCTCAATTCATCTATGATCTGCTTCATTTGTGAACCTCCTGATACACATGCTAGGTCGGACCTAGGCCTTATCACGTGTTTGCTCCATACTATGCGATCGCCCATATTGGCGTGACAGTCGCCCAAAAAAGACCCTTCTACCTTTTAAGCTCCCCTAGCACCTGATAGATTTTCGTTGCGGCATCAGGCATTCCAAGCTGGCGAGAGCTCTTTTGCATCGCAGCCCACCGCTCCTCGCTTCCCAAAATGGCAGAAAGGGATTCCAACAGCCTCTCTCCGCTAAGCTCGTTTTCCAAAATAACGATGGAAGCTCCTTGCTTCTCCAGTCCGCGCGCATTTTTTTCCTGATGGTTGTTGGTAACGTACGGACTCGGAACCAGTATGGAGGGCACGCCCAACGCTGTCAGCTCAGCCAGGCTTGATGCCCCGGCACGGCCTACCATCAAGTGGGCGGCTGCAAGCAAGTCCGGCATATTGTGGACGAACGGATAGACGGAAAGGTTGCGGGGCTGCTCCCCTTTTTCTTTCAATGCAGCCGAAATGGAATCGTAGTGAACGTCACCTGTCACGTAGACAAAATGGGTGCGGGGAAACTCCTGCATGCGCGGTACAATGGCCAACGTCGCCTCATTGATCGCTCTTGCTCCGCGGCTTCCGCCAAAAATCAGCACCACACGCTTGTCCTCGCCTACACCGAGAAAAGCTCTTCCCGCCCGCGGATCTCCATGCATCACCTCGGTGGCCCGAGGATTGCCGGTCAGCACTGTTTTTCCCGCAGGAAAAAACGAAAGCGACTCCTCAAACGAGACAGCTACGCGATCGACATAACGGGCCAAAAACTTGTTTGTCAAACCCGGTACGACATTTTGTTCATGAATCACCGTAGGAATCCCGAGACGAGCCGCAGCATAGACAACCGGGCCGCACACATACCCGCCCGTGCCGATGACAACATCAGGCCGGAACTCGCGCAGCATCCGTTTGGATAAAGAGACAGCCTGGATGAATTTCCACAGTGTTTTTACGTTATCGAAAGTCAGCTTCCGCTTCAGACCAGCGATCTCGACTGATTGAAACGGAATGTCCGTCCGTGGAACGAGCTGTGCTTCCAAGCCTTTTTTACTGCCTATGTACAAAAAGGCAGCCTGCGGCTGTTGGCGAGAAATTTCTTTCGCCACCGCAAGCGCCGGATAAATATGTCCACCTGTGCCTCCACCCGTGAGGACAACACGCATAGTAATCACCTTCACCCAAGTTTGCCGTTTTCCCCTCTTCATCTGGAAAAACGCGAAATGTTTAGTAATACCCCTACCCCTGTAAGCATCAGCGTCAGCGATGACCCGCCGTAGCTGAGAAAAGGCAAGGTGATTCCGGTAACCGGAAACATGCCGGTAACGACGCCGACGTTGATCACGACCTGAATGGCGATCATGCCGATAATCCCGAGCGCCAGCAGGCTGCCGAACAGATCGGGCGCCGTAATGGCCGTGCGCATGCCTCGCCACAGAAGCAGAAGGAATACGAGCAGCACCAGTGTCCCGCCGATGAAACCAAGCTCCTCGGCGATGACCGAGAAAATAAAGTCATTATAAGGCTCCGGCAGATAGAAATGCTTTTGTCTGCTCTGTCCGAGCCCAAGGCCGAACAAGCCGCCGGGGCCGATCGCATAAAGCGATTGAATGATTTGATAGCCTGTGCCCAGCGGGTCCTGCCAGGGATCGAGGAACGATGTGATCCGTTTGATCCGGTAAGGAGCCGACAGCACGAGCCCGACAAAACCGGCGACACCAATCAAGCCGAGGCCGACAAAATGGCTGATCCTGGCTCCTGCGGCGAAAATCATCATGACCGCCGTCCCCATCAGTACAGTCCCTGTGCCAAGGTCCGGCTGCAGCATGATCAAGCCAAAACAGACAACAGGGATCGCCAGTGCCGGGGCCAAACCTGTCCGAAACAGCACGATCTGTTTTTGATTGTCTGCCAGCCAGCGCGCCAGGAAGGCGACGACACCCAGCTTGGCAAACTCGCCCGGTTGAATCCCGAACGCTCCCAGACCAAGCCAGCTTTTTGAACCATTTACCTCAATCCCGATGATCAGAACGACGATCAAAAGGCCGATGCTGATCATGAAGCCGAGCTTGGCCCACTGCTTCCATACCCAGTAGTCGATATTCATCATCAAATACATCGAGGTGATCCCGAGCAAAGCAAAGATCAACTGACGCTTGGCAAAAAAATACGGATCGTTGAAGGGCGCTCTTGTTGCAACGATGGCACTTGCGCTGTACACCATCACGATGCCAATTCCTAATAAAAAAAGTGTTGCAAAAATAATCATGAAATCGGGGGCAGAGCGTACCTTGCTCATCGTGCAAAGTCATTCCTTTCTCACGCCGTCCCGAGATGATAGTCATTTGGTGAGACAGTGCAGGGACAAGGCGTTATGCTAGGCTTGTTTTAAGTCTATGCACAACGTCCTTAAACATGCTCCCCCTCACCTCAAATGAAGGAAACATATCCCAACTCGCGCATGCCGGACTCAGCAGGACAACGTCACCCGGCACGGCTGCCTCGGAAGCGGCAATAACGGCTTTTTCCACAGTATCGACATGGATCAGCCTGTTGATTCCTGCTTCTTTGGCTCGAGCCAGCAATATCGGTGCCGTCTCGCCGAAGGCAATCACAGCTTTGACATTTTTCTGCATGACCGGAATGAGGTCGTGAAAAGTGACACCTCTGTCCAATCCGCCGCAAATCCAGATCGTCGGTTCAGACAGAGCCTGCAGCGCTCGCGAAGCAGCCTCCGAATTCGTCGCCTTGGAATCATTATAGTACTTGACTCCTGCCACGGTCCCGACAAATTCCATCCGGTGCTCTACTCCGGCAAAGCTAGACAGCACCTTGGCGATTGCTTCGCTGCCCGCGCCTGCCAGCTTGCCGACCAATGCAGCCGCCAGCGCGTTGTCCAAATGAGCCACAGACAATCTGTCCAGCGGCAAAATTTCTTCCCGCTCCCCCGCTGCGTCTACGTAGACGATGACTCCATTGTCTACACAGACGCCACGCGGAACGGGCTGTTGCTTGCTGAAGTAATAAACCGATGCTCGCAAAGCCTCATCCGCAGGCCAAGCATCCGGCTGGTCGTAAGGCAAAATGGCGATGTCGTCAGACGTCTGGTTGGCAAACAGCTTCCATTTGGCTGCCTTGTACTCGTCCATCGTATGATGATAATCGAGATGTGCCGGATAAATGTTCATCAGCACGCCGATTTTCGGTTTGAACGAAAGCGTCCCCATCAGCTGAAAGCTGCTCAACTCGGCGACCAGCCATTGATCCGGACGGGCTTCTTGGGCAAGGCCGCACAAAACGGTTCCGATATTGCCCCCTGTAAGAGCGTCGATCCCCGCTTCCTGCAGAATCAATCCGACCAAAGTGGTTGTCGTGGTCTTCCCGTTGGACCCCGTAATTCCGATAATCGGCGCCTGGGAGACCTGGTAAGCCAGCTCAACCTCCGTCACAACCGGAACGCCCAGCTCGATCGCTTTGGCTACCGGCGCTGCCTCGTACCGAATCCCCGGATTTTTCACCACAAGCGCTACTCCCGGGTGAATCAAATCATCCGGATGGCCGCCGCAGATCACCTCGATGCCGAGCGCTTCCAGCTCGTCCGCGCCCGCCGCTTCCTCGCGCGGCTTTTGGTCATTTACGACAACATGCGCACCAAAGCGGTGCAGCAGTTTGGCCACCGCTACACCGCTCTTTGCCATGCCCAGAACGACGACGTGCTGATTTTGATAGTTGTTCATCGCAGAGTCACCACCTCGAGGTAGACGCCCAATCCAGCGAAGAAAATACCCACCAGCCAGAACGTGACGACCACGCGCCACTCTGACCAGCCCGTCAATTCAAAGTGATGGTGCAGCGGACTCATGCGGAAGATGCGCTTGCCTCTCGTTTTGAAAGAAACAACCTGAAGGATGACAGACAAGGTTTCAACGACGAAGACGCCGCCGATGATCGCCAATAACAGTTCGGTTTTGGTCATGATCGCAATGCCTGCCAGCGCTCCTCCAAGCGCCAGCGAGCCGGTATCGCCCATAAACACGCGGGCGGGATGAGCGTTGAATACGAGGAATCCGAGAACCGCGCCGACTACAGAGGCGCTGAAAATGGCTGTATCGTAATTCTGGCTGAACCAGGCAATGATCGCATAAGCTCCAAATGCAATCGCTCCTGTCCCCGCCAAAAGTCCGTCGAGACCGTCTGTAATATTGACGGCATTGGTGGTACCGACCAACAGGAACAAAAGGAACGGAAAGTACAATACTCCCAGTTCAATGTTCCAGGGAGTGCCTGGCAAATGGAGCGAGGTGTCATGACCCATCAGGTGCAAAAGATAATAGGCACCGATAGCTAAAAGGATTTGGCCGGCAAATTTTTGTTTTGCAGTCAGTCCCAGATTGCGCTTTTTGATAATTTTGATGTAGTCATCCAAAAAACCGATCAATCCGTATCCAATCGTGACCAGCATCAAAAAGAGAACTTCGATGGTGGCATTGGCAAATTTAAGCACAGTGAATATGAGTGCCAACAAAATGATGGTCCCCCCCATCGTGGGGGTCCCTGCTTTTTTCTGATGGGATTGTGGTCCTTCCTCCCGGATCGCCTGCCCAAATTTCAAGCGGCGCAGGACGGGGATGAACAAGGGACCGATGAGTACGGCGATGAGAAACGCGGCTACGATCGTGACTAGGAGTACGTTGTCAGCGAACATGCCCGACCCTCCTTTCTCTGATGCTATTCAAGAATATGTGCTTCTATTCGTTCTTCTGCCCTCTGATAGCTTCTTTTGCCACTTCCCGGTCATCGAAAGGCAAAACCTCGCCCTTGATGATCTGGTACGTCTCATGGCCCTTTCCGGCGATCAGGATCACATCGCCATCAACTGCAAGGGATACGGCATGCCCGATCGCTTCCCGTCTGTCCACGATGGAAGTGTAACGGTGTGGAGCGGTTTTCTTCAGACCGGCGAGCATGTCATCGAGAATCGCCTGCGGGTCCTCGGACCTCGGGTTATCTGAAGTTAAGACGGTCAGATCAGCGTATTTCGTTGCAATTTGCGCCATAATCGGGCGCTTTGTCTTATCCCGGTCACCGCCGCAACCGACGATGCAGAACACTTTTCCTTTGGCAAATTCCTTGATCGTCACAAGCGCGTTTTCCAGACTGTCCGGCGTGTGCGAATAGTCGACGAGCACGGCAAAAGGCTGCCCTGCATCAACGGACTCAAACCGCCCACTCACGCCTTGCACCTGTTCGAGACTGGACTTGATCGCCTCTAGCGAAATTCCTTCGGCCAATCCGACCGCCATCGCCGCCAGCGCATTGTAGACGTTGAACTTGCCCATCAGCTTCAAAGACAGTTTGACAGAGCCTTGAAACGTATGGGCGACAAATGTCGTCCCTTTTGTGCTGATCTCAATGTCCGCCGCTCTGATGTCAGCAGGGTTGTCAATACCGTACGTGATGACCCTGGCCGGTGTGACGGTGGCAAAAAAGCCGGACGCCTCGTCATCCGCATTCAGCACGGCTGTTTTCATCCGCTGCGGATCGTATTCATTGCCCAGTTGGGCGAACAAAAGCGACTTGGCGTGGCGGTAATTCTCCATGGTCTTGTGGTAATCGAGATGATCCTGCGTCAAGTTGGTAAAGACGGCTGTATGTACATTGCAACCGCGGACGCGGCCCAGCTCCAGCGCATGGGAAGACGCTTCGATAATGGCGTACTCCGTATCGATATCGCGCATGCGGCGAAAGCTTTCCTGCAGCTCCAGCGCATCCGGCGTCGTGTTTTTTACTTCCTCGGTGACATTGCCGATTCTCATGTGAATGGTGCCGATCAAACCGGTACGCTTCTGCTGATCAGATAAAATCTTGTCGATCAGATGGGTCGTGGTCGTTTTTCCATTGGTACCCGTAACCGCGATCACCTTCAATTCACGCGTCGGGGACCCGTAAAAGCGGTCAGCCAGCATCGCCATTGCCCGACGGGTATCAGGAACCCGAACAATGGTTGCTGGCACGTCCACATCCTTTTGAGCCAACACAGCCACGGCTCCCTTTTCCACCGCCTGCGCTGCAAACGTATGTCCATCCACGGTAAAGCCAGTCAAACAGACAAATAAAAAGCCGGGCTTTACTTTGCGTGAATCTGCTGTTATTCCTGTAATTTCGATGCTGTCATCCCCAGTAGCATGCACTGGCAACAAGGGAGCAAGCAGATCCCGAAGCAACATAAAACTGGCACCCCATTCTTTCCCTATTATAGACAAAAGCCAAGCAAATTCTACAAAAGCGGAGGGTGAGCACCTGTGTACAAGCCTCTTCCGCTCCGCTCCGAATACTCATTTTATAGCTAATCGCTTGATTTGTCACCAAGGTAGATACGAATTTTTGAGCCTTCCTCAATTTTGACTCCGGCCGCAGGCGATTGCTGGATGACATGTGACCCCTTGCCTTCGACAACGAGCGGCAGCTGATCATAGGTCGTTGCCACCTCGCGCATGGAGAGCCCCACCATCTGCGGCACCTCCAGGTAGTTCTTGTCGCCAAGCGCCCTGTTTACTTCCCTTTCGATCCCGTCCTTGCGTTTGGGTACGCCCAAGTGCTGCAGGGACGACTCCAAAATGTTCTTCACGCTGGGCGCGGCAATCAGTCCGCCGAATGCGAGCGCCTTCGGGTTGTCGACTGCGAAATAGACGAGTATCTGGGGATCGTCTGCAGGGGCGAAGCCGATAAAAGACACGATGTACTCGCCGTTTACATACCTGCCGTCCCTCACCTTTTGCGCCGTACCGGTTTTTCCGCCGACGCGGTAGCCTTCGATGTACGCGTTCTTTCCGGTTCCTCTGGCCACGACACTTTCCAGGGCGTAGCGGACTTTTTCAGAAGTCTCGGGAGTGATCACCTGACGAACCTCCGTTGGCAGCGTCCGGCCGACGATGTCATGCGTAACACTGTCCCGCCACTCCTTGGCGACGAACGGTTTCATCAGCTTCCCGCCATTTATCGCCGCCGAAACAGCAGCCATCTGTTGGATCGGGGTCACCGAGACCCCCTGCCCGAATGAGGTCGTACCCAGTTCAACAGGTCCTACCCGATTCAGATTAAACAAAAGACCGTTCTCTTCTCCAATCAGGTCAATGCCCGTCTTTTGGCCAAATCCAAATTTTTTGATGTACTCAAACAGCCTTTCCTTTTGCAGGCGTTGCCCCATGGTGACAAAGCCGGGGTTGCAGGAATTTTCCACGACTTCGAGCATCGTTTCCTGCCCGTGCCCCTGCCGCTTCCAGCAGCGCAGACGCTTGCCCGCGACCATGATGTAGCCGGGGTCAAAGAAGCTTTCGTCCAGCTTGACCTCACCTTCGTTGAGAGCTGCGGCCAGTGTTACGATCTTAAAGGTGGAACCGGGCTCGTACGTTTTCCAGATCGGCAGGTTCCGGTTGTAGATTTCGCTTGGATAATCCCTGTACTTTTCGGGATGGTAGGTTGGGCGGCTGCCCATGCCGAGAATCTCGCCTGTCTTCGGGTTCATTGCGATCGCAAGTACATCGTCCGGCTGATATGCAACCATCGCTTCATCCAGCTCCCGCTCGATAAACGACTGAATTTGACTGTCGATGGTCAGGTACATATCCATCCCGTCGACCGGCGCTACGTATTCTTCTGACCCGCCCGGCATCGTTTGTCCTGTCGCATCGGCAAGATAGGATACATATCCCTCTTTGCCTTGCAGGAACTGGTCGTATATCCGCTCAAGTCCGGTCAAGCCCTGGTTGTCGATGCCCGTAAAACCAAACAGATGGGCTGCCATCGTCCCGTTTGGGTAGAAGCGTTTGGAATCTTCTACGACGACAATGCCCGGAAGGTTCAACTCCTGGATTTGCCGCGCTTTTTCTTCAGAAATTTTCCTGCCGCCTGGAACGCGATTGATCCTCTCTTTCTTCATAATCCCCTTGTAAACGACGTCTTCCGGCTGGCCCAACAATACTGCCAGCTGCTTCGCCGTCCCATGCGGGTCTTTGATCTGAACCGGAATCGCGACCACGGAAGGAACGCTGATGTTTGTCACCAGCTCCTTGCCATTGCGGTCAAGAATTCGCCCTCGCTTCGGCTCGTATTTGATGTCGCGGTTCCACAGCTTCAACGCCTTTTCCTGGAGCTCCGGCCCCTTGACCAGTTGTACGTAGCCTAGCCTCGTAATCAGAGCCGTATACAACACGATTCCGATAACCAATGCGACAAAAATGCGGCGTCTCACGGTTACATTGGATACCCGCACAGCGAGTCCCCCCTTATGACACAGGTTGTCTCATTCCTACCCTATTCGGAGGGGGGACAGGTTAGAACCTATGGCTGTGCGGTTGTCGATCCGGCCGGAGCAGCAGGCGGCCCTGCGGGAATCTGCTGTGTGCCCGGCACAGTATTGTTTGGGTAGGGATACTGCCAGGTTGCTTGTCCCTGCGGCAAGCTTTGGCCTGTTCCGACCGGCATTTGTCCCGCACCGGCAGGTTGCCCCGGATAGCCTTGATAGCCCTGATAGCCGGAATAGCCTCCAGTCGGAACAGCTTGTGTTCCCGGGGCGATACCTGTGCCCGATTGCACGGCTCCTGGCGGATAAACCGGTGGATACGTTCCCGGTGTCCCAGATGTCCCTGTCGTCGAAGCGGGATTGCCACTCCCTGTCGTACCTGTCTGGGGAACTCCAGGTACGGTCGTATTCCCGCTATCGCCTTGAGGTGTACCGTTACCAGGCACTGTTGTTTGCGAAGAGCCTGGTGGAGGCTGCCCTCCAGCAGCGTTCGCTGCACCGGACTGGCCATCAGGCGAATTTGCGTCCGGTTGGGCTCCGCCCGGATCTGTTGCCGTTCCTGGCACCACGCCTTGACCAGGCTGCAGTGCCGGAGAAAGCGGACCGGATGACGGCTGGAGAGTAATCTGAAGCTGCTCTCCTCCTTTTAACGCTGTACCTGGCGGAATATTTTGCTGCGTGACGAAGCCGGCGCCGTACGAGGTGATCTTGAGCTGCATCAGCGATGCGAACTCCATGACTTCGCGCAGCGATTTCCCTTTGAAATCAGGCATTTTTGAACCTTCGATTCGGTCTGTTACAAGCGTGACCGTCGATCCGGGCACCACTTTTTCATAAGGAGCCGGGTATTGATTGACAATCTTCGTCCCGGTTCCCATGATGTTGACCGTGATGTTGTCCTGCTCTGCCCTGAGCTTGGCGGCTGTTGTAGACATCCCGACCAGCTTGGGCATGCTGACCTCGCGAACTTGCTCTGCCTTTGCAATGGCCTGCTCCGTCACCGTTTGGGCATTTTTCTCGGCTCCTACCGCATCCGGCTTTTGCTGCAGGTACTGGAGGCTGCGCTCCATGACGGATTTGAAGATCGGCGCTACAAATTTTGTCCCCCATGTACGATAATCTTCGTTCGTTGTTGGATCATCTACGACAACGTAGACGAGCAAACGAGGGTTGTCTTTTGGAGCAAATCCGATAAAGGAGACGATATAGTGCTGTCCCTCCATGATTCTTCCATGGTCATCGTATTTTTGCGCTGTCCCTGTTTTACCAGCGACTTGGTAGCCGTCGATCTTGTACGATTTCCCTGTACCATGCTCTCCGGTAATGACCGTTTCCAAAACATCACGAGTCTTTTTGGCGGTCGCCTCGCTTACGACACGGTGGACCACTTCCCGCTGGCTGCGTTTGACGACTGCTCCCGTCACCGGATCGCGCATTTCTTTTACGATGTGCGGCTTGAGCAGCTCGCCGCCGTTGGCGATGGCTCCTACCGCTGCCACCTGCTGAATCGCGGTGACGGCCACCCCTTGCCCAAAAGTGGTAACGGCAATGTCGCGCTGGGAAGCCGGTTTCAGCAGGTTGTTCAAAATCCCTTTCTTCTCGTACGGCAGCTCGATGCCTGTCGGCTTGCCGATCCCGAAATTCTCAAAGTACTTTTTCAAAAGCTCAGGTCCAAGGTAGTCGTATCCCATGATGACAAACACGACGTTACTGGATCTTTGCACCCCTTCAAGGAAGGAGATGGTGCCCCAGCCCGCCCCCTGGTTGTGGTCCCGGATGGGCGGCTTGAATTTCTTGTACGTCCCGGATTGATAGTATGCGTTCGGATCGAATTTGCCTTCTTCGATCGCTGCCGCCAGTGTAATAATCTTGAATGTAGAGCCCGGCTCAAACATGGTGGTTACGGCGTGATTCGTAAAGTTGGTAATCCCGGTAAAGTACGTATTCGGATTGAACTGCGGCCGGTTGCCCATCGCCAAAATCTCGCCGGTCTGCGGGTCCGCCACCACGACAGTCGCCCCTTTTGGCTTGTACTCCTGCTCGGCCTTGTCGAGCGCTTGCTCCACGTAATCCTGGATCGTCTTATCGATCGTCAGGTAGATGTTCATGCCGTCCTTGGCCGGCTTGTACTCCCGTTCGCCATCCGGCAATTGGTAGCCTACCTTGTCCGTGACTACATGCATCTCTCCCTTTTCGCCCCGGAGCTCTTTGTCGAACTGGAGCTCGATCCCCATTTTGGCCTCCTCTTCAAAGAAGTCCAAATAGCCGAGGACATGCGCTGCAAAGCTATTGTTCGGGTAGTACCTACGTGTCGTTTCGGTAATAATAATCCCCGGGAGTTGGTTGGTCTTCACTTTTTCTCCGCTTGGGAGCTGGGGGTACTGCAGGTTTTCAATGCCGACTTTTTGATTTTCGCTGATCTTTTTTCCGTATCTTCCCAGCTCAACAACTTGATTTGGCTTGGTCAGGATTCGCAACAGCTCATTTACAGGGGCATTCAGGATGGGCGCAAGCGCCTGTGCAGTATAATAAGGATCTTTCACGACATCCTGATCCCTGTCATCGCGAGGCTTGAGCCTTGCGCTCACATCATACGCCTTTCCCTCATAGGCCAAAATTTCCCCATTCCTGTCCAAAATGGCTCCACGCTTTGGCTTCAGCGTTTTCTCCAGATCCCACTGCTTTTGCGCGATTTCCATAATGCCTGTCGCTTCCACCGTCTGAATCCACCAAAGACGTACCGTGAGCGAGGAAAACAGTACGATTACACACAGGGCCAGGAGGATAATGCGCAAATTCACACGCCGTTTCAGTTCCATTTTGTTTCACTCCAAACCAAGGATATTCCATTGCATATCAAAAAACCGACTGTCAAAAGAAAAGCTTCCGTCGAATCATGTTCGACGAAGCCGGCGGATCTGCATTCGAACAGTCTTTTTATTCAGAAGACATTATGAAAAAATGTTACTCACTTGCGCAAGTAACATTTTCTACAGAGCTCATTGCTGTCCCGTGCTTGGGTTATGGCTGTTTCTTTTGACTCGCAGCTTTGCTTCCTTTCCCGTCCTTTTTTGCAGCTTCTTTGGATTGACCTACCAGATGAGCCGCTTCCGGATTGTACACCATTCCCATTCTCTCCGCTTCCATGATGATCCGATCGCGGTTGCTGAGCTGCTCGATCTGCAGCTGAAGACTGGTGTTCTTTTCCTTATTTATTCTGATCTCTTTCTTCAGGCGCTGTATTTCATAGTTGTACTGCGAGATTTGCGAATAACGAACACCAACCATCCCCACACCTATGACAACCAGGGTGATAAAAAACAGATACATCAGCTTCTCCTTGGTTGGTATAGACGGCTTGATGCGTACAGTCCGCTTCGTTTTCTTCTTGGTGACGGAACCTGGTGAATCCTCCAGTTCTACCGCGAGATTACTCCGGTAGTAGTAGCTCATCTCGGTCTCACTCCTTTTGCTCTGGCTGCGAGCGTCTCAAATTTTTTGCCGCATTCTTTTTCTATAACTTTTCAGCGACCCTCAGCTTGGCCGAACGCGCCCGAGGATTAGCCTCCAGCTCTTCTTCTGACGGCAGGATCGGCTTTCTGGTCACGATCTTGACCGTGGCCTTGTTTCCGCAGGCACATACAGGAAAGGAAGGGGGACAAATGCACCCTTTGGAAAAATCCTGATAAACCTGCTTGCAGATCCGGTCTTCGAGGGAATGGAACGTAATCACACTCACTCTACCTTCGGGACGCAGAATGCCGATCGCATCCACGATCGCATCCCGGAAGGCATCCAGCTCGTCATTGACAGCGATCCGGATCGCCTGGAACGTCCGCTTGGCCGGGTGGGGACCAGTACGGCGCGCTGCGGCCGGAATGGCTTCTTTAATAATTTCCACCAGCTCCCCTGTCGTCTCTACAGGAGCCTGCTGCCGCCTTTGAACGATTTGCCGGGCAATTCGCCGGGAAAATTTTTCTTCGCCGTATTCCCAAATGATTCGGGCCAGCTCCTGCTCGTCCCACTCGTTGATGATGTCGTAGGCGGTAAGCTCTCCCTGCTGGTCCATCCGCATGTCAAGCGGTGCATCGGCATTGTAGCTGAATCCGCGCTCTCCTTCATCCAGCTGCGGAGACGAAACGCCCAGATCAAACAGTACGCCGTCTACACCATCGAGGCCCAGCTCAGCCACAATTTCTTTCAGATGGCGAAAGTTGCTTTTCACCAGCGTTACCCGATCTATGTAGGGAGCAAGACGTTCCTTCGCGTTATCCAGTGCCCAGTCATCCTGGTCAACCGCAATCAGTCGTCCGCCTGGCGCAAGCCGCGAAGCGATCAGACTGCTGTGCCCGGCGCCCCCGAGCGTACAATCCACATAGATGCCATCCGGCCGGATGTTCAGTCCGTCAACGGCTTCTTCTCGCAATACAGTTACATGATGAAAGGACAAAGCCGTCACTCCTAATTCAACGGGTGCACCTGAATGGTTCCGACGCACCGCATTTTCTCTGATTCCTATAAATCAAAATCCACCAGCTTCTCCGCAATCTCGGCGAAAGATCCTTCCGACTCCGCAAAGTAATTTTCCCAACGATCCTTGCTCCAGATCTCTACCCGATTGGATACACCGATGACGACGCACTCTTTTTGAAGCGCCGCGTAGTCGCGCAAAGTAGGTGGTATATTTACCCTTCCCTGCTTGTCCCACTCGCATTCCGCCGCTCCGGAAAAGAAGAACCGCGTAAAGGCGCGAGCATCCGCTTTGGTGAACGGCAGCGTCTTCAGCCGCTCCTCCAATGCTTTCCACTCTTCTGGCGGATAGACAAACAGACATTGGTCGAGCCCGCGGGTAATGACGAAGGAAGCCCCGAGGCCTTCACGGAATTTGGCAGGGATCGTCAACCGGCCTTTTTCATCGATGCTATGTTGGTATTCACCCATGAACACGGCCTGTCCCCCACTTTCCTTCCGCTGACCTCCACTTTCCCCCACTTTTCCCCACTCGGTCACCTACTTGCTATTATAAATAAAAAATCCTGCTTTTGTAAGCAGGATTTTTCGTTGATTTTTTTACCGGGAAAAGACGCGTTTCGCGAAATTATTCGACCCAGCTGTCCAAGTATGCTTTTTGCTCGTCTGTCAGCTTGTCGATTGTGATGCCGAGTGCCTCCAGCTTGTAGCGGGCAACCATTTCGTCCAGCTCGTAAGGCACGTTCAGCACGTGTTTGCCGATAGACTCGTAGTTTTTGTTTACGTATTCGAGAGAGACGGCTTGCAGGGCAAAGGTCATATCCATGATTTCCGCCGGATGGCCGTCACCGGCAGCCAGGTTGACCAGACGTCCTTCGGCCAGGAGATACACTTTTCGACCATCTGCCAAGACAAATTCCTCGATGTCTTTGCGAACGGTGCGCTTGGATTTCGACATCGCTTCCAACTCAACCTTGTTCACTTCGACATCGAAGTGGCCGGCGTTGGAGAGAATCGCGCCATCTTTCATGACTTCAAAATGTTCTTTGCGGATGACATCGCGGTTTCCGGTCACTGTGACGAAATAATCGCCGTGCTTGGCCGCTTCGCTCATCGGCATGACTTCAAATCCGTCCATGTACGCCTCTACCGCTTTGATAGAGTCGATCTCGGTGACGATCACTTTCGCTCCAAGACCTTTCGCACGCATCGCAACGCCTTTGCCGCACCAGCCGTAGCCGACGACAACTACCGTTTTTCCAGCGACGACCAGGTTGGTGGTCCGGTTAATGCCATCCCATACGGATTGGCCTGTACCGTAGCGGTTGTCAAACAAGTATTTGCAGAATGCGTCGTTTACCGCAACCATCGGGAATTCCAGCTTGCCTTCCTTGTCGAGCGCTTTCAAGCGAAGGATTCCTGTCGTGGTTTCCTCGGCACCGCCGCGCACTTGGGAAAGAAGATCGCGACGCTCGCTGTGCAGGATCGTCACCAGATCGCCACCGTCGTCAATGATCAGGTCCGGACGCGTTTCCAGCGTTTTGATCAGATGGCTTTTGTACTCTTCCGGAGACGGATTGTATTTCGCAAAGACGCGAATGCCGTCTTCCACAAGTGCTGCGCAAACATCATCCTGTGTAGAAAGCGGATTGGAGCCGGTGATGGTTACCTCGGCACCGCCGGCTTGCACCACTTTCGCCAGGTAGGCGGTTTTTGCTTCCAGGTGCAACGAAATCGCTACTTTCAGGCCTGCAAACGGCTTTTCCTTTTCAAAGCGCTCGCGGATCCGGTTGAGGACGGGCATATGTTCTTTTACCCAGTCGATTTTCAGGTGGCCATTCGGCGCAAGCGCCATATCTTTTACGATGCTTTCAGAAACCATGTTCATGAGCGGATTGAACCTCCTTCTTCTACAAACAAACTATGATTTATCTTACCACATGATTTTTGTTTTTCCTATCCGTTCCATAACCCTATAACCAAAAAAGCAACTATTCCGCTTTGTTTTTGCCATTTAGATCTCACGGGCAGGCATCCCTTCGGTCAACAGATTGAAAAAGTGGCGCATCGCTCGCGGCATCCACTTCTTTTTATGGTATACGAGCTGGCGGTAAACGCGAATGTCTGGATGCGTAAAGGGCAAGACCGAGATCGTCCCCTTTTTCACCTCTTCGGCCACAGCGATCATCGGGACAAGTGCGATTCCCAGCCCGTATGCCACACACTGCTTGATCGCTTCCAGACTGCCAAACTCGAGCGAGGGTTCCAAGCTCGCTCCACTGTCGCGCAGGACTGACTCGATCATCGACCGATAGCTGCAGCCCGCCTCGGGAAAAATCCACTGTTCGCCATTGAAGTCACTCGCTTCAACCCGTTTTCGCGAAGTCAGCGGATGTTCGGGAGATGCAATGACGACCAGTTCTTCTTCTCCGAGATTTACGCTTTCCAAGTCGGGGTGGGATTGCAGCCAATCGAGTACAACCGCAAAGTCGTAAGTGCCCTCCTTGACACCCTGACGGAGCTCGTAGCAGATCCCCGGATTGAGCAGCACCCGAATCTGCGGCTGCTCGCGGCGAAACTGCTGCAAATAGGGGGGCAAGTAAAAAGCGGCGAGAGATTCCACTGTCCCGATGGTCAACGTGCCGGCTAGCTGAGCCTCTTCACTCAGTTGGGCCTTCGCCTCATCAAGCAGTCCGAGCAGCTGCCCGCTGTATTCCAGCAGCACTTCTCCGGCATGTGTCAGCCTGATTTTTCGTCCCCACCGCTCGAACAGGGTGACGCCAAACTCCTGTTCCAGATTCTGTATCTGAGTCGTAACACTGGATTGGGCATAACCAAGCACTTCAGCCGCTCGGGTAAAGCTGTGCCATTTCGCCACTTCGCGAAAGGTCTGCAAATAACGGGTATCCATCGGGCTCTCCCCTTTATTATTAAATCGTTTTTTTCGATTCTCATCATCGAATATTATAGATAACTCCGATGATAACGTCTATGCTACACTTCAAATACCAACAAATAAATAGCTTTCGGGAGACGAATTTACATGAAAAACTCGACTTCTCACACGTCAGGACTGGCGAAAACGCTGTCGCTTCCCCATATCGTCGCCCTGTATATCGGTGCCGTGATCGGTTCGGGAGTGCTGCTCATCCCCGGGATGGCGGCAGAAATGGCCGGCCCCGCCTCTGTCCTCGCCTGGCTGTTCATGGCCATCCTCGTACTGCCGATGGCCATCACCATGGGGCTGTTGTCCGCCCGACACCCTAGCTCAGGTGGCGTCTCCACTTACGTCAGGATGGCTTTCGGAGACCGCTATGGAAACATGGTCGGCTGGTTTTTTCTGTTGTCGGTTCCGATTGGCGCCCCGATCGTCGCTGTCACAGCGTCCCACTATGTCGCTGTCCTTTTGCAGTGGAGCCAGCTTCAAGTGTATCTCGCTGCAGGACTGATTCTTGGTTCTGTCGTCCTCATGAACGTATTTGGCCTGAAAGTCGCAAGCCGCGTCCAGACGGTTGTCGTTTCATTGATCGTGGCTATTTTGGTGATCGCGGTATTGGCCGCGCTGCCCCATGCTTCTGCCAGTCACTTTACTCCATTTGCCCCGAATGGCTGGCTGAGTGTCGTGCAAGTGGCTGGCCTGTTGTTCTGGTGCTTTATCGGTTGGGAAGCGGTGACACACCTCTCCGAGGAGTTTGTCGATCCGGAGAAAAACGCGGTCCGCGGCGTCCTGTGGAGTGCATGCATCGTCGCTTTGCTTTACTTCGCCGTTGCCCTTATGACCGTTGCTACCCACAGCTATGGCGAAGGCCGGTCGGAAGCATCTCTGAGCGTGATGGTTCAGCTTTCGTTTGGCCCGATCGGAGGGTGGATTGTCAGTGTGACGGCCCTGTTTATCTGCGTCGCTGCGGCCAATGCGTATATCAGCGCCGCTTCCCGAATTGCCTATGCTTTGGCTCAGGAAGGCACGGCCCCGCGCTGGTTTGGCCGTCTCCATTCCAAATACGGGACGCCGGTCGGCGGACTGCTCTTTTTATCGATTTGTTTTTTCATCGTTCTATTCGTTCTTGCCATGGGCTGGATTGATCTCGCTCGTCTCATCCAGTTTCCCAACGCGACTTTTTTTGCCACCTATATCGGGGGCTGTCTTGCCGGTGTCCGACTCTTGAAGAACAGCCGGTATGGACGTATCGCTGCCTGGACATCGCTGATCGTTACCGGTGGGCTTTATCCTTTTCTCGGATGGTCGGCGCTTTATCCGCTGGTGATTGCCGGCGTTCTCCTGATATGGGAAAACTGGCAGCGAAAAGCTTCATAACCTGATGGCAAAGGAGCGGGCTTCGACATAAACAATGGGCATGTGAATAGGTATCAGTCCAAAAGATGATAGTAAAAACGATTCATTTCCCAAACAAAAAAACAGCCGTTTCCGAAACAAAAAACAGCCGTTCCCTGCTTGTCAAACTTGAGCAGGAATGGCTGTTTTTCTTGTTCTCCGGCTTTACTCCGTCCCAGTTTGCAGGACAGTCTGGCAACCGTCAAACGAGCACGTGTAATCAATCTTTGTTTTTGCTGCCACCGTATCATCATCGTTTCGCTCGTCCCGTTCTATTGAAACGGGCAGCAAATTTTCCGCCTTTCCGGCAGTCCCTGCTACTCGTCTTTTCCGATCAACCGGAAGTCCTTTCCGTCCGCGGACGCGAGATAGAACGTCCTGTCTACACTGCCGCCCAGCTCTCCGGAATAGTATTGGACGGTCATCCGGTACTTGCCCTCGCTGATTTTCGCGTAGTAAATCAGTTCGTCAAAACGCGGAAAGCGAATGAAATCATAGACGTCGTATTTCATAAACGAGAAGTGCTCTTGCAGGAACTTTTCACTGACGGGCAGCTTGTTTTTTTGTACGTAGCTGACCAGATCGTCGTATCGCCGGATTTTCTCCTTGTCCATAACGGTTGTGACAAAGCTGTCTACCGCTTTTGTCATCGCCTGGCGCTCCGCCTCGGTTACCTTCCCCGGGTACAGCTCCTCCTGCGCTTCCCTGATCCTGTTCAGGAGGACCACCGCCTGCGCCCTGCTGACTTTGTCATTCGGGCGGAACGTCCCGTCCGGGTAACCAGCCATAACGCCTAGTTTATAGATCGGATACACCATCACTACCTGATGCTCATTGTCCACTGATACATCACTAAAAAAGCGGGACGTCGTACCCCGGTATTTTTCTCCCTCTGACTGTTTACCCAGCGCAGCCAAGGTCAATCTTGCCGCCTCAACGCGCGTCAGCGGCTCCTCAGGCTTTCCGCTCGGCAGTATGCCAGCTGGCAGCAAATGCTTATACGTTTTTTCCGACCAGCGGCCCTTCACGGGTTTCAGGTAAAGGTCCTGCGCGAAATCATCCGCTTCGTGTCCGTTAAATGGCGGCAGCATGCGCTCAACCAGCGCCATGAACTGCTCCTGGGAAACAGGTGTCTCCGGCCGAAACGTTCCATCCGGAAATCCTTGAACCCATCGTGCGCTTACCGCTTCTGCTATCTCTTTTTTGGCCCAATGCCGCTCGGTATCCACGAAGGTACCGCTGCTGGCTGCCAGATCGCTAATGCGGGCCTCGGCCGTCTGTCCCCCTGCTCCCAAACCGGATAGCAGCCAGGTAACAGAAAGAGCAACGGTCAACACCCATCTGCCTGTCGTCATTTTCTTGCCTCGCATGAAAAGTTTGACCACCTTTCGGAGAAAATCTCCTGTTCAAAAGGTATGACGTTTATATGCATGAAATGTTTCGACAAATCCCAACAAAACGGCAAGAAAGTTTTTCCATGGTGCATGGTCAGACCCTTCATTTCCGGGAGCACAAAAAAAGAAGCCGCAACCCGATCACAAACGGTGCGGCTTCACTCATGTTATCCGGTTTTACAGATAGACAACCTGATGGCTGCCATCGTGGACGAGGGGCGCTTCCACGAGCCGGTCGACAAGCGACAGACCGTATTTGTTTACGAACGGGATAATCGACAGCTTCCTCTCCTGCAATCCTCCTGCAGGATTCAGCGCCGCTTCCAGCCTCCACAGACGCCGCTTCCCGATATCTTCCCGCTGCTCCAGCGCCAGAACTAGCCGCCGCTCCAAAAAGTCTACCTGTTCCAATAGACGAGCCGCATTTTTCTCCGCCAACTGCTCCATTCCCGGCTCCAGGAGTGCAACCTCGCTGACGAGCGGCTGATACAGCTCCTGCATGGCGTCCCGGACATGCTGAAAGCGGTCCGTCAAGGGATGGGCTCCCCTGCTCGCTTCCCATTCCTCCTTCCACGCGGCAAACGAAGCCAGCGCCTTGTCGATGGGTAGGTCGAAATCTTTCAGCAAGCGGGCAATCGCCCCTTCAACCAGGGTGACGGAGACCCGCGGGAGCACGATCGGCAGCTGCTTGCCAAAAGCGGCAAACATCTCCTTGAAATACGCCCAGTAAGCAATCTCCCCCGCGCCAGCCACAAAAGCCAAGGTCGGGAAGAGATGCTCCTGCATCAGCGAGCGGGTGACTACATTGGAGCTGAATCGACAGGGATCTGTCTCGGCCAGCTCAATCATCTCCTCGCGGGTATACGTTCCCCGGCGGGTGACGAAGCGATCTCCGTGGCGGAGCAGCTGCAAACGATCCTTTCCTTCATACAGGAAGAGATTCGCCTCCTGTCCCCCCACCTCCAGCTGAAGCGGGTAGCCTGCACTCTCCAAACGGCCAGCCGCGTCGGCTACAAGCGCGCTGAGCTCCTCATTTCGCTGCAAAACTTGCGTAAAAACCGGCTTTTCCAGCTCTCTGACAAAAGGGAGAGAAGATTCGACCAGAATCAGGCCGTGCTTGCCAAACAAACTGGTCATCAGGCGGGCAAACCAATCGACGACGGTTTTTGACGATGCAGCAGCCTCTTCCACCCACCTGCGGATCGCCGCTGTCTCCTCCGTCTCTGTCAAATTGGCGAACAGCTTCTCCATGAATGCCTCGTACTCCGCACGTCCCAGCGGCACACTGCTGGCCGAAGGGCGTCCCGTACGCGGAAGGGAGATTTTCTCCTTATGCAGCTTTGTCTCTTGATCGGTGAGCCAGAATGTGTGGTCAATCTCATCGATGTCGTGATCCTCGCCGGCAATCCAGAACACAGGAACGACTTCTGCATTCAACTGTGCCGAAAGCTGCCTTGCAGCCTGAATCAGATGGACAGCCTTGTAAATCGTGTACAGCGGGCCAGTAAGGACACCAGCCTGCTGGCCGCCGATCACAACCATAGTACCCTGCTTTCGCAGCTTTTCGATCCCTTCCATCGCTCGCTGATGATTGCCGATCGCTTGATTGTAGGCAAGCAGCCCATCAGCTAGTTTGTCTCTGTGGGGAATCTCATTGTTCTGAAGCCACTCGAGCCGTTTCCGGTACGACTCCATCTGGTACGGGGGGTAGGTAAAAAAACGCAGCGCGTCGGCGTTTCCCAGCTGGTAATCATGAGCCAGCCGGTTGGCCAACGGCAGCGATACGCATTCAACATTCATAGAAGCTCACCTTTCTTACTCCATGTCACTGCAAATTATACCATGCCCCCCTCCCCCAAAAAAACAAGACAACCCGCCGTAATGGGTTGTCAAAGTGTAATTGCCATTGTATGCAATTAAAATTGCGGCGGAGTGACGGACCAGATCAGAACCGCTTCTTCCTCGCCCGTATTTTCGACACTGTGTGATTTGGTGCTGTCGAAAGTGATGCTGTCGCCGGCCTCCAGTACGTGCTCTTCATCGTTGAATCGCACGGTAACCGTTCCCTTCGTGACGACAAAGCACTCTTCTCCTTCGCCTTGCACGAATTTGTCCACTACCATTTCGCCTTTTTGCAGCTTTACTTCCAACATACCCAGTTTTGAGCTTCCCCCCGCAGACAATAACGCGTACGTCCCTGTTGACTCGGGAAAAACCATCTGTCTGCGCTTCGGCTTTCGCGTAACGTGGACCTGCTTCTGGTCGATGTCCTCGAAGAAATGGATGATCGAAGCCTCCAGAGCCTTCGTGATTTTCCACAGGGAATCAAGAGAAGGCTGAGAAATGCCGCGTTCGACCTGGCTGAGCAAGCCCTTGCTCAGTCCTGTTTTGTTCGCCATAATCTCCAGGGTAAAGCCACGCTCTTTCCGAATCATTCGAATCTTATGCCCAATCGATTCGATGGGAAGCCTCATAAATCCTACCTTCTTTCTTTATTGGTATATGTATCGGTGCCGCGAGTGTTTATACGTCGCCCATCGTCTTAAAGATCCCGGTTGTATACAGCACTACGTAGACCAGTCCAAACAGGAGGAAAGACAGTCTCCAAACCGAGAAGCTCGCCTTCAACAGCGACAGCTTACCTTTCAGCCTGATTTGAACCCAGCCGATGAGTCCAATGGCCGCGAGAAAAAATCCGGTAATCCACCACCACGCAGACAGCGCTTCCGGCCAAATTACGCTATACGCGACGACAACGGCACGAATGAGCAAAAAATTCGTGATATTTACAGCCCAGCGTCCGGCCAAACGCCGGTCCTTTTTCCACAGATACACCAAAAAGTACGCCAGTGGGAATCCAAGAAAAGGAAACGCGGTCAACGTCGCCCAAAAATAGGTCCACGTCGTTGAAAAAAACGACCAAAGCTTACCCAAAAAGGTCAATGGCGGCCTCTCCCTTCCCCTTCACCATGTCTGTCTTCAGAAGCACGGCGCGCAGCAATGTCTCATGCATCGGGACGGGTATTCCGGTTTCCCTCCCCTTTTGAACGAGATAACCGTTGATAGCGTTTACTTCCGTGTGATTCCGCCGCCGGATGTCTTGCAACATTGAGGAAATGTTACGGGAAGTATTTCGGCAAATTTTTACAACTTCCTGCCAATCTCGCTCTTCAATTTTTTCACCGCAGCGCTCCGCTACGGCCGCGGCTTCCCAAAACAGTTCTTTCATGAATGTCACGGTGTGCGGGGATTCAAGCAGCATGCCGTTTGGCATCTCGAACAGAGCTGTCAACGGGTTGATCAAGGCATTTGCCAGCAGCTTTCTCCAGGCGAATGGTTTTATCGTATCCTCATAAACGGCCTGAAAACCACAGCGGTTGGCAAGCTCTACGAACGCGTTGCAGATCGGATCGCGCTCATCCTGTTCCGTCCAAGGACCTATGCGCAAAAGTCCCGTTCCGGTATGCTCGACCTCTACAGGGGACAGCCGGCGCGCTCCTTCCGTATTGCTTGCAAAAAAACACTGACGGCTTTCAAGCACCTGTGTCAATTTCTCATAATGTCCCATGCCGTTCTGGAGGGCCAATACCCGCGATGCAGCAGAAAGGTGGCGAAGATCAGGCAGGATCGCATCAAGATCCGACTGTTTGACCGCCAGCAGGTAAAGGTCTCCTTGCGGCAAACCGTCTTCCATCGGGTTGCTTCGGATTGAAGCCTTCTGCATCGTTCCGTCGAGCTGGCGAAGGGTTACTCCTGCTTGCGTCAAGAGCTGCGCCTGCTCGCGGGTGCGGGTGACGAGTGTGACTGACTGCCCGCTCAGCAGCAACCTGGACGCATATAAAAGCCCTACAGAACCGCCGCCTATGACAACCAAATGGAGTGGTATCGACTGAAGCTGCATTTGTTCACCTACATTAATCAATACTTATTTCAAGAATACCAAAGTTGCTGGCAATGATCAATTATTCCTACGTAAAAAGATCGAAATTGTCAAAAAAATATTCACCTGCCGAAATAAAAAAGGCCATCCCTCTTGGGACGACCAGCGGGCGAAATGGTCACACCGGATAAACGGGGTGCTTTCGCTCTGAAAAAATCTGCTTCTTGTTCGCATAAACGTCAAATCTTGCAATCAGCTCCCGCCTCAGATCTTCGGGAGGAATGATCGCGTCCACGATCAGATTGGAAGCGAGCAAATAGATGTCGATATCTTCCTGGTACTCCTTCCGTTTTTGCATGATAAAGGCTTGCCGTTCCTGCGGATCTTCAATGGCTTGAATCTTGTTGCTGTAGACAGCATTCACCGCTGCTTCCGGCCCCATTACGGCTATTTGCGCTCCCGGCAGCGCGAGGCAGGAGTCTGGTTCAAAAGCGGAGCTGGCCATGGCATAAAGTCCTGCTCCGTAGGCCTTTCTCACGATAACCGAAATTTTCGGAACCGTCGCTTCCGCCATCGCGGATATCATTTTTGCTCCGTGGCGGATGATGCCGGCCCGCTCGACCGCCGTGCCGATCATGAAGCCCGGTACGTCCGCCAAAAACAGCAACGGGATTTGAAAGGCGTCGCACAGCGTGATGAACCTCGCCGCCTTGTCAGCCGAATCGACAAATAAGACGCCTCCCTTTACCCTCGGCTGATTCGCCACGATACCGATCGGCTTGCCATCGAGACGGGCAAGCCCCGTAATCAGTTCCTGCGCAAACAGCTTCTTCACCTCAAAAAACGAGCCTTCGTCGACCAACGCGTCGATCAGTTCATGCATGTTGAACGGAGCATTTTGATTCTCCGGGACGATCTCGCTGATTTTTTTCGCGTCTGGACGAGGCGACTTGGCGGCCCCAACCGGAGGCTTGGCCGTGTAGTCGGCAGGAAAGTAGCCGAGATAGCGGCGAGCGGCAGAAATCGCCTCTTCTTCATTGGCTGCCAGTACGTCTCCGCAGCCGCTGACAGAGCAGTGCATGCGGGCACCGCCGAGCTCTTCCAGTGTCACCTTTTCTCCGATCACCATCTCGGCCATCCGCGGGGACCCCAGATACATGCTGGCATTCTTGTCGACCATGATGACGATGTCGCAAAACGCCGGGATATAGGCGCCTCCGGCAGCGGAAGGTCCAAACAGGATGCAGATTTGCGGAATTTTGCCGGAGAGCTTTACCTGATTGTAAAAAATTCGACCTGCCCCCCGCCGGCCCGGGAACATTTCAAGCTGGTCCGTAATCCGTGCCCCTGCGGAATCGACCAGGTACAACAGCGGCACCCGCATTTTCTCCGCCGTTTCCTGAATGCGGATGATTTTCTCGACCGTCCGGGCACCCCAGGAGCCTGCTTTTACCGTAGAATCGTTCGCCATGACGCAGACCGTCTGTCCGTTTACTTTCCCGATAGCCGTAACGACTCCGTCTGCCGGCAGGTCGCCAGCCATAAAGTTGGCAAACAGGCCGTCCTCCACGTGAAATTCGTCGTCAAACAGAAGCTTCAAGCGATCACGGACAAACAGCTTGTTCTGCTCCTTCAGCTTGGCATGGTATTTTTCGTCTCCGCCCTTTTCCACCTGGGCGATGCGTTCTCTCAGCATGTCTTCTGCTTGTTTGCTCATGGGTGCCTACTACCTCCTCTTATTCGCCGCGATACACCGGCTTTCGCTTCTCTTTAAAGGCGTCGAGTCCCTCCTGCCGATCACGGGTAGGGATTAATACCTGATAGGCGTTGCTCTCCATGGCCAGCCCCGTAGCCAGGTCAGTCTCCAGACCGTAGTCGATCGCATACTTGGCCTGAGCCAAGGCGATCGGGGCATTTTCGGCAATCTCGCGGGCAAGCGACAGGGCAGCCGTCATGACTTGATCGGAAGCCGCCACCTTATTCACCAGTCCGATGGCAAGCGCTTCCCCGGCAGCTACGCGGCGGGCCGTAAAGATGAGCTCCTTTGCCACTCCTTTGCCGACCAGCCTGGGAAGCCGCTGTGTTCCGCCCGCGCCGGGAATGATCCCGAGGGACGTTTCCGTCAACCCCATCTGGGCTGTCTCGCTCATCACACGCAAATCACACGCGAGAGCCAGCTCCGTGCCGCCGCCAAGGGCAATGCCATTGATGGCTGCGATTACCGGCTTGGGAATCCGCTCCAGCTCGCTGAACGTGTCGCGGATTGTTCTGATGTAATGCTGTACCTGCAGATCAGTCATGGACCGCCTCTCCTTCAGGTCGGCCCCGGAGCAGAAAGCCCTGTCTCCCGCTCCGGTGACGATCAGCACACGCACGCTCCGATCCACGGCTGCCTCGGCAACCGTTTGCCGCATCGCGAGCAAAGTGTCCAGGTTGAGGCAGTTAAACACCTCAGGGCGGTTTATCGTCAATATCCCGATCAGTCCTTCTTTTTCATACAAGACAGTCATGCTTTGCCTCCTTCTGCCCGGGATTCGGGTTGTCTTCTGTGCGACTGGGCCAAGGCGGCCTGGAGCACCTTGGATGGCAGGGCGCGTCCCAAAAGCTGCTGGACATACGCTCCCGCCTCGACCAGCTTCTCCAGGCTGACCCCTGTCTCGTATCCCATCCCGTGCAGCATGTAAACAAGGTCTTCGCTCGAAATGTTTCCAGATGCCCCCGGCGCATATGGACAGCCGCCAAGCCCTCCGATCGAGCTGTCAAAGATCCGTATGCCCTCGTCCAGCGCTGCGGCGACATTTGCCAGACCAGTACCGCGGGTATCGTGAAAGTGGCCGGCCAAGCGCTCAGTCGTAACATCTTTCACAAGCGCCGCATAAACTTGATGAACCTGCAGGGGTGTAGCCACTCCTATCGTATCGCCAATCGAGACCTCATAGACCCCCATCGAAATCAGCTCATTCGTGACTTTGCGGGTGTTGTCCAGGGGAACCTCTCCCTCGTAGGGGCAGCCGAACACCGTCGACACATAGCCGCGGACACGCATGCCCAAGGCCAATGCTTCCCTGGCTGTCTCCCGAAGGACGGGAAAGGTCTCCTCGATCGACTTGTTAATGTTTTTCAAATTGTGCGTCTCCGATGCGGACATGAACAGGGCTACTTCGGTCAAGCCGCACTCCCGCGCCCGCTCCAGCCCTTTCAGGTTTGGAACAAGGGCGCTGTACCTCACGCGTGACTGGTGCGGAAGCGAGCGGCAAACCTCTCCCGCATCAGCCAGTTGGGGAATCCACTTCGGGTTTACGAAGGAGCTCGCTTCCACTCTTTGCAGTCCGGCTTCCGCCAGCATCTCGATCAGCCGGATTTTTTCCGGAGCGGAGAGCACTTTTTGTTCGTTCTGCAGTCCATCGCGCGGTCCGACCTCGACAATTTGTACCTGCATGGACGCTCCCCCTTTCCTAGCGGGCGCTCAGTTTAGAAGCAGCCCCATTCTATTCCAGTACGACGATCACATCTCCATCGTTGACAAAATCGCCGCTGTTGACTTTGATCTCGGCAACAACGCCGTCTGCTTCCGCCTGAACCGGCACTTCCATCTTCATTGATTCCAGTACGATCACATCTTGACCGGCTTTGACTTGATCGCCTTTTTGCACCAGGATGTTGATGACTGTTCCTGCCATCGTTGCTGCTACATTCTTCATTTTGCTCGCACTCCTTAGACTGATTTTTGTTTCCGTTCCTGGATGAAACGAGTGGTATAGGTTCCCCGGACGAACTGCTCGTCTTCGAGTACCTCCAGCAAGAATGGAATATTGGTTTTGATTCCGGTGAGGACAAATTGCTGCATTGCCGCTTTCGCCCGCTTGATCGCTTCGCTCCGGTCCGCTCCGGAAGCGATGACCTTGGCAATCATCGGATCGTAGAACGGGGTCACTTGTGTCCCTGTTTCCACACCGTCGTCGATCCGGACGCCCTCCAGCTGCGGCGGCTGATACAGCGTGATCGTTCCCGGCGAAGGCATAAACGTGACCGGGTCTTCTGCATAGACCCGCAGCTCTATCGCGTGCCGGATCGCCTTGATATCTTCCTGAGCAAATGAGAGTTTTTCTCCTCTCGCAATAGCCAGCTGCATGGCGACCAGATCAAGTCCGGTCATTTCCTCCGTGACAGGGTGTTCTACCTGCAGGCGTGTATTCATTTCCAAAAAATAGAATTGTTTGTTTCCATCGACGATGAACTCTACTGTTCCGACACCGGTGTAGCCTACAGCACGTGCTGCCTGCACCGCTGCGCTGCAGAGCTTCTCTCTCGTATCGTCGTCCAAAAAGGGAGAAGGACTTTCCTCCAGTACCTTCTGATGTCTTCTTTGGATCGAGCACTCTCTCTCCAGAATATGCAGAACGTTTCCGTGAATGTCCCCGGCGATCTGCACTTCGATGTGACGTGGCTCATCGACATAGCGCTCAATGTACATCGCATCGTTGCCGAAGTACGCCTTTGCCCTGCCCTTTGCCGATTGATACGCTTGCCTCAGCTCGGCTTCGTCACGGCAAATCTGCATGCCGATCCCCCCGCCGCCAGCGCTCGCTTTCAGCATGACCGGATACCCGATCTCCGAAGCCAGCTGCGCCGCCTCGTCAGGAGACTGCGCGGGTTCCTTGCAGCCTGGTACGATCGGGACTCCTGCGTTGTGCATCACGTTTCGAGCCGTCAATTTATCTCCCATCTGGGCGATCACCTCTGGCGATGGACCGATGAAGAGCAGGCCTTCCTCCTGACAGCGGCGGGCAAACGCAGCATTTTCGGACAGCAATCCGTAACCCGGATGAACGGCATCCGCCCCTGTCTGTTTGGCCGCAGCGATGATGGCGTCTACATTGAGGTAACTGTGCGGTACCGGTGGCGGGCCGATATGTACGGCCTCGTCTGCTTCACGGACAAAGGGAAGATCTTTGTCTGCGTCTGAAAACACCGCTACCGTCCCCAGCCCCTGCTCCCGGCAGGTGCGAATAATCCGCCTGGCGATTTCCCCGCGATTGGCGATCAATACTTTTCGCATGGCAACGCTCCTCTCCAAGACCAATCGGCCGGCACCGTGAAACCGTTTGCAACTCGTCCGGGCGATTGTCGAAATTGTTTTGCTTCTCTCTATTTTGCCATGAGATATGACATAGTTCTAGGTTGAAATTTAAATTTTTTCCATGGAGACGAAAACATTTTTTGCAAACAGATGGGACAAAAGGAGAAAATGCGCTCAGATGTAACCGATTTTGTGTATAATGATAAGTAATGTTATGGCAAGGCAAAGCGCGTGAGAGGAGTGGCTTACTCATGTTTGAGGTAAAACGTCTAAACATCAACTACAAGACTTTGGAGGAGTTTCAAAGATTCCGCGAATTTGGCCTGGAGGAGCTTTCGATGAAGGAAGACCTGGAGGCGAACATCGTGGAAAACGATTCCGAATCTCCTTTCTACGGCATCTATGACAATGATTTGCTGGTGGCGCGGATGAGCCTTTACAAAATCGACGGCAAGTACGATCGTTACTTTGCCCCCGCTCAGGATTACTACGAGCTGTGGAAGCTGGAGGTCCTTCCGGATTATCGCGGCAAGGACTACGGTACTGCTCTGGTGAACCATGCCAAGAGCTTCGGTGCCCCGATCAAGACCAACTCCCGCTGTCGTGCGGATGAATTCTGGTTGAAGATGGGTTTTACTCCGGTCAAGTACAACCCGGTCCGTGACCGCGGCGAAAACCCTTATGTATGGCTCCCAGAGGGTGTCGGACTTCAAGACTGACGGGGTTTGAAAAACGAAAGAAGCGGCTATGCGGCCGCTTCTTTTTCATGATTCGCTGTCCCTTGCAGACTTTCGGGTCTATTTTTCCACCCTCTCCAAATTCCCGTTCTCGTCCATTTTGAAAATGGCTTTCACGGGCTCCTCTTCATTCAAGAAGGCCATTTTCCGTGCACGCTCCATGATTTGAACCAACGCTTTGTAATCCTCGTTGACTCCCTGGACCTGTTCCAAGTCTTTTTTCATCCTGTCGTGCGCTTCCTTCAACTCTTTTATCTCCAAAACCTTTCCTTCCAACTCTTGTTCAAGCTGCCGTACCTTTCGGACCAAATCCTTGTGATTCATCAGCATCCGAATCACTGCTTCAATCTGCTCCTCGGCTGAGCCGCTTGGCGAGAGCTGCTGGACCGGCGATTGCTGTTTTCTCAGAAGCTGTGCCTCTCCATTTACCTCTGTTTGGACAGAAGTAAGCCGTCCCATCTTTTTCAACTGCTGCCGCTGGTTTTTCGCTATCACGATCGCTGCGTCATATCTTTTGCGCACACAACTGTTCCAGCGAAATCCGCATGCGGCCGCCGTACGCCCAAGGCGTTGCCCTACTTCTTCAAAAGCAGCAAGCTGCGTCCCGCCCTCGCGAATATGGCGTAGGGTGACTTCCGCCAACACCAGATCGTCATCTTCAGTCCATGCGTCCTGTCTGGAAGCTACCATGTATGAAGTCCCTCCCGTTACCTTTAAAAGGATGATGTACTCCATCCTATGCTTTTTCCTACTCTGGTAGAATCGTTTTCTACTAGAAAAAGTATGTCCAAGCACACAATTGTTTAAACGGGAGCGGAGTTGGCGAGTTCCTATTCTCTATTTGCCTAAAAATTTCTCTACAAGACGCACGTGCTCGTCATTTCCCCATAGCTCGGCGCATTGGCTGACTTCCCGGCGCGTGCGTTCCGCCAGTGACAACCCTTTTCGCTTCCAGGCGAGCATGTCCATATATGCTTCGATGCTGGCCAAGGGACGGGCGGCGATTGCCGCGGCGAACTGTTCCGTCTCCTCGCGCAGGCGCTCAGGATGGCAGACGCGGTCCACCAGTCCGTAGCCTTTCGCTTCTTCGGCGCTGAGTCTTGCCCCTGTCAACAGGAGGGCCAGTGCTTTGGACTCCGGGAGCTTGTCCAGCAGCCGCGAGCCTCCTCCCCAGCCCGTCGTGATATGGAGCCCGATTTGCACAAAGCCCAGCACTGCGGTTTCACTGGCGAACCGAAAGTTGCAGGAAATCGCAAATTCACTGCCCCCGCCGAGCGCATGTCCATTGATCATGGCAATCGTAGGCTTTTTTGCAGTCTCCACTGCCTGGAGCACATCCGCCACCTTGCTGAGGATGGGCAGAGCCTGCTCCTTGCCGCGAGCAGCGATGAATTGCCTCACATCCCCGCCGGAGACGAAGCTCGCACCTTCCCCGGTGAAAATGATTACTTTGATTTCCTTATCCGCCGAAGCGTCCTCGATTGCCTGCTGCAGCTCTTCTGCCATTTCCAGACTGATCGCATTATGTACCTTTGGACGATGAAAAGTGATTGTCGCGATGCCGTCCCGTTTTTCTACCCGAATCGTTTCCACCCGGTCTCCACCCTTTCTCGCTCGTTTTCCCCATTGTAACCCCCTCTGAAAAAAGAGAAAAGAGAAGGGGGCTACCCTTCTCCTCGAATTAGGAAAGCAGGTTTTTCATAGCAGATTGATTGAAGCCGACGATCAGGTTCTCGCCGTCAGTCAAGATCGGACGTTTCAGCAATTGCGGTTCTTCGCTCAACATTTCCAAAAGCTCGCTCACAGACATATCGTTGATGTCCACATCCAGATTTTTGAATCGCTGACTGCGTGTAGACAGGATTTCATCCAACCCGTTCGTTGTCATTTTGATGATCTCCAGCAGTTCTTCTGATGTGGGCGGATTTTTAAACAAATGACGCTCTTCATAGTTCACTCCGTTTTCCGCCAGCCATGCCTTCGCCTTCCGACAGGAAGTACAGCTCGGATACGTGAAAAAAGTCAATTTTTGGGTACGTGTACGCTCTGCAACAGCCATCTTATAACCCTCCATCTCATCTATCGCATAATCAGCTATCTAAAAGTAAGCTAATAAAAAAACCTTTTCTACTTTGGATTATAAATGTGGTATTAACACTATGTCAATAGTATTAAATCTAAAAAATACGATTAGATATAACGGCAATCGACAGCGCTAAAACCCATCGGCTGCACACTCTTACCTTAACAATCGAAGAAAAATCGGATACACTTAATGTAATTTGTCAACGGAAAGGGGAGAACGGTATGGAATGCGATGCTCAGAAACTTACAAGCGCTTTGGCTGATTCTACCCGTTTTTCAATATACCAGTACGTTTCCAACAGCAGGGAGCCCGTTACCGTTCAAGACGTGGCCGAACACTTCTCGATCCATCCCAATGTAGCCCGTCTTCATCTCACCAAGCTTGAGGATGTCAATCTGCTCAGCTCAGCTTCTGACAAGAGCGGAAAAGGCGGGCGTCCCAGCCGTCTATATTCGCTTTCCGATCAGGTGGTCAGCCTGCAATTTCCTCCGCGAGATTACCGCCTCTTGGCGGACATAGCGATAGAAAGCATCCTTTCACTCGGCGAGGCCGGGGAAGCTGCGCTAACCAAGATGGGCTATCGGATGGGAACGGAAATGGCGAAACGCGCCTTGAAGGAGTTCCCTTTAGATGAAAACAAAGCTTCCTTTGAAGAAAAGCTGGAGCATATACACCGGCTGGTCGTCGCCCAAGGCTTGAAGCCTGACATCGAAGCGCTCCAGGACGGACGTTTGCGCTTTCGCGTATTCAATTGCACCTTTTCCGAAACGGCCAAGCGCTATCCTTCCTCTGTATGCAGGATGCATAACGCCTTGTTGACGGGAATATTTGAAACATACTTTGGGCAAATTGAGTTACGAGAAGACGAATCGATGCTGAGCGGCTGCCGCTCATGCAATTACACGGTAGTCCGCGTACCCGAGCTGGACTGCCAAATGTCGGTTGATTAGCTAAACCAGCAGCATTTACCAAGACAGTCAAAAAACCGTCATACCTTCCCGTTTACACGTCTCCTCCTGTCCTATATAATGGGGAAGGAATCTTGTAAATATTGCCGACTTGCTGCAAAAGGAGGGATTACAGATGGATCGTATGTATCGCGTACTCGGCTTCTGGACGATCGCAATCGCGCTGATGTCGTTCTGGGCTGGCTTGTACCCGATGGCCCTGTTGTTCTTCGGCCTGACCGCATTCTTTGTGGCGCTCAGCTACATGAATCTGACTGAGCGGGCATACTTGAACATCTTCTTCGGTTTTATGTTTGTCTCCTTCGTTGGGTTCACCTATTACACGTTCTTCGTGATGCCGGTAGGACCGCAAGAGCACTCCATGATGATTCAATCGTTTCTGTAAGAAAAAAGATGCTCACATCTGATGAGCATCTTTTTTTCTTGGCATCTTCACGCTGCCGTCATCTTTTCTCCCCGTACTTTTCTGCTGTTTGGAAACGAAACCCGTGACTTGTAACCTCCCCTTTTGCTTGCACCAGCACCCGGAACATCCCGCCCAAGCCCCCTGGGTAAATCAGCTGTTGGATTGCTCTGTTCCGTTTCATCGCCTGGCTGGTAAACGGATCTCTGTCCGTATGATTGACCGCTTTTTCCAGTATCCCGCTCCTGATCAGAAACTGATCCTGGCGCATATACGTGACCTTCTGAAATCCCTCCCGCTCCCCTGCGCGGATCAGCGCGGAGAAATTGACATGCGCCGTAATATCTTTGTCGCCGACATGCTCGTATGGATTATCATCGGCTTGGTGACGGCGGTAGCACATCAGCGTCCCCCGCTTTCTGCTCGGATGGTATAGCTCCTCCTGCAAGTCGCCGTAATCGATGGTCATCACGTATCCAGAACGGAGCAGCCGGGAGAGTTGTGCGAATGTCTCCTCGATTCCGAGATTGGCTTCCACCCGCATGCCTATGGGCAATCCATTGTCAATCTCGGCCAAGTAACGGGCCAGCGGAGGGATCGGGTCCCGATAGCACTCTGCCAATTGATCGCCGTTTTTGGTGACCCATACCTCTTGCCAGCCCTTCTGCGTTTTTTCAGCGATATGTACCGGAAAAGCATCCAGCCACTCATTGGAGAACACGACACCCTGCAGGCTCTCGGATGCTGCCGCTTGCTCGAGACTTTGATAGGTGCGGACGGGCAGCCCCCACTTCGACAGCGCCTGTTTCTGCAGCTCCCTGTGATACGGACTTGCTTCGATCAGGACGACCTGGATGGAATCGAACAAATGCGGAGAGCTCTCCTGCAATCGAGCAAGCATGCCGCTGCACAATGCCCCGGTCCCGCCACCGATCTCTATCAGAGCAGGCGAACGCCATTTTCCCGCGTCCCACATCTCTGCCACCGCGTCAGCCAAGGTCTCCGCAAAAACCGGGTGCACAGATGCACTTGTAAAGAAATCGCCTTCCTTTCCGATCTTTGGGCGGCTGTTTGTATAATAGCCCTCGCTTTCATCATACAACGCCAGCTCCATGAAGCGGACAAACGGGATTGCCCCCTCCGGATGGCTCTCTATTTCCTTGTAAATTCTGGATATTGTCGTCATCTTCACTTCTCCTGCTATCCAAATTCCGCCAACTAAGGCTATAATACGAAAAGAGATCATACAATGTGGTGAGAGCGTATTTGGCTAGTTGCTCCAATCACGCTACGAAACAAAAGGTGAAGAGATGCGTAAAATTTTGCTCGTGTTACTGCTGGCCGCGATTCCGCTTACCGCTTTTGCCCAGGAAGCGCCTCCTTTGGAACAATTGATCCTGCAGCAGCACTTTACACAAAAAGAACTGGAAAGAACCTTGGGCCTGATTAAACAGGAGGAAGGAAAGCTGAGCGGGGAAATAGCCCGTCTCGATCTGGACATGCAACGGCAAAAGGCAGTCATCGAAGCGATGAGGAGACATGCTGGTGAAGTCGCCAGAGCCTATTACATGGGAGAACGAGTGTCGTTTCTGACACTTCTGTTTGATGCCGAGAATTTCAACGATTTTCTGTTGATGTTTGAGTTTCTGCAGCTTCTCTATGAGCGGGATATCTCGCGCCTGGAAAAATTTCAGGCAGAACGCGCCAAGATGACAGCTCTGCAAGCAGACAAGCTGGAACGGTTGACGGCCCTGCAAGACCTGCGCAAGCAATACGAGCTGCAGCTGGCCGAAATGCTGGCCGTCCAGACGGAAAAAGAAAAAAACCTGCAAATGGTTGGAGATGCAACCAGCGTGCAATCGCTGATGGACCATTTGATCGTCGATTGGCAAAAACGCGGTCTGCCCGCCTTCCAAACCTTCTTTACCCAGTTGTCGACCGTCATGTTCCAAATTCCCGAGCTGGCGACACCGGAGAGAATCCAGTCGGAAGGGCTGTTCCTTCACACGCTGACGATCAATCAGAATGATTTCAACCAGTTTCTGATGAGTAAAAACGACCTGTTCAAACAGTCTCGTTTTCAATTTGAAAACAATCAGCTCATCGTTGAAGGTGAATACGATCACATGAAGCTTCGGCTCGTCGGATCATATGAGCTCGTTTCGCCGAAACAGTTGAAATTTAAGATCAATGAATTGTATTTCGACGGCTTTGCCCTGCCTTCCTCCACTGTTGAAGAGATGGAGAAGCAGTACGACCTCGGCTTTTATCCGGAATTGATCTCCCCGAACATTCAGGTGCAGGGGATCAGCATGATGGATGAAGAACTCCGTTTGCAGCTGAAGGTCAACTTCCCCTTTGGCTTCGGAAAAAAATAAATCCCCCTTGCACGCAAAAAAGGCCAGCTTCCTAGCTGGCCTTCGTCTGTTTATTCATCGAATTCAGATGCGTATCCATTTCCTTTTGCAGCCGGTTCAGGAAATCGGCCAGTTCCTTGCCAAGCACAGGCGGCTTCTGACCTTGCTCCATGGCTGAAACAGCGAGCGGTACAGGATAAATGACATAATGACGTTTTCCATTCTTCCGATAATAATGAACATAGGTTGTCGTCCATTCCGCTTTTTCCACTTTGGCTTCTCCTGATTCTCCTTTGTACAAGGTGAGCTTCAGGATCACTCCTACGTCTTTGTAATCCCGGCGTTGGGCGGAAATAAAATTGCCCAGTGAATAGGCGATAAATCCGGTGTGGGTACTCCCATCCTCCAGTGTCATCGTCTTCCATTCATACGGCTGCACGACATGGGGGTGCGCCCCTAGCACCAGGTCGGCTCCGAACTTGATGCACAGCTCGGCAGTCTCCCGCTGCTTGGCGTTTGGCATGCGCTGGTACTCGTTTCCAAAATGGAGCGCGACCGCGACCAGATCGACACCCGCTGCTCTTGCTTTCGCGATGTCTGCCTTGATCAGATCGGGATTGATCAAATTGACCAGGTAAGGCTTATCCTTTGGAATCGGAATGCCATTCGTCCCGTACGTGTACGAGAGCAGCGCCATCGTAAAGCCGTCTTTGTTCAAGATAAGCGGCTCATTGCGGCTTGCTTCGTCCCGAAACGTTCCGGTATGGAGCAAGCCGACCCGATCCAACTGATCGATTGTTCTCCGCACGCCCTTTTCTTTTCGGTCCATGGAATGGTTATTGGCTGTCGTCAGGGCGGTAAAACCGAGCTGTTTTAGCGTATCGGCCAAAGAATCCGGGGAATTGAACATCGGATAACCGGAATAGCGCAGCTCTTGCCCGGCGAGTGTCGTTTCCAGGTTGCCGATCAACCAGTCGGCTTCTTGAAAAATCGGTTTCACGTACGCAAATGACGGTGCAAAATCATAGGTTTTTTTATCCGGCAAAAGAGCGGCTTCCAGTTGTTCGTCATGCACCATGATGTCACCTACAGCCATTAGCGTAATGCGCTGCTCCGGAAAACGGGAAAGCGGTGCCGATAGTCCCGCTGCATGGTTGGTGCCGGACTCTTCCGTGGAGACATCTGCTGGCTCGTCTACAGGTTTGTCTGTTGGTTGGTCTGTTGGTTGGTCTGTTGGTTGGTCCGTTGGTTTGTCTGCAGGTGCCTCAGCAGGTAAGTCAGCCGGCTCTTGAGCCGCGGCGGAAGAGACAGGGGCTGCTGTGGTTTGATCGGTCTTTCCTGTCTGCGGGACACATCCAACTGTTCCCCAGCCAAGCGCAACGACGATCACCAGTGAACACCATTTTTTTCTCATGTATCAGTAAACTCCTTTTGTTTTCCTGTCCTTCCACTCGCTTCCGTGGGGCGCTCTATCGAAGCATCCCCGTTACGTATGGATTGAAGGTTTTCTCTGCGTCGATCGTCGTTTTGGGGCCATGTCCCGGGTAGACGATCGTATCGTCATCCAGTTCAAACAATTTGTCTTGAATGCTGATCATCAGCGTCTCAAAGTCACCGCCTGGCAAATCCGTTCTGCCGATGCTCTGGGCAAACAGCACGTCGCCGCCAAAACAATGTTTCCCTATGACAAACGAACAGCTTCCCGGGGAATGGCCCGGTGTATGCAGAACGCGGAGAGAAAAACCGGCAAGCTCCAGCATCTGTCCACCGGCCAATTCATATTCGGCTGGCTCACAAATAATCGGTTCCGGCAAATTCCAGCGGCTGGAACCATTCAGGTCGGGATTCGTCAACCATTCACTCTCCAAAGGATGGATGTAGACAGGCGCTTTTGTCAACGCTCTGACAGCATTCAAACCGCCGATATGGTCCAGATGGGCGTGGGTCAGCAGCACAGCCGCTACCTTTTTGCCTTCCAGTGCACGAAGAAGAGGTTCCGGTTCCATTCCCGGATCGATGACGATACATTCCTGTGTTTCCGGATGGGTCAGCACATACGCATTTGTCTGAAACACTCCAAGCGCAAAGCTCTCGATTTTCATATTGGCCTCTTTCATGTGAAACCTCCTTATGAACTATGATACGATGAAAGAAAACGGCGTAAAGTGGAGTGATGACGATGAAACGAATGTTCGGTGTTGAAATGCAAGCCCCGGCCGGCAAGCTTCCCGGATTCTATGCTCAAGTCATACATAAAATCGGAGACAATGTCAATGTGTTTGACCGCGATGGACAGCTGCTCATCGTTGAAGGCGAGCATGATCGTCAAAAGCTGAACGAGCTGTTGACGAAAGCCTCGATGCTGGGAGAGGAATTCTCCCTTTGGCTTCTCCCTCCCGACACGGAAATCATTCACCTGGATGACATCGGGTTTGAAAGCCAGGAAGGCCATACTTACCTGTATGCAGATCGGGTCGCATTTTTTTCGCTTGATGTATCCGCAGGTGACGATCAGGATCAATGGGCGGCGCTGGAACAAATGAAGGAAGCCATCCTCGGGCGCATTCCCTCCACGCCGGCTGATTTGTACCTGATTGATCCTGCCCATGATCAGTTAATCGACGGAATTGCCCGGGCCTACAACATCTCTGTACTCTGGCAGGACAAAGACGTGTAAAAAACCATACGCTACCCGAAGGATGCACGCATGGCTGTTTGCGAACGTTGTATCCGGCATCTAGTCACTCTGGTCAATCGCCAATCGTATCGAATCGAAAGCCGATCACCTTGTCATCGTGAATACTGAATAGCGCCTTGTACTTGCTTCCTTGAAGCGACACTTCCTGCCCGGGCTTCGCCTGGCCATACAGCTCCTGCAAGCGTTGGAAGCTTTCGTAGACAGTCAATCCGCGATTCGTGGCAAATTGGGCGGCTTTTTCCGGAGGAACGCCTCCGACTGCGATCGATTTCAAGACACCTTGCTTCACCATGACTATCAGTTGGGTATCGTCGACCAGGAGCAATCCCATGACAACGGTACCGGCTCCGGAAGCCATTTGGTCCAACGTATAGCTCTCTCTCGTCACAGCATCCATAAAATCGGCCTTTGCCGGCTTCAGGACGTCCATCGCCTCTTTGACGTTTTGTCCCAAATAAATGCCGCGAATGCCGTATTCTTGCGGATTTTCCGGATCAAATGCGGCGGACAATCCTCCCTTTGCCGATTCAGCCGATCCGCACGCCTGAAGCAGAAAGACTGTCAGCAGGAAGCAAATTGCCAAAAGTCCGTACTTTCTTCTCATGCCTGCTTCTCCCTTTTTTTCTCAAAATTGCACAAGGCTATCTTATCGCAAGAGCTGTGCAAGGGGCAATAGAGCGTACGGCACTCGGGAAAGGGAAAAGGATGCCTCCTATTGCTTCGGGCCGCTCACCTTTTGCCGCGGCTTGTTGGGGATATGGTTTCCGTTCATATTATGCTTCCAGCACTCGAGAATTTTTAGGAGCGACGCAAAAAACGGAGAGCCGAAGACTGCGACGATTCCCCACATCCACGTACCCAACTGCCAGGAGTTCTCTACAAAAGCAGATGGGGCACCGACTAGAATCAAAGCCGGGTCTAGCCGGAGAAAACCAAAAATCAGACCGGCTGCGACAACAGAGATGAGCAAATTCAGGAATTTTTTGTAGTGGGAAAGCCGGGCAGCATGATTGTGATCCTCCAGCCTGTCTTCTTTTGCTTCGTAATCTGTATTTAGAAAAGGTACGACCGATTTGACAGCCTCTGTCACCCCTGCGGCCGCGCTGGAAACCGCCGTGATGTAAATCAAAAAAGAAATAGATGTATCCAGTGTAACCATGCTTCACTCCCCCCTTGCTTCATCTTTATGGGGAAAGAGACAACCATAGCACATTCGGATATTTTCACCAGCGACAATTTCAAGTAACATTTTTTTGTATGGATACGAAGATGGAAGGCGGTAATGCGAATGAACATTGAACATGCTTGGGATCATTACGATGTAGTCCGCAGTCTTACGCTTGCTACGCTGCAGGCAACGAAGGAAGAGCAGGCCGACATTGTGCCGGAAGGGTTTTCCAACAATATCCGCTGGAATATTGGCCACGTTTTATTTACCCAGGATGCTCTGCTCTACGGGGGAAAAGCTCCGCACCTCCCCGAATCTTATGCGGCCCTGTTCGGCCCCGGCACAAAACCTGCCGATTGGCAAGGGGAGCTTCCTACCCTGGAAACATTGAACCAACAATTGGCAGAGCAAACGGAACGGATTAAAAAAGAGTTTGCCGATCGCTTTGAAGAAAAGCTTCCCAGCCCGTTCAACCTTCGCGGAAAAGCCGAAATCGATACATTTGGGGGCATGTTTTTATTCAGCTTGTACCATGAAGGCATGCACGCAAGCACGGTTACATTGTTGAGAAAAGCTCTGCAAAATCAAGCTTAGCCGTTTGCCCGGGATACCGGGCTTTTTCTTTTGCCTGACAGGAAGTCAAAAAAAATACCACCCGAGAGGTGGCTAAGAGTTTATGGCAGGTCGACCTTGCTGAAATTAAGTATTTGATTGAATATTCAGAACTAAAATCACCACGGGCAGGCCCATTGTGGACCACCATTCAGACATACGCAATCCGGATGAGGTTTTGGCGCTTTGCAGCCAGCGCAAGCTTCCGAATTTGCCGTGACTGAAGAGGACAGCGTAAAAACCAGAGCTGCTCCGAGTAGAATACCAGCCAGTTTTTTCATTGTTTTCACCTCCTTATTTACTATATATTCACTATATTCCATATATTCCCTTTATCGAAAAAGCACTTTATTTGTCGATCGTTGTCTATCTTTTTACCAAAAGATTGCTGATCGCGTTTTTATCCATAAATCAAAACCGCTCCCAAATTGGGAGCGGCCGTGTCGAACCCGTTGCTATGGGGTAGTACCGATTATTCTCTTTAGCTCCTCAACCTCCGTAACAGAGTTTGTCTTACCTAAAGAGTACGGTGTCCGCCAGTTCGATTGATATCGAGAGCGTGATCATGACCATCCACGGTTCTTCGCCTCCTGGAAGGCTTTCGCCGATTTTGATTCATGGATCATCGGGTTCGACAATCCTAGTATGTCCGGATTCGCTTGCACTATGCACACTTACAGCAAGTCTGCCGCAAGCTGTGCCAGAACGCTGCGCTCCCCTTTTTCCAAGCGGATATGACCAGCCAGTTTCTGATCCTTAAACATCTCCACCACGTACGTAAGTCCATTGTTGCTCTCGTCCAGGTATGGATGGTCGATCTGCTCGGGATCTCCCATCAATACGATCTTCGACCCTTCCCCCACCCTAGTCAAAATGGTTTTCACTTCATGCTTTGTCAGGTTTTGCGCTTCATCAATGATAATGTACTGCTCCGGAATGGAACGCCCGCGGATATACGTCAGCGCTTCTACCTGAATGCTGCCCATCCCTGCCAATATTTTGTCAAGGTCACCGGAACGTTTTGTATTGAACAAATACTCCAAATTATCGTAAATCGGCTGCATCCAGGGACGAAGCTTCTCTTCCTTCTCACCGGGCAAATAGCCAATGTCTTTCCCCAACGGGACGATTGGCCTTGCTACAAGCAGCTTCTTGTATGTTTGCAAATCTTCAATTTGCAAAAGCCCCGCGGCCAAAGCCAGCAAGGTCTTCCCGGTACCCGCTTTTCCTGTCATCGTCACCAGCGGAATATCCTCTCGCAAGAGCAATTCGAAAGCCATCCGCTGCTGGACATTGCGGGCCCTGATTCCCCAGATCGGATCGTCGTCAGCGACCAGCATCTCCAGATTCTTTCCATCGATGTCAACCTTCCCGATAGCCGATATGGACGGATTCAACTCATCCTTCAGCACCAGGAACTGATGGGGATAAAAACGCTGCTGCGGAAAACAGGTGGAAAGTGACAACTTTCGGCTGCCGTAATAATTTTTGATGATTTCCGGGGCAACCTGCATTTTGTGATAACCACTGTAAATGTGGGAATACTCGCCGACGACGCGGTCCGAAAGAAAGTCCTCGGCAATCAGTCCAAGCGCATCAGCTTTCACTCGCATCAGGGCATCCTTCGAGACGAGTATGACAGGGCGTGGTTGAGGCAAGAGGTTTTCTTCTTCCTGCAAGTTAAGCGCTACCGCCAGAATGCGGTTGTCATTGGTCATTTCCGTAAATTGCTTTTGAAGCTTGGCAAGCGAGGAATGGTTCAATTCGACGCGCAATAGCGCACCCGTTTCCAAAAGGATGCCTTGATGCAGATGCCCCAATTCGCGAAAGCTGTCAAACAGCCGCGACACATAACGAGCGTTGCGGCCAATCTCGTCCATATAGCGCTTTTTGGAATCAATTTCTTCCAACACCACGGCGGGTATGACGATTTCGTTATCCGCAAAGGAAAACATCGCTCGTGGATCTTGCAGGAGTACGTTGGTGTCCAGCACGTAGATTTTCTTCAAAATCTCGCCTCCTAATACCCATCTGTTATACCCTATGCAATTGCGGGTGGGATGCTCAGTAGCCGCGACGTGATGTACTACAGTCTATGTCGGCAAGAGTGAAGATAGACGAGTCCCGCATGAAAAGGTGGACAGGAGAACAAAATACAGATAATCATGCATGACTTGTGTGGGAGCAACTTAAGAAGCGAAGGAGAATGACCGTGAAGCGGACAGCCGTACTTGTACTCAGTGTCAGCCTGCTGCTCTCCGCCTGCATGTCTGGCAACAAGCCTCCCGGGAATCAAGCAGCACCGCAGCCCGGGAAACGGGCAGATGAAACGCAGCGCGTACAGCAAACAGCACCGTCCCCTGGCTATAACCAATCGTCACAAGCTACTGCAGACCGGCTGGTTCAACTGGCCACCCGTGTACCAAACGTAAAGGATGCCACCGCTGTTGTATTGGGCAAATGGGCTGTTGTCGGCATCGACGTCAACGCCCACCTGGATCGCCCTGAAGTAGGGGTCATCAAATATACAGTGGCAGAAGCCTTGAAGGAAGATCCCCAAGGCGCCACTGCGCTCGTAACGGCCGATCCCGACATCGTTCAACGCTTGCGGGAAATGTCCACTGATATGCAAAAAGGCCGGCCCGTGGCGGGTATTGCGGAAGAATTGGCTGATATTGTCGGACGCATCATTCCCCAAGCCCCTCGCGATGTTCAAATGAAAGAGGAAGCGCCATCCAGAGAAAACGAACAACGCCTGAACAACAGCGGCAACGCAAAACCGGAAGGAAATCGCAAAATACCGGTCAACCGGCAGTAAAAAGCTCCTCAATAAAAAGGCATTCTCCCGGTTATGCCCCGGAGAATGCCTTGCTTTTGCTTTCAGATAAAGCGGCCTCTACACCTTCAAGCGCCTGTTCCAGGTCGCGGACGAGGTCGTCAGCGTCTTCCAGTCCGGCGGATAAGCGAATCAATCCGTCCGTTATACCGCGACGCTCTCTTTCTGCCGCTGGCATAGCGGCATGTGACATCATCGCCGGATACGACAGAATGGTTTCTACGGCTCCGAGACTGACCGCTACGATCGGAAGCGTAACCCGATCAAACAAAGCCTTCGCCCGCTCTCTGCTGCCCACATCAAAGGACAGCACGGCTCCGTGGCCGCTCGCCTGCCTCGATTGGAGCTGGTGGCCGGGATGACCCGCTAGTCCCGTATAATGTACCTTTGCAACGGAAGGATGATTTGCGAGCCATCGAGCGATCTTTTCCGCTGTTTGGGTGCTTACATCCAGTCTGGCTTTCAGCGATTTCAGCCCGCGCATCACCAGCCAGGAATCCTGCGCTCCGAGTACCGCTCCCATGCCGTTTTGGATAAAGTAAAGCTGTTCACCCAGCTCAGCATCCTTGGTAACAGCCAGCCCTGCAACGACATCGCTGTGGCCGCCGATGAACTTCGTCGCTGAGTGGATGACGATATCTGCTCCGAGTTCAAGCGGACGCTGGTAGTACGGGGTCAGAAACGTATTGTCGACAATGACTATGATATTCTTGGCCTTTGCGATATGGCAGACAGCTGCGATGTCTGTCACCTTCAACGTCGGATTAGAAGGTGTCTCCAGGTAGATCCCGCGAGTGCGAGGAGTGACGGCTCTCTCCACTGCCTCTACGCAGGTCGTATCCACGAACGTAACGTCAATATTCATGCGGGACAACACTTTGGTCAAAAAGCGATACGTTCCGCCGTAGACATCTTCTGCCACGACAACATGATCGCCCGCGGAAAACAGCATAAACACGCTGGAAATCGCGGCCATGCCGGAAGCAAATGCAAATCCCCGCGCACCGCCCTCCAGGACGGCAATCGCCTCTTCCAATGCATGCCGGGTCGGGTTGCCGGACCGCGCATAGTCGTATGCGCCCGGACGGTCCAAATCCGCTTGGTGAAACGTAGATGCCTGGTAAATCGGCGTGGATGCCGCACCGGTCACCGGATCGAAACAAGATGTCCCGTGAAGCAGTTTCGTGGCAAATTTCATCGTCTACACCCTTCCGCTACCAGACTTGCATCGAGAGCCTGTATCAAATCATGAATCAAATCATCCGGATGTTCAACTCCTACCGACAATCGCAGCAAACGATCACAGACCCCGACGTATTCTCGAATTTTTTGCGGAATGTCGGCATGAGTCTGTGTCGCCGGATACGTGCACAAAGACTCGACGCCTCCCAGACTCTCCGCAAAAGAGATGATGCGCAAGTTTTCCAAAAACGGCCCCACCTGAGCAGAGAAGCGAACGCGGAAGGACACCATGCCGCTGTAACCGGTCGCCTGTTTGCTCTGAATCTCGTAGCCGGGATGATCGTCCAATCCCGGATAGAATACATCGGTGACCGCCGGATGCTCCCGCAGTTTGCGCGCAACCTGGAGAGCATTGCTCTGATGTCGCTCCATACGCAAAGCGAGCGTCTTCATGCCTCTGACCAGCAGCCAGCAATCCTGTGGGCCGAGGGTTGCACCGATGGAATTGTGCAAAAACCGGACCTTTTCAGACAACTCAGCGCCTTTTGTCACAATCAGGCCAGCCAGCACGTCATTGTGGCCTCCAAGATATTTCGTCCCGCTATGGAGCACCAGATCTGCCCCCAGCTCCAGTGGACGCTGATAGTACGGCGTCATAAAGGTATTGTCCACGATGGTCAGCAAACCGCTTCGTTTGGCGATCCCGGCTACGCAAGCGATATCCGTTATTTGCATCAGCGGATTTGTCGGCGTCTCGATGAGAACGGCTTTTGTCTCCGGACGGATCGCGCCCGCAAATGCCTGAAGATCGCGCAGATCAACATAGCTGAACTGGAGCCCGTAGCGGGAAAGGACCTGCTCAAAAAGACGGTATGTCCCACCGTATAAATCAAGCGAAACGATCAAATGGTCGCCTTGAGAAAAAAGTCCCATGACTGTGTGAATCGCTGCCATCCCGGAAGCACAGGCAAAACCGGCATCACCGCACTCGGCCTCTGCGATCGCCTCCTCCAGCACCTTGCGTGTCGGATTGGCCGTACGGGTGTAATCGTATCCGGTACTTTGACCAAGAGACGGGTGGCGGTAAGCGGTCGCATAGTAAACCGGGAAGCTTACCGCGCCCGTGATCGTATCACGACCTACCCCCGCCTGTACCAGTTTCGTTTCCAGATGCATAGCAATCTCTCCCTCTGCTTTGATGTTGAGGGCATGAAAAAGCCCTCTTTTCTTTTGAAAAGAAGGCTTTGTTTACGTCGCCGCAAGCAAACCCTTCTCATCTTTCAGAGCATGATTTGCTCTGCAGGAATTAGCACCAGTATCGTCCTGTTAACAGGAAAATTGGTTGCCGGGCATCATCGGGCCAGTCCCTCCGCCTCTCTGGATAAGAAGTTTGCTATTCAATTTGTTGATCCTAATACTAACGGAAATATCGAGTGATTGTCAACAGATATTTCCTCTTCGTTTTCACCCGTTTTCTCTGTTACTCCGCTTTGCGCAGTGCTGTCATCACCTGATTGTCCAGCTTCGCCGCCGCATTTTTATCATATGTTTTTTCATACTGCGGTTCTACGGAGATACGGGAACCGTAGAACATGACATCACGCACCGCCTCAATGGTAACCTCCACCATCGCCAGCTTCAGGGGAACCTCCTCCATCCGCTCACTCTTCAATACAGCCCTTCCGTTAATGGCATAAGAAGAGCCAGCACCAATCAAATGCAGAACCACTTGTGGCTGCTTGGCGATATTGGTCAAGATGCGTGAACGGTTGTCTACCGCAAACCGGATGACTTGCGGCGATGCCGCAAACGTCCAGGAAAGCGAGCTGAGCGATGGCGCCCCAGACTCATGGTCAATGGTGCCCAATGTGATAAACCGCTCCTGCTGCAACAACCCGAACAGTTCCTCCGAAAGCGTTTGGGATACGGTCTCAGCCATTCCGAAGCCTCCTTGTGTAAGTTTTGTACGTCTATTGTACCCGCCAAGGAAGAGATAGGCAAACCTTTCCGGCATGCGCTTGATTCTTCCCCTTTTTTTCCCTACACTGTTACTTAACTGGTAACCATAGGAGACAGGAGGAGAAACCAGATGTCACAAAGCCCCACAGACCGCCTGTTGTCAAAGATTGACCAGCTCCTCGAAGAAATTCAGGAGGCACGCAAATTAAATGACCGGATGGACAAAATCGCCATGTTTTTAGAGGATATCCGTCTGGCAGATGTCATTCAAAATTATACAGCCCCGCGCAAGCTGCTTTGGATCAATTTCCTGGCAGGTCTGGCACGGGGCCTGGGACTGACGATCGGAACAGCCATCGTACTGGCCATTCTCGGTTCCGTCCTGAGCAAATTCCTCTCGATTCCCATCATCGGGGACTACATCAGCCAACTGATGGATTATGTCTCCACCTACCGTCAGCCCTAGTCAAATGGAATGATTGGCAAGCTGCCCGGAGCAGAAAGAAGATTGCCATTCGTGGCCGCTCAAGAATGCAACGGATTAATCGTTGTCGCGATCGTCGTTATCGTCATCGTCATGGCCATGCTTTTTCCAGTAGCCATACGCATTTCCGTTCGGATGCTTTTTGTCTTTGTCCTTCTTTTTCTTATCTTTATCTTTATCGTCATCAACTTCGTTTACTGGCGTACCGTGAGGAATGTCAGCTTGTGCTACGACCTTCCCGTCAACGACTACTTCCAGATGGACGGACTTGGCGCTGTAAGAACGATTTTTGTAAGAGAGCTCCACTTCGAACTCCCCGTCATCGTCTATCTTGACCTCGTGTTTTTTGCCGTCCGGAGCGATTACATACAGCTTCGCTTTTTGGTTTTTGGAGAATCCTGCGATTTCCCCTTCTACTTCAATTTCCTTATCTTTGGCGTCAAGCTTGGCGGTTCCGGTAATTTTGTATTGGGCAGGCTTCGGCGTTTCCGGCTTGGTCGGTTTATCCGGCTTGTTGACAACAAGCAGATCGACGGATTCCGAATCAAGCTTCTTGCCGTCCTTGTACACCTCAATCAATACTTTCCCTTTGTCAGCCTCTACATCCTTCATGGTGACTGAATAGGAGCCGACACCGTCCCACAGCTTTTTCACGCCGGCGCCTCTCTTGTCTCCGTCATAGGTCACGACTACTTTGCCTGCCGTAAGGTTTACAATGCCGTTTACTTTCAATTCACCCTTTTTGCTATCCAAAACAGCCTGCGTATGAATCAAAACATCGGAATCTACAACAGTTCCCGAGTTGATCCGCACTTCGCGGGTATCGACCAGTTTGTCGTTGACGTAAGCTTTCACTGTCGCGTATTGCGGAGTCGCGCTCACAGTGGCCGCAAAGCTCACCGAAAAGCTGTCGTTGGCCGTTGGCACGACTTCGATGCTGTCGCCATTTGGCTTGACAACCACGACTTTGGTTACTTCATCCGTTACTTCACCTTTCAGGTAGGTGGTGCTGTCTTTTGTCTCTGGAGTTAGGCTGACAAAGCCCTGCTCGGTTTCATCAAAACGTACTTCGAGGTAAATATCGGAATAGTACTCCTTGTAAATCCGGTTCCACTCCGCCTCATTTTGCTCAATGTACGTTTGCATTTTTACGTCGAGATTCAGTTTGTCCACTACAATGTACAAGTGATCTGCCTGCGTTTTCAGCAACAGATTGAGCGTGGCCGGATCGTTTGTTGCCAGCTCTTTCAGATTGTAGCGAGTCACTTGCTTGCCTTCTTCATTCATGACAACCTTGATCGCACTGCTGCTTCCGGTTGTACTGGCATTGGCCAGCAGCGGCGTTACGCCCCCAATTATCGTAGCGGCAGCCACAACTGCCAGCACGGGCCTGGTCATGTATTTTTTCATTGATGTACTTCCCCTTTCCATGTTTTCCCTCAATGCCCTGGGCACAGTTACAGACGAGGGCAACCTTGGAAAAGTTGCAGAAATAAAAAATAGGGCCCCGCCAAAGCATGCAAGGCGGAGCTATCTTGTTTCAGAACAGTGATTATGATTCATTGTATCGCGGTTCAAGCTCGATTGCCCTCAGCAGGGATTCTGCCTCCTCACGATCGTATCTCCGTTCGACCTTCTCTTGATTGCATAGAACGGAAACCACGTAGCTGTCTTCATTTGCCTCGTAGGTCAGGTTGCTCGCCTGATGATCCTCTTTGAGAATGGCCTCAAAAAAGGCGGCAGTATCAGCGGCGGAGCGATCGTCCGGACGAGCATCCGCAACGATCCTGATCTGCAGCCAATTGGCCAATGCATCCTCACGCTTCACGTGCGCTTCCCCTCACTTTCTGCTGCTTCCTTCCGGCTTGATTCTGACCTTGACGATCACCAGGATGGCAATCGCTACGAGCAGAGCGCTTTTCACAGGCAGCTGCACATCCAGAATGCCAAAGATCAGAGCGCCGATAAAGAGCAGTACGTAAAGCAAAATTGTTTTTAAAATGGGCATTCGCACACGAGTGGCAAATCCCATGTAATAGACAAGTATCAATTGTACAAAAATGATCCACACCCGGTTATGATCAGCCCACATCCGAAAGCTGTCATAAGCCGAAAGTCCCTCCGTTGAAGAAGGAGCATAGGTAGAAACAACCTCAAACCATTCCATCTTTAACCCTCCTGCCCTGCGGCCATACTGCTTCGGGTAAGCGCTCGCAAACCAGCGAATTCTCCCCCGCATTTTCTCTCGTATGTAATGATGTTTCCCAGAGGCTCTTGCACTGGTTTACCCCATCCTTATCACTTTATCAGTTGCCTTGAAACCTGTCAAAATGCTGTGACTGCAGGTTGACAGACTGGCATGCATTCTCGTCCTGTTTTTTTCATACGTTCAATAGAAAAGAAGCGGTCGGGAGGGGTTCGCATGAAGCACGCTCAGGTACAGGCAAGCCTGCAGTTTCTGCAGGAGCGCTTCGGTTATTCTGTCATGCATGATTCTCGGCGAAAGAGCGGGAATGGGGAGATCCGCACGATTATCGCCCAAAACCCGGAGGGAGTTGTACGCATCCTGCAAAGCACCGCACGAAAAGGGTCGGAATCTGTGCAGCAAATCATCTTGTCCGAGGTCGAAATGACGATTATCAAACAGTTGCTTTAGCCGGCAGGCTGGAATGACTCCCCTTTGACGTGGTATAGTGGACGGGATCACAACTCTTTGAAAGAGGTGGAATCCTTGCGTATTTACGACATCCCCGTCACAACCATCGCTGGTGAAGAAACGACACTGGCCCGCTACAAGGGCAACCTGCTTCTGATCGTCAACACTGCCAGTGCTTGCGGGCTGACTCCGCAGTACAAAGGACTGCAGGAATTATATGAGCGCTATCGTGACCGCGGTATGGTCGTACTTGGTTTTCCGTGCAATCAATTCGGCGCTCAGGAGCCTGGTACGGCTGAAGAAATTTCGGCATTTTGCGATCGAAATTACGGAGTGACTTTTCCCCTGTTTGCCAAAATTGATGTAAACGGACCGATTGCTCATCCCCTGTATCAGTATCTGAAGCAGCACGCCCCCAACGAGGAAAACCAGGACATTGAATGGAATTTTGCCAAATTTCTGGTCGACCGTGAAGGAAACGTCGTCAAGCGGATTGATCCGCGGGTGAAGCCGGAAGAATTGACCGGGCTGATCGAACAGTATTTGCAGTAGGGGCAAACCAGTTCATACACATTGGTCTCGGGTGAATGCCTGCGATGTTTTTTGCCTCTTGGCCGAAGCAATTTCTTGCTGAGAAAATGAAAAAGCCGCCCTTTTACCAGGCGGCTTTTTGCATGGTTACTTTCGTATCCGGACAGTATGTCATGCCAGACAAAATTGCGTTTGCCTCTGCAAATCAAGACTGAGACGCATAGCGTTTTTGCTTCTCGTAGCGTTCGCGCTCCGATTTGGTCAGATACTTTTTACGCAAACGAACGGATTGCGGGGTAACCTCGCACAGTTCGTCGTCATTCAGATATTCCAGCGCCTCTTCGAGCGTCAAGAGACGAGGCGTTTTCATTTTCACGGTATCATCCTTCGTTGCCGAACGGACGTTGGTCGCGTGCTTCTCTTTGCAGACGTTTACGGTCAGATCGTTGTCGCGGTTGTGCTCGCCGACAATCATTCCTTCGTATACCTCGGTACCCGGCTGGATAAACATGATGCCGCGGTCTTCGACGGACATCAGACCGTACGTGGTGGCCGTTCCGGTTTCATTGGAGATCAACACGCCTGCATGGCGTCCGCCAACGCTGCCCGGAACGAGCGGACGGTAGCTGTCAAAGGAGTGGTTCATGATGCCGTATCCGCGTGTGATCGTCAAGAACTCTGTACGGTAGCCGATCAGACCACGGGACGGAATGATGAATTCCAGGCGAACTTGGCCAAAGCCGTTGTTGATCATGTTGACCATTTCAGCTTTGCGTTGGCCAAGCGTTTCCATGACGGAACCGGTGTATTCTTCCGGCACGTCGATAATCAGGCGTTCGGCTGGCTCCATCTTTTGGCCATCGATTTCCCGCACGATTACTTCTGGCTTGGATACGCCCAGCTCAAAGCCTTCACGACGCATGTTTTCAACCAGAATGGACAAGTGTAGCTCACCGCGTCCCGATACGATAAACGCATCCGGAGAATCCGTTTCGTCTACGCGAAGGGATACGTCCGTCTCCAGCTCGGCCATCAGGCGGTCGCGCAGCTTGCGGGAAGTTACGTGTTTGCCTTCGCGTCCGGCAAACGGGCTGTTGTTGACGAGGAATGTCATTTGCAGGGTCGGCTCGTCAATTTTCAGCAGCGGCAATGGATCCGGATGATCTGTATGGCAGACAGTTTCCCCTACGTTGATATCCTCGAGACCGGCGATGGCAACGATATCACCGGCTTTTGCCGTTTTTTGCTCAACACGCTGCAGGCCAGAGAATCCAAACAGCTTTTGCACACGCATCCGTTTAACCGAGCCGTCCCGTTTTACCAGGGCAACGGTGTCATTTACGTTCAGCACACCGCGGTAAATACGGCCAATCCCGATGCGGCCGAGGAAGTCATTGTAGTCCAGCATCGTAACCTGCATCTGCAATGGCTCTTCGGAGTTCGCTTCCGGAGCTGGAATGTGCTCGATGATCGTCTCGTACAGCGGACGAAGGTTTCCTTCCAGTTTGTCGGGCTCCATACCCGCAATCCCTTGCAATCCGGATGCGTATACAATCGGAAACTCCAGTTGATCTTCGGTTGCGTCGAGATCAATAAAGAGGTCGTAAACTTCGTTGATGACTTCTTGCGGACGTGCATTATCACGGTCCACTTTATTGACCACGACGATAGGCGTCACTTTTGCTTCCAGCGCTTTTTTCAATACAAAGCGAGTTTGCGGCATGCATCCTTCAAAAGCATCGACGATCAACAGAACGCCGTCCACCATGCTCATAATCCGTTCTACCTCGCCGCCAAAGTCGGCGTGCCCAGGAGTATCCAGAATGTTGATGGTGTACTCGTTGTACTTAATGGATGTGGTCTTTGCCAGAATGGTAATTCCGCGCTCCCGCTCCAGGTCATTGGAGTCCATCATCCGCTCTTCAACCTGCTGGTTGCTGCGGAATGTACCGGATTGAATCAACAGTTTGTCCACCAATGTCGTTTTACCGTGGTCGACGTGTGCAATAATTGCGATGTTGCGTATGTCAAGACGCTTCATGTAAACCTCCTCTAGTATGCGTACCTTCCATATTAACAGGTAGAGAAAAATGGCACAATGGGGTGTTTTGACATCCAGCCCCTTCCTGAGTATCGAGTGCAATGCGGGCTCATACTAACCGAAGGAGGTGGCTCCCCATGAATAAATGGGCGTATTCTCTTGTTGGCGTAATGGTGCTGGCAACTGTATCCGGGTGTGCAAATGCAGGCACGGATCAAAATAAAGGTACCCAAACAAACAATTTGGCATACCAGCGTCCAGCTAACCTGCAAAACAATGCGCAGCCTAACAACGGCACCGCAAACAATTTCGGAGCAAACAACTACGGTGCCTACAATTATCAAAACGGCTTTACTGCCCAAGGATTTAACCGCGATGTCGCAGATCGTTTGGCGCAAGCAGCAGACAATGTTCCCGGGGTTGAAGGAGCAACGGCAGCCGTGTACGGGAACGATTGCATTATCGGCGTCAGGACCCGTTTTGGCGCTCAAGATATGCAGCAAAGGCAAGCCATCGAACGCCAGGTTCACTCTGCTGCGCGGGCTGCCGCACCAAATCTCAACATCCGCGTCACTTCAGATGACAACATGTACAGCAGGGTGCAAAACATCAGCAACACCGTGACGAACGGCCTGGCGAACACCACCAATGCCGTTACCTCCGGGCCGAATACGGTAACCGGAAATCTGGCAAACGCCGCAAACGATTTTACCGTATTGCTGCGGGATGTCGGCCGTACGATAACCGCTCCGTTCCGTTAAACCCGGGCAATTTTTGACACAAAAGAGGTGCGGACATATTCCGCACCTCTTGGCTTTTTCCAATCGTTACTTGCTTGCCACCTGGGCCGGTTTCATTTCCGGTTCAACCACTTGCAATTCGCCTGTACCGCGAACCAGTTTCTTTGCGTACACTTTTTCTGGCCGCAATACAGAAACCAGGTAATCAATGGCAACTTGCGGGTCTACGGTCTCACCGCAGGTGTAGCAATCCAGAGCCGCAAATCCACGCTCTGGGTAGGTATGAATAGACAGATGGCTTTCCGAGAGAAGAACCAGAACGGTAGCCCCTTGAGGAGAAAACTGCTTGGCTTGCACACTGAGTACAGTGGCACCACAGCTTTCAGCAGCTTCAATCATTTCCTTCTTCAAAAATTCTGCGTCGTTCAACAAGTCAAACTGAACTCCCCATGTGTCAACGGCAACGTGTCTTCCGAAAGTCGAGTATTCCATCTTTCGGTTCCCCCTTCCTAGCAAGTGTAATGTTAAACATCGCTAGGACCTGCGTCATTCACTAACGGGGGCGGTTTCCCTCTTGTTATCCACCCTTTAAAGTGAATCCTGGTTCCTAATCCTGTTTCCAACGAAAACAAACATACCATGCTTCGGCCTAGTTGACAATACTTTTTATGAAAGAAAATCATGGGAAACAAAAAATGGGCGCCGCAGCACCCATTTCATGCAGAAAATCTTCAGTTTTCTCAGGCTTCCAGTTCAAACAAACGACGTGACAATGCGCACAAACGAAGGTCGATCATGCCAAGTTTTTCCGGGGCAGCATGCTTCGCCCAGTTACGCAAGTCCAGCCATCTATCCGTCTCTTGCCGGATCGAGTCAATCTCACACTCGCTTCCCGTCTGCCGGAACAGCTCTTCCAGTTCCTTTGCGGCATGAGGGGCGGTATTTTCAAAAATGGACACTTCCTCGTCGCCGGAAACCTCCTGGATGCTTACGACAGAACCTTCGTCGTAATGATAGACGACTGTAAATCCGTCATAAATCCGATGGACGATCCCGTGGCCTCGAAACGTTTTCATTGCTTTCCGCATGGCATTAGCCAGATGCATATCTCTAATGAGGTAGGAACTTTCACAGGAATACCGGTTGCCCAAGCGGTGGAATGTCAACTGAATCGCACCGCTCTTGTCCGTCAACAAAACGTCCCGATCGCCGTTTTCACAAATTTTCACTTCGACAGAAATGTGCTCATTGGTGAAGAGAGAGACGAATCGGTTCAACTCTTCTTCGTTCATCGTAAAATAGGCCTTGGCGTAGTTTGTTGCTAAACGCTGTGCCATAAATATCTCCTCAATTCTTTTGGTTTACCTGGATCGTTTGGACGAAAACGGTTGCCAAATGAGGAGATACGCTAGGTGTCAACGAAGGAACGTTGTAGAACCTGGCCTTGCCCCGCGAATCGAAAATCGATTTGGGTATTGAAGGCGGATCACCTACTTTTCGTATTTAAAGCCAACCTTGACTCCTTTATTATACTACAGAGGCAGTAAAAAGTCTTGAGCGAAAAGCGGATGAATTTTCGCAAAAAAGCCGAATATCCGTTGAATTTTATCCTGACACAAGAAGAACTCACCTATTCTGCCGGATACTCGCTAATTTTCCTGTTTTATTTCCGTTCCAGAAGGGCTTCCAGCTATTTGATTCATTGCTTTTCTGATCGCTGTCTGCTCTTCTTCTGACAAATGGTAAGGCGAGCTGCCCTGTTCGACCGGCTTTGCGTAGACCCGGGACTCCATGCGGCTGAAAATACTGGTAACAACCACACCATTCTGGGAATCGTCGATGATTGCCAAGGAAAAGCTGAGGTCATTGCCGATGTCATCAAACGCATTGTAGCGGACAACCCCGACATTTCCGCACTGTCCGGCAATGCGCTGTGACAGGCGATTGAGCAAAAACTGCTGATCCGTTTGCCGTTTTTTCACATCATCCATCTCGTCAAAGAGACGATGCATGCCTTCCTCCAAATTAGCCCCATTTGTACCGCTCAGCAAGCGATTTAACGATTTGCGAAGACGGTTGATACGAACCGACTGCATGATCAGGAGCAAAAACAACAAGAGGATGAGCCCGAGGGTGGCCAGGAGCAAGAACGGCGTGTTTTCAGCAAGCGATAGGAGATCTACCATGTAACATTTTCTTCCTTTCTAGTGGCGCAAGGGGCCCAAAAATCCTACTCTATTGTACATCTGTTGCCTGGGCCAATTCAAATGAAAAGACGAACATAACGATCAAAAAGATGCCCAGGAGCAAAAACCAAAAAAAGCGACACTCTCGATATGAGATGCCGCTTTTTTCATTCCCTATTCACATGTGCGACCTTCATCGTTTTTGTTCTTTCCTCCACTCATGCACGCATCTTTCGCATGCTTTCGTGTAATCGCAAAGCTGTTAACGTTTCATTGGCCTGCTTCTTAGGTTGGCTTTTCCTATGCTTCCAGCAGCAGCATTTCCTTGCGGAGCTGCTTCAAGCGTTCGGTCGATCTGCGAATCTGAGCCGTATCCTTGGCATGCAAAGCATCGTACAGGGTAGCCAACTCATAATCGAGTTCCAAACGCAAAACCGGTATTCGTTCCTCTGCATCACGACGTTTGAGGGCGGCAATCACCTGATCCATGGTTACACTGCAAGCTTTTTCGTAGATCACTTTTTTCTCAGCTCCTTTTATCTCCACGATTCTGACGGCTTCTCCATACCGTATGTGCTTTATGAGCAACCCGCTTTCATGGAGCATTTTTACAACGACATGTCCTTTTGCCTTCTGGATAAAGCGGTAGAGTATCAAGGCCACCCGGGTGTCACGGACTGAACAATCAGGTTGCTGCCATCTGTAGACACCGTTGACGCGTTGAAGTCTCCATTCTGCTCTGCCGTCCTGGGTGCACACGAGTAAATGAAAGTGCTCCTTGGTTTCCTTCCAAGTGACAGTTGCTCCTGCATTGACCAGAAACTGCAGCATCGCATACAAGGTTTTTCGGTCAAACCAGACAGACAAATTGCAATACTCCAATTCCTTCCCGTCTTGCATCAGATCCCTCCCATTCACAGAATACTCAGTAAATAGAACTGCTTACGGGAGTGAGTGGTATATCATATTATTCTGTTGCAGCTTTTGCTATTCGTTTCCCTGCATGTTTTTTCCTAAAATCTTATGTTATTATATGGGGGGTTCTGAGCTCTTTTGACAAAGATACTTGCCTGTTTCCCAGCGGGCTGCTTGCTACAGATCGTGCTATGAGAGGTGGTCGTGATGACGAATTCTTTTACCGGTTTTCATCAGAATGATTTTGATGTGTTTGCCATTGAGGGATTGGACAACAGAATGGAAGGGATCAAGGAGCTGATCCGGCCCAAGCTGGAGACCCTCGGACAGCATTTCGCTCCGTCTCTCTCGCTGGCAACTGGCGAAGAGATGTTTTACCATGTCGCCAAGCACGCGCGCAGAACAGTAAACCCGCCAAAAGATACATGGGTTGCCTGGGCTGGCGACAAACGCGGATACAAGAAACACCCTCACTTTCAGGTAGGCTTGTGGGGCACTCATCTGTTTGTCTGGTATGCAGTGATTTACGAATCTCCCTTCAAGGAGGAGATCAGCCGGTCCATGAAGGAACACCTGGAGGAAATCCTCGAAATGGTACCTGACGACTTTCGCTGGTCCCCCGATCACATGCAGCCGGGCAGTACTCCTCAAGCAGTGTTGGGACGTGAAGGCGTACTGCAACTGATCGACAGACTGCAACAAGTGAAAAAGGCAGAAATTTTGTGCGGCATCAATATCGATCGCCATGATCCTGTCCTTGCGGATGGAGACAAACTGCTTTCAAAGCTCGACGCTACCTTTTCTGTCCTGACCAAGCTGTACAATCTGAGCAAGCTGCGTACAACGGGACTCGCTTGATGAGGATGTAGTTTAGGTATATGCAGAAGAACAGGTCCGCTTTCTCTAAAAAAGCGGTTTCCTGTTCTTTTGCTTTTCGGACACATAATCGGGTGCGACCGGGAACACTAAGGAAAACCACTAGGAACGACCTGCACTGTTGTTGAGAAAAGCCAGCTTGCCTTGTACATCTTGAAACATTCGGTCAAACAGTTCTTGTACACTCGGGACATCGTCAATCAATCCGATCACTTGCCCTGCCCATCCGAAGCCCTCCTGCTCGTTTCCTTCGTGGATAAACAAGCGGTTTCGCTCACCGCTGATGTACGGCTTCAAATGCTCATAGTCCGAACTGCTTTTTTCCATTTCCAAAATGAGATCTGACCCGGGTGTTCTGACTACCCTCGCAGGAGTCCCCAACGTCCGTTTGATTACTTGGGTGTCGTGCTCTGTGCTTCTGATCAAAGCATTCTTGTAGGCAGGATGAGCATGGACGCACTCTTTGGTCGCGATAAACCGGGTCCCCATCTCTACGCCCTCTGCTCCTAAAGCGAGAGCGGCCAAAATTCCTCTGCCGTCTCCGATCCCGCCGCTGGCAAGTACAGGGATACGCACCGAATCAACGACGCGCGGGATCAGGACAAACGTGCCGATGTCATCTCTGCCCAGGTGCCCGCCGCCCTCCTGACCTACGGCCATGACCGCATCTGCGCCGATCGATTCTGCCTTTTGCGCCTGACGGACTGAGGCGACAAGCACGAGCTTTTTCACATCGAGGCCGTCCGTTCGGCGAATGAGCGGCTCGGGATTTCCTCCGGTTATGGAAATGACCCGGACCCCCTCTTCCAAAGCGGCCTCCAGCATGTGTTCATATGGGCGACCATGCTGGCCAATGGCAAAGTTCACACCAAACGGCTTGTCAGTCAAGGCCTTGGTTTTCCGAATTTCTTCACGCAAAGCCTCCGGAGAGGGAAGAGACATTGCTGTTACCTGTCCCAGACCGCCGGCATTGGAGACGGCAGCCGCCAATTCGGCATACGCCAGATAAGCCAGCCCGCCTTGTACGACCGGGTACTGGATCTGTAGCAGCTCAGTCACTCTTGTTTTCATAAGCGTCACCTCTCTCACTCACTTCTCGGCCAAAAGGGAGAACTCCTGCCGCCACAGATAAATATCAAAAAAATGAACTTGCTTTCCCCCCCCTTTTTGCTATACTCAATTTGTTTGTTTTTTACCCTTTTATTCTTGTTGCAAAGTGAGGCGATCATATGAGACAAAAGAGTACTCCTCTGTTTAGCGGGTTGTTGGAGCACGCCCGAAGAAATCCTATTCAATTTCACATCCCTGGTCATAAAAAGGGCATGGGCATGCACCCGACATTCCGTGAATTCATCGGGGAAAACGCTCTCTCGATTGACCTCATCAATATTGCTCCTCTGGATGATTTGCACCATCCCAAGGCAATGATCAAGGAAGCCCAGGATCTGGCAGCCGAAGCTTTCGGAGCTGACCATACCTTTTTTTCCGTTCAGGGAACGAGCGGCGCGATCATGGCCATGATTATGGCCACTTGCAATCCGGGAGACAAAATTATCGTCCCGCGGAACGTTCACAAATCAGTCATGGCGGCGATCATTTTTGCCGGAGCGACTCCGATTTTTATCCATCCTGTAATGGACGAGCGTTTGGGGATATCTCACGGGATTACTGTAAAAGCTGTTCAAAAAGCGCTGGAGCAGCATCCCGATGCGGCTGCTCTCCTCGTCATCAACCCGACATACTTCGGCTTTGCGGGCGATCTCAGAGAAATCGTACGTACTGCGCATAACTATGAAATTCCCGTATTGGTGGATGAAGCACACGGTGTCCACATTCATTTTCATGAAGAGCTTCCGATTTCCGCGATGCAAGCCGGTGCCGACATGGCAGCGACCAGCGTTCACAAGCTGGGAGGCTCCTTGACCCAGACCTCTATCCTGAATGTTCGCGAAGGCCTGGTCGATGTCGATCGCGTCAAGACCGTCATGAGCATGCTGACGACGACTTCGACCTCTTATATCCTGCTCGCATCTCTGGACATGGCGAGGCAGCACCTGGCCATTAACGGTCGGATGTTGACCGAGCAAGCGATGCAGATGGCCAACAAAGCCAGAGAGATGATTAACGAGATCCCGCGGATTCACTGCGTCGGTCGGGAAATTCTCGGTACGCCTGCGACTTTTGCCATGGACCCGACCAAGCTCTTGATTCACGTTCGCGATCTGGGGATTACTGGCTGGGAAGTGGAGAACTGGCTCCGTTCGAAGTACAACATCGAGGTCGAAATGAGCGATTTGTACAATGTCCTCTGCTTTGTTACCGCTGGCGATACAGAGGAATCGATTCGCACTCTGGTGAATGCGCTGAGGGAACTGTCTGTGGAATTTGCTCATGTGCAGGCAGAAGAAAAGCCGACCATTTCGCTGCCGAACATCCCGGTCCTGTCCATGACGCCGCGCGATGCCTTTTACGCAGAGACGGAGACTGTTCCCTTGGCGGAAGCGGCAGGTAGGGTAATCACCGAATTTATCATGGTTTATCCTCCCGGTATTCCGATCTTTTTGCCCGGAGAGGTGATTACAGAGGAAAACATCGCCTACATCAAGGAGAACATTCGTGTCGGCCTTCCTGTTCAAGGCCCTGAGGACGAGTCACTGAAAACGGTCAAGGTCGTAAAACGTCAAACAGCTATCTCTGGATAACCTACAAAATGCCGGCTCTACGCGAGTCGGCTTTTTTTGTCTCGAAGGTCAATTCGGAAGAGGCCATTCGCGTTTTGTATGTAGTCAGCATTTGATATGATAGGGAAAAGTGGGTATAGATGGAGGAAACCATTATGCCGGATTGGTCGTATCACACGATGTTTCGCCCCTTATTGTTTACACTGCCCGCAGAGCGGTCACGCCGTTTGACCTTGACCGCTATCGGCACATTGGCAAAATGCCCGGGCGGTCCCTCACTCATCGAACTGATGGGACATATGGAGCCTCCCGCCGAGCTTTCGAGAAAGCATTGGGGTATCTCCTTTCCCACTCCGATTGGCTTGGGGGCCGGGCTCGATACCGATGCCCGGGGGCTATCCGCCCTTTCCCAATTCGGCTTCGGCTATATAGAACTGGGTCCCGTCACCCGCAATCCCGTTGATGAATCCGGCGGCATCGAGCGGTTATTGGCAGACGAGTCTATCTCGTATCCAGCTCCCTTGGCTAACATGGGGGCGGCAAAGCTGGCCGAGCGGCTTGAGCGCTGCGGACATCGCTCGCTTCCATTGGCTTGCCGGCTGTCATTCGCCCCTGGGTCCTCTCCGCTTGAAGCGGCTCAGGAGCGCATTGAAATGATTGAACAGCTATCGCCTTACTGCGGATTCTTTACGCTTGATACACGTCAACAGCTTTTGGATGGGTGGGATGAGACTGCATGGAACCTGCATCTCTCTTTGCTCGCAGAGGCAACAAAGGCCCCGCTGCTTCTGGTACTGTCACCGGACTTGCCCAAGGTCGAGGCCGAGTGCTTGCTATTGCCGGCGATTCGCGCGGGGATAAAAGGTGTTGCAATCGCCGGTGGCATTTCCCCATCATCTGCTTTTGGCAAAACATCGGTCCCGCAGTCTGAAGCCAAAGACACAAAGCCGCCGCAAGAGCTGTCCCCACGCCGCTTGACAGGGGGCATAACAAGGGAAAAGAGCATCCAGATGGTTCAGTGGATTCGAAAAAGTTACCCGAATCTTTTTATGATCGGTTCCGGCGGCGTGATCGAGCCAGACGATGCTCTGGCTTTATTCGCGGCAGGCGCCGATTTTGTGCAGCTTCACAGCGGACTGATTTATTCCGGTCCTGGCCTGCCAAAACGAATCAATGAAGCCATTTGGCAAAGCAATCATCCTCTTCGGACTGCTGAACTTTCTGCCGACAGCAAGTTGTCCGAGCCGGATTCACCAACCGTCGAGAGCCATCGTGCTCCTCGGAGATTCACCGGGCAGTTCCCTGGATGGTTCTCTGGCTCGCTGCTGGGGATCGGCATGGTGATCGGGGGATTACTCGCACTCCTGGTAGCATTGACAACTGTCGTACTTCCCTATGATGAAGCCTTCCTGGGCATGAGAGCGTCCGAGCTCCAGGCTCTCAACCCGCAAATTCTCCCTTTCATGTCCCATGACAGGGTTAGTCTGGCGGGTACAATGATTTCCATTGGCGTGATTTATTTCCAGCTTTCCCGATTCGGCCTTAGCCGGCAGCTTCATTGGGCTAAGCAGGTCTTGCTCGTTTCCGGCTCAGTTGGCTTTCTCAGCTTCTTTCTCTACATTGGCTACGGTTATTTTGATATTCTGCATGCTGTATTGTCTCTGTCGCTGTTCCCGTTTTTCCTGTTGGCCATAAGGCAACCTGCAAACAAACAGCTCTCTCCTCTGCCCGCCCAAGTCAAAAATGACCGTGACTGGCGCCGCTCACTGTGGGGACAATTGTTCTTTGTGATTATCGGCTGCGGGTTGACCGGAGCTGGACTGATTATCTCCATCATCGGGATTACCGGTGTGTTTGTCCCACAGGATCTGGCTTTTCTTTGTGCTACGCCCGAGGTTTTGCAGGCCTATAATGAGAAGCTGATCCCCGTGATCGCCCATGATCGGGCCGGATTTGGCGGTGCCCTGTTGTCAGTCGGAATCGCGGTCCTGTTGATCAGCTTGTGGGCATTCAGGCAGGGAGAGTCCTGGGTCTGGTGGACGCTGTTTCTGGGAGGTCTGCCTGGATTCGCATCCGGGATTGGCATTCATTTCGCAGTTGGATATACGGACTTTATTCATTTGATCCCTGCGTATGTGGCTGCCCTTCTCTTCCTGGTGGCATTAATGCTCACATACCCCTACTTTTGTCTGAGGAAGACGTAGCAATTACGACTCCGTCATTTGTCGGGAAGACAGGACTTATGATGAGTGTTTTTTAAAACCTAAAACAGGCATAGAGGACCTTTCCTCTATGCCTGTTTTTGTAGATACTATTTATTAAATACTCGAATCACAACAGAATTTATATTCGTTCCATTCAACAGTTTGAAAAATGTATTGACGTCATCTAATGCTGTCATGAAAGGTATGCTTTTCTCTTTACTTGTTCCAGGATCTAACACAAAATAGGTCCGATTAGCATTTTTTGCAATGATTTTAATAACTGAATCATCGCTTCCAGTCATAACCTTTATAAAGTTATAATCTGTGTAATCTCCTGGAATTTCTCCACCGTTGTCGTCATCATCGTCGTCATCTCGAGGGCTGGCAAATTCAGCGGTATAAACTGCAGGAGTGGAGTCTCTGTTATCGATCCAGACTAGTCGGTTACCACCCATTCGCGGTTCCTCAATCTCGGCATCCTCCGACCAGATTTCATTCATATAGGAATCTCTGTCTATATCGTATAGCTCAAAGTAGTAGTCGGTGTCTCTCTTGGAATTTCGATTATCCGAGAAGAACACAACATCTCTGGAAGCTTGCGGTTCGATTTGATCTCTTTCCGTCCATCGTACTGCAAGATTGGTCCGTTCCCGATCGATGTCATAATAATACAAGTCGTACGATCTCGTGGAATTGGAGTATTCACTCCAAACGACAAACTCGTCGCCAAGGCTAGCACCTTTTAGCTCAACATCACTGCGAATTTCCTCATCACGGCCACGATCAATATCGTAGAGATAAACGGAACCATAACGCGAGCCTTCGTCTTTTACCCACATCGCGTAGTTTTCATTCACATCCAGATAAAGAGGTTCCTCATTGAGCGTTTCGATTTCTTCAGAATCACCTGTTGAAAGGTCTGTCAAGGTAATATCGTAACGACGGCCTTCGTTTACCCAAAGAAGATTTTTTCCTTCCAGTTCATACAGATCACTATGAGGCGAATCGCCTTTATCCACAGCTCTATCTAGCTTGCCTGTCCGAATGTTGTACACCATGAGCGTTTCCTCATCTTCGTCATACCAGACTACATATGGACTGCTGACAAGCGGACGGCTTGGCTCGGAGTCAGATTTGCTGATCACCTTGCTCGTTTTCGTTTTCAGATCGTACAAAACAACACTCGAGGATCTCTTCGACTCGTTTATGTAGACTACGTATCTATCATCGCCATCCGGCTGTGTTGGCTCTCCTGAGGTTCCCCCAATTTGGACAAGGTCTCCTTCATCTGTGTCATAAATGTAGACAGACAAATTATCATCGCGGTCCCTCTTGGCGAAAATAACATAATCGCCCGCTATGCGTGGCTGCAATCTGTCATCAACGTCCGAGGCAATTTCTTTAGCGTTTTTAGGTCTGCTTACACTGCCAAAATACAATGCTTCGTCTTCTTCGTTAAAATAGATGAAGTTGTTTTTATAAATTTGCGGCATTACTTCGTCAGCGGAATCAGTTGTCAGCTGTTTATTCCTGGAACTTCCCAGTTCATGAAGATAAATATCGGTATCGCGGCCAGTGTCACTCTCGTATACGATTTGATCATCGTATATAGACGGATTGGTCTGATTTCCCGACTCTTCTACAGCTGGGTATTCGCGCCCCTTGCTGATGTCGTAATAAAAGATATCGGAATTTTTGTTTCTGGTGTCTTCCCAAGCAACATAAGAACCGGTCACAGTCGGATTGCTCGCCCTACCGCTGGTGGATACACGCTTTTCTGTTCCTGCCTCGATATCGTATAGGTAGATATTTCCGTCAGAACTATCGGCCCAGACGATCATATTGTCTGCAATATCCAACTCAGATGGTTTGGCATCCCCATCTGTTATCCGGATTTCTTTTTCCCGGTCAATATCATAGAGGTAGACATCGTCTCCACCGTGGCGATCGTCAATCCAAGCTACATACTTGCCATCAACCACCGGGCTTTTCTTTCCGGATGACTTGTTCCCTATTTTACTTTCAGATTGATCATCAATATCGTAAAGGGTAATAGTATTTTCTCCCTTTACCATCCACACGGCATAGTCGGTTGAAATATCGAATCCTGTGCGGGCAATATAAGGCTGACTTGCATCGACTCGGATTTCATTTGCGGCGAAAGCCGATGTACCGCCCCAGAGGGAAGATGTCAGCAAGACAGCCGCCATCAGTCCCCGGATGCGTCCTCGCTTCATGAAACAATTCCTCCTCTTACAACTATTTTCTCTCTTTCCCATTATCCTTCATTCGCCAATCATTGTCAAAAAAAAACAGACGCTTTCGACAAGCGTCCGTGTTCTATCTATTTCGCCTTATTTCTGTTTCGTCGCTTCCGCGTGCTTGCATTCGCCTTTGCACATGCCATACAGCGTCTTTACCTGATTGCTCTCAAAATGCTCGATGATCGACTCACAGCTTTGGCAAATAATAGTCCCCATATTGCGCAAACCCCTCCGACTCTCATATTGCTGTCGCACAAGCATGTCATATATCCTACACGCCAGCAAAAAGATGATGCTCATTCATGATCGTACCTTTATATTAATACGTCATAATGGAGGAGTCAATCAAAAAAATACACATTTTAATCTCTATTAGTATGTCACATTTCTAGTCCGTGCTGCTTCATCCACTCTACGATACAGCAGAGCACATCTTCCCGCTCCGGCTCATTCAGAAGCTCGTGACGCATTCCGGGGAAGCGCCGGAATACAGCTTCTTCCGGCAAATCAGCCGCAAATCGCTCCACGGCATCCGCGTCGACCAGCAGATCATCACCGGCCTGCAGCACAAGAGTCGGCAACAAAAGGCTGCCTCGTTCCTCCCAAGCTTCCCCCATCGCTCGATGTAGCTCCTGGTACCAGCGCACGCTTACTTTTGGATACTGCCATGGGTCTGTTATGTAAGCCTTTTGCACCTCCGGGTCGCGCGTAACCATCTCGGGCGTTATCCCGCTCGCCATTCGCAGTGTAGGCCAGCTCTTATCCAACCAAACAGCCAGCCTGGCCTTCCACTGTGGAACCGGCACCTTCAGTTGGAGACATGGAGACGTGAGAATCAGTCCGGCGAGTCGTTTTCGCTCCGCAAAGCGCTCGATGAGGCGCACCGCGACAAGGCCGCCCATGCTGTGCCCAAAAACGAATACCGGGTATTTCTGTCCTGCTTTTTGCAAGGCCGTCTCTACCCACGCCCCAGCCGCGTCCAAATACTGCGAAAAGCTGTCGATATGCCCTTTCCTGCCCGCAGACCGGCCCCACCCTGGCAGATCCCCTGTCACTACTTCGACTCCGAACCGATTTAACTCGTCAGCGACATGTTGATATCTGCCATGATGCTCGCCTGTTCCGTGGATCAGCACCATCGCTGCACGAGGCTTTTCTACAGACCATGTATGGGAAAACCACTCCATTTTGCTCCCTCCTCTTCTCCAAGAATAGCATGTGACAAGGCAATTGTATGAAAGCGCCATCTCTTCTGGAAGGCAATGATTGCATCTCACCGCACAAAAAAATGAGCAGAAGCGAACTTCTGCTCATCCGTTAATACTGGTTTTCTTCGAAGGGCAACGATGGCAAATGCTCCTGGAAAAAGTGGGAGAGCATTTCTGCTTCATCTGAACAATCCAAGCGGAAGATTTTCTTCAGGTACTCCGGGTTTACGGCATCCTCTGAACCGAGAAGGGTAGATTGCCCAGTCTGCATACAGATGACCAACGGCTTTCCATAAAACTTGTTCGTATAGACGATTCCGAAGTCGTGGCGAGTCCGTTCTGTGACAAAACCGAAAAAACGAACCTGTGCATTCTCGGCGACGTCGTACAAATGGTCATAGCGTTCCATCAGCAATCCCTCCTCCAAGTGTAATGATCCGAGCATTGTTTAAATATTCGGATTCTTTATTAGTGTAACACAATCTCCGCTCAATTTCCAGTTTACATTTCAACCTGCCAAATATTGGGCGAAGTCAGATGATCATGGATTGCCGATTGGGTACCCGGTCTTCTCCTTCCTGAATCCACCGGACCTTTTCCGATCCGTGCAGCGACTGCGCGACAAAAGACAGACACTCAAAAAAGAGCTCGACAACAGCTGTACTGTACCTCTCTTCCAGCTTCTCCAACGCATAGGTGAGACGGAAAATCGAAGGGACCCGCTGCCTGCTTGTCTCGATCACTTCTCTGCCCTTGCGCGTCGGATAGACATGGACAACCCGGCCATCCAGCTCTGACTTTTCGATGTAGACCATCTCTTTTTCCACCAGCTTTTTGATGTGGATCACAATGGAAGACGGATGCCAGAAGGTCCACTCCGCGATTTGCGTTACGCGCACGCCTTCGTAGCAATAAATGATCCATAGAATATTCAGTTGTACGGAGGAGTCCAGCTCCGCTTCTTTTGCCGCTCGCTCCCAATCTTCCTTGTTGACCACATCTATGGCGCGCATCGTATTTAATGCTTCATAGACATTTCGAATGGAAACCTCCTGCATGGTATCTTCCCTCCACAATCCATTTGTCGTTCTCTAGTGCTGTAACGCGCTGCAAATGGTATATACATTTTACACTTTTCTGAAAAAACTCGCAATTGTTTTCCCCCTGGGAATGATTCATTGCCAAAGAGTGGCAGGAATGCTACACTTAACGCAGGAGATTCCCGGGACTAGGAGTGAATGCAAACGTGAATCTGCAGTCGGCCTACATATATTTAGTGGATGGCTCTACAGCCACTGAAGCATCTCTGGATGAAGTCAAAGCAAAATTGCTGCGCTACGTCGACATGACCAAAAAAACCGGTGAACAACTCGGCTGGTCCTACGCCGATGCCGCTTTCCCTTATGTCATCGATGAACGCCCCGAGGGCAAGGATTCCTGGCTGCTGCTTCGCGGCAAAGATCCGAGCACTCACAAGGCGATTATCATCGGAGTTGGCAAACGAGAGAAAAATGGTAAAGAACATTCTTACATTCAAGTTTCCCTGCCGGACTCTGCAACACATGGCGACAAGAGCAAGGCAAATGAATTTTGCCGTTATCTTGCACGCAATTTTAAAGCAGAGCTGCACCTCTTTAACAACCGCATCCAATATTTCCAGCCGCGCAAGCCATAAAGCGCCTGGAGCAGCAGCAGCCGGCATTTCCCGGCTGTTTTTTATTTTCTGGCTGTTTTTGTCCACATTTGCCGCTCTTTCTAAAAGGAGAGACAGCAGCCTTCCCCGCTCTGCTTGTTTTCTCATAAAAATAGAGCACAACCCTTCTTTTGGGAGGAATGCCCGATGGACCAACAAGTGTTTATCCATTTTGTAGCCGGGCCAGCCCGCCAATCTTATCTGACGCATCGCATCTTCCCCTCGATCACGATTGCCCAGGCCATTCTGGAATCCGGCTGGGGCAAGCACGTTCCAACCGATGCCGCAACCGGCCGCTACTCCTATAATTTGTTCGGGATCAAAGGAAGCGGACCAGCCGGTTCTGTCACGGTCAACTCCCGGGAGGTGGAAAATGGCCAGACGGTTATTCGCCCCTCTGCCTTCAAAGCCTACTATTCCTATCAACAGTCCATCGATGACCACGCTTCGTTTTTGCTTCGGCCCGCGTATAAGCGTGTCATCCTCGCATCCACTCCCACCGAAGCCGCACAGGAGCTGCAAAAAGCGGGCTACGCAACGGATCCGGCGTACGCCGAAAAATTGACCAACCTGATACGCACCTACCATTTGACACAGTACGATCAATTTGCCCCCGAAGAGAAGTCCGTCCCCGAGTGGAAGCAGGAGCTGGGGCTGCGCGCATTAAAAGAAGGTTTGATCACCTCACCGGAATGGCTCGGAAAGCTGGATGAACCGATGCCGGCCTGGGCTGTATTCGCTGTCGCTCTGCGCCTTTTGGACAAACAGAGAAATATCCCTTAGCGAATGCAAAAAAAGGCTCTCCCAAAGGAGAGCCTTGCCTTATGCGTACGTTGATCAAATCAGTTGAGATCGCGACAGCGAATAAAATCTGCCATCAACCATCCGAATCCCCAGATCAACACAGTATCTCAGTCCCTGTGTCACTCCATAAAGAATCCATTCTGAAGACCGGTGGTTAATATCAAAGTCTGTATACAGATCTGTGCCGTCATTACGAATCTCGTTGCGGTCCGTCACATCGAAGAGGCGGAGTACAAATGGCAGTTCGGCAAATGGAATCGCGAATTTTCGCTCGACTTCCTGCTCAAACTCTTTTGTCATTTGCCATTCGGCCAAGATCGAATGCTCATCTTGCCAGGCAATGGTTATACTCGGGCCGTCAATGTCGGTGGATGACCGCGGGGGATTTGTCTCCATTCGCTCCCATCGTTCCTTTCTCTCATGTACTTGCTTGCGGATTATGAAAAAACTTGTGTTTTGTAATCATTATACCACGTTAACAAGTCATGTGGAAACGCATCCAAGCCAGATAATTTTATCTGCCCACGGAAAAACTGTTTTCCCCTACTGTTACATACTGATCAAACTTTTCGGTTTTCATCTGCACCTGCACTTTGTAGGTCCCGTACTGCTCAAGCTTGGTGGAGACAAACGGTTCCGAGAAGTAGAAGCTGTTTCCGTTTTGAGTTGAGAATTTCCAGACTTTACTTTGCTCCACTTCTTTTCCATCCGGTCCAATCAATACTACTTGCATGCGCAAATCCTTTGCCGAAGGGGCTTCGTCTACTTCGACAAAGACGTTAAACGTGCGAGGGACATCCTTGTCGCTGTACCCTTTGATCGGGTTGCTGAAGACGACATTTTTATTGCGGCTTTGCTGAACTCCCTCAAGAACAAGCACATTCACATTAGGCTTGATAATTTCCATTTTGCCCGAGCGCTGATCGTACTCTGTGAATCCACCCAAGCGATTCACCAATTCTTCCATGGAAGAAGCCGTAGACCCGGGCAGATCGCTTACAATGCGCTCGCCGCTCAGAAAAATGCGCATTGCGCCTTCGCCCAAGGCCGTACTCCCTACACCTGCAACCGTCAGCACCAACAGGGCAGACAACCACCTTTTTTTCATGACTCAATCCTCCAGTATCGTTGCGCTTCAGCGCTTGTTTTCCTCAGTGTTTCTTTCCATATTCTTATACGCCCAAGCAAGCAAATAGTTGTGGTGCCCCGCGAAGTTTTTTCTGCGATATCCACAAAATCCACATCATCCACAGCTATGGCCTGCTTGGCGGGAATAGGCACGTCACATCATGTCCAAACAATAGAAAAACGACCCCCAAGAGGTCGTTTTCCTGCTTTTATCCACATGTTTTATCCGGTCATGCCTGCTGATCGGAGAGCCATGTAAAATATCGGGTCACTACGTCGATGGCGACTTCAATCGCCTGCTCATCCGGCTCGATCTTGGAGTGGTGAAGTCCATAAGGGGTATCCGCTCCCAGCCAGAACAGGAATCCGGGAATTTCGGTCAAGAAAAAGCCAAAATCCTCACCGGTCATCGCTTCCGCGCAGTGTACAAGGGTGACGTCGGGCAGATTTCCCCTCACCCAGTCCATAAACTGAAGGGTCATTTCCTCGTGATTGTACACCTGAGCATAGCCGCAGCCGTAATCGATCTCGGCCTTGCACTCGAATCCCGCTTCCACCCCTTTGACCAGGGCTTCAATCCGGTCCTTCACCCGGGTCATGGAATCGGTGGAAAACGTCCGGATCGTCCCTTCCAGTCTTGCCTTCTCCGCGATGATGTTCTGCCGCGTACCTCCCTCAATCTTCCCGACCGTAATGACAGCCGAATCCAGCGGATCAATATTGCGGGAGATGACCGACTGCAGCTGGGTCACCAGATGGCTTGCCGCGACTACCATGTCGTTTGCCTTATGCGGAAATGCCGCGTGTCCGCCTTTTCCGACCAGATCAATCATCAATTCGGATGTGTTGGCAAACAGAATGCCTGGCTTTGTCGCGATATGGCCTACGGGATACTCTGGAGCGATGTGCAGGGCAAAAATGCAATCCGGCCGCCATTCTCCAAACTCCTCGCTCTCCATCATCGGCTTGGCTCCGCCAGGTCCTTCTTCTGCAGGCTGGAAGATAAAGAGGAGATCGTCGTCAATGGGATGATGGACGAAATGCGTCAGAATGCCGAGGCCAATCGCCATGTGCATATCGTGTCCGCATGCGTGCATATACCCTTCGTGCCTGGAGCGGAATGGATAGGAGGTCTCTTCCGTGATGGGAAGCCCGTCCATGTCCGCGCGCCAGGCGATCGTTCTTTTCGGATTCCGGCCTGCCACTTTTACGAGAATGCCTGTCTTCCATGTCTTGAGCTCAAACCGCTCTGCAGGGAGCTGCTCCAGATAATCGAGCAGGTAACGCTGTGTCTTGAACTCCGCGAACCCGGGCTCGGGAATTTGATGCAGATCTCTGCGGATACGGACAAACGTCGAAACACTCACGCTGCTACGCCTCCTTTCCGGCCGCCAACTGGCTCATTTCGCGGGTGAAGGCTTCCATAAAACGATCGACATCTCCGCGGGTCAGCGTAAGCGGCGGGAGCAAACGGACAATGGTTTTTTGCGTAACATCGACCAAAATCCCCTCCTCCAGCAAATTTTGCTGAAGCCGGCTTACTTCCTCCGGTGAAACCGAGAGCGGGATTCCCACCATCATTCCCTTTCCGCGAAGCGATTGCAGCTGCTCAGGAAAGGCTGCCCGCAGATCTTCCAAACGATCCCACAGGTATTGCGTCACATCCTGCAATTGACTTTGGAACGCTGCGTCCAACAGTTCGTCCAGAACTGCATTCCCCAAGGCGGCAGAGAGCGGTGACGGCGCAAACGTGGTGCCGTGATCACCCGGCTTGAACAAGTCTTGCAGTTTTTCGCCTGCGATGACACCCCCGAGCGGAAGCCCGCCCCCTACTCCTTTGGCAAAAAGAATGAGGTCCGGTGTCACAGCAGCGTGTTGAAAAGCGAATAATTTGCCTGTCCGTCCCATTCCTGTCTGAATCTCATCCATTGCAAACAAAGTGCCTGTCGCCTGGCAGATCGCCGCCACTTCCTGCAAATAGCTTTCAGCCAGAGGGACGACACCGCCCGAGCCCAGCACCGGCTCCATCAAAACGGCAGCAGGACGGCGTTCCTCACAGACAGCGCGAAGCTGATCAATGTCTCCTGCCTTCAGCTCATAGACCGGAAAATCGGGCTGAGGAAAATCCTGATAGACGTGAGGCTGTCTGGTCAGGCGAAGAGCTCCCAATGTCCGGCCGTGAAAGCTGTTGGACAGAACCACGATGCCTGAGCGTCCCGTACCTTCGGCAGCCGTCCATTTGTGAATCAGCTTGATAGCCGCCTCGGTCGCTTCTGCTCCGGAATTGGTAAAGAAGACTTTCCCCGGGATGGTATGCTCGATCAGCCTCTGCGCCAGCTTGATCGCAGGGGGATTGAGGAAAATATTGGAGATGTGCAAAAATTGCTCCCCTTGCTCCCGCAGGGCCTGAATAATCCGCGGGTGAGAGTGGCCGAGCACGTTTACGGCAAGTCCGGTAAACAAATCGAGATATCCCTTGCCATTCGTGTCGTAGAGGTAATTTCCCTCGCCCTTGGCGATAGCGATCGGCAGTCTTTTGTACGTAGAGACGATGTATTGTTGATCAAGCGAACGCCAGTCCATGCCTACCCTCTCCCTTACAGCTGTCTCAGCTCCTGCTTGATCTCCGTCTTGGAGCGTGTCTTTTCGTCGATTTGCTTGATAATGCGTGCGGGCGTACCAGCTACTACCACATTCGGCGGAACGTCCTCGATAACGACAGCTCCTGCGGCTACAACGGAGCCTTTTCCGACGCGAACCCCTTCCAAAATGACCGCATTTGCTCCTACCACGACATCGTCTTCGATAACGACCGGAGACGCAGATGGCGGTTCGATCACGCCGGCAATGACAGCACCTGCGCCGATGTGGCAATTTTTCCCGATCGTTCCGCGTCCGCCGACGACGACGTTCATGTCGATCATGGTGCCTTCTCCGATGACGGCTCCGATGTTGATGGAAGCTCCCATCATGATGACAGCGTTGTTGCCGATGCTCACCTGGTCGCGAATGATTGCGCCTGGCTCAATGCGTGCCTGAATGTTTTTTGTATCCAAAAGCGGAATCGCAGAGTTGCGGCGGTCGCTCTCCACTACATAATCCGCGATTTTATCCGCATGCTGCTCCAGAACAGGCTGGATTTCCTTCCACTCCCCGAAAACGACTCCCGTGCCGCCGTTCAAAAAGGCTTTTGCGCTGGGACCGAAGTCGATGCCGTCCAAATCCCCTTTGAGGTATACCTTTACAGGCGTTTTCTTTTCGCTTTTTTGAATAAACGAGATAATTTCATTGGCATCCATCATGTTCACAGTACTTCTCCTCCACTTTTCTTGAAATGAATGTAGAAAAAGCAATGAGTGCAAACGCTATACTCATTGCTTTTTGATACCGGACAAGCAAACGTAAATAGCGCTCCATAAGAGAAACTTCTCCTATGACAGGATGATCATTATTCACGAGCACCCCAGCCCTGCCGCCAATGGGGATGCGGCCAGAACTTCGGCGCTTTGGCCTTTTCTCCTCTTCCCTTTCCCCATTCCTGATGAAAAGAAGTACTCATCCGCAGCGCGCCTCTATTTAGAAGGCAATATGCAATTGTTCAGCTTTACTTACCCTGTACTGTACCAAATTCCGTACCCGGTGGCAACTGTTGAATCGAGAGTGGGCCGCTCCTGCTGGACGGCATTGTCAGCGACTCCCTTTTCCCTCTTTTCAACAGTCCTGATTCATGCTAAACTTTCCATCCACCCTATATGTGAATAGGAGGCTGAACCTGAAGATGTTTGCACCTTCTGCGTTTCTTGTTCGTCCCTTGTCTGCAAGCGATGCCCCTGCCCTGGCCTCTTTGCGGCAACAAAACCACCAATTTCTGCAGCCTTTTGAACCCATCCGCCCCGCTTCTTTTTACACAATTGAAGCGCAGTACCAGCAGTTGGAGGAGGCAGAGCGAAGCTTTCGCGAAGGGACAGGCTATTCGTTCGGCATTTTCGTCGGCCCTGATCAAACCCTCGTCGGCCGCGTCAACCTCTCCAATATCGTGCGCGGAGCCTGGCAAAACGCTACACTCGGCTATTTCCTCGATCAATCTCATAACGGCAAAGGAATAATGACCAGAGCAGTAGGAGAAGTCATCCGATTTGCGTTTACCGAAGCAAAGCTTCACCGGGTTCAAGCTGCGGTCATGCCGCGCAATACAGGCTCGATCAAGGTTCTTGCGAAAAACCGATTTCGCGAAGAAGGACTGTCGCTTCGCTATTTGCAAATCAACGGTAAATGGGAGGATCACCTGATCTTTGCCATTACCGCCGAGGAGCTGGAGACGACGTAGGAGCGGCAGCATCACTTAATCTGGACGGTTGCAATTCAGAAAATCGGTTCAATAATTCGGTTCGGCGTTTGGCTGGGCAATTTGTTCGGCCGATTCGGCCATTTGGGTTTTTGTTCACACTACAGCTACGCCTCCGTGCCAAGCCGCTCGAGAATCCTTCTCTTGCGATACAGCATCATGCCCGTCTCCGCCACGTCACGGACAGACGAGCGATTCAGATAAGCGCCGAAGAGCATTCCCGCGACCGGTACGATCTGAAACAGCTTTTTCCACCCGAAATTTTCCGTGTAGGTCACCACTACCTCTCGCCAGCCCTGAAGCTGAGAGAGTACATCCCGCTCTTTGGAAGGATTGTCGAAAGAAGACAGCTCCTCCAGGATCGCCTGCTTTCCTACAATATCCGAGGAAGCGAACTGCAGACATTTGACAATAAACAGCCGCTCCCGCTTGTCCTGCGGATCATAGCCGTAGCAAATCGCCATCTCCTGCAGTACCTTTAGCGAGGTGCCCAGCAGCAGAGGAATGTCGATTGCAAGCGTAAAGATGCCGCCAAAGCCTGTGGTGGCTCCTTGTACGGCTGCAAAGGTGGCACGCGACTCGCTCAGCTCTGCGGCGATTTTATCCATTTGCGCGAGTGGACGCTGATTGATCGGAAGCGTTTCTAGCGACTGCTCGTCCTTCCTCGGGAACGCTTCCTGAAAGCGGGTGTGGATATCCCGCTCACGTACCAGGTACTTCCCTCCGTTCTCCAAAAAGGCAACCAGTTCGTCGACGGCTGTGCCAAGTTTGTCCCGCACCACGTTTGGCGTGATCCGGTCCAGAAAGACAAAGGGGAGGCGCCCAAGCTTTTCCCAAAACCACAGATCGTTCTGGTCTGATTCCCATTTCCTTACCTCATCCAACTTACGGGTTAGTGTCACTCGATCTTCAAGCTCCACGATCCGTTCAACCCCTTTGCCGTTTATCGCGTTTCTTCTGCTTGTTTACGAGGCATCGGGTCCGCAAGCATTCCTTTGCGAATGCTTCCAACTCCGAGAGTGAATCAAAACCCGAAAAATCCTCAATTTCTTTTACGACTCCCAGCTTGAGATGTTTCACTTTTCCTTCTTCCATGCGAAAGCCAAGTTTGTAGAGGATGCCCCACTCTTCCTCCGTCATTGCCGTTCCCTCCCTGATCTTTCTTTCCCAAATCCTCGAAGCACGTCAGAAAAAATTAGGAAGGTTCAGGGTTTTTTCCTTTGCGAAGCTCGGTTATTCCCTCCTTGCAGACACCGTAGGATAACCACGAGCACCCCTCGCATAAATGGGCCAAATCATCTGGGGATACTCTCTCGCGTGTCCTTTGCACGAGTTCCGACTTGAGATAAACCTCCCCTGGCGTGATTCCCAGGTGCCGAAACACATTTTGATCCAGCGTTTGGACATGCTCCTCCGAATCAGGAGCCGCTTCGCAGCGCGTCGATCCTTTATGAGGACAGACTTGACACGTTTCATCGAATCCTTTTACGACTTGAATCGGAAAGTCTTGCTCATTGTCGCGGATTCTCTCTACAATCTCCCCCATTTTGACAACAAAGTCAGGACTGTATCCCATTCCGCGAAAACCGTGGACACACAGCAAATGATGCCCGCGCAAAACAACTGGTTCCATCCTTCATCCTCCCTTATCGTCTGCCTGAAGGCATTGTTTCGCAAATGCAAATAGAAATTTCCTATTACTTTTATACTTATTATAGATTTGACTAATACCCTTTTTGCTGGTAAAAACAAAGCAAGGAGGGGGTTCACATGACTGATACGCATTCATGGAATTCGCAATTGTACGACACGAAAATGAGCTTTGTTTCCGCCTTTGGCAAAGGCATCCTGGATTGGCTTCAAGCGAAACCGGGCGAGTCTGTCCTCGATATCGGGTGCGGGACGGGCGACTTGTCCCATGAGCTGGCGAGCATGGGGGCCAAACCGACCGGAATTGACTTCTCTGAAGAAATGATCGATGCCGCGCGAAAAAAATATCCGCATCTTCCTTTTTATGTTGCGGACGCTCATACTTATCGTACAACCGAAACCTTCGATGCCGTCTTTTCCAATGCCGCCTTGCACTGGATGAAGCAGCCCGAGAAGGTGGCTGAAAGCATTTGGATTGCGCTTCGTCCCGGTGGGCGCTTCATCGCCGAGTTTGGCGGAGCCGGCAATGTGGAAACGGTTATCGAAAAGATCCGAATCGTGCTAAGCTCAGCCGGCATTGATGCATCTGAAAGAATGCCCTGGTACTTTCCCAGTATTGGCACTTATTCCACTATATTAGAGCATCAAGGCTTCTCTGTCACTTGTGCGCAGCTTTTTGACCGCCCGACTCCCCTGCCTGACGGAGAAAACGGCATTCTTCACTGGCTGAACGCTTTTTGCTCCCCCTTCTTCACCGGGATGTCCGCTGGCGAAAAAAAGGCCGCATATCGGGACATCGCCGAAGAGCTCAAGCCTCATCTGTTTCACGACGGCTCTTGGGTCATCGACTACAAACGGATCAGAGTGGCTGCTGTCAAACCATTTGAAAAGGAGATTTCCTGATGCGCCTTGGCTGTTTGCACGCCCATCACTCCAATATCGCCCTCATTTCTGATGGTTTGTGTATCGACGGTTTGGCGTTGACCCATTTTGTCGACCCCGGCGTCCTGATTCGCTCAGAGCTTTCGGGACATTTTCCCGACGAGGCGTCGAGAGCAAAGATACGGGAACAGCTGCAATGGATCGCCGCATGCGGCGTGGACGCGATTCTCATTACTTGCACTCAGTACATTGCAGGCATGCAGCCTGAAGATGAAAATTGTGTAGAGCTGCCCATCATCAAGCTGGACGAACCATTTTTCCACGACGTATCCAGCTCCTCCGGCTCTCACCGTCTGCTTTTTTCAAACCCTGCTACGATCAAAGGGACCATGGCGCGTTACCATTCGTTCGCACACGTGCGTTCTTCGGAGACAGACGTACGTGCAGAGCTCGTTCCCGACTCATTTCCTTTGCTGATGAGCGGACGAACAGCGGAATACCGCGAAGCCATCTATCATGGCTTGCAAGTATTGGCCAAGCGAGGGGAGCCGGAGAGCATTTCCGTGGCCCAATTGTCCATGGTTCCTGCTGCCGAGCTGTTCGAAGCAAGCACCGGGCGGCCGATCGGCAATCCGCTAAAAAGCTTGCGGGCCGAAATAGAGAGAATCTTGTTTCCTTCATAATTTCATAAAAAACCGCCCGGCTGTCCATGAATAGAGACATCGGGCGGTTTCCCCTTTATTTGCGGTTCGCTCCAGCCTGCTCCGGCTACATTTCTCCGCCGAGCATCATCAAAACTTCATCTCCGGCTGCAAGCCCGCTCTTAATCTCAACAAATTCCGATCCTTCGATCCCAATCTCCACTTCTTTCGGTGTCGGTTCTCCGGACGCCGGATCTTTCACCATGACCTGTCCTTTCCCTTCTTCCAGGACTTCAACAGCCTGCATGGGGAGTCGGAGCACATTTTCTTTCTTCTCTACGAAAATATCGCAGTCCCCGGTCATTCCGTGCTTCATCTCGTTCGTATCGGACAGTTCGATTTTCACAGCAAATCGAACCGTCTTGTCTTCCTTTGTACCTTCTTTTGGCACTTCGATTACTTTTCCTGTAAACGGCTTGTTGCCAAAAGCCGAGACATACACTTCCGCGTGCTGCCCTACCTTGATCGACGGGATGTCCAGCTCGTCCACAGCCGCGATAAAGTAAACCGCGCTCGTATCCATGATGACCGCAGCAGGCTTGCCCGAGTCAGGTGTTTCGCCTGCCGTTACATTGAGCTTGGTAATTACCCCGCTGATTGGCGCCGTTACTTGTTTTTTTGCGATGTCCCGTCGCTTTTGCTCCATCGTCAGCTGGGACTCCTTCAGCGCCAGTTCTTTTTCCTTCAGTTCCAGATCGACGGAGGTCATGTCCATTTTTGCAATGAGCTGTCCTGCCTTCACTTCGTCGCCATTCTCAATCTCGACTTTGCCCACTTTTCCATGCGTACCGGCTACGAGATCGATGTCATCCGGATTCTCGAATGGCGTGGCGATCTGGCTGGCGTACAACGTGCCTTTTGCATCTGTATACTGCACCTCGCCCATGTCCCCAACGTAAATGGCTCCCGGCTTTTTCACGAGCACCTCTACGTCATGCACGCCGCCGACACCTTTTTCCTTGGTTCCGGTCAGGTCGATTTTCGTAACCGTTCCGTCGACATAAGAGAGAGAGGCTACGAGAAATACCTTCACCTGCTGGCCTACCTTAAAGCGTTCGGCCTCGTATGCCGTGAATTTCCCTTTGATTTTCAGATAATCCGTGTTGACCAGCTTTGCCACAATCGTGTCAGGCGTTACCTGATCGCCTTCCTTGATCAAAACTTCTTTGATCTTTCCGGTTTTGTCAGAGAGAATTTTGTCCTTTTTATTTTTGATCTCGGCCAAGTCCTTTTGCGCCCGGATGATGTTCAATTCCTGCTTTTGCAGCTCAATGGCAGCGTCCTCGCCGTCAATGCTAAAGAGAGGATCGCCCTTTGAAACGCGCTGTCCCTCCTGCACGAACACCCTCTCGACCTTTCCGCTCAGCTCCGGCTTCACCTCTTCACGGGCCTTGGCTTCCACTGTCCCCGAAGCGAAGATGGCTTTGCTTACTTCTCCCGTCTCTACTGCCGCAGTCGGGAAGGAAGGCGGTTCCTCCTGCGGCTGCTCCGATGCCGCCTCGTTGCTCGTAAACTTCGTATAACCATACACGCTTCCGCCGCCCAACAGCACGAGAACGGCAGAAATGATGATCCACTTTTTCTTTTTGCTCATCGTAAGTAACCCCACATTTCCTTATTCAGATCGAATCGCTTGCAATGCGCTCAAACGGGACGCGCGAATGGCCGGGAAAATGCCCGCCAACAAACCGATAATAAAGGCAAATCCGATGGCGAACAGAGCCAGCCATGTCGGTATCACAGCCAACGTGGTCATTTCCTCTCCTCCGCCGCCAAAGCCCAGACTGTCCATCAGACCGCCTGCTTTGCCGAAATAGTTGACCAATTCAACGGCGCCCCAGGCAAGTCCCAGACCGGTCATGCCTCCAATCAGACCGATGAAGCCCGACTCCATCAAAAACAGCCAGCGGATGTTGTAAACGGTGGCTCCGATTACCTTCATAATCCCGATTTCTTTGGTCCGCTCCAAAATGGACATGATCATTGTGTTTACAATCCCGATGGAAGCGACCAGAAGAGAAATGGCTGCAATCCCGCCGAGAATCATTTGAATCACGAAGAAGAACTTGTTGATCTGCTCCAGTTCGCGGGCAGGCGACCAAACCTCGTAGCCAAGCTTTTTCAAATCGGATACGACGCTCTCGACCATTTCGCGAGACTCGACCTTGACTGTAATCTCATCGAATACAAACTCGTCCTGATTTTTATCGCGCGAGCGCCTTGAGCTGGTGTCACCAAACTCCTCGCCCCTGCTGCGGTTCAGCCAGTCGTTCATTTCCTTTACGAGGCTGAGCGGAGCGTAGACCGCACTTCCGTAGCGGAAATTCTCCGATTTTTGCAGTTGGCCGACGACCCTCACCCTGACGTCTTTTTTCTCCAGCTTCAATTCATCGTCGATCCGGTATTCGCGAGTCAGCGTAATCGTTGCCGGCTTGCCCACCATGTCGAATGGAGCCGGGCCTTCTTCGCCTCCTCCGCCACCACCTCGCCGAGAGAAGTATACTTCCCCTCCTCCGCCGCCACTCTTGTTGGCATTCCTCATTCGGGCTTCCCGCTTTTCTTTTTCCACGTCCCTCATCTCTCGCGGAACGTAATAGGAAACAACAACCTCCTGAGGCGCTCCCGTAAGATAGGTTCCTTTTTCAATTTCGTCCTTCCGGTATGCGGCAGATTCGCGGACGTCGACACCGACCAGCTCGATGTACCCTTCCCTTCGGCCAACCTTCAGCTTGGACTCGCCGCGGATGCGCTTGATCGGCATGACCGCAGCTACGCCTTTGACCGCTTTCAACTCTTGAACAGCCGCCATATTCAGTTTTTTTCGTTCGTCGTCGGGAATCACTCTGTCTTCTTCCGGTATGTAGAAGGCCGGTTCCACGTCGAGCTCTGTCAAGTTCCCCCAGCTCTCCAGGCTTTTTACAGCATTTGCCTTCAAGCCCAAGCTGAGGGCAATCATCGCGACAATCGCTGCCGTACCAATCATGACCCCAACCGAGGTAAGCGCTGTTCGCAGCTTCATGCGCCACAGGTTTCTCCATACAATCCGAAATGAGTCTATAAATTTCACTTTTGTTTCACCTCATACCCTCGATCACGCCGGTTTTGTACGCCTTTGCACGACTCTTCCGTCCTGTAGGTAAATCACCCGGTCGGACTGCTCGGCCACTTCCTGCTCATGCGTAACGATAATAAATGTCGTATTGCTTTCTCGGTTCATCTGCCTCATCAAGTCGAGAATTTCCTGCTCTGTTTTGCTGTCCAGGTTTCCAGTCGGTTCGTCAGCCAGCACGATACTCGGGTTGTTTACCAGGGCGCGGGCGATACTGACACGCTGCTGCTGCCCGCCGCTAAGCTCGTTGGGGCGGTGATCCAGGCGGCCTTCCAGCCCCATTTTCTCCAGGATCTCGGCAGCTCTTATCCGTCTTTTTTTCTTGCTCTCACCTGCAAAAATCAAGGGAAGCTCCACATTTTCCAGCGCGGTCAGACCCGGCAATAGATTGTAGGACTGAAAAATAAAGCCCATGCATTTGCGCCTGAACAAGCAAAGCTCGTTCTCGTTAAAACGGGAGATTTCCTCGCTATTGACGAAAATCTTGCCCTCTTCCGGTTTGGTCAATCCCGCCAGCAGGTTGAGGAGTGTCGATTTTCCCGATCCTGAAGACCCGCACAGCGCGACAAACTCCCCTTTTGCAATGTGGATATTGATGTCAAAGAGGACAGGGACTTTGATTTTCCCGGTTCCATAGCTGTGATTGACGTTTTCGACCGTCAATTCACCCATTCCGTTGGCCATCTTCTGTGTACACCTCTTTTGCTATTACAAATTTGGAAAAATCATCTCATTGTATATAGACGGAGGAGCAGGAAAAATGTAACGATTTTATTTCGTGAAATAAAATTAACCCTTTGTACACACCAAATTCAAGAACTTGTAACACTCCTGTAACCAAATCATTCCAGTTCGCTGATATAATAGGAGCAGGCAAGAAAAACACGAGAGGGCAGAGTGAAGATGAGGATCTATCGCTTTTTGTTTGAAACAGCTACACGTCAATGGATTGAAGTCATTAAAGCTCCTAGCATGTTTGAAGCAGCGAAAGAGGCCAAGAAACTGGCCAGCACAAGGTCAAAAGCAATGGCCGCTCCCATCAGCTTCTCTTTCCATCACGTCGCATCTGTCTAACACATACATAAAGTGGCCATGGTTTGACCGTCCACCTTTTTGAACCGCTCTTCCTCACAGGGAAAGCGGCTTTTTGCGTGTCACCCTTATTGACACCGCTGTGCATTTGCTCTTCAATAAGGATAAGAAGATTTCAGAGATGCCCCTACTACCATCGTAGCGGATACAAAGGGAGACGAAAGCCATGACCATGAAGAAAGCATTGACCATCGCAGGCTCTGACACAAGCGGCGGAGCAGGTATTCAGGCGGACTTGAAAACCTTTCAGGAGCTGGGCGTATTCGGGATGACTGCCTTGACTGTTATCGTCGCGCAGGATCCGCATAATTCCTGGTTCCACGAAGTGTTCCCGATCGACCTGAACACCCTGGAAAAGCAGATCGAGACGGTCCTCTCCGGGATCGGTGTCGATGCGGTAAAAACCGGCATGCTCGGAACAACGGATCTGATCGAGCTGGCTGCCAAAAAAATCGAACAGTATCAACTGAAAAACGTAGTCGTTGACCCTGTCCTGGTCTGCAAAGGGGCAGACGAGGTGCTCCATCCGGAAAATGCGGACTGCTTGCGTGACGTTCTGGTGCCGCGTGCGACCGTCGTCACACCTAACCTGTATGAAGCAGGGGCTTTGTCCCAGATGGGCGCGCTCAAGACTGTCGACGACATGAAGGAAGCCGCCAAGCGGATTCACGACAAAGGCGCGGCCTATGTTTTGGTCAAGGGCGGCGGCAAGCTGCAGCATGAAAAAGCAATCGATGTGCTCTATGATGGCAGTACATTCGACATCCTCGAAGGCGAACGCATCGATACCACCTATACGCACGGAGCAGGCTGCACGTATTCCGCGGCGATCTGCGCCGAATTGGCAAAAGGACAATCGGTTCGCGATGCCGTTAACGTAGCGAAGCAGTTTATCACGGAAGCGATCCGCCACTCCTTCAAGCTGAACGAATACGTTGGTCCGACCAATCATGGAGCGTATCGCAAGCTGCAAAAAGCGTAAGTGTTGGACTAGCTATATAAATAAAGGCAATAGCAAAAACTCCCGGCCTCCTCTATATAAGGAAGCCGGGAGTTTTTCTGTTGTTATGCTTTCTTTTTGAAAGCCAGGTTTGCGTTTGGAGCGGGAGCTGTTGACGTTCCCTTGCTTCGGAGCGAACTGATCGTAAATACGACCAATGCGCTCCAGATAAAGCCAAAGCTGATCAAATGGGTCTGGGTAAACGGTTCATGGAACAAGAAAATGGCCATCAGCAGCGTGATAGTTGGCGATAGGTATTGAACGAAGCCGACCATTGACAAAGGCAATCGCTTCGCTGCCTGGGCAAACCAATACAGCGGCAGGGCTGTCGCAACCCCAGCCAAGGTCAGCAAGACTATTTGCCAAGCTTCCAGTGAAAGGGCGGTTTCCTGTCCGTTTACCTGAAGTGCAAGCACGTAGGCCAGAGCGATCGGGGCCACAAACAATGTCTCCCAGGCGAGACTCATCATGGGCTCGAGTTTGACGGTTTTTTTCGCCAATCCATACAGGGCAAACGTCAGCGCGAGCAAAATAGCTACCCACGGAACCTTTCCGTAATGGAAAGTCATGACGGAAACCCCTATCGCCGCAAGTACGATAGCGATCCATTGCCCCAGGCGCATGCGCTCTTTAAGGAACAAAACCCCGAACAATACACTCAGCAGCGGATTTATGTAATAGCCCAGGCTCGTTTCCATCACATGGCCGATGTTGACTGCCCATATATAGATCAGCCAGTTGCCGCTGATAATTAACGAGCTCAGCACCAAAGCGATCCACGTTTTCGCTTCCGTTACCGACGATTTCAAATAGCGCAGTTTTTTTGTCACAAACAGCAGGGCTACGACAAACACCGCTGACCAGATAATCCGGTGAGCCAATATCTCCCAGGCTCCCATCTTCTCGAAAACCTTCCAGTACAGCGGCAGCATTCCCCACATAAAATAGGCCCCGATTGCGTACAAGACTCCTTGTTTCATCCACACCTGCCCCCATTTGTTTCTGTTTCGTTCTCCTCGCTCATTCTCTTCAGTGTAAACGATAGAAGAGCAACTTATCTATCTATGTACATTCTTTATAGGAAGCTCAAAAAGGAGATCAACCCTTCATTGCGCTACCATGGTAACTAAGCAGTTTATTACCTAATTATCACGATAAAGCATGGTATAAACTTTTATTTTATCAAGTTTGCTTCTATAGTACAATAGGTCCCATCAATTATTTGTTTAGTCAGAAGAAAGGAAGTTTACTAATGTCATACTGGAAATGCGTGATTCTCGTTCTCGCGGGAGCTGTCAGCTACGGAATCCTCTCTATTATCATGAAAGCAGCCTTCCACGCAGGATTTTCCCCCTATGAAATGAGCAGCAGCCAATTAATCTTTGGCGGTCTCATCATGATCGCGGTCGCCTTCTTTTTATCCAGGGAACGCTTTCGCTGGCGTTATGTGTTCATTTTGCTGCCTGTCAGCGTGATGATGGCCGCGACCAGCTTTCTGTATCATCAATCGGTCAGTCAAGTGTCCGCGTCGCTCGCCATCGTCCTGTTGTTTCAATTTACATGGATTGGCGTGATGATCGAAGCGATCGCAGACCGGAAATGGCCGACTCGTGAAAAATGGCTGTCTCTTGTTCAGCTCGGCATCGGGACGGTGCTTGCCAGCGGACTCGGCATAGACAGCCTGAAGAGCGTCAGTCTGTACGGACTCGGGACTGGACTGCTCTCAGGCGCCACCTTTGCGATGGTCATCTTTTTCAGCGGGCGGCTCGTCCCTGACATGAATCCTTATTTGCGCAGCGCCATTTCCATCAGTTTGGCAGCCATTCTGCTTTCGTTGGTGTACCCCCCTGCCTTCCTGATCAATGGCAGGCTTTTGGACGGCCTGCTTCCGTACGCTCTGCTGGTCGCCTGCTTTGGATCGGTCATCCCGATTCTTTGCCTTGCGATCGGGGTTCCTCGTCTGGGCAATGGCGTAGCGACGATTCTCAGTGCAATCGAATTGCCTACGGTCGTCCTCTTGTCCAGCTTCGTTCTCCATGAGCAGGTGTCCGGACTGCGATGGGCCGGCGTCACGCTGATCATGCTCGCGATCATCGTCCCGCAAATCAGATTGAAGCAAGCGCGTTCGACCACAGCCATTTTGAGCGAGAAAAGCATGTAATCCCAGCAAAAAAAAGCCCAGTGGCTGTCCAATTGGACAAACACTGGGCTTTTTTGCTGTTTGACAGATAGGGCGATCGATGGGAATCGAACCCACGAGTGCCGGAGCCACAATCCGGTGCGTTAACCACTTCGCCACGACCGCCATAAATGAAAAAGAGCGGGTGATGGGAATCGAACCCACGCGACCAGCTTGGAAGGCTGGGGTTCTACCATTGAACTACACCCGCACGATCTTGCTTCTATTTATAGTAGCCAACTATTCGAGAAAAAAACAAAGATGGTCGGGAAGACAGGATTTGAACCTGCGACCTCTTGGTCCCGAACCAAGCGCTCTACCAAGCTGAGCCACTTCCCGATGCAAAATGAATCATGCCTTTCGCAAAAGGCTATCAGATCAACCGAGGTACCTCCCCTTGCTGGGGGGATAAATGGCGTGCCCTGAGAGATTCGAACTCCCGACCTTTTGATTCGTAGTCAAACGCTCTATCCAGCTGAGCTAAGGGCACATATATATGGAGCGGACGACGGGGCTCGCTTCCATTGGCAATACCTCGTCGAGTATCCTTCTTTGCGCAGCCAAATCTGAAGTACCCGAGCAATTCTTCGTGTTTTACCACGAGGGTAAACCCGGCACGGGTGAGAGACCTGCATACGCATCATGGAGCGGACGACGGGGCTCGAACCCGCGACCTTCGCCTTGGCAAGGCGACGCTCTACCAATTGAGCTACGTCCGCATATGGTGCGGTCGAGAGGACTTGAACCTCCACGGTGTTGCCACCACTAGAACCTGAATCTAGCGCGTCTGCCAATTCCGCCACGACCGCATGAGTTATGGTGACCCGTAGGGGATTCGAACCCCTGTATGACAGCGTGAAAGGCTGCTGTGTTAAACCGCTTCACCAACGGGCCATTTTAAGCAAGATGGCGGATGGAGTGGGATTTGAACCCACGAGACGAGTCATCCCCGTCTACACGATTTCCAATCGTGCTCCTTCGGCCACTCGGACATCCATCCAGTACCAAATCACATTGTGTTTGTCCGTTTTGACACAAATGACTATATCATAAAACAAGAGTTATTTCAATACCTTCTTTTTCCCTTCCACTTCTCGCATGTTTGACAGCCATCTGTACGCGATTTCTCATCTGATGCGAATTTCTCTAGACAAAGGCAAGGCAGTCGGATATTTTTCACAATTCGAAATTGCACGTTCAGGTACACAACTTGGTAACAGATCGGACTTTTTTTCGTCACATGTCCGACGTTTTTCTTTGCCTGATTCTGGTACGCTATTTTGTGGTCAAGGAGGGAGAGTAACCAGTGGAAATACACATACGTACCGACGCGGGAATCGCCGCCAGACTAAACAAAGAGATCGTCAGGCACGGCATTTCCAAATACTACGTTCGCCCGCTCGAACAAGATCAGGTGGAGTTTGTTTTTCTGTCACTGTCTGAGCATCAGCAAAAGCTTCTGTCGTACACGCTGAAAAAATACAGCTACATTGCATCCATGATCCGGTAAGTCGATCGCATCCAATGTGTACCCGCCTCATTCTTTCGATCTAAATGCTCAATGCGCAAATTTTTCCTCGAAACGGCCCTACATCGCAACAGCCACAGCACCATACCGCAAAATATCTTCCGATGACACCATCGCCAGTTGATTCAGAAATTCAATTTGAAAACTGCCAGGGCCTTTTTCCTCTGTTTTTTCCGCGGCAAGCTCGGCTGCAACCCCGTAGCTGACCAGAGCCGCTGCTCCTGCTGTCAAGAGGGTTTGTTCAACCGAAGCGAAAGCGCCGATCACCGAAGTCAACAGACACCCCGTCCCGGTAACCTTTGTCAAAATGGGATGACCGTTCTTGATAAGATACGCGGCAGTGCCATCCGTAATGATATCTTCCCGTCCGGTGATGACCACGTGCGTTTTCCAATGCAGCGCGGCCTTTTTCGCCAGCGCGACAATATCCCCATTGCTTTCCCCTGCATCCACACCCTTGATGGTCCAGTTTTCTCCGATGACATGGGCAATCTCGGCCGCATTGCCTCTCAGCAAAGAAACGTTGACCTCCTGCAGAATGCGTCTGGCTGTCTCTGTCCGGTACGAAGTCGCGCCAGCCCCCACAGGGTCGAAAATAACCGGCACCTGCTGCTGATTGGCTGCCTTCCCGGCAATAATCATAGCTTCTACTTCCGGCTGATTCAGTGTACCGATGTTCAACACGAGCGCCCCGGCAAGTCTGGCCATGTCTGCCACCTCTTCGCGGGCATATGCCATGACAGGCGAAGCCCCCAGAGCAAGCAATCCGTTGGCTGTAAAATTGGTGACCACCACGTTTGTGATATTATGCACGAGTGGCTTCTTCTCTCGTACTCGTTCTAATGTTCGGGCAATATCATGCAAGCTGATCATGTTTTCCTTCACTCCTGTTTCCAAAACGTAAGAAGGCAGCATGTACGCTGTTTCATACATGCCGCCTTGAATTTTGTTTTAGGCGATTCGCACCACTTTCGCTTTTTCCGTATCCGGGAGGAACGACAAATCGACATGACCTCTGGCCAGTTCCATCCCGATATCTTCCGCCAGAAGGAGTGCTTCTTCGCGGAATGTCGGCGTACAGCTGCCTTCATTCAGTTCGCATAGCCGCTTCAGCCGTTTGAGTCGCTCAGCAGTTTTTTCCGCCCTCATGACTTCGTTTTTCAGATCACATACGTTGATATGTACGGCATCTGCAACCATGCTGACATCATTCACATGGACAATCAGACGCTTGCCTTCCTGGGTGACAAAGCCAAGCGAACAAAACTGTGCATCAGACATTTCAAGCCGCGTCAGAACCGCATTGGTGAACTCTTCACCGGTCCGCAGGCGAATCAAGCCCGCCTCTACGGCACCGCCCACCTTACGTTCATTTGCCAACACCGTGTACATGTCTGTGTAACCATTGATTTGATAACGCATGGCACCCTCCCGCAAAAAGGACTAGCAAAGCAATCGCTTCGTCACTGAGATCAATTATCATTACCATCGTATAATGAAAATCATTATCTGTCAACGATGAGAATGATTTTTATTGGCAATTGAATGCTTCATTTGCTCCGGTAATTTTATCGTTTCCTATTAAATAGATGTCGAAGGCAGTTCTCGCCGCTGACTGCATTTCCTTGCAGACAGTTTTCCCTCTCCTCTGTTAAGGTATTCGCCTACCGATGACACGTTCTGGGGCACTTGCCCAGATTGCTGGTACATGTCTATTTGTTACGTTTACGGCTGTGGATTGAAAAGTTGCAGTATCCCCAGCCAAAAAAAGACCCGGGGATAACCCTCGGGTCTTTTCGCTTGGCAACAGGAGGCCCTCCTGTCGCTTGTCGGATCCAGATTGAAAATGGATACTTCTATCGCTTTCGTCAAAACTCATCGGTGGCTTGTCGAAACGCCCCGGACAGGTCCATGGACGTTCTCTTCTTCCTCCGTCGTTCCTTTTCCAATCGTCCAGTTAATCACCCTGCTGGCGATCAAGACCGCCAAAATGGTGTACAGCACCTCTTTGACCGGCAAATACAGGAACGACAGGCTAAGCACCATGCAGTCCAACAGGAGAAAGATCGTCCCGATCGACAGACCGGTATATTTGCTGAGCAGGACAGACATGATGTCATCCCCGCCCGTAGCAGCGCCGAAGCGCAGAACAATCCCTGTTGCCAGGCCAGTCAACACCCCGGAAAGCAGGGAGGCGACCGGCATATAGTCACTCAAATTGATTACGATAGGCGAAAATCGTTCAAACAATTCATAAAAGCCTGAAAAGGCAAGCGACGCAAGTATGGTGTTCCAGATGAACTGGCGTCCTTTCAGCAACCACGCCATGATAAAAAGCGGGATGTCCAGGACGAGCATCGTCGCAGCCGGCGGGAGATTAAAGCCGTACTTGGCCAAAAGCGCCAAGCCTACGAATCCGCCCTCCGACAAGTGGTTTTGGAAGTTGATATGGTAATACGCAAATGCCAATAAACAAGATCCGAACAAAATCAAACTAAGCTGTGCAAACTGTTGTCGTAACGGTTTTGCTCTCCTCATCATTAATTCCTCGCAATGTCATCGGTTTTGGCTTGAGCGCCCAACCGACCACTGAGGAACTTCTGACATACAGACAGCGTTCCATACGTATTTCCTCACTTTCGCAGCAGGTTGAGTCGCCCTAGTGACGATCGACATGCTGCGACGCTATGTGTAGGAGAGATCATAACGTTTCCATACGCTCCTATACGGAACCATTGGTATCCTGATCCTTTCCGTTTTTGAGATGTCTTTATTGTATCACAAAAAATGGAACTCTCCGAATCCGGCTATTCCGCATAGACCTTCAAAAACGGCCGTTTTTTCGTTTTTTTGCAAATGGCTCCTCGGCAAGATCAGGATTTTGCAATGAACCGATAGGGTTTGCTCTGTTTCCCTCGCTTTTTTGCACTCATGAGCAAAAGGAGCGGCGCATCTCCTCTGCCCGCCTGTCCTGCAGCCAACAGGAAACCTGATGCTCCGGACCAAGGCTCGTCGATTGGGGCGAAAAATGATGGCACACCCGCATCACATAGGGACAGCGAGGGGCAAAAGAGCATCCACCCATCAGCCTGGTCACATCGGGCGGAGACCCCGGGATCGGCACCAGCGGCTCGGAGCGGTCCGCGTCCAGACGGGGCATCGATTGCAGCAATCCCTTCGTGTAGGGATGCTGCGGCCTCGTGAATATCTCATGGACAGGCCCGATCTCGACGATTTCTCCCGTATACATGACGGCAACTCGCTGGGCCATATTGGCCACGACTCCCAAATCATGCGTGATCAGGATGATAGACGTCCCTGTCTGCTTCTGCAGTCCGCGCATCAGGTCGAGAATTTGCGCCTGAATGGTGACATCCAGAGCCGTTGTCGGTTCATCGGCGATCAGCACCTTCGGTCGACAGGCGAGCGCGATGGCGATGACGACTCGTTGTCGCATTCCTCCGGAAAATTGATGGGGATAGGCATCGATCCGCTCGGCTGCCTGCGGAATCCCGACCATCTCCAGCATCTGAATCGCCTTTTGCTTTGCCTCCGACTTCGTCAACTTTTCATGCTTGGCCAACCCCTCCATGATTTGGCGGCCGATTTTCATCGTCGGATTGAGCGATGTCATCGGGTCCTGAAAGACCATGGAGATCTCTTTGCCCCGCAGCTTTTGCAGCTCGCGCGGCGAAAAGGACAGCACATCCTGATTGTCATAGCGGATGGCGCCCTCCGTTATTTTGGCAGTTTGGGCCGGCAGCATCCGCATCAGGCTTTTCGCTGTCACTGATTTGCCTGAACCGGATTCTCCCACGATCGCCAGCGTCTCCCCTTTTTGCAGCGCAAAGCTGACTCCCCTGACGGCTTTGACCACCCGGTTCTGGGAATGAAACGAGACGTGCAAATTGTCTACGGACAAGATCGGTTCGTACATGGTTTGTCTCCCTTCTATTCCGGCTATTTTTTCATGCGCGGGTCAAGCGCGTCCCTCAGTCCGTCAGCCAACAGGTTGAAGCTGATCATCAAGGCGCTGATCACAATGCCCGGGAAAACGAGCTTGTAGGTGAAATAACGCATGGACACGTACCCGTCCTGGATAAGGACGCCCAGCGATGCAAGCGGAGGCTGCAAGCCCAGCCCGATAAAGCTGAGAAACGCTTCGAAAAAGATGGCAGTCGGAATCGTAAACATCAGTGTGACCAGGATCGGGCCGACCGCGTTTGGCAAAAGATGCTTGACGATCAATCGGGAGTTGGAAGCGCCAAGGGCCCGGGAAGCGAGCACAAATTCCTGCGCCTTGATCTGCATCATCTGCCCGCGTACGACACGGGCCATTCCGACCCAGCCGGTCACGATCATAGCCAAGACGATGGAGAAAATCCCCGGATCAAGGATCAAGATGAACAAAATAATCACGATCAAGTTTGGTATGCCTACGAGCACTTCGATGATGCGCTGCATTACATTGTCGATCTTTCCGCCGTAAAAGGCAGAGATTCCGCCGTAGGCCACTCCGATGAACAAATCAAGCAGTGCCGCCAAAAGGGCGATGGTAAGCGATATTTGCGTCCCCTTCCAGACACGCGTCCAGAGGTCTCGCCCGAATTCATCCGTTCCGAACCAAAAGTGCTCGGTGATCCCTCTTGCCTCGTATTGATCGATTCCTTTGGCATCCTTCCCGTCAAAACCGAGCCATTCCAGGCCAGCTACCTTGGGCGGCAGGTTGGAAAACGTCAGATTTTGTTCGTCGTAGGGTAGTCCAGACAACTGCGGTCCGATCAATGCCAAGAGTGTGATCAGGACGATGATGCACATCGCAATAACGGTTCCCCTGTTTTTCAGCAGCCGTCTCCAGGCATCCTTCCAAACAGAAACGGTCTGGCCCGATACCTGCTCTTGCAACCGAGAGTCAAGCGGTTCATGGACGAACAGGTCATCCGTGACTTCGGCAGGCGGAAAGACAGACGAATGGCTATGTACTTGCGACACCAGAGTCGATTCGTTTTTTCCCAGTTCAGCACTCATTTCGCCTTCGCTCCTCTCACGCTGATTCTCGGATCAAGCAGACCATACAGGATGTCCACCACGAAAACCATCAGGATAAAGAGCAAGCTGTAAAAAAGCGTAATCCCCATAATTACGCTGTAATCATTGACGACGATGGACAGCGTAAATTGCTCGCCCAGACCCGGAACAGAGAAGATCTTCTCGATCACAAGCGTCCCTGTCATAATGTTGACGGCGAGCGGTCCGAGCATCGTCACGACGGGAATCAAGGCGTTTCGCAGGACGTGTTTTACGATTACACCCGTCTCGGACAAGCCTTTGGCCCGGGCAGTCATGACGTAATCCTGACTGATCACGTCCAGCATTTCCGTCCGAATGAACCTGGCGACGGTAGCGATTACCGTAACCGAAAGCGCAAGAGTCGGCAAAATGGTGTACTCGTACCCCTTCCACAGAGCCGGCGGCAACAAGCCCCATTTCAATCCCAGGTAATACTGCAAAAGAGCGGCAAAGACAAAGGAGGGGATCGACATCCCCAACACAGCCAGCGTAACCGAGGTGTAGTCCCAGATGCTGTTATGCCGGAGCGCTGAGACAACCCCGAGCCCAAGCCCGACAAACGTCCCCACGATCAGCGCCTGAAATCCGATCAGCGCCGATGGACCGATCCGCTCAAAGATCACCTCGTTTACACTTCTGCCCATAAATTTAAATGACATGCCCAAATCGCCTTGGACCAGATTGGCCAAATAGCGAACGTACTGAATGGCAACCGGCTGATCCAGTCCGTATTTGGCCTTCATGTTTTCCAACTGCTGCTCATTCAACCGGTCGGCATTGGTGAAAGGTGTGCCGGGGAGCGTCTTCATTAAAAAGAAAGTAGCAGTTGCAATGATAAACAGCGTCACCAGCATGTATCCAACCCGTTTCAGCAAATAAGCTCCCATTTGTTCACCCCATCTTCAGTCTGGCTGTCCGCTTCGCAAAAAATCGGAAAACGGGAGGGTTATGCTCTCCCGTGATTTACAGGTGAAAAGAGGATACGCAAATGCGATCCTCTTTTTTTGGTCATTGGATAATGATACCGTCAATTACTGCCCTGCAATATCCACCCACATGTAGTTGTACCTCGGCGCTGTTGGCAGAACGACGTAATCCTTCACCGTCGGCCGCTGCAATACTGCAAGCCCTTCCTGATAAACAGGCGCGACAGCCACGTCCTGATCAAGCAGCATCTTCTCCAGCTCCAGCATCATCTGGAAGCGCTTGGACATATCGGTCTCCATCTTGGCCTGTTTTACCATTTCGTCGTACTTTGCATTTGAGTATTTCATCCGGTTGGCTGAGCCGCCTGTCACCCACATGTCAATGTAGGTCATCGGATCGCTGTAGTCCGGTCCCCAGCTTGAAAGCGAGATGTCGTAATTGACCGCCTTTTCGAGCTCAAGCCGTTGGTTGGTCGGTACTGATTTCAGCTCAAGCGTAAAGCCGGGGAGATTTTTCTCCAGTTGGTTCTTTAAGTATTCGCCCACTTTTTTCTGCGTATCTGTATCGGCAAGGTTAAGCGCTACCTTCACTTCGCTCAGCCCTGTTTCCTGCAATCCTTTTTTCCAGAATTCCTGTGCCTGCTCTACCGTCCCTTTGTTGATATCGCCATTGAGCTGTCGGAAATCCTTTCCTTCGGGCGAGAAGAAGAATCCACCGGGAACCATGCCATATAGCGGGGTAGCACCGTCGTTTAAAATGACATCCGTGAGTCCCTGTTTATCCCAGGCCAGGTTGATTGCCCGGCGAATGTTCACATTGCCCAGTGCAGGATGCGTATGATTGAAGCGCAAGAAACGGATAGACGGGTCCTTGATCGTCAGGAAGCCCTCTTTGTCCCTGTACTGATCCACGAAGGAAGAAGTCAGCTCCACCCGGTCGATTTGACCCGATTCATACAGAGTCAATGCCGTAGAGACATCCTTTACGACATAGGCGTCGATTTGATCCAGCTTGACCTTGTCTTTATCCCAATAGTTCGGGTTTTTCTCGTACTTCCAGCCCTGATCGTGCTTCCATTCCGTCAGCATGAAGGGGCCGTTGTACAGCACCGTGTCGAATTCCAGGCCGTATTTCTCCTTTTTGCTCTCGACGAACTCCTTCTTCTGCGGGAAGAATGTCGGGAAGGAAAGAAGCTGATTCAACAGCGGGTTGGGGTACTCCAGCTTGACTTCCAGCGTGCGGTCATCCAATGCCTTTACACCGAGATCCTCCGGCTTCTTTTCTCCTTTGAGAATCGCAGTAGAATTGAGGACCGCTGCTGTCTCGAACATAAAGCTGTAGTGGCCGGCCGCCTGAAATACCTTTTTCCAGGCGAACTCAAAGTCATGTGCGGTTACCGGCTCGCCATTGTTCCATTTGGCATTTTCGCGAATCTTGAAGGTATGTACCAGACCGTCCGGGGACATATCGTGCTTCTCCGCCATCGCCAAATACGGCTGGCTGTTCGCGTCTCTGCGATACAAGCCCTCCATCGTGTTGTTCACGACCGCGAACGAGACATCTTCGTGTACTTGAGCGGTATCCAGCGTCGGGATCTCGTCCGAGTCATAAATCCGCAGTACCTTTTTCCCCGCGGTTGGCTCAGCGGTTTGATTGCCGTTATTTGGCGCCGGTGTCTGCGTATTTGTCTGTTCGGAGTTGAAATTGCATCCGGCCACAGTAAACGCCATCAACAACGCGATGACTAAGGATAAGCCTTTCTTTTTTCGTCTCATAGTGCCCCCCATTGTTCGATTTGATGGACGTTCCATCTTTTGGTAGGATATACTAGAGATAAAATACAACTTTTTAGAATTGTCAGTCAAGTTATTTTCAGAAAATACAGTAATATTTTACATGCGCTGAATCTATTCAGCTTGCCTACATCTTTTTTTATAAGGAGAGATCGCATGTCGACTGCAAATTGGTCTTCCGGATGGCAAATGGCGTCGCTGATTGCAGGTCCTCCCCTCTTTGCTCTGGCATTTGGCTTTTTCTCTCCCTCCCCGCTGTCGCTTGGCGGATTCGCAGACGGCCTCTGCTACGCTTCTCTTCTGCTGCTGATGGCATGGGGCGTGCTTTTCGTCATCCAGGGGCAATTTTTTACCGCCTTCTGGATCAGTTGCAAGCGTTTTTTTGCTTCTTGGCGGAGGCAGGAATCATACATTAGTAAGGTCGAAGGCGGGCAGAACGAAGGGATGTATGAGCTAACCGGACAGGACGACGTGTCGTTTCAGCCGCGACTGATCCCCCACGGTCCGTTTTTTTGGGCGGGAGCCGGCTATTTTGCGGTCAGTTTTATTTTTTCGCTTCTTTTCATAAAATAGGAGATCTATCTTGCTCATTTGGAATATTTTCAAACAGGAGATACGACGAATACAATCAGGACCAATTCCGGAAGACAGGAAAATCTGACAGCGAAGGCTGGACAGAGACGCAAGGAGGATCAATTCCTCTGCTCTCGATACATTCGAAAGATTTCCGCGGCGTACAGGAGGAAAAACAGGCCCAGACAGAGCGGCCACAAATCAGGGGCAGTGATGTACAAAAGAAACGGAAAGGCACCGTCCCCGATTAACCGGATGCTTCTGAACCTGGGATTGACGCGCGAAAGAATTGCCCCTGCAAGCAGTATCAACCAACCGATCAGCAAAAAAGACTTCATTGGTAGGCTTCCCTCTCTTCAGCTAAAATCATTGATATAAGTATACGGCTTCGCTTTTGGAAAATAAAGGGATTGGGGGCATTTATGAATGGGTCTGTTTTCCAGGTTTTTTTCTCGACACAAGTGCCTGGTGCATATAGCGGTCGGCACCGAAGCGTATGCCAAAGCCGCGGCAAAATTGCAGGCTCACGGCATCAGCTACCGGACAAAATCGCCAAATGACATCAATCATTTGGGTTTGGATACTTCTAGTGTAATGTTCCCCCGTACCGACCGCACCACTACCTATGAAATTTTTGTCCGTCCGGAGGATGAGCATAAGGCGCAAAAAGCGATCCATAGCAGGCAATGATTGGAAATGCAAATGGATCACCTCTCCCGGCACAAGTTCCGGGTGCGGGTATGCTGTTGATCGGATCGCTTCTCCGCAAATAGAATCCGCTTAGATTAGCTTAGCGTACCGTAATCGTATACCCAAGCTCGGGTTGCTCGATGGTGAATAGACCTCTTTCTCCTTCACTTTCTCCGCTCCTTTGCTCCACCTCCACGATGATCGGATGAATCGCGGCCGGACGGTTGGTCGGAAACCAGGAACGTCCTTGCTTTACGAGCACCAATACCCCACGCCGATCACCGAAAAAGCGAAATGTATCGCTTTCCGCTTCAAATTCGCTGCCCAAAACGGAAAGCTTCTCGGCGAAGGCAGCTACATCCGGGACCGGCATTCCAATCTCCTGAACGCGCAGCCACCCTCCTTCGGCTCCCTCTTCCTCAAAGGAAAGCACTTCTACAATATTTCCTTCCGGGTCTTCGAAATATATCTGGCTTCCTTTCCGGATCACTGAAGTCATCCGTTCCTCTCCATCCCGGTCTCGCAGCAAGCCTTGGTGCTTTTTTATTCGTTGAAGGCACGCTTCAAAATGCGGCTTGGCAATCGCAAACGCATAATGATAGAAAGCGGGCTCCGCCGACTCGGAAAAACGCAGGAGCGAGCTGCCCGCCTTTACTGTAAACGATGCGGAGTCTTCCGACGTTAATGGAAGCCTGAGCACTTCGGTATAAAACCTCTTCATGTCTGAAAGCTTGCTGGTCACGACTGAAAGCACATGAAAATTCATAATATCCTCCTCCATGAAACTTCACTCACTGACTACGCGAGCGGACAGCTTTCGACTATTCGGGCGGACAACTCACCACCCCGAGAAAAAAAGCCCCTATCTCCAAGAAGGAATTGCAATGGATTTGAAGAATACTCTGACAACTTGTCAAACTATGGGAGGCGCACGAATGGCACGAGTCGTTTTGTTTGAATTCAACAGCCAAGACCCTGAAAAAGCAGCAGCGTTCTATTCATCCGTATTTGATTGGAAAATTGCAGAACCTCACTGGGACTATCGCGAAGTCACGACTGGCTCCGATACCAAGCCCGGAATTCATGGCGGCATTGCACTCGGTCCAAGCGATTATCCGCACGGGACACGGGTTGTCATCGAGGTGGACTCGCTGGACGATACACTGGCCAAGGCGGTAGAGAGCGGAGCCAAAATAGTCCGGGATAAAATGGAGTTCGACGAGTTTTACCTGGCTTATCTGGCAGACCCTGTTGGCTTGGGAATCGGGTTGATTCAGTATAAATAACGGCAGCAAGCAAACTATGGGCGAGGAGTCTGCCGATTTAAGGCAGGCGTTCTATATACTTATTAAATCAATAAGTATGTTATTCTCCAATCATTAGCAATCCCCTTTAAAACGGCACCATTTTTTGTCCCTGAATCTGGGAAGTCCAAAGCTTAGGAAACTTTTCTCTTGTTCATGTAAGAAAACCTGACATATAATTGACTCAAATTCGTCAGGTGGTGAACAGCATGTCTTCTATTACCGTAAGAAAAGCAACCGAACACGACTTGCCCGTCCTATTGGAAATATACAATCACGTCGTACGGACTTCTCCTGCCACGTTCGACCTGGTGGAACAGACGCTCGAGCAGCGAAAGAAATGGTTCCAAAAATACGACGAGCAGCACCCCTTGCTGGTGGCAGTAGAAAACGGATCGGTAGTAGGATATGCGTCGCTTGGCACGTTTCGGGAGAAGCCCGCGTACAACCAGACAGCGGAATCTTCTGTCTACGTTCATCATGATCATCATGGAAAGGGAATCGGAGGGCTGTTGATGACAAAGCTTATCGCGGCGGCGAAAGAACTTGGCTACCACGCGCTGGTCGCCGGAATCACCGGAGGCAATGAATCCAGCGCTCAGCTTCACGTCAAGTTTGGGTTTCAGCCAGTGGGGGTTTTTCGTCAGGTGGGGTACAAATTCGGGGAATACCACGATGTGGCGTTTTATCAATTGCTTCTCGAATAAGTGATCGGTTCATGGATGGATGGAGAGACGGGACCGACTGGGTTCTCATTGGGTTGCCTCAGCAAAATACCACCACCCTAACTTGTTCTGTTTAGATACCAAGCGAGAGCTGCCTCATCGATCTGTCGCACAAGTCCGCTTTTGCCGTCTGCGTACGCCTGGCTGTCATAGCGGAATTTTTTGGCAAGCTCTTCCTTGAGGCTCGCATAAGCAGCCATTGCATCGGGGTGGCTGCTTACGTAATCGCGGAAGGCAAGATGCCTGTGGATATCGGGATGGCCTTGCTGGTACATATGGACGTGGTGTGTTCGCTGGTCGCCTCCTTTTTGAAAGTAGCGGCGGCCAGGCAACCCGTTCTCCCCTTTGGGCTCATATCCGGCCATTCGCATGGAGTCGTTATACAGATGGATCCGCTCAATGTCTTTTACGACCGGCATGATGTCAATGATCGGCTTTGCCTTCATTCCTCTGATCGAAGTGCTGCCGATGTGATGGATCGCGACCAGTTCTTCGGAGAATATGCCCTGCAAAAGCTCCTTCTCTTTTTCAAACAATGCCGCCCACTCTTCGTCATAGGGCAGGACTTCAATCTGTCTCATAACGGTTTCCCCTTTGCCTAATGCAGAACTAGTCACGCAGCAGCTCACTCAATTTATCTAAACATTTTTCAAATACGGCAATCTCGTCAGGATCCAATTGCAGGCGAAGCTGTTGATAAAATTCATGATGCATTTCCTCATGGATGCGATATGCCACTTTCCCTTTTTCCGTCAGCGAGACCATCACCGCTCTGGAATCTGTCGGGTGTGTCGTCCTTGTAACCAGCGCCTTGGCTTCCAGGCGCGTCACGAGCTGGGTCACGGCACCTTTTGTCACACCGAGGCGGGACGCAAGCGCACTCATTAGGATGCCGCCCTCACAGCCGATGGCGTCGATTGTATGAATTTCGCTCGGCGTCAGCACGCCCGCTTCCCCAAACGTTCGAGGCTGCCGCTCCAGTCGTTGAAGCTGCAAAATGACGCGCCCCAGTTTTTGACTGCCTGTATTCATTTTTTCGGGTGGGAAAATTTGCTGTTCTCTCATACCCATACTTTAGTTTCTAAACCATTCCGTGTCAAGGCGCCCGTTTTGGGTCAAACAGAATGGTTTGTCTCTTGCTTTTGGCTTCCCTTGGTTTTCCGGTCCAAAAATAAGCCGTATCCAAATACCGCAATGCTCAAAACAAAAATACGACGTTGATTCCGAACACGCTTGTAAATGCACCCATCGCCTGTGCTTTTTCATCGAAGGACACTCCATTCATGAACCCGAGGCCCAGTGCCGCACCGAAAACCATCCCGACATTTCGCATCAGGGCAACCATTCCGCCAATCGTACCCACGTAGTGGGAAGCGACATTTTTCATAATGAAGCTGTTGTTCGGGGACGTTACCAGCCCCATGCCAAAGCCTGTCAACGCAAGCGTCAGGACAATCTCCAGCATGGACAGCTGCTCCAGCCACAGCGTCAGGATCAAAGAACCTCCGCCCATGCCGCATAAGCCGAGAAACTGGAACAGCCGGGAGCCGTACCGATCCGAGAGTGCCCCCGCAAACGGCCCTGCAGCCGCAAGTATGAGAGGATAAGCGGCCATGATGTACCCCACTTCAAGAGGAACGATTCCAACCAACCCGGTCAAGTAAAACGGCAAGACGACCAAAATCGTGTTGGCGAGCAAAAAAGAGCTTCCCGTGATGAACAGGCCGGATGTCACAGCAGCGTTTTTGAATACCGGCAGGGGCAAAAACGGGTGAGCCTGCCTTTTCTCCCACCAGAGCAGAAGTACCAGCGCGGCAAGAGCTGCGGCAAATAACGAAACAAGCCCCAGCGATCCTCAGCCCCACACCTGGCCCTGGGTTACGCCCAAGATGACGATGCCGATGACGGCGGTAAAGAGAACCGCCCCCATGCCGTCAAAAGTGCCCGGCTTTCTCTCCGGTTCCTGGTTCGGAATGCTGCGAAAGGCAAGCCAAGTCGCAAAGAGGATAATGGGAACGTGAATCAGGAACAGCCACTGCCAGCTCAGCCATTGAGCGATCATGCCTCCCGCAATGGGACCGCTCATCCCTCCAAGCGCTACAGCCGTACTGACAATTCCGAGCGAGCGGCCTCTCCGCTCCTTTGGCATATACATAGTGATCAACGCGATATTTGTCGCCTGGAACATCGAAGCTCCGGCCGCTTGCAACACTCTCAGCAGCAGCAGGATGGCCACATTCGGCGAAAAGGCGATCAAAACCGAGCTTATCGTAAAGCAAACATAGCCGAGATTATGAATGCGGCGTTGGCCATAGCGGTCGCCAAGCTTTCCCATCACGGGCAAAAGCGAAGCGACAGCCAGCAAATACCCGGTCGTGATCCACTGAACAGTGCCAATTCCCGCATGGAAGGTTTCCGTCAAACGAGGGAGCGACACGTTGACGATCCCTGCTGTGAAATGTGACACGAATGCTCCGAGACAAATGGCCATAAGCATGTAAAAAAGGTTTCGGCTTGAGCCTTCTTTTTTCTTGATTATTTCCGTTTTCATTTCGCCGTTTCACCGACCTACCATACAGTATAGATACTAAACAAATTATGCAAAAAAATATTCCTGGACCATTCTCTCCTCATCCATATTGTTTGTTGTCGCCAGGGATATGCCAAATTTTTCTATTCATTAGTTTAGACACTATACTATCTGTTGTCAATGTGTTTTCTTTCGACCTTCCTCAATCACATAAGGAAGAAACAGTGCGAAGCTTAATTGCCTTCGCACTGTTTGCTTTTCCTAGCATATCGCTTGCCTTTCCGAGCACGTCTTTTGCTTCTTCTCCGAGCATGACGTTATGGTTCTTTCTTCTGCCATAACGCTATGTTTCTGTTTCCTCGATTCCATCACGCCTTTGGCTTGCAGCCTCGTCGCCTTTTACCGCAAAACCGAACCCTCCCGTCCATTTTCTTCCTCTCTCCGATAGCGGAGGATCGGATTGCGGGCTGCCTTCGCCTCATCCAGCCTGTTCACCACAGTTGTGTGCGGCGCTTCCTGTACGGTCTCCGGGCTACTCTCAATCTCCTCGCATATCCGGATGAGCGTCTGGATAAACTGGTCCAGCGTCTCCTTGCTTTCGGTCTCGGTCGGCTCGATCATCATCGCTTCTTCGATGTTCAGCGGAAAGTAGATTGTCGGCGGGTGATAGCCGAAATCGAGCAGCCGCTTGGCGATGTCCAGCGTCCGCACCCCTTTTTTCCTGAGCTGCCTTGCTGACAGGACAAATTCGTGCATACACGTCCTGTCGTAGGGCAGCTCGATGTGCGGCTGCAGCTTTCTCATCATATAGTTGGCGTTTAGTACCGCGTCTTCGGTCACCAGCTTCAATCCGTCCGGTCCCATCGTGCGCATATACGCATAAGCCCTGACCAGAATGCCGAAATTTCCGTAGAACCCCTTGACCTTTCCGATCGACTGCGGCTTGTCTGCATTCAACCGGTAGCGGTCCTGGTCCCGCTCTACGATCGGTACGGGCAGAAACGGAATCAGTTCCTTTTTGACGCCGACGGGTCCCGCCCCCGGCCCTCCGCCGCCATGGGGGGTGGTAAAGGTTTTGTGCAGGTTCAGGTGCACCACGTCGAATCCCATGTCTCCCGGACGGGCATAGCCGAGGATGGCGTTGGAATTGGCTCCGTCGTAGTAAAGCAGTCCCCCTGCCTCATGGACGATGCGGGCAATCTCCAGAATGTTTCGGTCGAACAGACCGAGCGTAGACGGATTGGTCAGCATCAGGGCGGCGGTATCCGGCCCTACCGCTTGCCGGAGCGATTCGAGATCGACCTCGCCGTACTCGTTGGAGGCAATCGTGACACTCTCAAACCCGGCGACGGCAGCCGAGGCAGGATTTGTACCGTGGGATACGTCCGGTATCAGCACCTTGGTCCGCTTTTCCCCGCGCGACTCATGATAGGCCCGGATCATCAGCAGGCCTGCCCATTCTCCCTGAGCTCCCGAAGCCGGCTGCAGCGAGACCTGGTCCATCCCCGTGATGGCCTCCAACTCCTTTTGCAAATGGTACATCAGCTCCAGCGCCCCTTGCACGGTCTCCTCCGGCTGGTACGGATGAATGGACGCAAATCCGCTCAGCTTGGACACTTTTTCATTTCGCTTCGGGTTGTACTTCATCGTGCAGGAGCCAAGCGGGATAAAACCATTGTCAACTCCGTGGTTTCGGCGGGACAGAGCCGTATAATGCCGGACGACATCCAGTTCGCTCACTTCCGGCAGCTCGGCCCGCTTCGCTCTGATGTAGGGCAAAGGCAGAATGTCCTCCACAGAAAGCTCCGGCACATCGAGCTTTGGCAAGCTATAGGCGCTCCGGCCTGGCCGGGACCATTCAAAAATAAGCGGCTGATCTTTTTCCTGTCTCATAGCACAGCCTCCAATCGCTCGGCTAATGTATCGATCTCCTCTTTCGTCCTCGCCTCCGTAAAGGCAAGCAGAACGCTGTTTTCGTATCTGGGGTAGTCTTTCGCCAGCTCGTATCCGCCGATGATTCCGTGCTCAAGAAGCTTTTTGTTCACTGCCGCAGGAGATGCCGGCAGCTTGAACGCACATTCGTGAAAAACGGCTGTCGAAAACAATCGCTCCACTCCTTTGATGGAGGTGAGACGCTCAATCGCGTACTGCGTTTTCAGCATGCACTGTCTCGCTACTTCGCAGAGTCCCTGCTTGCCCATATAGCTGAGGTAGACGGTCGCTGCCAAAGCATTGAGCGCCTGGTTGGAGCAGACGTTGGAGGTCGCCTTTTCCCGGCGGATATGCTGCTCTCTGGCCTGCAGGGTAAGGACGAAAGCGCGTCTGCCGTCGAGGTCCGTGGTCTGCCCGATGATCCGGCCCGGCATCCGCCGAACAAGCGCCCGGGTGGTCGCCAAAATGCCGAGATAAGGCCCGCCAAATGACAGCGAATTTCCAAGAGGCTGTCCCTCCGCCACGACGATGTCTGCTCCAAAGGAACCCGGCGGCTCCAAAATTCCCATCGCAATCGGATTGACGACCGCGATAAACAGCGCCCCGCAATGACGCGTGAGAGCAGCCAGCTCTTCCAGCGGTTCCACGCAGCCGAAAAAATTCGGATACTGGACGATACATCCGGCGATGTCGTCACCCATCCGGTCTCCCAGCTCGTCCAAATCTGTCAGCCCATCCCCCATGCCAATTTCCACGATCTCCAGCCGTTGGCCGTAAGCGTATGTTTTCAGGACTTCCCGGTATTCCGGATGAACCGCCCTGGAGACGAGCAATTTGGTTCGCTTGGTCGCCGCACAAGCCATCATCCCCGCTTCTGCCATCGCTGTCGGACCGTCGTATAGAGAAGCATTGGATACTTCCATTCCGGTCAATTCGCAAATCATCGTCTGGTACTCAAAAATCGCCTGCAGGATGCCCTGCGAGATTTCCGGCTGGTAAGGCGTATATGCCGTGTAAAATTCCGAGCGGCCGACGATGGCTTCAACCACTGCCGGAATCGCGTGCTCATAAGCGCCGGCTCCCAAAAACGAGACATATTCTTCGGTATTTTTGTTTCTGGCGGCCATCCGTCCAAACTGTCTGGTCAGCTCCAGCTCCGACCAAGCCTGCGGGATCTGGATCGGCTCCTTCAGCCTGATCTCGGCAGGAATTTGGTCAAACAGTTCTTCTGTCTGCTGCAAACCCAAAAACGCCAGCATTTCTTTGCGCTCTGTCTCTGTATGGGGCAAATACCCGAACGGCTTCAAAAAAAGACCTCCCCTACCCGTTTCTTTTTTGTTTACGATTTTGCACTGGACACATGGTCACCTTCATTATAAGCTTCTATATACATTGATCAATTCAATCATTACTATTATTTTCATTGGATTTACCTATGAATAGAAAGCGGTGATAACGATGGAATTAAAGCAATTGGAGTATTTTTTGGCCGTGGCACAGGAACTGCATTTCACCAAAGCATCAGAAAAGGTCGGGATTTCTCAGCCCTCTTTAAGCCAGCAAATCCGCGCTCTGGAAGCGGAGATCGGCGTCCCGCTGTTTGACCGGATCGGCAAGAAAACCGCCTTGACGGAAGCGGGCCGCATCCTGCGCGGACATGCTCAGCGCGTCTTCCATGAACTGTCCCAGGCGCGGGCCGCCATCTCGGAACTGCAGGGCTTGCAGCGCGGCAAGCTGACCATCGGCGCACTCCTGACGGTCGTCAATTACCTGCTGCCGCCAGCCATCCTCGCGTTTCATCGGCAGTATCCCCATATCGAGCTGTCCGTACTTGGACTGCGCACGGGAGACATCCGCTCCGCTCTGCTGGACAACCAGCTAGATATGGGCATTGTCTTTTTGCCCGTCGAGGACGAGGAGTTCGAGACGCTGCCGCTGGTGCAGGAGGAGCTGTGCCTCGTGGTTCCGTCCGGCCATGCACTGGCAGAGAAACGTTCCGCTCCGCTCGAGGTGTTAAAAGAGACGCCTTCTGTCCTTCTTCCGCAAAATTACTATCTCAGACAGCTCATTGATCAGCATTGCGAAACTGCCGGCTTTTCCGTCAAGCCTTCCTTTGAGATGACTACGATGGAATCGATCGTCAATATGGTCGCAAGCGGGATCGGCGTCACTGTCCTGCCCAAACCATACGTCGACTTTATCCAGAATGGAAAAATTGCCGCCGTCCCGTTCGCCAGTCCGATCACCCGCCAGATCGGCATCATTTACCGGGCGGACAAATATATGTGCGCCGCCACGCGGGTTTTCCTCGAAAACCTGATCGGGACTGCCAAAAGGATGGAGTAACCGCAATCGCCCCACCCTTAAACGATAGACAGGTTTGCAGCGGCTTTACACTTTCATAAAAAAAGAGGCGTAATGCGCGAGCATACGCCTCCAAGAGGTTCTATCAACGAGGTGAGTAAAGAGCCATGAACAAATGGGTGCTGCTGCCTACGATATCGCCTTCTTACTTGCCAACAGCCTTTCGGACATCCGCCATGCTCGCCCCGAAGTTGATATGGTACACCGTACCGTTCAATACGAGTGCAGGCACAGATTTCACTCCCAGTTTTTCCGCCTCGTCCAGCTTGTCCGGATGCTGGGCGAAATGAATGGTTTCCACATCGGTTTTGGTACGGTCGAGATACGGCAAAATGGCCTGTTCCGCATCGACGCATACACTGCATCCAGCATGATAAAACACAGCTTTCGCCATCCTTTTCTCTCCTCCTCTCCTGATGTAATACAAGGGCCCTTAGCTATAAGGTAGCGATTTTGGCAGGCAGCATCAATTCCAAATCCGATATGATAAGGATTGGTTTAGCGAATGAACACATGGAAAGCAGAGACGGTGCCCCGCTTGGTCAGTTGCCGCCTTTTGATTGCCGATAGGCGCTGTGATTGGTCGGTCCGACAAACGAGCGCAAGGAAAACGAGTGACGGATGCCCTCGGTAATAAACGCTTTTGCGGTCGCAACTGCCTCTGGCACTGACCTTCCCTTTGCCAATTCCGCGGTGATTGCGGCAGAGTAGGAGCAGCCCGCCCCGTGCGTATTTGTCGTGCGGATCTTTTCCACTTCGAAAATGTCAAAGCTGCTGCCGTCATACAATAGGTCAATCGCTTTGTCTCCCGGCAGCCGCCCTCCCCCTTTTACCAGCACATAAGACGGACCGAGCCGGTGAATGCGTCTGGCCGCTTCCTTCATCTCTTCCACAGATTGCAGCGGTGCCATGCCGCTCAGCTTGGCCGCCTCGATCAGATTGGGCGTCACGACGGTCGCCAGCGGAACCAGCACTTCGCGGAGGCACTCATTTACTTCCGGGTGCAGTTCTTCATCGACGCCTTTGCAAATCATGACGGGATCGATAACGATCGTTTGAATGCCGCTCGCGGCGATTGCTTGGGCCACAAGCTCGATGACCCGGATAGAGCCTAGCATGCCTGTCTTGCAAGCATCCGCTCCGATCACCTCCAGTGCCGTTCGTAGCTGCGCTGCTACCGTGTCCGGTTCAACCGGAAAAACATGATGGCCCCAGCTTTCATCTTGCGCGACAATCGTCGTCAAGGCCGACATCCCGTAAACCCCCAGCTCCTGAAAGGTTTTGAGATCGGCCTGAATACCCGCTCCTCCGCTGGAATCCGATCCGGCTATGGTCACTGTTTTATACACTTGCATGTCTGCCCTTCCTCCTTCATGGTGCTTTTTTAAGCATCGTGCTTGCCTCTCCAAATCCGTGACACTGAATCTTTTTAGGCACTCCGTCTTATTTATTTCGGCGAAACAAGTCCTGCGCCTTCTTTAATCCCAGGATCAGCGCATCTACGTCTTCTTCGGTGTTGTAGAGATAGAGGCTGGCCCGTGCCGTCGCCGCTTGTCCAAACCATTTCGCCAGCGGCTGCGCGCAGTGGTAACCGGCACGGATGGCGATCCCTTCTGCATCGAGCACGGTAGCCAGATCATGGGGATGGATCTCCCCCAGTTGAAACGTCAGGATGGACGTCCGATGCCGCAGCGGCCCCAGCACTTTGCATTCTTTGAGCTCCTGCAACCGCTCCAGTGCGTAGCCAACCAGCCTGCGGTCATGCCGTTCGATCTTCTCCATGCCGATTTGAGCGAGGAAATCAATCGCAGCCCCCAGCCCAATCGCTCCCGCAATCAAAGGGGTTCCCGCTTCCAGCCGGTACGGAAGCTCTTTCCACGACGCCCATTCGGCATCGACCGACTCAACCATCTCTCCTCCATACTCAACAGGTACCAATTGCTCCAGCAATGGACGCTTCCCGTACAAAACTCCAATTCCTGTAGGACCGCACATTTTGTGACCGGAGAAAACGTAAAAGTCGCAGTCCATCTGCCCCACATCGACTGGTGAATGAGGCGCTCCCTGCGCACCGTCGACAACCAAAACTCCTCCGTGTGCATGGACGATGCCGGCGATCTCTCTGAGCGGTACTACATCTCCCAAGACGTTGGATATATGGTGGAGTGCTGCGATTTTAGTCCGTGGGGTCACCACTGAACGGACAGCTTCCGGCGTTATCGTCCCATCTTCCTGCAAGGGAATGAATTTCAGTGTTGCCCCGGCCGCTTTTGCCGCCTGCTGCCAAGGGATCAGGTTGCTGTGATGCTCGGCCAATGAAATGACGATCTCGTCGCCTTCGCAAAGGACCAAACGGCCGTATCCGCTGGCGATCAGATTCAAGGCGCTCGTCGTCCCCCGGGTAAAAACAATCTCGGCCGCTTCGCTTGCGCGGATGAAAGCACGGACCTTTTCTCTCGCCGCCTCGTACATGTCTGTCGCCTTTGCCCCCAGGTAGTGGACTCCCCTGTGAACGTTGGCGTTTGCCATCCGATAAAATGCTTCCAGCGCCTCAATCACCTGAACCGGTTTTTGGGCAGTGGCTGCGTTGTCCAAATATACAAGCCGCTTCCCGTAGATCGGGACATTCATAATCGGGAAGCATTTCTTCACTTCATGCGGATTCATATCGCTCTCAACTTCCTTTCCGGGATTTACCCGTAAGGATAGCCGCGGCAAACCAATAGTTCAATTCAATTATTTATATTAAAATCATTTGATTATCCTATAGATGGTTGGATTTGTCTTGAAACGTTTCCCTCTTCTTTTTCGTTTACTATATTGAGAGGGTTCGTACTTTGGGAAGCATGTCGCTGCGGCATCACATCAAAAACGGGGGTTAACTCCGGGGTTAGGGAGGCAGTATCATGGCAGTGAATTCCAGAACTCACGTGCTCCGTTTCGTCATCCTTTGTCTATCTGCACTCGTCTGCGGGTGTTCACAGCAACAAGCGCCCCACCCGGGAGCGGCGCTGGAATCGCTTTTTCATTCAGGAAAAGGGAAAGCCCTATGGGTACATCACTACCGGGAAGACTCCATCAAAGCGCAACCGGAGCTTCTCTCCCTGTACTCGGATAAAACCGAGCAGATTGCCGTCGTTGATTGGATCTCCGGCAGCGAAAAAGTGGAGCAATTAACGGGAACGGCTGATTCGCTGTTCATTTTGCAGTTTGAATATGAAACGGCCAACAAGGTTTCAGACTACGCGTATATGATGTACGTGGAAACGCGGGAAGGAGAGCATTATCTCAAGCCGTTTACGATGGGGCCGAAGTTTCATCTCGACTCTTATAAGCAAGAGGATGGAGACGCGATTCTCTCCTCGGTGGGAATGGACCAATGGTACAAGCTGGACAAAGCTTTGCACGATGTCTTTCCTCCTGCTGCGACAAAACCTCTTGAACAATTGGGAAAAAGTAGTTATGCTATGGTGGAAACAACAAACTATTTCTAAACAATGATGCACGGGAGCTTGGGGATGACCAGGCTGAGAGGACGGCTACTCTGTCGTCGACCGTTGAACCTGAACTGGGTAATGCCAGCGGAGGAATGTTTATATAGACCGGAGAGGACTGCGTATGCTTGCGTCCCTTTCCTGTCTGCTCTCGCGTCTGGCGTCGCAAGTTTTTTTGCGGCGTTTTGTTTTTGTCATGCAGACGCGTCTTCTTCCGCCTCCATCAGGGTTCATGCCGCGTGCAACCATGACAAGGAGGTTTTTTTCATGTCCATTCCACACGCATCTTCCCTCAACCTGACGGCTGTACAGCCTTTCCCTGGCAGCCGCAAAGTGTACCAGGTCGGCAGCAGGCCTGATCTTCGCGTCCCGATGCGGGAAATCCAGCTTTCGCCATCCCAGGGCATGTACGGAGAAATTCCCAACCCACCCATTCGCGTCTATGACACCAGCGGCGAGTATACGGCGACCGACTACATTGCCGACATTCAAAAAGGACTGCCTTCCCTGCGGCAGCCCTGGATTGCGGAAAGAAACGATACGGAATCCTACGCGGGACGCCCGGTGCAGCCTGTCGATAACGGCTTCAAAAGCGCCGAGCAGCTTGAAGCAGTACCTGTTTTCCCCCGAAATGACCGCAAGCCGCTTCGGGCCAAAAAAGGCAGCGTCGTCACACAGCTCCACTACGCCCGCCGCGGCATCATCACGCCGGAAATGGAATTCGTCGCCATCCGCGAAGGAGTTTCGCCGGAATTCGTCAGAGCCGAGATCGCCAGCGGCCGCGCGATCCTGCCGGCCAACATCAACCATCCGGAATTGGAGCCGATGATTATCGGTCGTCATTTTCACGTGAAGGTAAACGCAAACATCGGCACATCCGCGGTCACCTCCTCCATCGGTGAAGAAGTGGAAAAAATGATGTGGGCCACCCGCTGGGGAGCCGACACCATCATGGACCTTTCCACCGGAAAACACATTCACACGACCCGGGAGTGGATTATCCGCAACAGTCCCGTGCCGATCGGTACTGTCCCGATTTATCAGGCACTGGAAAAAGTAAATGGCAAAGCCGAGGAGCTGACTTGGGAGATCTACCGGGATACGTTGATCGAACAGGCCGAGCAGGGAGTGGATTACTTTACGATCCACGCAGGGGTGCTGCTCCGCTATATCCCGCTGACCGCCAATCGCGTCACCGGAATCGTCTCCCGCGGCGGCTCCATCATGGCGGCCTGGTGCCTGGCCCACCATCAGGAAAACTTCCTGTACACGCATTTTGAAGAGATTTGCGAAATCCTGAAGGCATACGACATTTCCGTCTCGCTCGGTGACGGACTGAGGCCGGGGTCCATCGACGATGCGAACGACGAAGCCCAGTTCGCCGAATTGGAGACGCTTGGGGAATTGACCAAGATCGCCTGGAAGCATGATGTGCAGGTGATGATCGAAGGTCCCGGGCATGTGCCGATGCACCAGATCAAAGAGAATATGGATAAGCAGCTTGAGCTTTGCCACGAAGCGCCATTCTACACGCTGGGCCCGCTCACGACCGATATCGCTCCCGGCTACGATCACATCACGTCCGCTATCGGCGCCGCGATGATCGGCTGGTTTGGCACCGCGATGCTCTGCTACGTCACCCCGAAGGAACATCTCGGCCTGCCAAACAAGGAGGACGTGCGCAACGGCCTGATCGCCTACAAAATCGCCGCCCATGCCGCTGATCTGGCAAAAGGACATCCGCGAGCCAAGCTTCGGGACGACGCGCTTTCCAAGGCGCGGTTTGAATTCCGCTGGAACGATCAGTTCAACCTCTCGCTTGACCCTGAGCGGGCACGCGAGTATCACGACGAGACTCTCCCTGCCGAAGGGGCAAAATCTGCCCATTTTTGCTCAATGTGCGGCCCCAAATTTTGCAGCATGAAAATCACCCAGGATATTCGCGCCTACGCCCGAGACAACCAGCTTTCGGTCCATGCGGCTATCGACGAGGGGCTGCAGGAAAAAGCCAGGGAATTCCGCGAGCAGGGAGGACAACTGTACAAAGGGACGGACAGGAAATGAAGCGGGATGCCGATATAGGAAAACTGCGTGATCCCGGCCAGCTGCGTGCTGAAATCAAGCGGTTGGAGTCGGCTTTAGCCGCACTCCGCGCGCAGCTTGGGACTGCCCAAAAAGCATGTGATCACGATTTTCTGGAGACCCCGCTTTCCCGCATGTGCCGAAAATGCCAGTGGACGGAAAGTCTTTATTATTAAAGGAGCGACTGCGGCGCTGGGTTACAGCACTGTTTCCGATGGCGAAACCGACTTTTAAAATGCCAGCGGCCTTCTTGTTTCGATCAGTGTCTTCGTGCTGCTGAGGATCATCCACCATGCCTTCGCGCTGTTATCGTATGACGGATCATTCTCATGCCAACGGTCATGGGTCAGGGTCAGCTTTGTGGACGCGCCGGCCGGTTCGAGCCGATAAGTGATGCGCGATTCGTACCGTTCCTGGCCGGGGTGGTAGGAATCGCCGACAAAGTGGGTAAAGCTGAGCGTCTTGGCCTGCTCGCACTGCAAAATGACGCCGTAGACGTGGATGGTTTTATCTCCGTCTGCGCCCGGGCCGATATAGCGGATCGGGTCTCCTTCACGGAACGTTGACTCGATCACACAGCCCCCGTAAATGGCTTTTACCCCATCTGGCGAGACGAGCGTGTCCCACACCTGCTCTGGGGTTGCCAATACGTAAAATTCGTAGTGCAAGTCGGTTGGTTTCATCTTTGAAAGTCCCCCTCGTATCGTTAGTGTTTTGTATGGCAAAAAGGTTTCCGCCCCATAGAGATCTGATACCCGGAGCTTTTTCGAGTATATCCACTCATCCCTGACAATCGCTGTCAGTGGAGAAATAGGTTACAGAAAAAAAGGCGGGTGCTATACTTGTTAACAGATACCAGTTGAGGGAGTGGGGGTAAAATGGGGCCATTTGCAAAGACGCCGAAGCCGCCTTACTATGCTGTGATCTTCACCAGTCAACGGACACAAACGGATAATACGGGGTACGAAGAGATGGCCGCAATGATGGAGAAGCTGGTATTTGCCCAGCCGGGCTTTCTCGGCGTGGAAAGCACGCGCGATGCGGACGGATTCGGAGTGACGATCTCGTACTGGCAGTCGCTGGAGGATATTCGCAACTGGAAGCAGAACGAGGACCATCTGGTGGCGCAGGAAAAAGGGAAACAGGTATGGTATGAGCAGTACGTGACGAGGATTTGCAGAGTAGAAAGAGAGTATTCGTTGAATGAGCTGTAAGATGAAGATTCGGACGCGGAGCCATTTTCCGCGTTTTTTTGTTTGCAGTCGTTCAGGCTTTTGGCAGTGGAGATGAAAATAGAAGAAAGCAATCAGGTACGGTGGGACACCTCTCGGATGTAGACTGGCCGGCTTCGCCCCAAAAGCGGAACCTCGTCCAAAAGCAGAACCGCATCCAAAAGCAGCGGACTAAAGGATGCTTAATCAAAGGTTGGCCGCATAAAAAACTGGAGGCTTTTGACGTCAGCCTCCAGCTTCTCTTTGCAAACATATGTCTTGCTTTCTTTTGAAGCGTTTTTTGCTTTTTGCTCTTTTTGCTCGTCAGCATGGTGTCCTGCAACGAATCGACGACGGCTTTGCTTTGTGTCGGTCGAATTGGCTGACATTCGTGATGAGAGCATTTTCTCGCTTCCTCTGAAGCAAGCCGTTCATACTTACTGCGTTCTTTTCAGAATGGAGGTCAGCTTGATCTGATCGTTTCGCAGCCATACTTTGGAATACTCGATCGGTACATTGTCCTCGGTGTAAATGGTCTGCTCCAGGAACGTAATCGGCGTTCCTTTGTCGATCTGCAGCATTTCCGCGATCTTCTCGTCAGCGCCTTTTCCCAAAAATGAGCGTTTTCCCCAGGAGATTCTCAGTTTGTAGCGATCTTCGATTATGGAAAACAACGTCTTCTCCTCAAAGTTGTTCTGCTCGAAGCCGGGGAAGAGTTGTTTCGGCAAAAAGTTCTCCAAAAAGACAACCGGCGTGTCTTCGATAAAACGCAGCCGCTTTAGATGATAAACCTGTCCGGATGGGTCCAACTCCAAAAACCGGCTTACGGTTTGATCGGCTGGGGAGGTCTCCAGTCCGAGCAGCCTGGTCGTAAAGTCTTTGTGACTTTCGATCATGGTTTCGGCGATGGAAATCAGTCTCTCCGCCAACGGATACTCCATTTGCTCGCCTACGACAAAGGTTCCCTTCCCGTGTATCTGGACGAGAATGCCTTCTGTGATTAACTGCTTGATCGCTTGTTTGATGGTACCCCGGCTGATTCCCAATGTGGCTGCGAGATCCGATTCCGACGGCAGCTTCTCCTTTGCCTTCCACTCGCCGCTGGCAATTTTTCCCCGAATCCAATTTTTCGCTTGAATATAAATCGGTTCCGGACCTGTTTTTTCGATCACTGGGTTCACCCTTTATCCAACTTATTCTCATTTACTATACTTTTATCCCGCTGTTTTTTCAAGACAACCCCCAGCTTGCCAGGTTTGCACACCTTACATTTTGTCTTTGTAATAATCGGGAACAACGATGCCGGGCTTGTCAAACCACTGCGGAACGCTCACCCCGGATTGCAGGATGACGTTGCCCCATGGATCGAATGCACCTGTACGGACGATCACCTTCGCTTTATAAGCCATCTCGCTCAATATTTTTTGATGCTCCATCGTGCCGATTTCTACGCCGGGGAACATCGCCTTGAGCTTGTTGTACAGAGGCGCATTGTTCGTTTCGACCTCCTCGGCGACGTAGATGTTTTCTGCGATGAAATCTCCGGCGATCAGGGAGAGAACCGTTTCCAGATCGGGCACATCCTTTTTCAGCGCCAAATCAATGCGCTTTACGCCATTTGGGATCGGAAAACCGGCATCGCAGACGATCATATAATCAGTGTGACCCATCGAGGCAATCGCTTCATTCAGCTCACGGTTCAGGATTGTACCTTTTTTCATTGTTCTTCGCTCCTCGTTTCCAATTAGTTTTGAGATTCCTTGATCGCTTCTTCTACGTTATCCTTGCTTACGAAAATAGAGGGGAGCTCCAGTTTCTTTTCCACGGATTCGCCGCCGGCTACTTTCTTGGCGATCTGGACTGCCTTTTGTCCGTACTGGTTCGGATAAATGGCCATTGTCCCGGCAATGTCGCCGTCTTTTATCGCCTGAAGAGCATCGGCTGTACCGTCATTGGATACGACGATGATGCCTGTGCGGTTTGCCGCTTTGATCGCCTGCACCGCACCGAGCGCCATTTCGTCGTTTGCCGCATAGACGCCGTTTATCTCCGGATTGGCCTGAAGGATGTTTTCCATGACCGTCATGGCTTTGGCCCGATCAAAGTCGGCCGACTGCGATGCGACAATCTTGATGTCCGGCGATGTCGCTACACCCTCCTGGAAGCCTTTGCTGCGATCCTGTGCCACGTTTGTGCCCATGATGCCTTGCAGCTCCACGACATTTCCCTTGCCGCCCAGCTGCTTGCTCATGAATTCGCCTGCGACGATGCCATGCCTGACCTCGTCATAGCCCAGATGCGTGACGACTTCGGCGCCTTCCAGCTCGCGTCCCGTGGTGATCACCTTGATCCCGGCTTTATTCGCTGCTTCCGCGGCTGGTATGGTCCCTTTGCTGTCCACCGGATCGAGGATGAGGACGTCGATCTTTTGCTGGATCAAATCCTCTACGCCTTGCAGCTGTGTGGCCAGGTCGTCGTTTGCATTGACCACCACGAGCTCTACGCCCAGCTTTTCCGCTTCTTTTTCCGCTCCATTTTTTACGGCGACAAAAAACGGGTTGTTCAAAGTGTTGATCGCATAGCCGATTTTGATCTTGCCCTCGCCCGCACTGCCGCCTTGCGCGGAGCCGCCCGATCCCGTGGCCGGAGCTCCAGTTGTACCGGACGAACCACACGCCGAAACTGTCAGCATCAGCGTCGCTGCTACCAATGAAAACATCCATTTTTTCATGAAAATTCCCCTCCTCAATTTATTGGCCATTTTCTGTGAGCTATTGTTTTTCTTTGTTGATCATCCGGTCGATGATGACTGCCAACAGGACGATCAACCCCTTTGCCACATTTTGGTAAAACGGAGAGACGTTGATCAGGTTCATTCCGCTCGTCAGTATCCCGAGCAGCAGGACCCCGATCAGTGTCCCGACCACGCTTCCTTTGCCGCCGAACAGACTCGTTCCGCCCAGGATGACCGCGGCGATGGCGTCCAGCTCATACCCCGTTCCCGCGACAGGTGTCGCCGATGACAAACGCGCTGTCAGGATGACGGAGGCCAGACCTGCCAGCAATCCCGATGTTCCGTACACAATCGTTTTGTGCAGGTTTACCCGCACCCCCGCGAGCAAGGAAGCTTTTTCATTGCCGCCGATGGCGTAAATATACTGGCCGTGAACCGTTCGCTTTAGGACGAAGTAAAGAATGGCGTAGACCAGCAAAAGAACGACGACAGGAAACGGGATCGGACCTACATAGCCTTGCCCGATGAATTTGTAGACCGGGTTTGTCACCAAAATCGGATTTCCGCCCGTATAGATCAGGGTAAAACCGGACAGCATCGTCATCGAGGCCAATGTTACGATGAAGGGCGTCAGTTTCAGGCGGGAGATCAACAGACCGTTTGCCACCCCGAATACCATCCCCGTCAACAGCCCGGCGGCAATTCCCAGAAACGCATTTCCTGTGGCAAGCGTAACTCCCGCCGAAACCGCTCCCGACAGGCCGACGATGCTGCCTACGGACAAATCAATTCCCGACGTGATGATGACGAGCGTTTGACCGGCTGCCACAATGCCGATTACCGATACCTGTCTTAAAATGTTGATCAGGTTGGACGGCGTCAAAAAGTTTGGTGTCAGCATCGTGAAGATCGCTGCCACGAGAATCAGGATAAAAAACATGCCGTATTGCTGAATCAGACTGAGCCTGTTTACCGCCGGTTTGCTTGCAACCGGATTTGTGCTATTGATCATGTTCATCCCCCCACCCCCGTTGTTTGCCGGGCTCCAGACGCATATTCCATGAGGAGTTCGATGCTGGCATCGGCCTGATCTACCTCTGCGATGATTTCTCCCCGGAACATGATCAAGACCCGATCACACAGTCCAAGGATTTCATCCACATCACTCGACGCGATCACGATCGCTTTTTCCTCATGTGCCAGCCGGTCGAGCAAGTGGTAGATCTCCGACCTTGCCCCGATGTCGATTCCCCTCGTCGGTTCGCTCAAAAGAATAATGTCCGGGGAGGTAAGCAGCCATTTGCCGAGAATCACTTTCTGCTGGTTTCCCCCGCTCAAATGCTTGACCGGATGATGCAGGGCGTGCAGCTTGATGTTCAATTTCCCCACGTACTCTTTGGCGATCTCCTTGATTTTTCCGAGGTTGCGAAGCCCGTAGCCGGAGAATTGCTCCATGCTGGTCAGCGTCATGTTCTGATCCGATCCGAGCTCCAGCACCAGGCCCTCTTCTTTTCTGTTTTCGGTCACCAGCGCGATTCCGTGGCTCATCGCGGTACGCGGTGAATCGATTTGGACCGCCTGGCCTTTGCAAATTAGCTGTCCCCCATCTGCCCGGTCTGCGCCGAAAATAATCCGCATCAGCTCTGACTGTCCGGCTCCCAAGAGTCCGAATATCCCGACGATTTCTCCCTTTCGGAAGGTGGCGGAGACATTGCGCAGGACTCCGTTTTTCCGTATATGCTGCAGTTCGAGAACGACTTCGCCCGGGTTGTGCTTCGTGTTCGGATAGTAATGATCCATCTGTCTGCCTACCATGCATTCGATGATCCGCTCATTGCCGAACTCCGCGATCGGCCCCTCGGCTGTTTTTCTGCCGTCTTTGAGGATCGTGACCCAGTCGCAAATTTGCTGGATTTCATCGAGGCGATGCGAGATGTAGATAATCCCGATCCCTTTTGACTTGAGGGAGTGGATCACTTCAAAGAGCTGATTGGTCTCCGCTGCGGTCAAGGTCGCTGTCGGCTCATCCATGACCAGGACGCGGGAGTCCTCCGAGATCGCCTTCAAGATTTCGACCACCTGCTGCTGCCCGATCGAGAGGTCTTTGACTTTGCGGTGCGGATCAAGCTCAATCTGGTACTTGTCGAGCAGCTCTATCGTCTTCCTAGCGGCTTCGCTCCGAGACAGAAGAAATGATCCCGGTCCTTGTGCCGGCTCTTTGCCGAGGTACACATTTTCTGCAACCGTAAATTCCGGCACGAGACTCAGTTCCTGATGAATGACGCTGATCCCCTGGCGTTTGGCGTGACCTGGACTCAGGATGTGCACATCCTCGCCTTCGATCCGGATGGTTCCCGCATCCTTGGTGTACTCCCCGGCAATGATTTTCATCAACGTGGATTTTCCGGCTCCATTGGCCCCGAGAAGGGCGTGAACCTGTCCTTTTTGCAGGTGAAAATCTACCTGGTGCAAAATCTGGTTGCTTCCAAAGCTTTTTTCGATTTTCTGCAGACTCAGCAGTGCCGGCATCTGGCTCCCTCCTCTCGTCTTTCAATCCCGCTTCCATTTAAAGCGTTTTCAAAAATGGCATTTATTCAAACGTCTTGATGAAATCATTCAGTTGTTCCCTCGTGGGGAGCGCAGGTATGACGTCTTCCTTGGTCACACAGTAGGCGCCGACGCAGCAAGCAAACCGCACGGCTTCCGCAAGCGGCTTGCCTTCCGACAAGGCGACAGCCAATGCCCCTGTAAAGGAATCGCCTGCTCCGGTCGTATCTGCCACGGTTACCTTCGGAGCCGGAATCGATGCGACCTCATCTGCTGTCACAGCCATCGCGCCCTTCTCCCCTCGGGTGACAATGACCGCTTCCGGGCCTTTTTCCAAAAGCAGCCGGGCCAAACGCTCACACTCCACGTCCGTCAGGTCGGCAGCAGGATCGAGGCCGTGCAGGATCAGAAGCTCCGATTCATTCGGAGTGACGATGCTGGACAGCGCGAGCAAATCGTCCAAATCCGGCGTTGCCGGAGCCGGGTTGAGGATCACCGTTTTCCCCCACTTGCGGCCGAGCTCCATGCCTTTGCGGATCGTATCCAAGTGATTTTCCAGTTGGAATACGAGAATATCGGCGCGGCGGATGGACGCTTTCGTCTCCAATTCCTCGGGCAAAAGCAGGTGGTTTGCTCCCGGATCGACGACGATGCAATTTTCTCCATGCTGATTCAGGAAGACGAAGCCCACACCTGTCGGGGCAGCCTGTGAGAAGGAGACCTCATCCACATTGACCCCCGCTTCTCGCAGCATGGCGACGCCGGATTTCCCATACGGATCATCCCCGACACAGCCGATAAAAGAAACAGAGCCTCCCAATTTTGCTGCCGCAACGGATTGATTGGAGCCTTTCCCACCGTCGCAAACAGAGAATCCGCTGCCCAATATCGTTTCTCCCCAAACGGGCATTCGCGGCGTGCTGCAGATAAACCCGACATTGTAGCTGCCGATGACGACGATATGCTTTTGCCCTTGTGTCTCCATCTCTCTTCTCCTTTGGCATCAGAGTAAAGGTAATAAACGTATATTGACGTCTATAAACCATGATATACATATGTTGTCTGTTTTGTCAAAATAAATAATGATCGAAAGAGTCTGAAATTACAGTTTGGGAGAAGCCCTGCTCCCTGCCATAGGATGGTTATGTCGGCATTGACCAATCGACAGGGCAGACGGCCTCGCTTTAATAAACCGTGCTTGCTTCTCCCTGTCCCGTGACGATTTTCACGCTTCCGCTGGTCCCGATCAACTCCGCGCCTGCGTTCAGTATTTTTACGGCATCCTCAAAGGTGCGAATCCCGCCGGACGCTTTTACCCGTGTCTGTGTGCCGGCGATGCGGCGAAGCAATTGGATGTCTTCCACCGTGGCATGGCCGCCCTGTCCCCAGCCGCTGGAATTTTTCAAGTAGGTGACGCCCGCTTCCTTGGCCAACGTAGCGGCTTTTATTTTTTCTTCCTCATCCAGCATCCCGAATTCGAGCATGATTTTGACCACTCTGCCCTCGGCCGCTTTGACGACAGCAGCGATTTCCTGAGCGAACTCGTCGTAACGCCCGCTTTTGAACAATCCGTAGTTCGGCATGAAGTCAAACTCATCTGCTCCGGCAGCAATCACGTCGCGCGCCTCTGCCACCTTTGTAAAAGTGGTAGCTCCGCCCATCGGGTAGCCAAATGCCGTACATACCTTTACTTTGCTGCCCGCAAGCAGTTTTTTGGCGAGGGGAATCCACACCGGCTGAATCATCGCCCCGTCAAATCCGTAGGTCAGGCATTCTTCGCAAACTCGTTTGATATCTGCCTCCGAAGCATTGGGGGTTACCAGCGTATGCTGAATTTTTGCGGCAACTTGCTCTACCGTAAATGTAGCCATTTTCTTCAACTCCTCTATGTTTGGATAGCGATCCTTCCTACTGGGCAGCCTTACCTTTTGCGATCATCCTGTTGGCTATCTCCGTGATTTTCTCAATTTCTTCGGCTGTAGCCGTTTCCACCGTACGCTTGACGATGCTTTCGCACATTTCCTTGATCTCCGTATAATCATCCGGGTCCTGCCCCCGCTTTTTCAGTGCCGCAGACAGCCACGTCTTTCCATAGCTCGTGTGGATCGTCTCATCGGCCCAGTCGAAGTCCATGTCGTGCTGGCTGGTGCGGTCATTCATCGATTCGAAATTTTTGATTCTGTCCAGCTTTTTCCCGATATTCTTCGATTCAAAGTAAAACAGCATGCCGAGCCGGTAGATCGGGTCCTGTCCTTTGCAGCTGTCGTAAATGTACGTGCCAAGCGGCAGTTCCGCTTCCTCAAATCCCCATGATCGGAGCCGCTCATAGCCCATCCGGCAATGTCTGCTCTCGTCGTAGACCCAGCGCGCGGCGTCATAGATAAATTCCCATCCCAGCTCCCCGGCAAACGAGTAGAGGACATGTCCCGCATTTTCCACCGCCCAAATCTCGTTCAGATGGCTGACGGCGCTCCGAAGCTGCAGCCGGAAGCCTTCTCCGTAAGGAAACGACGGGTCCACATTGTCCGGCCAGTAGAAGCGCACATGAATAAAGCGGCCATCTCTGGCAGGCACTTCCATCGGGGCAAAGGGGATCGCATGAGAGAGCGCTTCGGCGGACTCGCCGGCTGCTGCGGGCTGATTTCCCAAAGCTGTCTCTTTTTGCTCAGCCTCTGCCACTGGCGCATCAAGGCCGATTCCGCCCATCGCCTGCAAGCGCTCCTGGATCTCATTTGTCCACTGTTCGGCGAGGACTCGATCCGCATGATCGGCACGAGCCGACTCTCTTTCGAGCAACAGACTGATCTCCCGAATCTGCCTTTGTTTTTCTTCCACAGCGAGATTCATGAAGCGGTAGGTCGGTCCATCACCGATATGATCGGCCAAGCGGAGATAGGTCTGGTAAGCCTGGAGAAGCGCCGGTTTGAACACATGTGCCAGCGTCGACAGGAAGGCTAGCGCATTCGGTGCCGAGCGTGCCCTCTGGATGAGGTCGATCAGCTGCTGGTCCTCGCCCACTTCCAGAATCCGGCTTGGGAAACGCAGTTCAAACACTCGTTCCCGCAGCGCATTTGCAGTCATCGCGTCCTCCCACAAGATTTTGGGCAGAAGCGTTTTCATGTCAAAGTAAGGAATGCCTGGAATCCAGCCTGCCTCGCCTACGACCAGCTCTTTTTCGCAAAGGTAAAATCGCTTCAGGATTACAGCCGTGTCGTAACGCATGTACTTGCCCCGCTCAGATCCCGGCAGATACGTTTGTGTCATCCGCTTTTCTCCTCCTTGTCGTCTCACATAGAACGTTGCTGGCGTCATTGTCGGTACATCCTTCCAGTAAATCCATGAACATCCATTTTCGATCGATTATTCACTTGAAAGAATGCGAGTTTCAGATTATGATATGTTCATGTTGGAATATATACCTCTATGGACGTCTGATAAAAACGTAAAGGTTTTTCCGCCGGATGTCAATCCCATTTTTCCAAGTAGTCAGTTTTTTTTCCTATTCTGTTTTTTTGTCTCTCTTACCACACTGTCTGTGGAAAATCCATTTCTACCGAAGGAGAATGTACATGAACTTCTTACAAAGTATGTGCGGGCCTCACCATCTTCCTCCTCGCCTGGAGGTTCACCAGTCATGGTGGGCTATGCGCGGGATCGGCGATGAAAACGGCGAGTGGTCCCTCGCAAAAAAGCTTGCGAAAATTGCGGAAGCAGGCTACGGCGGCATTATGGGGAGACTGCCTGCCCCTGAAGAAGCAGGCCTCTGGCGCAGCTTGCTCGACCATTACAACCTGCAATTCGGCGTCGAAGCTTTCCCGGAGGAGCCGGAAGAATTTGCGGCGTTTCTGCGCAAGGCTAAACAGTTTGGCGTCAGCTACGTAAATGCGCAAGTCAAGGATTCCTTCGTCGTAGGCGAAAAAGCGATCAACCGGCTCAAGGGCATCATCCGCGAAGGCAAAAACCATGGGATTCCTGTTTTTGTGGAAACGCACCGCGGACGGATTACACAGGATTTGCTGCGAACGGTCGAGTATGCGGAAGCATTGCCTGACCTTCGCCTTACCATCGATCTGTCTCATTACGTCCTGGCTGGCGAGATGCTTGTTCCCCATCCTCAGGCGGAAGCGTGCTTTCAGAAATTGCTGAAGCGGACTTCCTGCATCCACGGCAGAGTATCCAACGGCCAGCAAATACAAGCAGACATCGGACCTGGCGGCGAGCATCCGATGACGGAGCGCTATATGCAATGGTGGAAGCAGGGCATGGCTTGCTGGCTGGATGAAGCAAGGCAGGGAGATGTGCTTCCTTTCGTCTGTGAACTAGGGCCTGTCCCCTATGCGATTGCCCTGAACGGATACCTCGCTACGCCCGCGGAAGAAATCTCGGACCGCTGGCAGCAATCGCTGGTATTGAAAGAATTGGCGGAAAAGGCCTGGCGGGAAGTGCAGCAGGCCCGTTCGTAATGGAACGGGCCCACTTCCGGGCAAAAAAATAGACAGCCTCTGCACAGTTTGGCTGTCTTTGATCCCCAGAACAATTTTACGAGGAATTGTCATTCCTTACTTCTATTATCGGCCAAGCTGCCTTTCCTTTTATAGGTCCAAATTGTGGAAAATGGGCCCCTATCGATCGTTCCCGACGGAAAAAATACCGGCAAAATCGCAAAGAGAGGCAGCTTGCGTCAAATCTTTTTGTGGCCTCGCACCTTCGCGTCTTGCGAAATTTTGAGGTCGCTTGTATACTCCACCTCATCGATCTCGCAGCCTTCTCCGATCACAACATTTTTTCCTCTGACGACTTTGGCTCGCGTATATTCCAGATAGATTTCGTCGCCTTCGATGGTACCTGCGTGCAGTTCATGGGCCCCAGCGAAAAAGGATCTGATCAGCTTGCCGATGCCAAACCTTCTCCCTTGTTTGACCGTTATTTTCTCGCCGCCAATTTCCTTGGCGCGCGCCTTTCCGTACAGCTCGATGTCGATTGTTCCCGCATTCAGCAGCCCGTCAACCGAAAAACTGCCCAGTCCTCGAAAAGACTCCGCCTCACAGTCATGGGCAATCGAAACCGAACCTTGTATCTCAATGCTCTCCCCGGACACCGTCCCCTTGATGCCGCAAGAGCCGCTCACCAGCACTTCACCGCTCGTCAAATTGCCCTCAATATCGCAGGTGCCATATACCTTTACCTTTCCGGCGTTTACATTCCCCTGAAAAGAGGCTGTGCCATTCACTTTGATCCGCTCAGCCTTTACATTTCCGCGGACGTTGGAAGTCCCGTTGCAAAAGAATGAAGCACAGTCCAGATCGCTTGTTATCGTACCCGATCCGTTTATTTTCACTTCGTCGACGGAGCCTCCAGTCGCCGTTCCTGCTCCATTGATATTGATACTGCTACGCTGTTGATTATCCATCGTTGCCAACCTCCGTTACCCAATCTGTAGTTTTAGTTCTTCTATGCAGCTATTCAGGTTTAGCCGCTGCACGATTTTTGTGTTTCTTTCAAGATATACGCGACTGTCGCTTTCGATCAGCAAAAAAGTGGATATCCCCAGCTTTCGCACAAACATCAGGTCGAATTTTTTGCCTTCCAGGCTGGCATAGTGATCCTGAAAAATCTGAAGCAGCATCTTCCCTTCATCCAGGCTCATTTCGCCGGTTTTCAGCATTTTATCCAGTACAAACAACTGCAGAATCCGTTCAAAAGGAAACGGACTGCTGTCTCCTGTTTGTTCCAGATAAAAATTCAGCGAAACCTCTGTAACAATGTTTCGTTTTATCAAATCCTCTTTCGTCAATGACAGCTCTGCTGCATTGGGCGAAAACATATCCGCCAGTTCGTCCAGGGACAAATCCTCTTTCATATTCAAGATTTTGTCGATCCGAATCAATATCTTGTCTTTGGGGAAAAACGTCTCTTGGCCCGTAAACGTGGACTTGCGGATGAACCACTCCTCCGGGATCAGTTGTTTTCGTTTCCATCTATAGAGCTGTCCGTATGAAATGCCTGTCAGCTCCAGCAGCTCTTTTTTGGAGATTAGTCCTGGTTCCATTTGGAACACCTCCTGAAGATAATGTAACATAACATTGTTACGTTTTAAATGCGGTCTTTTATCCCCTTGTTTTGTGCCTTCCTTCCTTTGACTCATTGTTCTCGTTTTTGCTTTGTTCTCCGTCCTCCTATCAACAGGACTCTCGCGCATTTTCTGGCGATCCTGCCATTTGTCCCACACTTTTTCTGTTTCAGCCGCATTTTGTATACAAACTTCACCAAAAAAGGACTGATCCCATCGGTGAAACGAACGAAACAACGCCGCGATCGACTCTTCCAATACCCAGCAACAGGAAAGTGTCGGAGCGGACGGTCGCGCGCGAAATCTCGGAATGAGAGGAAAACAGTCTGAACCTAGCAAAAAGCGAAAGAAGAAACGGGACAACGAGGGTCTCGTCATCGTGATCAACAATCAGGTCGCCAAGCGCCGCAACAAGAAAAGCACAGCTGCAGCAGCTACGCAGGTGGCCAGCGGCAGTGGAAAAGACAGTACATGCGGAACGAATGCGGCTATCCAAAGCTCTACGAAGCAGCAGCAAGCTGTTGGCGGCGGAACGACCGGACGGGCTCTGAACAGGGGAATGAATAGCCGGCAAAAGGAAGGCCGTGCGAAAAGCAGGAAGAAGTAAGCATTGCAAAATAGGGAGAATGGAACAAAAAAAAGACCCCGCGAGCTTTTGCTGCCGAGGTCCCCCCATCGCTGTCTTTCCATGCTGCGCTGAATCAATTCCACAATTCATTTGTTCATCGGCGGATTGGAAAGGCGATGAATTCCTGGTTCCACATTTCCTCATTCACCTTTCTGGCTCCAAATACTGTTCCTTTTCCCGTAAACTGTTTGCGGAGGTGATTTGGTTGCGTCCGTTTTTTTTCGACTGGTAAAGGGCTTTGTCAGCAAGCCCCAAAAGCTCGGACAGATCAAAGCTGCTTTCGCTCGTCACCACTCCCAGCGATGCGCTTACCCGAATTTCTTTCTCTTCGTGGCAGATGATTCGATCGGCCAGCCCTTGGTGAATCCGCTGCGCTACTTCCATTGCCTCCTCTTCTCCTGTTTCCGGCAAAAGAATGACAAACTCTTCTCCCCCATAGCGGGCCGTACAATCCGTTTCGCGTACGTGGGAACGGATGAACCGGGCTGTCTCTCGCAGAACCGCATCCCCCGCGAGATGCCCATACTGATCATTAATCCGCTTGAAGTGATCAAGGTCGATCAAGATAAGCGAAAGCTGGTGGTGATACCTCTCGGAGCGAAGCTTTTCTTCCTTGAATTTCGCCTCAAAATACCCGCGGTTGTGCAGCCCTGTAAGCTTGTCCTCCGTCGCCTTCTTCTCCAGCTCCCGCTCCATTTCTTTTCTCTCTGTCAGATCGGACAATACGAGAATCCTTCCGTTAATAAAGCCATCGTCCTTGAAATGATACGTATTGACGCTGAACGTGTATGAATTCCCGCCTTTGACAATCTCCAACTCCCTGCATCCTGCCGTTTTTTCCGTGTACAAGAGCGAAAAGATCGCCTCCACCGCCTGGTTTTCCTCGGCACCCAGCTTTTCTTCCACTTCCCAAAAATACTGCTGAGTAACATCTGCCTTCCCTACCCCGAGAAACTGCAGCATGCTTGCGTTGCAAACATCAATAATGCCTTCCCGGTTGATCCCGATCACCAGATCGCGGGAATTCTGCAGCAGCACATGCTGCTTGTTGGCCACCTGGTCCCGCAGATTCACGACAGTTCGAATCAAATAAACGAGCAATCCCGTGAACAGGATGTTCAGGCACATCTCGATGAGGTAGTCAGCCTGAAAGCTGCCTACGAGAATTTTTACCAGCAGCAAAATGAGATTGGATATTCCGGTGACGATCAGTCCGGCTGTCGTCGACAAAAACAAGGTGGCAAGGACAATCGGGATGTAGTACAGCTCAATCCCGAGCTGGGAGCCAAACAGGTAGTAATGCTCGATTGTCCACAGGCCGCAAATAACCATCGCTATGCCCGTGATCGCGTACGTCACCCATTTGCGGAGTCTGCGAAATGTTTTGATCCAGGTGGGCTGGACCACAATATACGTCATCGAGAGCGCCGTGATGTCGATCAAAAAATGCAAAGCGTAGGGCAGTATCTGAAAGTAAAAGAGCTTTACAAGCGTGTATGCTGCATAAAATAAAAGAATGGCTATATTTTTTAAAGTCAGGGCAAGTCCTTCCTTCACGTGGTCGATCACTCCTGTTATTCGTGTTGTTAGTTAGCATAGAGACGGATGTTTTGAATGCCTGTGCCGGGGGTATTTCGGCACTCCTAGATTATATCGGCTAAACCGCTCTTTTTTCATACCGGTATTATGCATTCTACGAAAAAAGAGGTTAACCCCCTTAACGGTCAACCTCTACCCGCACGACTGTCGATTTTACAAGATACGGCATGTAGTCCGACTACCGCCATGCAGCGCCGCAACGTGTACCGGGAGAGGCACACGTCATTTGCATGCAGCAGTTATCAGCTTGTTTCCTGCGTTTGCAATCGGATAAAACTTCTGCTCATTTCCACTTAAAAACGGTACAACAGCACGCAAGCCTTCTCATGATGATTTCACCCACACACGGAGCGATCCTATCGATGTGAAACCGGATAGTAGAGCCGCCGACAAGTCGCCCGCTCGTTCGTATCCCACCATTGGCACTCCCGGAAATTCAGCCGACACTATGCTTGCAATATCCAGCCACAGACCTTCATTGGCATGATCCGTAGTAAAGACGTTGGAAATCCCTACTACACCCGCAGCCAGATTTGCAATAAAACCGGAGATTTCACCCTTTTCTTCGTGCATGAATAGTTTCACGGCTGTTTGCTTCAATAGATCAGCCTTGATCACGTCTTGCAATCCATTGGCATGCGTCCAGCTCATCAGGTCTTTTTCGGTGGCAATCAAGCGCCATGAAGCTCGTGCTGGTCGACTAACCGAAATCGAGTCGCGGTATATCCATTCTGCCTCAAGCAAGATGTCAAAACCAAAAGGGGACAAGTCCAGATTCGCATAGCTGTCTTTAATGCTCAAAATGTCTCGCCTCCCCGCGAAGGCTTGTACATCGGCAGTTGTTGCATTCCTGCTCGAAGAGATGATATCAGGATAAAAAGCAGGCGCCTTCGAAAGCACTCCCCAGACGTGGCTGTGAGCGGCTTGGGCAATCCCGTGCGTATCACAAACAGTCCCGCACCATGCGATATTATTTTGAACGGCGGCATCCACCCGGTCCATCATCATCCGACTAGGCCTCCATCTCATTTGCCAAGGCGACCAGCTTGTTGAGCGTATTCCAATTGCGGACCGTCACCGGGACATCCAGCTTCTGCAGATTCGCGGAAAGCTTGGAATTGCGTACACTCCGACCGAACAATAGGAAGATCTCCCGGCCTGCAATGTAATACTGCTCGTTTTCATTTTTGTAGGGAGCCAAGCGTTCGATCCCTTCCCGTGAAGGCTCCCTGAGCAAAAAGCCTACATACAGGCTTTCTCCCTCTGCCGATGCCTCCGCTTTCTCCAGCGCGGCTTCCGAAAATGGACAGCTCGCGGCAATCCGTCTCAATTCCTCAGCCGTCCGCAAAACGACACTCACGGACAAACCGTGGGCTGCAGCTATCTCCTGTTCAATCCGCTCGCGCAGCGGTTCTTCCTCCTCTTCCGATTCGAAGAGAACATTGCCGCTTTGGATATACGTCCGCACGCGGCCGAGGCCCATTGCTTCGAATGTACGCTTGAGCTCCGCCATCTTGATCATATTTTTGCCGCCTACGTTAATCCCTCGCAAAAGCGCGATATAAATCGCCATCGATCCCACGACCCTCTCCAGGCATAGTGTGAACACTCCATTTGATGCTCTAAAGCGATGCACCGATTTGGAAGTTTCCATTGTCGCAACATTATCTTAAAAGGGTATCATGGGTGTATCTGGATACGCAATTGCCGATTCCATTTTCAGGAGTTCGCTCACCATTTCTTTCAATCGACAGGCCATGCGTCTACGAACGCAAAAAAGCCTCACCGAATCTCGATGAGGCATGCAACCTATAGAACTGCTGCTACCATTCAAAAAATGGTGAATGAAGGCACACCTTCTATGACACAGTACCCAGCCATTAGTAAAGCCGGTTCTTATAGCTGTCTTGCAGTTGGCTTGCTACCTCTTCTGCCGTAGAGTTTGGGGTTTTCGAGTGATCTGCCAGCATTTTCGGGACGGAAGGCAGCAGCTCCTTGGCCAACCACGAATCCGGATTCCACAGACCGGAGCGGATGAAGGCTTTTGCACAGTGCGCGTACACCTCTTCCACCTCAACCCCGATGCCAAACATGGGAGTCCGGCCGCTTACTGCGGTTTTTTCAAGCAATTCCGGATCGCGGCAAACAACCGCTTTACCGTTTATCCGCAGCGTTTCCCCCAGTCCGGGAATGAAGAATAGAAGGCCGACGTGGGGATTTGCAATAATATTTTGAATGGAATCCATCCGGCGGTTGCCCGGGCGTTCGGGAATAAACAGATGATGGTCATCCAGCACGAGGACAAATCCGGGTGCATCGCCACGCGGCGACACGTCGCAATGGCCGTTTGCATCGGAGGTAGCCATCGCCAGGAAGGGGGACTTGGATATAAACTCGCGGCAATGGCGGTCAAGAGCGTGAACCACTTTGTTTGCCGCAAGTGAGCTCGGATTTCCCAAAGGCTCGCGAAGCTCTTTCATAAATTGTTGTTCGGTGGAGATCACATCACGAAATACGGCGCTCATTTTATCACCTTTTCCCTGTGGAATATCCTCCCATCGTACTACACTTCCTGTGTTTCTGCCATTGCGCCCGAGGGTATTGCGGCTCATCCCATGCCTTTGTTGCCGCGAAGCTACTCGATTTCAAAACGGGCAGCCACAATGATTTCCTTTTCATTTGCGGAAAAGCTTTTGATAACCCGGTATTCTCCCTTGGTCAAGGTATAGTCAAGGTCACTCATGCTAATTTGGTCCTCGCGCGTTTCTCCCGGCTCGACAAGAAGACCAATGGACGTAAACGCGATATCGGAGCGCATTGGGACCACGTACCATTTTCCTTGCTCCCGTTTCTCAAGCGTAAAAGGCGTCCCAAATGTCAACGTAGTAGGACCGTCGTTTTTGATTTTCAACGTCACCTTGTCAATGGAAGCGGAGTAGCTGGGTTGTTCTGTATTCATTTCCACCTTGGCTTCTTCTGTGCTCGCCTGATTGGATATTTCTCCGTAGCTCGACAGGGTTGTCAACGGTTTTGTCTTTTCCGAAGAACAGGCGGCCACGAGCATTACAGCCAAGGCAACAGCGGCTATCAAAAAAATCTTTTTAAGCATGTTTTTCCCCCCTTCTTTAAAAGACGGAGGCGATGCTGGAGCGTTTCCATTTTATTGGGACCTGTGAGCAGATTTTTTTATTTTCCTAAAATAGCTTTTATGCGTTCCTTTTTCTCTGTCTCATTCAAGTATTCAAAGAACCCCAGCCGATTTCCCCAGGGGTCGGAAAAAGTCCCCCATTTTACAGGAACTTCTTTTCTCGAACAGATTTCAAAGCTCTCGATATGCAATTCCCTTCTTAGCCTGTCCCGCTCCGCTTCGATATCTGCAACGCCAAAGCGAATAGGTCCGCTGCCATCAGCGGGAGCACCTTCCGCCACCTGCAGCCAACATCCGGGAATAAGCTCCCATTCTGCGAATCCTTCGTGAGGGATGAAGTCGGGTTCCTTTTTGAGCAGTGTTTGATACCACTTTTGTCCTTCTTTTATATCTGGAACACGAACTTGAACCGTCATTTCATAGATCAAACATATTCCTCCCTTACATACCCGACAGCTTGTATATACTCGTCATACCATTTTTACCATTCGCTTTCTCTGGAATCTATCGTCCTGCCATCCAATAGTGCCTTGACTTTCAGACAAACATGGCAGCGCGTTGCAGATACAGGCTCAGGCCATCCAGCCCTTAGTTCTTTCCTGCTTTTTCAAAAAAGCTGATATAAACATCAGGTGCGACCTCAACATCCCGCTTCCATTGATAATGATTTTTTTCGTACAGATTTTTGGCAGGGGTATTTTCTCTGCCGGTCGCTACTTTAAAAGCAGAACAATTTGCATTCTGCAATTCCATCGCCACCAACAGCTTTTGGGCAATTCCCTTTCTGAAATGAGCCGGATGCACAACCATTCTGCAGATCGTCAGTTCTTCATTTTCTATGGTATAGGAAATGGCGCCTGCAAGTTTGTTATCGATAAAATAACCCAAGAATTCCTCGCCGCACTGCTGGAACTCTTGAAATGATTCTTTCAACGGGGGGATTTCAAAAAAATTGATCAGTTCGGCTTCTACCTGGTATGCGGCTTTTTGCAGGTCGAAGAGCTTTTGGACGGTATCGGTTTCGGTGAAATTGATTTTGGTGATCATGGAGACTCCTTTTAGAAAGTATGTCCGTTGCAACATTTTTCCTTTATTTAGCATTTCCATTTTGATGAATCGTCTGATTGTCTATTCACTTCAGATAAATGTAGGATTGAGTTACAGATGCTGGATCTATTCATTATACCTTGAAGAATGAATATCTTACATTATGTATTTTCATCACCGTATAAACGTACGATTCTGTTTCTGAAGGTACGTCACCCTTTTTTCCTGTACCCAAATCTTTTTTATACTGATGTTTTGACTCGGAATCTTCCTTCGGATTATGTCTGTATAAATGGCCTATGCCAGTTCCTTAAAGAATGCCGCTGTTTTCTGAAGTTCGTTTTCGACTAAGCAAATCCCTCACCTCCGCCTCGACCGCATCCGTTTGCGAATACTTTGTGGCAAAGCCGAGCTTCCGTATTTTGTCGTCCTTCCAGATTCTGTTTACCGCCATTGTCTTTACGGCGAATGGACTCAACCCATAGGCAGCCATTTCATCTTCGGTCAATGCTTCCGGCAGCTCCAGCATTTTGGCAGTCTTCCCTGCGGCAAGGTCCATCGCTTCCTTCAGTTGACGCCACGTTGTATCGAATCCTTTGAGCAGGTAGACGCCGTCATCTTGCGGCTGCTTTTGGAAGGTACCCAGCCAGACCATCGCCCGGCCGATGTCGCGGGTATCTACCAGCGAAACTTGTGCAGCCCCCTCGCCGATCATCGGGTAGCGGTCATGCGCATGTGCGGCAAACAGTCTGGCGAAAAACGAGGTAGTGTCCCGGACGCCGATTGTGCTTGCCGGCCGCAGCACCACGGTCGTCATTCCGGTTTTTCGTCCCACTTCCCCGACGACTCTCTCCCTTTCAATCCCCAGCCGCTGTATCGGGTACTCCGGCTTCGACACATACGACTCGTCTATCGGTTCGTTGCTTTGAAAATCGTAGATGACCACTGTGCTGAGTTGAATAAACCGGGAAATGCCCTGCTTGGCCGCTTCTTCCGCAAGCGTTCGGGTCAACTCAATTTCCACCGGGGCATTCATGCTTATTTGCGTGTGCAGCTTCGCGTCGGCTGTGCAATTGTACGCTGCGTCATTTCCTGCCATCACGTCTGCTATGGCGGCTGGATCTGAAAAATCGATGCGAACGACGTCGACCCCCAAGCTGTCCAAAAACGCGGTGTTGCTGGTCTTGCGGACAACTGCCGTCACGCGGTGTCCAGCCAGATGCAGTTGTTCCGCGACATGCCCTCCAATAAACCCCGTACCTCCAAAGACAACAGCTTTCATGCTTTTTTCCTCCATTCAATTGCTTCAGGATGATTATTCACTATAATAATGAAAGTGCTATTATTATAAAAGTACGGATATTTTTTATAGTTACTATTCAAAAAGATAGCGGAGGGATGTTCATGCCTGAAGAATATAATCAAAAAGCGTGTCCGATTGAAAAAACAATGCACGTGATCGGGGGGAAATGGACGTTCATCATTTTAAGGGAACTGTTCTATGGTCCGCGGCGGTTTGGAGAACTGCAGCGCTCCTTGAAGGGGATCAGCTGTCCATGCGTCTGAAGGAGCTGGAAGAAGAAGGGATTATCAGCCGGACGATCTACTCGGAAATCCCCCCGCATGTGGAATACGCGCTAACCGAAAAAGGCAAAACGCTTCGTCCCGTCTTCGATGCGATGAAGGAATGGGGAAATGCGTGGGATGTGCTGAAGCTGGGAAAACAATAGAAAAACAAAAACCCTTGAGACTGTCTCAAGGGTTTGCTTGCGTATAAATATTTATTCTTGGCTTGCCGGCAGCTCGGCTCGTCCCCGCATCAGTACCTTTTTCCCCAATCTGGTTCGATAAAAACCGCGTTCCAGCAAACCGAACAGGGAGCCGGTGGTCCAATACAAGCCCAAGGCGACAGGCGCTTTCCAGAGAATCATCAAGAAGAAGGCGACCATGATCAGCGAGGTCAAGGCCCGTTGAATCAGAGGCGTGTCTGTCAGCATTTCACCAGTCAACGGAATCATGCCGGTCAAAAAGGTAAGTCCAGCGGCAAGCGCAGGCAGGATGTGCCACGCGTCATGCTGGGCAAAGGAGACAACCCAGGGAATAAAGGAAGAGGACATCGCCGCTCCATGCGTCAAAAACAGGCCGTACATCGCCATGAAGATCGGCATCTGCAGTATCGCCGTCGTAAACATCGACAGCGGCTTGACTCCCGCCTTTTGGTAGAGATTCATCGTCTCTTGCATCAGCTTTGGCTGGTCGTCTTTGTACCGTTCCTGAAGCAGCTTCAGCTCAGGGCGAATCAAGACCTGCAGCATCGTCTGGCGGGCCGTCCGCAGATTGAGCGGAAAAAGCAGTCCTCTCACAAACAGTGTCAAAAGAACGATCGCAATTCCCCAATCCTGCGCAAACTGAAAGATCACATTCAGCAGCGAGGCCAGCAAATCAATGACAGGTTGAACAAAGGTATACATTCGGAATTCCTCCTCGTATCGTTGCAAATGTCTTTTCGATACAAGAAGGAAAGCGGATCAGCATCGTCACTGGAAGACCCTTGCTCCTCGGGAGGCTTTTTTCGCCGCACCCAGAGCATCCTCGGATGCACGGCGGGGCGAACCGAAATCTCGTTTGGCGGCTGCGAATCTATTCCCTTTTCCAAACAAGCTACCCATCCCAGCGGCTTTACCGGACTGCATAGCAGATGTGCAACCAGATATCCCGACAGGCCCATTGCCAGCAGCAAGAGTGTCATATCCAAGGAAAACTCCACAGCGTCACCTCCCAGAGGACAAAAATCGTTCGCTTTATACTAAAGATACCATACATACTTGGATACTTCCTATAAAAAGAATATGGGGAAGGAACGGGAATGTAAAAAAAGCAGCCCGAGTTTTTTCACGGGCTGCTTCTTCTATAAAAGCCTTGCTGCTTTTTTGCCTGACCTATGCTTATCTTGCTTCTTGCATAAGCCTAACCTGTATATTCCCTGCCTCTTCTTCCCTACTTCGCTGCTGGCTTTGCCTGAGCAGCCGCAGTCTGTCTCGCTTGATTCAGCTTCTGATAGAACTCTCCCTTGGTTTTCACATTGGCAAACGCGGCTGCATTCACCTTTGCCTTTTGCGAGAGCTCCGCAATCTCTTCTTTTGTTACCGGGTCCTTGATGTTGATCGAAGCCACGTTGGTGTACTTGCCGTCTTCTGTCTTTGGCACCCCGAGGATTCCGGCGTTGATCAGCTCAACGACATCGGCACGCTCAGGCGCAGTGGTGTCCACGCCGACAATCTTCCAGTAATTCAATGCTTTTGGCTCGTAAACGCCTTTCTTCACTTCTTTGAGATAGGCGATGGCGCGGTTGCGAATCGTTCCGCCTGTTTCGCCAAATGCGCTCTCATCCTTGGACGACCAGAGCTGTTTGAACTTCCGTCCTTCCAAAGCGCCGCCCTTCGCGATGAGTGCGTCCATACGGTAGGAGTTCATGCCAAGCTTGAGCACATCCTCCGCTTTGATCGGCTTGTCGTCCAGACGACGGAGGTTGGTGATGCGGCTTCCGGCAGGTTTGGTAAGGTCGATTTCGTACTTCACTCCGCCGAAAAAGTCGTTGGTGCTGTATTTGGAGGAACGACGCGTCTTGTCAAAGCTGATCGTCACATCTCCCGGACGAGCGGTATTGAAGTAGCCAGCCGCCCATTCCATGTAGTCCTTCAAATCTTTGCCTGTTACTTCGTACACGGTAATTTCGCCCAGTGCGTACTGGTAGTTGAAGGCGATGTCCTTTTTCTTGATCGGCCCTACATCCAGACGGGCCTTGTCATTGTCGATCTGGTGAGCGACGACATCGGCCTTGCTGTAATAGAGCATGACTTCATTAAAGAAGTCGGCAAGGTGCGTCTCCTGGATTTGGACCTGCGGGATGCCCTCAATCTCATTTTTCGGCACCATATTTTCGCCCTTCAGCTCAGCCACGACGACATTGGCGTCTGCGCGGGCAATCTCGTGGAAAGGCTTCAGCGTTTCTTCCAATGCCTTATCGGACTCGACGAAGGTACCGTCTGCTTGTTTCACAGGCAGCGCTGTCGCTTCCTTGCTTTTCAGCACCACTTTGTCGCCTTGCTTGGCAAACGTCAGGTCGATGCGGGACAGATGCGTGCCGTATTTGTCCGGTTCGGTGATCAGTACGCCGTTTACCTCTTCGCTTTTCACCAGCTTGTGCATGTGGCCGGCGAAAATGGCGGTCAGCTCGGGATTGGCATTGGCAATGTCGCGCACGCCGGTCCCCGGTTTCCCGTTCTCGTTGTCCAGCCCCATATGCATCAGGCCGATCATGACGTCTACTTTTCCTTCAAGCTCCTTGATTGCCTTTTTCGTTTCATCGACAGGATTTTTGACGACAAGCCCGTTCAGGTGGTCGGTTCCCTTTTCAAAATCCTCGATCATCGGGGTGTTCATCCCGATAATGCCGATCTTTACCCCAGCTTTTTCAATAATCGTGGAGGCTGGCAGGAAGCGCTCGCCGTTTTCCTTGTAAATATTGCCCGCAAGCAGCGGCCCGTCGTATTGGCTGCTGATCTTTTCCAGCACGTCCAGTCCAAAGTTGAATTCGTGGTTGCCAAATGCCCACGCGTCGTATTTCATCGCATTCATCGCAACCATCATCGGAGACTGTGGATGGCTGTTAAACAGTTCAGCCGAATTTCCCTGGATGCAGTCTCCCGCGTCCAGAAGAATCGTGTTGGGATTCTCTTCGCGAATTTGTTTGACCATCGTAAATAATTGCGTTAGGCTTCCGTTGTTGTTTGGACCATCGATTTCATAGTCCCACGGCATGAATCGTCCATGGATGTCAGACGTCCCGAGCAGCGTGATTTTGATTTCTGAATTCTCGGCGGCTTTTGCCTGAGCGGGCTGTGCAGCAGCAGCACTGCTGAACAGCGTAAGCCCGAGAGCTACGCTCAGACAGGTTTTCAGCGCCAATTTCCCCTTGCGCATTGCTTGTCCTCCTTTTGTCTAAAGAGTTCTTTCTGAATTTTCTTTCTTTTCATTCAGACCCTCTTTCTCTTGTTGTGCATAGATGGGCACTCTAGTAGACTATCGCAACAGGAAAAGATTCTCAATCATTTTCTTGCCATTTCTGCTTTTTATCCGTGGCATTCGCCTGCAGAAAAAGCCAGCGGCGAGAAACCGCTGGCTTTTCATCGTCTTGACCTTGCAAATTGTCCGAATCACGCTCGCTTACTTTTTAACGGATGGCTGCACACCTTCCGGGATCGGGCATTTGTATGGCTTTCCGCCCAAACGCTGCTGCAATTCGGCTTTGGCCTGTTCGATCAGCTCCGGATTGTTCAGCATGTCGACTGCCGTGGAGGCAAGCACCTTTCCGGCATGGAGCATGCCTTTATGGCCCAGGGAGGTACCACCGAGCGACACCCATTGCCAGGAGTGCAGCGTCGACCCGTTCACGAAGCAGGCCGTCGTACACTGTGCGGTAGGCGCGATCCAACTGACGTCACCGACATCTGTAGAGCCGTTCAGCGGGCTCGTTTCACCGTTGTACGGATTCAGCCATGTCACCATATCGACGTCCGGCCCGTCCGGAAATTCTTTTACCGAGGTGTTTAACTCCTGCTCAGTCAGCGTGGCGCGAACTTCCTTGGCCAGCTTGAGCTCCTCCTCGTCATGCACGGGGACGCCCAGCTCTTGGAAGTTGCGGTACATGACCTGTTCCATGACCTTGTTTTGCACCACATTGGAGCACGCTTTGTCAAACACGATCTCTACCTCGGTTTCGGTCATCAGCGCTGCCCCTTGGGCGATTTTGCACACCCGCTCATAAATTTCCTGCACCTGGTCAACCTTTGGCGCACGCACCAGATAGAGCGCCTCCGCATAGGCCTGCACGACATTCGGAGAGAGTCCGCCCGTATTGGTCACGGCGTAGTGGACGCGCGCTTCCGGGATGATGTGCTCACGCAAGTAGTTGACGCCGACGTTCATCAGCTCTACGGCATCCAGCGCACTGCGTCCCAGATGCGGGCTTGCTGCCGCATGCGAGCTTTTGCCTCTGAATTTGAAGTACACCTGGTAATTGGCCAGCGATTCGATCGCCATGATGCTGTTGTAGCCCATCGGGTGCCAGCAGAGGGCAAAGTCGACGTCGTCAAACAGTCCGGCGCGGGCCATAAAGGCTTTGCCGGAGCCCCCCTCCTCGCCGGGACATCCGTAGTAGCGGACAGTGCCTTTGAGATTGTTCTCCTCCATGTACTGCTTGACAGCAACCGCAGCGGCCAGAGAAGCCGTACCGAGCAGGTTGTGTCCGCAGCCATGCCCGTTGCCTCCCGGTACCTCCGGTTCTTGCACCGCCTGCCCTTTCTTTTGGCTCATTCCTGAGAGGGCGTCGAACTCTCCCAAAATGGCGACAATCGGACCGCCGCTGCCGAAGCTACCGATAAATGCCGTCTTGATGCCGCCTACGCCTCTTTCTACCTGAAAACCTTCGCTCTCCAGCGTTTGCGCCAGCAATTCGGCAGATTGGTACTCTTCAAAGCGCGTCTCGGCAAAGCTCCAAATGTTGTCGCTCACACTGATGAACAAATCGCGTTTTTGTTCAATCATTTCCGAAATTCGTTGGGTATGCATAAAGAAACATCCTTTCTATTCGCAGCTGCAGGATTCGGGGAGTGTCCGATAGAACGGCTTCTCACGTCAACAGACGTTTGGCGATGCGGTGCAACAGCTCTACGGAGCGCGGGAGAATCTCCTCCTGGATGTCAAATTTGGGGTGATGGTGAGGTGCGGGAATATCCGTCCCGATCGCCATGTACGTCCCTTTTCCTCCGCGCTCCTGAACGCGCTTGATCATGAAGCTGGCGTCCTCGCTGCCCATCGCATTGCTGTCGCTGACCTTGAAGGCGGTGAAGCCCTCGACCTGCTTCGCTTCCTCGATCGCCAGCTCAGCCATGTCCAGATCGCTGTTGATCGGGATGGCGCCGCCAATCACTTCGATCTCGTGCTCCAGCTCGTGCATGGCTGCGCTGTGGGCGATGATATTGCGGACACGCTGTTCCAGCTCGGCATTCACTTCTTCTGACACCGAACGGGTTTCCACGATCATTTTTGCATGCTGCGGAATGATATTGGCTGCCGTCCCGCCTTCCAATACACCCACATTCACACGGGTTGAGCCTGTGCTAAAGCGCGGAATGGCATGGATGTTCAGCAGAGCGGTAGCGGCTCCAAGCAAGGCGTTTTTGCCCTTTTCCGGAGAGGCTCCAGCATGGGACGGTACCCCGTGGAAATGGGCAACCATCTTGGTTGTAGCGAGAAAACCGAAAGAGGCTCCGTGCACCTCGCCAAGCGGGACATTGGTCCCCAGATGGTGACAGAAAATATAATCGACATCGTCGAGCATCCCTTTTTGGACGATCGAGTAAGCGCCGCGGACACCTTCTTCGGCGGGCTGGAAAATCAGCTTTACGGTTCCGGAAAAGTTGCCGTCCGCCAGTTTTTCGGCAAGCCCGAGTCCAATCGTCGTATGGCCGTCATGGGCGCAAGCGTGCATGTTTCCTTCATAGCGGGAGCGAAATGCCTTTGCCTGGGGGAGGTGGTCCGCGTCCGTACTTTCCAGGACAGGCAGCGCATCCATGTCAAACCGGAACGCAACGGTAGGCCCTTCCTGCTTTCCTTTTTTCACCCCGATCACGGCTGTGTAGCCGCCTCGCATTTTCTCCACGATCTGCGGGTTTGCACCGTCCCGCAAGGCCCGCTCGTAAGCAGCCTCCAGCACGTCCGGGGACGGCAATCCCCTGCGGGAACCGCCATCCATTGCGTCTGCGCCGTAAATCACATCAAAGCCAAGCGAAGCAAGTATTTCCACGACCTTGGAAGCCGTACGAAATTCCGTGAATCCCACTTCCGGGTGCATGTGAAAATCTCTTCGCAGTGAAACCAAATCCAGCATAGTCAATTCCTCCTGTCTTCTCTTGGAGCCATTTTTTGCGTTACATTCTCGGATAGACGCCAGGACCGATTGGCAAGCCCAGGAAATACCAGACGACCAGCAGCAGTGTCCAGAGAATGAATATAGCGATCGGGTATGGCATGATCAGCGAATAGTACGTCCCCAGCTGGGCGTCCTTCTTGTATTCCTGCAGGAACCCGAGGAACAGCGGAATAAACGGCGACACGATCGCGAACGGAATCACGGCAGAGTCGGCGATCCGGAACGTGATTTGCGCGAAAGCCGGATGGAACCCTAGCGCCATGAACATCGGGATAAAGACCGGCGCCAAAAGCGACCAGATCGCAGAGCCGCTGGCAATGAACATGCAGAGGAATGCGGACAAAAACATCAAGCCGATAAAGACAGGCGCTCCTGTCATGTTCATTTTTTCGAGCAAATCGGTGATAAACAGGGCGAGGAAGCTGCCCATGTTGCTCCAGTTAAACATGGCGACAAACTGGGAGAGCGGGAAAACCATGACGATGAAGCTGGCCATTCCCTTGATCGGATCGGTCAAAAGGGCCGGAATGTCATTTTGCTTCTTGATCACGCCCACCTTGATCCCGTATGTGATGGCAACCGTGAAGAAGAACAGCAGAATGACCGGGACAATCCCTGAAATAAACGGCGACGGAACAATCGTGCCCTGCTTCGGATCACGCAGGATTCCGCCCTCCGGCACGACCAGAATGGCGAGTACGGCGATGAACACCAGCGCTGCAATTCCTGCCGCGCGAAGCCCTTTCTTTTGCTGAGCCGAAAGGTCCTCCAGCTTTTTCTCCGCACTGCCCTGATAAACACCCAGTTTGGGCTCCACAAACTTGTCGGTGATAAAGCCGATGATGGCAGAAAGCAGCAGTACCGAGACAGACATAAAGAACCAGTTGTCCAAAACGCTTACCGTCACGTTCGGGTCGACCGACTTCGAAATTTCCGAGCTGATCCCGGAAAGCAGCACATCTGTTGTTACGATCAGCATATTGGCTGTAAAACCTGACCCGACACCGGCGATGGCAGCCAAAAGTCCCGCTACCGGGTGACGTCCTACAGCCAGGAAGATCAGCGCACCGAGTGGGGGCATGATGACAAAGGCAGCATCAGACGAGACATGGCTGAAAAAAGCGATAAAGGCAACCAGGTAGCTTGCATATCGGGCATTTACCCGCAGAGACATCTTGCGGATGACCGCTTCCAACAGACCGACCTTCTCTGCCAATCCGACCCCCAGCATCAGCGTCAGAATCGATCCCAACGGCAAGAATCCGGAAAAGTTTTTAATGATATTGGGCAGCAGCCATTGAAGCCCCTCTTGGCTGAGCAGATTCTTTACCTGAACTTCCTCGTTTTTGATCGGGTCTACGGCTGTAATGTGGAAAAACGACAAAACGGCTGTCACTACGAACAAAATGGCGATCAGATAGAGGAAGAGCATGAATGGATTCGGCAATTTGTTCCCGATCCGCTCCACCCATTTCAATAAGCCTGTCCCCTTTTGCTCCTGAAACTCTGACTTTGCTTGCTGCGTTTGCGCTTGCATTGAACAATCCCCCTCGGCCCGTGTCTTTCTGTCCTGGTAAGTCACTCGTTTTCCATGTATGTGTAAAGCAAGCCGGCAACGAAACCGAATGAGTGTTCAGTCTGCAGCCGCCCCAATGTAAGCACTTTCTTTTTGCGAAAGCGGTAGCCAGCGCCCCTTTCTTCGTGAATTCTGCGCATATTTTTCATTATGCGAATAAATAGAGAAATTGTCGTTAAATGAATTATATAGCCTTGTTAAATGTTTTTCAACAGAATTGTTCGACTTCTCACAAAACAGCAAGCGCTTTCCGTACAAAAAGCCAGTCCTCTCTTGAGAACTGGCCTGCTCATCTTTTTTATCGCTACTTTTTTAATTGGTATATTTTTTTCGGACGTCCGCGCACAGCCTGAAGCTCTTCTCCCTTATACTCGGCAAGTCCGTATTCGCACAGGCTGCCGATGATCCGCTGGGCATTCCGTACCGTCATCGACAAGTACGTGGCGATGTCTGAAGTCGTGAATGTGCTCCAGCCCATGCGCTGCACCAACGCTTGCAGCTTGTTATAGGTTTTGATGCTGACGTTTGCCTTGTTTAATTTATCCAAAAGCTCCTTGTCATTGGAGCGATAGGCATAAGCGATTTGTTCCGGTTCGCCTGCCGCTTCCACGATGACGCCGTTTTCCTGGACGATCACGATCCCGTATCCGTCCCTGTTTTTTGCATGCTGAACCGCCTTGCGCGCATTGCTTTCGGCGGAAAAAGCGGTCTCGCCAAACCCGATGCCCACTGCGACGGGAACGTCCGCCTCCAGGGAGAGCTGCTGCAAGGTCGCGCGCAGCATGTCAATCTCCCGCTCGATGGCTCCCCGGGAGCTGAAAATCTGGTAGCGGCCGTTGCCGTTTGCCATAAGTGAACCGTCCAGCTTTTCGCACAGCAGCAGCAAAAGCTGCCTGATCTTCAATTCCAGATGCTGTAAATGAAAACGGGCCGTTGATTTTTCCACAATCGTGTCAAACTGCTCAAGTTCAATGATTTCGACACCGATCTGCGTATCCTTGAAGTAGGAGCTCCTCGCTCTTTCGATGACCATCTTCATTGCTTGCCGAATTTCCATCTTGGTCATATAAATGCGGTAGACAGGAACCCCTGCCTCGCGAAGAAGCTCTTCCACGGTCATCAATGTAGTAAAAGCGCCCTGGGTCTTCCCTTCCCTCCAGACCTTCAGATGGAATTGCGCGACTGCCTGCGCGTCATAATGCTCGTCGTAGGTCATCACGTGCGTGTCTTCTTCCGGTATCTGCAGTTCGGACAACTGCTCCTGCAAAAACTGCCCCTCCGACTCGATCATGTCAATCGAGACTCGCTTCACGGCTTCATCCCGGTCGATCGACATTTGAATAAAGCTCCGGTACAGGTTGGAGCCGGTAGGCGGGCAGTAGACCATATTGGCCTCGGGGCTGAGCACATTTTTCGCAATCGTGAACGGAATGGGTCCGGAGAAAAACCATCCGTCAAATTCGTGATTGCGCTCCTGAACAATGCCGCTCACTTCTTTTGCATCCCCGTACGTTATCGGAACAAATTCGATCTCATGTTCAAATTCGTTGGCTACAGCCAGTATCCGCTCGACAGAAGGAGGCGGTCCAACGACACCAATTCTATACATAATTTTCGCTAACCCCTGCCTGATTTAGATGATGTTTCATTTTTTACTATATCAGACAGGAAGTCATAATCTCCATCTCTATTTCCGAAGATCCCGATAGGCCGGGAGCCCTTCTGCCCCTTCCGCCGCTTTGATCGCGTTGACGACCGCTGCGGCAAGCACCTCCGCGGACAATGCTCCCACGAGATTGACAGATGCATCGACACCGCCTGTCGCAACTGCGAAAACCGTATCCCCGTCGCTCATCGTATGTACGGGGAATATCGCTTTGGCCAGTCCATTGTGAGCCATCTGCGCGACTTTATTCGCCTGCGTTTTGTTCAGGTTGGCATTGCTTGCGACCACCGCAATCGTGGTGTTGGTGCCGCTCGGGACAGGCGGAGAGCTCTGCTCGATCATCCAGGAGAGAGCGTCGCGAATCCTGCCGCTGTCGTCACGCGCGCCGGCCAAAATCTCTCCGGTAACGGGGTCGCGCACCTCTCCCACGGCGTTGACGGAGACGACCGCGCCTACGACCAAGCCGTTTGGCAAATGCAGGGATGCGGAGCCAAGCCCGCCTTTCATCGCCCGTTTGCCTCCTGCCAGCTTTCCTACTGTCGCCCCGGTTCCCGCTCCTGCATTTCCTTGCTTGACCGGGTCTTTGCTCGCTTTTTTGGCTGCCTCGTAGCCCATCTTTTGATCGGGCCGCACCTTTGCGCTTCCGAACGATAAATCGAAGATGACCGCTGCCGGAACGATGGGAACGACACCTACCCCCACATTGTGGCCGATGCCCTGCTCCTCCAGATAGCGCATGACGCCGCTCGCAGAATCCAGTCCGTAGGCGCTTCCTCCCGTCAGCACGATGGCGTTTACTTTTTCCACCATGTTGATCGGGTTCAACAGATCGGTTTCCCGTGTGCCGGGGGCTGAGCCGCGTACATCTACGCCGCAAGGGGAGCCCTCTTCCAGCACGACTACGGTACAGCCGGTCATCGCCTTTAGATCTTGCATCTGGCCGACTTTCACACCCGGTACGTCGACGATCGTTCCGCCTGGTTTGATCCATTCACCGATGCCTGCCGCAGCGGCTTTTGCTCCTTCCATTCCCCCCGCCTCCTCGGCCATGACAGAACCGATGGTCAGAAGACTTCCGGGAACAGCCGCAGCCAAGCCAAGCAGGGCTGTTTTGTGGAGAAACTCTCTGCGGGAGACAGATTGGGTTGTCTGTGTTTGCTGCTGTGGGTTGGGTTCTTCTGACGAAGAGAGAGCAGATTCAAAGACATCGACACTAGGAGGGTTTTGCCTGCAGCCAAACTCACGAGGTGAAATATGACTCTGCATCTGGCCGATTTCTTCGGTTGTTAACGGCTTGTCCAACGATTCATTTTTCATGCTGGTCCCACCTTCGTTTTCAGATGTTCTCACAAGCACAAGACAAGTTGCCAGAGTAATTATTTGAATATTCTATCTATTAAATCGTAGCGGAATTTCTTCCCGCAATCAATTGATTTTCCGCAAATAGGGAAAAAGTCGCAGAAAAACCGGAGCTATCGAGGCCATTCAAAAAAGAGGGAGTACGAACACTTTTGTCCTTACTCCCTCGTCCTATCAACTTATAGAAAGATAAAAACGATTCCTAATACTGAAGCAAAGATGATCGTCCCTTCGCCCTATCGTGGAGCCACTCATCCACCGCGCTCTTGGGAAACAAATAGTCCCCTCTGATCTTGATATACGGAAAGTCGGAGCCATGAATGAGCTCCGTCAAATTTTGCTCACTGATCCCCAGGTATTTTCTGACTCTCTTCTGATCCATGACTTCCGGTTCTTCGGCTTGAATCATCTCGTTCACCGTTGCCTCCAGACGAACGACGGCTCCGGCGATTTCAGCGGTGTTGTGCGTTTCCGAATCGCCGTAGGCGGCAATTCCGGTTGCCGCTCTGGCTACGAGCCACGCGCCGATCAGGATAGCTGCGGCCAAAACAAAAATTTCGAGTTTTCCCGTGTTTTTCAAACTGGTTCCTCCTGTACCGACTGTTCCATATTCAGTGCTTCCGACCTTGCCTTCAGGAAAATTTCCATGACTGCAAGAAGACTTCGCTTTTCGTCCTCTGTTCCTTTTGGTCCCCTCCAGTATTCGCTCTAAAAAGACATGCCTCCACCTGGACGGCAGCCTTCCGAATGAGTGAGCGGTTTGCACGAAATGCTATTCACTTGCTCAGTAAATAGACGAAAAAAATGACTTGAAGTCACAGAACTTATTTTTTCGGCTCCCTCTCCTCCTGTTGGTGAATGGAGATAGAGGGAGCCGCTGGATGGGAACGTATGAGAACGGATGGGTCTGCATGAAAACGGGTGGGACCGGCTGGAACGTCACGTCCCCCGTCCTATTCACAGCCGCGGATCGATCTCCTTTTCCTTGGCCGCTTCAAACAACAGATTTGCAACGGCTTCCTTATACGCTTCATTGTCAGACGTGATCTCATGGAACGGAATTGCCAGCATCTTTTGTCCCAGCACGTATTCGTTCATCGATGTCCGCAGCTTTTGACCGATGTTTTTCTGTTTTAGCAGCTTCCTGTACTTGTGAGGGAAACGGTAGTCATACCCGTAGATGATCGACAAGTAGTCAGGATTGCGGACCTTCAGATAGGGAACGGCCCTGCTGGTCGCTTCCTCCGGCTTGATCACGACGCCCTCCATCCGGTTTTCCAGCGTCAATCTGGCGAAGAACCGCTCTGCCCGCTCCACGCTGTCCGGCTCAGCCAGATCGAGCAAGAGGAAGTCGTCATCCGACAGAAAGCTGTACATCTCTGACGTCTTCCAGTCCGGAAGCTGCTCCTGTCCATTCTCCAATACCGCCTTGAGCAAGGAAAACGGCTTGTATTCCAGCTTCCCGTCCCCGGCGTACAGCTCCAGCTGCTGTTTGTACGTGTGGTAGGCGCTCACATGGACGTCCAAGGGAACATGCGTCTCCCAAATGTCGTGCAGATGCTTGTAATTTTGATAGACACTCGCCCCGTATTTTTGACTCAGCTCGCTCTTGGAGCTGCGGAACTGGTCTTGCTCAAATCCGCTGTTCCGGTACTCGTCCACCAGCTTTCCAAAGGCTTCCTCAAAGCCATTTTGCTGCAGAAAGGCAAGTTCGCCCTCCAACGCCTTTTCAATCGGTCTGAACTGCTTTTGAATCAGGCCGTCGCCAATTGCGCTCCAGGGAAGCAGCTCCCCGTCCAGTATGAGCATTTGCAGCCCGTTTTGCTCCATGTAGCCGCCGAATTTTTGCAGCAGCCCCTCGTAAATCTCCGTCAGGTCGACCTGCGTGATTTTATAGCCGTTCCTGCTGACCGCAAAGCACTGGGCGAGCTCCCTGTGCAGATACACATTGCATCTGGAGCCCATGTACTTCGGCTGCAAAACGACGTGCCGAATCCCTTTCCCTTCAAAGTACTGCAGCCCGCGCTTCAAAGACTCCAATTCATTTGCCGCTTCGTCCTTGTCCGCCGGAGACATTGTACCCGATATAAAATTGACCCGGTTTCGCGAGCAGTAATCCAGCCTGCCGATTTCCTCCTCCTGCAATTCGTCGACAGATACCTTTTGCTCCTCCTGGAACAGCAATTGCAATTCTTCGGTCAGGACAGCCCGGCCGGATTTATATGACCGGAAGAACGGTTTGTGTGCAATACTGACGGCGGTCAGGACATTGCCGTGGACGCAGCCTGTATCGATATGCAGCTTGTTTTTGATGCGAAACGCCTGTTTCGCCGCGATGTGTCCAAATACGTGATACGGATGGTTTTTCACCGCTTCCTGCCGCAGAAAGGCAAGCTGGTTTTCCAGCGGTTTTTCCCGATCGATCCGATAATTCCGCTGGCGGCGAACCGAATGGTCGTCCATTTTCCCCAAGTATTTGTTTTTGCACGGCGCATGGGTCACGATGAAAGAAGGGCTGTTTGCCCCGATAAATCTGTAAAACGGCTTTGACAGAGCATGCAGGCATGAAAACTTTTCCAAAAGTTCCGCATCCTGCAAAAACACCTGCGTAGAATCGAAATACGAATGGACGAGCTCCTGGTCGGCTCCCTTTATTTTTCCCCTTACATACTTGTCGACAAAGTTCTCGTGATTCCCCGTGACAAACAGGAAATGCTCCCGGTTCGCGTACAAAAACGCTACAATTTCTCTCGTGTTTTTTCCTTTGTCGAGCCAGTCGCCGACCAAAATGATCTTCGTATCCCGGACCTTCTCCGTAGCGATCAGCTTGCCCGCCTCGATCCGGTAGCCGTAGGCGAGCAATAGTCCTTGCAGCTCCTGTACGCACTCATGGACATCTCCGACGATAATATAGCGCCCATCCGGCGGCAGAATTGTCCCGAGGTACTCTTCCCTGTTTTCGATCACAACCCGGTAGTCGGGATGGACCTTGCCCTCTGCCGGCCGGTAAAAGTCTTTTGCCCGCACCCGATGGATCTTTTCGTATCCTTCCTTTGCCAGCGAGCCGAGGACATCTCTTTTCAACCGGTTAATGTGGCTGGTAATCAGCTTTTTGGACCGCTCGGAAGCGTAGTAATCCTCCCGGTTGCGATAGTCGAACACGACTGCTTCCAGTCTGTAGTGATTCTGGCTGGCAATCTCCTTCACCTTTGCCCGAAAATCGTCGGCCAGTCCCGTCGTATCGAGCACGACGAATTCCGCATTGATCGGGTAGGAGGTCACCGCTCTCAGCTTGTCATACAAGAGCTGAAACGCCTGCTCGCTCGCCTCCAGCATGACTTGGTCGTACTTGTCCAAATCCGCTCCCAGAAGCTCCTGGCGAATGCTGTCCGAGGAGATGTACTGGACATTTGCCCGATAGTTTTTCGTCTCGTCGGCAAACCGCAGACCGGGAATGAGCACTTCCCTGGCAAACGTCGTCTTGCCGCATTCCGTCGGTCCGATCAGCATGAGGATAGTGTGGACTTTCGTTTGAATTTCCATGGATTCAAGCCTCCTTTCTCCTGACAATGACGCCCTGCGTCGTGTGAGTGCCGTTTACCGCGTCGCCGATGTCTACAAATTCCGTGTTTACCCCGACCCCTTTGATCACATTGGAGAACCACTGCTGAAACGCGTCTTTTCCCATCTCCCACTTGTGGTCGTCATGGCGAAATCCATCCAGCTCGTAAAACTGGTTGAAATCTGCATTCGGCGTCGTGATGATAAAGTACTCGAAATCGATATGCCTCAAGATAGACTGAATCAGCTTCCCGGCTTCATCCTCGGCCATATGCTCGATGACCTCTGTCAGGATAACGTCAACTCTCTCTCCGTTGTACACCTCCAGGAAGCGGTCAAGCGAGTCGAATACCGCGATGTTATCGATGTCTTTTGCCTGCGCCTTGCGATTTGCGGAAGCGAGCGCTTCTTTATCCGTATCAATCGCAAAATAGCTGCCTTCTATCTTCCCGGCGAACCGCAGTGCATAAAATCCTTCCCCGCAGCCTACATCGACAATCGACTTGTTGAAGGGCAGCAAACCTTCGATGTAGTTCCGGCGTTGCAGCGCGGTGCTTCCAAATGCAAACCGGATCTCGCAGCCGCCCGTTTTCTCCAGCTCTGCCTTGTATGTTTGAAAACGGTCCCGCGAGGACAGGAAGTTTCGGACAAACAGGCTGCGAATATAAAACGGCGCGTCAATCAGGTTGATGCTCCTCGTGTACTTATCGAGAATGCTGTCGGAAATGTCGATATACTCTTCGCCAAACATGGACAAGAACAGGCACAGCACACTTGTCGTATGCAGCAGATGATGCAGGCTCTTGCGCGTCGTGATGGTCAGCGCATAGCTTTTATGCGCCCGATGCTCGACGGCAAACGCAAACTCCTTGAGATGCTTGGCAAAAAACTCGATATACCGCAGCTTTTCAATATGAATCATGTGGATGTAAAAGGCGTGTTCATAGCCTTCTATGTCCCGCTCGTCATGCACTTTTAACGGTGCTGAAAAAAACTCGTTTATCGCATTTAACGGAAAGAGCGGCGTGTTGTACCGCGACACATTCAAATATTCGAATTGTTCCTGCTCATGCCGTTTGTAGGAAATTTCATTGTCCGCGTCCTTGAAGTACACGTTGAAAGTGGTCGGGTCGGTGTACCAGCCGTACGCCATTCCCTTTCGGATCGACCGGAGCAAAACGCCGGTTTGCGGGTTCTTTTTGATCAGAAAGGAAAACTGCGGGTTTGTAGATTTCAGTTGAACAATAGCCATATAAACCTCCTTTAGGGAAAGTGGATGGTTGCAGCCGCTGGATCGTTTCAGCCACCGGTTCCTTTCCGGCGGCGCCGCCCGTGATACGCAAAAAGGCCACAGACCAAACGTCCATGGCCGAACATCTGCTGTGAACAAATCTGCCTCTACTCTACTTTCCGTCCTCTATCTCCAGCGCTTCTACCTGCTCCGTCATGGAGGCATACCCCTGGAGGGTCTGGGCGATGTAAGCCAGGACGTGATCGCTCCAGCCGTAGATGTAGTAGGTGTCCTTGATTTCCGGCGGAAGCATGGCATGCCGGTACGGAGCAATGTCGACGATAAACGCTTTTGCTTCCGGGTTTATTTTCGAACGGTATTTTTGCAGCTCCAGATAAAAGGGGCTTCCGCTGTTTTGCTGCTCATCGGTTATGATGATGATCTGGTCGACCCGCTTCCGCTCCCGGATCAGCTTCCTCACGGGGGCTCCCGTATCGGTCCCCCCTCTGGCGCGGATTCGCTCCGCCTGGCTCAAGATGCTGTCGTGCCGGGAAGGCTTCGCGTCATGCACATCTGTGTCAAACAGCCAGAACAAGGAGTTCCCTTTCGTTTTTTTGAAAAGCGCCAGTGCGAATACAGAGCCTATCTGCAAATACTCCCCGTCCATCGAGCCTGAGATGTCGAGGAAGATCGCGGTATGCTCGCCCAGCTCGGGAAGATTGTCAAAGGTAAGCTCGACCGCTTCCCTGAGCGCATCGCGAAGCTCGGGATGGTCTACCTGATTGAATGCTTTTGCAAAGCGAAACGGAAGGATTTTTGCTTTTGCCAGCGCCTGGCGGTCAGTCAGCCTTTTCACCGCATAGGCGAGGCTTTCTTTGCTCTCAAACACGCCCGCCCGATCCAGCGCATTCAGATGACGCAGGAGAGCGAATGCCGGCATTTGGTGAAGCAGCGCTTCCCACACGGCCCTGGACGGCTTGATAGCCCCAGTCACCGTTTCATAAGGGAGCCTCCCTGCCTCGATCCAGTGAATCTGCTCCGCCTCCGACTCCGCTTGCTTCAATTTTTCCAATGCTTCCACCTGCGGGATCAGCGTAAGGTTCGTCTCATGTCCGCGCAAATAGCGGAACAGCGCCTGCTGCTTGTCGTCTTTCGGCTTTGGATGCGCGGTGGCGATGATATCACCGAGACTGTAGCCGCGGCCACGGCCGTTGTATTTGAGCGCCCAATACTCCGACACTCCGGCCAAAAAACGGTTGACCTGCCGCTTGACCGCCCTTCCGCCTTCCCCTCGTCCCATGCCTTGCAGGATCGTCAAAAAATCGGACAAATCGGAAGGAATACGAACGACCTGAAGAAACACCTTGGCAAACAGGTCTGGGCGGCAGCCCGACAGGACAGCCAGGCCAAACAACGGCTGCAAGCGCATAAATCCCTCGTTGCGGGCAAAAACGATTGCCTTTGCCATGAACTGCGGGTTTTGCTTGGCCATCTCATGGTGGAGCTGCTGGGCTTCATCCAAAAGCTGTTGTGTATCGGCGTAAAACGTATGTCCCAATGTATTGGTCAACAGCGTCTGCAGGTACTGCTCTTCTGCCGAACGCTTGAATGCGGGGTATCCGTCGCTGTTGTATGTAGCTGGCTTGATTCCGGAGAATACCTTTTTGGCAAAGCTCATGGGTATACCCTCCTTATGCGTAAAAAAGGAAGCGAGGAAAGAGGTGAAAAGGCACCGGCTGCCGCTCTTGGGCAACCTTTCAATACCAATCCCAATCCCATATTTTTCGAAGTAGCCCTTTCAAGCGCCTCGCTTCATCTTATTTATCAAAGGGATCATTGAGGAAAAGGTTGGATAGGTACAGATTGCTCTACCAACTGAGCTATCCTGTACGTGTACAGGAGTTGGACTCGAACCAACGACCGATCGCTTAGAAGGCGAAGTAACCCATCCGAGCGCCTCAATGATCTGATCTTCGCGGGCGCCGCCGTGCGGCGTCGACCTCGCACATTCATCATCGCCTATTTTTATGCCCGCGAACATGGCAAAAGTATTACGACATGAGAGAAACTTTTCCATTTTGACCATTTTTCGCTGTTTGGTAAAATGAGAAAGGACGATTAAGCGGAAACGGGGTATTGCCATGGCGAAAGAGAGCTTTGATAAAGAAATCCAATTCCTGCGAATGCTGGTGCTTACGAGCGGCGCCTACAACCGCCAGCAATTTGCGGAGCGCCTCGGCATCTCCGTCCATACCTTTGACAAGACGCTTCGGCGGCTGAAAGAAATCGTGCAGACGATCCATGCGGAGCTTCCGGAAAAGCAGGGAACGGAATTCGCAGACATGCTCCGCTTCAGCTACTATGAGTCGTCAGACCCGATCCTGTTGTTTTTGTACAGGGCCAAGTCGCTGAAAGAATCGGAAAGCCACCGGCTGTCTCTCATCGTTGCTGCCCTTCAGGAAAAGGCGTTGACAGCTGCAGAGCTGATGGACATTTGCTGCGATGAACTGCCTGCCGATGTTTCTCTTCCCGACGAGAAAACCATTCGCTCCGATTTGAAGTATTTGGAGCAGGTCGGCGTGATCAAAAGGGAGGCTGGCGGACGGCCCTACCGCTATCGTGTATACAACGATCTGGTAGCCCAGCTTACGGACGACGAATTGCTCGATCTGTATGACTTTGTAGATGTGATGGCAAACACCCAGGTTCCTTCCGTACAGGGGTACCTGCTGCGGGACACCTTGAAGAAAGCGCTGAAGCAAAAAGAGCTTCCTCTTGCTGTCACCGATTCATTTTTGTACAAATATCACTACTACTCGCGCATTTTGGACGAGGCGCACTTGTTTCCCCTGTTCCAGGCAATCCGTCTCCGCCGGAAGGTCAGATTTCTTTACTTTTCTCCTAAAACGGGAAAAAGCTATGCTTCCCAAAATACGAATCCCCTCTTTGAAAGGGAGACAGAAGGCAGAGAAGAGCACGTCCTGCCCTTGAAGGTGGTGTATGACCATCAATATGGCCGTTGGTACCTTCTCGGGAATAACTACCGCCAGGGGATCATGAAATACAGAGTGGAAGGACTGACGCAGGTCGAGGAGAGCGAAGAGGTGCCGGAAGCGGAGTTTGCGCAAAAGCTCGCTCAACTGGAGGCGAGAACACGCTTGAGCTGGCTCGTCGACACGGGTGCGCCGGTAAAGGTCAAGGTCCGCTTTTTCAGACCGGACAAACAGCAGCCGGATTTCGTCAAGGAGCGGGTCCTGCTCCAGGGGCAATGGGGCACGATTACCGAGGAAAACGATGACTGGTTTATTTACGAGATCACGGTGAACGGGACAACGGAGATCAAGCCCTGGCTCCGCAGCTTCGGTTCGAGCTGCGAGGTTCTTGAGCCTGTGCGGCTGCGGCGGGAGTTTATTGCGGAGTGGAAGGAGATTCAGTCCTATTATGAACCTTTTCGAGAAAATCTTTAATTATCAGCTCATTTCCCGTCTGGACGAATACGGGACTTTGCCCATCACTGCCCATGAGCGATCCTGGCTGAAAGCAATGCTGGCCCACCCGTCGGCAGAAGCGGCTTTTGCCCCGGAAACGCGAACCAAATTGCAATCCCTTCTGGAGCCGGTAGAGACGGTTGCCTTCACGGAAAGCCTTGGAGAAAAGGCAAAAAGCAAGGAGCGGCACGTCTACCACCCTCTTCTCAGACTGCTTCGGCGCATTCTGGCAAAGAATCAGGGAATCCGCATGACGTACCGGACAAAAAACGGCCGGGTAAACACGGGACATAAGGGCCTTCCTTATAAGCTGGAGTATTCGATGGTCAAAAAGGAATGGTATCTGCTCTGGTATCATTTCCGCTATCAAGCCTATATGTCGACCAGGCTGCAAAGCATCGTTTCTGTCAGCGAGGAGCCGGTAGATCCAGGCGAGGCAGCTGAGATCAGAGAGAGAATCGAAGCCACTCTGGAGGCGCGCAAGGAAACGGCTGTCATCGAGGTCGTCCGTTCGTACAACCGGGAGCTGTCGAGGATATTGTACGCCTTCTCCTGTTTCGAAAAGGAAGTGGAGTATCTGGATCAGACGAATACGTACCGGATCAGGCTTACTTTTCTCGCTGACGACAGCGAATACATTTTGTCCAAGCTTCGCTTCCTGGGCAAGCGGGTCCGCGTCATGGAAGGAGAGCGTCTAAAGCAGCGAATGTATGAGTCCGCGGTCAAGGCACTTTCCCGGTACGGGATCGAATCAGTGGATCCGCTTTTCTAACAGTTGTTTACAAGTCAAACATCTGTCAGCACTAAAAAAGAGATTTGCACCATGTCGAGCCATAAAACAAATAGCCAGTTGAGACGCTCCCGCCGGGAAAGGGGGAAATGGACTCACCTGGCTTTTTTCCTTGTTCATTGTTCATTTGCATTTCTCCTTAACCGCAATCAGCGCAAGGAATCAACAGGGGGGACCTCGAAGGGTTTAGGGAAGAAATGTCGAAATAGTAAGAAATATACAACGGACAATCTGTGATGGGGATGCTAAATGAGTCTATTAAAAGAGATTATCCTGCAAATCTTCTTCGCTTTAATCCCTTTTGTCGCATTTAATATCTACTACCGCGATAAAATCAGAAACTACAGCCAGACTTTTATTCTCCTCACGAGTTCACTCTGTCTGTTTCTCGCCATGACCTTTGCATCCAATGTCGTAGACGGAGTCATCTTCGATATTCGCTACGTCATCATGTTTTTTGGACTGGTTTACGGCGGTGTCCAAACAGGCATTATCCTTCTCGTCGAATTTGTCATTTACCGGTTGTACCTAGGCGGGGAAGGAATGCCGGTCGCGATGATCATCTTGGCCTGCACCTTCTCTTTATCCCTTCTCTTTTACAAATTGTACAAAGCGAATTACCGCAGAACGTTTGTTACCTTTCTGGCGGGAATTGCCTTTTCGGTTATTCCCTTGGTGCTTACGTACTCCTTTTTTCCGAACGACGTGAAGGAGCACCTCGCCTACCACCTGATCGTCATACCGATGCAAAACTCGCTCGGCACGTGGCTCCTGCTTACTTTGTTTGGAAAATCCGTAGCAGATAAAGAAATGTTCATCAGGCACGCTCAAAACGAGAAAATCGAAACAATGAGCCATGTGGCGGCCTCCCTCGCTCACGAGGTGCGAAATCCGCTGACAGCGGTTAAAGGCTTTTTAAAACTGATTCAAGAAGACCATAAACATCTGCCCAAGCTTGAACAGTACATCAACATCTGCCTCGGCGAGGTTCAAAGGACCGAGCTCATTCTCTCGGAGTATCTCTCCATTTCCAAACCGTTGACCGCCCGCCATGAGGTAATCAACTTCTCTGAGCAGCTTTACGTGATTCGGGAGGTGATGTCTCCGTACGCCAACATGCACAATGTCGAGCTGGAGGTCCATGCTCCCGACAGTCCGGTACCTGTTCTGGCAAATCCGGACGAAATCAAGCAGGTGCTGGTTAACTTCATTAAAAATGCGGTCGAAGCGTGCTCGGAGGTCTCCGACGCAAAAGTGATCCTCAGGCTGTCGTCCGAGGAGGACCGCGTCGTTCTGAAGATCAAAGACAACGGCATCGGCATGACTGAAAGCCAGATGAAACGGCTCGGCTCCATTTATTTTTCCACGAAGTCAAACGGTACCGGACTCGGGCTTACGTATTCCTATCAAGTGATACACGCCATGGGCGGGACGGTGACAGTGGCAAGCAAGCCTGGAGCAGGAACGAAGTTTACGCTCATTTTTCCCGAAGCCGAGCAAGTCGGTTGACCCTGATCGCACATGGGAGGGACTTCTATTTATCTACCTTCCATATATTTCGCTGTTCACTGTATGCAGCAACCGGTCCCCGGACAAACCGCGCAAAATGTTTTCCGCCGTCATCATCGCCATTTTTGTTCTCGTCGCGATGCTGGCGCTGCCAATATGCGGGGCAACCACTACATTGTCCAGCTCCAATAGCGGATGGCCCGTACTGATCGGTTCAGTCTGAAAAACGTCCAGTCCGGCCGCCCAGATCCGCTTCTCCTTCAACGCTTTATACAAGGCTTCCTCGTCCACGTTTGTGCCACGCGACGTGTTGATGAAAATCGCGCTGCGCTTCATCAGCGAAAACTCCCGCTCTCCCATCAGCCTTCGCGTGTCTTTTGTCGCCGGGGCCATCAGGATGACGTAATCCGACTCCAGCAGCAATTCTTCCAGTTCACAGTACCGGGACCCCAGCTTTGCTTCCGCCTCCGGCTTGCGGCTGCGGTTGTGATACAAAATGGACATGTCAAAGCCTTTGGCGCGTCTGGCTACCGCTTCGCCGATCCGCCCCATGCCGATGATCCCGATCGTTGCCCCCCATACGTCTTGTCCGGTCAACAGCATCGGGGACCAGCTCTTCCACCTGCCCTCCCGCACGAACCGGTCGGCCTCCGGTATGCGTCGGGCCGTTGCCATCAGCAGCGAAAACGTAAGGTCGGCGGTCGTTTCCGTCAAAACGCCAGGGGTGTGGCCGACGGGAATGCCGCGCCTGGTCGCCTCCGCCACATCAATGTTGTCATAGCCTACCGCCATCGTCGCGACCACGCGCAAGAACGGAGATGCATCGAATACCGCCCGATTGATCGAATCGGATACATTGGTGAAGATCGCTGCCGCGTCTTGTACTTCCCCCAGCAGCACGTCTTGCGGTATTTGCTCTTCCTCAGAATCCCACATGTATACCTCAGCTCGTGCTTGCAGCAGTTCAAGCGCTGGCTGGGGAATTTTTCTCGTTATCACAATTTTGTCTTTCACCGTACATTCCACCTCCGGTATGGAAAGAGACAGCAGGGTCATCTCGACTGCTGTCTCGTTTGGTGCATTATCTGCTTCCTCACTTTATACGCGCTTCGGCGCCAATTCGATCGCCTGCCGAAGCGCTTCTTTCAAACTGAGCTCATCGGCAATGCCTTTTCCGGCGATGTCAAAGGCAGTCCCGTGATCCACGCTGGTACGGATAATCGGCAGGCCGACTGTAATGTTCACGCCCGCCTCCAATCCAAGCACCTTTACCGGACCATGGCCCTGATCGTGGTACATCGCCACCACGATGTCGAAATCGCCGCGCACCGTCCGGAAAAACAGCGTATCCGCAGGCAGCGGCCCCACCGCCTGGATGCCTTCTTGCTGGGCCTTTTCCACAGCGGGAACAATTTTTTCCTCCTCCTCGCCGTAGCCGAACAAGCCGTTCTCCCCCGCATGCGGATTGATGCCGCAGACACAGATGCGCGGCTGGGCATAGCCTGCTTTTTGCAGTGTCTCATGGGCCAGCTTGATCACCTTGTAAACACGTTCTGCATTGATCTTTTTCACCGCGTCGATCAGTCCGATGTGCGTGGTCACGTGAATCACTTTCAGCTTCGGTGCGGAGAGCATCATGGAGTAATCTTCCGTCCCCGTCAATTCCGCCAAAATTTCGGTATGACCCGGATAAAGATGACCGCCCTTGTGCAATGCCTCCTTGTTTAACGGCGCCGTGCAAATCGCATCGATCAGTTTCTCATTTGCAAGCGAAATGGCCTTTTCCAGATAGCGAAAGGCAGCGTTGCCAGCCTCCGCCGAAACAACTCCGAACGGAAGATCGTGAGGCAGCAGATCCAAATCCAGACATTCGACAATGCCCGGTTCAAACGCGGCTTTCTCAATAGATGAGATCGAGCGCACGACGAGGTCCGAGCCTACGACTCCTTTGACACGCTCCAGCATTTTCGCGTCGCCGATCACGAATGGACGGCACGCATCGTAAATCGCTCGATCCCGGAGCGCCTTCATGATGATTTCCGGACCTACCCCGGCAGCATCCCCCATCGTGATCGCGATAATCGGCTTGTTGTTGATCGTCATAGCCGTTTTCCTCCGTTCTTTCAAAAGTCGCCGCTACAGCGCTTTGCGCAGAAGCTCTTCCAGGCTTTTCTGGGTTGGCACACGGGGGTTGTTGCGGATCAGCCGGTTGATGCCGAGCGATTTGCTGGCGATCTCGGCCAGATCCTCTTCTTTAATGCCGATCTGGGAAAGGCGGGTCGGCAATCCGATCGCTTCGACCAGCTTGAATACTTCCTGCCAGGCCACCTCTGCCAACTCCTTTTCCGTCTTGCCTGCCGGGTTCACCCCGAACGCCAGCGCGATTTTGGCCATTTTTTCCTGTTCCACGTCTGTGTTGTACGCCATGACATAAGGCAGGAGCAATCCGGTCACTTCACCATGCGGCGATTTGACCAAGCCGCCGATCGGATATGCCAGCGCGTGGGCAGCCGCTGTTCCCGCATTGGAGAAGGCCATGCCGGCAAGCAGGCTGCCGAGCAGCATGTTTCCGCGTGCCTCCAGATTGCTGCCTTGCTGAACCGCCAGGACGAGATTTTTCGCGATCAGTTCGATGGCTTTATACGCCAGTGCGTCGGCAAGCGGCAGCGATCCCTGGAACAGCAATTCGCCTTCCGCCCGAATGTAGCGAAAATCCTTCGCCGTATACGCTTCGATTGCATGCGAAAGCGCGTCGATGCCAGAGCAGGCAGTCACGTACGGAGGCAGGCCGACGGTCAGCTCGGGGTCGAGCAAAGCTACCGCTGGGCGCAAATAGTTGTCCGAAATGCCGATTTTCAGATTGTTTTCCAGGTCAGCCAATACGGCAACGGAAGTCACTTCCGAACCGGTCCCCGCTGTAGTCGGGATCGCGATCAATGGAGCGATGGGGCCGGGCACGCGGTGCTCGCCAAAGTAATCGGACGGATGTCCGCCATGGGCCATCAGCAGCGCTACCACTTTGGCCAAGTCGATGCTGCTCCCGCCGCCCAGACCGATAATCGCGTCCGTATCCATATGCGCCTTGGCAAATTCATAGCAATCGATCGCCGTTTGGATCGGCGGTTCCGGAACAGCCTGATCGTAAACGACCACCTGATACTGCGCTTCTTCCAACAGACGGAGCACCTTATCGGCGATCCCCGCCCCCTTGATGCCGGGGTCTGTGATCAAAAAAACATTTTTCGCTTTGATCCGCTGCAAAATCTTGTCCAGCTCGCGAATCGAGCCATTCCCGTATACGATCCGCTCTGTAGAAAAGAACTCCCATGTATGTCTCATACCCGCTTCTCTCCTCTTCCCTGTCGATTAAGACAGATTGATCACGACAACCCGCTCTTCCGTCATTTCCTCCACTGCCCAGCGCGGGCCCTCCTTGCCGATGCCACTGTCTTTCACTCCGCCGTATGGCATCACGTCAGCACGGTATGTCGATACGTCGTTGATGATGACTCCGCCGAACTCCAGTTCATGGACAGCGCGCATCGCCAGCTGCAGGTTGGCTGTAAACAGACCGACCTGCAGTCCAAGTCTGCTGTCGTTTGCCTGGCGGAACGCATCCTCGATGTCGTCGAACGGAATGATGCTGATTACCGGAGCAAATACCTCCTGGCAGACCACTTTCATCTCAGGCGTTACATCCACCAGTACGGTCGGGTAAAGAACCGCTCCTTCCCGCTTTCCTCCGCATGCCGCTTTTGCCCCTTGTGCGATGGCTTCGCTGATCCACGCTTCTGCCCTTTTCGCCTCTTTTTCCGAAATCATCGGACCGACATCTGTCGCCGGATCGGTCGGATCCCCCACCTTGAGCGAGTGAGCGACCTTGACCGCCTGCTCCACGAAGCTGTCGTACACGTCGCGGTGCACGTAAACGCGCTGAACGGATATGCAGGCTTGCCCGGCGTTCGAAAAGCCGCGTGTGACGCACAATTCGGCTGCCTTGCCAAGGTCTGGCGCATCCCGGTGGACGATGTTGGGCGAGTTGTTACCCAGCTCCAGCGTGACCCGGCGGATGCCCGTCGTACTCTTGATGTGGCGTCCCACACCAGGACTGCCTGTAAAGGTAAACATCGCGATGCGCTCGTCCTCCAGCAAATATTGACCCGTTTCCGGACCAAATCCGTTCACCACGTTGAGAAAGCCCGCCGGGAGCCCTGCTTCTTCCAGAATTTCGGCCAGCTTCATGGCGATGATCGGCGTCATTTCCGCCGGCTTCAGCACAATCGTATTGCCCGCCGCAAGAGCAGGGCCGACCTTGTGCACCGTCAGGTTGAACGGGAAGTTGAACGGAGTGATGGCTCCGATCACCCCCACCGGTACCCGAACGGTAAAGGCCATCTTGTTTTCATTTCCCGGCTGGCCGAGCGGAACGCCTTGCCCAGCGATTCGCTTCGCCTCCTCCGCAGAAGCGATCAACGTCTGAATGCCGCGATCGATCTCTCCCCGCGCGTCTTTGAGGACCTTGCCTACTTCCGCGACCAGAATCAGGGCCAGCTCCTCCCTGCGCTCTTTGATGATGTCCGCCGCGCGCATGAGAATTTCATAGCGCTCCACCGGACTCAGCTTTTTCGTATGAAAGGTATGAAGAGCACTCGTTACCGCTTTCTCCACGTCTTCCTTTGACGCTTTGCTGACACGAGCAAGCTCTTCTCCCGTATATTTGTTCATCACGGCGAACATATCATCATTTACTTGCCATTTCCCGTCAATATAGTTTCCGTACACGGTGGTGCCTTTTCCAGTCTGTGCTTGCATGGCGTACACTCCTCTCTTTTTTTGCTTGATCTTACGGATGGTGCTGCATTTTTGGCAGGTAGCCCTGATCGTCAAACTCCAGCTCCGCCAATTCTCCCACCACTTCCACATGCGGCAATTCGGTCACTTCCGGCAGCAGCGCCTCCGATACGTAGAGGTACTCCAGATGAAGTGTACTCGGAATCCGCATGATGCGAGCTTTTTCCGGCTCTACGCCCCAGTTGGCGCGCAGCGCTGCAGCTAACGCTGCCCGGTCGCTTTCGAGCACGATCGGAATGCTCGCCCGGGCAAGGAATGTGCTGGTGATGACATTCTCATTCATCGCTTTGAAGTCAAGCTTGTCAAAGAAACGCTGCGTGGTCAGATCAGCCAGGCCGATGCCAAGCCCATTGCCGTGCGACGCCTCGGAAAGATCGCTGGCGATGATGTACTTGATGCGCGGCGACTGGGGTTCAGGCGTCCCCTGAATCCGCAGCCTGCCGATGATATTCGTGTCCATTCCCGTGCCGCTGTAGTTCTTGCCCACTTCATCCACGATCAAAATGTCGATCTCTTCTGCGGGCAGCTTTGGCATCAAGGCCGCTGACTCTGCCAAAAGCTCCCGCTCCCTGGCTTCAATCTGTGCCGTCGGGATCGCTTCGATCAGCGCCGTCTGTTCAAACGCATTTTCCACGATGGCGATGCCGCAAAGAATCTTTGTACGGGCCAGCATGACCCGCGCCACTTTGGGCATGATGTCGCGGATGCCTGTCACCCCGTGACTGTGGATCAGCAAGGCTTGCTTGTGTTTTCCAAGCCCGATGGCGGCCATTTTCATCAATCCGCTTTCAATGCCGATCGGCGATTTGAAATCGGTATGCACCTTTACCCGCCCCATCAGGATGATCCCGTCCGCTGCCAGAGCGTTCTTGTCCACGTAAACCGGCATGCCCTCTTCTGTCTGGCCGATCTGCTCCACTTCCATCGAAGAACGGATCGGCGCTCCGCAAAAGGCCTCCGTTATCCCCAGGCTCTCCAGCACTTCCACCTGTCCTTTTGCCGTCGCGCCTCCATGGCTGCCCATCGTCGGCACGATGAACGGTTCAGCTCCCATCTGCCTGAGCTCGCGGACGACAGCCCGGATGATCAAATGGATGTTGGCAATGCCCCGGCTGCCCGCTGTAATGGCTACCTGCATCCCCGGCTTGACATTCTGCTTCAGCCCTGCGCTGTCGAGCTGCTTGCTGACGGTTCCGTCAATGTCCGCAACGACTGGTCCCGTGAATCGTTGTCTGATTTTGATCATTTTTGGAAAGTTCATGGTACAAATATGCGCCTCCCGCTTTGAACTTACGTCGTTATTTCAACAAGCTCGGCAACCAAGTGGAGATCGCCGGTACATAGGTGATGATCAGAATGTCGACGATCAGCATGATAAAGAACGGAATGAGCGCTTTCGTCAGCTCCTCCAGCTTGATCCCGGCGATCTGGCAGGCGACAAACAAGTTCACTCCTACCGGCGGCGTTACCATCCCCATCGCCAGATTGACGATCATGATCATGCCGAAGTGAACCGGATCAATGCCAAGCTGAACGGCGATTGGCGTCAACAGCGGCGCCAGAATGATGATTGAAGCAGACGTTTCAAAGAACATGCCGACAAAGATCAGCAGCAAATTGATCAAGGCCAGGAAGATAATCGGATTGTCGGAAAAAGCGGTAAACGCGGCGGCAATTTTTTGCGGCACCTGTTCGCGCGTCAAAATCCAACCGAACATTCCTGCCGCGGAAATGATAATCATGATGATCGACGTCGTAATTGCCGACTTGGAGAAAATCTCCACCAATTGCTTCCATTTGACTTCACGGTACACAAACACGCCGACGATCAATGCATACAGGACGGCGATCACTGCCGCTTCTGTCGGTGTAAAGAACCCCCCGTAAATTCCGCCCAGGATAATGACCGGCATCAACAGGGCAAGCAGCGCTTCTTTGAACGCTTGCCAGCGATGCGACCAGGTAATGCCCGTCTCGCCTTTGTAGCCGCGCCGCTTGGAAATGTACCAGCATACGAGAATGAGCGAGCCGCCGATCATGATCCCAGGAAGGAATCCCGCGATAAACAGATCGCCGATGGACACTCCAGCGGAAATACCGAACAAGATCATCGGAATGGACGGGGGAATAATGACCCCCAGCTCTCCGGATACAGCCTGTGTCGCTCCGGCAAAGCGGATGTCGTATCCCTTCTTCACCATCGCCGGAATCAGGATCGAGCCGATCGCAGCAGTAGTCGCCGCGCTGGAACCGGAGATCGCGGAGAAAAACATGGCCGTCACGACCGTTACCACTGCGAGGCCTCCCGTCATTCCCCCTGCCAGCGAATTGGCAAAGTTGACGAGCCTGCGGGAAATACCCCCCGACTCCATCAGCGAACCGGCGAGGATGAAGAAGGGAATCGCCATCAGCGGAAACGAATCGAGTGCGGCAAACATCCGCTGGATCAAAACGATGAGCGGCATCGATCCGTCGTTCATAAAAGCGACCGTGGAAGCAAGGCCGATAGACAGAGCGACCGGCACGCTCAAAAGGAGCAGCACCAATAGCGAAATCATCATGACAGCTGCCATCGTTATTCAGCTCCTTTGAAAAATTCGCGGTTCATTTTTCCGGTGACCACCTCGATCAGAACCGCTATCGAATTTAGCAACATGAACACTCCGCCAATCGGCAGCGATGCATACGGAATGGTCATGGGGATTTTCAAACCTGGGGAAAGCTGTTTTCCAACATGGGCAAGCATTTGAAAACCATACACGATTAAGACGACGAAAAAGACCATGGAAACGAGCAATACAATGATACGAAGCACCTTTTGCAAGTGGGCGGGAAGGCGTTCTGCGATTGCCTCCACTCCAATCAATGCACTGTAGCGAACAGCCAGAGATGTTCCAATCAACACAAGCCAAATCATTGCGTAGCGAGCGAGTTCCTCCGTCCAACGGGGGATATCGATATTGATATAACCGCTCAGCAAGCGCGCAACCACCTGGTATACGATCAATGCCGTCATCACGGCCAGAAGCAATGCAATTGCGTAACGCAACACCTTGTTTACACCGTCAATCGCTTTTACTATCGCCTGCAAAAGACTTCACCCCACCTTATGAATCGGCGGATAGGTCCCCCTATCCGCCTCCATCAATCTCCAGACCTTACTGAGTATTGCGAATTTTCTCGATCAGCTCTTTGCCGAATTGCGGTTCGTATTTTTCGTAAACGGGTTTCACCGCGTCAACAAACGGCTGCAGGTCCGGATTTTCCACGATTTCCATGCCTTTGGACTTCAGCTCGCTCAAGTACTGCTTCTCCATCTCGGCCACGGTTTCACGCTCGAATTTCCCTGCTTCCAGCGCCGCTTCTTCAATCGCCTTTTGCTGTTCTGGCGAAAGCGCATCGAATTTGGCCTGCGACATCATCAGGATCGAAGGAGAGTAGAAGTGGCGAGTCAGGGACAGGTGCTTTTGCACTTCGTAGAAACGGGAGGTCATGATAACCGGAATCGGGTTCTCTTCCGCATCAATCGTTCCTTGCTGCAGAGCCGTAAACAGCTCGGTGAAAGCCATCGGCGTCGGCTGTGCGCCCATCGCCTTGAAGGAATCCATGTGGATGTCGTTTTCCATCGTACGGATCTTGAAGCCCTTCAAATCCTCTGGCTTCGTGACCGGATGGGCGTTGTTGGTGACGTGGCGAAACCCGTTTTCCCACCAAGCAAGCGCTTTCACACCCATGCTGCTTTCAACCTTCGCCAGCAAATCGGTTCCCACTTCACCATCCAGCACTTTGTGTGCATGATCAGCGTCGCGGAACAGGAACGGCAGGTCCACAACCGTTACTTCCTGTACAAAACCGCTCATCGGACCAGTCGAAGAAAGGACCATGTCAATGGAGCCGACATTCAGACCCTCGATCATGTCGCGCTCTCCGCCAAGCGCACCGTTCGGGAAGGTTTCAATCTTGACGGAGCCATTGGTTTTGCTCTCTACCAGTTCTTTGAACTTCTCCAGACCCACCTGGTAGTGGGATGTGTCGGCCAGCGTGTGACCTACCTTCAAAGTGACTGCTTCACCCGAAGCGGCTGCTTGCTGTCCGCCGGCATTTCCGCTGTCAGCAGGTTTTGCCTCGCTGCCTCCGCCGCCACATGCGGTCAAAAGAACCATAGTCGAGACGACCAGCGTGCTAAACATTTTTTTCATTCTTCTATTCCCCCTCTATCAAAGTCGTTTTGTATATTTTTTCCACGGCATGCACCAAGGAAAAACGATTGCCAAATGCTCCTGCCTTGGTCACGACAGGCAGCTTGTCCGCCAAACCGCCGATGATGACGGAAAGCGGAATGCCTTCTTCCACTTCACTTACGATTTGCAGTGCTTCTACACCCAGGTGCAGGCAGGTACGGTAGGCAATATCGCCGCCGGTGAGAACAAATCCGCTCAGCATGCGCCTGGCAAACACGCTTTTCCCCACTTCTCCCAGGAAATCCGCGATCGCGTTGCCGACTGCAAAACCGCTTTCTCCCGTGCGTTCCATCCACTCTGCAACTGCCCTTCGCATGCTTTCGGAAGAATCTGTACTCAGTACGGGCACAAGCTGATCGTCAATGCTTGATACGATCTCTGCTTCTACCCGCATCCTTTCCTGATAAGCAGTCTCTTCGTTTAATAGAGCCAGCGGATCGGCCGTCACGATGCGGAACTTCGGCAAGCCCCTCAGTACCTCAATCTGCTCCGCCGTAATAGCGCTTACACTTCCGGCAATCACGAAAACAGGAGCATCAATCGCAACGCTTTCCCCTTTGTCTGTAAATTGAAGCGGTTTCAAATTTCCTCGGGGGGCAAGCTCATTGGATAATGCATCGGCAAGCCCCGCAGAGCCCACCCACAGCACGCGCTTACCGGAAGCAACCAGTGCTTCTGTCGCCTTTTGCATATCCGACTGGTCAAAGGCGTCAAAAACGATCAGCCGCAAGCCCGCTGCATGTTGACTGTTGATTGCAGCAACCAGCCTGTCGCGATCGCCGCGAACCGTTCTTACATCGATATGTCCCACCGCCCGGCTCGTTTGTTTGCCCAAAAGAGTCGGCAGATGCGATTCATTCACAGGCGATTTTGGGTCGCGGGCGAACTCGGTGTCTTCGAGCAAAACCTGGTTGACCAAGTGATAACCGCCGATCGTCGTCCGGTTGTTGGCCGGATACGCCGGAATAATCGCCGCCAGATCGAACGGCCCGTCATCCATGAGTGCGTTGATTTCAATCCCCACATTCCCGCGCAGGGTTGAATCGATCTTCTTGTAGACGCAGGGAATGGTATGGAGATGCAAATGTGCCGCCATTTCCTTGTTTTTTGCATATGCCTCCGCCGGATCAAGCGACCTGGTCTCCGCGTTGATAATCCAGACGTCAGCTGCTTGTCCGCTTTGACGCTTTGACGGATCAAACAGCGATACAGTCCGAAAGCCTTTCTTTGCAAACTGCACACCCGTATCGTTTGCTCCGGTCAAATCGTCCGCGATAACGACTATCCTAGCCAATCAAACAATCACCTCTTTGCTGCATGGCACCCGTTCGAGCCGATCACCTCTTCAGCACCTCGCACAACTTCATGTGTTGCATAATTAAAATACACGAATTAGTTGCAAAATTCAATACTAATTTTTTCGATTCTTCGATTCATTTTGCAACATTTTAAGAAAACTGATGATTGTAGAGTAGAGAACTGAA
>NZ_RHHO01000022.1 GCF_003710865.1 Brevibacillus borstelensis | reverse complement strand
TGCTGGGCACGCTCCATAAAAAAACCTCCTTCACGTGGAAGGAGGCTGGTATTTTTGACAGTAGACGCAAAAATGTTGGCGGGAATCGATTACTTCGCCGCTTTGGCTGCTTCGATCGCAGCTTCGTAGTTCGGATGATCGCCGACAACCGGAACGTATTCTGCGTAAACGACTTTGTCGTTTGCATCCACGACAAAGACTGCACGAGACAGAAGACGCAGTTCTTTGATCGCTACGCCGTATGCCAGACCAAAGGAGAGGTCGCGGTGGTCAGACAGCGTTTGCACCTTGTCGATGCCGGCAGCACCGCACCAGCGGCTTTGCGCGAACGGCAGGTCGACAGAGATCGTCAGGATGGTTACGCCGTCCAGCTTTGCAGCTTCTTCGTTAAAACGGCGGGTTTGCGCGTCGCACACGCCAGTATCCAGAGACGGAACGACAGAGATCACGCGTACAGTGCCTTTGGAATCATCCAGAGTCACAGGGGTCAGGTTGTTAGCCAATACGGTAAAATTAGGAGCGGTGTCCCCTACCTTTATTTCAGGTCCGAGCAAGGTAACCGGGTTGCCTTTGAAGGTAAATGCGCCATGGCGTTCTACTGCAGATGTCATCAAATCTTCCTCCTCACAAAATGATAGTAGGTTATGTACCTTCTCAATCATACCTCATTTTTCTACGATTTTCACTATGGAAACAGGGAAATTACAGATTCAGTCGCAATCCGCCGATCTGATTTTGTTCAAGTTTGGTAATGCTTTTGATTTCGTGCTCGTACTCCCAGCCGCTCCGCCTGTTCAGCTCATGGCAGCGCATGAGGGCGTGATACAGCGCAAATATAAAGCTTACTTTTTTCAGCTCGTAGCGCGTGCACATCGATTGCGGGAGAACCGTGTTGATGATTTCAATTTGAAACGAACTTGTTTCACGGGGCCTGCGGGTCGGCACGACGAATCCCATCTGCTTCAGTACAAAGCCGTAATCAAATTCCCCGTTATCGTCGAAATCGACAGTCTCCTCCGACGTTGCCAGCCATTCCAGCAGCGTTTCCAGATCGAGCTGTTCAAAACACGCCGGCTTCGGCAGAGCCAGCACCGATCCGTCCTCGTTGATAAAGTAAATCGAATCGCGATAATGAAAGATCAGCTCGTCCTCTGGCATCTCTTCACAAAACATCCAGTTTGCAGGCGGTATCAGCATGCGCCAAATTTCGGCCGGGGTCTTTTGCAAAAAGTCCATGGCAGGGTCCCCTCCTTTCCCTACCATTTTGGGCAAATCCGGTAGCTGCTATTCACCCTGCCTGCTGTCCCTCTGCCTGTCTTTGATAAACCCGGCCCAATCTCCCGACGGAATGTAAATCCCTTCCCGTCTGGCCCAGTCTTCCTTTACATACCTGTAGAGGAATGCCCGGATTTCTTCTCCTCCAGGCATTTTCATGACACTTTCCTCCACCCGTTCATACTCATTGCGAGGGTCGCCTGGTCCGAAATAGTCCTCCAGCTCGTCCAGTCCGGCCAGTGCTTCTTCATAGACGTCTTTGGAAAATGTGAGCAGCGCTCCTTTCACAGTCCCCGATTCGCCCCGCAGCAAGCCGGGATAACCGGCAGAAAAATGGTACAAATGTCCCCGTACTATCGCAGGCTGAAGCGTATGCGGGTAAGGCTTGACATACCTATTGTGGTTGCCGAAACCGGGAAGCAGAGAGCCATATACGAACACGGGCAGGATTCTCGTCATGAATATTTACACCTACTTCAGGATTTTTCAGAAAAAAAAGGGGTGTTTCTGTATCTACAATTTTGTATATTTACTCTATATATAATATTCACTTTACAAGTGCTTAGGGTAAAAAAGGGGGAGAAACCATGACAAAGAGAAAAATCAACCGGCTGCTGGTCGCCAACCGCGGGGAAATCGCCATTCGGATTTTCCGCGCAGCAACTGAACTGGGCATTCGCACTGTAGCGATCTATTCCGAGCAAGACAACGTGTCCATCCATCGTTTCAAGGCGGACGAGTCGTATCTGGTAGGCGCCGGAAAAGGTCCCATTGAAGCCTATCTGGACATTGAGAGCATTATCGAAATTGCCAAGCGCAACGATATCGATGCGATTCACCCGGGCTATGGATTTCTCGCGGAAAATGCGGAGTTTGCCCAGCGCTGTCTTGAAGAAGGCATCATCTTTATTGGCCCTTCCTCCACTTTGATCGACAAGTTTGGAGACAAAGTCGAAGCGCGCCGAATGGCCATCGAAGCAGGCATTCCCGTTATTCCGGGTACACCCGAGCCGATCGAAACCCTTCAGGAAGCCCTTTTGTTTGCCAAGGAGCACGGCTATCCGATAATCATCAAGGGGGTCTCTGGCGGAGGCGGCCGCGGCATGCGGATCGTGCGAAGCCAGGATGAGCTCCAGGATGCTCTGGACCGGGCCCGTTCCGAAGCTCGCTCCGCCTTTGGCAACGCCAAGGTGTATCTGGAGCGTTATTTGGAAAACCCCAAGCATATTGAAGTGCAGATTCTCGGCGATGCACACGGCAATATTGTGCATCTGTTCGAACGGGACTGCTCCGTGCAGCGCCGTCATCAAAAGGTGGTCGAAGTCGCGCCAAGCCTTTCCCTGGATGATGCGCTGCGCGAGGAAATCTGCCAGTCTGCCTTGAAATTGATGAAGGAAGCCGGTTACTCCAACGCGGGTACGGTCGAGTTTTTGCTCACGCCCGACGGTCAATTTTACTTTATCGAAGTAAACCCGCGCATTCAAGTGGAACATACGATTACCGAGCTGATCACAGGCATTGATATCGTGCAGGCGCAAATCCGCATTGCCGAAGGGCACAGCCTGTCTGATCCGGAAATTGGCATTGCCTCCCAGGAAGCGATCAAGATGAGCGGTTACGCGATACAGTGCCGGGTGACGACAGAAGACCCGGAAAACAACTTCCTGCCCGACGCCGGGCGCTTGCTGGCATGGCGTTCAGGCGGAGGCTTCGGGGTGCGGCTTGACGGCGGAAACGGCTATCCGGGGGCGATTATTACACCGTACTACGATTCGCTCCTGGTGAAGATCTCCACATACGGCACGTCTTTTGACCAGGCAGCCCGGAAAATGCTCAGAACGCTGCGGGAATTCCGCATCCGCGGTGTCAAAACAAATCTTCCGTTCCTGGAAAATGTAGTGACGCATCCCGATTTTCTCAGCGGACAATACGATACGTCTTTCATCGATACGAAGCAGGAGCTGTTCATTTTCCCGGGACGTCAAGACCGCGGCACCAAGCTTCTAAGCTACATCGGCAACACGATTGTCAATGGCTATCCGGGGCTGTCCACGCAGGACAAGAAGCCGCACTTCGATACGCCGCGCATCCCGCGCACTCCCTTTGCCCAGCCGTATCCGGACGGAACCAAGCAAATTCTGGAGCGCGAAGGCGCAGACGGCCTCGTGAAGTGGATTCAGGAGCAGAAGCGCGTGCTCGTAACCGACACCACCTTCCGCGACGCCCATCAGTCGCTGTTTGCGACTCGCGTCCGGACGTACGATTTGGCAGCTGTCGCTGAAGCGACCGGCAAGCTGGGAGCAGACCTCTTCTCCCTGGAGATGTGGGGCGGGGCCACGTTCGACACGTCGATGCGCTTCCTCAGAGAATCGCCGTGGGAGCGTCTGCAAATACTTCGTCAGCGCATTCCCAACATTTTGTTCCAGATGCTTTTGCGCGGCGCAAATGCGGTCGGCTACACCAACTATCCGGACAATGTGATTCACGCTTTCGTGAAAGCGTCCGCCGAGAACGGCATCGACGTCTTCCGCATCTTTGACAGCCTCAACTGGCTGCCGGGCATGCAGACAGCGATCGAAGCCGTCCGCAATTCGGGCAAGGTGGCCGAAGCGGCGATCTGCTACACCGGCGACATTCTCGATCCATCGAAGACCAAATACACGCTGCGCTATTACGTCGATCTGGCCAAGGAGCTGGAGAAGGCAGGAGCCCATATCCTCGCGATCAAAGACATGGCCGGACTGCTCAAGCCGTACGCAGCCTACGAGCTGGTGCGGGCTCTCAAGCAGGAGATCGGCATCCCGATCCATTTGCATACGCATGACACGTCCGGAAACGGCGGCGCGATGCTCGTAAAAGCGATTGAAGCCGGCGTCGATATCGTCGACGCGTGCGTCAGCTCCATGTCGGGGCTTACTTCCCAGCCCAGCCTGAACGGATTGATCGCTTCGCTCGAGCATACCGAACGGGATACGGGTCTATCCCTCGACGCGTTCAACAAGCTTTCCGATTACTGGGAGGATGTCCGCCCCTACTACCAAGGATTCGAGAGCGGAATGAAAGCAAGCAATACCGAGGTTTACATCCATGAAATGCCGGGCGGCCAGTATACGAACCTCGAGCAGCAGGCGAAAGCTGTCGGACTGGAAGGCCGCTGGGACGAGGTAAAACAGATGTACGCTACTGTCAATCAGATGTTCGGCGACATCGTCAAGGTCACACCGTCCTCCAAGGTAGTCGGAGATATGGCGCTGTTCATGGTTCAAAACGGACTGAACGAAGAAAACATCTGGGAAAAAGGCGAGCGGCTCGATTTCCCCGACTCTGTCATTCAGTTCTTCCAGGGGTACCTGGGACAGCCTCCGGGCGGATTCCCGAAAGAACTGCAGGCGCTCGTCTTGAAGGGACGAGACTCCTTTACGACTCGTCCGGGAGAGCTTCTGGCACCGGTAGACTTTGACAAGGTAGCGTTGGAACTGACAGAGAAAATCGGGCGGGAGGCGACAGAACTGGATGTCCTGTCCTACATCATGTACCCGCAGGTGTTTCTACAGTATGACCAAAGCTTGAAGGAATACGGCGATTTGTCCGTGCTCAATACCCCGACCTTCTTCTACGGCCTTCGTCCGGGAGAAGAGACGGCAATCACGATCGAGCGCGGAAAAACGCTGATTATCAAGCTTGTCGCCGTAGGCGAGCTGCATCCGGACGGACGGCGCATCATGTATTTTGAATTGAACGGCCAACCGCGGGAAATTTTCATCCGCGATCACGCTGCAAAGGTCTCGGAGCTGGCCCGCCGCAAAGCCGACCCGCAAGATCCCGGACAGCTCGGCGCGTCCATGCCGGGCAAAGTCTTGAAAGTTCTCGTTACAGCAGGCGACAAGGTACGCAAGGGAGAGCATCTTTTGGTCAGCGAAGCGATGAAAATGGAGACCACCATTCAAGCGCCAATGGACGGGAAAATCAAAGCCGTTCATGTAAAAGCGGGAGATGCGATCGAAACGGGTGACTTGCTTGTTGAAATGGAATAGGATTGCCTTATAATGGTAGGGAGATGAAACGCAAGTGAAAGGAGGAGATGGGTGTGCGTCTAGCACAGGTCAGCCAGATTCCGTACAGCAGGCGGGTGGGTCCATACCACTTTCAGATGATTCAAGCCAAATTGAGCGGTCCTGTCCAGCCCATTGTCGGATACAGCCTGCAGCCCTTTTATACGCGCCAACAGCAATGGATGACAGACATGGCTGACTCCCTCTCCCAGCTATATCGTTATACGGCCGAATTAAGCCAGGCTGCCAAGCAATTTGACCCTTCGCGAAGAAACAGTGTGCTGCACGCGCGAGTTGCAGTGAGCTCCCACCCGGAACGCGCTCAGGCAAAAGCCGCCCCCGGGGCAGAGCCGGGCAGCTACCAATTGGATGTCATCCGCCTGGCAACGCAGCAGACAAATCGGGGAATCATGGCTGAAAGCAGCGGCCCTTCCCTCTTGCCCCCCGGCGTGTATACGTTTTCCCTGACGATCGGTCAACAGGAGAACATCCTCGCCATCCAGGCAAAGCAAGACGATTCGCATGAACAATTGCTTAAGCGTTTGGCAGGTGTCATCCATCAGGCAGATCTGGCTGCTTCAATCGAATATTCAGAGACGATGAGCCGGATGGTCCTCCGCTCCAGTCATACGGGGGCAAAGCATGCTTTTCAGCTACGCGATATAGACGGGGCCGTGGTTCGCACTCTCGGACTCGATCAGGTCGCTATGAAAGCCTCCGATGCCGAATACGATCTGGACGGGATGCGTAGCGGCTCCCCCTCCAACCAGGTGGAGCTTTCTGGAAAGGTCGCCGCAACCCTGCTCCAGCCGGGCAAAGCATCCCTGGTTATCCAGCCGGACAGCGAACTCTTGCTGGAGAAAACCCGGGAACTGGTGACTCGTTATAATCGCTTGCATGCTTTCGTAGAAGAAAGGCCGAACCTTTTCACGACCATACTCCCTGCATCACTGGAGCAGATTGCCCGGACTGTTCAATCGGGGCTTGCTGATTACGGATTGCACATTGCTCCCAACGGTCAGTTGAAATTGGACGAGGAGACGCTGACCCGTTCTGTCGAGCGCGATTTTTCTGCTTTTGTACAAGACGTATCCAAGGTGTCTCAACTGGTCGAAAGGGAGACGGGAAAATGGAGGACGGCTTCCCCCGCCAATTTGACAGGCTTCAACGAAGAAGATGCTTCGGGTCGAGCATTCTCCTCGTTTCTTTTGCCCAATCACTTCTACCGGCAAGCGGTTTACACGGGCTTGATCATCAATCAGTTGTGGTGAATATCCCAAACAAAAAGACAGGTGTGCCCCCGCGCGGCCAACCTGTCTTTTTCGTTTTGCCTCATGCCCCAACAATCAGCTTCGCTCAATCAGTTCTTCCAGATCGTGCTCATCGACATTGGTCACGATGGTAGTCGAAGAGACCGGGGCCTCTTCCTTTTTGCCGAACATCCCCTGCATTTTCTCCACGAATTGAGGGATGCTGTCCAAAATACGGTCATACAGATGAGTGGAATTTTCGAGAGGAATGGAGCGGATGCCCTGTTTGCCCACGACCAGGAATGCAACAGGCGTAATCGATACGCCGCCCCCGCTTCCGCCGCCAAAAGGATGCCCGATCACACCCGGATGATCGCGCTCGTATTGAAACTCACTGCCCCCTGCCGCAAAGCCGAAGCCAACCTTGGAGATCGGCAGAATCACACTTCCGTCCGGCGTTTCCACCGGGTCGCCAATAATCGTATTCACATCAACCATTTGTTTGATATTTTCCATAGCCGTTCTCATCAAACCCTGAATGGGATGGTCTGCCATATCATTTCCTCCTTACTGGGGTGAAATGCAGTTTTGCGCAAACTGTTTACAACTAGTAGCTTGCCCAAAAGAAGAACAGGCCATGTACGCTTTTCCTACGCCCCGGAGGGACTCGTCTCCCATTTGTGGACACGCCCCTTTTTCAAGCGAAACAGCAGACGGAGCCCCATTACCAAGACATGGCCGAGGAAAAAGTGGAGAATGCACCTCGCTTGGGTGCGAATGACCGGTTGATTCCAGACAGGCTGCACACTAAGCCGCGGCATGCTCCGCAAAGAAATGGCGTGTGAGAAAAGCGCGATCAAAATGCTTTTCACTCCCCACACCGCTCCGAGGAGCGCACCAGTCTCCGCAGCCTCGCCCGTTCCCAGAACAGTGTGCCATTCCAGCCGTTCGCATCGAATCTGCTTGGCAAATTGCTTAAGAACCGGTTTAAAATCATGGAAGCGTTCCAGTATGACCTGATAATTCTGTTTCCACTTCTGCAGTTGATCCTTCCCTACACCTCTTACCGTTTCTGCCGTCTTCTCTTCCTGTCTCACCGTTTCCACTTTTGCCTTCAATTCGGGGCCATTTTCCGTCTGTTTTACCATCACGACCGGCAGCTCATATTTGCGCCGGATCAGGTGAAACCATGCCGAAACCTCAACGACGAGGTGATCGTTTTCACTGACCCTGCCATAGTAAAGGGAAATACGTACAGGCGTTGCGGCAAGCAGCACAATAAATACGAAGAGTCCAATTAGTATCCAGCCCAACAAAAAAACCCCATCCTTTCACCGTTAGTATGAGTGAATGGATGGGAAAATATGTTGCAAAAGGTAAATCTATCAGTCGAGGACGTAAACAGTCACGCCATCTTTAATCCCGTGGTTCAAGGCTTCCACCCGCGAAGAGAAAAACAGGTCCACGCGATTATTTTTCACCGCGCTCCCGATATCAGCCGCGACGGCATACCCATAGCCTTCAATGTACAAATGGCTACCCAGCGGGATAACAGCAGGATCCACGGCTACAATCCCTACACGCAATGGGAATTCCAGATAAGAAAGCGCCTCCGCTTTGTCCTCCGGATATGTATATGCCGTCGTCTCAACCGTCAGTTTTTTTGTGAAGGGAGTCCCTGTAGGAGCTTTTTGTTCTTCTCCTTTTTCCAAAAGGTGGATAGCGGTATAGGTCGCAGCTTCCGCTCTCGTTATTTCATGGTGTGGCTGCAGGTTTCCATCCTGGTACGGATTCACCAACCGATTTTGCAGGGCAAATGCAAATGACCGCTGATAAGCCTCTTCCACGCTGCGTCCATCCGGATACTGCTGCAGTGTTTGAATCGCGGAGGACCAAGGCAACTGATTCACCTTGCCGCTGTCGCCCATTGCCCGTATCAGCATCGACACCATCTCTTCTCGACTTACCAGCTCGTCCGGCTTGAAAACGAGTTTTCCCTCTGAATACTCTCCATGAACGATGCCGAGTCGATACGCCGTTATGGCATATGGCGCGAGCCAATCGCCCGAAGGAATATCCGCAAAGGGTGATGCCTCCTGTGCTGCTGGCTGGACTCCTTTGGCTTTTACAAACATTGTGATCAATTCTGCCCGTGTGATCGGATCGTCTGGGCGGAAACTCTTGGCATCACCGATTACCTCTGTTATGTACAATTGTTGAATGTCCTTCTCTGCCCAATGTCCGGCTACATCGGTGTATGGTAGGTTTGCTCGTGTTGTCTCTGCCTCTGCTTTTGGCATGCCCGTGAAAATGACAGCTGCCAGCGAGGCTAGAATCAGCATCTTTTTCATCATCAACCTCCTGTAGTCGATTGCTGGAAATCTCTTTGTACTATTGTAAAGGAAAATATTCAGAAAACAACCCTCAATGATTGCCAGCCTCTGTTGGTATACAAGAACCGAAAGCAGCAGTAAAAAAGGAGCTGCCCACATCGTAGATTCATCTACTCGTCGGACAACTCCACTCACTCGACGATCCCCAAATAGACCAGGTCCTCCAGACCGATCTGCCCTGTCACTGCAAGGCCTTCTTTCTTTTGAAAGCGAAAAACGGCCCTTTCAAAATGTTTGTCAAAATGACCATGCACGGGACCATTGTAATAGCCCGCCGCCTTTAATCGATTTTGTACAAGCTTGACCAATGCTCCTCGCGACCCCGGAACCAATACCCGATAAGTTAGCCTTTCATGCCCCATGATCGGCCCGTCTATGATGACGGGGGTCCCTACTTTTACAAGCGGGTAGAGCTTCTCGATGTCCTTGTTTTTCATCCGGAAGCATCCATGACTGACGTACCGTCCAATATGCTCAGGGCGATTTGTCCCATGAATTCCGTACGTCCCCCATTCAACATTGATTCCCAGCCAGCGAGAACCAAATCCGCCGCCCCAATTCAGCGATTTTTTCGTGACTGTGAACAGGCCTATGGGCGAGGGCGTATCGACAGCTCCCGGTGCTATGCGGTAAGAGGCTAGTACTTCCCCCTTATCCGTCCGCAGGTACAGCTTGTTCTCCCACAAATTGATATAAATGTAGACTGGCGGATCAGCCTGCTCGGCGTGAACCGGAACAAGCGAGGCCATGAGGATGATGAGCACGGAAATGACAGACAGAAAGGCTCTCATCATGCTGATATCGCTCCACTTCTTGATCTGATTATCAGAAGAAAAGCTGTACGAAAGCAATCACTATCGATTATTTGGCAAAGATATGGCTTCCGATTTTTTTAATCTGAGGTCTGGACCAGATCCACTTGGAAGTCGCTGTTTTGGGATTAAAGTAGAACAGGGCATTGCCCGATGGGTCCCATCCTCGCACCGCTTCATAAGCGGCTCGATATGCCGTCTTCCCTGGTGTCAGCCAGTATTGTCCGTCGTCAATCGCCGTAAAGGCATAAGGCTGAAAAATAATCTCTTGAATACTGTTGGGGAAATTGCTGGATTGCAAGCGGTTCATGACGACTGCGGCAACGGCCACCTGTCCGACATAAGGCTCGCCCCTTGCCTCGGAATAAACCAATTGGGCCAGCATTTGCATCTCGGATCGATTTACGGTAACTTTCTTCAGCTTTTTCCATGTCATTTTTCCTGTAATTCCATCTGCAGGCATCCCGTACTTTTTTTGAAACTGGCGGACTGCCTGGGTGGTCTTGCTTCCGTATATTCCATCCAAAGGCCCTTGATACAGGCCTATCACCTGCAGACGATACTGCAAATCCCAGACGTCACCGGTCCTGCTTCCCTTTTTAAGCACGGGAGCAGCAGATGCCGGAACAGCCAGCAAGAAAGCGACCAGGACAGACAAAAACAGGGCAATCCCGCTTTTTTTCTGAAACACCTATATCCCCCTCCTCAAGCCCCCATTCTATCGGGAGAGAAGATCAGGTTCAATTCAAGGTTTTTGGCATGTTTGCCAATACATGCCGTCTATCGCTCAAGCCCATGCTTCTCGTTTCATCCTTTTGGTTTGAACAGGACCGCCGCAAAAAATCCAAACACGATCGCCGCCGAAATCCCTGCACTCGTCACTTCAAATATGCCGGTAATCACGCCGACAATCCCGTGTTTTTCCGCTTCCTGCATGGCTCCGTGAACCAAAGCGTTGCCAAAGCTGGTAATCGGCACAGTGGCCCCGGCTCCGGCGAATTTGACAAGCGGCTCGTACAAGCCGAATCCATCGAGCAAAGCTCCTGCTACGACCAGAGAGGACATGGTGTGAGCGGGCGTCAATTTGACGACGTCGAGCAGAAACTGGCCAATCAAACAGATCGTGCCTCCCACCAAAAATGCCCACAGGAACGTCATGCTACCCCTCCTCCGGATGCTCTGCTTCAATGGCGACCGCATGAGCAATGCAGGGAATGCTTTCCCCTTGCTGATAGGAGATGGGTGACAAAAGGGCGCCGGTAGCGACGACCAATATGCGTTTCCATTCGCCTTCTCTCATCCTTCGCAACAGATGTCCGTATGTAACCGTAGCGACACAGCCACAGCCACTCCCTCCCGACCAGACAGTCGGATTGTCTCCGTATATAAGCTTGCCGCAGTCGATGTACCGATCCAGCGGAATATCGACGTTATGCTTCGGCAAAAGCTCCGAGAGGATCTGGTGACCGACCTTTCCCAAATCTCCCGTTACGACGAGATCGTAGTGATCGTGCGGGAGCCGCATATCGCGGAAGTGAGTCTCAATCGTCGAAAGTGCTGCTGGCGCCATCGCCGCCCCCATGTTGAACGGGTCGCTCAGCCCCATGTCGACGATGCGGCCGATCGTCGCGGCATGAACCCGCAGCCCGCTCCCCTTGTTTCCCACAACAGCTGCACCTGCTCCGGTAACGGTCCACTGGGCTGTAGGCGGCTTTTGCGAACCGTATTCGGTTGGGTAGCGGTACTGTTTCTCTGCTGCCCCGTTGTGGCTTCCGGTAGCAGCCAATACGTAGTCGGCTGACTGGCTGTCTACCAATAGCGCACCAAGCGCCAAGCTTTCCATCGCTGTCGAGCAAGCTCCAAACAGGCCGATGTAGGGGATACCCAATGTACGGGCAGAGAAGCTGGACGTAATGATCTGATTCATCAGATCGCCTGCAAGCAAGAAATGGACTTGCTCCTTTTGCAGGCCTGCTTTTTCCAATGCTTTGTCGCAAGCTTCCTCCAACAGAACTTTTTCGGCTTTTTCCCAGCTGTCTTGTCCAAGCATGAGGTCCCCATGCGTGATGTCAAAATCCTCTCCCAAAGGTCCTTTTGCTTCGAAAGGACCGCCGATGGCAGCCGTACTGAGAATGACCGGCCTCGAAGGGAACACCCATGTTTGATGCCCTTGTCGCATGGCTTATCCTCCCATTTTGATCAACGTTTTCACGATCCCGATCACGAATGCGGAAAAAACTCCAAACACAATCACCGATCCCGCCAGTTTGAACATGTTTCCGCCCACTCCCAGGACAAAGCCTTCGCTCCGGTGATCGATAGCGGCTGATGCAATCGAATTGGCAAAACCGGTTACCGGAACGCTTGTCCCGGCTCCTGCCCATTGTGCAATCCGGTCGTATACACCGAGCCCTGTCAAAAGAGCGGACAGAAAAATGAGCACGGCTGTTGTCGGATTTCCGGCCGTCTTTTCCGTAAAGTCAAAGTACCGGATAAACATCTCCTGAATGCCTTGCCCGATCAGGCAAATAATCCCCCCTGTGAAAAACGCCCGCGTAAAATTGCGCAGCAAAGGGCGAGGGGGCTCGTGACGTTTGGCTAACTGCTGATACTCCTGCTGGACGGGGGTAAGCTTTTTCTTTTTTTGATCCGCCATTGTTTTCCCTTCTTCCCTATCTTGTCAGCAGCGGCTTGACCTGATCCATAACCTTTTGCAGTTCTTCAGCGTCTCTTTGGTACACGAGTTTTTGCTGCTGATTTTTCGTAGACAGCGCAAACACTTCCAGATCGGCCTGGCACTTTTTCAACTGCGCGTAGGTTAGTTTCAACGCCTGCGGCTCAGCCACTTTGATTTTGTCGTCATACAGATCGAGGTATAGCTGACCGCCTTTGTCAACCTGGCCGAGAAAGACATTTTCCAGGGCGACGCCGGCCTTCTGCAGCTCAGCCCGTACCCAGGAACGGTTCAAGCCCATGTTCGACAGCGGCTCATCCATGATCATCCCGTCCATGATGACTGCTTGCGGCTCCTCTGCCGGCGACACCTCAAGCTCGAGATGCTGCGGGGTCACTGGCTGATGCTGCGATTTTAAAAGCACGCTCAATTCTCCACTGGTCTCCATCACTGCAAATTCGACGTCGGCCACGCGAAACACATTTTTGATTCGCAGCTGCTCCATCAGGTCTTCAGAGGTCCACCGCTCTTTTTTCAGGTTGTCTTCCAACACCTTGCCATCCTTGATCAAGATCGTCGCTTTTCCCTCAAAAAAATCCCGAAGAACCTTGCTCTTTAAAGCCAGCCATTCAAACAAAACAGGAAAGATTGCTACCACCGTCAAAGCGATCAGGCTGTGGTAGATAGGGCCGTCCATCTCTGTTGCCATGAAGGCGGCGATAGAGCCGATCGTAATGCCGACAATGTATTCAATGTACGTTAATTGCCTGATTTGACGCTTGCCGATAATTTTTGTCAGGATGAACAGATAGACCACAGCTCCGAGTGAGCGCAGTGCGATATTTAACCAATCGGGCACGCATAAACCCTCCCGCTCATGTACTAGAGAAGAGGAGAGAGAAGCCCCTCTCCTGTTTCCTGAAAGGTACTTAGAAGCCTTTGTATTGAGGCTCCTCGTTTTCAAGCTCGGTAACGCGCTGCTGCAGATTGGTCACGATCGACTCTGTCTGCTGTGCAGCTTGTGTGTACAACTGCTTCGCTTGCTGATTTTGGGTGCTGAGCGCAAATTGTTCCAGATTCGCTTGAGCTCCCTTTAAGCTTGCCAGCGTCTGCTTCACTTGGGATGCAACTGTCATCTGATTCACCTCCTAGCACCTATAGAGTCAACCAACTGCAGGCATTTAATCCCACGCTTTTAAAAAAGCGAACTGTAAAAATTTTACAGATACTAACAAAAAGGAAAGACACCGTTATGGTGCCTTTCCGACATTCAACCTATTTGGTTATGCACGACCAGCCAATTGTTGTTCAGCGAAGGAAACGAGACGCTTAGTGATCTCTCCTCCAACAGAACCGTTTTGACGGGAAGTGGTGTCTGCTCCCAGTTGAACACCGAACTCAGCAGCAATCTCGTACTTCAGTTGATCCAGAGCTTGGTTAGCTTGCGGTACCAGAAGGTTGTTACGGGAACCACCGTTGTTGTTTGCCATCTGTAATCACCTCCTCGTTGGTTGTAAGCTTAATATGTCTGTTGACCCCCTCTTTCATTCATTCTGTCACTTTGATTTTCACTGGCAATTTATAGCGTTATAGCTGGAGCAGATATTTCGCAATCTGCTCTGCCGAATCCGGTTTGCTCAAGGAAGCCATTCTTTGGCTCACATCCTTTCTTTCTGCAGGGGAGTATCGAAGCTGCCGTACGATCTGGCTGATTTCATCTGTCGTACGTGCATAAAAAGCAGCTTCGTGCTTGAGAAGAAAGGACAAATTCCGCCATTCCTGACCTGGCAGCGGTTGAAACAAGACAAGGGGCGTTTGGACTGCAAGGGCTTCTGCGATGCTGATTCCACCCGGTTTGGTAAGAAACACATCCGCAGCAGACATCCATTTCCATATTTCGGGCTCATATCCTCTGACGATGACATTATGAACAGGCGGACATGAGGATGTCAGCCTGACCAATTTCTCCTGAAGAGAGTGATTTTTTCCTGTAATCACAACGATTTGGAGAGGCTCCGGCTCGCGCATCAAAACGCGAATCACCTCTTCCATCGAGCCATATCCCCCTTCACCTCCGCTTATTAACACAGTAAACTGCTGGGGGCCCAGGCCAAGCTGATCTTTCCAGGAAGCTTTATCCTGGAGGGCAGACGACTGGAAAGTGCGGCGGATCGGAATGCCATACTCCAGTACAGGTGTTCTCTCAAGCCGACGATCTGCCCGAATCGGATCGGCCAGTTGTTCATGGGCAACTACGTAAGCATCCGTCTCTGGATGAATCCAAAATCGATGGACACAAAAGTCGGTGGGAACACCAACAAGCTGATAGGGTTTGGCCCCTTTCCGCTTTGCTTCAGCGAGCGCGGAAAAGCAGTACGCATGCGTAGCAACGACAACATCAGGTCTTTCCCGATCGATCAATTCCCGAACCATTCTTCTGGAGAGCCAGACTGCCAGCGGTTTGTTAAGCACGGCCGCCCACTTTTTGTCGTTGCGATGCATTTTTTGCCATAATCCGGGGTTGTACCGGAGCATGTGCAGATAAAAAAAGCGGGAGATTTCCCGCAACGCCGGACTTGCTGTTTGTAGGCCCGACACTACTTTTACATAAGCTGTGGGCCGCAGCTCTATCAGAGCTTCAGCGAGTGCTTCGGCGGCCATGCGGTGACCGCTTCCCGCCCATTCTTCGGTAACGAGCAAGATTCGCTTCGCGCTCATACCGTATCACCTGCTCGTTCGGGCTGTTGCATGAGATACCTTCGCAACAGCTCTTCCTTGGACATGTACACCCGCTTTAACGGGACGTCCTGATCCCATGTTTTCATCCTTTTCTTTCCATCCGGATGAATAAATCGAATCATCAGCTTCAGGTACCAGCGTTTGTATCGAAAAAACCAGCTCATCGGCACATTGGAAACGGAGAAGCCCAAAGGGGTTACCCCTTTGCTCAGGGTTGTTGTTCCGACGATTCCTTTGATCTCGTCCCTCTCTTCCATATTATTGAGGTAACTGGCTAGCTGCGGCAGTGAACGCATGATTTGCTGCCTGAGCAGCAAAGCCACTCTGAGGTCATCTTTTACGCCTTTGCTGAGGGTCGCGAAGTAGTAATTGTGTATATGCAGTTTTAAGATCAGATCGCCTTTTGAAATGACGCGATTATCCGAGGTGACGAGCGGTTCACCACGGTAGCGCATGCGGACAATGCGAAAGATATTGTTGCCTTTTTCAATATATCGCAGCCTGGTGCAGCGCTGATAAAGCTCGTCCCAAATCCCCCACAAGATCAAGATGCCCGTGTTCATCTCCAAATCGGTTCCTTTCTAGCTGTGTATTTCTGTATTCGTAGTATGCCCGATCCTGCTTGAAGAAAACACCGGGCTGCTGCCGGAGGAAGACTTGATTCAGCCAGTCGTTCTCCAGTAGCGCCCGAATGCGACGATGCCGCCCGCAACCAAAAATGGAATCCACGCATGATTTAAAAGCAACGGATTGAGAAGCTTCCAAACGTAAGGGTCCTCCAGGCACATCTCCGTGGCCGTGTACGCCAGTACCCCGCCGCCGAGCAGGGACAAGCTGGGAAATCTGTTAATCAAACGCGCGACCAGCGAGCTTCCCCACATCAATAGTGGTATGCTCATACCCAATCCCATCAAGATCAAGAGCAAGTCTCCGTCAGCAGCGCCGCCTACCGCCAACACATTGTCGAGACTCATGACAAAGTCCGCCAGAATAATCGTTTTGACTGCCTGCGAGACATTTTGGCTATAGGACACCTCCGTCGGTTCCTCCTGATCGCCAAACATGAGCTTCCAGGCGATCCACAAAAGCAGAACTCCTCCTACTACTTTTACCAAGGGGATGTCCAGCATCCAGGTCGTCATCCCGGTCAGCAGAACACGAAGCACGATCGCTCCCATTGTTCCTATGTAAATGGCTTTTTTTCGCTCTGTTGGCGGCAACCCCCGGCAAGCCATCCCGATAACAACGGCATTGTCACTACTGAGTACCAGATCGATGAGAAAAATTTGCAGCAAGCCAATCCAAAATTGCCCCTCCATCGCTCTTCCCCTTACCCACTTCTATTTGCCCTTCCCCTAACCGACTTCTATTTGCTCTTCCCCTAACCGACTTCTATTTGCTCTTCCCCTAACCGACTTCTTTTTCGCCCTTCCCCCGCCCGACGATTCCGATTTACGGTTGTCCTTCTTACTCTATGCTCCCAGATGCCCCCTCATGAGCGCTTTTCTATTCCCGAATAAAGACGAGAATACTCGGATTTTGTTGAACAAAAATTCCATAAAAAAACAATTTTCAACGCAATATAGGAGATATATACCTTGTTTTTCTGGACATCCTTCCGTACGATATGAGTGGGGTGGGATAAGATATGGTGGAAACTGTCTCTCTGAACCTTCAAAACGTTTCACAAAAAATTCTGGATATGGGGCCGACCATCACTACGCTATGGTTGCAGGAGATCGTTTTGAGCATGGAAACCCCGCTGACGATCCCTCGCGATTTTGCGGAGAAGCGTACCGTATTGTTGGCACGTTATCTGGTTGAAAATGTCGAAGAGGATATGCAAACCTGGTGTCTGGAAATGGGGGAATGGCTGCGTTCCCAGGAGTACCCGTTTTCGTCGATCTTACGCACCTATCAGCTGTATCGAAATGTCTTTTGGCGTGTGATCAAGCCGGAGCTGCTCAAGTGGTCGCTGACAACTGAACACATGATTTACCTCGAAACGCAGTTGGGGAAGGCCATGGATGAAAGCATTTTTTGGGCTGTTTACCATTTTGAACAACTGATTAATAAAGAGCTTGTGAAAAAGGAAGAAACGATCTCCTTCCTGCATAACGACAAATTGACCATGTTGGGCAAGATTGCTGCTAATATGGCACATGAGCTCCGAAATCCGTTGTGTGCCATCGAAGGCTTCTTGAAGCTGATCGCCGAATCGACTCGCGACCAGGACAAGCTCCAGTCCTATATCCAAGTGGTCATGCATGAATTTGAAAACCTGCATCGGCAAATAACCGGTTTTCTCAGCTTTTCCAAGAAGCCAATCCTGGATGAAATCTTTAAGACGGTTGATGTGGAGCATTTGCTATACGAGGTAGAGCTTCTCATTACACCTCGGCTTCTGGCTGAAAATATCGGGTTTGAAAAACAGATTGAGCCCTGTATGCTGAGCTGCTATGAAGAAGGGTTAAAGCAAGTCGTCGTTAATCTTTTGACCAATGCTATCGACGCTGTCCAGGGAAGACCCGAAAAGATGATCCGGGTTCAGTCAGCTTGTCAGAATGGCATGGTACAGCTTTCGGTCGAAAACAACGGGGAAATGATTCCGCCAGACATCCTGGAAAGCTTGTTTCAGCCCTTTTTTACGACGAAACAAAATGGAACCGGGATTGGTCTGTCGATCTGCAAAAACATCATCGAGAAGCACAATGGAACGATTTCCTGCGAATCTACCCGCGAGTCCACCCGTTTTATCGTTACACTGCCTTTGGCATAAACAAAGCTTCTTTCGAGGTTTGCTCGAAAGAAGCTTTTTCATTCTCACCTGTTTGTCATGTTCGGGCTGTTTAGATCGCTTTGGACTCAGCTGCTCCCCTTTACAACAGAGACGTGCTCGTGTGGACAACGTGCTTTTTATCGAAAGCGAAAAAATGCCCTCTGATGACAGAGGGCGAGGCAAGAGATCCGTTTACCTTTCGAGTAAGCGATCTAGACCCTACTCTACACGAAAACATATGTTTCTACTACCCAAACCTTAAGACAACTTTCGACAAAGTCCATTGACCTTGTCGAACTCCTCACATATTGTCGATGGTCGAAAAATCTGGGCCAAAAGACTTATTTAGCTCATTTATATAGAGATTGGTCGGGTTACCGGTTTTAATAAATTCAATTCAATCGCAGGTAGGTATCAATCTATAATGAGAGCATAAAAAAACAGGCACTTATTGAAGTAAGTGCCTGTTTCTTCTATCTGATGGAGCGGGTGATGGGAATCGAACCCACGCGACCAGCTTGGAAGGCTGGAGTTCTACCATTGAACTACACCCGCATAACAACGATGGTACCGAGGACCGGGCTCGAACCGGTACGGGAGATACTCCCGACAGATTTTAAGTCTGTTGCGTCTGCCAATTCCGCCACCCCGGCAAAAATCATGGTCGGGAAGACAGGATTCGAACCTGCGACCCCTTGGTCCCAAGCCAAGTACTCTACCAAGCTGAGCTACTTCCCGATTGTTTATTGAATTATGGCCTCACAAGCGAAACATGACGCAAGCTGCTTTATTTGAGGAATAGAAAAGCGTGCCCTGAGAGATTCGAACTCCCGACCTTTTGATTCGTAGTCAAACGCTCTATCCAGCTGAGCTAAGGGCACATGATGTATGGAGCGGGCGACGGGGCTCGCTTCCACTGGCAACTCCTCGTCGATCATTTCTTCTATGCGCAGCCAGATCTGAAGTACCCGAGCTTTACTTCGTGTATTACCACGAGGGTAAACCCGGAACGGGTGAGAGACCTGCATACGCATCATGGAGCGGACGACGGGGCTCGAACCCGCGACCTTCGCCTTGGCAAGGCGACGCTCTACCAATTGAGCTACGTCCGCATGGTATCGAATTGATGGTGCGGTCGAGAGGACTTGAACCTCCACGGTGTTGCCACCACTAGAACCTGAATCTAGCGCGTCTGCCAATTCCGCCACGACCGCATATCGATTGTAAAAACTGGTGAGCCATGAAGGACTCGAACCTTCGACCCTCTGATTAAAAGTCAGATGCTCTACCAACTGAGCTAATGGCTCCCACTAAAATGGTGGGGAGAGACGGATTCGAACCGCCGAACCCATAGGGAGCAGATTTACAGTCTGCCGCGTTTAGCCTCTTCGCTATCTCCCCAAAAAGTGGTGCCGGCGATAGGACTTGAACCCACAACCCCCTGATTACAAGTCAGGTGCTCTACCAATTGAGCTACACCGGCAATTTATGCTTTTTTAAAATGGCGGAGCTGACGGGACTCGAACCCGCGACCTCCGGTGTGACAGACCGGCGTGAACTCCAACTTCACCACAGCTCCATATTTTGAGACAAACCAAGTAGAAAATTTGGTTGCGGGAGCAGGATTTGAACCTGCGACCTTCGGGTTATGAGCCCGACGAGCTGCCAGACTGCTCCATCCCGCGACGTTTTTAATAAATATATGGTGGAGGCTGACGGGATCGCTTCCACTTGCGACACTGCGTCGATTACTCTTCACATGCGAGCAAGATCTGAAGTACCCAAGCAATACTCCTTTGCGCTTCTCCGAGGGTGAACCGGAACGGTGAGATCCCGTAACCGATAGCTGCGAATAAAGCATATGGTGGAGGCTGACGGGATCGAACCGCCGACCCTCTGCTTGTAAGGCAGATGCTCTCCCAGCTGAGCTAAGCCTCCATCATCCTTGCAAAGCGACCGGTATGCTTCACAGCATATCCTGAGAGTACTTTGCAGGGGCCCAACAATTCGTTGGGTTATTAAGTGACCCGTAGGGGATTCGAACCCCTGTATGACAGCGTGAAAGGCTGCTGTGTTAAACCGCTTCACCAACGGGCCATATGTAATGGATAAATGGTGCTCCCGACAGGAATCGAACCTGCGACCTCTTCCTTACCATGGAAACGCTCTACCGACTGAGCTACAGGAGCAAGTATATGGCTCCTCGGGAGGGACTCGAACCCCCGACCGATCGGTTAACAGCCGATTGCTCTACCAACTGAGCTACCGAGGAACATTTTGAAAAGCACTTATGCCACTTATGTAGCTTCGCGCCTTCAAAACTGGATATGCATGCTGTAAGGATTTGTGTGGATAAGTCCTCGACCGATTAGTATTCGTCAGCTCCACGCGTTGCCGCGCTTCCACACCGAACCTATCAACCTCATCGTCTATGAGGGGTCTTACCAGCTTAACGCTGTGGGAAGTCTCATCTTGGAGG
>NZ_RHHO01000021.1 GCF_003710865.1 Brevibacillus borstelensis | reverse complement strand
TTTTCTTTGAAGATCGGGTACAGCCGTACATCCGTTAGCAAATGAAAGGCTTCATCCCCGAAGGGATTATCTTTCTCTCCACCAACGCGTCAAGGGTTCGCTTCGCCTCACGCCCTTGACTCTATTGGCTCCGAAAAAGATGTCCCAATTAGGGGGATGAAACCTGTTCATATATCGGTTGATTGAGTTTACACAAAAATCTTGACAGACCCAGCATTAGAACAAGGTGAATACTTACTTTTCTTAAATGGACAGTATGATGATAATTTAAAGAAGCTGATCTTGATACCCAATACACCCAATCAACTATTCAAAACAGATAAATCAAGAAGTCTCTCTTCTAAGCAATTTACTACTCAAGAATTCGAAAATGTCACTGATGTAGATGCACTTCCTTCTATCGCTGAAGATGCTCTATTAGAAGCAATTGAGAAGGTTAAGTAATTAGCTACTAGGGCACTTCATGTTGAGGTGCCTTTCTCTCTTAATTAAAATATCCTTTCATTCTGTCTTTTCCTGCATATTCTGAAAGTACCTCCTGTAATGCTGAAAAGCGTTTAGCACGAGCTCTCGCCTTTCGCATTGTCCCCTGTAATTCTGCTGAAAGTAGCTGTGATGCTGATAAAGCGCTTAGTACGCGAAATTGCTAGTGATTTCTCAATTGGTTGCACTCATTAAGAAACACTACCAACTTGTTCTCTAGTAGTAGGTTTCCGTAATCCTAACCGCTTCGTCCTAGTCTGTCGTGACCAAGTCAATAGCACAAAAACTCAATACTCGCCATGTCTGGATGCCACTTCCCCCCGTCCGTAGTAGGAACAATGCAATCTATCCACTTCGTATAGTTCCCTATCCTAGATAAAGAAGGACAATGGCGTTCCCCTCACAGCAATGACTTTCGCAGTAGGTAAACAGGATATTTATCTAATCTTTGTCTTCGAAGACCAATTTCTTGTAGGAGCTTGACCACTTACTTCAAAGCTCATTGAAGCAAGTTCCCCGCGCTATTCTATTCTCCATGAGAACCGGTTTTACGTCCTCTGCCCCCTTCCTGTACGCCCGGATCTAGCGCTCCTCGGGCCCTTTGATGTAATCCGACTAATCCAATAATATTTCCTGTAATTTCTAAGCAATGATTCCTTACACGATTCGATCCCTCGGTAAGCTCAAGCATCAAAATCTGTTCGGACTGGGATTCGTACATCTGGGTACAACGTCCAAGTGTGGAAGTTGGCACTATACGGAACGTCCGTTTCTGACTGGTCCGGAGGCTACAAGGAGGGATTCATGGGGACGAGACGGACAGCAAGCAAAAAGCGTCAGCTCTCATTTCGCTTGTCAACTCTTATGTGAGCCTGGGGGATCTTATCTTGGCTGACTATTATTTGAAAAAGTATGAACAGAGCGAATATGCCGATTTTCGAAAGAAGCATTTGCGGGCGCTTCTGCATGCGAAAAAAGGAGAACTTGATCAGGCTATTACCCTTTACCATGAGTGTCTGCATGAAGCAAAGCCGGATGGGCGTATTTCCATTGTGAGCGATCTTTTGGAAGCGTATTTGGAGAGCGGCGAGGACGACTTGATTAGGGAATTGATCGTATGTGAGGATCAGTTTTTGCCTGCGGACATTCTCGTCCATCCGCATCGGATCAAGCAAGCAGCGCGATACTACAAACGAAAAGGAGTCTGCCAACTCTCCATTGGGCAAATGGAGAAGGGCTTTCATAGCCTTCTTGAAAGCATGGGTTATTATCGCAAACTAGGAGCCAGTGAAAAGGCATTTGAATGTATGGGTCTTTTCTTAAAGTACCATCGGTTACATGAGAAGAGTATTTCCTTTGAACAGATGGAAACTATTAAGAAGTTGTGTAATAATAGTTAAATAAAGGAAGGGGAGGCGTAAGTTATGAAAAAACTGTTAGTAATGCTCGCTTTTACTTTCGTTTTCACCACAACCACAATGCCTTCATTACTTCCGGATCAGAAAGGCCCAGGAGTAATAGTCAATGGAGCGGAGCCTGACTGGTAGGAAACATTGTGAAACGAAGCTGTGACGCCTCTCTCGTTTGAGAAAAGGCGTCTTTTTCTTGAACATTGATTCCGAACTTTGAGCGTAAAGTGATATTTTAACGGGGAGGTGTTTTTAACTTCCTTTCTAATTGTGACTTATCGGGGAGCTGGTGAGGTATGGACATTAGTATCTTTAGAGTAAGCGATCTATTGGGGATTGCTGTTGGAATATTCTTTTTCATCCTCTTCAAATACATGTTTACTAAAAATAGAACTACTTTACGGTATAAAGTTTGGGAGTATGTTATTCTTGTGATTGTCATTTGGGTGTTAAAATCACTTTTTAATATTTTCCTCTAATAGGTTGAACAATAGTAAGAAACCCTCAAAAAGGAGTTTGCGTTCTAATTTAGGGGATTGGACACGCTCCACCCTCATAGTGGTGAACATTGTAATTCGATTCAAGTACCAAGGTCATTCTTGAAACAGAACCTGAAAAAAGTATGATGAGGCCGTTCCTGACAGGGTTTGGACGATTATCCTGTTTAGGTAGGTGCTTGAAAATTAGGAGGAATACTGGTAAATCAATAAGTATGGGTATTGCATTCCTATAAAAGAAAGGGCCTTTTGTAAAAAGTGAACCGCTTCGTCAGAGGTGCTTGAAATGAAGGGCGTCTTTCCCATATGTATCAAGGGTTTTTTGTGGAGGCTCTGAAAGTAGCTGTGATGCTGAAAAGCGTTTAGCACAAGTGAAGATGACGGCACCAGAACTGGCACCACAGGCCTGAAAGTAGCTGTGATGCTGAAAAGCGTTTAGCACTAAGGAGGACACAAAGTTATGCGTATCTTCTCAAACTGAAAGTAGCTGTGATGCTGAAAAGCGTTTAGCACACTATAAGGATTACTTCAATGTTGGATCATACAAAGACACTGAAAGTAGCTGTGATGCTGAAAAGCGTTTAGCACCTTCATTCTCTTTGCGTTTAGCTTCGAGAGCGGAAAGCTGAAAGTAGCTGTGATGCTGAAAAGCGTTTAGCACCAAGAATTTCTTAATGCCAACCCAGTAGACAATTCTGAAAGTAGCTGTGATGCTGAAAAGCGTTTAGCACTTCACAATTTCGAAAATCACCCGCAAACCCGCGCCATTACTGAAAGTAGCTGTGATGCTGAAAAGCGTTTAGCACTGTACGCAAGGATATATTGTAATCAGGAATTTCGACCTGAAAGTAGCTGTGATGCTGAAAAGCGTTTAGCACTGTACGCAAGGATATATTGTAATCAGGAATTTCGACCTGAAAGTAGCTGTGATGCTGAAAAGCGTTTTAGTCCACTGTCCATAAAGCGAAGGCGTGGCCCTGCAGCCAACAGCGGCTAGAAAGCCACGCCATGTACATGCCAATTTTAGTAATTCCGCCCCATACGCTCAGCAGACGCTCTCCGAAACATCACCCCAACAAACCCGCCACATCCCCAACCCGAACAACCCCGGTTTCAACCACAGCCGCATACACTCCAAAGCAAGCCTCCCGACTCGTCGCAAGCGTCTTCAACAAGCCAGGGTCAATCGAGTAATCCCCCGGATCAATATTGACCATCGAGCAGCGCTTGCACTTTTTGTACACTTCCACGACTACCTCGCCAATCTGAATCCGCCGCCCGATCCAGTCCTCCTCGGCAAATGGCACTCCATCTGCTTGCTCCAAGACGATATTAGGCCTGAAACGAAGGGGGTCCACCGGTTTTCCCCACATCTGCTCCAATGCCCGTACGGAAGCGTCTGTCACGATCAGCAGCTGCGCCTGATCGACGCCCATCAGCTCATCCTGCGGCGTAAAGGTGACGGGAACCAAAGGCCGTCCGCTGAGCTGCTCGATTTCCTTATGCAGTTCCTCATCTGTCCAAGGAACTACCCGCCCGTCCGGTGTTGTTATCCGAACATCGGGAAAAGACGTCTCATCCCCTTCACTGACGCAGGCAGCCTGATACTCAAGCAGCTTGGGGACATGCTTTGCCGTCAGGTGTCTGACCGGGCTTTTCTCGTCCAAAAATGCGCGGCTGCGGTCGCCGTACAGGCCGAACCGGGATACGGCAGCTTCCTGCAGGCTTTCCCCGCGAAACGACTTGACCGGATAGCGATGGATGGCACTGATTTTCCCTAGCGAATGTCCCATGTTGAAGTCTCCTTTTTGGTTTCTCGTCACTAACTGTATTCTATCTGTAGATCCAAATATACCTTAGACAAGTTGCGTGATCGTCCACATCTTTTTCAGTAAAAACGCTAATTTTTTGCATTTCTGAAACAACCTGTAGCTTTTCTTCCATATCATACGTCATAACTGTAGCACGTTATCTAATCAGACATGTCGTCGGTGGAGGTAGGAGAAATGAATCGAAAGAAGCCCAAGCAATGGCTCTTGGCCTTTTTGACGTGCCTGCTTTTGGTGGCAGGGGCGCCGGGCGGATGGACGCCAGCCGTGCAGGCGGAAGTGCCGGTGCAGCTCGGCGTGACGGCCGGGATTGGCGGCGATTACAAAGAAACCGGAATGGTTCCGATCCAGGTGACGGTTAGCAATAGCGGTTCGGACGTGGAAGGAAACCTGGTGGTCAATGTCAGCGACAGAGGAGGGGATTCCTTTTCTGTGGCGTACTACCAGCCAGTCTCCGTCGCCAAGGGGGCGACAAAACAGGTGACCTTGTCCGTACCAGGCAACCAAATCGGCCCCAATACATACGTAGCCTTTATGCAGGGCGACAATATTGTGGCCAAAACCTCCATCGGAGGAAGACGCTACAGCGGGGACGCGCTGTTCGTGGGCGTACTGGCTGCCAATCCGGATACAGCCAATTTCCTTGGAGCCATGCCCAGAGAGGCGTTTAACAACCAGGTTCGGGTCCTTCCGTTGAAAGCGGAGCAAATGCCCGTGGCAAGCACTGATTTGCAGATGATTGACATTTTGCTTCTAAATAACTTTGCCCTCGACAGCCTGAACAGCCAGCAGGTGCAGGCGATCCGCGAATGGACGACCGCAGGCGGCATGCTGATGCTGGCAGGCGGGGCTCATTACGGAAAAACGGCGGGCGAGCTGAAGGAGCTTTCACCTGTCGAGGTGACTGGCGTTACAAGCCTGACCTCCTTGCAAGCATTGACGGTGGAGAAGACCAATGCCCCTGCCCTGGACCGTCCGTTTACCGTAAGTACAGGTGCGCTAAAAAGCGGAACAGCTCTTTACACCGAGGCGGGAGTGCCGCTTCTCGCCACCCGTGCTGTCGGCAACGGGAAGGTCATGTATATCGCCTATGACCTTACCGAAGAGCCCGTGGCCAGTTGGAGCGGAAACAGCCGGTTCTGGGCTGACGCTTTGAAAAAGGGGTTCGGCTCCAATTTGAATCAGACACATCGCGACCCGATGGATTCCGTTTGGGCGCTGGACAATGCGGCTGACCGGATTCCCGCGCTGAAAATGCCCGACATGAAATGGCTCGCCCTCTTTTTCGGCATCTATGCGTTTGTGGCAGGGCCGATCCTGTTTTTCCTGCTCCGCCGCAAGCGGAAGCAAGGCCTGATGTGGGGGGGAGTACCCGCTCTTGCCGTAGTGACAGGTATCGGGATTTTCACGTTTGGAGCGCTGCAGCGGGGGACGACGCCGCTGTTGCATCAGGTCGGGTTTGTCGAAATGCTCAGAGATGGAAAAGCGAGCGCCAAGGCGGTCACAGCGATGTTCGTCCCGAGCAGCAGCGATTATGAGATCGTGGTGAAAGGAAACGGCAGAACGTGGCCGATCCTGCCATACCAATACGGCCAGGAGGAGCCGAAAGCATGGGTGTCGACCCAGCCGGACCAGGCCCAGGTGCAGTTCAAGGACGTGGAATTCTGGTCGATGCGCAAGGTCGGTACGGACCAGCACCTCTCCGATGTCGGGACATTCGAGTCTGATCTGGTCTTTACGAATGGTGCCCTGAAAGGGACGGTGACGAATAAATCGCCATACTCGCTGAGAAATGTCGTAGTGGCGGCGGATAACCAGACACAGAGCTTTCCGGAGCTGGCCCCTGGCCAATCGATACAGGTCGAGTTGAAATTCGACCCGTCCTCCCAGACCGTGACGGGACGCGGCCGGAGCAGTGCTCGCTTGTTCCTGCCCTCGCCATACCAGGGCAATTACAATCCTGAGCCGAGCAGGGAAGAGATGATGGTGGATATTCTGGAGGACCGACCGAGATTTCAAAAGAATGCGCCGGTTATGCTGGTCGGCTGGATGGATGCTCCGGTCGTGGAAATGGACATGAAAGGAAGCCCGTTCAAGCCGTACAGCATTTCCCTGGTCACGGCACCGCTTTCTATCAAGCCTTCGCCGGACGGCTACGTCTATTACCCGACCAGCGCGTTTGATGCAGTGAAAACAGGCAGCTCCACAGAGGTGGATGATGTCGGCGACGGCTACATGATGCGAGCAGGCGACATTACGCTCGAATTTGAAACGAAAGCGCAAAACAAGAGCCTGCAGGTCGAAAAAGTCAACTTGTACACCTGGTCGGATGACAATACGCCCTTCGACAAACAGGTCTACAACTGGAAAACACAAACGTTTGATCCTTTAGACAAAGCGTTTGTGAAGAACGTGATGACCAAGGACAAGACGGCTGACTACCTCTCTGTGGAGGGAACGCTGCGCATCAAGTTCTCGCACAGCTTTGAAGATCACCGCCATCTCGGCACGCCGGTGATCAGCGTGGAAGGAAAGGTGATCAAACCGTGATCAAAATTGATAAACTGCGAAAACGATACGGAAAGATGGAAGCGTTGAAAGGACTGTCGCTGGAAATCGACAAGGGAACGGTTTTCGGCTTTGTCGGTCCGAACGGAGCAGGCAAATCGACCTCGATGTCCATTCTCGCTACGCTATTGGAGCCGACCAGCGGCAAAGCGTACGTGGGCGGCTATGAAGTGACCAGCCATCCTCGCCAGGTCCGCAAGCTGATCGGGTACATGCCTGACTTTTTCGGCGTGTACGACAATTTGACCGCAGAGGAATATCTCGACTTTTACGGCGCCAATTACGACATCCCTGTCCAGGAACGTCGGCAGATCATCCCTCAGCTGCTGGAGCTGGTCAATCTCAGCCACAAGCGGGATGCCTACGTCGACTCGCTGTCGCGGGGGATGAAACAGCGGCTCGGATTGGCCCGTTGCCTGGTGCACAATCCCGAGGTGCTGATTCTCGACGAGCCGGCCTCCGGTCTCGACCCGCGGGCGCGGATCGAGCTGCGCGAGATTTTGAAGGAGCTGCGCGATATGGGCAAAACGATTATTATCAGCTCGCACATTTTGCCCGAGCTTGCGGAGATGTGCGATGTGATCGGCGTGATCGAGGAAGGAAACCTGATCGCTTTTGGCAAAGTGGAAGAAATCTACGCCAGAATGCAGGAAAAGCGGGTTTTGCGCATCCGTCTCGTCGACCGGATGGAAGACGCACTGACCCACCTGAAGCAGCAGCCTCTCGTCTCGAACGTGACGAGAGAAGGAAACTGGGCCGTTGTCGGGTTTTCCGGCGATGACCAGCAGCAGGTCGAGCTGCTGCGCAGCCTCGCTCTGGCAGGCCTTCCGGTAGCCGCTTTCAATGAGGCGGAAGGGAATCTGGAAGAAATCTTTTTGGAAATCACCAAGGGGGTGGGCTCATGAACGTCTTGCGGCGATTTCGCAATCCCGTGCTGATGAACGAACTGAAATTGCGCATGCGGACCAAGCGCTCCCCGTGGATCATTACGCTGTATTTGCTGGTGCTGGGAACCGTGGCGCTGACCTTCGTCTTTTTGATGACCGGAGCGGGCAGCTACTACAACCCCAACGAGACCCGGGAGCTGTTCATGATGCTTTCGCTCATGCAGCTGGCGATGATTTGCTTTGTCGTCCCGGGCCTGACGGCGGGCGTCATTTCTGGAGAGAGGGAGCGGCAGACGCTCAGCATCCTGCTGACGACCAATGTCAGCGCGACCAAGCTCGTGCTCGGCAAGTGGCTCGCTTCGCTCAGCTTTATGAGCTTTCTCGTGTTTGCCACGATTCCGTTGTACGCCATCATCTTTTTGTACGGGGGAGTTTCTCCGGCCCAGCTGCTGCAGGTATTCGCCTTTTATGTAGTGACCATGCTCGGCCTTGGCAGCATAGGTGTGCTGTTGTCCACGCTGATCAAGCGGACCGGTATTGCGACCGTGCTCAGCTACGCGCTCGTGTTTGGATACGGGGTAGGGACCAGCGTGCTGGCGGAAGTGATCCGGGAGTTTATCCGTTTCCAGCGCAATGCAAACAACATTACCGGGCCTTTTCCGGTCTGGCCCGATTTTTTTCACAGTCTAAACCCGCTGTTTGCCATGATGAGCATTTTTGAAGAAGGGCCCTTTCGCGGTCTTCGCCGGATGGCCGGCAGCAAGTACGCAGCGCTGGCGCTTGATCCATACGCGATTTACTGCTTGTTCTTTGCCGTTGTCACGATCATTTGTCTGGCGCTGTCCATCTATCTGATTAAGCCGGTGAAGCCGCGCTGGCGCAGGAAAGCCGCTACTGGGGAGTGATGAGCGTGTTTGGTCCTGAAAACAAGGATAATCTGCTGACGCTGCTCGCGCCGATCAAAAAGCGCGTCTTATACCGGGAGAGCGCCCGCTGGCTCGTGGCGGGGGCTCTATGGGGGCTGGGAGGAAGCTTTGTGCTTCTCCTCCTGGCTCGTCTTTTTCCCATTCCCTTCTACAAGTGGCTGGTGCTCGCCGCTGCCTTGGCAGGGGTTGCGGCTGGTATGGTGCGCCTCTGGAGGGCGCGGCCGACGGAGCGGGATTGTGCCCGGCTGGCCGACAGTCGCGGGTTGGCAGAGCGGGTTGCTACGGCGCTGGAGTATCGGGAGAACAGCTCTCCATTTGCCGCGGCGCAGCGTGAGGATGCTGTCAACCGGCTGCGGCAGTCTTTGCCGCATATTCTGGAGAGCATCGAGGTCTGGCCGATCATCCGCAAGCAGGCGTATGCGGCCGGAGGAGCGTTGGCCGTTTGCTTGCTGCTTCTGCTCTGGCCCAACGCCCAGGACGAGCGGCTGGCTCAGATGGCGCAGCAAAAGCAGGCCCAGGCAGCCGCCGAGGAATCGCTGAAAAAGCTCCAGGAGGAAGCAAAAGCCCAGGAAGGCTTGAGCGATGCCCAAAAGAAGCAGCTCGAAGAAATGATTGAACAGGCGAAAAAAGCGGTAGCAGAGGCCAAAAGCCCTGCGGAGCGGCTGAACGCGATGAAGGCGGCGGAAAAGCAGTTGGACAAGTGGAAGCAGTCCCAGGAACGGAAGATGGCCGGGCTGCAAAAGCTCCAGGAGACCATTGGCGGACAGCCGGGGCTGCAAAAGGTCGGAGCCGCGATGAACAGCGGGGACCGCCAAGCGATGGTTGATGCCCTGAAGGAATCGGCCAAAGCGGTTGAGGCGTTGAAGGCCGAAGAGCAGAAGGCTCTCGCTGAAGCGTTGGGCAAGGCGGCCGAGCAACTGGCAAAAGAAGGCCAGGCAGCAGGCGACGAGGAAGCGGCCAAGGCAGCCGAACAGCTTCAGGAAGCAGCCAAGCAGCTGGCCCAAGGAAATGTCCAGCAGGCGTTTGCTCCACTCGAGACCGGACTGGCGCAGGCTATGCAGCAGATGGCAGAGGCGCGCACGGCGGCACTCCTGGCCGCACAGTCGATGGCCGCGATGCAGCAGTCTCAGATGATGCTGGCTGGCGCTGGCAGCACGGCCAATGGCTCGGCTCAGGCTGGTGCAGGGGCGGCAGGAGGAGCAGCGGGCAGTCCGGGCGGAGCTGTCCCGGTCTCTGCATCGGCGGGAAACGCCCAGACAGGTACGGGGGCAGGCTCGCAAGCGGCAGCGGGCGGAACGGCAGCCGGAGGAGCTGGAAGCGACGGCTCGGGAAATGCAAACGGGCAAGGCTCGCAAAATGGCAATGGCTCAGGCAACGGCAATGGTGCCGGAAACGGGAATGGAAGCGGAAACGGCAATGGCAATGGCAATGGCAACGGATCTGGCAACGGAAATGGTTCAGGAAACGGCAGCGGCTCAGGCAGCGGTTCCGGCAAAGGAGCCGGTGCAGGTCTCGGCCAGGGAAGCCACGAGCTGGTGACTGTCCCGTCTGCCCGCATCGGGGGCGAGGGGCCGGTTGACACGGTTGGCGGACCGCTCGGGGAGGGCGCTTCCCAGTCCCGCCAGACCGGGGCGACGCAGGTATCGTCCGGGGGAGCGCTCCCGTACGAGGAAGTGTACGGACAGTACGCCGAGTTTGCCCGGGAGAGCCTGGAGAAAAGCTCCATTCCCAGCGATTATCAGGACGTGGTGAAAGAGTATTTCAGCAATATTGAACCGTAGGGGGAAGTGAGCATATGGCAGAGCAACAAGCATGGGAAGAATGCCTCCAGCGAGTGGAGAGAGTTCGCGAGGAAATCGGAAAGGTTCTGGTTGGCCAGCGCGAAGTCGTTGACCAGCTGCTGTGGGCGGTATTTGCAGGAGGGCATGCACTCTTGGAGGGCGTGCCGGGACTGGGGAAGACCCTGCTGGTCAAGACGCTTTCGCAAGCGTTTGAGCTGTCCTTTCAACGGATTCAGTTTACGCCCGACCTGATGCCGACGGACATTACCGGCACGAACATTTTGAGCGTAGATGAAACGGGACAGCAGTCGTTCCAGTTCCAAAGGGGCCCGATTTTTGCCCACGTCGTTCTGGCGGATGAAATCAACCGGGCGACGCCCAAGACGCAAAGCGCCCTGCTCGAGGCAATGCAGGAGCGAACCGTTTCCGCGGGGGGCGTGACTCGGGCGCTGCCCGATCCGTTTTTTGTTCTGGCTACGCAAAACCCGCTGGAGCAGGAAGGGACGTATCCGCTGCCGGAAGCCCAGATGGACCGCTTCCTTTTGAAAATAGAAGTTCCGTTTCCCACGGCGGACGAGCTGAAGGAGATCGTGCTCAGGACGACGGCGGGCCAGGGAGCTTCTGTCGAGAAAGTGGCATCGGCGCGGGAGATTGCCGATATTCAGCAAGCGGCCCGCGACATTCTCGTCGCAGATGCGGTACTCAGCTATGCGGTGAAGCTTTTGCTGGCGACCCATCCGGGCGAGCAGGCGATCCACTCCGTCAACCGTTATGTCCGTTCCGGTGCGGGGCCTCGCGGCGTGCAGGCGATGGTTGCCCTGGCGAAAGTGAGAGCGCTGCTATCCGGCAGATTCAACCTTTCCTTTGAGGATATTGACGCAGTCGCCTTGCCTGCTTTGCGCCACCGTGTCTTCCTCAATTTTGAAGGGGAGGCAAACGGAATTCGCCCGGATAGCATCGTCCAGGAGATTCTGGCCGGATTGGAGAAGGAACGGGCATGAACAAACACCTTCTGGACCCGGCCTGGCTGAGCCGATTGGAGCGCATGCAGGTGCTCAGCAGACGGTTGGCAAGCGGCACCCAGGTCGGGAAACGCCGTTCCAGGCAGACCGGGAGCTCGCTTGAATTCGCCGATTACCGGGCCTACGCGCCTGGAGACGACCTGCGCCAGCTAGACTGGAATGCCTATGCGAGATCGGGCAAGCTGTTCGTCAAAAAGTTCCTGGACGAGCAGGAGCTGCACGTCACGCTTTACATTGACTGCAGCAAATCGATGGGCTACGGGGAGCCGCCCAAGCTGGAGCGTGCCGTGCAGCTAGCCGCTGCACTCGGGTACATCTCCCTGTGCCATCTCGATTACGTTTCGGTGTACGCCTTCGACCGGGAGATCATCGCCTCCTTGCGAAATTTGCAGGGAAAAAACAAGGCGGCACAGCTTTTTGACTTTCTCGCCTCGCTTTCGGTCCGTGGGACGGGCGATCTGGAGCAAGCGCTGCGCTCGCCCGGTGCCGTCCACGGCAAGACGGGCGTTTCCCTCGTTCTGTCCGACTTCTTGTTTGAATCCGGCTACGAGGACGCAATCGCCTATCTGCAGGCGACCCGGCAGGATGTCACACTGGTGCAGCTATTGTCCCGGGAAGAGCGCGAACCCGCGTACCAGGGGGAGCTGCGCCTGATCGACAGCGAGACGGGGACGGGCAAGGAAATTTCCGTGACCCATGCCTTGATGGATGAGTATCGGAAAACGGTCCGGGATTACCAGGCCGCACTCGCGCAATTTGCTTACCGCAGGGGGATTTCCGCCGTCGATGTAAAAACGGAGACGCCCCTGGAGGAAGTTGTCTTTCAAGTATTTCGGCAAGCAGGAATGATTCGCTAGGGAGGAGGAGCTTTGATGCAGTGGTTGGCTTTAGGCAATCTCGGTTTTTTGCTGATCGTGCCGGCGATCGCGGCTCTCTATCTCCTGAAGCGAAAGGTGGAAGATGTAGAGGTGCCCAGCACCCTGCTATGGCAGCGGACGCTGCAGAGCTGGGAGGCCGTTCGGCCATGGGAGAAGCTGCAGCGAAACCTGCTCTTGCTGCTTCAACTGCTGGCGGCCATCCTGCTGGTGCTTGCCTTGGTCCGCCCGGCTGTGCCGATGGCCGGAGCGATAGCCGAACACACGATTTTGGTTGTAGATACTTCGGGCAGCATGCTGGCCAGGGAAGGCGGGCAAACCCGCTTTCAAAGGGCCGTGGCAGAAGCGGAAAAGGCGGTGGAAAATCTGGGCAGCGGGCAGGCCGTGACGTTGATCGAGGCAGGCCGCGAGCCAAAGGTGTGGCTGTCCAAAAGCACGGAGAAAGAGAAGGTTTTGCAGGCGCTCCACTCGCTCGCTCCAAGGCCCGGAGAGACTGATCAGCACGCAGCCCTTTCCCTGGCGGGAGCCATCGCCTCAACGGAAGAGGGAAGCGGCGTGATGTGGTTTGGCGACGGCGGGGGAGAAGATCTGCACGAGCCGGGGCAGAGCACCGCTGCAGCGGTTTCCATTCCGGGGCCGTTCCGTTTCCATGCTGCCGGCCGCTCCACGGAAAACGTGGCTGTCGGCGCTTTCGTCACACAGACCGGAAGCGAAGGCACGGAAGGCTTGCTGCGCATCGACAATCACGGGTCGCAACCGAAAAAAGGCAATATCTCGATCTTCGGGCTTGACCAAAATTTGCTCGACGTAGGCACGTTCTCCGTCGAGGCGGGAGCTTCCCAGACGGTTGCCTTTGAACGATTGCCCGCGATGCCTGCGTACCGGGCCGTAATTGCAGCGGAGGCGGACGGTCTGGCCGAAGACAACGAGGCTTGGAGCGTTCCGTATGGTTCGGGCAAAGGCCGGGCCGTACTGGTGAGTCCAGGGGGAAACCGTTTCCTCCATCAAGCCCTGCAAACGGTAGGAACCGTAGAGCTTGAGACTGAGACGGCACTGCCGGGCGGGAAAAGCGGCGCAGCCGATCTGTGGATTTTTGACGGTGTGGTTCCGGACAAGCTGCCGGAGGGAAACATCTTGCTGATCGCGCCCGATAAAAAAACGGACTGGCTTCCGTACCAGGGAGTGGCGGAGGTGACTGGCAATCTCGAATCCGTGCAGGCGGATGACCCGCTGATGAAGTACGTGGACTGGCGGGAAGTGCATGTATCCAAAAGCGCTGTCTGGGGTTCGATTCCCGGCTTGCGCACACTCGTGCGGGCGGGAGAGAACGAGTTGATTGCAGCAGGTACGCTGGAGGGCAAAAAAGTTGTCATCATCGGCTTTGACCTGCACGACTCCGATTTGCCGCTGCGGCCCGCCTTCCCGATCTTCATGCAAAATGCCGTCACCTGGCTCTCTTCGGTGCAAAGCGTCCCGATTGGTCCCGCGTTGCCGGGCGAAGCGCTTGCGGTCTCCTTGACGCCAGGCGCGGCCAAGCGGGTGCTGACGCTGCCTGACGGCACATCGCAAACGCTGGATGTACAGGGAACGACCTGGCTGTTCCAGGTTCCCGAGCAGACCGGGCTGTACCGGCTGACAGAGGAAACAGACGGCGGGTCGGCCCCTGTCGAACGCTATTTTGCCGTCCACATGAGCGAGGCGGAGTCCGATATCGCTCCGCGTATGCTGCGTGTCTCTTCTGGCAAAGCCGCAGGGACGGACAACGATGAGGACAGCATAGAGGGCGATGCCGCTGGACAGAGCCTGGACGGCAACGCACAGGCGACGGGGGCAAGGGAGCTTACGTATTGGATCGCTGCGCTGGCGCTTTTGATTGTGTTTGTGGAATGGAGGGTGTATCGCCGTGGGTATTGACGTACAGCAACCGTGGTTTCTGCTGCTCCTTCTCCCGGCGGTATACGCGGTGCTTCACTGGTGGCGCGGGCAACAGCAGATGCCAGTCAGCCGCAAAAGCGTTATCGCCGCGATCCGGACAGCGGTCTTTTGTCTGCTGATTCTGGCTTTGGCCGGCATCCAGGTTCTCTACCCGGTACGGGCCGAGACCGTTGTTTTCGTCTGGGACAGCTCGGCTTCGATCAAGGACGATCAGCAGCCCAGCCGTTTTCTCAGGGAAGCGGTGGAAGGCAAGCGGGCAGAGGATCAGTACGGCATCGTCGCGACAGGGGCCAACGCGGCGGTAGATCAGCCGCTGACGACGAGCAGCCAGGTCCAGCCTGTCTTTGTGGAAGTAAACCGCCACGCCACCAATCTGGCGGAGGGAATCCGGCTTGCGCAAGCGATGATTCCTACCGGCGCCCGCGGCAAGATCGTGATCATCACCGACGGGATGGACACGCACGGAGATACGGCGCGCGAAGTCAAGCTGGCCAAAGAGCGGGGGATTGCGGTAGAAAGCGTCCTTTTCGAGCAGCCGCAGGGCGATGAGGTCGTGCTGTCTGCCGTTCAGGTGCCGGATCGGCTGTACGCGGGAGAGGAATACGCGATCAAGGTTGAGCTGGAAAGCACCGTTGCGACCAAAGCGGTGCTTCGCCTCTACGAAGGAAACCGCGAAGCCGGGACACAAGTCGTTCAGGTCGAAAAGGGGAGGAACCGCTTTCTCTTTTCCCAAAAGGCTATGAATGAGGGCTTTCACCGCTACCGGGTGGAAATCGAGCCGGAGCGTGATACGGTGCAGGCCAACAATCAGGCATTTGCCTATACGCAAGTGACGGGGACGCCGTCTGTTTTGGTTCTGGAAGGACATCCCGGTGCCGCCAGCAACCTCGTCCAGGCTCTCCAGGCTGGCAATATCAAGGTTGAGACGAAGGACGTGGCGCTGCTGCCAAAAGAGCTGGAAGGCTACAAGCAGTACGCTTCCATCATCCTGGCCGACCTGGCCGCAACACAGGTCAGCGATGCCGATATGGAGCGGATCAGAACGGCTGTCCGCGATCTTGGCGTCGGGTTGATCATGACAGGAGGCTCCGACGGTTTCGGTATGGGCGGCTGGTTCCAGACTCCGATCGAAGAGGCGCTTCCCGTGCATATGGATTTGCGCAGCAAGGAAGAGCAGCCTACGCTGGGACTTATGCTGGTCATCGACAAATCGGGCAGTATGGCATCCGATGCGTATGGCGTCGACAAAATGGAGCTGGCGAAGGAAGCCGCGATCCGGGCCACGACCATGCTCAACCGCCAGGACGAGATCGGCGTGATCGCGTTTGACGGCAGCCCGTGGGAAGTGGTGGCCCCTCAAAACGTCACCGATCTGCCTGCGATCCAGGGGCAGATCGGGAGCATATACGCAGACGGAGGCACCGATATATTCCCGGCGCTGCAGATGGCCTACGACCGGATCAAGACAATGAAGACGAAGCGCAAGCACGTCATCCTGCTCACAGACGGACAATCCGGCCGCGAAGACAATTACCAAGGCATGCTGGAGCAGATGATCGGGGAAAACATCACAGTTTCGACCGTTGCGGTCGGGGATGATTCCGACACAGGGCTCTTGCAGGACATCGCCGATTGGGGAAAAGGACGCTACTACTTTGCGAGCGACGCGACCTCGATTCCGAAGATTTTCAGCAAGGAAACGGCCCTCGCCAGCCGGACGTTTATCGTTGAAAAACCGCAATACCCCGAGCGCACGGGGGCAGGCGACTGGGGGACGCTCCGGCAGCCGCTTCCGCTGCTTCGCGCCTATGTGGCGACGACACTCAAGAAGACGGCAGAGCCCGTCTTGATGAGCCAGGACGCCGACCCGATCCTCAGCCGTTGGCAGTACGGTTTGGGCCGAGCCGTCGCCTGGACGAGCGATCTGGAAGGCAAATGGGGACCGGATTGGGTCGCATGGTCGGGCAACAGCCGTCTCTGGACGGAGATCGTCGGCTGGACGCTGCCCCAGGTCGAGACCGGACGTTGGCAGGTCGAGACGCAGCTTGACGGGTCCAGAGGAAAAGTGACGGTATCCTTGCCAAAAGGCGAAAAGCTGCCGCAGGAGCTGGAGGCTGTCGTCGTCAACCGGGAGATGAAGCGGGAAGTGGTCCGGTTGAAACCTGTCGCTCCAGGGACACTGGAAGGAAGCTTTGACGCCGCCGAGCCGGGCAGCTACCTGATTCAAGTGACAGAGAAAGCAAACGGAAAGGTGACGGCCGGGCAGACAGCCGGGCTAAGCGTATCGTATTCTCCCGAGTTCGGATTGCAGCAGGACGGCGAAGGGCGGATGCAGGAGTGGCTGTTGGCAGGGGGAGGCACGAGAATTTCCGAACCGTCAGAAGTATTTTCCGGCAAGCTTCCGTCCAAATGGGAAACACAGCCGATCGGCGACTGGCTGCTGATGCTTGCGGCTCTCCTGTGGCCTCTCGACGTTGCGGCCAGGCGCTTGCAGCTCCCTGAGCGTTGGTGGGCAAGGGTGACTGGATGGCTTCGGAAGCGAAGGACTGCAGAAGCTGTGGAAGAGACGGAAAGCGCCGCCGTGTTTGCTCGACTCGGGGAGAAACGGGGACAGCGTTTTAGAAGCAGCGAGAGCGGTCAAGACAGGCAAGGCAGCCAAACCAGCCAAACCAGCCAAACCAGCCAGAGCAGTCATAGCACTTCAACCAGCCAAACGAACTTGGGCAATCAGGCCGGAGGACAATTGGACAATGACTCCCATGCAGCCACTAGTTCCAACGGAGCCACTGGCTCCAACGCTGCCAATGTCTCCGCAGGCTTGAATGCCCGGGATCAAGGCACATCCGCCGGTTCGCTTTTTGACAGACTGGACAGGGCAAAGACCGAGCGCGGGAAAAAAGGGACTGGCACACCAGCGAGCGGGCTGGGGCCGTCTGCAGATTCCTCACGACCGTCCAGTGCTCCCCAGTCGGACCAGCCTCAAGCAGAGAGCAAGGGGACGGAGCAGACTGGAGAGACCTTCAACAGGCTGCTTGCCGCCAAAAAGAGAAAGCAAAAGTAATCACATTCATTAATTATGAAAGTGTGCGTTGGCGCTGAACTCCTGGATATAGAAGTTCTTTTGGGGAAAGAGGAGGAAAAAATGGACCGACAAAAATGGTTTGACTGGTTGCTCGAAGAAGCCAAAGTACCGTTTGAAGGCTGGGATTTTTCCTACGTCGGGAAAACAGGACGGTTGAAGGAAGCGCCACTTTCCTGGAATTACACCGGCCTCGTCATGCGCAAGCTGCCGGAGATCGGCAGCCTGCTCGATATGGGTACGGGGGGAGGCGAATTTCTCTCCATGCTAAAGCCGCTTCCCGCTCAAACATACGCTACGGAAGGCTACAAGCCCAATGTGGCGGTTGCCAAAGGCAGGCTGGAGCCTTTGGGCATTACGGTAGTCGAAGCGGATGGGGAGGACGCCCTGCCGTTTGCAGATGAATTTTTTGATCTGATTATCAATCGGCACGAGTCTTTCGATGCGGCCGAGGTATTCCGTATCGCCAAAACAGGGGCTTCCTTTCTGACGCAGCAGGTCGGGGGTGAAAACGATCTGCTGCTCAACCGGCTCCTCGGGGCGCCCATTCCAGAGGAATACTTGCATTGGAATGCAGACTACGCAGTCAAGCAGCTAAAAGAGGCGGGCTTTGCCATCGAGGATTGCCGCGAGGAGATGGTGCCGACCCGGTTTTACGATGTAGGAGCGGTAGTCTACTATCTCCGTGCGGTTCCGTGGCAGATACCAGACTTTTCGCTGGAGAACTACGCGGACGGCTTGTGGGAGATGCACTGTCGGATGGAAAAAGACGGATATATCGACATCCCGAGCCATCGTTTTCTGGTCGCTGCAGTCCGCCAGTAATCACGCGAGAAGCAAAGCATAGGCAAAACATTGCAGGCACCTGCTCAAATCAGAGCGGTGCCTGTTTCTGTTTACCCTTTGATTTTCAATCAAGCCTGCTGCTGCCAGTCCCATTCCGGCTTTCATGCGTGCCTGCCGTCGTTTATCGATGACATTCGCTCAAGATGACTTGGGCTCGTTGGTCCATGTCAGAGCAATGGTCCCTTGCCCGCCGTGAACGCCCAGTACCGGACTGAGCGGATACACGAGCACCTCGATATCCTGATACTTGCTTTTGATCGTTTCCTTTAATTCCAGCGCTTTGTCCATGACATTGCCGTGCAAAATTTCCACTTGGGTAATTTTGTGGATTCCCCGGGCCAGGTCAAGCTGATCCATGATTCGCCGGAAGGCTTTTCCTTCGGTTCGAACTTTTTCGAACAATTCGACAACACCGTTCCTGATGCAAAAGATCGGCTTGATTTGAAGCAGCGTGCCAACGATCAACTGAGCGTTTGACAACCGCCCGCCTTTATGCAGCTGTGACAGCTTTCCGATCACGATGTAGTTTTCGTTTTTGCTCGCCTCTTCCCTCAGGGTGGCGGCAATCTCCCGATAGTCCATGCCTTGCTCCGCCAGCGAAATCCCTTTCAACAGCAAGGTGGTGATCGGATAAGAGACGATTTGGGAATCGACGAACTCGACGGGAAACTCGCTCATGGCAGCGGCTGATTTGCTTGTATTGTACGTGCCGCTCAATTGGCTGGAAAGGTGAATGGCGATCGCGCAATCATAGTCCTCCGCCAGTTGCTCATACAGCTCGACAAATTTGCCGATTGCCGGTTGCGAGGTTTTCGGTACGGTTTTGGAGTGGTCGATTTTTTCATACAGCTCGCTGGAAGATAATTGAATCCCGTCCGCGTAGGCGCCGTCTTCAAAGATAACGTCCAAGGGAACGACGTGGATGTCGTATTTCTCCCGCAATTCATCGGGTACAACGGCCGTGCTGTCTGTAATCCAGGCAATTCGCTGTTTCAAAAAAGAAAGCCCCCTTTGCGTTCACTAGCCCTATCATACTAGAAACGCCAACGCAGGGGACGAAGAGATTATTCCAAAACGTTGACAAGTTCCTGGTAAATCAAGCCAACCGGGTTTTTCACCGATTCTCGTGATATGGCAGATTGCACGCAACTGACCGACAGAGTGAGGGCCTCCAAAAAGGAAAAAGCCCACAAGCAAAATAACGAGCGAATGGGGCAGGGCCGGGCAAATTCAGGTGTAAATCGGTGAATTACCTTCCTGTTCCCACAGATACTATATCCGTACATGTTCATGCGAGGCTTGTTTCACAGGAGGGAGAAAACATGGACAGCTTCGGATTGGTTCTCCAGGGAGGAGGCATGCGCGGAATCTATACGTCGGGGGTTCTCGACTGCTTTCTGGAGCACGAGCTGATTGCTCCGTACATCATCGCTGTTTCCGCAGGGGCTTGCAATGCCCTTGCTTACGTGGCAAGGGAAAAGGGAGTGGGGAAATACATGTTTATCGAGCATCTGTGCGACATGCGGCATTTCTCTCTGCGCAATCTGTATCGGCATGGCTGCATGGTCGGCATGGACTTCATTTTTGAAGAGCTTCCCCGGCGGATTCTCACCTCTTCCTTTCAGGGACTTGCGCAAGCACCGGAGAAATTGGTTGTCGCCGCGACTGATTTTAAGACAGGCGAGAGCATCTACTTTTCCAAGGACGAGCACGATCAAGAGCTGTTTCTCCTTGCGGTTCGCGCTTCGTGCAGCATCCCGCTGCTATCGGGAACGGTCTGTGTTCAAGGGGCGAAAATGCTCGATGGCGGCTTGGCAGATCCGATACCGATCGGCAAGGCGATAGAGGATGGAAACGAGCGGAACATCATCGTGCGGACAGGTACGGAGGAATTCATCCGGCAGCCAGCCAATCTCGCGTGGGCCACAGACCGGCTATTTCCCCGCTACAAGCATCTGATGCGGGTCGTTTTCGATCACCATCGGCGCTACAACGATACGCTTGCCCGCATCCGGCAACTCCGTGAGGAACAACGGGCCTTTGTCATAGCGCCGAGCAGACCGATGAACATCCGGCGTGTGGAGAGGAACCGAAATCGCTTGATGGAGCTGTACACGCTCGGTTACGAGGATGCGAATAGGTCGCTTCGCCCTCTCTATCAGTGGCTGGAGAAAGTCCGCCTATAGCGGGCTTTTTTTATTGCCATTTTGAAGTGTGCCAGGCCCGTTTGGACCAGGTCCGTTTGTACTGGATAACGTGTTCTTTCCATTCCGCTCCGTTGCACATTTTTTATAGAAATAATGAAAAATCTGGTCAGCGGTACAAGCAATGAAAGCGAGACGGCATATACAAGTAGTATGAGTCCGGAGGGGGTGGGACCTTGACGCCAGAGCATCAGAAGACGCAACAGGAGAATGTACTGCGGATTTCACAACGATTGGACAAATTCGAAGAACGGATCGACAAGCTGGAAGTTCAGATGACGGTAGCGACCAAGTGGCTGGAACGGATTGAGCATCGATTGGTAAAAATGGAAGAATCGCGCTCAGAACTTTTGCAAGCGATAACCAAATTGCAGACAGAGCTTGAGCTAAAACGGGGATCGAAAGAGAAGGAAATTATTTTGCAGATGTTGGACAATGACAAAAGCGATATGGAAAAACTCACACAGCTCATAGAAGGAGACAAGAAAAGAAAACAAGAGAGATTTTTACGAGTATGGGCCGTCCTGGGACCGGTAATCGCCTCCGTTCTCTCTTCTTTTTTCACCAAATACTTCATGTAATCCGTGCTGGTTCGCATTGTGGAAAGGTTGTGGAAAAGGATTCCATCTTTCTTCCGTACTCTGTGTCTATTATAATGGCACAAGGGATGAGAGAAGAAAGAGAGGACCAATGATGAAGAAGTTCGATTTATCCATGCTAACCATAGCCATACTGGTTTTGGCTCTTGTGATTGTCGGCGTTGCATTGAAGCCGGCTGATGATCCTGTCATTGCAACTACGGGCAAATCTCAAATTACGCAGGGGCAGCTCTACGAGCATATGAAAGAAAGCTACGGAAAACAGACGCTTGGCATTTTGGTCAGCCGCAATCTGGTGGTGGAAGAAGCCAAGGAGCTCGGCGTGTCCGTCCAGGAAAGCGAAGTCGATCAGGAAATCAACAAGCTGAAAGAGCAGATCGGCTCCGAGGAAGTTTATCAAAAAACGCTGAAAAGACAGGGCTACACCGAAGCAAGCTTCCGCGGTACGCTGCGGACACTTCTTTTGAGGGACAAGGTATTCGCAAAAGCATATCCGGTAACGGACGAAGAAATCCAAGACTACTACAATAAATACAAGAGCAACTTCGGAGATCCCGCGCCTGCTTTGGAACAGTTGCGTCCTACGATCGTTGAAGAGTTGAATGCGTCCAAACGCAAAAAGTACATGGACGAATGGCTGGACGGCCTGGAGAAAAAGTTTGGGGTGCAATATCTCGATCCGTCGCTCTCCTTGAAGAAGGAAGAGCCGAAAGCGGAGGAACAGAAAACGGAAGCTTCCAAAAAAGAAGAACCGAAGACGGAAGCTCCGAAAACTGAGGCTCCGAAAACGGAAACGCAGAAAACAGAAACCCCAAAAACGGAAGCACCGAAAAGTAATTGATCCGTTTGGGAAAGGTAAACCTGTGCCGAGTGCAATCGGCGCAGGTTTTTTTATTGACTTTTTTTTCTAGTGCCCGTACCATAAAGCAATTCAAGCAACAACAACGGCATACACAACACCCTTGATCGGAATGTTGTCTGGCTTATGTGGAGGGAAGGAAATACGGATGAAACCTGCAACAAATAAGCGTAATGTGACGATTGCGGTTATGATTGCGACCTTTTTGGCCGCTATTGAAGGAACGATCGTCAGTACGGCGATGCCGACGATCGTCAGCGACCTGGGCGGCTTTCACTTGATCAGTTGGGTCGTTTCGATCTATTTGCTCACCTCGGCGGTGACGACGCCCATATACGGCAAGCTTGCCGACTTGTTTGGGCGCAAGCCTGTGTTCAACATTGGGGCGATCCTGTTTTTGCTCGGATCAGCGCTGTCCGGCCTGTCTCAGACGATGGAGCAGTTGATCTGGTTCCGGGCCTTTCAGGGACTGGGAGCGGGTGCCATCATTACGATTACGTATACGATTGTCGGCGATATTTACCCGTTTGAGGAAAGAGGAAAGGTACAAGGGTGGATGAGCGGCATCTGGGGCATATCCGGTATCCTGGGGCCGTTGACCGGAGGCCTTCTGGTCGACTATGTTTCCTGGCACTGGATTTTCTACATGAATATCCCGTTTGGCATTGTCTCCATCGTTTTGATTTGGTTGTACCTGCATGAAAATATCGAGAAAGTCCGCAAGCACATCGACTATGCCGGAGCAGCAGTTTTTACGATCAGCGTTTCCGCGCTGCTGTATGCGTTGTTGAGCGGCGGGACTGAACATCCCTGGAGTTCGCCGCTGATCGTCGGTCTGCTGATCTTTTCGGCTTTGGGCCTCCTGCTGTTTATCTACTTGGAAAAAAGATCGCCGGAGCCGATGCTTCCCTTGCAGCTGTTTACGATTCGGAAAATGAGCATCGTGAACTTCGCCGGATTTCTTCTCGCTTCCGTGCTGGTGGCTGTCTCGTTTTATCTTCCGCTGTGGATTCAGGGCGTGTACGGATTGGGTGCGACCGGTTCCGGGCTGACTTTGATTCCGATGTCCGTTGGCTGGCCGATTGGTGCTGCGCTGAGCGGGCGTCTGCTGGCCAAGATCGGGATTCGGCCGACATCGCTCTTTGGCGTATGCGTCTTGATTGTCGCTACCGTCTGGCTGTCCATGATTGAACCGGCGACACCTCATGTCATGCTGTACGGGATTACGTTCCTGTTTGGCCTAGGCTTTGGCTTCGCTTTTACTTCCTTTACCGGAGCGGTACTGAGTGTGTCCTGGAATTTGCGCGGTGTTGCCGTTTCTACGAACTCCTTTATCCGCACGTTGGGACAAACCCTCGGGATTGCGCTGTTTGGAACCTTGCTGAACTCTTATGTACAGAGCGCACCCGGAGCGGAAAACATCGACGTCAACAAGATCCTGAATCCGCATGAAGCAAGCCTGCTGCCGCAGGAGCTGTTGCAAACAGTGAGGGAGCTGGTAGCCGGCGGGCTGCACCAGATTTTCGTCATTTTGCTCGCATTGGCGGCAGTCAGCCTGATCGTAACCTTGGCTTACCCGCGAGAAAGAGAGCAGGAAGCCGCCTAGTTGAAGCGGTCCAGCCAATCATAGGGCGCGTGGGAGGGGCTCGATGACATCCCACGGCACAACAAACGGCTGTTTTTGCTTCGACTAAGCGATTCTGTATACGGGCATACTGTGAAAACCTGAAAAAGGAGGAAGCATGCCTGTGTACGGATTGCTTGTCAAGCTGATTACTGCTCCGCTCGTAGTCGTCCTGGCCGATGCGCTGTTCCCCGAGGTAGACTATGCAACCCTTTACCAGTCCATCGGCGTCGGCCTGGTGCTTGCCGTTGCCGGACATATGCTGGAGCTATTGCTGCTTCGGCGCGGGACGCTGTGGATGAGTACGGCAGCCGATATGATTTTGGCTTTTCTGGTCGTCTGGCTGAGCAGCGGCCTCTTGGTGGGAGCGAGAATCACGCTGATCGGTGCCGGTTTTACTGCGATTCTGTTTGGTGCAGTTGAATACATTCACCACGTCTCGCTGATCAAGAGCGGACGTGCAGAAAAGACATAGGGCATATCTTTCAAAAGGTGTGCTCTATTTTTTTCGGGATTTTGACAGCGAGACCGCAGAGTTATATGCTTACAATTGAGAATCTTCAGAGAGTGGAACTGGAAAGAGGGAGTCAACATTTGAAGGCGATTGTACTTGGAATTGTCGCTGCATTTTTCTTCGCTTTTACATTTGTATTAAACAGAGCGATGGAGCTGGACGGAGGAAGCTGGATCTGGAGCGCATCCCTGCGTTATCTATTTATGGTGCCGTTTCTGCTGCTGATCGTGGCCATCCGGGGCAACCTTGGGCCGCTGTGGCAGGAAATGCGGAAGCATCCGTGGCAGTGGCTGCTCTGGAGTTTTGTCGGGTTTGGCTTGTTTTATGCTCCGCTCAGCTTTGCCGCTGCATACGGTCCTGGCTGGCTGATCGCCGGTACCTGGCAAATCACGATCATCGCCGGGTCGCTGCTCGTACCCTTTTTCGGGCAGAGGATCCCGTACAAGGGGCTGGCCATGTCTGTCCTGATTTTGGCGGGAGTGGCGATCATGCAACTGCACGAGGCGAAGATGCTGGGAGCGGCGGAGGTGCTGTACGGGATCGTGCCGGTCGTGATCGGAGCGTTTGCCTATCCGCTCGGGAACCGGAAAATGATGGCCTTGACCAGCGGGCGAATTGACGCGTATCAGCGCGTTCTCGGAATGACGCTTGCCAGCTTGCCGTTTTGGCTGGTCCTCGCAGGCTTTGGCGTGACGACGGCGGGAATGCCCAGCATGGGTCAATTGGCGCAGTCGCTGCTCGTCGCGATCACATCGGGAATTATCGCGACCGTGCTGTTCTTTCAGGCTACAGATCTGGTCAAGGGCAATCCGGTTCAGTTGGCCGCGGTAGAAGCTACCCAGTCTGCGGAGGTCGTCTTTGCCGTCCTTTTGGAAATCGCGATTCTCGCGGCCCCGCTGCCCTCGCTGTGGTCCGGTACGGGCATGCTCGTCGTCATGATCGGCATGGTCCTGCACAGCTATGTCTCTCATCTGCCAAAGCAGCCTTCCGCTCCGGTGAAATCGCCATCAGCCGCCTCATGAACGAGGCGGCCGCATCCGCTTATTCACCAGCGTCTCAAACCAGCGCCAGGGAAGCCACTGCTTGGCGAGGATGGAAAGCCTGACCCCGCTCCCGACAGGGTAGCGGAAGGAAGGCCGTGGAGCCAGAGCCGCGCGAACGATTACTTCTACCACTTCATCCGGGGCAGGGGCCCGCTCGGCTATTTTGGTTACCATAGTTGTCAGGGACTCCATTTGCCTGCTGTAGGGAGAAGCGGGGCGAGAGGGGGCATTTCCGAGTCCCTTTTCCCAGATGCTTGTCTTGTACGAGCCCGGCTCGACCAGGACGACATTGATGCCATGCGGGAGCATCTCCAGACGGAGCGACTCGCTGAAGCCTTCCACCGCATGCTTGGAAGCGGCATAGGCGGCCAAACCGGGAAAGCCGATTCGCCCGCTGATGCTGCTTATGTTGATGATCGTGCCGTATTGGCGTTCGCGCATATGGGGCAAAACGGCCTGTGTCACGCAAATCAATCCGAACACGTTGACTTCAAATTGCTCCCGCCATGCGGCAAGCCCGATTTCTTCGACAAAGCCGCCGCAGGCAAAGCCCGCGTTGTTCACGAGCAAATCAATGTTTTGATGACGCGCGAGCACGCCGGAGACTGCAGCTATGACTTCGTCAGGCCGGGTCACGTCCATTTGCACGACTTCCAGACAGTCGGTTACGCCATTTTGGGCAGCCAGCTTGTCAAGCTCTTCACGCTTTGAGATGTCCCGCATCGTGGCGATGACGAAGAAGCCCGCTTTGGCGAGAGCGACAGAGGTGTGCAGCCCAAAACCGCTGGAACTTCCTGTAAGGAAAGCGATTCGTTTGGATGTGTTGGTAGCCAAAACTATCACATTTCTCCCTTCTACTACCTGAATATCCGTCTGCTGGTAGTAAACTTTACGAAAATGTTCATAAATTTGTTAACAGAATTATAACAAATGGACTCCGATATTCAGATAAATTTATGTATACTGAAAGAGTTAATCGCAAAGGTAGTATTTTACTGCGGCCCTTACTCCTTCTTTAAATGTCTTTAAACCGATGTTGCTATTCCTTTTCGCTATTGGTTATCATAGTGGAGGAAAGTAGCAACTCCGACTATTTATTGGCAGCGGAGGAGTACGAAATATACGCTCCCGCCGTACATACGACAGGGCGTAATCAACATGAAAGAAAGAGGGGTTCATTGGTATGAAGAGTTGGCAACAATCATGGCGTCAGCTTTTCCTGTTTGGGTTGCTGGCGCTGACGCTCTCCGGTTGCGGCATGAGAGAGCTCTCTGCACTTCAGCCGCAGGGGCCGGTTGCAGCCATGCAATTCGACTTGATGAAGCTGTCGGCTTCCATCATGATCGGGGTCTTTATCGTCGTTATGCTGATCCTCACCTACGTACTTATTCGTTACCGCAAGCGTCCAGGACAGGAAGGCATTCCCAAACAAGTGGAAGGCAGCCATACTCTGGAGATCATTTGGACGGTCATTCCGTTCCTGCTGCTCATCGTAATGGCAGTACCAACTGTTACTACAGGATTTACTCTTGGTAAAGAATACAACAAAGATGAAGCGCTTCAAGTTCGTGTAACCGCTCACCAGTTCTGGTGGGAATTCGAGTATCCGGACCTTGGCGTATCTACAGCGCAAGACCTGGTATTGCCTGTCAATCAAAAAGTCCAGTTCACTTTGACATCTGCTGACGTTATGCACGCATTCTGGATCCCTGCACTCGGCGGAAAGATCGACACCAACCCGGGACTGGAAAACAAAATGTGGCTGCAAGCTGACAGAACCGGTGTCTTCTACGGAAAATGCGCAGAGCTCTGTGGAGCGTCTCACGCATTGATGGACTTCAAGGTTGACGTCCTGGAACAAGACGAATTTGCTGCCTGGGCAGAAAAAATGAAGGGCGTTCAATCTGCAGAACCTGCAGCGCCAGCTTCTGCAAACGCTGTCCAAGGACAACAAATCTTCGAAAAGAGCTGCTTGGGCTGTCACGCTGTCGCAGGCAAAGGCGGAAAACTGGGGCCGAACCTGACAAACTTCGCCGATCGCCAACGCGTAGCCGGTATCATGCCTAACGATGCTGAACACTTGGCCAAATGGCTGAGAGATCCGCAAAAAGAAAAGCCGGGCAACAACATGCCAAATCTGAACCTGAGCGAAGATCAAATCAATTCGCTGGTTGAGTACATGTCTACGCTCAAAGTACAGGAAATAAAAAGATAAAGTTAATGAATGGAATCGTCATGAGGCAGTGACGCTAAAAAGGAGGTAAAACCGTGTCTGCACATGCTTCTCATGCACCCAAGCGGTCGGGAATCGCTGATTGGCTCACTACCGTGGACCATAAGAAAATCGGCATTCTGTACCTGATCGCCGGTGGGATCTTCTTCTTGGCCGGCGGTCTTGAAGCCCTGCTTATTCGCTTGCAATTAATGTATCCAGAGCTCCAAGTGGTCGGTGCGAAGACGTTTAACGAACTGATCACCATGCACGGAACTACGATGATCTTCCTGGCAGCGATGCCGGTGATCTTTGCACTGATGAACGCGATCGTACCTCTTCAGATCGGTGCGAGGGACGTTGCGTTCCCGTTTGTGAACGCACTCGGTTTCTGGCTCTTCTTCTTCGGGGGCGTCCTTATCAATACAAGCTGGTTCCTCGGCGGCGCGCCGGATGCCGGTTGGACGTCCTACGCAACTCTTGCTTTGAATCAATATAGTGGATTCGGGATCGACTTCTACGTACTCGGTCTGCAGATCGCAGGTCTGGGTACCCTGATCGGTGGTATCAACTTCCTGGTAACCATCATCAACATGCGTGCACCGGGCATGACCTTCATGCGCATGCCGCTGTTCACCTGGGCGTCCTTCGTGACATCCGGATTGATCCTGTTTGCTTTCCCGGCGATTACCGTCGGCCTTGTACTTCTGATGTTCGACCGTCTGTTCGGGGCAGCGTTCTTCAACCCTGATGCAGGTGGTAACGTTGTTATCTGGCAGCATCTGTTCTGGATCTTCGGTCACCCCGAAGTGTACATTCTGATTCTTCCTGCCTTCGGTATCATTTCCGAGGTAGTAAGTACCTTCTCCAGAAAGCGCCTGTTTGGTTACAGCTCCATGGTATTTGCGACAGCACTGATTGGTTTCCTTGGCTTCATGGTGTGGGCGCACCACATGTTTACGACTGGTATGGGTCCGATCGCCAACACCTTGTTCGGTCTGGCAACGATGCTGATTGCCGTTCCGACCGGTATCAAGATCTTCAACTGGCTCTTGACGATGTGGGGCGGGCAAATTCGCTTCCCTACCGCAAACCTGTTTGCTGTTGGTTTTATCCCGACCTTTACAATTGGTGGTATGACAGGGGTTATGCTCGCGGTTCCGCCTGCTGACTACCAATACCATGACAGCTACTTCGTAGTTGCTCACTTCCACTACGTAATCGTTGGTGGTCTCGTATTCGGTCTGTTCGCCGGTCTTTACTACTGGTGGCCAAAAATGTTCGGCAAAATGCTGAATGAAACGCTCGGGAAATGGAACTTCTGGACCTTCTTTATCGGGTTCCACCTGACCTTCTTCCCGCAGCACTTCCTCGGCCTGATGGGTATGCCGCGTCGCGTATTTACGTACCTGGCTGGCCAAGGTCTGGAACTGGGCAACTTTATCAGTACCATCGGTGTCTTCGGAATGACGATCGGTACGATTCTCTTCCTTGTCAATGCATACGTTTCCGCGAAGAGCTCCAAGCGCGCGCCTGCGGATCCGTGGGATGGCCGTACGCTGGAATGGTCGATTCCTTCTCCGCCGCCGGAGTACAACTTTGCGCAAACTCCGCTTGTTCGCGGTCTGGATGCCCTGTGGGTAGAAAAAATGGCTGGCAACAAAGGCATGACTTACGCAGAACCGCTTGGTTCGATTCATATGCCGAATGGCTCCTTCCTGCCGTTCATCATGTCTCTGGGCCTGTTCATCGCAGGTTACGGTTTCATGTACCACAATTACGTTGTAGTCGGAATTGGTATGGTAATTACGTTCGGATGCATGCTGATGCGTTCTTTGAAAGACGACCCTGGCTACCATATCGAACCAGATGAAATCGAAGAAAAGGGGGTTAAGGCGTAATGGCGACCCATCACGTAAATGCGGTTCTGCCTGATGAACCGGAAAAAGCCACCCTTGAAGGCAAGAACAAGATTCTCGGCTTCTGGCTCTTCCTTGGTGGAGAGACCGTCCTGTTCGGTTCGCTGTTTGCGACGTTTATCGCGCTGCGCGACCAGACAAATGGCGGGCCAACCTCCCAGCAGCTGTTCGATATGCCGCTTGTGGCGTTGGCTACCTTGCTCCTTTTGACCAGTTCGCTTACCAGCGTGTTTGCGGTTCTGGCCTTGCACAAGAAAGACCTGAAAAAAATGCAAGCCTGGATGACTGTCACGGTTATCCTTGGCCTCGGCTTCCTGGCTTTGGAGATTTACGAGTTTATGCACTACGTCCACATGGGACATAAAATGACTTCCGGTGCATTTGGATCGGCCTTCTATACGCTGGTCGGATTCCACGGAGCTCACGTGGCATTCGGGATTCTCTGGATCTTGACCGTTCAACTGCAGACCGTGAAAAAAGGTCTGACAGTGGTAACGGCTCCGAAGTTTTACGTAGCCAGCCTGTACTGGCACTTCATTGACGTCGTGTGGGTATTCATCTTTACCGTGGTATATCTCATGGGTATGATCGGTGGAAAGGTGGGATAAGACGATGGGAGCACATGTACATGATGAACCGCGTAAGCCCAAGGTAAAGCACGATGGTGCGAAAAAGCATGTCATTGCGTTTATTGCATCTCTCGTCTTGACCGCACTGGCATTTGCCGCTGTAGCTTTTGAAGCGATTCCGGTCGGATTTACGGTTCCGTTTATCGTCGGTCTCGCATTTGTCCAGGCGCTGTTCCAGTTGTTCTTCTGGATGCACATGGACCAAAAGGGACACGAGTTTGCACGAATTTCGATTTTCGCCGGATTGACCTTTATCCTGATCGCGATTATCGTGTTCGTATTCTGGGTTTGGTGGTAAAAAGAGAAGAGGCAGACGAAATTTCGTCTGCTTCTTTTTTTTGATTCTGTGGAGAAAAAGAGTCTTCTTGAAAACGGCTCTGTTATACTCCGTCAATAGCTTGTTCATGTCAAAAGGTGACATGAATTTTTTTGTACCATGAACAAATTTCCCTACTTTAAAATTTTTTATGAGAGGGGGCAGCTCCCTTTTTCGTCTATAGTAGTGTACAACCAAAAAGGTACGGCTGCGCAGCAACCTTTTTGCGAGGAGGTAAAAACATGCAGGACGATCGGGAGATCATTGCGGAGGTACTTCAAGGAAACAAAGAAGCTTATGCTCTGATCGTCAACAGGTATAAGGGAAAAGTCGCTTCGATTCTGCGAAAAGCGATGGGGCATTCCCATGAAGTCGAGGACATCGTGCAGGAAGTGTTTATCAAGGCGTACTACAGTCTGCCCGACTATCGACCGGGACACTCCTTTTCGGCCTGGCTCTATCGAATCGCCATGAACCGGGGCATTGACGAATTGCGAAAGCGAAAACGAATGCCTGGTGTAGCCGAGGTGAGCAGTGAACTGAAGGACGAATCTCCGATCCCGGAGGAAGTTTTTTTGGAAAAAGAGCAACGGGTCGCTTTGCGGCAGCAAATCATGGCGCTGAATAAAGACTACGGGACGCTGCTGGATATGCACTATCTCCAATTTTTGAGCTACAGGGAGATCAGCAGCAGATTGTCGCTGTCTGTCGATACGGTGAGGATGCGCCTTTCCCACGCGAGAAGAAAGCTTCGAGACCGCCTGAGCAAAAGCGAAAAATAAGGAGGGAATCCACTTGAAATGCCTGACGCAAGAACTCATGGTCGACTACATGGAAGACAAACTATCTCCGGAACACAGAAGAAAGCTGGAGCAGCATTTCGAGCATTGCAAGCACTGCCAACGACAGTTGGAGCAATGGGTCGACGAGCTGGAGGAAGCGGGCAAGGCCCTCGTGGAAGAACCCCTTTCCGAGGATTTGGACCGCAGGATCATCAGCGCCCTTCCCGCGCATCCAGTGAAAATGCTGCACCGGGCTGCCGATACGAGGCAGTTGCCTATTTGGAAAAAGAGGAGTCTGGATATTATGAAAAAGACAACGATAGCCGCAGCGACATTGGCAGTAGTCATTTCCGGCGGCATGATGTATTCACCGACGTTTTCTACTTATGTGAACGGCGTATTTGCCAGCAGTCCGACGAACAAAGCGGAGCCTGTGGGCGTTGCGGGCAACGGCCTGCTTACCAGGCTGGGTGACGATGGCATTGAGGAAGCCGCCAAGAAAGGATTTCTCCAAACACCGAATGCAAGTGTTGCCGACCAAGGGTTTACCCTGACAGTCCATGAGGTAGTAGCAGATCCCTTTCGCATATGCATTCTGACTTCCATTAAGGATAAAAGCAATAAAAAGGAATCGCACTGGGATGCTTATCAGAAAGGACAAATCACGATCAAGGATAAACAAGGGAATGTTTTGCATTCTTCGACAGAAAAAGGAGCTTTGAAATGGGGGCTTACGGGAAAAGGCACGGGTAAAGGCGTGAACGAAGATGGCCCTTACATGGAGCTGGTACACGATCTCAGCAGCCTGAACGGCGGCAAAGGGCTTCCGGATGAGCTGATTGTAGCATTCGACATCAAAAAAATCGGCGAGACAAACGGAAACTGGCAGCTGGAGGTTCCGGTGGACCTCAAAAAAGCGAAAGCGGCGACCAAAACGTATGCTGTAAACAAGAGCTATACCACTCCGCAAGGGTTGAAGCTGGACGTCAAGCAGATTACGTTTGCGCCAACCGGTGTCGAGCTGGTCGTTGACCGGAACACAAAAGAGATGGAATACAGCTTTGAGCTTGTGGATGAACACGGTTCTGTTCTGGGAGCTTGGGCCCCTGGCTTTATTTACGGAAAAGACGGGGAGAGGAAAAATCTGATGAGCGATCCGAGACGGAGCAAGTGGCGTCCTTCTGAGGAAATCGGGGAAAGCGTAAGGGATTTCCACTACTTCCAACCGATCGACGAAACGAAGAACATGATTCTCAGGCTTGGCCCTGTCTATAAACAGGAGCCGGCAGCGTTCCAGGCAAAGCTCGACCTTGCGAAGCTTGAGAAAGCCCCGGTTACGGTAGAGGAACAAGGCAATCGCTACACATTTCAGCATGAAAAGAACCAAGCCGACGAACCTGATCATTACATCGTCAGAGTCGAGGCTACGATTGGGAACGGAACGGCACCGATGAACCCCTTGTCCACATTCGGAGTCATTACGGATGAAAGCGGCAAGAAATACGATAGCGCATTCCTCAACGATGAAAGAAAGTATGAAAACGGACAGCTTCATATTAACGGTGGACTTCTCCTAAAGGGCGTCAAAAAACTGCCGAAGGAACTGATCATCTCCTACGACAAAAAGTATACGGAGCATCACGATGCAAAATGGGAGGTCCCGATCCAGACCGGAAAGTAAGAGATGCGGCCAGGCATAGTCACGACAGGCACGGGCAAATGTTTGACAGAAAGCGATGAGTCAGCCAAAATTTGATTGCAGATCCCCTTTATGCAGACAGGAAATTGCATCTTCCTTCCTGTTGGCATGGAGGGGATTTTTCCATATTCGTTTGTCAACATATTGTTCATTTTTAGGAGAGGAAGTCGGGCTGAATTAACGGTATAATGAAGATTGTATAGAGGGCACCCTTTCTAATATGAAAGGAGGATTGAAAAATCCGATGCATGATCATCACCAACATGGAACGCCCGTTGATGGCGGGATTGGTTCGTTTTCTGATATGTGGAGCCCGACTGTTATTTTGATTACCATTTTGCTGACGATCCTTTACTTTGCACTAACAGGGCCGCTGCGTCACCGTTTTGCGGATTCAAAACCGGCAACGGCAAAACAGAAGGTGCTGTTTGTTTTGGCCATGCTGTTTTTTTATGCGGGTGCAGGCAGTCCGATCAACTACGTGGGACACCATTACCTGTTCAGCATGCACATGCTTCAAATGTCCCTCCTGTTCTTTGTATTGCCTCCGCTTTTGATGGTAGGAATTCCGGGATGGCTGTGGACGGCGATTTTCAGCAACAAGAGAATGTACGCCTTGCTGCGAATCTTCACAAAACCGATCGTGGCGGCTGTCGTTTTCAACGCTTTGCTGTCTTTCTACCACGTTCCGTTCATTCTTGATACCGCTTCTCTGAATCACGATGCGATGAATGCTTTCCACGCTTTCCTGTTCTGTACGGCTTTCTGTATGTGGTGGCCGATCGTAAATCCGCTGCCAGGCCAACCGGAGCAGCTCGCGGGCCTGAAAAAAATGGCGTATTTGTTTGCCAACGGGATTTTGATCACACCGGCATGTGCGTTGATTATCTTTGCCGGAGAGCCGATTTATCAGCATTACATGAATGCGCCACAGTTGTTCGAAGGGTATACCGCCTTTGTTGACCAACGGACCGGAGGCATCATCATGAAGCTGGTTCAGGAAATGGTCTACGGCTCTGTTTTGGCCTACATTTTTTATAAATGGCGCAAGGACGAAAAGCAGGACGACTTGCCGATGGATCAGCAGCCTGCAGCCCAAAATATCGGTGTGCTGAAGCCTGCGACCGATCAGGGCAGAGCATAAGGTATTGATAGAAAGAGAAAGTTGCGATACGAGGTGTAGATATGCACATTTTACTGCCTACGATAAGTACGTCCTTCATTGCCATTAGCGGGATTCTCGTAGCTTTTGGCTGGTATTTCATTCGCAGCCGCCAGACAGAAAAACACATCAAGACGATGAAGTGGGCGGCCATCTGTGCGACGATCTTCTTTATTACGTATGTATCCCGTACCGCTCTGCTGGGGAATACTTTGTTCGGCGGTCCGGACAACATTCGTATTTTCTATCAGATTTTCCTCATCTTCCATATCATCCTGGCAACGATAGGGGGAGTGATGGGACTGGTCACGCTTTATTACGGATTTAAAAGAAAGTACGACAAGCATAAGAAAATCGGTCCGTGGACGTCTGTCATCTGGTTTGCCTCTGCCATCACAGGCGTGACTGTTTACACTCTTCTCTACCTGATCTACCCAGGCGGCGAGACGACGGGAGTCCTGGATGTCATTTTCGGCTGGTAATCGAAGAGCTGATCATACAATGATTTTACGGTACGAAAAGTCTTGCAATGATTATGAGGGAATAGATTGCGTGATAAACTGCCACTTCCTTGTGAAGTGGTGGTCTGGCGTGTAAGGGATTTTTAGCAGACAGGAGGTACAAAACGTGGACCAGCAAGTGACGATGCAGGAGTCGATCAACACCGATCCTGCGGCGCAGTCCCAACCGGCAAGAAGGGCCACATTGCAAGATTATGTGCAGCTGACAAAGCCGGGCATTACGATGTCCAACCTGATGACCGCATTTGCGGGTCTGTGGCTGGCATCGTATGGATACCCGAACTGGGTTCTGGCTATTTGGACGATGATCGGAACCGCCCTGGTGATCATGTCTGGTGCAACACTGAACAACTATTACGACCGCGATCTGGATAAAAAAATGAAGCGCACCCAAGACCGGGCGATCGCTTCCGGCCGCATCTCCCCGCTGAAGGCATTGTTGATCGGAATTGGTTTGCTGCTTGTTGGACTTGTTGTTCTGGCCTATTTCGTCAATCCATTGGCAGCCGTATGGGGATTAATCGGCCATATCTTTTATGTGCTGATTTATACGCCGCTCAAGCGGGTAACCACGCTGAATACAGTTATCGGCGGCATTTCCGGCGCTGTTCCGCCAGTGATCGGCTGGGTAGCTGTCACCAACAATATGGACCCGGCTGCATGGCTTCTGTTTTTGATCTTGTTCTTGTGGCAGCCGCCGCATTTCCTCGCTTTGGCGATGCTCAAAACGGAGGAATATCGGGCAGGGGGCATTCCGATGCTGCCCGTCGTAAAGGGGTTTGCCGAGACGAAACGTCAGATGTTTATCTGGGGTGCCGTACTCATTCCCGCTTCGCTGCTGCTCTTTTTCTACAGCAGTGTCGGGTATCTGTATCTGGGTGTCATGGCTGTCATGGGCATCATTTATTTGGTGCTGTTGTTCAAGGGCTTCCAGCTTAAAGAGGAAGATGAACTGCCCTGGGCGAGAAAGCTGTTTGGCTATTCCATCCTGTACCTCACTGTTTTCTGCGCTGCAATTGTTGTGAGCACGATGCTGGACAACTTTTGACACGTAACGATCACAAAATGGAACGGAACATCCCTTGCACGGCAGGGGATGTTTTATTATCGTGATAGTGAGGATACGCAACATGAGCATTTTGGTACGATAAAATATGGAGGTTGTTCAAAAAGCTGAAATACCCCTCTTTTTGAACAGTTCTCTCTCGAAGTCAGGTGTAACAATTATGGACAAATGGCTGAAATGGTTTGCCATTGCATCCACCATTATTACCTTCATGGTCATGATCGGTGGCTCACTGGTGACCAAGACTGATTCGGGTTTGGGCTGTGGCAATGACTGGCCACTCTGTAACGGAAGATGGGTACCCGAATACACGTTGGAATCAATGATCGAGTATATGCACCGCTTCGTCACCGGAATGACCGGTATCATCGTCGGGATTTTTTCCATCCTGGCATGGCGGAGATACCCGCGGAATCGGGAAGTTCGCGGACTTGTGATGTTCAGCATGTTTTTCTTGATCCTGGAGTCTTTCCTGGGAGCATCCGCGGTTATTTGGCCGCAGTCCTCTGCCGTAATGGCCTTGCACTTTGGGTTTTCACTTCTGGCCTTTAGCGGGGTTTTGCTGTTGAGCATCTTCGTTCTGCAGCGGAACAAGGTGGAAAAGCTGGTCCGGGGAACGGTTTCCAAGGGGTTTCGATGGGCCATATGGATTGTGACCATTTACGCATATGGTGTCGTTTATTTGGGCGCGTATGTGCGTCACACCGGCTCCAATCTGGGCTGCAGCGATTGGCCGCTTTGCCAGGGCAAGCTCATACCGGAGCTGTCGGGACAAACAGGGATTCATTTTATGCACCGTGTAGCCGCGATTGTGTTGGCGATTCTACTGGCCGCCGTGCTGGTTTATGTTTTGCGCCACTTCAAAGAGACGCGGCGTGACTTGTACGGTGCGGGCATCTTGTCATTTGTGCTCGTGGTCATTCAGGTGCTGAGCGGCGGCTGGGTTGTCTTGTCCCGCCTGACGCTGTACTCGACGATTTTTCACTCTGCCGTCATTACATGTCTCTTCGGAACGATGTGCTATATGTGCCTGCAATCGTTGAAGGCACCGGAGAAGGGGACAAAAAGACAGCAACAATAGCAAGCAAGCAGAAAGCCGCCTTTCCCGGGATCGCCGGAGAGGCGGCTTTTTTATGGAGCAGCAAAGATGCCGGGCTTTGAGCGGGCTGAAATCCGCTGGTCAGTTCTTTGCGGCAGCAGCAGATGTAAAGCGGCCGTTTTCAAACGGAAAGACGTGAACTTCTGTCTGCACAGAGGAAGAAGAAAGGGGCTTTCCGCTATCAGGGTCCAGCTCACGCATCGTTTTCCAGTAGTAAAGCAGAGGAACAGGGCCCGTCTGGACAATTTGATATTGGCCGATCGTCTGGAATGACTGGCCTCCGGGTACGGAGCCCGTTTCCAGCATTGTCCCTTCCCAAGCCTCCACAAACTTTCCGTTCTCGATATACCACAGATGGGCGTAGTAGACGCTTATGCCGGTGCCCCCGGATTTGTTAAGCGTTTCAAACAGCCGTTTTCCCCCTACCTTGCCTTCTTCACCTGAAGGGATGGTTGACCAATTGGGATTGTCAAAATGATTGTAGTCCCAACGCTCCAGGTCCAAATGCGGGACATTCCACGGCTGCTCGGTCAAGAGCGCATAGGTGCCGTTGGGGCGGCGGTCGAGTACATAGAAGTGGCCCAGCCGCACACTGTCATTTATTTTTGCCACAAGCTCGAGCTCCGGGTCGTCATCCAGTTGAATCCAGCGATAGCTGAAGTCTTCCAGTCGATCGTCCGCTATTTTCCTCTTCGCTTCGGCATTGATCCATGCCTGTACCTGCCGGATTTCACCCTTTGCAGAAGAGGCAGCCTTTACTGATGGAGTTTTAGGTGAAGCTTTGGCCGGAGCTTCGACAGGAGCTGCTTTGGCCGGAACTACCGCAGAAGCTGTATCAGCCAAAGCAGCTGTACCGGCTTGATTGTTGCCGGGCGGAGATGACGCAGCATCGGCAGAGACAGAAACCGAAAACGCCAGCAAGAGGGCAGGGACAGCGACGAACAGGTTGGCAGGTTTCACGCGTTTGGTTAACCCCTCTCATGTTTTCTACAGGTGAGGACGAGTTTGAGAGAGAAAAAGTTACATGGAAGTGGCGATTATTGTTAACTGTTCAATGGCTCGGCAAACACCGGGTTTTCTGTGATACAATGAACGCAAACACATGATCGGGAGAAGGTGCAAGCATGCGTATTTTACATACGGCGGATTGGCATTTCGGTCGTCAGTTGGAGGGGCGTGACAGACGGGGAGAACAATCTGATTTTGTGGACGAGCTCTGCCGGATTGCGGAGGAAAAAGACGTTCAGCTCGTGTTGATTGCCGGGGACGTCTATGACTCAGTCAACCCCCCTGCCTGGGCGGAGGAGCTGTTTTATACGGCGCTGGAGCGCTTGTCCGCTGGAGGGCGGCGGGCTGTCGTCGTCATTGCGGGTAACCACGATCAGCCGGAGCGGGTTCGGGCGGCGGCGCCGATTGCGTCGAAACAGGGCATCGTTCTGTTGGGACTGCCCAAAGAAACGCCGATCTTGTCGGGGAGCGACGCCCCCAGAGATAAGGTGCGGGTACTGGACGGAGGGCCGTCGTGGATGGAGCTGGCCGTTCCCGGCGTGGAACACCACGCGGTCATTCTGGCCCTGCCGTATCCATCGGAAGCCCGCCTCAAGGAGCTGTTAAGCGATACGTTTACCCAGGAGCAGATGCAGCTCGCATTTTCTGAGCGGATCAAGACGCTGCTTGACGAGCTGTCGGTACATTTCCGTGAGGATACGGTCAATCTGGTGACGAGCCACCTGTTTGTCATGGGCGGCAGGGAAAGCGATTCCGAGCGGCCTATTCAGATCGGCGGAGCCTTGACCGTCTCCCCGTCGGCTTTCCCGGAAAAAGCGGATTACGTGGCGCTCGGCCACCTGCACCGTCTGCAAAAGCTGGGAGAGAAGCCGCTCATTCGCTACAGCGGGTCGCCGCTCGGGTACTCCTTTTCGGAGGCAGGACAGAGCAAGGCTGTCGTGATCGTGGATGTCGTTCCCGGAGAGGAAGTGCAAGAGGAGATCGTCTACCTGACAAGCGGCAGGCCGCTGGCGCGCTGGAAGGCTACAGAAGGGATTGCGCAGGTGGAAAAATGGCTGGAGGAAGGCAGGGACGCCGGCGCATGGATCGACTTGGAGCTGCACGTATCGGACGTGATCGACCCGGCTGAATTTCAGCGGCTGCGCAAAATGAGCGATGATTTTCTCAAAGTACAGCGGGTTGTGGTGCGCGAGGAAACGGCGGACTCGGCGAGCGAGCAGCGAGCGGAGCTGAGCGAGCTGCTGCCTGACCAGCTGTTTCGCCGCTTCTATGAACGAAAGCGCGGGGCAGAGCCGGACGAGAAGCTGGTCGCCTTGTTTCAGCGTCTGCTGAACCAAATCGGTGAAGAGGAGGGAACGAGATGAAGCCGATACGACTGAAGCTTGCCGGCTTGCATAGCTATCGGGAGATGCAGGAGATCGATTTTGAAAAACTGTGCGAAGCCGGTCTCTTTGGAATCTTTGGCCCGACCGGGAGCGGGAAATCGACGATTTTGGACGCGATCACGCTCGCGCTTTACGGACAGGTCGTCAGGCTCGGCGGCGGCAGCCATCCCAAGGATGTGCTCAACCAGTTGGAGCAGCGGGTATTTGTCTCGTTCACCTTTGAGCTGGGATCGGGTGCTGAGCGGAAGCGGTATACGATCGAACGGGAATTTGGCCTGAATAAAAACGGAAACTGGAGACAGCCGGAGGTCCGCCTGATCCAGTGCGGAACAGACGAAGAGACGCCGGATGTCGTGCTGGAATCGAAGGCGACTATGGCAACGGCGGCTGTCGAGTCTTTGATTGGGCTTACGCTGCAGGATTTTACCCGGGCTGTCGTGCTGCCGCAGGGACAGTTTTCCCGCTTTTTGACGCTCAAGGGGAGCGACCGCAATGAGATGCTGCAGCGGATGTTTCATCTACATATCTACGGTGAAAAACTGAGTGAGCGCGTTCGGGCGGGACTGGAAGCGACTCGGGAGCGGCTTCATAAAATCGAGCTGGAGAAGGCGGCGCTCGGGGATGCTGGACCGGAGGCGCTGGAGCAAGCCCGGAAAACGTGGGAGGAAGCCGCTCGGCAGGAGCGCGTCTATGCAGAGCAGCGGGATGGCCTCGCGGGAATGATCAAGGAGCTGGAGCAGGTATACCGCTGGCAGGAGGAGCTGGAGCGTGTCCGCGAGCGCCTCGCAGAGCAGTTGGCCCGGACGGAGGAAGCCGCTGAATGGGAGCGGCTCGCAAAGCAGCTAGATGCAAGTGTCAGGCTATGGCCGCAGGTCCAGCAGTTTGAACGTCTGGACACTGAGTGGAAGGAGACGGCTGTTCAACTGGAGGACGCGCGCAAGAAGCAGGAAGTCGTCCAGCAAGCGCATCTGCAGGCGGAGGAGTCGTATGTGAAATGCGCTTCCGAGCTGCAGCGGGAGGAGCCGCTTATGATCGAGCGGAAAAGCAGGCTGATCCAGGCTGCGGAGTGGGAAGAAGAGCTGTCCGCTCTGCGCGCGGAATGGACCGTGCTTGAACAGGAATGGCAAAAGGTGTCGCAGGAGCTGACTGTGCTAAAACAACAGCTGGCCCGTGACAAAGAGTCCTTGAACCGCCTGGAGAGCGAGCGGGCCGAACTGGAAAAATCGCTGGAAGCGGCCCAGGTAAAGCCGGAATGGCGCGATTTCATCGTCGCCCTGCGGGATGCCAAGCTGATCTGGGAACGGGAAGAACAGAAGCGCAAAGAGCTGGCTACCGAGCTGGAGGGTGTTGAATCGGAGCGGAGGTCTGCCGCCTCGGAGCTGGAGATGGCACAAAAGGAATGGGAGAAAAGCGCCTCGCAGTTGGCGGAAGCCAGGACGAAGCTTGCCCAGCTTGAGGCAACTCCGCCTTCGTCCGAAGCCGAGTGGACCGAGAAACTCGACGCCCTGTCCCAGATCAAGCAATGGGGCAGGCAATGGCGCGAGCAGGAGCAGGCACTCGCCAACTGGGAGGAGAAGCGGCAGACAGCCCAGCGCGAACAGGAACAGGCCGCAACCCGTCTGCACGCATGCGAAGCGAAAGTCAAAATGGAAGAGGAAGCCCAGGCGAGACGGCGGAGCGAACTCGAACGTCTCCGTGCTGAATGGGAGCAGTGGCGGGAAGCGAATATGGCCAGAATGCTGCGTGATCGTCTGAACCCCGGGGAAGCGTGCCCGGTATGCGGTTCGTCCCATCATCCTTGCCTGGAAGAGCCGGAGGAGAAAAAGCCTGAGTCGGACAATCAGCAGGCTGCAGGAGAAAGCATCCGTCAGCAGATGCGGGAGACGGAGGAAGCTGTTCGTCACGCGGAGCAGCAGATCCGGACAGCGTTCGAGGCCTTGCAGACGGCAAAGGGAGAGTGGAAGCTGTGGGAGCAGCGGATGATCTCCCTCGGCGAAGAGCGTGCAGTATTGATGGAAAGAATTGACGCGATCCGTCGCGAGTGCGCTGCCCTTGGAGAAAAATGGGCGGTGGGCGACATCACCAAACTGCTGCAGATGTACAAGCAGGAAGAGGCGGCTCTGAAGAGCGAAGCGGAAGCGCGAGAGGCGTACAGAGCGGAACGGGAACGCCTGCAAAAATGGGCGGATGGGCTGCGCGACCGGGAAGCGGAGAAAAAGCGCATGTATGAGCGAAGCGCCGTTCTCGGCGAACAGCTTTTGAAAAAAGAAGCAGCCGCAAAAGCCCGTCTGGAAGCCGCGGCCGTTCAAGCGGAGGAAGCCAAACGGCGCTTGGAGGACAGACTGGGCGACGTCAAGGTTGAGGAAATAGAAAAGCATTGGGAAGCGATCGGAAAGCGCGACCGGGAAACGTCGGTTCTGCAGCAAGCGAGGGCGGAAAAGGAGTCGCTGTACCAGTCGCTTTTGGCAGGCTATCAGGAAGCGGTCTCGCGCCATGCCGCCCTGCACTCGCAGCAGGCGCTGCTTGGTGAGCGGCTGGAGGAAAAAAAGCGGCTGTGGGAGCAAAAGCACGGGATGTGGCTGGAGCGGACGGGCGGACAGCCCGCGCGGAAGCTGCTGACAACCGTGGAGCAGACTCTGCAGCAGCTTCGCACCTCTTTGGACGAAGCGGAAAACAAGCGCAAAGAAACACGAGAGGCCCGGGAAGAGGTGCAAAATGCCGTAGTCAAGCTGTCAGAAGGCTATGCGGTACTGTCCCGGCAGCGAACGGAAGCGGCAGAACAAATGCACCGCTCGCTGGCGGAGAGCGGCCTCGGCACTCCGGAACGGGCAGGAGAGCTGTACCGTGAGCGGGATCGGCTTGTGTCTTTGCAGGAGCAGCTTTCCGCGTACCAGACGGAGCTAGCCCGTTTGCAGTACGATGAGGAGCGGCTGCTGAAGGCATTGGACGGAAGGCATGTCACCAAAGAGGAATGGGAAGCGGCCAAGCAGGCCTGGGACGAAGCGGAAGCGGGGCATCAGGCGGCCAAGGAGCAGGTGGCAGTCACCCGGCAAACGTTTGCCCAGGTAGAGCAGAACCATGAAAAATGGCTTTCAATCGAAAAACGGCTCGCAGAGGAGATGGACGAGCAAAGCCGTTTGGAGGAGCTGAAAAAGCTGCTGGAAGGAAAGGCGTTCGTGCAGTTCATCGCCGAGGAAAAGCTCGCCTCGATCGCCAGAGACGCTTCCTACCACCTGATGCGGATGACCAAAAACCGCTATGCGCTGGAAATCGGCGACGAAGGCGAATTTGTCTTAAGAGACGAGGGCGCGGGAGGAATGCGCAGGCCGATCAGCACGCTGTCAGGGGGAGAGACCTTCCTGACGTCCCTGTCGCTGGCTTTGGCCTTGTCCATGGAGATTCAGATGCGGGGCGGCAGATTGGAGTTCTTTTTCCTCGATGAAGGCTTCGGTACGCTTGATCCGGAGCTTTTGGAGGTGGTCATGGACGCATTGGAGAGATTGCGCATGGACGACTTTACAATTGGCGTGATCAGCCATGTTCCGGAGATTCGTGTACGCATGCCGCGAAGACTGATCATCACGCCGGCGGAGCCTATGGGCGAAGGCAGCACGATCAGGATGGAGACAGAATAATCAACAACGACGAGGAGGAGTGCTCATGGCAGTACAATTTGTCCTGGGCCGTGCCGGAACAGGCAAGACGCAAACCATCCTGAACCAAATGGAAGCGCGGCTGAAGCAGTCCGCGCTCGGTTCGCCGATGATTTTGCTCGTTCCTGAGCAGGCCAGCTTTCAAGCGGAGTACGCACTCGCTTCCATCCCGGGACTGCACGGTGTGATCGGCACACAGGTCCTCAGCTTCGGGCGGCTGGCGCATCGGCTGCTGCAGGAGCTTGGCGATTTGACGCTCGTGCCTGTCGATGACCTGGGCAAGCAAATGGTCCTGCGCCTGCTGCTGGAGCGCTACAAGGAAGAGCTGCAGGTATTCAGGCGGGCAGCGCTGCAGCCCGGTTTTACGTCCCAGTTGGGCCGTCTGATCAGCGAGTGCAAGTCATACGGCGTCAGCTTTACCCATACGGAAAACGTCGATTGGGGAAGCGGGACGCTCAATCAAAAAATACATGATCTGAGACTGGTCATGAATGCGTACGAGGCTCATCTCGCCCAAGGGTACTGGGATGCGGACGATATTTTGAACCGCGTTGCTGTCATGATCAAAGATTCCGCTTACATCGCCCAGACCGAGATTTTTATCGACGGTTTCAGCGGATTTACGAACCAGGAGCTGCGGGTGATCGAGCAACTGATGGTCTGCGCCAAAAAGGTCACGATTGCGCTTTGCCTCGACCCGTCCGAACGGGATGCCTCCCCTGATGAGCTCGGATTGTTTCATCCGACTCTGCGCACCTACCAAACATTGGAGAAGATGGCCAAAGAAGCGGGTGTAGCGGTCGAAAGCCCGATTCTGTTGACCGGGCCGGGGAGATTTGCCGACAGTCCGTGGCTTCGCCAGCTGGAGGATCGTTACTTTGCGTGGGGAGACCCGGGTACTCCTCCGCCTCCCGCAAGAGCGGATGAAGTAAGTCTGCTGTCGGCCGCCAATCGCCGGGCCGAGGTGGAAGCGGTCGCTCTGCAGATTCTCGAGCTTGCGCGCACGGAGGGGTATCGCTGGCGCGACATGGCGATACTGCTGCGCGAGATCGGCACCTATGCGGACGAGCTTGCGACCGTGTTTACCGATTACGGGATCCCGTTCTTCCTGGATCAGAAGCGCACGGTCATGCACCATCCGCTGATGGAATTGGTCCGTTCCGCTCTGGAGGTGGTCACGGCCAGATGGCGGTATGAAGCGGTATTCCGCTGCCTGAAGACAGATTTGGTCACACCGGAGGGACGCGTTTCCGACAGCGGGGAGCAGGTTCCACTGAACGTGATTCGGCGAGAAGTCGACTTGCTGGAAAACTATGTGCTGGCACATGGCGTATACGGCTCTTATTGGTCGGATGAGAAGCCGTGGCGGTTTGGCGGAGAGTCTGCGGAGGATCAGGCGGCAGATGAATTGCGAAGACAGTACGCAGCGCCCTTGCGCCGGTTTGAAGAAGAGCTGAAGCAGGCGGAAAAGAAAGATGTCCGCGCGATGGCGACAGCTCTCTACCGCTTTTTGGTCAGTCTCGACGTACCAGGCATACTGGAAAAGTGGCAAAGAACGGCAGAGCAGTCGGGAGAGCTGGACGATGCCCAGATGCACGGACAGGTCTGGAACGGGCTGATGAGCCTCTTTGACCAGGTCGTCGAAGTGATGGGCGAGGAGCAGATGGACATCGACACGTTTGCCAGCGTCCTGGAGAGCGGACTGGAAAGCATTGAGCTTGGCCTGGTGCCGCCTGCGCTGGATCAGGTATTGGTCGGGTCGATGGAGCGTTCCCGCCAGCCGGATGTACGGGCTCTCTTTCTGCTTGGGGTCAACGAAGGAGTCATTCCCCTCAAGCCGAAGGAAGACGGCGTGCTGGACGAGGCGGAGCGGGAAAGGCTCGCGGAAATGGGAATGGAGCTCGCGCCGACAGCCAAGCAGCGGCTGATGGCCGAACCGTTTCTGCTCTATCAGGCGATGACCCGTCCGGCGGAGCGGCTGTATTTGAGCTGTGCGCTGGCAGATGAAGAGGGGAAAGCGCTTTTGCCTTCTTCGGTGTTTGCCCGCATCCGGGAAGTTATCCCGGATGTGCCTTACCGGTTTTTCCACAATGAGCCGAGCGGGAATGCCGAGGCGGACTCCTTTTTGCTGGGCTCGCCGCGACGCGTATTCAGCCATTTGCTTACGCTCGTGCGGGAAATGAAGGAGAGCGGCAGCCTGCCCGTTTTCTGGTGGGAGGTATACGACTGGTTTCTGCGGCACTCTCCCGACGCGAGCAGAGAGAAGTGGCTTCTGTCCGGCTTGCGCTACACAAACCGGCCGATGCCGCTGGACAGGAAGACGAGCCAAGCCCTTTACGGGGACCGTCTCAAGATGAGCGTCTCCCGGCTGGAACGCTTCCAGACCTGTCCATTTTCTCATTACTCCTCGCACGGCCTGCGCTTGCGAGAGCGGCAGCTATACAAGCTGGAGCGTTTTGACGTGGGCGAGCTATTCCACGCCTCGCTCAAGCGCGCAGTCGAAAAGATGAACGAGGAACATTTGGAATGGAGCCGTTTGACCGAAGCGAACAGCATGCAGTTGGCCGGTGAAGTAGTTGACGAGCTGGTGCCGTCGACCCGCAGCAGCATCCTCACCCGGACGGCCCGGTACCGATACCTGTCGGGCAAGCTGAAACGGGCGGTCGGAAGAGCCATCTACGTCCTGGGCGAGCATGCGAAGCGGAGCCGCTTTGCCCCTGTAGGTCTGGAGGTGGCGTTTGGCCCTGGCGGAGATCTGCCTGGACTCGAACTGCGGCTGGCCAACGGCTCCTCTGTCCAGTTGATCGGGCGAATCGACCGTGTCGACCAATCTCTCGACAGCGAGATCCCGTATTTGCGCGTGATTGACTACAAATCCAGTCCGAAGCAGCTCCTGCTGTCTGATGTGTTCAACGGTCTGAATCTGCAGCTTCTGGTCTACCTCGATGTGGTCGTGACGAATGCAGAGGAATGGCTCGGCCAAAAGGCAGAGATGGCTGGTGTCTTTTACTACCAGGTAGCGGACCCGTTTGTCACGGCAAAGCGGCTTTTGACCAGTGATGAAGCGGCCAAGGAGCGGGCAAAGCGATTGCGGATGAAAGGCTTGATGCTGGCCGACCCGGAATTGGCCCGCATGATGGACGCACAGGTGGAGCAGGGGGCTTCCGAACTGGTTCCGTTTGAATTGAAAAAGGACGGCACCTTGTCGGCTCGTTCCTCTGTGGCAACGGCGGAGCAGTTTCAAGCGCTCCAACAGTTCGTCCGCACCACGGTAAAAGAGCTGAGCGCGCGGATGACAGACGGCGACATTGAGATTTCCCCCTATGTGAGCGGAACGTTGACTGCTTGCGATCGATGCTCGTACAAGCCTGTCTGCCAATACGACCCGGATGGAGACGCAAATCAGCTGCGCCAGCTTCCCAAGTGGAACAACAAGGAAATATGGGATATGCTCCAGAGCGGGCAATTAACAGATGCGGAGGTGGATAGCGATGGAGCAGCAATCGAGTCAGCCGCAGGCAAAGCCTGAGCAGTGGACCGACGAGCAGTGGCAGGCGATAACGAGCCGTGGAAGCAATTTGCTGGTGGCGGCAGCAGCTGGCTCCGGGAAAACCTCAGTGCTCGTAGAGCGGATCATTCGCCGGATCATGGACGAAAGCGATCCCGTCGGGGTGGATGAATTACTGGTCGTTACCTTTACCAATGCGGCCGCCGCGGAGATGAGGCACCGGATCAGCGAAGCGTTGCGAAAGGCGCTCAAGGAAAAGCCGCAGTCCGCTCATTTGCGAAAACAATTGGCCCTGCTGCAGCGGGCCTCCATCACCACGATTCACTCCTTTTGTCTGGGGCTTTTGCGCCAGTATTACTACCTCGTGGAGCTTGATCCCGACTTCCGCATTGCCGACCAGATGGAAGGCGAGCTGCTCCGCCAGGACATTCTGGAGGAAATGCTGGAGGAGTGGTACGAGCGAGACCCGGATTTTCAACGTTTGGCCGATCTGATGCTGGACGGACAGGATGACCAGATCCTTGTCGGGCTGCTGTTGCGCCTGTACGAGTTTTCACGCAGCAATCCGGATCCGAAGGGATGGCTGGAAGAAGCTGCCGAGATGTTTGCGACAGCGTCCGCAAAGTCGATGGACGGCCTCAAGTGGACGAAAAGCATCCTGCAGTCGCTGAGATGGGAATTGCAAGGTCTGGAAGGAAAGCTGAGACGAGCCGTTCTCCTGGCTGCTTCACCGGAAGGGCCTGCTGCTTACGTTCCGCTGTTGGAAGCGGAGGCGGCTGGCCTGGAGCGGGCAGTAGCGGCGTGCCGTCAGGGATGGGCAGAGACGGAGCAGGCAGTCCGAGGCATTTCCTTTGCACGTTTGCCGTCTGTCAAGGATGTCGACCCGGATCTCAAGGAACAGGTGCAGGGGCTTCGCAATGAGGTGAAGAAAGCGCTTGGCGAGCTGGTCGAGCAAAACTTCTCCATGCCGGCGGAGCAGTACCTGGCGGACCTTGAAAGGCTGGCTCCGTCGATGCAGACGCTGGCCCGATTGGTCACGGAGTTTGACGCGGCTTTTGCGCAGGAAAAACGGGCGCGGGCGCTGGTTGACTTCGGTGATTTGGAGCATCTGGCTCTCCGGCTTTTGACGAGAGCCGATGCTGAGGCGGAGGAGTCAGACAGCAGCGGTGGTGGCGGGAAGCAGCCTTCAGCGCTTGCCCTCCAGTTGCGCGATCAGTATGCAGAGGTCCTCGTCGACGAGTATCAGGACATCAACCTTGTTCAGGAAACGATTTTGCGCATGGTATCGCGTGAACCGGATTCGCACGAAATAGCAAACCGCTTCATGGTAGGAGATGTCAAACAGAGCATTTACCGGTTCCGGCTGGCTGAGCCCAATTTGTTTTTGGAGAAATACTTGAGCTATGAGACCGGCTCTGAGAGCGACCGGCTGGAGCAGCACGAAGCGGGTGGAACAGACTTGCAGGATGCATCGGGAAACAGCCGGGGGACGGGACAGCGGATCGATCTGGCGGCCAACTTCCGCAGCCGCCGCGAAGTCGTAGACGCGGTCAACTTCCTGTTCAGGCAGATCATGTCGCCGGGCGTCGGGGAAATCGACTACGACCGTTCGGCTGAGCTGATCTGCCGCGCCTCCTATCCGGAGGTGGAGCCTGACCGTCTGCAAGTGGAGCTGCATCTGATTGACCGGACTTCACAGGAAGAGGCGGAGGATCAGGCGAATCCCCCCGCAGAGGGCGGAGAAGCTTCCGCAGACGGAGGAGCCGCTCCGGGACTGGGAGAAGCTTTGGAAGAAGCGAGCGCGGCCCAAATGGAGGCCCGACTGATCGCAGAGCGCATCCGCCGCTGGATGGAGCCGGGGAGTGGCGAGGCGCCGCTTCTCGTTTTCGATAAAAAGGCAGGAGGGCTGCGACCGCTCGCTTACCGCGACATTGTCATCCTGCTTCGGGCCACCTCGGCGTGGGGAGAGCCGATGATGGAGGAGCTGCGTGCAGCCGGAATCCCCGTCTATGCGGAGCAAAACCAGGGCTATTTCAGCACGACAGAAGTAGAGGTCATGCTCTCGCTTTTGCGGGTGATCGACAACCCGTTTCAGGACATCCCGCTTGCGTCTGTGCTGCGCTCACCGATTGTCGGCATTGCCGAGCCGCAACTGTCGCAGATTCGCATCAGCTATCCGTCGATCCCCTTTTATCAGGCTGTTCATCGGTATATCGAGGAGCAGCAGGGAGAGGCGGATTGGGAGAAGCGTTTGCGCCGCTTTTTCAGCAAGCTGGACAAATGGCGCACGCAGGCCAGAAGAGATTCTCTGGCCGAGCTGATCGCAACGATCTACCGCGAGACGGGCTATCTCGACTATGTGGCGGCGCTATCGGGCGGCCAGCAGCGTCAGGCCAATCTTCGCGTCCTGTACGACCGCGCCCGTCAGTACGAGGCAGGCTCGTATCGGGGATTGTTCCGCTTTCTCCGTTTCGTCGACCGGCTCCGGGAGGCGGGCAACGATATGGGGGAGGCACGCACGATCGGCGAAAACGAGGATGTCGTCCGCATCATGACCATTCACAAAAGCAAAGGGCTGGAGTTTCCGGTCGTCTTTGTCGCAGGAATGGGCAAGCAGTTCAACACGATGGATATGAAAAGCCACTTCTTGCTGCACAAGGACCTTGGCTTTGGTCCGATGGCGGTAGAGCCTGAGCTGCAGGTGCGATACCCGAGCCTGGCTGCACTGGGCATCCGCCAGCAGCTGCGCCGCGAGATGCTGGCGGAAGAAATGCGAGTAATGTACGTCGCTCTCACCCGGGCAAGGGAAAAGCTCGTCCTGCTCGGAACCGCCAAGGATTTGTGCAAGAGCATCGTCTCATGGGGACGCCAGGGGGACGGCGAGCGGCTGCATGACGAAGACCTTTTGCAAGCAAAAGGCTATCTGGATTGGGTCGGCAGAGCGCTTCTGCGCCATCCGCTCGCAAGTCCCCTCCGGTCTTATCCCCGCGAGTGCGGAGGCGGCGACGAAGTGATGGTGCGAACGGTTCCGGACGAGTCCATATGGTCGTTTTTCTTCCACCGCGCGGACGATCTGAGGGCTGAGGCAGACCGGAATTCCGGCCAGCACTCTGACTGGGAGCGAATCACCAGGCGCGAGACCGTACCGGATAGGCCTGTTGATCCTGAAAGCGCGCGGCTGATTGAGCGCAAATTGGGCTGGAGCTATCCACATCAGGCAGCTTCCCAGGTGATGACCAAATGGACCGTCAGCGAACTGAAGCGGCGGGAACAGGCTGTTTCCAGAGGCTATCCGCTTCGCGTCCCGACGATTGTGGAAAAGCCGCGGTTTTTGATGGAGGAGGGCGCTCACACGCTCACGGCAGCCGAGCGGGGAACGATCACCCATCTGATCCTGCAAAACATCGATCTCAAACGATCACTGGACGAGGACGATGTCCGCGACCAGATTGCCTCGCTGTTGTCCCGCCGCTTTTTGACGGAGGAGCAGGTTCAGGCTATCGACTTCATGCAGATCGTTCGTTTCTTCGCCTCGCCGCTGGGAGATCGGATGAAGCGGGCACGGGTGGTCCACCGTGAATTGCCGTTTACCCTGGCGAGGCCAGCTTCTCTCGTGGAGCCTGAAATGAGCGGTGCAAGCGAGGAGCAAATCATCGTGCAGGGCGTTATCGATTGTTTGCTGGAGGAAGATGACGGCGGGCTCGTATTGCTTGACTTCAAGACAGACAGAGTAGCGATGGAGAAATCCGAAGCTGTGAAACAGAATATGATTGAGCGGTACGGCGAGCAAATACGCCTCTACCGGCAGGCAATCGAGCAGATTGTCGGCAGGAGCGTGAAGGAGAGCTATTTGTACCTTCTCGCTGGCGGCTACGCCCTCTCGTTTGATGACGAGGTCCGGTTCCTTTAAGGGAACCGGAATTTTTTTTGAGCAAAATTGAAACAAATTCCAGATTCACCCGAATATTGGAGTGAAAGCAAGTATGATGGAGAATGGAAGAGGAGGAAATCATTGTGAAAACAAAAAGCTACGCGTTCGTTGCCCTGTTGGCCAGTCTTGCAGTTGCCGCCCCGCTGCAGGTATCGGCAAATCAGCCATTGCCTGCGGCTGGTAAAACCGTCCAGGTACAGGTAGTGCCGGCGCTCATGGAGCAGGCGGACAAAGCGCTGGAGCAAGCGAAAAAAATGCTCCCTTATCTTGATCAATACCCCTATAAAGTAGTCGAGCCGGGAGAGGGTGGCCAGGTGGTGGTCGTCTTGCAGCAATCCAAGGAAACGCCATTTCCCCGAATTTCCTTGTACGTGGACGGAAGTACGGGAGAGTGGAAGGGATTTCACCGGATGAACGGAGGGACGACTCCTCCTTCCACATATTCGCTGGACAAAGCCATTGAAAAGGCGACAGCTTTTATGAAGAAGTGGTACGGAGAAGGCATGGGCGACTATCAGTACAATCCGAGCTTGACTGCCTCTGCGGACTCGATCGTTTTTTCCCGGGGTGTGAATGGAATCCCCTTGCAAAATGACAGTGTCATGATCGATGTGGACAGCAGCGGTGAAATTGTCGGCAAGACCGTTATGGCTTCTCTGGCGCTTTCCCGGGACAAATATGTATTTCCGAAGCCCGAGGGAGTGATAACGAAGGACCAGGCCGAAAAGGAGCTGGCACAATACCTGCGTTTGCAGTACGAAACGAAGGAGGGCAGTGCAGCTCTCCGCTACACCTTCGCTTTCTCTGGTGAGCTGGATGCCAAGACAGGGAAGGACACAGGAGAGAACAGCTATCACAAGATCATTCAGGTCCAGCCCAAGGGCGAGGCTCCTGTCGCAAAAAATGCTGCAGAAGCCGCCGCTTTCCTGGCAAAGCGGGGCATTCAGACAGAGGGAGCCGTCGCAAGCGAGGACATAATGGAAAAATTCAATCGAAAGACCATCGAATGGACGAAAGACGAGGAACGGATCGCTACTGCCGTCATCGATACCAAGACCAACAGCCTTCTTTCCTACGAAAATACGGCACATGTCATTGCCGGAGGAAGCAAAGAGAAAAAGATCACAGCGGAGCAAGCCCTGCAAACGGCAATCAAGGAGATCGAAACGTATCTGCCCGCGAGCGAAAAGGAAGTCATGCTGCTGGAAAGCCCGCGCTACATGAAACACGGCAACACCTATCGCGCAGAATTTGCCCTGTTGCACGAGGGAATTCCGGTACGGGAATGGCGATACGAAGTGAACGTCGATGCGGAAACAGGAAAAGTCATCAAAACATCGCTCAGTGTCCGAAAGCAAGTGAATTTCCCGAAGGCTGATCAAGCGATTGATCCGGCGGAAGCGGCAGCTCATTACGTGAAGGAATTTCCGTTGACGCTTGTATATACGCTCGGAGAAACGGATCAGCAAGCAAGGCTTGTGTACAAGGCAGCAGACGTCGTCCGCGGGCAAAGAGTTGACGCGGTTACGGGCAAAGTGCTCTCCTGGAAAGAGTAATTTTGAGGAAGCGCAAGGCTTCTTTTAAATGGCTGGCAAATATACAACCTGGAATGGCTGGCAAACATCCGACCACGCAGAGGAGAAGGAGGGGAAGCGGTGACGGACGATCTCGAGCAGCGCATTCGAACGATCTACAAGACCTATTACGAGGATGTTTATACGTTCCTGTATTACTTTACCGGGCGCCGGGAGGATGCCGAGGATATGACCCAGGAGGTGTTTACGCGCCTCTTGAAAGCTCTGCCTCGCTATGACGGACGCGTCTCGATGAGAACCTGGCTGTTTTCCATCGCAAGGCATGCCGCCATAGACCAATACCGGAAGCAAAAGTGGCTCCGTCTGTTTTCCGCCACCCTGCTGGATGACATGAGGTCCCAGGACGGGCTTCCGGAAGAATCGCTTGCGGCAAAGGAAGAGATGCGGATGGTAAAAGAAGCGCTGCAAAAGCTGAAGCCGCACTACAGGGTAATCGTGATCGTCAGAGGCATCAAAGAGTATTCGATCAAAGAAACAGCCGAGCTTTTGCACATCTCGGAGGCAAAGGTCAGGGTCGACTATCACCGGGCGCTGAAAATGCTGCAAAAATATATGGGCGGAGAAGAAGGAGGGGTGATCAGTGAGTTTGCCAGATGAAGAACAGATCGAAAAATCTCTTCGCAGGTACCGGGCGACGGTGCCGGCTCCGCGGGAAGAGTGGGTCCGATATGGGGAGGAAATGCTGGCCCGGCAGGCGAGAAAGATGAAACGGACAGAGAGGATCACCAGAGTAATGACCTACTCGCTTGGCACTTCTGCCGCCATTTTGATCGGCGTGTGGATGCAGGGAGCAGTTACAGAAAAAGCGAATCTTCCCTCCACAGCAGATCACGGACAAAGGGAGGAAAGCGCCTACGCAGCTTCGGCACCCGTACAAGTCCCGGGCATTTTCCGCTCCCCGGTTGTCCCCCCGTATTCAACAAACGGAGAGCTTTCTTCTGATGGGGAGAAAAGCTTGGTTTTGCCGCAGACGGCAAATGGGCAGGGAACAGGACACAAGCTCGGTATAGAGGAAGCAGGGGAAACAGAAGAAGCCGGAGAAGCCCGGGCGCAGCGCGAAAGAACCGTCCACAGCGAAGAACAGTCCGCAGAACGATCGGCAGCAGTTACGGGAGACGGTTTGTCGGCAGCGGACCAGAAGTCGGTCAGCACGAGCGGGCTTCAGAGGCAAGCGGAGAGATATTTGCAGGAAAAGCTGGGGCAAGAGAGCAGGCAATACCGTTTCAACCCTGCCCGCTCCCGGTTGGCAGAGGGGATCGTCGCTTTCAGTCGCGTCGTAGAGGGAATTCCCGCAGAGGAAAGCAGTTTGGTTGTGAAAATAGACAAAGGGTCGGAAGTAGTCGGGATGGAAATCTATCCAAGCGAGCAACATTCATTTTCTTCCGGCTCCGCTCAGAAGCCAATGATCGATCAGGCAGAGGCCGCACAAAAGCTGGCGACTACGCTGCGACTCGTCTATGCCAAAGGCGAAAAGCCTGTCTTGCGGTATCAGCCGCTGCAAATCAGCTATGTGGACGCCCTTAGCGGAAAAGTAGCGGCACATGGAAGCCAGGCAGCGGAAACCATCCGCGTACAGCCTGAAGCAAAACCGCTCCGGGCATTAGACGTCGATGCGGCTTCCGGGCTGCTGCGAGATGAGTTCGGAGTAAAGATAAAGAATGGAAGTAAGCCTGTCAGAATGATCAATGGTTCAACCTTCGAATACCTTTGGGAGTGGGACGGAGGAAAATCCGCGAGAATCCGCATGGACAAAAAGGGAAATGTTCTTTCGTTCACGACCAGAAACGCTGCTGCGAAGGCAGGGAATCAAGAAATCGGAGTGGAGGAAGCCCGGCGGATCGCGATAGAAAGGCTGGCCCGTTATCTGCCTGCCGGCGTGGAAGAGATAGAAATGATCAGTCAGGTGCAGGACGGACAACAAACGCTGTACCGGTTCTCCTGGGTGCATCAGGGGATTCCGGTGATCAATCACAGCTTTGACGTATATGTAGACAGAACCAGTGGAACAATCGCGGGCATGGCTGGTCCGTTCGGAGAAGCACTCCCCCAGTTGCCAAACGCAAAGGATGTTATTTCGCTGGAGGAGGCCATGAAGGTGTTCGCGGAGAAGGTGAAGCCAGAGCTGGCTTATCGCACAAATGACCAGGGGAAAACAGACACAGGTATGCAACTGGTTTATCCATACCCCATGCGGAACGAGAAGCCGCTTGCCATTGATGCAAAAACAGGGACACTCATTCAACCATAAAAGAGAGAGCATTTGCAGCCGGTCAGGATATGGCCGGTTTTTTTTGTATGCCGGCTTGCTTTTTTACAGGAACAGGGAAAACATGTTACAGTGAACGTGGAAACTAGGGAAAAGGAGAATGCAGGATGAAACGAAAAAGAGCCGATCGGCCCAACTGGCGGCGGGTAAAAAAGCTGGGCTACCTGGAGAAACGGGTGGAATCTGCGGAGTTCACGGGCTATGCTGTCCGCTTGACACTGGATCAGGTGCATGAGCCGGCATTTATGACGGTGGGCGGAAAGCGTATGTGTGTAGGCGACAAGGGGTATTGCTACCTGCAGTATTTCCCGGACGGCTGCGGCTACGCTGTGACCAAAATGCTGGATGCCCAGGGAAGAACGATCCAATGGTATATCGATATTTGCAAGCGGCACGGAAAGGATGAGCAAGGATATTTGTATTACGACGACCTGTATCTCGATATCGTGGTGCTGCCGAACGGCGAAGTGTATTTGCTGGATGAGGACGAACTGGAGGATGCCTTGAAGAAAGGGGCCATCGATGAGGAGGAGCATCAGTTTGCCTGCAGGACTGCGGCTGCCCTGCTGGAAAAATACAGCGCCGGACAAAGAGAATGGTTTGACTATCCAAATCCTTGGAAATAGGTCTTTACAGAAGAGAGGAGATGCTCCTATAATGCGAGTATAAACAAGTGAGTAATCACTCGCTTTTGGTTTGCAAGGAATTTCATGCATCTTTTTCACCACAAACGGACGTACCGAGCAGGCAGCCATTGTCTTTGGTGGACAGGATGTTTTTTTATTCGCCTAAAAATGAGTGAGTACTCACTATTAAAAATGAGGTGATCCGATGTTTCGCACAATGCCGTTTTCTTTGCTCGCTGTATCGCTTCTCTTTTTATCCGGCTGCTCGCTGTTTCAACCGGATGAACGGCCGCTTTCCGGAACGATTGAAGCGGAGGAGGTGCCGATCGTAGCAGAAGCGGCCGGGCTTGTTCAAAGCGTCAAGGTCGGGGAAGGAGACGTTGTTCACAGTGGCTCGGTGCTGGCGGAGATTGACAAGCGAAATTATGAGGCGGCAGTAAACGAAGCCGAGGCGGCCAAAGCGCAGGCGCAGGCCAAATTGGATGAAGCCAAAGCGGGAAGCCGCAATCCGTCCATCCAAAAAGGAATTGCCCTCGTTCAGCAAGCGGATGCCACAATTGTTCTTCAGGAAGCGCGCGCCAAGCAGGCCCAGGCGGCTCTGGCCCAAAGCAAGGATCAGGTTGCCCAGGTCGAAATGCAGTGGGAAGGTGCCAAAAGAACGCTGGCCTTTCAGGAAAATCGCTTGAAGGAAGCAGTTGCCTTGTTTCAGCGGGGGGCGATTGCCAAAAAGGAGTATGAAGCCGCCCAGGAAGCGGTCAACCAGGCCCAGACCCAGGCAAATCAGCTGGCGGCACAGTTGGAGGCAGCGCGTTCCCGGTATGATTCCGTTCAGCAGGACATTGCGGCAGCCCTCGCGCAAAAAGGGACGGCAGAGGCACAGAGAAAGGGAGCTGTCGCTGATCTGGAGCTTTTAAAGGAGGGAAGCACGAGCCATTCAATCCGGGCATTGCTGGCCGCGGTACAGCAGGCGGACGCCCGTCTTGACCAGGCGAAATGGCAGATGGAAAAGACCGTAATCAAAGCGCCTGCTGACGGCATTCTGCTCAGATCCTCCGTAGTGGAAGGGGAGGTAGCCAAGCAAGGGGCGACGCTTTTTACCATGATGAAAACCGATCATCTGAAGCTGAAGGTATACATCCCGGAAGCGGAATTAGCCCGGGTGAAGATCGGGGAAAAGGTGGAAATACGAGTGGATGCGTACCCGGACGAAGTGTTTGCGGGCCAGATTCAGACTATCGCCGACAAAGCGGAATTCACGCCGAAAAACGTACAAACCCCGGATGAGCGGACCAAGCTGGTGTTTGCTGTCACGATTCGGATCACCGAGGGCCTGGATAAGCTGAGGCCCGGCATGCCTGCCGATGTCCGCTTTCTCGCAGAGGGGGAAGCGCGATGAAAAGGAGAGAGGCCGACAAGCAAATGCACGACAATCAGCCAAATGACGTCGCGATCAGCTGCGAGCGGCTGACCAAGCGATTCCAGGAGCGCATCGCGGTCAACAGCTTGACGCTTTCCGTGCCCAAAGGCTCCATTTACGGCTTTCTCGGCCCGAACGGCTCCGGGAAATCGACGACGATACGGATGCTCTGCGGACTTTTGACGCCGACCTCGGGGCGTGGCACTGTTCTCGGCTACGATGTGATGACGCAAAGCGAAGCGATCAAACAACGAATTGGCTACATGTCGCAAAAGTTTAGTCTGTATGAAGATTTGAGCGTAGATGAAAATCTTGACTTTTACGCCGGTGTGTACCAGCTCGGCAAAGCGGAACGCATCCAGCGGAAGAGGGAGCTGATTGAAATGGCCGGTCTGACCGGGCGGGAAAAACAGCTGGCCGGCTCTCTTTCCGGAGGGTGGAAACAACGGCTGGCGCTCTCCTGCGCCCTTTTGCACCGTCCTGAATTGTTGATCCTCGACGAACCGACCGCAGGGGTCGACCCTGTTTCCCGCCGCATTTTTTGGGAGGTCATTCACGACCTGGCGAGACAGGGAATGACCATCCTGGTGACGACCCACTATATGGATGAGGCGCAGACTTGCGACTGGATCGGATTCATTTTTTTCGGCAACTTGCTCGTTCAGGGATCGCCGTCCGAGCTCATTGAGCACCACGGGGCAGACAATCTGGAGGACGTGTTTATCAAGCTGGTAAAAGAGGAAGAAGCGCGGCAGGCGGCTGGGCAAAAGGGCGGCGGCGGGGGAACAGGAGACGTCCTCGTGCCGGTAAAGGGGGAGGGGAGATGAGCCGCTTTTCACCTGCACGCTACTGGTCCGTAGTGAAAAAGGAGATCATTCAAGTAAAGCGGGACCGCCCCAGTCTCGCCATTGCGCTGGCGATGCCGCTGATGATGCTGTTTTTGTTCGGGTATGCGGTCAACACGGACGTCAGTGACATCAAGACGGCAGTCTGGGATCAGAGCCCTTCCGCCTACAGCCGTGAGCTTGTCAGCCAGTTGGAAAACACCCGCGTCTTTCAGGTGACGGCGCACGCGGGAAGCTACCGCGAGATCGAAGCCATGCTGGACGACGGGAGTGCCAGTGTAGCGCTCGTCATCCCGCCGGATTACGCCCGAAAGCGCGATCGGGGGGAAATGGCAGAGGTGCAAATGCTGATCGACGGCTCCGACCCGAACATCGCCCGGACGGCTTCTTCGAATGCCCAACTGATCGTCCAGAACAACGCGATCACGATACAGGAGGAGCGCATGCAAAAGCAGGGCCTCGGCCCGATGGAGCCAGCCGTTGAGCTGGACACCCGCGTCCTGTTCAATCCCAACATGGAGAGCATCGTCTTCAACATCCCCGGCCTGATCGGCCTTATCATGCAGAACGTAACGATGATCCTGACCGCGTTTTCCCTGGTGAGGGAAAAAGAGCGGGGAACGATGGAGCAATTGATCGTCACGCCGATCCGTCCGTTGGAGCTTTTGCTCGGCAAGATTACGCCTTACGTCTTCATCGGATTTTTCTCGTTTTGCCTGGTGCTGTTGCTCGGTACCGCCTGGTTTGGCGTCCCGGTAAAAGGCAGCGCTGCACTCCTGGTTTCTCTGTCAGTGCTGTTTCTCGTCACGACGCTGACGCTCGGCATCTTCATCTCCACCGTGGCCCGCACTCAGCTTCAGGCCATGCAGATCGCCTTTGCCTTCATTCTGCCCAGCGTCCTGCTGTCCGGCTTCATGTTTCCGCGCGAGACGATGCCAGTCGTGATACAATGGTTAGGCGGGATTGTCCCGCTGACGTATTTTCTGGAAATTCTGCGGGGGATCTTTCTCAAGGGCGTCGGTTTGGAAGCCCTGTGGAAGGATATGATCGGAATGGTTGTCTTTTTCCTGCTGATGATCAGTGTAGCCATTCTTCGTTTCCGCAAAAAAATAGAGTAGATGCACGAGTGCAATGATAGAGAAGGATGGAGGAGCGAGGCCGTGGATTCTGGTAAATCGTTTGAAGAGAGTCTGTTGCAGTTCGTCGAGGAGCTGAAGGACGAGAGCGAAATGACGGAAAAGCAGCGCAGCATCATGCAGGCGTCGATCAAGCTGTTTGCGACCAAAGGCTTTCATGCAAGCTCGACAGCGGAGATCGCCAAGGAGGCGGGCGTGGCGGAAGGGACCATTTTCCGCCACTACAAATCCAAGAAGGACATTTTGCTGGCTGTCGTGGCGCCTGTCCTCGTCAAAATTGCCACCCCGTTTATCCTCCGTGATGTGCGGGAGATTTTCAACAGACAAAAAGAGCTTTCGTTCGGCGAAATTCTTCAGGAGCTGTACCAAAACCGCTTGAGCCTGGTGGCGGCCAACGAGAAGCATGTCCGCATTTTGCTGCAGGAGGCGTTTTTCCACGACGAGATTCGCGAGACGCTTTTGTCTACGGTCTTTCAGGAAATCAAGCGGCTTGCCGCCCAGTTGATCAAGGATCGGACGGAGGCAGGCGAGCTGCGGCCGCTCCCGTCTGATGCCGTGTTCCGGGCGATCCTCTCCTCCCTGATTGGTTTGGTGCTGTTCAAGCATGTGACCGATCCGGACGAGTTTGCCAAGCGCACGGACGAGGAACAGGTCGCAGCCACGGTGGATATTCTGTTGTACGGTATCGCCAACCGTCCATGACAGTATGTTCCTTACTCTTTTTCATTGAGGATGTAGCGGAGCGTACGCTTGGAAATGCCCAGCTTTTCGCTGAGCAGCTGCCTGTTTCCGTCCGTCTCTTTAAGGCCTTTCAGGATGATGTGACGGCCGATCTCTGTCTCCAGCCTGCGAATTCGTTCCATTAGCTGCTCAAAATGAATCTCGTCTACCGACCCAATCCGGTCGACGACGCTCTCGACAAAGCGGATCGCTTCCTGCTCCACAAAACGGTGGACAGCAAGCGGTCCGTTTGTATTTGCGAGGGAACGAGGCGAGCTTTCGACGATATTTGCGGGCAGGTGTTCCGGCAGCAAAACCGGGCAATCGTGTATGGCAGCGGTTTGGTTCATTACGTTGAGCAGCTGCCGCACATTTCCCGGCCAGTGATAGGCTGTAAGCAGGGCCATCGCTTCCGCATCGACCCGGCGTGTGCCGCCAAATTTCTTTTCCAGATAGTCCTGGACGATGAACGGTATATCATCGGGCCGCTCCCGCAGCGGCGGGATGGACAGCTTTACCCCCTCCAGCCGGTACAGCAAATCGGCGCGATACCCGTTCTTTTCCACTTCCTGCTCCAGACTTCGGTTCGTCGCCGAGATGAACCGGATGTTGCTCTTCAACGTCTGCTCCCCGCCGATGCGCATGAACTCGCCCGTCTCGATGACGCGCAGCAGCTTGACCTGAATGGACAGGGGAGCCTCTCCGATCTCATCGAGGAACAGGGTGCCATTATGGGCCAGCTCAAAAAAGCCTTTCCGCGCCTTTACGGCTCCTGTAAAGGCCCCTTTTTCATGGCCGAACAATTCGCTCTCCAGCAGCGTTTCCGGGATCGCGCCGCAGTTTATGCCGACGAAGGGGAAGGATGACCGCGTGCTTGTACCGTGGAGAAAGCGGGCCATCAGCTCCTTGCCGGTGCCGGTCTCGCCCTCGATCAGGATATTGATTGCCTTTTTGGCCAGCTTCTCGGCGAGGGACAATACTTTCACCATGGGGCTTGCCGGTGCGTAAACCATGCCGTAGTGGCGGGCTGTCTGGGCCAGCCGATCATAGCGCTCGGTGCTTTTCTCCAGGACGGAAAAGATGGCCGTCTCCAGGCTGTCCAGGTCGTCAAAAGGCTTTTCCAGGTAGTCTCTGGCACCGAGCTGCATGGCGGTGACAGCGGATTTGATCGTGCTGTAGCCGGTCATGACCATGGCTTCGCACGCGGGAAACCGGTTCTTGATGGCCGTCAGCAGCTCCAGTCCATTGGCATCGGGCAGCTTCAAATCAATCAGCGCCAACTGATACCCGGCGGAAGCGTTGTCTGCGAGCAAAAGCTCCACTTCTTTTCCAGAATGGGCGACGGTCACATGGCAGTTTTTCGCCTTGAGAAAATACGTAAAGAAGGAAGTCACTTCCACTTCGTCATCGATGATGAGTACGTTTTTCCTATTCACCGTCATTCTCCTCATGAGCTGTAGTTGGCAGCAGCAAGGTGAAGCAGCTGAACTTGCCCGCCTCGCTTTGGGCCATCAGCTTGCCGTCGTGGGACTCGGCAATGCCCAGACTGACCGACAGGCCGAGTCCCGTTCCCTTGGCTTGCTCCTTGGTCGTAAAAAAGGGATGAAAGATTTGCGGAAGATGCTCTTTTTCAATGCCGACGCCGTTGTCGTGAACGGATAAGCCGACAAATGGGCCTTCTGGCAAAAAGGTTTGGAAGGTTTCGATGGTGATCGTCGGTGACGGCACACCTTGAAGGGCGTCGCGGGCATTGAGCAAGAGATTGATGATGATCTGTTCGATCTGGTGCCGGCTGCCCCGGAAAAGCAGCGGCTTGTCCGACCGTTTTTTGGCGATGGTCACCCCGGAGACGGTAAGCTGGTAGCCGATCAAGCCGAGAACATCCTCGACCAGATCGTTCATGTTCAGCCGCTCGAAGGGATATTCCTCCTGCCTGGAGAAGGTCAGCAGATTTTGGATGATCTTCTTGGAACGGACACCGCATTGATATATATCGTTCATCATTTGCGAATACGGCTCTGTCTTGATTTCCCTCATCAGGAGCTGGATGTTGCCGAGAATCGCCGTCAACGGGCTGTTCAACTCGTGAGCCACGCCCGCTGCCATCTCCCCGATTGCTGCCATTTTCGCCGATTGAACAAGCTGTGCCTCGATTTTCACTTTCTCGCTCACATCTTTGAACAAAATCATGTTTTCCACGGAAACGCCGACGTGCTCGGCGATTTGCTGGAACAGGACAAGGTGCTCGGAATCATTTTCGACAGGCGTATCGTGCAGCAGCGTGAGAAAGCCGAATACGCGCTGCAGCCTGCTTTGCAGCGCAACCGATGTCACATGGCAGTCCGGATGCTCCGTTTGAAGCAGGGCGTTCAACTGTTCGGTGCTGACAGGTGTTTTTTGCTGAAGCGGACGCGTAACTGTACGGCAGTGCCAGTCATCCTGCTCGCGCTGTGCGATGTGGGAAAACATCGTCGCTCGCTCGACCAGGGTAAGGATGAACTGATCGAACGGGATCAGCCGGGAAAGCTGCTCGGCCAAATAGAGACTGACTTCCGTCCAGTCGGCGTCTACCTGGATTTTGGTCAGGCGATTCATAACCTCCAGCTGTCGGTTTTTCTTTTTCATCTCATCGACGACGAGGTTGAGCTCCTTATAGTACGTTTTGCGCGACGATTCCACGCCGGTCAGCTTTTCGAGGATTTCCCTTTTGTGATGCATACGTCCTCCTACATGGCTTTTTGGAACAGGGCCTTGACGTCTTCTGCGCTCATGTCGCGGGGATTGGTGGCCATGCATACGTCCTGAACGGCGTTGCGGCTCAATAGCTCGATATGCTCGGGCTGCAGGCCCAATTCGGACAAAGTGACAGGGATCTGCAGGTCGCCGGTGAGATTGGTAACGGCTTTCATCATCAGCCGCGAAGCATCGTGGAGGCTGAGTCCGGCGACGTTTTCACCCATCGCTTCCGCCATCTTGCGGTATTTTTCCGGAGCGGCAATGTAATTGTATTCCAGCACGTAGGGAAGCAGAATCGCGTTCACCTCGCCGTGTGGAGTATCCAGCAGGCCTCCGAGCTGATGCGACATGGCGTGAACGGCCCCTAAAATGGCGTTGGAAAAGGCGATGCCGGCTTGCAGACTGGCCATCGCCATCGCTTGCTTGGCTTCGAGATTGTATTGGCTGGCAACAGAAGGCCGCAGGTTTTGGGAGATGATCCGCATCGCGGAAAGAGAGAGCACTTCGGTTAGCGGCGTGGCGGCCAGCGAAATGTAAGATTCGATAGCATGGGTCAGGGCATCGATGCCGGTGTTGGCAGTCAGCCGGCCGTCCTTTGTCATCAGCGTCTGTGGATCGATGATCGCGATGTCGGGAATCAGCGACTTGGAGATGATTGCCATTTTCACCTTGCGGGCAGAGTCGACGATGATTGAAAATTGCGAAACCTCAGAGCCGGAACCGGCTGTGGTCGGAAGCATCACCATGGGCGGCAGAGGCCGTTCGATTTTGTCCACGCCTTCGTATTGAAGAATGCTTCCGTCGTTTGTACCGAGCAGAGCGATTGCTTTGGCTGCATCCATCGCGCTGCCTCCGCCGACGCCGACGATGGCGTTGCATTCGTGGTCACGGTATTCCGCGGCACCGGCGTGAACCTCGTAGTCTTTCGGATTGGGGGTCACATGGGTCCAGAGGTGGTAATCCAGGTTGCTCTCTTTTATATGCTTGATGGCCTGCTCTGCCCATCCGGCATCAAGGACTCCCGGGTCGCTGACGAGAAAGACCTTTCTGGCGCCCAAGCGGCTCAAGCTTTCCCCGATCTGGCTGATCGACTGGTTGCCAAAAATGATTTCCGGAGTGGCGAACTTGGATATTTGCATCTGAACACCCCTTTATTTCCAAATTAGCTGTTCTCGTTTTCATTGTAATATATGCCTGAAATCGTTTCCAAGGACAAATCGTCGGCTGATGGGCCGTTATTTTGTCCCGGGTGCCAAAATTTTGGCCGAACCTGCATATTTTTCCTGAAAATTGGTATTATTTAGAACTGGCATGTTGGTTGCATGAAGAAAACTCCAGAGTGACCCACTCAATTTTCAAGGAGGGATTCTTCATGAAAGCAGCAGTCGTCAATCAGTTTCACGAGAAATTGGAAGTGAAGGAAGTGCCTGTTCCAGAAATTGGTCCAGGGGAGGTGCTGGTAAGGATCAAAGCATGCGGCGTCTGCCATACGGATCTGCACGCAGCTCACGGGGACTGGCCCGTCAAGCCGAAGCTTCCGGTCATTCCCGGTCACGAAGGCGTCGGGGTCGTCGAAAAAGTGGGAGAGGGAGTCGCCTCCTTGAAGGTGGGAGACCGTGTGGGCATCCCCTGGCTGTACTCTGCCTGCGGCGAGTGCGACTACTGCCTGACCGGCTGGGAAACGCTGTGCCAGAAACAGCAGAACGGCGGATACTCGGTGGACGGCGGCTATGCGGAGTACTGCAAGGCTCCGGCAGCCTATGTAGCCAAAATCCCGGACGGAATCAGCGATGTGGATGCAGCTCCGATCCTTTGCGCCGGCGTCACGACATACAAGGCGCTCAAGGTAGCAAATGTAAAGCCGGGCGAGTGGGTGGCGATTTACGGCATTGGAGGACTGGGACATTTGGCGCTCCAGTACGCCAAGGCGATGGGCTACAACGTGGCGGCGGTGGACATCCACGATGAGAAGCTGGAGCTGGCCAAAGAACTGGGAGCCGATGTCACGGTGAACGGGGCCAAGGTCGATCCGGTTCAGGCGATTTCCGAAGAGATCGGCGGCGCGCATGCAGCGATCAGTGTTGCCGTTACCAAAAAGGCTTTTGAACAGGCGTACCGTTCCGTTCGGCGCGGGGGCTCAGTCGTCGTCGTCGGTCTGCCCAATGACGAGCTGCCGATCCCGATCTTTGACACCGTATTGAACGGCGTTTCGGTAAAAGGGTCGATTGTCGGCACGCGCAAGGATATGCAGGAGGCGCTTGAATTCGCCGCCCGGGGAAAAGTGAAGGCCATTATCGAGACACAGCCGCTCGACAAGATCAACGAAGTGTTTGACCGGATGGTAAAAGGACAGATCAACGGACGCGTCGTTCTGACGATGGAGTAAGCGGGTAATTTATGGGAGGGATTTTGAGGATGATCTACACACAGCCGGGACAACCCGCCAGCAAAGTAACGTTTCGCACGCGCTATGAAAACTATATTGGCGGCGAGTGGGTAGCTCCTGTACAGGAGGAGTATTTTGAAAACGTTTCCCCGGTCAATGGAAAGGTGTTCTGCGAGGTAGCCCGGTCCCGGGCGGAAGACATTGAAAAGGCCCTGGACGCTGCCCATGCTGCAAAGACAGCGTGGGGCAGTACGTCTGTCGCAGAGCGAGCCCTTATTTTAAACCGGATCGCAGACCGGATGGAGGCAAATCTGGAGATGCTGGCCGTGGCGGAGACGTGGGACAACGGCAAGCCGATTCGCGAGACGCTCAATGCCGACCTGCCGCTTGCCATCGACCATTTCCGCTATTTTGCCGGTGTCGTTCGGGCCCAGGAGGGAACCATCAGCCAAATCGACAATGACACGGTCGCCTACCATTTCCATGAACCGCTGGGCGTGGTGGGGCAGATCATCCCCTGGAATTTCCCGCTCTTGATGGCGACGTGGAAGCTGGCTCCGGCGCTGGCGGCAGGCAACTGCGTCGTCCTGAAGCCGGCAGAGCAGACACCCGCCAGCATCATGGTGCTGATGGAGCTCATCGGGGACCTGCTGCCGCCCGGCGTGGTCAACGTGGTCAACGGCTTCGGCATCGAGGCAGGGAAGCCGCTCGCCACCAACAAGAGAATCGCCAAGATCGCCTTTACCGGGGAAACCACGACAGGGCGTCTGATCATGCAGTACGCTTCCGAGAACATCATTCCCGTGACGCTGGAGCTGGGCGGCAAGTCTCCGAATATCTTTTTCAAAGATGTCTTTGACCAGCAGGATGCTTTTGCCGACAAAGCCCTGGAAGGCTTCACGATGTTCGCCCTCAATCAGGGCGAAGTGTGCACCTGCCCGTCCCGCGCCTTGGTACAGCAAAGCTTTTACGGGGAGTTCATCGAGAGAGCCGTCGAGCGGACCAAACAAATCAAACAAGGCAACCCGCTGGATACGGAGACGATGATCGGGGCCCAAGCGTCCAGCGATCAGCTAGAGAAAATTCTTTCCTACATCGATATCGGCAAGCAGGAAGGGGCAGAGGTGCTCACCGGGGGCGAGCGAAATGTGCTGCCGGGCGATCTGGCGGACGGATACTATGTGAAGCCGACGATCTTCGCCGGGAACAACAGCATGCGCATTTTCCAGGAGGAAATCTTTGGACCAGTCGTGTCGGTCACTTCCTTTGCGGATTTTGACGAAGCGCTGGCGATCGCCAACGACACGCTCTACGGCCTCGGCGCAGGCGTCTGGACGCGTGACATCAACACGGCTTACCGGCTCGGACGCGGAATCCAGGCGGGCCGTGTCTGGACCAACTGCTATCACGCCTACCCGGCCCACGCGGCCTTTGGCGGATACAAACAGTCAGGCATCGGCCGTGAAACGCACAAGATGATGCTCGGCCACTATCAGCAAACGAAAAACCTGCTGGTCAGCTACAGCCCGAATGCACTCGGATTTTTCTAATTGGTGAGAGAAGTCATCATACGGAGGGCAAAGTGATGGTCCAAAAGGTAGTAGCGACTCCGGAAGCGCTGGTCTGGATCGACAAGCTCCGAGAGCAGCATGGCCCGCTCATGTTTCACCAGTCAGGCGGCTGCTGCGATGGCAGCGCTCCGATGTGCTATCCCCAAGGGGAGTTCCGGGTGGGCGATCAAGACGTGCTCCTCGGGGAAATCGGCGGCTGTCCGTTCTACATCGGAGCAGCGCAGTACGAATACTGGAAGCACACGCAGCTTATCATCGACGTCGTAGTCGGCAGGGGCAGCGGCTTTTCTCTGGAAGCTCCTCACGGCGTCAGGTTCCTCACTCGTTCGCGCTGTTTTACGGAGGAGGAAGGGCAGGGGGGAGTATAGCGGGTCCAAGGACAGGAGAAAGATCAGAGGATCTGATGTTTAAAAGAAATCCGGGTAATCTCACCATACTATGCGTGACTTATCAGATGGAAATCAATCTGAGGCAGGATTCAGGATTGAAAAGAACTTAGGTGGATAAAGGCTCCGGGACCAAGAAAGTCCTGGGGCTCTTTCATTTCTCCTTTGTAAAATTCAATCATTTGCCGGTCATAGAGGCGGACTCTTCCTTCATGAAGCAGCCGAAAACGAGCGAGCGTTCATCTTGAGAAGGTAGTTGAAAAACACACTGGTTAAGCACTTTGTTTTTTCAGCTATCGGCAAACCCCTAAAGGATTTCCGTCCGGGTCGTAAAAAGTAAAAAATCGGGTAGCCCCTTCACCGCCAATCGAATTGACTTTCACTCCCTGCTCAATCAAAAGCTGGTGAGTTTTTTCAATGTCATCCGAAATAAAGTTGTAGTATTTGCCTACGCCGAAGTTATTTTCGGGAAACTCCATCGGCTGGTGTTGTACCGTTTTTACAAGGCATACGACCGTTTTTGACTCATCTGAAATCTTCAAAACGGCCGCTTCTGCTTCCACATAAAGAAGTTTGAAGCCCAATTTTTCTTCGTACCACTTGGCAGATAATCCAGGGTTTTTGACCGGAATAAATACACCTTCAATCCCTTTTAACAGCGGTTGCGGCATTTTGCTTCTCCTCTTCGGTAAAATTTTTGTAAAAGATGTTCGCTTCAGCTATTTGGAATTCCTCTTTCAAACAAGCGGGAACGGGAGGTTTTTCAAATAGGTTTGTTACTTCTTCAAACAGCATCCTGAGCAGTTTTCTCCTTTTTCATCTCCTCCACTAAGGTTTGAGCAAAGCCTTCTTTATTACATGCCAATCAAAAAAGTTCGCTCGGAGCATCAATGTCGGACATGATATAATGTCAAAAACATTTTCAAACAAAGTTGGAGGAGTAGAACCATGCATCTTTTGTCAGAGAGAGAATGGCTGGCGTACCGGCAAAAGAACAAGGATCGGGCCCGCATGCTGATTTCCTGCCCCGATCGCGCCGGGATCGTCGCCGCTGTATCCCATTTCCTGTTCGAACAGGGAGCCAATATCGTTCAGTCCGACCAGTACACGACCGACCCGGAAACAGGCCGCTTTTTCATGCGCATCGAATTCGACGTCGTCAATCTGGCCGAGCGCTATGAAGCGATCAAGGAATCGTTCCGCCCGGTCGCGGAAAGCTTTTCGATGGAATGGTCGCTGGTCGAGGCCAACCGACGCAAAAAAATGGCCATCTTCGTTTCCAAGGAAGACCACTGTTTGCTCGAATTGCTCTGGCTGTGGAAGTCGGGTGCCCTGCATGCCGACATCGAGGTCGTCATCAGCAACCATCCAGACATGAAAGAGACGGTGGAGTCCTTTGGCATTCCATATCGGCACATTCCCGTCCTCAAGGATCGCAAGGCCGAGGCGGAGGAAGCCCAGTTGGCCGCTGTGCCGGACAATGTCGACTTTCTGGTGCTGGCTCGCTACATGCAGATTTTGTCCCCGCGCTTCTTGCAGGAGTACCCGATGCAAATCATCAACATTCACCATTCGTTCCTGCCTGCATTCGTCGGAGCCAAGCCTTATGAACAGGCGTACCGCCGCGGCGTTAAGCTGATCGGAGCGACAGCCCACTACGTGACGGAGGAGCTGGACGCAGGCCCGATCATCGAGCAGGATGTGCAGAGAGTGACGCATCAGGAGGATGTGGAAACGCTCAAGCAGTTGGGGCGTCAGGTAGAGCGGACCGTGCTGGCGCGTGCCGTCGGCTGGCATCTGGAGGACCGTGTACTGGTGTATGGCAACAAGACGATTGTTTTCCCGTAACGGCCTCAAAGGATAAGGCGAGAAAGCGCTCCATCCGTGAGCTTATATTTTCGCAGATACAGAGAAGCTCCCATTCCAGGAAGGAAGGGAGCTTGCTATTTCGCCCTTCCTGACAGGAAGGGCGTTTACATTTGTTGGAAAATCTTGGCTTGCGGTCGAACCATCTGCATTTCTTTTACGGCAAAAGACTGGGGCGGGATCAGGAAGCAGGAGACAGGAAACAAGAAACAAGAAACAAGCAACCAGCAACCAGCAACCAGCAACCAGCTTTCCCTTGGACGGCTGTATGCCTGCCGTTTCACTTCGTTTCTGACATGACAGTTACCGAATGTCAACTTGCCCCAGCGGTTTACGGCTGTTTCTCCAAGGCAAGCTTGACGCCGAATCCGAGCAGAGCCACGCCTGTCATCCCCTGAATCACGCGCTGTGTCGACGGTTTTTTCATCCAGGCCCGAATCCAGTTGATGAAATGGATATAAAAGAAGAACCAGATGACTGTCAGGACCGTATAGGTAAGTCCCATGGCGAGAAATTGCCAAAAGGCGCCGGTACCCGGCTTGACAAATTGGGGCAGGAACGTCAGAAAAAAGACGGCGACCTTCGGATTCAGCACATTGGTGAGAAAGCCTTGAAAAAAGTGAGATTTGTGCTTGTAGGCATTTTCGCTTGTCTCATCCCCGCCAGTCGCTTTTCTTCGCAGCGACCACAGGGAGGTAATCCCCAAATAGATCAGATAGATGGCCCCGACGTATTTGAAGATGGAAAACAGAAACGCTGACTTGACCAGGATGGAGGAAAGCCCGAGAGTAACTGCGAGCGTATGGATCATCAGCCCCCCGGCACTTCCCAGAACGGTTTTCATGCCCCCCTGTTTTCCTGCCGCCAGTGTATTTTGCGTAATCAGTCCTGTGTCTGGTCCGGGAAGGATGATCAGCAGAATGGACATCAGAATAAATAAAGAATAATTCTCCATACGAACCTCCCGCTGTGTGACTTTGGCGTTTATCATAACACGGAGGAGGAGTCGGATTCTATATTTTCCGACTTGTGAAAAATCTTTTTATCAGGATCGTCTTCACAGGAGCGCCTCCTGTCTTGAAAGTGGTATCAAAGAAGTGGCCAGCACTTCAGGCGTTCCAAATTACCTTCCATTAATCACAAAGAGAAAATGATTAATTGATTGTTAACTCCGGCCTTTTTCCTGTTTCGCAGGCATAAGAGCCCTCCTCTTGCTCCGTTGTACCCACTGGATTTTCATACTTTTGCTGCATGTGGCCTTTTCATCCAAATACTACCATATGGAAAAGAAACGATTGCAGAAAAGGAATGTCCGGAGGAGTAAGGAGGGGCACTGGTGATTCGGAAGCACTATTTGTTATTGATTCTGGCAATGATTCTTTGTCTGCCGCTGGCCACGTATGCGGCAGACAAGCCAAAGCCAAACATGCTGCGCGCAGATGAGCGAAATGATGCGATTTCGGGCGGAACCAGAAGAGAGGGCGCACCTCCCGACGAGCTGATGAGATTCAGGATCATGTACGCGACATATGCGGAAAGTATGTGGGACGGGCGGATACCGGGCCATTTGCACGGGGATGGGGACGACCTAGGCAGAGGCGGAGACGACCGGGGCAAAGGCGGAGACAACCTGGGCAGAGGCGGAGACGACCGGGGCAAAGGTGGAGACAACCTGGGCAAAGGTGGAGACGACCTAGGCAAAGGTGGAGATGACCGAGGCAAAGGCGGAGACCCGGAGCACGGTACTCCAGCCCATGAAAACACCCGCGCTCCTTTTGATCCTACAGCCAGCGATCTTGACCCAAAAAGCGGCGACCCCGATGGGAAAGGCGACGAACTGAAAGCAAAAGAG
>NZ_RHHO01000020.1 GCF_003710865.1 Brevibacillus borstelensis | reverse complement strand
GTGCGGAAGGGATAAGCGCTGAAAGCATCTAAGCGTGAAGCCCCCTCCAAGATGAGACTTCCCACAGCGTTAAGCTGGTAAGACCCCTCATAGACGATGAGGTTGATAGGTTCGGTGTGGAAGCGCGGCAACGCGTGGAGCTGACGAATACTAATCGGTCGAGGACTTATCCACACAAATCCTTGCAGCATGCATATCCAGTTTTGAAGGCGCGAAGCAAGCCTGGTTACCGATTGGTAGCTGGGCTTTTTTGATTTTTGGAGGTTGCAGTTTCTGTCAAATAACGGATAACGTTTCATACAGAAGCACAGAATGAGGAAACCTGTCGAGATATTATCAATCTGCGCCGACAACTTCCCCCTTGCAGAGCGGAGAAGGGTACACTAACATGATAATGGATCGAATCTAACGTTGAAGAAAGCAAAGAGTGAGGAAATGAAGGAGATATATCATGAAAAAGATCTTGATCTTTTCTGCTTCCATTGGCAACGGGCATAATCAGGCAGCCAGAGCCATGCAGGAAAGCCTAGCCGAGATCGGCTACACATCGATGATTATCGATACCTTGGAATACATCAGCCCGACGTTTCACAAGATCTTGCTGGAAAGCTACATGAACCTGCTTCGTTTATCACCGAAAATGTGGGGACGCATTTACCACAACACCGAGAAAACCAGATTTTTTGACATGAACGTGTTAATGAACAAATTGTTGGCCAATAAACTAAAAAAACTGATCAACAGTGTGCAACCAGATGCTTTTATTGCGACGCATCCATTTGCCAGCTGCATGCTCTCCGTACTAAAAGGCCGAAACGATTGGAGAGAACCGATCTATACCATTATCACGGATTATACGATTCATCCATCATGGATTAATCATCACATTAACTATTACTTTATCGCTCATGAACAGCTGTACTATCTGGTGGACATTTATCGGCACAACCATGCCCAGTTCATTCCGATGGGCATACCCATCATGCGCAAATATAGCCAGCCTCTGGAGAAGGATAAGGTTCGGGAAAAACTCCAGGTACCGTCCGATCACTTGAGCATCATATTGTCAGGCGGAGGATTGGGGCTTGGATCAATGGAACAAGTTCTTGCCGGTCTGGAGCATATTGATATGCCAATAACCGCGTTTATCCTGACAGGGACGAATGACAAGCTGTATCGCAAGGTAACCGAGAATACGTATCGGCACAATGTGATACCGCTGCGCTTTGTCAACAACTTCCATGAGTATCTGGAGATTGCCGACCTGATTGTAACCAAATCAGGCGGCTTGACCTCGGCTGAGGTTATGAGCAAGCAGGTTCCCATGATTATTTACAACCCGCTCCCAGGACAGGAGGAGCGAAACAGCCATTTCTTGTTAAACAATGGATGTGCCGTTCACGCCCATGTATCCGAGCAGCTGATCTACTTTATTCACGAGATGCTCCATGATCCCACGAAGGTGGAATACATGAAGAGGATGGCTCAAAAAATAGCAAAACCGAAAGCGGCACAAAATATCGCTGAGTTTATCCGCAACGACATGCAAAGCTCGGCGGGAGAAGAAGGATAGGAGGACATCATGAGCATTCCCTTTGCAGTTCTTTTTGACATGGACGGTACGCTGCTGCAAACAGAGCGGCTCTCCACACCCGCATTCCAGAAGACATTTGAGGAGCTGCGAGAGAAAGGGCTCTGGAACGGAGCCACCCCCGATGAGCAGGAACTGACCAATGTATTGGGGATGACGATCGAACAACTGTGGGAGAAACTGCTTCCAGGAGCAAGCGAAGAGATCAAGAAAGTAGCAGACAAGCTGATGCTGAAGAATGAACTGATCTTGTTGAAACAAGGGATTGCGGACTTGTACCCGGGAGTTCGCGAGGTCTTGCAGGAGCTGCATGCCAACGGAACAGCACTTTTTGTCGCCAGCAACGGGTTGGAGCGCTATATCGACGAGATTTGCGAGCACTTCGGGATCAAACCATTGTTTACTGATCTTTACTCGGCTGGACGTTTTGGCACCCGATCCAAAAAGGACCTCGTGGCCAAGCTGCTTCAGGATTATCAGGTAAAACAAGCGGTCATGGTCGGGGATCGGCACTCCGATGTGGAGGCGGGGCTGGCTAACGGGTTAAAAACGATCGGGTGTGACTTCGGATTCGCCAAGCCAGGCGAGCTCGATGGTGCTGATGTGATCATTACACGATTTACCGATCTTTTGACCCACATACCTGATCGGCAGCACACATAAAAATAGACGTCTTGCCGGTCAATAAAAAAGCGTAATCGTTACAGCCATTCCATGAGGGATGGCTTTTCGTTTTGGTTTCAACTCCGTCCATTTTGCCAACACTAGAAAGTGTCTCCCCTCTTGCAAACCCCAAAAAAACGCATTATAATTAAAGTCAAAGATAGTCAAAGTCAATAATTAAAGAGCAAACACTGTGAACAGGAGGCGACTAATGCGTAACATCTCGGACATCATAGAGCAGCATTTAAAGCGAATTTTAACGGAAAGTCCAGACGGCTCTATCGAGATCCAGCGTAGCGAGCTTGCCGACATCTTTCAGTGTGTGCCTTCTCAAATCAATTACGTCATCAATACCCGATTTACTGTAGAAAAGGGATACGTCGTCGAAAGCAAGCGTGGCGGCGGAGGCTACATCCGGATTCGAAAGGTACAGATTGTCAGCAAAGCCAAACTGCAGGAGCTGCTCACTGAAGAGCTGATTGGCGAAAGCATCACGCAAGGTGTCGGTTATGCGATCATCGACCGCCTTTTGGAGGAAAAGTTGGTCAGTCAACGGGAGGCGGCTCTCATGAAGATCGCTACTTCGCGCAGTGTGCTTTTAGTGGATGCTGAATTGAGAGACCGTTTACGGGCTACCATGTTAAAGCAGATGATCGCCACGATTTTATTGCGGTAACCAATGCATTGGCAGGAGGGACGATAGGATGAACTGTGAAGAATGCGGCAAACGACAGGCTACGCTTCATCTGACCAAGATCGTCAACGGTGAAAAAACCGAATACCATATTTGCGAGCAATGTGCCCAGGAAAAAGGAGACGTCTTTCCCGGTTTTCATAACTTCAGCATCCATAATCTCCTTTCCGGCCTGCTCCATTTCGATCCGGCACAGAAAAAAACACAGGACACTCCGGCAAACAAAGCGCTGCGCTGCGAGACCTGCGGACTGACATACGCCCAATTCAGCAAGAGCGGCCGCTTTGGCTGCAGCGACTGCTACACGTTTTTGGGTGACCGCCTGGATCCGCTCTTCCGACGGATTCACGGGAATACGCAGCACATCGGCAAGGTTCCGGAACGTACCGGCGGCCAACTGAAGCGGCGCAAGGAGCTGGAGCAACTGAAACAAGCGCTTCAACGGCATATCGCCAGCGAAGAGTTTGAAAAAGCTGCGGAAATTCGCGACCGCATCAAGGCACTTGAACAAAAGCTGGGTCAATCGTAAACAGGGGAGGTGAGGAACATGTCCCAACAACAGTTTATGCAAAACCCTTGGAGCAACTGGATGAAGGGCGAGGGCCCTGATTCCGACATCGTCATCAGTACAAGGCTTCGGATCGCACGGAACCTTCGCCAGCATCCCTTCCCGCTTTTGGCTACTGACTCGCAGGCAGAGGAAGTGGTTCGCAAGGTGACAGAAGTGAGCGAGACCGAGGCGATGAAAAAGCTCGGACCACTCGAGCTCATCCAGATGGAACAGGTAAATCCGCTGGAAAAGCGCGTCCTCGTCGAGAAACACCTGATCAGCCCTCATTTGGCAGAAGAATCTCGAAAGGGAGCCGTGCTGTTAAGCAATGACGAATCGATCAGCATCATGGTAAACGAAGAAGACCACATTCGCATCCAGGTGCTGATGCCAGGCTTCCAACTCCAGCAGGCGTGGGATATGGGAACAAAAATCGACGACATTTTTGAAAAACATGTAAACTACGCATTCGATGAAAACAGAGGCTTTTTGACGAGCTGCCCGACCAATGTGGGAACAGGGATACGGGCATCGGTGATGCTTCACTTGCCGGCGCTCGTGATGACACAGCAGATCAACCGGATATTGCAGGCGATCAATCAAGTCGGATTGGTCGTGAGGGGCATCTACGGGGAGGGCAGCGAAGCGCTGGGCAACTTGTTCCAGCTCTCCAACCAGGTGACGCTCGGGATGTCCGAGTCGGATATCCTCTCCAACCTGTACGGTGTGGCAAGGCAGATCATCGAGCAGGAGCGAGTGGCTCGCCGGTACCTGGTTGAACACTCCAGAATCACTTTGGAGGACCGGATTCTCCGGTCGTACGGCATTCTTCAGTACGCCCGGACGGTTGAATCCAAGGAAGCAGCCCAAAGGCTTTCCGATGTCAGATTGGGGATTGATCTGGGGATTGTGAAAAACATTTCCCATCTCGTCTTAAATGAATTGCTCGTGACGACTCAGCCGGGCTTCCTGCAGCATCACGCAGGTCAAAAGCTGTCGCCCGACCAGCGGGACGAACGCAGAGCAAGGCTGATTCGGGAGAAACTGTCTGCTCGACAGTAAACAAGAATTTTCGCTGTCCATCATCGCTGTTATACGCAAAAATATAAGGAAACAACGCATAGAATATAAAGATGGTTACTGGAGGTGCAGAAGATATGATGTTTGGACGTTTTACCGAACGCGCGCAAAAAGTGTTGGCACTCGCCTTGGAAGAGGCCGTTAGATTGGGTCATAAGGATATCGGAACAGAGCATGTGCTGCTCGGTCTCATTCGTGAAGGAGAGGGGATTGCAGCCAAGGCGTTGCAGTCGCTCGGACTTGGTCTCGATAAAATTCAAAGTGAAGTAGAATCCTTGATTGGCCGCGGGACTGAGCAAGCGGGCGGAAACTATACCCCAAACTACACACCCCGTGCCAAAAAAGTGATTGAGCTTTCCATGGACGAAGCCCGAAAGCTGGGGCACACGTATGTGGGCACCGAGCATATCCTGCTTGGGTTGATTCGTGAAGGAGAAGGCATTGCCGCACGAATCATGAACAATCTGGGTGTAAGCCTGAACAAAGCCCGCCAACAAGTCCTTCAGCTTTTGGGAAGCTCGGAAATGATGAATTCCCACCAGCCGTCAGGCAGCAATCCTGCGGCCAATACGCCGACCCTGGACAGTCTGGCAAGAGACTTGACCGCAATCGCCCGTGATGGCGGACTTGATCCGGTGATCGGACGCCAAAAAGAGATTGAGCGAGTGATCCAGGTGTTGAGCCGCCGCACCAAGAACAACCCCGTGTTGATCGGGGAGCCTGGTGTCGGGAAGACGGCAATTGCCGAAGGACTTGCGCAAAAGATCATCAACAACGAAATCCCTGAAACGCTTCGCGACAAGCGCGTGATGACGCTGGACATGGGGACAGTCGTCGCCGGCACCAAGTATCGCGGGGAATTTGAAGACCGCCTGAAAAAAATCATGGATGAGATTCGTCAGGCCGGAAATATCATCCTCTTTATCGACGAGCTGCACACCTTGATCGGTGCAGGCGGAGCAGAGGGTGCGATTGATGCATCCAACATTTTGAAGCCAGCTCTGGCACGCGGTGAGCTTCAGTGTGTCGGCGCAACCACGCTGGATGAATACCGCAAGTATATTGAAAAGGACGCAGCCCTCGAGCGCCGTTTCCAGCCGATTCAGGTCGATCAGCCGAACACAGAGGACGCGATCAAAATCCTGCATGGCTTGCGTGATCGCTATGAGGCGCATCACCGTGTGAAAATTACCGATGAAGCGATTGAACAGGCGGTAAAACTGTCTGACCGTTACATTACAGACCGCTTCCTGCCGGACAAAGCAATTGACTTGATCGACGAAGCGGCGTCCAAAGTACGTCTCCAATCCTTTACTGTTCCGCCTAATCTGAAGGAACTGGAAGGGCGTCTGGAAGAAGTGCGCAAGGAAAAAGACGCGGCTGTCCAGTCTCAGGAGTTCGAAGAAGCAGCGTCTCTGCGCGACAAGGAGCAGAAGCTGCGCGAAGAACTGGAAAAAACGAAGAAGGACTGGAAAGAGCGTCAGGGCCAACTGAACATGGAGGTCACTCCTGAAGATATCGCCCACGTAGTGGCCAACTGGACCGGAATCCCGGTCGTCAAGCTGAAAGAAGAAGAGACAGAGCGCCTCTTGAAAATGGAAGAAATTCTGCATGATCGAGTGATCGGGCAGGATGAGGCAGTCAAATCGGTTGCTCGCGCCGTCCGCCGTGCTCGTGCCGGCTTGAAAGACCCGAAACGTCCGATCGGCTCCTTCATCTTCCTTGGCCCTACAGGGGTAGGGAAAACGGAATTGGCCCGGGCGGTTGCCGAGACGCTGTTTGGCGACGAGGACGCGATGATTCGGGTCGACATGTCGGAGTACATGGAGAAACATTCCACGGCGCGTCTGGTCGGAGCTCCTCCGGGATATGTCGGTTACGATGAAGGCGGTCAACTGACAGAGAAGGTCCGCCGCAAACCGTATTCCGTCATCCTTTTGGACGAAATTGAAAAGGCGCATCCGGATGTCTTCAACATTCTCCTGCAGGTGCTGGACGATGGACGCCTGACCGACTCCAAAGGCAGAACCGTTGATTTCCGCAACACGGTTGTGATTATGACATCCAACGTCGGAGCCAACCTGATCAAGAAAAACACAACGCTCGGCTTCACCGCCGGCAATGAAACAGAGAAGAAATACCAGGACATGAAAGACAAGGTCATGGAAGAACTGAAGAAAAGCTTCCGCCCCGAGTTCCTGAACCGGATTGACGAAGTCATCGTCTTCCACTCGCTGGAGCAGGAGCATATCGAGCAGATTGTTTCCTTGATGACCGAAGATCTTCGCAAGCGTCTGAGAGAGCAGGAGATCGATTTCCAACTTACCGATGCTGCCAAGAAAGTGCTGGCCAAGGAGGGCTTCGATCCCGCTTACGGGGCAAGGCCGCTGCGCCGCGCTATCCAGCGCAACATCGAAGACAGATTGTCCGAAGAACTTTTGAAAGGCAGCATCAGCAAAGGCGACACTGTTTCGATAGATGCTGAAGATGAAAAGCTTGTAGTAAAACGTCTGGAGAAAACAACCTCATAACCAGAGGTTTAGGCAAACGTTTAGAAAGGGTACCTCCTCAATATACAGGAGGTATTCTTTTTTTGTTTTCATCATGTATGATAATCGTATAGAGGAGAATCCCAAAACGAGGTACAAACTATGTCCAAGTATAAAACGAAATACGCGTGTCAAGAATGTGGCTATGAATCGCCCAAATGGATGGGGAAATGTCCTGGATGCAACAATTGGAATACGATGGTGGAAGAGGTTGCGGTAAAGACCGCCTCCCGTCATGAGAGTTTGCGTGGCGGACAGCGGCAAACAGCAGCCCTTCCGCTGACAGAGGTGGCCGGCGAAGAAGAGCCGCGGATGGATACAACGATAGGTGAATTAAACCGGGTTCTGGGCGGAGGGCTCGTTCCCGGCTCAATGGTTCTGGTCGGCGGAGACCCGGGGATCGGGAAGTCTACCTTGCTGTTGCAAACGTCGTTCGCGCTTGCACACGGGGGAATAAAGGTCTTGTACGTATCCGGCGAGGAGTCCGCCAAGCAAATCAAATTGCGTGCCGATCGGCTCGGAATGAGCACGCCGCCGATGTATGTGCTTGCAGAAAACGATTTGGAGCTTATTGAGCAGCACATTGCCCAGGTCGATCCCCAGGTCCTGATCATCGACTCGATTCAGACTGTCTTCCATCCCGCTGTCCAATCAGCGGCGGGGAGTGTCGCACAGGTGAGGGAAACAACCTCTCAACTGATGCGAATCGCCAAGGGAAAAGGAATCGCAACTTTTATCGTCGGTCACGTGACGAAGGAAGGCGCGATTGCCGGGCCCCGCATGCTGGAGCATATGGTGGATGCGGTCTTGTACTTTGAAGGGGAACGGCATAATACGTTCCGCATTTTGCGAGCAGTGAAAAACCGCTTTGGCTCGACGAATGAAATCGGCATCTTTGAGATGAAAGAAAAGGGGCTCGAGGAAGTTGGAAACCCTTCGGAAATCTTTTTGGCAGAACGTCCGGTCGGCGTCGCTGGCTCGACTGTAGTGGCCAGCATGGAGGGAACCAGGCCGGTTCTGGTAGAGCTTCAGGCGCTGGTTGCACCGACCAGCTTTGTGACCCCGCGTCGGATGGCTACCGGCGTGGATCACCAGCGAGTCGGCATGATCATGGCAGTGCTTGAGAAGCGCATGGGTCTCATGCTGCAAAATCAGGATGCCTATGTCAACGTGGCTGGCGGTGTCCGTTTGGATGAGCCCGCTGTCGATTTGGCGATAGCTGTCAGCATTGCCAGCAGCTTTCGCGATCACGCGACCAATCCCCATGATGTCGTGATCGGGGAAGTGGGATTAACGGGTGAAGTCCGCGGCGTGTCCCGGATTGAACAGCGGATTCGCGAAGCGCACAAGCTAGGATTCAAACGGGTGATCATCCCGTCCAAAAATATCCGCGGTCTTGACGTTCCATCGGACATCGAGGTAGTCGGTGTAAGCAATATTTCGGAAGCATTAAGCGAAGTGCTAAGGGGGTAGGGGCACCTGTATGCTTGATACAAACAAAAGAGAACCTGTCTACAGCGATGTGCTTCGTCTTGTTGCTCCCGGAACCCCGCTCCGAGAGGGATTGGAAAACGTGCTGCGGGCCAAAACCGGCGGTTTGATCGTTGTCGGATTCGGTCCGGATATGAAGAACATTGTCGACGGGGGGTTTTCCATTAATTGCGACTTCACTCCGGCACATTTATATGAATTGGCCAAGATGGACGGGGCGATCATAGTTAGTGAGGATGCAAAAAAAATCTTGTATGCCAATACCCAGTTGTTTCCTCCCGCTGCGATCCCTTCGAGTGAAACAGGGACCCGTCATCGAACGGCGCAAAGAACAGCACTGCACACAAACTACCTGGTCATCGCCATTTCCCAGCGTCGCAACGTCATTACCTTGTACCAAGGTCCATTCCGCTATGTCCTGAACGAGATCAGCGTGATTCTGGCCAAGGCCAACCAAGCGATTTCCACGCTGGAAAAGTACAAGGCTGTACTCGATCAGACCCTAACCAACCTCGGAGCGCTGGAGTTCGAAGAGCTGGTGACGCTCCATGAGGTAACCTCTGTGCTGCAGAGAATCGAAATGGTGCTGCGCATTAAAGCAGAGATCACCAAATATATATACGAATTAGGGACGGAAGGCCGGCTTGTCACCATGCAGCTGGAGGAATTGGTCGGCAATATCGAAGAAGAAGCGCACATGCTGATCCGCGATTACGCCAAAAATCCTGCCGTGCAGCCAGAGCAAGTCTTGAAGGAGATGAAAAAGCTCTCAGCAGAAGAGGTGCTCGAAATGGGGGCTTTTTTACGGATTCTCGGTTATTCGGCCAACCCGAACATGCTGGAAGAGTCTCTCTCGCCCCGCGGGTATCGGATCCTGCACAAAATTCCTCGCCTTCCCATTTCGATCATCTCAAATCTCGTTGAGCATTTTCACAATTTGCCCCGAATCATGATGGCAACGATCGAAGAACTGGACGAGGTTGACGGCATTGGAGAGGTTCGCGCACGGGCGATCAAAGACGGACTGAAGAGAATTCAAGAACAGGTGTTCATTGACAGACACATTTGAGTTAGAATAGGATAGAGACATTATTGTTTTGATATTGCCAAAGGATTACAAAGCAAGGGCTGGCAGAATTGCCATACCCGTTTCTCCTTTGCGCAGGAAACCAGGAGGTAGTCTATGTTCGTTAAATCGTTACCGAACATGCTAACCGTGAGCAATTTGTTCTTGGGTATCGTAGCCATCATTCTCGCCTTTCAGGGCAACCAATATGTGGAGTATGCTGCGATTACGGTAATTATTGGTATGTTGATGGATGGTCTGGATGGACGCGTGGCTCGCATGCTGAATGCACAGAGCGAATTTGGCAAAGAATTGGATTCTCTTTCCGACGTGATTACATTTGGAGTGGCCCCGGCTTTTATCATGTACGTGGTGGCCCTGCAAGATCTCAATTTGATCGGCATTTTCGTAACAGCCGTTTTCCCGATCTGCGGTGCTTTGCGACTGGCCCGTTTTAACGTACAAGCAGGTGTGCCAGGCTATTTTATCGGGTTGCCGATTACGGCTGCAGGCGGGGTGTTGGCTACGCTTGCGCTGTACCATCATGTGTTTAATGTAGCGTTGCTCGCGGTCAGCATGCTGCTGCTCGCTTTTCTGATGGTATCCAACATCAAGTACCCCAACTTCAAAAAAGTGGGGATTCCCAAAGCAGCGTATTGGATCACACCCATTATCGTTGCGATCGTAGTCGTTTTCGCGGTCAAATACCCGCAGCAGTTCCCGAAAATTGTCTTCTTGCCATTGGCATTTTACGCACTTTACGGGATAAAAAAAAACGTTGACCTACTCCTGAAAAAATTGCGAAAAGAAAAGAAGGAAGAAAACGAATCGCTGCCATTTGAATAACCGCGCGCAAAAAACCCGCTCTATGGAAGCGGGTTTTTTCTGTGAGCACGCAACTTTTTTGTTGTTTCATTCGTAATACCAAATGGGAGCTTTATGAAAGGTTAAATACACCAAGGGTATGTAACCGCTCCGATTCCTTTTGGATGACATCTTCGAGCCGGATATCAGTAATATTGCATAGCGCAGTGAGATAAAAGAGATTTTTGCCCAGTTCAGCGGTAACTACGTCACGGCAATGCTCGCACAAAGGGCCGGAAAAATGTGTGTCCAGCAGTGTCTGGTTATCCTGCAGGCTTTTTTGGGGATCGTAGGTTTGCTTTCTGGCCACTACTTCGACACAGCCGCATTCGGTGATGGCTTTGGTGAGTGAACGGTTGATGCGGGCTGCGCTTTCTTGAACTTTGGACATAACGTCCAGAACGCTGCGATGTCTGATCAGCAGCTCCGAAACTTGGGATTGAAAGTCGTCCACGTTTCGCTTTTCCATATGATTCACCTCTGCTTTAGGCTGCTACCATCTTCAGAATTTTTATTCAATGCATTACTGTCATTATAAGAAGGGAATCCGGCTGCTGTCAATTTGAAAGCGAGGGAAACGGAAGTTCTCCATTGACGTTAAATTGCCATGTATGTTAAAATTTTTGGCTATTTGACACTAGAATTTAACTTTTGTTATAGTGAGGGAAAGTCTCGCAGCATATTCGTTAGCATTATGTTTTTGATAAGCAGGGTTTTTCAGCAAAGCTTCTGTCTATATTAATATCAAGGAGGTGAAAGCATGGTTCGCCGATTAGGGAAAATTTGTTTTATACTTGTCGGAGGAGGTTTGGGCTTCAAGTTTGGTCCTGATCTTTTTAACCTCTTGAACACGCTTTTAAATTTTGGTGACTTCAAGTACACAAGCTACATCGGAGCTGTTTTGGGAGCCGTGCTGTTCTTCTTCTTCGCCAACTGGTTTGTCGATTACACATTGAGAATCGTCCGCTGGGGTGAAGAGACGCTGTTAAAATTGCCGATCGTGGATGTCATGTTTGGAGCTTTGGGGTTGATTATTGGTCTTATCGTTGCCTTTTTATTATTTCTCCAGCTCAGCAACATCCCGATACCGGTAGTCAGCGATTTGCTGCCGCTGATGGTTTCCGCATTACTCGGCTATCTCGGCTTTCAGGTGGGATTCCGCAAGCGCGACGAGATCATGTCCGTCTTTTCCATCGGGCGCAAGGACAAGTCCAAGAAGGAAAGTGGCGGGTCTCCGTCCAACGTGGAGTACAAGATCCTGGATACAAGCGTGATTATTGACGGACGAATCGCCGACATTTGCCGGACCGGCTTTCTCGAGGGCGTACTCGTTATCCCCGGTTTTGTGCTGGAGGAGCTGCAGCATATCGCTGATTCTTCCGATGTACTGAAAAGAAACCGCGGACGTCGCGGTCTGGACATTCTAAACAAGATTCAAAAGGAAATGAAGGTAAAGGTTCAGATCTACGAGGGAGACTTTGAAGAAGTTTCGGAAGTGGACAGCAAGCTGATCAAGCTGGCGAAGGTGATGAACGGCAAAGTCGTCACCAATGATTTCAACCTGAACAAGGTGTGCGAGCTGCAGGGAGTGGCTGTCCTGAATATCAACGATCTGGCCAATGCAGTAAAACCGGTGGTGCTCCCGGGCGAAGAGCTGACTGTGCAAGTCATCAAGGACGGCAAGGAGCATGGCCAGGGAGTGGCTTATCTCGACGATGGCACGATGATCGTCGTTGAGGGCGGCCGCGACTACATCGGGCACGATCTGGAAGTGCTCGTAACCAGCGTATTGCAAACATCGGCTGGAAGGATGATCTTCGCCAAGCCGAAGCTTTTGGAAAAAGCGTTGTAAGGGATGAAGCGAAGGGGAGGGATGCAGCCTCCCTTTTCGAACATCCAGAGCAGAGAGACTGGAGAGGAAGTAACGTGGAAACGGGAGTCGTAATCGTTGCGGCTGGTTCCGGGAAGCGCATGGGAGCAGAACGTAACAAGCTTTGGCTGCCGCTTGGCGGTGAGCCGATCTTGACTCGTACGGTACGCCTGTTCACCAGCCATCCCGAAATCGGGGAAATTGTACTGGTGGTAAGCGCACAGGATCATGAAGAGGTACTGGAGTGGAAGCGCCAGGAGAAGCTGAAGCTGACCGTTGTGCTTGGCGGAGCCGAAAGGCAGGACAGCGTCAGAAACGGCTTGGCTGCTCTTTCCTCAGACTGCTCGTACGTGCTGGTACACGATGCTGCCCGTCCTTTCGTAACTCGTGAACAAATCAGCGAGATGATTCGGCAGGTGCGGCGTGATCGGGCTTCGATCATGGCCGTTCCCGTCAAGGATACCATCAAAGTGGTAGGGGCTGACGGAGTAGTCCAGTCGACCCCGGCACGCGAGAGCTTGTGGGCGGTCCAAACCCCACAAGCTTTTCTCGTTTCCTTGTTGCGAGAGGCGCATGAAGCGGCATTGCAGGCAGGCAAGACAGGTACCGACGACGCGATGCTGGTCGAATGGCTGGGGCATACCGTCAGTGTTGTCCGGGGAAGTTACGAAAACATCAAGATCACCACGCCGGATGATCTGTGGTTTGGAGAAGAAATCTTGCGGAGAAGAAAGGGAGAGGGATCATGAGAATCGGACAAGGCTTTGATGTACATCAATTAGTGGAGGGACGTCCTTGCATTATTGGCGGAGTAACGATCCCGTATGAAAAAGGGCTGCTCGGCCACTCGGACGCTGATGTCCTGCTGCACGCGATCAGCGACGCATTGCTCGGGGCGATTGGCGAGGGCGATATCGGCCGTCACTTTCCCGATACGGACCCTGCCTTTAAAGATGCCGACAGCGTCAAGCTGATGGAGCATGTGTGGGAGCTGGTTAAACAAAAGGGATACCGTCTGGGCAACCTCGACGCTACGATCATTGCGCAGGCTCCCAAAATGGCCCCTTATATTCCGCAGATGCGCGAGCTGATTGCCAGAGTGCTTGAAGCAGAGGATTTGTCGCAGGTTAACGTAAAGGCCACCACCTCGGAAAAATTGGGCTTTACCGGACGAGGAGAGGGAATTGCTGCCCAAGCCGCCTGCTTGCTTGTCAAGTAATGCGGACTGGGTGTAAGATTAACCCGTAGATACGAAGTGACAGAAGGAAGCGATTATTGCTTCACGAAAGGATGGCGCAATCATGGCTAAAGAAATCCGCACACGGTATGCTCCAAGTCCGACTGGACATTTACATATTGGCGGTGCGCGCACTGCACTTTTCAACTATTTGTTCGCCAAGCATCACGGAGGCTCTTTCATCGTTCGGATCGAGGATACGGATCAGACCCGGAACGTAGAAAACGCCGACGAAGAACAGATGAAAAATCTGAAGTGGCTGGGCATCACCTGGGAAGAGGGGACGGACATCGGCGGCCCGTACGGACCTTACCGCCAGATGGATCGTCTCGACATTTACCGCAAGTACATCGATCAGCTTCTGGCTGAAGGGAAAGCGTACTACTGTTACGCGACCAAGGAAGAGCTCGATGCGGAGCGTGAGGAACAGATCGCCCGTGGAGAAACGCCGCGCATCCTGGAGAAGCATCGCCATGTTACACCGGAACAGCGTGAACAGTACGAAAGGGAGGGCCGCACCCCATCCATCCACTTTATGGTGCCGGATGACAAACAGTACGTGGTCAACGATTTGATTCGCGGGCAGGTTACGTTTGATTCCAAAGAGATGGGCGACTTTGTCATCTGTCGACCGGACGGGATCCCGACTTACAATTTTGCTGTTGTCATTGACGACTACCTGATGAAGATCAGTCACGTCTTCCGCGGGGAGGAGCATCTGTCCAATACGCCTCGCCAGCTGATGATTTACGAAGCGTTTGGCTGGGAGCCGCCTCAGTTTGGCCATCTGGCGCTGATCCTCAATCAGGAAGGCAAAAAGATGTCCAAGCGCGACGAGAGCATCATCCAGTTTATTGAACAGTATCGCGAGCTCGGTTTCCTGCCGGACGCGATCGTCAACTTCCTGGTGCTGCTCGGCTGGTCTCCAGGCGGAGAAGAAGAGATCTTCTCGCTGGACGAGCTGATCAAGCTGTTCTCGGAAGAGCGCGTGAGCAAATCGCCGGCAGTGTTCGACTCCACGAAAATGAACTGGATGAACAACTTCTACATCAAACGTCAATCGGTTGATCTGATTACGGAGATGTGCATTCCTCATTTGCAAAAAGCCGGCTTTATCGATGAGGAACTGAGCGAGGAGAAAAAGGCGTGGGTACGCAGCATCGTCGCCCTCTATCAGGAGCAGATGTCGTACTGTGCGCAGATTGTGCCGCTGGCCGCTCTTTTCTTCCTCGAAGAAGTGGTGTACGATGAAGAGGCAAGAGCTGTACTCAAGGAACCGCAATTGCCGGAGGTATTGACTTCCTTTGCCAAACACCTTGAGGCGGCTGCTGAATATAATGCAGATACGATCAAGGCCATTTTGAAAGACGTGCAGAAAGAAACAGGCCATAAAGGAAAGGCTCTGTTCATGCCGGTCCGCGTTGCGGCCACCGGTCAGGCGCATGGCCGCGATCTGGCGGAAACGCTCTATCTGCTGGGACAACAGACCGTGCTTGAGCGTGTAAAGCGCGTATTGGCAAACGGCGAGTAAGGAAATGAATACTGCAAGGGCGGACGTTTTTGATCGCCTGATGCAATATAGCTATGACCAGGAGAGTACTGCAGCAAGTCTCGTCCAAAGAGAGGATGGAAAGGTGAGAGCCGTCCGGCGAGACCTGTCAGGAAATGCACCTGTGAGCTGTGACCCCGAACCCGGCGTCTATCTGTATTGACAAGACCGGCAGTAGGGCAATCGGTGGCCCGCCGTTATCGGGAAAGAGCGAGATTTGCCGTGTTCGTTCATTTTGACGGACAATTGGCGATCTAAGCAGAGTGGAACCGCGGTTCAACCCGTCTCTGCCTCCTTCTGATTCGAAGGCGGCAGAGGCGTTTTTGTTTTTCTACAATCATTTTTGGAGAGGTAAACGAAGCAGGAGGTGAAACCCTGTGCTTTCACAGATGAGGGATGACATTCAGGCAGTATTTGAGCGTGATCCGGCAGCACGCAGCACATTCGAAGTGGTGTTGACGTATTCCGGACTTCATGCGATATGGGGACATCGCATTGCCCATAAGTGCTGGAAAGCCGGTTGGTTTACGCTTGCGCGGGCTATTTCGCAGTTTTTCCGCTTCATCACCGGAATCGAGATTCATCCAGGGGCCAAGATCGGCAACCGGCTGTTTATTGACCACGGGATGGGTGTCGTGATCGGGGAGACCTGTGAGATCGGTGACAATGTCACCATTTATCAAGGGGTAACATTGGGCGGGACAGGCAAGGAAAAAGGGAAGCGGCATCCGACTGTAGGCAATAATGTAATTATCGCTTCAGGGGCTAAAGTGCTGGGTTCCTTTAAAATCGGAGATAATTCCAAGATCGGGGCAGGCTCGGTCGTGCTGCAGGAGGTGCCGCCCAATTCTACGGTCGTAGGTATTCCGGGCCGCATCCGCATACAGGACGGAAAAAAGGTCACGAATGATCTGGACCACGTCAATTTGCCCGACCCGGTGGCGGACATGATTCGGACCATGCAGCAGGAAATCGAGCAGTTGCGCAAAGAAGTGAGCGCTTTGAGGGAGGATAAGAAGGATAATGAGCATTCAGTTCACTAATACGCTGACCAAACAAAAGGAAGCGTTTGTTCCACTGGAACCCGGCAAAGTGAAGATGTACGTGTGCGGACCGACTGTGTACAACTACATCCACATCGGCAATGCCCGTCCGGCCATTGTGTTTGATACGCTCCGCCGCTACCTGAAATACCGGGGCTACGAGGTTACTTTTGTGCAAAATATTACAGATGTCGACGATAAGCTGATCCGGAAAGCCAACGAGGAGGGCATCACGGTAAAAGAGGTGGCAGATCGGTATACAGACGCCTTTAACGAAGATCTGCGTTCCCTCAATATCCTGCCGCCGGACATCCAGCCCAGGGTCATGCAGACCATTCCGGAGATCATTCAGTTTATCGAAGGACTGATTGAAAAAGGATATGCCTATGATAGTGAGGGTGACGTTTATTTCCGCACAGGTCGTTTCACCGAGTACGGCAAGCTTTCCCATCAGCCTCTCGATGAGCTGCAGGCGGGCGCTCGCGTAGAGATCAATGAAAAGAAAGAAAACCCGCTTGATTTTGCGCTGTGGAAGGCAGCCAAGCCGGGTGAGGTAAGCTGGAGCAGTCCGTGGGGAGAAGGCCGTCCCGGCTGGCATATCGAGTGCTCGGCAATGGCATTGAAGTTTCTCGGAGACCAGATCGATATTCACGCGGGGGGAGCCGATCTTGTTTTCCCTCACCATGAAAATGAAATTGCTCAATCTGAGTGCTACACGGGAAAAGTATTTGCCCGCTACTGGCTTCACAACGGTATGCTCAACATCAACAATGAAAAAATGTCCAAGTCGCTCGGAAACTTCATCCTTGCACGCGACCTGATCCAGCATTACGGCGGAGAGCTGATCCGATTTTTCATGCTGCAGGGTCACTACCGCAATCCGATCAACTTCAGCGATGATCTTCTCGAACAGGCTGCCAATGGATTGGAGCGCATTAAGACGGCTTACGCCAATCTCCGCCATCGCCTGGAGACTGCCCGGCCGCAGGAGCCGAACGGGCTGGCCGAAGAACAGGCCCGCACGATCAGTCAGCTGCGGGAACAGTTCATTGCCGAGATGGACGACGATCTGAATACGGCCAATGCGATTACGGTCGTTTACGAGGTCGTCAAGGAAGCCAATCTGTACTTGCGCAATCAAAATGTCGGTCGGGAGCAAGTCGAGCAGTATCTCTCGCTGCTGACGGAGCTGACGAGCGTACTCGGCGTGCAGCTTGAACAGGCGGAGGAGCTGCTGGACAGCGAGGTGGAGGCGCTCATCGGAGAGCGTACGGAAGCGCGCCGCTTACGCAACTTTGCTCGTGCCGACGAGATTCGCGATCTCCTCAGCGAAAAGGGAATTGTACTGGAGGATACCCCTCAAGGTGTTCGCTGGCGCAGAAAATAAAGGGGCATAACAAAACATGCAAAAGGAAGAGCTATCAAAAGACCCGCATTTGTTAAATCCGCTGGTGCTCGCTTTTTTGGGCGACGCTACGTATTCGCATTGCGTTCGCTACCATTTAATCGCAAAAGGTCTGGTCAAGCCAAATGTGCTTCACAAGACGGCCAATCAGTACGTCTCTGCAAAAGCGCAGGCTAACATCCTGCTGACCCTGATGCCTCTGTTCACGGAAGAGGAGGCAGCGGTGGTGAGGCGCGGGCGCAACGCCAAATCCGGCTCCAGCGCAAAGAATGCCGATATTATCGATTACCGGCACGCTACCGCTTTTGAGGCGCTCGTCGGCTACTTGTATCTGTGCGGGAAAGAAGAGCGGCTGGCGGAGATTATGGAGCAGGCATTTGCCATTGTGGAAGGAGTATACGGACATGAGTGAAGAGTGGATTGTCGGAAAGAATCCGATTATCGAGGCGTTGCGGTCTGGCCGTACCATGAACAAGATATGGATAGCGGAAGGGACCAATAAAAATTTGATGGGACCCATTTTTTCCCTTGCCAAGGAGCAAGGGGTGATTGTCACCACGGCCAACCGCAAAAAGCTCGACCAGCTTTGCGGCACCGACAATCACCAGGGTGTGATTGCCTCAGTCGCCGCCTATGACTACGTCGAAGTGGAGGACATTCTGAAGAGAGCCGAGGAACGCAATGAACTGCCGTTCCTCATACTGCTCGATGAGCTCGAGGACCCCCACAACCTGGGGTCCATCATGCGGACGGCAGATGCGGTGGGAGCGCACGGAATTGTCATTCCGAAACGGCGTTCGGTCAGTTTGACGGCGACTGTAGCAAAGGCCTCCGCCGGCGCAATCAACTACGTCCCCGTAGCGCGGGTGACCAACCTGGTTCGTACGATGGAGGAACTGAAGGAAAAAGGCGTCTGGATCGCCGGGACGGACGCCAGTGCCAAACAAGACTTCCGCCAAGGCGATTACTCGATGCCGCTGGCGATCGTGATCGGCAGCGAAGGCAAGGGCATGAGCAGATTGGTAAAGGACAACTGTGATTTCCTGTACAGCCTGCCCATGGCGGGAAATGTCACCTCGCTGAATGCCTCAGTAGCTGCTGCCCTTCTCATGTACGAAGTTTACCGCGCGAGGAGTCCTTTGTCGGCACAGGTGAAGTGACATGGCAAAAAGGAAAGCCAAGCAACTTTTGATTGTTGACGGCTATAACATCATCGGAGCCTGGCCCGACCTGCGCGTTCTCAAAGAGGAGGAGCGCATGGACGAAGCCCGTGATCTGTTGATCTCCAAGCTGGCAGATTACCAGAGCTTTACGGGCATAAAGGTCATGATCGTATTTGATGCCTACAATGTGCCGGGTATCGGAAGACAGATGAGCGATTATCAGATAGACATCTATTTCACCAAGAAAAAAGAGACGGCCGATGAAAAAATTGAGCAGCTTGTGGCAGAACATTACGCGAAAAATCGACAAATTTATGTAGCGACCTCGGACTATACATCCCAGCGTGTCATTTTTGGCCAGGGAGCCTTGCGCAAGTCAGCGAGGGAGTTGCTTCATGACATGGAAAGTATCGGCAAGGAGATCAAAGAGCAGGTGGAGAAGACTCGTGAAGAACGCTTCTCCACGCGTATTTCCTTGGATGGGGAAATAGCGAAAATATTCGAAAAATGGCGAAGGGAATAACCTGGATTCGGTTGACGCTTTTTTACGGCGCATGTATAATAGCCCTATCTGTGGAATAACCGGATGGCGGGGGGATCATTGTGAGCGTTGACCTCAAGGAGCTGAAGCATGCCCAATATGAGTTAATGTCCGACGAAGAGGTAGTTGATCTGGTTCGTGACAATGATGCCGAAGCCTTAGAGTACTTGATCAACAAGTACAAGAATTTCGTAAGGGCAAAAGCGAGGTCCTATTTTCTCATTGGGGCAGACCGCGAAGACATCGTCCAAGAAGGCATGATTGGATTGTACAAGTCTATTCGCGACTTCCGAGGGGACAAGCTCACGTCGTTCAAGGCGTTTGCCGAATTGTGCATAACCCGTCAGATTATTACTGCGATTAAGACAGCAACCCGGCAAAAGCATATTCCGCTCAACTCGTATGTATCGCTGGACAAGCCTATATACGATGAAGATTCTGACCGCACCCTGCTCGATGTGATTTGCGGGACGAAGGTGACTGACCCTGAAGAATTGTTCATCAATCGCGAAGAATTCGACGACATCGAAGGGAAGATGAGCGAAATTCTGAGCGATCTGGAGCGTCAGGTATTGATGCTGTATTTGGACGGCCGATCCTATCAGCAAATTGCTGTAGAACTCAAGCGGCATGTCAAATCGATAGACAATGCCCTGCAGCGGGTAAAACGCAAATTGGAAAAGTATTTGGAAGGCAGAGAGATTCATCTGTAGCATCGCAGAATCTCTCTTTTCTTTTGGAACAAAATGCTTCCGCTTTGTCAAGACGTTTTGTTGACATGGGTTGACTGGTATGATAAATTTGTTTAGGTAACCATGGCCACATTTCTCTCTTGCCTATGGTTGCTTTGTTAAAATGGTCAGGAAAAAGTAGCGGTTTTCCCGTACTATTTTATCCTTGTTCTTTTGAATACGTAGGTTTGAAATGAGATGGAGGTGGCAATAAATGCGAGTAAACATCACGTTGGCGTGCACTGAGTGTGGCGAGCGTAACTATATCTCCACGAAAAACAAGCGCACTACTACTGAGCGTGTCGAGCTGAAAAAGTATTGCTCCCGTGACAAGAAGCAGACCCTTCATCGCGAAACGAAGTAATGAACGGAAGCGACGAAGTCAGGGGGTGGCAGTGTGGGTTTCCTAGCAAGAATAGGATCTAGTTTTCGCCGGACCGGTGAATTTTTCGGCGATGTGAAATCAGAACTGAAGAAGGTCCGCTGGCCAAACCGAAAGGAATTGACCACCTACACGGTCGTCGTTCTCATTACGGTTACGCTTCTCGCTGCTTTCTTCTTTGTCGTTGATCTGGGTATCTCGCGCCTTATTGATTTGATTTTAGGAACGTAATTTTGCACGCCTAGGAGGGACGGACGGATAACGTCCTTGTGGATATGGAAAAAGCATGGTATGTGGTTCATACGTACTCGGGTTATGAAAACAAGGTAAAGACAAATCTGGAGAAGCGCGTCGAGTCGATGGGCATGGAAGACAAGATCTTCCGCGTTCTCGTACCCACGGAAGAAGAAGTGGAGACGAAGGACGGCAAAAAGCGCACCGTCACGAAAAAGGTGTTTCCAGGATATGTCCTTGTTGAAATGGTGATGACCGACGACTCTTGGTATGTCGTGCGCAACACCCCTGGGGTTACCGGCTTTGTCGGATCCACGGGCGCTGGTTCCAAACCGACAGCGCTTCGTCCTGAAGAGGCCGATATGATCCTGCGTCAGATGGGGATCGAGATTCCCAAAATCAAAGTCGATTTTGATCTTCGTGACATGGTGCGCGTGACTGACGGTCCGTTCTCCAACCGTACCGGAGAAATCATCGAGATTCACCCTGACAGACAAAAGGTTCGCGTACTGGTCGATATCTTCGGTCGCGAAACGCCGGTCGAGCTAGACTTTACACAGATTCAAAAATTGGATTAGGATTCATCTTGAAAATGACCACGCTATGTGGTACATTTCATGTTGTTTCTTATTTCCCCAACCATAAGGGGTTTCTTGCACTCTCACTATAGATGGAAAGTCTACATAGGACTTTCGGCAAAACAGTGGGAGGGGGCATTCCCCCGTAATAACCACATGTGAAGTAAGGAGGTGTCTTACGTGGCTAAGAAGGTTATCCGCGTAATTAAATTGCAAATCCCGGCAGGTAAAGCGAATCCTGCACCTCCAGTAGGTCCGGCTCTCGGTCAAGCTGGTGTAAACATCATGGGATTCTGTAAAGAATTCAACGCTCGTACTGAGAGCGAAGTAGGAATGATCATTCCAGTAGAAATTACTGTTTTTGAAGACCGTTCCTTTACTTTCATTACGAAAACTCCGCCGGCTGCTGTTCTGCTGAAGAAAGCTGCTGGTATCGAGTCTGGTTCCGGCGTGCCGAACAAGACGAAAGTTGCTACCCTGAAACGCGATAAAGTTCGTGAAATCGCTGAACTGAAGCGCCCTGACCTGAACGCAGCAACCGTGGAAGCGGCTATGCGCATGGTGGAAGGTACCGCTCGTTCCATGGGTATCGTGATCGAAGACTAATTGTCTTTGTTGCAATGAGGGGTACACGAGCTGTGCCCCTTGTTTGTGGGAGGATCAAACCGCTACGACCACATTGAAGGGAGATTTTAAAACATGGCAAAACGTGGCAAGAAGTACCAAGAGGCTGCGAAGCTGATTGACAAGAACAAAGTATACGAAGTAGCAGAAGGTATCGAGCTGGTTAAAAAAGCAGCTTCTGCTAAGTTTGACGAATCCGTGGAAGCAGCATTCCGTCTGGGTGTAGACCCGAAGCGTGCTGACCAACAAATCCGCGGTGCAGTTGTTCTGCCGCACGGTACTGGTAAAGTACAGCGCGTTCTCGTTTTCGCGAAAGGCGAAAAAGCGAAAGAAGCAGAAGCAGCTGGTGCAGATTATGTCGGCGATGCAGACATGATCGCAAAAATTCAAGGCGGTTGGTTCGACTTTGACGTAGTCGTAGCTACCCCTGACATGATGGGTGAAGTAGGGAAACTGGGTCGCGTGCTCGGTCCAAAAGGCCTTATGCCAAACCCGAAAACCGGTACCGTTACATTTGATGTAACCAAAGCCGTTAACGAAATCAAAGCTGGTAAAATTGAGTACCGCGTTGACAAAGCAGGTAACATCCACGCTCCAATCGGTAAGGTTTCCTTTGATGCCGAGAAGCTGGCTGAAAACCTCGCTGCGCTGACTGAAGCGCTGAACCGTGCGAAACCAGCGGCAGCAAAAGGCGTTTACATGAAAAACGTATCCATCAGCTCCACGATGGGTCCTGGCGTTCGTGTAGCTGTAAAATAATGATAGTTGACTTCCCTGGTGGAAGTTGATAAGATAGTTCCTGTTGATGAAAAGAATATGCCATGCCGTAGACAGAAGGTGCAGAGCCCAAAAGCCCTGCTTAATATCCCTCCGAGGCGTGTAATGAAGCGGATAGAGGAAATGCTAGATTTCCTTTGACGATATACATTATGCCCTCGTAGATGCTACGAGGGCATTCTTTTTTCCAGGATAGAGCACGGGAGGTGTAACCATTGGCAGAAATTCGTCCAACCGTTATTCGTGAAGAGAAAGTACAAGCGGTAAATGAAATCGCTACAAAACTGCGCAATAGCCAAACAACAGTAGTCGCTGATTACCGCGGTCTGACTGTAGCGCAAGTAACTGAGCTGCGTAGACAACTGCGTGAAGCAGGTATCGAATTCGTAGTTCTGAAAAACACACTGACTCGACTCGCTACAGCGAAAGAGAACCTGACTGAACTGGATCAGTACCTCACCGGTCCAAACGCAATCGCGTTCTCCACTGAAGATGTAATCGCTCCTGCGAAAATCATCGCTGAATTTGCGAAGAAAAACGAAAAGCTGGAAATCAAGGGTGGCGTAATCGAAGGAAAAGTAGTGGGCGCTGATGAAATCAAAGCGCTGGCAGCACTGCCTTCCCGCGAAGGTCTCCTGTCCATGCTTCTCAGCGTGCTGCAAGCTCCTGTGCGCAACTTCGCACTGGCAGTCAAAGCCGTTTCCGAGCAAAAAGAAGGCCAAGGCGCGTAATCGCCTGAACGGGTTACAAACCCAACTGGTTGTGTGAGCAACCGAACCAATACACTTATCCATGAATGGGAGGACAATAAGATGAGCAAAGAGCAAATCTTGGAAGCGATCAAAGGTATGTCCGTTCTCGAACTGAACGATCTGGTAAAAGCAATTGAAGAAGAATTCGGCGTAACTGCTGCTGCTCCTGTAGCTGTAGTTGCTGGTGGCGGAGCTGAAGCTGCTGCTGAGCAAACTGAATTCACTGTAAACCTGGTAAGCGGCGGCGCTTCCAAAATCAACGTTATCAAAGTTGTTCGCGAGCTGACTGGCCTGGGTCTGAAAGAAGCAAAAGACCTGGTAGACAACGCTCCAAAAACACTCAAAGAGGGCGTTTCCAAAGAAGAAGCAGAATCCCTCAAAGCAAAACTCGAAGAAGCTGGCGCAACTGTAGAAGTGAAGTAAGTTAGCTTCCTGAAAGTGGAATATATCCCCTTGCCTGCGGCAGGGGGATTTTCTGTAAGAAGGAACCAAGCCTATCGAAGAGGAAAGGTGGACCATACGTGGCAGATCACTACTACACGAGCCGCCCGGGAGCCAAGCATGACGAGCAGCAGTTTACGTTCACACTGCGGGGGCATGAGCTTCGTTTTATTACGGATGCGGGTGTATTCTCCCGGGATCGGGTTGATTTTGGCAGTCAGCTGCTAATCGAGACGATGGAGTTCGATGAGCATGCCCGCGTGCTGGATGTTGGCTGCGGGTACGGGCCGATGGGGCTAACTGCAGCCAAGCTGGCCAACAAGGGGCAGGTTACGATGCTCGATGTCAACGAGCGTGCAGTTGAACTGGCCCGTCGAAATGCTCAATTGAACGGGATCACGAATGTGGAGATCCTTGTCAGTGATGTGTACAGCGCTGTTCAGGGGCGGGTGTTTGACGTCATTGTAACCAATCCGCCGATTCGGGCCGGCAAGGAGATCGTCCATCGCATTTTTACGGAAGGGTACGAGCTGCTTGCCGAAGGCGGCGAGATGTGGGTAGTGATTCAGAAGAAACAAGGGGCGCCTTCCGCTTTGCGAAAGCTGCAGGAAGTCTACCGCGAAGTCGAAGAGGTAGACAAGAAAAAAGGGTATTCCATTTTTAGAGCGAGGAAGTAGCAGAACGCACATCTGCGCACGGCAGGCAAGAAATAAAAAATAGTCCCTTGACGTGCATATTTCAATATGTTAGCATTATAAAATGTCAATATGGGATTAATGTCTATTTTTTTAGCAGTTCTCATTATCAAAACGGCTTTCCTGCTTTTTTATCAAAGGAGGAATGACGGTGTAAAAAGATGGGAATTCTTATAAAATAGATTTCCTTTGGGTTAAAAATGGTAACGCTGCTTTAACCCATTTTTATTTTTGCTCGCACCAAGGCATTCGTCTGCTGAAAAGCTTGCCGGATGCCCAGTTTTCTATGTGTGAAAACACAACCTGAGGGGTGAATAAGTTGGCAGGTAAAGTGATTCAAAGTGGCCGACACCGCCAGCGTCGTACGTATTCGCGTATTAACGAAGTGCTGGGCCTTCCAAATCTGATCGAGATTCAGCAAAAGTCTTACCAGTGGTTCCTGGATGAAGGCTTGCGTGAAATGTTTCAGGACATTTCTCCGATCCAGGACTTTACGGGTAACCTTGTGCTGGAATTTATCGATTACAGCCTGGGTGAGCCCAAGTATGACGTGGACGAGTCGAAAGAACGTGACGTCACCTATGCAGCGCCTCTGCGCGTGAAGGTCCGCTTGCTTAACAAAGAGACGGGCGAAGTGAAGGAACAAGAAGTCTTCATGGGGGACTTCCCGCTCATGACCGAAACGGGAACCTTCATTATTAACGGGGCTGAGCGTGTCATTGTCAGCCAGCTTGTTCGTTCCCCCAGTGTATATTACAACACCAAAGTGGACAAAAACGGCAAGCAAACATTTACCGCTACCGTTATTCCAAACCGTGGCGCGTGGTTGGAGTTGGAGACGGACGCGAAGGATGTCATTTACGTCCGTATCGACCGTACCCGGAAGATCCCGGTAACGGTGCTTTTGCGCGCTCTCGGCTTTGGTTCCGACATCGAGATTCTCAACCTGCTGGGTGAGGACGAGTATATCAAAAATACGCTGGAGAAAGACAATACCGACTCTACGGAAAAGGCGCTGATTGAAATCTATGAGCGTCTGCGTCCGGGTGAGCCGCCGACAGTCGAGAACGCGAAGAGCTTGCTCATTTCCCGTTTCTTCGATCCGAAGCGCTACGACCTGGCATCCGTTGGTCGCTATAAAATGAACAAGAAGCTTCACCTGAAAAACCGTCTCTACAATCAGCGTCTGGCTGAGACGTTGGTAGATACGAGCACAGGTGAAATTATCGCAGAAGCAGGTCAAATGATTGACCGCCGGATTCTTGACCGGATTTTGCCGATGCTGGAAGAGAGCGTAGGGTTCGTAGATGTACGGACGCACGGCGGTGTTCTCGAAGAGGATATGATCCGTCTGCAATCCATCAACATCTTCTCTCCGCTTGACGACGGCAAAGTGATCAAGGTCATCGGCAATGGAAACGTCGATAAGACCGTTAAGCACATCACGCCTGCTGATATCGTTGCGGCGATCAACTATTTCATGAACCTGCTTCATGGAGTCGGTTCTACCGATGACATCGACCATTTGGGCAACCGTCGTCTGCGTTCCGTTGGTGAGCTGTTGCAGAACCAGTTCCGCATCGGTCTTTCCCGTATGGAGCGCGTAGTTCGCGAGCGGATGTCCATTCAGGATCAAAACCAGATCACGCCGCAAGCGCTGATCAACATCCGTCCGGTCATCGCAGCGATCAAGGAGTTCTTCGGAAGCTCCCAGTTGTCGCAGTTTATGGATCAGACCAACCCGCTTGCAGAGCTGACGCACAAACGCCGTCTGTCTGCACTCGGTCCCGGTGGTTTGACTCGTGAGCGCGCGGGCTTTGAAGTGCGTGACGTTCACCACTCTCACTACGGCCGTATGTGTCCGATTGAGACGCCGGAGGGTCCGAACATCGGTTTGATCAACTCGCTGTCTTCCTTTGCCCGGATCAATGACTATGGATTCATTGAAACGCCGCGTCGCAAGGTAGACCCGGAGACCGGTTACGTTCTGGATGAAATCGCCTATCTGACGGCGGATGAAGAAGACGTGTTCAACGTCGCTCAGGCCAACCAGCCTTTGGACGAAATGGGCCGCTTCATCAACGACATGGTTATTTGCCGACGCAAGGGCGACATCTTGAGTGTCCCGCGCGACAAGGTTGACTATATGGACGTATCTCCGAAGCAAGTCGTTTCGGTTGCGACCGCTTTGATTCCGTTCCTGGAAAACGACGACGCCAACCGCGCGCTGATGGGTTCCAACATGCAGCGGCAGGCTGTTCCATTGCTCATTCCGCAAGCGCCGTTTGTCGGTACCGGTATGGAGCATAAAGCAGCGCAAGACTCCGGCGTGGCGATCGTTGCCAAGCATCCGGGTCAGGTAGAGCGCGTGACAGCCCGCGAAATTTGGGTACGCCGCTATAAAGAGATCGACGGCAAGAAAGTAGCCGGCGATATCGACAAATATAAATTGCACAAGTTTATCCGTTCCAACCAGGGTACCTGCATCAACCAGCGCCCGATCGTCAGAAAAGGCGACTGGATTGAAAAAGGCGACATCATCGGTGACGGTCCGTCCACAGAAAAGGGCGAATTGGCACTGGGCCGCAACGTTATCGTTGCGTTCATGACCTGGGAAGGGTACAACTACGAGGACGCCATTCTCCTCAGCGAAAAGCTTGTAAAAGATGACGTGTATACGTCTATCCATATTGAAGAGTACGAGTCCGAAGCCCGTGACACCAAGCTCGGTCCGGAAGAAATCACCCGTGATATTCCGAACGTCGGCGAAGACGCTCTGAAAAATCTTGACGAGCGCGGTATCGTTCGCGTCGGTGCGGAAATTCAGGACGGCGACATCCTCGTCGGTAAAGTAACGCCGAAAGGGGTTACCGAGCTGACGGCGGAAGAGCGTTTGCTCCATGCCATCTTTGGTGAAAAGGCACGCGAGGTTCGCGACACATCCTTGCGCGTACCGCATGGCGGTTCCGGTATCGTTGTCGACGTGAAAGTGTTTACCCGCGAGAACGGCGACGAGCTGCCGCCGGGTGTCAACCAACTCGTCCGCGTCTACATCGCCCAAAAACGGAAAATTTCCGTGGGTGACAAAATGGCCGGTCGACATGGTAACAAAGGGGTTATTGCCCGGATCATGCCAGAGGAGGATATGCCGTTCTTGCCGGATGGCTCTCCTGTGGAAATCGTTCTGAACCCACTCGGGGTTCCGTCCCGGATGAACATCGGTCAGGTACTGGAAACGCACCTTGGCATGGCGGCGAAAATGCTCGGCATCCACGTAGCGACACCGGTATTTGACGGAGCTCGTCAGGAAGATGTGTTCGAGACGCTGGAAGAAGCCGGCCTCGACCGCGACGGAAAAACGATTTTGTACGATGGCCGCACAGGTGAACCGTTTGACCGCCGTGTAACGGTAGGTTGCGTGTACATGCTGAAGCTGGCTCACTTGGTGGACGACAAGATCCACGCTCGTTCCACTGGTCCATACTCGCTCGTTACGCAGCAGCCTCTGGGCGGTAAAGCTCAGTTTGGCGGACAGCGCTTCGGGGAGATGGAGGTTTGGGCACTCGAGGCTTATGGTGCCGCCTATACGCTGCAAGAAATTCTTACTGTCAAGTCGGACGACGTCGTTGGTCGGGTGAAGACCTACGAAGCGATCGTCAAAGGGGAAAACGTACCGGAGCCAGGTGTTCCTGAGTCCTTCAAGGTTCTCATCAAGGAACTGCAAAGCTTGGGTATGGACGTGAAAATCCTGTCCGAAGACGAGCAGGAAATTGAAATGCGTGAAATGGAAGAAGAGGACGAGGGCAGCGGTGAAAAGCTGAATCTCGTACTTGAAGGCGGAAGCTTGGACGAAGAGTAAGATTCCGGTACAAAGGGAGGTAACGCCCTGTGATAGACGTGAACAACTTCGAATATATGAAGATCGGCCTGGCTTCCCCGGACAAGATCCGCTCCTGGTCTTTCGGGGAAGTGAAAAAGCCGGAAACGATCAACTATCGTACGTTGAAACCGGAAAAGGACGGTTTGTTCTGCGAGCGTATTTTCGGTCCGACCAAGGACTGGGAGTGCCATTGCGGAAAATACAAGCGCGTTCGCTACAAAGGTGTCGTGTGCGATCGATGCGGCGTGGAAGTGACCCGCGCCAAAGTACGCCGTGAGCGGATGGGGCACATCGAGCTGGCTGCCCCAGTCTCTCACATCTGGTACTTCAAAGGAATCCCGAGCCGCATGGGCCTTGTTCTTGACATGTCCCCGCGTTCGCTCGAGGAAGTCATCTACTTTGCATCTTACGTGGTAACCGATGCGGGCGATACGCCGCTCGATAAAAAGCAGCTGTTGTCCGAAAAGGAATACCGCAATTACCGTGAAAAATACGGACATTCCTTCCAGGCGATGATGGGAGCAGAGGCGATCAAACGCCTTCTCCAGGAAATCGATCTGGAAAAAGAAGTAGAGACGCTGAAGGAAGATCTGAAAACGGCACAAGGCCAACGCCGCAACCGTGCGATCAAGCGTCTGGAAGTACTGGAGGCATTCCGCAATTCCGGCAACCGTCCTGACTGGATGGTTCTGGATGTACTGCCGGTCATTCCGCCAGAGCTGCGTCCGATGGTTCAGTTGGATGGGGGACGCTTTGCCACCTCCGACCTGAACGATCTGTACCGCCGCGTAATCAACCGCAACAACCGTCTGAAACGCCTGTTGGAACTCGGCGCACCGGACATTATCGTGCAAAACGAGAAACGCATGCTGCAGGAAGCAGTAGACGCGCTGATCGACAACGGTCGCCGCGGCCGTCCGGTGACAGGTCCGGGTAACCGTCCGCTGAAATCCCTCAGCCATATGCTGAAAGGGAAACAAGGACGCTTCCGTCAAAACCTGCTCGGTAAGCGTGTTGACTACTCCGGCCGTTCCGTTATCGTGGTTGGACCAAACCTGAAGATGTATCAGTGCGGTCTGCCGAAAGAAATGGCGCTGGAGCTGTTCAAGCCATTTGTAATGAAAGAGCTGGTGGCAAAAGGCCTCGCTCACAATATCAAGAGCGCAAAGCGCAAGGTAGAGCGCGTTCAGCCTGAGGTGTGGGATGTACTGGAAGATGTCATCCGCGAGCACCCGGTGCTTTTGAACCGCGCCCCCACGCTGCACAGACTTGGTATTCAGGCATTCGAACCTGTACTGGTTGAAGGCCGTGCGATTCGTTTGCATCCGCTCGTTTGTACGGCATACAACGCCGACTTTGACGGTGACCAGATGGCGGTTCACGTTCCCCTGTCCGCTGAGGCACAGGCAGAAGCCCGTATCCTCATGCTGGCAGCACAGAACATCTTGAACCCGAAAGATGGAAAACCGGTTGTAACGCCTTCTCAGGACATGGTTCTCGGTTCCTACTATCTGACGCTGGAGCGTGAAGGGGACATTGGCGAGGGTACGGTATACCGTGACTCTCACGATGCGATTGCCGCATACCAAAACGGCTTTATCAGCCTCCATACGCGCATTGCTCTGCCGGCGAAGGAATTGAACAAAACCAGCTTTACGGAAGAACAGCGCAACGCTCTGTTCGTGACGACGGTAGGGAAACTGATCTTCAACGAAATCTTCCCGCCGGAGCTGCCGTTTATCAACGTTCCGACGAAAGCGAACCTGCAAAAGGGCGTACCAAACGACTTCTTCATTTTTGATAAAGGCGTAAACGTAAAAGAGTTTATCGCCAAGCTGCCTGACCAGGGAGCTGTGAAAAAAGGTTTCTTGGGAACCATCATCTCCGAGTGCTTCCGCCGTTTTGGCACAATGGAAACCTCGAAGATTCTGGACAAAATCAAGGAACTCGGCTTCACGTACTCTACGAAAGCCGGTATTACGATCGCTGTTGCCGACATCGTCGTGCCTGAAAAGAAAAAGGAAATCCTCGAAGAAGCTGATCAAAAGGTACAAACCGTTATGGCGCAATACCGCCGCGGTCTGATTACCGAGGATGAGCGATACGACAGGGTTATCTCCATCTGGTCGAAGGCGAAGGACGAGGTAACCGAAGTGCTGATGAAGTCCATGGATAAGTTCAATGCGATCTTCATGATGGCGAACTCCGGTGCCCGCGGTAACGTGTCGCAGATCACACAGCTGGCTGGTATGCGCGGTCTGATGGCAAACCCGTCCGGTCGAATCATCGAGCTGCCGATCAAATCGAACTTCCGGGAAGGCCTGACCGTATTGGAGTACTTTATCTCCACGCACGGTGCGCGTAAAGGTCTTGCCGATACCGCTCTGCGTACCGCTGACTCGGGTTACCTGACCCGCCGTCTGGTTGACGTTGCGCAAGACGTGATCGTCCGCGAGATCGATTGCGGAACCGACAAGGGCATTCGCGTCACAGCGATCAAGGACGGCAAGGAAGAAATCGAGAAGCTTTCCGATCGCCTGATTGGCCGCACATGCTTTGAGACTGTGCGCCATCCGGAGACCGGCGAAGTCATCATCGGCCGCAACGAGGAGATTACAGAGGAAATTGCCGAGGTCATCGAAAAAGCTGGCATTACCGAGGTTTATATCCGCAACGTGCTTGCTTGCCGCACAAGCCATGGCGTCTGCAAGCGCTGCTACGGTCGCAACCTGGCTACCGGCGACGAGGTGGAAATCGGCGAAGCAGTCGGAATCATCGCCGCTCAATCCATCGGTGAGCCGGGAACCCAGCTGACGATGCGTACCTTCCATACCGGGGGGGTTGCGGGAGACGATATTACCCAAGGTTTGCCGCGTATTCAAGAGCTGTTTGAGGCGCGCAATCCGAAAGGGCAAGCAGTTATTTCCGAGATCGACGGTGAAGTCATCGATATCCGCGAAGGCAAAGACCGTCGTGAGATCGAGGTTCGCGGCGAGGCGGAAAACAAAGTGTACGCCGTACCGTACGGTTCCCGCATCAAGGTAGCCGTAGGCACCAAGCTCAGTGCCGGTGACGAGCTGACAGAGGGTTCCGTTGACCCGAAAGAAATGCTCAAGGTACGCGGCCAACGCGGCGTATCCAACTACATCCTGCAAGAGGTACAAAAAGTGTACCGGATGCAAGGGGTAGAAATTAACGACAAGCACGTCGAGGTCATGATCCGTCAGATGCTTCGCAAGCTGAGAGTCATCGACAGCGGCGAAACCGATCTCTTGCCAGGCTCCTATGTCGAAGTGCATGAGTTTGAGCAGGCAAACGCCAAAGCCTTTATGGAAGGAAAGAGCCCTGCTGTCGGTCGTCCAGTCCTCTTGGGGATCACCAAGGCTTCTCTGGAAACAGACTCCTTCCTGTCGGCAGCATCCTTCCAGGAAACAACACGTGTCCTGACCGATGCGGCGATCAAAGGCAAGGTGGACCGCCTCCTCGGCCTGAAGGAGAACGTCATCATCGGAAAACTGGTTCCAGCCGGTACCGGTATGTCCCGCTATCGCAATATCAAGGTAGCAAGCCGTGCAGACTACGAAGCGCAAGCTAGCGAGAACAACGAGCAGCGCGAAGCTGTGTCGGTAGAGTAGCGCCAAAGCAGGTCGGCGCAATAGACGCAACAAAGCAGGAAGTGCCCGTCCTCGTGATGGGCACTTCCCTTTACTAAATAAATAATAGAAAAATAATAGCATCGGGCGTTGACATTGACGGGCCCAGCTGATATTATATTCAAGTGTGCCTGACATCTGTACTTTGGAGGATATGATTCTACATGTCTTATGAAAAAGTAGAGCGGGCCAAGGAGCTCACCATTGGCGTCAAACAGACGATGAAAGCCGTGGAGCACAATCAGGTTGAAGCGGTTTACATTGCAGTTGATGCTGATAGACGATTGACCCAAAAAGTCGAGCTTCTTTGCAAAGAGAAGGGTGTACCAGTCATCCGCGTCGATTCCATGCGCCGATTAGGCAAAGCGTGTGGGATAGAAGTGGGAGCGGCAACTGCCGCGATAAAGAAAAGTGGTTAACGATGTTTTTGTTTCCGGCCAACTTCGCGTTGGTTGTGTGGCAAAGACTTTCTATTTGACCAAAGATGACTCACCTGGATCTGTGGTCTTGAGATTGGGTAATAAGAAGGGAGGTAACATCCATGCCTACAATGAACCAATTGGTGCGCAAAGGTCGCAAGGACAAGGTTGTGAAGTCGAAGTCCCCAGCTCTGCAAAAGGGGTACAACAGCTTCAAAAAGGCTCAAACCAACCAAAGCTCTCCTCAAAAACGCGGTGTCTGCACTCGTGTGGGTACCATGACTCCGAAAAAACCAAACTCCGCGTTGCGTAAATACGCTCGTGTGCGTTTGACTAACGGTATTGAGGTTACTGCTTACATCGGTGGTATCGGCCACAACCTGCAAGAGCACAGCGTCGTGCTGGTTCGCGGCGGCCGTGTAAAAGACTTGCCAGGGGTTCGTTATCACATCGTTCGCGGTGCGCTTGACACTGCTGGTGTGAACAACCGCAAACAAGGTCGTTCCAAATATGGTACGAAGCGTCCGAAGCCGGGCCAAGCAGCAGCAAAAAAATAATCGCCTAGCTATGATGGCGTAATCTTAAATCTATACAGAAGGAGGGAATACGATGCCACGGAAAGGTCCTGTAACCCGTCGTGACGTACTGCCTGATCCGATTTACAACAGCAAGTTGGTCACTCGTCTGATCAACCGCTTGATGCTGGATGGCAAACGCGGTGTTGCGCAGAACATCCTGTACAATGCATTCAACATTATTCAGGAGCGTACTGGTCGCAACCCTATGGAAGTGTTTGAAGAAGCACTGAAAAACGTAATGCCTGTACTGGAGGTAAAAGCTCGTCGTGTTGGTGGTGCCAACTACCAAGTACCGATCGAGGTAAAACCTGAGCGCCGTACCACTCTCGGCCTGCGTTGGTTGGTTAACTACTCCCGCACTCGCGGTGAGAAAACCATGGAACAACGTCTGGCAAACGAGATCATGGACGCTGCGAACAACACAGGTGCAGCAGTGAAAAAGCGTGAAGACACGCACAAGATGGCTGAAGCAAACAAAGCGTTTGCACACTATCGCTGGTAGTAATAAGAGCGGGTGTTCGGTTTCGATACCCGCATATTCTTACATTCGAGTATGGAAGGAGCATACCCAATGGCTCGCGAGTTCTCTTTAGCGAATACGCGGAACATCGGTATCATGGCACACATTGATGCCGGTAAGACAACCACCACTGAGCGTATTCTGTTCTACACCGGTCGCGTGCACAAAATTGGTGAAACGCACGAAGGTGCGGCCACCATGGACTGGATGGAACAAGAGCAAGAACGCGGTATTACCATTACCTCGGCTGCTACCACGGCTCAATGGAAAGGCCATCGAATCAACATTATCGATACGCCTGGACACGTAGACTTCACTGTTGAAGTAGAGCGCTCCCTGCGCGTTTTGGACGGTGCCGTAACCGTTTTCGACGCGAAAGGCGGCGTTGAGCCTCAGACCGAAACCGTTTGGCGCCAAGCTGACCGGTATGGCGTACCTCGTATGTGCTACATCAACAAAATGGATATTATCGGCGCAAACTACGATATGTGCTTGGAGCAAATTCGTACCCGCCTGGGCGCAAACCCGGTAGCTGTTCAATATCCAATCGGTGCGGAAGACCAGTTCAAAGGTATGGTTGACCTGATCGAAATGAAGGCAATCATCTATACCGATGACCTCGGTAAAACCTCCGATGCTGTTGAAATCCCGGCTGAACTCAAAGACAAGTGCGAAGAGCTCCGTCTTGCACTGGTTGAAGCAGCTGCGGAACAAGATGAAGAATTGATGATGAAGTACCTGGAAGGCGAAGAGCTGACCAACGATGAAATTCGCGCAGCTCTGCGTAAAGGTACCATCGAGTGCAAAATCACGCCAGTCATGTGCGGATCTTCCTACCGTAACAAGGGTGTTCAACCAATGCTGGACAACGTAGTGGCATACCTGCCATCTCCGATCGATATTCCAGCAATCAAAGGTACGCTCCCTGACTCCGAGGATGAAGTAGAACGTCCGGCTGACGACAACGGTCCGTTCTCCGCTCTGGCGTTCAAAATCATGGCTGACCCGTACGTAGGTCGTCTGACATTCTTCCGCGTATACTCTGGTGTTCTGAGCTCCGGTTCTTACGTACTGAACTCCACCAAAGGCAAGCGCGAGCGTGTCGGTCGTATCCTGCAAATGCACGCAAACCACCGCGAAGAAATCCAACAGGTTTACTCCGGTGACATTGCAGCAGCTGTAGGTTTGAAAGACACTACGACTGGTGATACCCTCTGTGATGAGAAAGCTCCAGTAATTCTGGAGTCCATGACCTTCCCAGAGCCGGTTATCCACATTGCGATCGAGCCTAAATCCAAGGCCGACCAAGACAAAATGGGTGTTGCGCTTTCCAAGCTGTCCGAAGAGGATCCAACGTTCAGAACTCACACAGACGAAGAGACTGGTCAAACCATCATCTCCGGTATGGGTGAGCTTCACTTGGAGATCATCGTTGACCGCATGAAGCGTGAATTCAAAGTTGAAGCGAACGTAGGTGCTCCGCAGGTTGCTTACCGCGAGACATTCCGCAATGCAGCCAAAGTGGAAGGTAAATTCGTTCGGCAGTCCGGTGGTCGTGGTCAATACGGTCACGTTTGGGTGGAGTTCTCTCCACTGGAGCCGGGCAAAGGCTTCGAATTCGAAAACAAAATCGTCGGTGGTGTAGTACCGCGTGAATACATCCCTGCGGTACAAGCTGGTATCGAAGAAGCTATGAAAAATGGTGTTCTTGCCGGCTTCCCACTGGTAGATATCAAAGCAGCGCTGGTTGACGGTAGCTACCACGATGTCGACTCCTCCGAGATGGCATTTAAAGTGGCTGGTTCCCTCGCACTGAAAGAAGCTGCGAAGAAATGTGGCGCTACTCTTCTCGAGCCAATCATGAAGGTAGAAGTCACAATTCCGGAAGAGTACATGGGCGACGTTATGGGTGACCTGAACTCCCGCCGCGGTCGTATCGAAGGTATGGAAGCTCGTGCAAACGCACAAGTGATCCGTGCAATGGTACCACTGTCCGAGATGTTTGGTTACTCCACCGTACTGCGCTCCCGTACGCAAGGACGCGGTACGTACGCAATGGTACTCGACCATTACGAAGAAGTACCGAAGTTCATCGCTGATGAAATCGTCAAGAAGTCCAAAGGCGAATAATTGGCGCGCTTGACTTTATCTTGAAACGAGAAAGGTTTACAATATGATAGGGTAACCGTTGATAGGGTAAACCTTTCTTTACTCTAATAAAACCCTTATTAATGAGGAGGCTCACTCTCATGGCTAAAGAAAAATTTGAGCGGACGAAACCGCACGTAAACATTGGTACCATCGGTCACGTTGACCACGGTAAAACTACTCTGACTGCTGCTATCACCACTGTTTTGGCTCAAGCAGGTCAAGCGAAAGCAATGGCTTATGACAGCATCGACGCTGCTCCAGAAGAAAAAGAGCGCGGTATCACAATCAACACTGCTCACGTTGAGTACGAAACTGCAAACCGTCACTATGCACACGTTGACTGCCCTGGACACGCGGACTACGTGAAAAACATGATTACCGGTGCTGCTCAAATGGACGGCGCTATCCTGGTAGTATCTGCTGCAGATGGCCCAATGCCACAAACTCGTGAGCACATCCTGCTGTCCCGCCAAGTAGGCGTACCTTACATCGTAGTATTCATGAACAAATGCGACATGGTAGACGATGAAGAGCTCTTGGAATTGGTTGAAATGGAAATCCGCGACCTGCTGTCTCAATATGAGTTCCCAGGCGACGATATCCCAGTAATCAAAGGTTCTGCAAAAGAAGCTCTTGACAACCCATCCGGCGATTGGGCTAAGAAAATTCTCGAGCTCATGGAAGCTGTTGACACTTACATCCCAACTCCTGAGCGTGCAACTGATAAACCATTCCTGATGCCAGTTGAGGACGTATTCACCATTACTGGCCGTGGTACTGTTGCTACCGGTCGTGTAGAGCGCGGTGTAATTAAAGTTGGTGACCAAGTAGAAATCGTTGGTCTGGCTGAAGAAACAAAAACTACTACTGTAACTGGTGTTGAGATGTTCCGCAAACTGCTGGATCAAGCAGAAGCTGGTGACAACATCGGTGCTCTGCTCCGTGGTGTTGAGCGCAAAGACATCGAGCGCGGTCAAGTACTGGCGAAGCCAGCATCCGTTAAACCTTACACCAAGTTCAAAGCAGAAGTTTACGTTCTGTCCAAAGAAGAGGGCGGCCGTCACACTCCTTTCTTCTCCAACTACCGCCCACAATTCTACTTCCGTACAACTGACGTTACAGGTATCATCCAACTGCCAGAAGGCGTTGAAATGATCATGCCTGGCGACAACACTGAGTTCACCGTTGAACTGATCGCTCCAGTAGCGATGGAACAAGGTACTCGCTTCGCTATCCGCGAAGGTGGCCGTACAGTTGGTGCAGGCGTAGTTTCCTCCATCACTGAGTAATTGCCAAAAAAGCAAACCCGACAGCATAAAGCTGTCGGGTTTTTTATTTTTCATGCGGCAAATTGCTGCTGCCTGTCACAACAACCAGTCCCTAATCGTCTTGTGAGTAGAACAGAACCCGAAAAGGGGAGACGCCAAGTGGAGCATGTTGATGTGTGTGTAATCGGCGGCGGACTATCCGGATTGGCGTCGGCTGTCTGTTTGGCAGGGGCGGGTAAAACGGTTATGCTGGTGGAACAATCAGAACGGCTTGGCGGCCGTGCTTCCTCTGATGTTTATGAAGGGTGTTTTGTAAACCGGGGACCTCATGCCTTATGCCAAAAAGGGATAGGAATGAAGGTGCTGGGCCAACTGGGAATCGTTCCAAAAGGGGGCACGTTGGCTTTAGGTGGCACGCTAACAGAGCGGGAACATGAATATGAGCTGCCAATGACACCGCTCTCACTGCTGAAAACCAATGTTTTTACCTGGAAACAAAAGAAGGAATTTCTCAGTCTGTTGTTTCGCTTGACGAGGCAGGATTTGGAATCAGTTTGTCAAATGACACTCTACGAATGGGCTAATCTAAACATAGCCGATGAACGTGTGAGACAACTGCTTTATACGCTGGTTCGCTTGTCCAGCTACTGCGATGATCCCGAGCGAGCGAGTGCAGGAGTACTTCTTCGGCAGCTTCGACTATCCGCAGTAGGTGGTGTAGCGTATCTCCACTACGGTTGGCAAAGCCTCATTAATGATTTGAGGGAACAGGCATTGAAGGCGGGTGTTACGATTCGGCTGAGGCAGCATGTGGCAACGATCGAAGGAGAAACGCCAGCGATAAAAGTCGGCCTGACAGAAACGAGATTTCTATCTGCGAAATACGTCATATCTTCGGCGGGCCCAGCGGCTACCTATCGTATGGTGAAACATGCAGAGAAGACGGTGTTGGCCAGGTGGAAATACACGCTCATACCGGTAAAAGGCGCCGCCCTGGACGTTATCGTCAAGAGGCTGCCGAATCCGGACATTTCCTTTGCCCTGGATCTGGAGCAGCCCCTGTATTTTTCGAATCATTCAGCCGCAGCAGTCTTTACGAATCATCCGGACTACCAGGTGATACACACATTCAAATATCATCGTGCTTCGGAAATCCCTGATTCCGACCAGGATCGCGAGCTGTTGGAAGCCTTTCTCGACAGGCTGCAGCCAGGCTGGCAAAACGAGGTTTTGAAAAAGCGCTATTTGCCAGCGATGACGGTTTCCCACAGTCTGGTGACACCGGAGCGAGCCGCCATGCTGTCCAAAGAAAGTCCGGCTATCAAGGAAATTCCCGGTCTTTACGCAGTTGGCGACTGGTTTGCACGCGAGGGGCTGTTGGCGGATGCGGCATTGGCTAGCGCGTATGAGGCTGTGCAAGACATTTTGAAGATGGAAGGCAAGTGAGGATGAGCCATGATGGATACACAGCAGCTCTACGTAACATACAAGCCGCTGCTTTTTTCGATTGCCTACCGCATGCTCGGAACAGTAGCGGATGCAGAGGATATTGTTCAAGATACGTTTTTGTCGCTTGAAAGATTTCAAAAAAAGAATGTCGAAAACATCAAAGCGTGGCTTTGCAAGACTTTGACAAATCGCTGCATTGACTTTTTGAGGTCTGCTCGGAAAAAGAGGGAAGTATACGTAGGACCTTGGCTGCCCGAACCCGTTGTTTTTCGGGATGAACAGCTTGGTCCAATGGAGCAGGTGATCCGGCAAGACCAACTGTCGATTGCGATGCTGGCCTTGATGGAAAGTCTCTCGCCTGTAGAAAGAGCCATCTTTATTTTGCGGGAGGTCCTCGATTTTGAATATGACGAGATTGCCGAGATAACGGGCAAGGAGACGGTGAACTGCCGCAAGATTTTCAGTCGGGTAAAACAAAAGCTCTCCAAAGAGCTGCCAGACAAAAGGATTGATTACGAGCAGCAGAGGATGCTGCTGGAGTCGTTTTTACAGGCGATTCATACGGAGGATTCGGCCACATTGCTGGAGCTGCTGTCTCCGGATGTGGTCCTCTACTCCGATGGCGGCGGAAAGGTAAAGGCCGCTCTCAGGCCTATTTTGTCGAGCGAGAGAGTTGTCGCGTTCTTGCTGGGAGTCACCCGAAAGCAATCTACAGATTATCGTGTGGAAATCGCAAACGTAAATGGCGAGGCTGGCATCATCGCCTATGAGGGAAATGAGGTTTACGGTATAAATACAATCAAGCTGGTAGACGGAAAAATCGCGGCCGTGTATATCATCCGGAATCCGGATAAACTCAAAAACGTTTGATGACTCAAGGTTAGTGCGCGCCGGTGGTCCTTATCAAATTTGCAAATGACGGCGATCAAAAAAAGGAAATTATGTGACGGCCATTCCTGTGCTACAGAATGCGATTTGTAATGTAGAAAGGGAAGAAGGGCCAGTCATGCAAAACAATGAACGATGGTTGTATCTGATGCTTGCCGGTGTGGTCACACTGTGGGGCCTGAATGTCGTAATGGTAAAGTACCTTACCATGTTTCCGCCGCTCTACGTGGCAGCGATCAGGATGACTGTAGCAGGCCTTTGTTTGAGCCCGATTTTATGGATGTATCGGCACCAGTTGAGATTGAAAGGGACTGACTGGCTGCTCATCGTGGGAGTAGGCGCCAGTTCGATAGCGCTGCACCAGTTGACACTCGCTTTGGGAGTGCGATTTACGACTGCAGGAAACGCATCTCTGATTTTGGGACTCAATCCGTTGGCAACAGCTCTGCTTGCCATGCTTCTTCTGGGCGAAGGAATGTCCTGGCGGAAGGGGCTCGGGATCGGGGTTGGATTCAGCGGTGTTTTGATTGTCGTTTTGTCCCAGCATGGTTCGATCGAAATGAACGGCTGGGGAGACTTGATTATGTTCTCCTCGATGCTGATGTATGTCACGGGCGGACTATTGATTCGGAAGCTGACGACCCGGGGCGTTCCCGTTTTGTTGATTACAGCCGCTTCGCAGATGTTCGGGTTCCTCTTTTTATGGGGGGCGGCTCTGGTTGAACAGCCATTATCCTACTATGTATCACTGGAAGTAACACCGTTCCAATGGCTCGTCATTTTTGTGTCAGGCGGACTCTCGACGGCTGTAGGTTCGATGGGCTGGAATTACGGCATTCGCCAGTTGGGGGCAAGCCGGACGGCTGTATTTTTAAATGGAATGCCGCTCGCCAGCCTGTTTTTTGCCGCTTTGTTTCTCGGGGAGCGATTGCAGCTTTTGCATTTGCTCGCTCTGGTGATGATAGTCGCTGGCGTTTATTTGGGGTCGCGGCAGATTTCGGCAAGAGGGATCAAGCCAAAAACGGATGTCATGACAAAAGCGTAGGGGAGCTCCCTACGCTTTATCTGTTTCCCACTGGTTGACCATATGGTAGGCGGTCAGGCGCAAGCGCTCAAAGAACTGATCTCTGAGCTCGCCTTTTAGACCGATGCGATCCATAGCCTCGCTCATGCAAGAAAGCCATGCGGCTGCTTGCGTAGTGCCGATCGGAAACCGCATGTGGCGGGCGCGGAGCATGGGATGGCCATGCTTGTCGCTGTAGAGGGTGGGCCCGCCTAGAAATTGAGTGAGGAACTGATACTGTCTCTCCTTCACTTCGGTAAAATCGTCCGGAAAGAGCGGAGCGAGATCGGGATGCTTCGCTACGAGATCGTAAAACGTATCTACCAAACGGGTGAGAGTCTCGGCCCCGCCAATTTGTTCATAAGGTGTGACAAGCTTGTCGGACACTGCCGGTATCCTCCTTCTTTGCGAGAGTACGTTACCAGTATACCGTGTTTCTTCTTATATATATAGCCGGGAAGAGAAGGTTCTGTTTTTGCGCGGGCAGATAACAAAAAAACAAGCGAGACTGAGAGAGAAAAAATGAGTTTGGAAGTGAATCCCGCTTGCCTTTGGCCGGATAAATCAGTAAGATGGACAAAGTGAGCCAAAAAAGGCCGCTGTGTACGAAAAATGTGTGGAAAACCAAGAAAAAACTTGCGTTGCCCATTTCATTTTAGTACAATATTGAATGTTGGTCATGGACTTGCGATGATGTGGGAGGTTGCTGACACACCCGGCCCCTTTGCCATGACCGGGGTGCAGGATATTTCCACGGAGAAATGTCCGTTTCAAAAAATGGGCGAAAAAGGAGGGACTAAAATGGCAAAACAAAAGATTCGTATTCGTTTAAAGGCGTACGATCACAAAATCCTCGATCAGTCTGCTGAGAAAATTGTGGAGACTGCCAAGCGTTCCGGTGCCAATGTATCGGGTCCAATTCCGCTTCCGACGGAGAAAGCAGTTTACACGATTTTGCGTGCTGTTCACAAGTACAAAGATTCTCGTGAACAATTCGAGATGCGCACTCACAAACGCTTGATCGACATTTTGAATCCGACCCCACAAACGGTTGACGCGCTGATGCGTTTGGATCTGCCGTCCGGTGTGGACATCGAGATTAAACTGTAAGGTTCGAGTACGATACACGCGTAGGCGTTGTCTTGATAAGCGCGATCTATCAAGTCTTCAAACCCCGTAAACGGCGCCCCTGCGCATCGGCAGGGACCTTGATACAACAGTATGGTAAGTGGATATAAGCACAGGAGGTGGCACAAATGACCAAAGGAATCTTAGGCAGAAAGCTTGGCATGACCCAAGTTTTTGGTCCGAACGGATCGGCAATCGCTGTTACCGTCATCGAAGCAGGTCCTAACGTAGTACTGCAAAAGAAGGATCAAGAGAACGATGGATACGAAGCTATCCAGATCGGTTTCGAAGACAAAAAGGAACATCGAGCTAACAAGCCGGAAAAAGGACACGCAGCGAAAGCTAACACTGCACCTAAGCGCTTCATTCGCGAAATTCGCGGAGTAAACCTCGCAGATTACGAGGTAGGTCAAGAATTGAAAGCTGATATTTTTGCCGCAGGAGAGTTTGTAGACGTTGCCGGCGTAACCAAAGGTAAAGGTTTCCAAGGTGCGATTAAACGTCACAACCAAAGCCGCGGTCCGATGGCTCACGGTTCCCGTTACCATCGTGGTCCTGGTTCTCTCGGGGCTATCGATCCAGGCCGTGTATTCAAAGGCCAAACCCTGCCAGGTCAAATGGGTGGCGACAACGTAACCATTCAAAACCTGGAAGTAATCAAAGTTGATGCTGATCGCAATCTGATTTTGGTGAAAGGCTCCGTGCCTGGCCCGAAAAACAGCTACGTTCTAGTATCTACGGCAGTCAAGAAGAACTAGTTAAGGAAAGGAGGAACTGACATGCCAAAAGTAGCTCTTTACAATCAAGCTGGTTCACAAGTAGGCGAAATCGAACTGGCAGACAGTGTTTTCGGTATCGAGCCTAACAACGCTGTTCTTTTCGATGCTATCGTTATGCAGCAAGCGTCCCAACGCCAAGGCACGCATGATGTAAAGAACCGTTCTGAGGTTCGTGGCGGCGGCCGCAAGCCGTGGCGTCAAAAAGGTACCGGTCGTGCTCGTCAAGGTTCCATTCGCGCTCCGCAATGGAAGGGTGGCGGCGTAGTATTCGGTCCGACTCCACGCAAATACGGATACAAACTGAACCGTAAAGTTCGTCGTCTGGCGCTGAAATCCGCGCTGTCGACAAAAGTACAAAACAACGAACTGTTGGTATTGGATGCACTGAACTTCTCTGCTCCAAAAACCAAAGAAATGGCTGTTGTACTGAACAACCTGAAAGTAGATCGCAAAGTGCTGATCGTAACCTCCGAGTTCGATCAAAACGTAGCGCTCTCTTCCCGCAATATCCCAGGCGCTAAATTCGTAGATGCAGCTGGCATTAACGTTCTGGACCTGGTTGCGCACGATAAAGTAATCGTAACGAAAGATGCGGTTGCGAAAGTAGAGGAGGTGCTCGCCTAATGAAGAGCCTTCACGACATCATCAAGCGCCCTATCATTACGGAGCGCACCACTGACATGATGGCTGAGAAGAAGTACGTTTTTGAAGTGCCGCTCAAAGCCAACAAAACCGAGATCAAGCAAGCCGTTGAAAAAGTATTCGGCGTAAAAGTAGAAGCAGTAAACACTTCCCGTGTTCCTGCGAAGCCAAAACGCTACGGCAAATACTCCGGTTACACCTCTGAGTGGAAAAAAGCGATCGTTAAGCTGACAGAAGACAGCAAAGAGCTGGCTTTCTACGAAGGCGTATAACCCCGACGACTACCGAAAAGGAGGGAATTTTAAATGGGTATCAAAAAGTTTAAACCGACTTCTCCTGGTCGTCGCCAAATGACGGTTTCTACTTTCGAGGAGATCACAACTTCGACTCCCGAAAAATCCCTGTTGGCGCCTCTGAGCAAGAAAGCTGGACGCAACAACCACGGGAAAATCACCGTTCGTCATCAAGGTGGCGGTCATAAACGCAAATATCGTATCATCGACTTCAAACGGAACAAAGATGGCATCGTAGGTCGCGTAGCTACTATCGAGTACGATCCAAACCGTTCCGCAAACATCGCTCTGATCAACTACATGGACGGGGAAAAGCGTTACATTATCGCTCCACACGGCCTGAAAGTTGGCGATGAAATCATTTCCGGCGCAGATGCTGACATCAAAACCGGTAATGCACTGCCACTGGCTAACATTCCAGTTGGTACTACCATTCACAACATCGAGCTGAAACCTGGCAAAGGCGGACAATTGGTTCGTGCAGCAGGTACTTCCGCTCAATTGCTCGGTCGCGATGGCGATTTCGTAATCGTGCGCCTGTCCTCCGGTGAAACTCGCCGCATCCATAACGTTTGCCGCGCTACCATCGGTCAAGTAGGCAACATCGACCACGAGCTGTTGAACATTGGTAAAGCTGGTCGTTCCCGTTGGTTGGGTATTCGTCCAACTGTACGTGGTAGCGTAATGAACCCGAACGATCACCCACACGGTGGTGGTGAAGGTCGCGCTCCGATCGGACGTAAAGCACCAGTTACTCCTTGGGGTAAACCGACTCTCGGTCTCAAAACCCGCAAGAAGAAAAACAAATCCGATCAATATATCATCCGCCGTCGCAAGAAGTAAGGCAGGGTGAGACAATAACCGAACGCCTTTGGCGAAGGGAGGTTCACACATGGGTCGCAGTTTGAAAAAGGGTCCTTTCGTAGATGATCACCTGATGAAAAAAGTAGTTGAACTGAACGAAAAGAACGAAAAACGCGTGGTGAAAACCTGGTCTCGTCGCTCCACAATCTTCCCTGATTTCGTAGGACACACGTTTGCTGTATATGACGGCCGCAAACATGTACCGGTATACGTTACAGAAGATATGGTAGGTCACAAACTGGGTGAATTTGCACCAACTCGTACCTTCAAGGGTCACGTCGATAACGACAAGAAATCCAAGAAGCGCTAATTTTCTCTTGACAGAGAGGAGGTACAAAGATGGAAGCTAAAGCAGTTGCTCGCTATATTCGCATTGCCCCTCGCAAAGTTCGCCTGGTGGTTGACTTGATTCGAGGCAAGCAAGTGGGTGAGGCGCTGGCGATCCTGAAACACACGCCGAAAGCGGCTTCTCCGGTAGTGGAGAAACTTCTGAAATCGGCGATCGCTAACGCTGAACACAACTATGAAATGGATCCGAACGGACTCGTTGTTGGAAAAATCTTCGTGGACCAAGGTCCAACACTGAAGCGTTTCCGCCCGCGTGCTATGGGTCGCGCAAGCCGCATCCATAAGCGCACCAGCCACATCACAGTGGTACTAAACGAGAAATAAGGAGGGATTACGTGTGGGTCAAAAGGTAAGCCCGGTTGGTCTTCGTATCGGCATTATCCGCGACTGGGAGTCCAAATGGTACGCTGACAAGGACTTCGCAGCTCTGTTGCACGAAGACCTGAGAATCCGCAAATTTGTAAAAGGGCGTCTGAAAGATGCTGCTGTTTCTACCATTGAAATCGAACGTGCAGCGAACCGCGTAAACGTTACGATTCACACCGCTAAGCCTGGTATGGTAATTGGTAAAGGTGGCTCGGAAGTAGAAGTTCTGCGCAAATCCTTGACCGAACTGACTGGCAAGCGCGTACACATCAACATCAACGAAGTGAAGAAGCCTGATTTGGATGCTACTTTGGTAGCTGAAAATATCGCTCGTCAACTGGAAAACCGTATTTCTTTCCGCCGTGCTCAAAAGCAATCGATTACTCGTTCGCTGCGCGCAGGTGCAAAAGGAATCAAAACTCTGGTCAGCGGTCGTCTTGGCGGAGCTGACATTGCACGTTCCGAAGGTTACAGCGAAGGTACTGTTCCGCTTCATACGCTCCGTGCTGACATCGACTATGGTACAGCCGAAGCACACACCACTTATGGCCGCATCGGCGTAAAAGTGTGGATCTACCGTGGAGAAGTCCTTCCTACGAAGAAGAACGTAGCGACTGAGGAAGGAGGCAAATAAACATGTTGACGCCAAAACGCGTGAAACACCGCAAACAGCACCGCGGAAAAATGGCTGGTAACGCAAAAGGCGGTACTACTGTTGCTTTCGGTGAATTCGGTCTGCAAGCTCTCGAACCGGCTTGGATTACCAACCGTCAAATCGAGGCTGCCCGTATTGCGATGACTCGTTACATCCGCCGTGGCGGTAAAGTATGGATCAAGATTTTCCCTGACAAACCAATTACACAAAAGCCGCTTGAAGTACGGATGGGTTCCGGTAAAGGTTCTCCTGAGTACTGGGTAGCTGTAGTGAAACCTGGCAAGATCATGTTTGAACTTGCTGGCGTATCCGAAGAAGTCGCTCGCGAGGCTATGCGCCTGGCAATGCACAAACTGCCTATTAAGTGCAAGTTCGTGAAGCGGGAAGAAGTGGGTGGTGACGCACATGAAGGCTAATGATTTTCGCAATTTGACCACTGCCGAGATCGAACAAAACGTTAACTCCTTGAAAGAAGAGCTGTTCAACCTTCGCTTCCAGTTGGCTACCGGTCAGCTCGAAATCACATCTCGCATTAAACAAGTGCGTAAGGATATTGCTCGTGCGAAAACCGTCCTGCGCCAAAGAGAATTAGGGATCGGCTAATTACAGGAAGGAGGTTCGAACATGACCGCAGAACGCAAAATGCGTAGAACCATGGTAGGTCGCGTTGTATCCGACAAAATGGATAAAACCATCGTTGTTCTGGTAGAGACCTACAAAAAGCATCCGCTGTACGGTAAACGTGTGAAGTATTCCAAGAAGTTCAAGGCTCACGACGAAAACAACTCTGCGAAAACAGGCGATATCGTGGAAATCATGGAAACTCGCCCGCTGTCTAAAGACAAGTGCTTCCGCTTGGTTCGTATCGTCGAAGAGGCAGTAATCGTATAACTCAGATTTTCGGGTAATTACATCCGAAAGGAGGAACAGTAAATGATCCAAACTCAGACGAGATTGGCTGTTGCTGACAACTCCGGTGCAAAAGAACTCATGTGCATCAAGGTTCTGGGCGGTTCCGGTCGCAAAACGGCGAACATCGGTGATGTTATCGTGTGCTCCGTTAAATCCGCTACACCCGGCGGCGTTGTCAAGAAAGGTCAAGTAGTTAAAGCGGTTGTAGTACGCAGCGTGCGCGGCGTTCGCCGTCAGGATGGTTCTTACATCCGTTTTGATGAAAACGCAGCAGTAATCATTAAAGAGGATAAATCACCTCGTGGTACCCGTATTTTTGGACCGGTAGCACGTGAACTTCGTGAAAAAGACTTCATGAAGATCATCTCCCTGGCTCCTGAGGTAATCTAATTGAACGGAAATACTCTGGTAGTTTGCTCGATAGGAGGTGCACCAAGCGATGCACGTTAAGAAAGGCGACACTGTTATCGTAATAACGGGTAAAGACAAGGGTAAAAAAGGTCGCGTTCTCGCTGCTTACCCGAAGAAAGATCGCGTCCTGGTTGAAGGAATCAACCTGGTGAAAAAACACTCTCGTCCGTCCCAATCCAATCCGCAAGGCGGCATTGTAACTCAAGAAGCACCGATTCATGTATCCAACGTATCTTTGATCGATCCGAAGTCCGGCAAAGCAACACGTATCGGTTACAAGGTACTGGATAACGGTAAAAAAGTTCGGTACGCGAAAAAATCTGGCGAAGTTCTCGACAAGTAGTCAGATCGGAAAGGAGGATGTCCTAGATGGCAGCAAGATTGAAAGAAAAATATACTAGCGAAATCGTGCCTAGCCTGATGAGCAAGTTTGGTTACTCTTCCATCATGCAGGTTCCGAAAGTAGAAAAAATCGTGATCAACATGGGTGTTGGTGAAGCGGTAGGCAACGCCAAGGCTCTGGATTCCGCGGTTGAAGATTTGCAAATTATCGCTGGTCAAAAGCCGGTTGTAACTCGTGCAAAGAACTCCATCGCTGGTTTCAAACTGCGTGAAGGTATGGCAATCGGTGCGAAAGTGACACTGCGCGGTGAGCGTATGTACCACTTCCTCGACAAACTGATGAACGTATCTCTCCCACGTGTACGTGACTTCCGTGGTGTATCTTCGAAAGCTTTCGATGGTCGCGGCAACTACACGCTCGGTCTGAAGGAACAGCTGATCTTCCCTGAGATCGAGTACGATAAAATCGACAAAGTTCGCGGTATGGACATCGTAATCGTCACTTCCGCGAAAACAGACGAAGAAGCTCGTGAATTGCTGACTCAAATGGGTATGCCATTCCGTAAATAAACCCCACAAACAAAGTAAGGAGGGAAGAATGTGGCAAAGAAATCGATGGTTATCAAGCAACAACGGAAACCGAAGTTTGCGGTTCGTGCTTACACCCGTTGTGAGCGCTGCGGACGTCCTCATTCCGTTTTGCGCAAATTTAAACTCTGCCGTATTTGCTTCCGTGAACTTGCTTATAAAGGCCAAATCCCTGGCGTGAAAAAAGCAAGCTGGTAATTTGAAACGGGAAGGAGGTTCTCTCTCATGGTTATGACTGATCCAATCGCTGACATGCTTACGCGCATTCGTAACGCCAACATGGTTCGCCACGAGAAAGTGGAGATCCCGGCGTCCACTATCAAGAAAGAAATTGCTCGCATCCTGAAGGAAGAAGGTTTCATTCGCGATGCTGAGTTCGTTGAAGATAACAAGCAAGGGATCATCCGTGTTTTCCTGAAATACGGTGCGAACAACGAGCGCGTAATCACCGGACTGAAGCGTATCTCCAAGCCAGGTCTGCGCGTATATGCGAAAAACACAGAGATCCCTAAAGTTCTTGGCGGTCTGGGTGTAGCCCTGATCTCTACGTCTGCTGGCGTAATGACCGACAAGCAAGCTCGCCAAGCTCATGTAGGTGGAGAAGTTCTCGCTTACGTTTGGTAATCACAGATTTGAAAAGCACAGGAGGTGCACCACATGTCTCGTGTCGGTAGAAAACCGATCGTGGTCCCTGCAGGCGTTACCCTCACTCTGAACGGTACTGAGCTGACGGTAAAGGGCCCTAAGGGTCAACTCGTTCGTAACTTCCATCCGGATATCAAAATCAATATCAACGATAACGAAGTAGTCGTTGAGCGTCCTAGCGATAACAAGCTTCACCGCTCTCTCCATGGTACGACTCGTGCGCTGGTTGCCAACATGGTAAAAGGCGTATCCGAAGGCTTTACTCGTACACTGGAGCTTGTAGGTGTAGGTTACCGCGCTGCGAAAGCAGGAAAAGGCGTAACTCTTTCTCTCGGTTTCTCTCACCCAGTTGAGGTAACTCCTGAAGAGGGTATTGAAATCGATGTACCAAACCAAACCACTCTGGTGGTTAAAGGTATCGACAAAGAGCGCGTAGGCCAAATCGCGTCTGAAATTCGCTCCCTCCGTAAGCCTGAGCCATACAAAGGCAAAGGGATTAAGTACAGCGACGAAGTTGTTCGCCGCAAAGAGGGTAAAAAAGGTAAATAAGCTTCGTAGTTTTATGAGAAGGGAGGCCGCGTAATGTTTACGAAAGCTGATAAAAACAAAGCTCGGAAAAAACGCCATCTGCGCATTCGCAAGCGTCTGGTCGGCTCTGCTGTACGTCCACGTCTGAACGTATTCCGTTCTTCCAAGCACATCTATGCTCAACTGATCGATGATGCTACAGGCACTACTTTGGCACAAGCATCCTCTCTGGATAAAGAGCTTGGCCTGAAAAACGGTGCGAATGTAGAAGCAGCGACTGCTGTGGGTACACTGATTGCTAAGCGTGCACAAGAAAAAGGTCTGAATGACGTAATTTTCGACCGTGGTGGATATATTTATCATGGACGCATTAAAGCACTCGCAGAAGCAGCTCGTGAAGCTGGCCTGCAATTCTAACAACAAGGAGGGAAAGGAATGCGTATCGACTCTAGCAAATTGGAGCTGGAAGAAAAAGTAGTCGCCGTTAACCGTGTTGCGAAAACGGTTAAAGGTGGACGTCGCATGAGCTTCAGCGCTCTTGTGGTAGTCGGCGACCGCAACGGTCACGTAGGCGCTGGTATGGGTAAAGCCCAAGAAGTGCCGGACGCGATTCGTAAAGCGATTGACGATGCAAAGAAAAAATTGATCCGTGTACCGATGAAAGGAACGACCATTCCGCACGAAGTACTGTGCCACTTCGGTTCCGGTAAAGTGCTGATTAAACCTGCTTCCGAAGGTACCGGTGTTATTGCTGGCGGACCTGTCCGCGCGGTTCTGGAGCTTGCTGGTGTAGGTGACGTTTTGAGCAAGTCTCTCGGTTCCAACAACCCCATCAACATGGTCAACGCTACGCTGGAAGGCCTCGGCCGTCTGAAAACAGCGGAAGACGTCGCGAAACTGCGCGGTAAGACTGTTGACGAGTTGTTGGGTTAATAAGGAGGGAATGGACATGGCAAAATTGCAAATTACCCTCAAGCGCAGCGTGATCGGCCGCACAGTCGATCAAAAAGATACAGTAAAAGCTCTGGGTCTTCGCAAAATCAACCACACTGTGGTGAAAGAAGATAACGCTGCAATCCGCGGCATGATCTTCAAAGTGAAGCATCTGGTAGAAGTGAAAGAAGTAGAAGCGTAAACGTTGATTTTACACGGTTAGGAGGTGCAAGGAATGAAATTGCATGAACTGAAACCTGCAGAAGGGTCCCGCCATACTCGCAAGCGCCTTGGTCGCGGTATCGGTAGCGGTACTGGTAAAACAGCTGGTAAAGGTCATAAAGGTCAAAACGCTCGTTCCGGCGGCGGTGTTCGTCCTGGATTCGAGGGTGGTCAAAACCCACTGTTCCGTCGACTGCCTAAGCGCGGTTTCACTAACATTAACCGTAAGGAATACGCGGTTGTTAGCTTGGATGCGCTGAATCGTTTTGAAGAAGGCACTGTGGTTACACCTGAACTGTTGAAAGAAACTGGTGTAATCAGCGCTATGCGCGACGGTGTAAAAGTTCTTGCAAACGGTGAACTGACTGTGAAGCTGACTGTGAAAGCTCACAAGTTCTCCAATGCAGCTGCTGAGAAGATCGCTCAAGTCGGTGGAACAACCGAGGTGATCTAATGTTAGGCTCATTAACTAACATTTTTAAGATAGGCGACCTGCGTCGTAAGATATTCTTTACGCTGATGATGCTGGTCGTCTTCCGAATCGGGAGTTTCGTCCCTGCCCCTAACGTGAATGTCGAGTTGTTTCAGCAGAATACGAACCACTTGCTGGGATTGTTGAATACCTTCTCCGGTGGCGCACTGCAAAACTACTCGATTTTTGCAATGGGAATCATGCCGTACATTACGGCATCGATTATCATGCAGCTTCTGTCCATGGATGTTGTGCCTAAGTTTACGCAATGGGCTCGTGAAGGAGAAGTGGGACGCCGCAAAATCGCGACCGTCACGCGCTACTTCACCATTGTGCTTGCTTTGATCCAGTCTGTGGGGATGACGATCGGGTTTAACAACATGGCTCCAGGACTGCTTAACGATACGTCGATTGGCAGTTACGCATTGATCGCACTCACTCTGACAGCAGGAACCTCGTTTCTGATGTGGATGGGTGAACAAATTACAGAGAAGGGTATCGGAAACGGGATTTCGATTATCATCGTTGCTGGTATCGTTGCCAATATTCCTAGTGGGATTACGACAATTTACACGACGCAATTTGGCGACGCTTCTCAGAATCTGTTCTTTTCAATCGTAAAATTGCTGATTGTCCTTTTGGTGATCATCGCTATTATTGTTGGGGTCATCTTTATGCAGCAAGGTGTGCGCAAGATTCCGGTGCAATATGCAAAGCGTGTAGTTGGTCGCAAAATGTACGGTGGTCAATCCACCCACATTCCGCTCAAAATCAACTCTGCTGGTGTAATTCCCGTTATCTTTGCAATCTCGCTCGTAATCTTCCCTTCAACAATCGCGCAGTTCTGGGTAGATGGTTCCGGAACGGGTATCGCCAACTGGATCTACACACATTTCCAACCTAGCGCAGCGCTTGGGATGACGCTATACGCAATCTTGATTATCGGTTTCACGTATTTCTACACTTTTGTACAGATCAACCCTGTACAACTGGCGGAGAATATGAGGAAAAATGGCGGTTACATTCCTGGTATCCGACCCGGTAAAAACACCGAGGTGTACATTACCCGTACGTTGAACCGTCTTACATTGGCTGGCGCCTTGTTCCTGATGACAATTTCCATATTGCCATTCTTCTTCAGTAAGCTGGCCAACCTGCCTCAACAGATCTACATCGGCGGAACTTCTCTGCTGATCGTGATCGGTGTCGCTCTCGACACGATGAAGCAGATCGAAAGCCAGATGATCAAGCGCCATTACCAAGGGTTCATTAAGTAACCGAGGTAGTTGAAAAGCTTTCTGGTCGGGGATACGGCTCCGATTCAGGGTGCGTGAGAAGCTTTTCGGATGGGACGGAGGAATGAACGTGAATATAATCTTGATGGGACTGCCTGGTGCCGGTAAAGGCACACAGGCAGAACGAATCGTAAAAGAGTTTGACATCCCGCATATTTCAACCGGTGACATGTTCCGGGCAGCGGTCAAAAACGAAACGCCGCTCGGACTGAAAGCCAAGTCCTATATGGACCAGGGGCAGCTTGTTCCTGATGAGGTCGTCATCGGAATTGTGCGGGAACGCCTGGCAATGGAAGATTGCGAGAAGGGTTTCCTCCTCGATGGATTCCCGCGTACTGTTCCTCAGGCTGAGGCATTGACGGCGACAGTGAAGGAGCTGGGACGTGAGATTGATCACGTCATCAACATCAATGTTCGCCGTGAGCTTCTGATTGATCGTCTGACCGGCCGCTGGATTTGTCCAGTGTGCGGGGCGAGCTACCACACCATGTTCAATCCTCCGAAAGAGGCAGGAATTTGCGACAAGGATGGCGGCAAGCTCTATCAACGCGATGACGACAAGCTGGAAGTTGTTTCTCAACGCCTCGATGTCAATATTGCCCAAACACAGCTGCTGATCGATTACTACACGGAGCAAGGCCTTCTGCGTAGCATTGACGGCGAGCAGGATATCCAGGTTGTGTTTGAGGAGATTAAGTCTTTGTTGCGAGGGTAAGTGAATGATCATCCTAAAGTCGAAAGCAGAACTTGAGGTTATGCGCGAAGCTGGTCGGATCGTCGCACTCACCCATCAAGAACTGGCTAAGGCGATCAAGCCTGGCGTAACGACAAAGCAACTGGACGAACTCGCCGAAACCTTTATCCGCAGCAAGGGAGCGATTCCATCGTTTAAAGGCTACGGAGGCTTTCCAGGAAGTATCTGTGCTTCAGTCAATGAAGAACTCGTACACGGGATCCCAGGAAAACGGGTGCTGCAAGAAGGGGACATCATCAGCATCGATATTGGAGCTCAGTATCAGGGCTTTCATGGTGACTCTGCTTGGACGTACCCGGTCGGCAATATTGCAGAAGAAGATCAACGTTTGCTGCGAGTGACGGAAGAGTCGTTGTACAAGGGCCTGGAAAAGGCACTACCTGGTGCGCGGCTGTCCGATATTTCCCACGCGATTCAGATCCACGCAGAAGCTGCTGGCTTCACTCTCGTTCGCGAGTATGTGGGGCATGGGATCGGGCAAAACCTGCACGAAGATCCTCAGGTTCCCAACTACGGGCCGCCTGATCGAGGTCCTCGGTTGAAACCGGGAATGGTGTTGGCAATCGAACCAATGGTCAATGCCGGCGAACGTTATGTCCGCACTTTGGAGGACAATTGGACGGTTGTAACAGTGGATCGAAAAAGATGTGCTCACTTTGAACACACCATCGCGATTACGGAAGATGGCTATGAGATTTTTACAAGAGCGTAGCTGAGGCACAACGGTCGCTTCAGGATTGTCGTCCAACGTGTCGACGATAAGTTCGTTCCGTATTTCATATACCAAAAACTCATGGTCTGACTGAAGCTGCAGAAGAAAGGAGAGTGTACGATGGCGAAAGACGATGTAATTGAAGTGGAGGGTACGGTAATCGAACCTTTGCCCAACGCGATGTTTCGGGTAGAATTAGAGAATGGGCACAAAGTGCTCGCTCACGTTTCGGGAAAAATCCGCATGCATTTTATCCGCATTCTGCCAGGGGACAAGGTAACCGTTGAACTGTCGCCTTACGATTTGACTCGCGGACGCATTACGTACCGCTATAAATAACAAAATGCTTCCCAGCGTTTTGTAACCGCAGCGCGGTCTGATTATAGTTTTATGAAAAACGTCTCGACGTTTTTCACTACCCTAAAGAGGGAGGCAAGAACCATGAAAGTGAGACCGTCGGTTAAACCGATTTGCGAAAAATGCAAGGTTATCCGTCGCAAAGGTAACGTAATGGTTATTTGTGAAAACCCAAAGCATAAGCAAAAACAAGGATAAGTAAACAAGGAGGTGCTTTTGACACATGGCACGTATTGCAGGCGTTGACTTGCCTCGCGAAAAACGCGTGGAAATCGCTCTTACCTACATTTTCGGTATCGGCCGTCCCACGTCCCAAAAAATCCTGTCCGCTACCGGTGTTAACGCGGATACTCGCGTTCGTGATCTGACAGAAGAAGAAGTGGCAAAACTGCGTGAGTTCATCGATAAGAACATCAAGGTGGAAGGCGATCTTCGTCGTGAGATCTCTCTGAACATCAAGCGCCTGATGGAAATCGGTTGCTTCCGCGGAATCCGTCATCGTCGTGGCCTGCCTGTTCGCGGCCAACGTTCGAAAACAAATGCACGTACGCGCAAAGGTCCTCGCCGTACTGTAGCAAACAAGAAGAAGTAAAGGAGGGTAATGGGACATGGCGAAAAGAAAACAAGCGACGGCTACTCGTACCCGTCGTCGTGACCGTAAAAACGTTGAAGTCGGCGTAGCACATATCCGTTCTACGTTTAACAACACGATCGTGACTATCACTGATCCGCACGGCAACGCGATCTCTTGGTCCAGTGCCGGTGCCCTCGGCTTCAGAGGCTCCCGCAAGAGCACACCGTTTGCTGCGCAAATGGCTGCAGAATCTGCTGCCCGCGTAGCAATGGAACACGGCATGCGCTCTCTGGAAGTGCTGGTAAAAGGTCCGGGTGCAGGTCGTGAAGCAGCGATCCGTTCCCTGCAAGCAGCAGGTCTGGAAGTTAACATGATTAAAGACGTGACGCCGATTCCGCACAACGGTTGCCGTCCACCAAAACGTCGCCGCGTGTAACGGGTTTATAACGTTCAGAACATGTCCATACTAGAATGGTAAATTCTGATTTTAGCTTGTCATGCACGCAAACGGTAAACCGCCGGGGAAATTCATGAGTGGGCGGAACGCTTGCCCACCCAAGAATTTCGACGTTTTGAAGGAGGGTTTGTTTAATGATAGAAATAGAAAAACCGAAAATCGAGGTTGTGGAAGTAAGCGACGACAACTCGTACGGGAAGTTCGTTGTAGAACCTCTTGAGCGCGGATACGGCACCACTCTTGGCAACTCACTGAGACGGATTCTCCTCTCGTCCTTGCCAGGCGCGGCGGTACGCACCGTTCAGATTGACGGGGTCCTTCACGAGTTCTCTACGATTGAAGGCGTCGTGGAAGATGTAACAGAGATTATTCTCAACATCAAGGGCCTGGCACTTAAGATCCATTCCGATGAAGAAAAAGTCATCGAGATTGACGCTGAGGGCGAAGGCGTAGTCAAGGCGGGAGATATCCGCGCAGACAGTGATGTGGAGATCTTGAACCCTGATCTTCATATTGCAACGTTGGCAAACGGCGGTCGTCTGCACATTCGTATGACAGCTGGACGTGGACGTGGATACGTACAAGCAGATGGAAACAAGTCGGAAGATCTGCCGATTGGCGTGATTCCGATTGATTCGATCTATACGCCCATCAAGCGTGTCAACTATCAAGTGGAGAATACTCGCGTTGGTCAAATGACCAACTATGACAAGTTGACTCTTGAAGTGTGGACGAACGGCAGCATTAGTCCGGAAGAAGCCGTTAGTCTAGGCGCAAAAATCATGACCGAGCACCTCAACCTGTTCGTTGGCTTGACTGACGAGGCGAAGGATGCAGAGATCATGGTAGAGAAGGAAGAGGACAAGAAGGAGAAAGTGCTCGAGATGACAATCGAAGAGCTCGATCTCTCTGTCCGTTCCTACAACTGCTTGAAGCGTGCCGGTATCAACACCGTGCAAGAGCTGACGCAGAAGACCGAAGAGGACATGATGAAAGTGCGCAACCTCGGTCGCAAATCCTTGGAAGAGGTGCAAGAGAAGCTGGCAGAACTCGGCCTCTCTCTTCGCAGCGACGACTAGGGCACCTGCAGCATGTCTGGCAAGAGGCACCCAGTGGGCACTGCAGATCTCGCTCGACCTAAGCAGCAGAATCGACGTAGTGCTCGCGAGTAAGAAGCACCCGAGGGCACTGCAGATCTCGCTCGACCTAAGCAGCAAATCGACGTAGTGCTCGCGAGTAAGAAGGAGGTAAGAACATGGCATACCGTAAATTGGGTCGTCGCAGCTCTGCTCGCAAAGCGCTGTTCCGTGATCTGGTAACTGACCTGATCATCAACGAGCGCATCGAGACGACTGAGATGAAAGCGAAAGAACTGCGTTCCATCGCTGATCAAATGATCACGCTGGCAAAACGCGGTGACCTGCATGCACGCCGTCAGGTAGCTGCTTTCGTTCGTAAAGAAGTAGCTACAGAAGAAGGCCGCGATGCGGTTCAAAAGCTGTTTGATGACATCGCTCCTCGTTACAAAGAGCGCAATGGTGGATACACTCGTGTCCTGAAGACAGGTCCTCGTCGTGGGGATGCTGCTCCGATGGCTTACATCGAATTGGTGTAATATATCTGATCAAATCCGGGTTGTGTAAAAAGGCTATCTTTTTAGACAACCTGAAAAAGGGTGGGGGCAGACTCTGGTCTTGGGACTGGACTCTGATTCGTGCCCTTTTTCTTTATTTGTTTGTAAATCCCCTGTTTTAGCTGGGAGGATGTGGACACCTGATGACGGAGGAACGCCTACTGGCATTGCAAGAAGTCTCATTTGCCTACGAAGGCGAAGGAGGCCAAAAAGAAACGGTGCTGAATCGCATCAACCTTGATATTCACAAAGGGGCCTTTGTATCCGTTCTCGGGCATAACGGTTCAGGGAAGTCGACGCTGGCCAAGCTGATGAACGCACTATTGCTGCCGAAAGAGGGAACTGTTCTCGTTACCGGTATTGATACGCGTGACGGCGAGCTGATTTGGGAGGTTCGCCGGCATGTCGGCATGGTTTTTCAAAATCCGGACAACCAAATCGTTGGAGCAACGGTTGAGGACGATGTGGCGTTCGGTTTGGAAAACATGGGAACAGACCCTGCCGAGATGCGTACACGCATTCGGGAGTCGCTGCAAGCGGTCGGCATGGAAGCGCATCTGTATGACCAGCCGCATCGCTTGTCCGGGGGGCAAAAGCAGCGTGTCGCGATAGCCGGCATCATGGCGATGCGGCCCTCTGTTCTTATTCTGGATGAAGCGACAGCGATGCTTGACCCAATGGGGAGACGAGAGGTGTTGAATCTGGCCCGCCGTCTCAATCGGGAAGAGGGAATAACGGTTGTAAACATCACTCATTTTCCGGAGGAAGCAGTCTTCTCCGATCGGGTTATCGTCATGCGGGCCGGTCAGGTGGAATGGGATGGTACTGCAGCCGAGGTATTTGCTGATCCGGACCGGTTGCAGGCGTTGGGGCTCGATGTCCCGTTTGCCGTTCGTGTTCGTCATGCATTGGCCGCGGAAGGTGTATCCCTGCCGTTCATCCTGCACCAAGAGGAGCTGGTGGAGCACTTATGCAAATTACTTTTGAAGAGGTAAGTCATGTGTACGGGGTGGGCACACCATTTGAACGCCTCGCGCTGCAGGATGTTTCCATAAACATTCCATCCGGCTCTTTTGTGGGGATCATCGGACAGACTGGCTCGGGAAAATCCACGTTGATTCAGCATGTCAACGGTTTGCTTCAGCCGACGAAAGGAACAATCAGGCTGGGCGACGTTACGGTGACACCGACTCGAAAGCTGCCGCACGAAAGCAGACGCAACATAGGACTTGTTTTTCAGTACCCCGAGCATCAGTTGTTTGAGGAGACTGTCGCCAAAGACGTGGCTTTCGGGCCGCTGAACTTTGACATGCCTCCAGAGATGGCCGAGCTGCGGGTACGTGAAGCTTTGGAGATTGTCGGACTGGATTACCAGGAGATGAAGGATCGTTCCCCGTTTCTCTTGAGCGGCGGTCAAATGCGGCGTGTAGCTATAGCCGGTGTCCTGGCGATGCAGCCCAAAGTGTTGATATTGGACGAGCCGACAGCAGGACTCGACCCGGCGGGGAGAAAAGCGATTTTGGAGGCCATTTATCGCATTCACCGCGAGCAGTCGCTGACGACCTTGCTGGTGACGCACAGTATGGAGGAAGCCGCTCGTTATGCCGATCGGCTGATCGTCATGGCAGGAGGCAAGGTAATGCTGGAGGGAAAGCCTGATGAGGTATTTGCGCAGGCGGATACTCTTCGCGAGCTCGCTTTGGATGTGCCGGAAACGGTCTCCCTGATTTCACAGTTGAACAGGAAGCTGCCGGAAGAACAGCGCCTTCCATCTTCGGTTTACCGGGAAGAAGAACTGATCAGTCATCTGCTGGCACGGATTTCGGACCGAGGGGAGCGGTGACAGATGCTGCAAAATATTGCGATCGGGCAATACGTTCCGGGAACCTCATTTCTCCATCGGGCTGATCCGCGGAGCAAGATGCTGTTTATCATTCTGTTTGCCATCCTGGTCTTTCTGGCCAACAACGTGATCACCTACGCGATCTTGATTGCCTTTACGGTCATGACTGTAATGCTCTCACGCTTGTCGCTTGCCTATATTTTGAAAAGTTTGCGGCCTGTTTGGATCCTGGTCTTGTTTACCGTCATTCTTCACGTGTTGATTACCAAAGGCGGAGAGGTCTACTTTCAGTGGGGCTGGTTTTCCATTGAGGAGAAGGGCGTCACCCAAGCGATCTTTATCTCGCTTCGGGTCAGCCTGTTGGTGCTGGTAAGTTCGTTGTTGACGCTGACGACCTCGCCGATCGATCTGACGGAAGGGCTGGAGCGCTTGCTTGGCCCGTTTGGACGAATAGGCGTGCCGGTTCACGAAATTGCACTTATGATGTCTATTGCACTGAGGTTTATTCCCACGCTTATGGAAGAGACGGACAAGATCATCAAGGCGCAGACAGCACGCGGCGCAAATTTCACCAGCGGCAATTTGATCCGGCGTGCACAAAATTTGATACCGATCGTGATTCCTTTGTTTATCAGCGCTTTCAGGCGTGCCGAGGAGCTGGCTTTGGCCATGGAGGCGCGGGGGTATCGCGGCGGTGTTGGACGAACGAGACTGCGGACGTTGACGATGAGCTGGCGAGACGGCTCGATCGCCCTCGCTGCATGCGTCTTGCTGCTCGTGATCGGATGGTGGCGTACATGAGGCGGTTAAAGTGTGTGGTCGCTTATGACGGTACAGATTTCAGCGGCTTTCAGGTACAGCCGGATCAGGTCACGATCCAGGGGGAAATCGAGGCTGCCCTGCACCGGCTTACGGGGGAGACGATCCAGATTTCCGGTTCCGGCCGGACAGATGCTGGCGTCCATGCCCGCGGCCAAGTTTTTCACTTTGATACAAAAAGCGGCATTCCGCTGGACAAATGGCGGTTTGTTCTGAACAATCAGCTTCCGGATTCCATAGTGATACGATCCGTCGAAGAAGTATCATCGGAGTTCCATGCCCGCTTTGATGTCAAGGTCAAGGAGTACCGTTACTGCATCGACAACGGTGCTGTCCCGGATGTATTTCGCCACCGCTATGCCGATCATATCCGCTCTCCCCTGGATGTGGAAGCGATGCGCCAGGCTGCCCGGCATCTTGTCGGCAGGCACGACTTTACTTCCTTCTGCTCAGCCAAGACCGTTGTGGAAGACAAGGTGCGAACGGTGTACGATGTGAGGGTCGAGTCTGAAGGACAGGTGATCTGGGTGATTTGCAGGGGGAACGGCTTTCTGTACAACATGGTGCGCATTATCGTCGGAACCTTGGTAGAGGTAGGCCAAGGAAAGCGCCATCCAGATGAGCTGCGGACCATTTTGCTCGGGCGGAATCGCGAGCTTGCGGGGAAAACAGCCCCGGCCAAGGGTCTTACCATGTGGGAGGTTTCCTACGAGGAATAATGGTCTTTTTTGCGGATGATGATCCCGCAAAAAAACAGCCGTGCCAATGTTTAACATGCATGAGGGCACTTGACTCAAGAACTTCTATGTAGTACGATATTCCTTGGTATTTTCATACCCGCCTAGCCCCACTCTAGCCCCGGGATTGAAAAACAAGTTCGTTTTTTTTTGAAACACCTGGAGAAGTTGCTCTCCGTTACAAGACAGCTTTTCCAAACTGATTTTCCATGATTGTAAATGGATGTGTAAGATATTTAGGAGGGACAAACATGCGTACCACATATATGGCGAAACCGCTCGAAGTCGAGCGTAAATGGTACATCGTTGACGCAGAAGGTCAAACGCTTGGCCGTCTGGCTAGCGAAGTTGCTTCCATTCTGCGCGGCAAATTGAAACCGGAATTCACTCCGCACGTTGATGCTGGTGATTTCGTAATCGTAATCAACGCTGACAAAGTCAAGCTTTCCGGCAACAAGCTGCAAGACAAGAAATACTACTCCCACTCCCTCTATCCGGGTGGTCTGAAAGTAACCTCTGCAGGTGAAATGTTGAAAAACAAGCCAGCCCGCATGTTTGAAATCGCTGTTAAGGGCATGCTGCCTAAAAACAGCCTGGGACGTCAAATGTTCTCCAAGCTGAAAGTGTACGCTGGTACTGACCATCCACACGCAGCTCAAAAACCAGAAGTATGGCAAATCCGCGGTTAAGGTAAAGGGAGGAAAGACACGTGGCACAAGTACAATACTACGGCACAGGTCGTCGTAAGCACTCCGTCGCACGCGTTCGCCTGGTTCCAGGTGAAGGTCGCATCGTGATCAACAAGCGTGATATGGACACTTATTTTGGTCTGGAAACACTGAAACTGATCGTAAAACAACCACTCGTACTGACTGAAACACTGGGTCGTTACGACGTATTGGTTAACGTAAAAGGTGGCGGTACCACTGGTCAAGCTGGTGCGATCCGTCATGGCGTATCCCGCGCTCTCCTGAAGGCAGATCCGGAACTGCGTGGCGCTCTGAAACGCGCTGGCTTCCTGACTCGCGACCCTCGTATGAAAGAGCGTAAAAAATACGGTCTCAAAGCTGCTCGTCGCGCTCCTCAATTCTCCAAGCGCTAAGAGAGGCTTTATGCAAAACCCCTTGTTCTTTGTGTATGCAAAGGCAGGGGGTTTTTGTTTTTTCGCCAACGGATCTATTGTAGGGACGGATCAAGGTTTGGTTTATTGGGTAAGCGAACTCGAACAAGCCGTCATATTTGCGGCCCTTTGTCCATAAGATGAAACGAGAATGGACAAAGGGGACGGTGCAAGGTGGCTCGAAAAGTAACGGGATACATCTTATCATTTCTTCTGCTCGTGCTGTTGCTCACCTATGAAGCACCAGATCGTTCCTCCTGGACGACCTGGTCATTGCCCTTGGCAGGGACAGTCATCGCCATCGATCCTGGACATGGAGGAAAAGACGGCGGAGCTGTTTCGTCAGATGGCAGTGTCATCGAGAAAGAAGTGACATTGGCAATCAGTCTGTACTTGCGTGATTTTCTCCTGCAGTCAGGGGCGCACGTCATTATGACGCGGGAAGAGGACAAGGATCTGGCTTCCCCTGAGGCAGAACGGCTGCGGAAACGAAAATCAGAGGATATCCGAAACAGGGTCAAGTTTGTCAACGACAATTCCCCTGACTTTTTGGTAAGCGTTCATGTAAACTCGATTCCATCGCCAAAGTGGAAGGGGGCCCAGACGTTTTACTATCCTGCTTTCAAAAAGAGCGAGGAAATTTCCTACCTCATTCAGGATGAGATCAAGCGGGTACTGGAGAATACGGACCGGGTGCCGAGCAAAACGGACGACGTATTTTTGATACGCGAGGTAGATTGTCCCGCTGTATTGGTGGAGGTTGGTTTTGTCAGCAATGAGGCGGAAGCTAAACGCCTGCGCTCGGTTGATTACCAAAAGGCTATGGCCAATGCGATTTATCAAGGGATACTGCGGCATTACGCCGGGGAAAAGCCGCCGACTGCACCGTGATCAGCGTTTCCTTGCTGACGGTCTGACTGTTGCAATTTCGAAACACCCGCAGCCGTGTATGGTCCCGTCGGATATGCTATAATGGACGCGCATACCCTAAAGAGCTTCTGTTTACGTTTGTATCATATAAGATAGAGGTGGACGCGATGTTGACCAAAGAAAGCGTGCTGGAAGCGCTTCGTGATGTAAAAGACCCGGAAATCAACCGCAGCCTGGTCGAATTAAATATGATTCGGGACATCCAGATCGAGGGAGAAACTGTCAGTTTGACCGTTGTTCTCACGATTTCCGGCTGTCCGTTGAAAGCCAAAATCGAACAAGACGTGATTGCTGCCGTCAAAGAGCTGGGTGCCAAAGAAGTCCGTCTGCAATTCGGTTCCATGACCGATGAAGAACGTGCAGCGTTAAGCGCACAGTTGCGCGGAGGACAGGCGTCATCTCCGTCACCGGCAGGACAAGCGCCCGTTCTCAATCCGATTTTGGCAAAAGACTCGATGACCACGTTTATTGCCATCACCTCCGGAAAAGGGGGAGTGGGCAAATCGACGGTCACCGTCAACCTGGCCGTCTCGCTGGCGCGTTTAGGCAAAAAAGTCGGGATTATTGACGCCGATATTTACGGGTTCAGCGTGCCTGACATGATGAACATTGAGCAACGCCCAACTGTTATTGGCGAGACGATCCTGCCCGTCGACAAGTTTGGGGTAAAGGTCATGTCGATGGGATTCTTCGTGGAGGACAATTCCCCGATCATCTGGCGTGGACCGATGCTGGGCAAAATGTTGCGGAACTTCTTTACAGAAGTCCATTGGGGCGAAGACCTCGATTATCTCTTGCTTGATTTGCCTCCGGGTACGGGCGATATGGCCCTCGACGTCCATACCATGATCCCGCAAAGCAAGGAAATCGTTGTGACGACTCCGCATGCTACCGCTGCCTTCGTGGCCGCCCGTGCCGGCGCCATGGCGAAGAAGACGGGGCATGAAATTCTCGGTGTCGTCGAAAACATGGCATGGTATGAGGCGAAAGACGGTTCCAAGGAATACGTATTCGGCAGAGGCGGAGGAGCCAAGCTCGCCGAGACGCTTGCTACGGAATTGCTGGCGCAAATTCCGCTCGGTCAGCCGGAAAATCATCCAGCCGAGGCTGACTATTCTCCATCCGTTTACCGGCAGGATTCGGCGATTGGAAGCATTTATATGGATATGGCAAAGCTTGTGGCCGAGAAATGTGAAGCCACTGTCAATCAATAAACGCAACTATGGAAAAAGGTGGGCTCTTATTGGAGCTCACCTTTTTTATTACGATTGACCGCCGCCGCCGCTTTCGCCGCCACTTCCACCGCCACCACCGCCGCCTTCGCCCTGACCGCCTTTTTTCTGTCCTTTTTTCGCTTCTTTCGGCTGCATCATGTCTTCGGTGGCTTTTGTCATCAATTTCATGAGCTCTTCCTGGAACAGCGGGCTCTGCAGGGATTCCTTCATAATTTGCATGGTCTGCTTGCGATAGGCGGAGCTTCTCATCATTTCCATCAGATTTTTTTCAAATTCCGGGTCTTTCATTACGCTGATCAGCATTTTTTGATACTCGGGATCCTTCATCAGGTCTTTCATCAATGTTTTATGCTCATTTTTCATCGACTTAGCCAGGGTGCTGGCAAACTTCGGGTCTTTGAAGGCTTCTTTGATATGCCGGTTTTCCGGGTTGGTAATGCTTTGGATCAGCGTTGTCTTCACGGTTGACTCGTCCATGATGAGGTTCTGTGTAAATTTGTCGTCCTTCATCATTTTCGCAACGGAGTTTTTGGCCTCTTCCGTTTGCAGGATGTCGAGCACCATATCCTTTACACTCTTATAATCAGGCTGTGCCGGGCCCTGGGCTTGCCCTCCGTTGCCGCAGCTTGTCATGATCAGGCTGACCGCCAGCAACAGCCACAAAGAAACACTTTTCTTCCACATGAGGCGGTTACCCTCCTTTACCCTGTCTAATGAGTAACGTGCGCATTTTGTTTTGTTCTTACGCTAGTATTTTCTTGCATGGGTTGGTACAATCATAAGCGATGCAGATTGGAGGGACGTTCGGTGAGCTTGCGCAAGTACGGCTGGCTGTTTTTCACTACGTTGCTGCTTGGTGGATTGGGCGGCATTGTGGTAGGTCTTATCTTTGCTTCCGATAAATTGCTGGAAGGCACAATGGCCAACTTTTTTATGGGAACCTTTATGCAAATGCTGTATGGGATGACGATCAGCATTGTGGCTCAAATGGGCCTCTTTGCTTATATGACGATCAGTTACTTTGCCAGAGGACTTTTCAAGAACCCAGGCTTGTGGAAAAATATACAGATTTTCCTGGTGCTGTTCGCGTTTTTCGATATGGTTTACTTGCGGTATACGATGCTGGGAGAAGGAAAAGGGATATCGGAATTTTTCGTTGAGCCCATTCTCTTGCTCGTGATTGCCATTGTAACGGCATATGCAAAGGCGAAGCTGACGAATCATAGCGCGTGGGTGCCGACATTGTTCTTTATGTTTGTTTTTTCTGCCATCGAGTGGATTCCAGCTCTCAAACAGCATAATTTTTATGCCACGATGTCGATGCTGGTTCCCTTATTGTTCTGCAATGTCTGGCAAGTCATGCAACTTCATCGAGTGGTAAAATAGGAAAAGCTGACCGGATCTGGTCAGCTTTTTCAATTAACCTCCTGGCTTTTTACCTGGGAGCCGGCAATGAGATCCGACACAGTGACGAATTCGTACCCGTCCGCACGAAGCTTATCGATGATTTTGGGCAAGGCCAGATGGGTCTCTTTGCTCGTGTCGCTGGCGTGCAATAGGACGATGTCGCCTGGGTGAGCCTTTGACAGTACGTTATTTACGATGACGTCTACGCCAGGGTTCGTCCAGTCTTTGGAATCCGTATCCCACTGGATGACCGTATAGCCCATCTCACTTGCGATTTGGAGAACCCGTTTGTCAAAATCGCCGTTTGGAAGTCGGATAAGCGTAGGTTTCTTTCCGGTCAGCTCCGTTAAAATGGTGTGGGCTTTGCTGATTTGTGTGCGGATTTCTTCGTCGGGGTATTTGCTGTAAAAGTCATGGTTGTTTCCATGTGAACCGATCTCGAAACCGTCTTCTTTGATTCGCTTGACGACTTCCGGGTGGCGCTGGCTCCAGGGGGCGGAGAGAAAAAAGGTGGCCTTGTTTACCTTTTTCTCACGCAACACATCAAGAATAGGTGTGGCACGGGTTTCCCCCCAGCTAATGTCGAAGGTCAGGGCTATTTTTTTCTCCTTGGTGTCTACCTTGTAGATGGCTTGAGGGGCCTGAATCCCGTCGGAAATGACCGCGATGGCATCCCGTTCGGCATAGGCGATTCCGGCTGCCATCAGCAAGGCGGTTACGATAATCATCCATTGTTTTAAGCGTTGTGTGCTCACGACAAACATAAACTTCATGGACAGCACCTCCTTTGTCCCAATACAGTTTATGCTGGGCTGACGAGGATATTCTTTGTCCTGTTGGGTTATGATGCGGTACAATGCATATAGTGTAATAACCAGGCTATAAAGGAGCGTGGCTCATGAGGACGCAGTTTAAGCGCCTGTGGACTGACAATAGCAAGTTTTTCCTGGCTGCCTGCCTGCTTTTTGTAGGCGGAGCGGCTTTAGGGTTTCTGCAGGCACATGCATTGGAGCAAATGGTAAATTCCCTGCTGGGTCAGCTAAAAGAAGTAATTGACCGGATACAAGCGAATGGTGGCGGCGTGTTTGCTACGTTTTGGGCTATCTTCTCCAATAACGTAACCAGCTCTCTCATGATGATGGCAATGGGATTGTTTTTTGCCTTTTTTCCCGTATTTGGCTTGATTGCGAATGGTGTTTTACTCGGTTTTATCTTTGCAAAATACAGTGCGTTCGGTGTCAGTCCATGGCTTGTATTTGCGGCCGGGATTTTGCCGCATGGCATACTGGAGCTGCCTGCAGTGCTGTTTGCCGCTGGTGTGGGCATACGTCTTGGAATGCTCAGCTTCCGATCGGTAGGATCGCTGATTCAACCGGGAAAATGGGAGCGTGTGAAAAATGATTGGTATGACACGTTAAAACAGTTTCCGATGGTCGTATTAACTGTCATTGGCCTGTTATTCGTAGCTGCTATCGTTGAGAGCAGCATTACTCCGCTTATTTTGCGGGAAGTGCTTGGCGACCAGCTCCAGCAGATGAAGCTAATCAAATAGGATAGACGAATTGTGTCTGGAAGCACCCTCGTAAAAAGGGGTGCTTTGCTTTTTTTCTTTTCAGTTTTTTTGTTGCGAAGCTGGAAAAGTCAAGGCTTCTGCTGTTTTTATTTGGGGTCGGACCGAAGATTTTCAAATGAATACGGTTCAAATGCCTTGGCAATGATATAGGGTAGACTCGGAGAGGCGGAGGTTGATCTGATTGCTGGGTTTTCTGTTCACGACAAAAGAGGTACAAGAGTTGGAGTATCTGCTGAAACGAGAGCTGGAGGAAATGTTGCTTGATTTTAGCGATAAGCGCATTGATTATTTAGTGAAAAGGGCAATGGAAGAACGGTACTCGATTATCTTTCGAATGTACGCCCGAATCGCTTCCCCCAATGAGATTTCCAAGTACGTAAGACGCAAAAAAACAGGGGAAGAGAATTTTACTTAAAACTTTTTTCAAAAAACCTATTGACTCTAACTAGGCTGACGTGATAGATTAGTTCTTGTCCTCGGGAGAACAACTTCAAAAACAAGTTGGCTCGGGACATGAATACTTGACGGAAATGCTCTTTGAAAACTGAACAGCGAAGCGTTTTTGAATCACAAGCCTAGCAATTTCTTTCTTGAAGTCAAAG
>NZ_RHHO01000002.1 GCF_003710865.1 Brevibacillus borstelensis | reverse complement strand
GTGTCTGCGAATAGATCCTTTAACGCTGACTGTACGTCGTCCACTGACTTTATGTTTTTCTCTTTGATCCACTGCTTGATCTGCTCTTTTGACATCATAAAAATCTCCCAACCTTTCTACTCCTAATTGTAGTTTAGAGGTTGAGAGTTTACACAAAATATTTTACAGACTCTGCACCAGGGAAGTCTGCTGCACGTTTCTCTTTCGGTATGCTGGTGCAGCCCTTTGTGACCCTGCTGCCCGCTGCTCCGTTCTTCCTCCCGGAAAAGTCATTTGGTAAAAAAGCTTGGACGCGTCATCCCGTTGACCTTGATGGATGCAAGATCGCTTCCACTGCTGCCAAAGTGTTCTGAATATCCTGATCACTGATGTGACGATGTGTTGTAAAACGAACGACCGTTTCGTCAAAGTCGACAGCAAGCACCCCTTTTTCAGCCAGCTTGGCCAAAAATTGTTCGGCAGAAAGACCCGCTTTGTCCGTGTGAACCAAAACTATGTTCGTTTCTACCGGTTCGACATGCAGAGATAGCTTTTGCAAACCTACGGCCAAATCATGCGCTCGCTGATGGTCTTCCGCAAGCCGTGACGTCATTTCCGTCAAGGCGAGTATTCCTGGTGCTGCCATGTAACCGACTTGGCGCATGCCGCCGCCCAGCTTCTTCCTCCACCAACGCGCCTCCTGGATAAACGCCCGGCTCCCTGCCAACACAGACCCTACCGGTGCGCTCAATCCCTTCGACAAGCACACCTGAACACTGTCTGTATACCGGGTAAGCCCGGTCACCTCGCAGCCCAACGCGACAGCAGCATTGAATAATCTGGCGCCATCCAGGTGGACAGGTACGTTGTTACGATTTGCTACTTCGTATACGCTTTTCATCTGTTCAGGGCGGACGACCGCCCCTCCAGCGCGGTTATGTGTATTTTCCATGCAAATCAAACGGGTCCTCGGAAAATGGATATTGACCCCGCGAATTGCTTTGGCTACCTCCTGTGGAGGCAGTGCCCCCCTATCTCCCGCGATCGTCCTGGTTTGCACCCCCGCGAGAGCAGCCATTGCGCCTCCCTCATAGTAAAAAAGGTGGGAGTCTGCCTCCAAAATAACCTCGTCGCCATTTACACAGTGGGTAAGGACTGCCACCTGATTCCCTTGTGTACCGCTCGTGACAAACAGCGCGTCTTCTTTCCCCAATATCTCGGCCGCCACTCTTTCCAGGCGGTTTACAGTCGGGTCTTCTCCATACACATCGTCCCCTGCTTCTGCCTCATACATGGCACGGAGCATCGCATCTGTCGGCTTGGTAACCGTATCGCTGCGCAAATCAATCGGCATCTTTCTTCTCTCCCTTCTCTCTTGCCATTTTAACACTTTCTGCATTGCATCGGGATTTGGCAGTTTGCTAATATGGAGGAGTACGATACCAAAACAAGGGAGACTGACCCATGAAGGTAAAAATTACTCGCAACGCCGCAAAACAATTGAAAGCCATTTTGGACCAAGAAGAGGATAAAGAGTTGAAGCTCCGCGCATACATAACACATGCACACGGTGACCATGCCCATTACGGCTTGGCATTGGATAAACCGACCGACGAAGATACCGTCGTTTCTACCGACAAGGAAATCGACGTAATCGTCAAGAAAGACGAGCCGTTGCTAGACGGCCTTGTTATCGACTACCTGTATACACCACAAGAGGGATACGTGCTTACAAATCCTTCCAAAGGAAATCACGGCGATCATTAATGGCTCCCTTGTCCCCGCTGCGAGTCATCAGCGGGGTTTTCTTGAGAATGAATTGTTTTGGGAAAAAGCTGTTTTTGTAAAAGCTGCTAGGAACCAAAAAAAGAGACATCTTGTCGATGTCTCTTTTTTGTAATGGACTCTATACAATTGTTGCAAAACTCTATTTGGGTCTAGAGCTCTTTTTTGTTCCAGGGCCTTTCCCATCTTTCGGAGTTCTCGTTTTCGCTGCAGGACCTTATTTCGTTACCAAAGTCTCTTGTTCGTTGCAAGCCGTTATTTTCGTTACAAAGCCTTCTTCTTTATTGCAAGACTTTTTTCTTTACAAAGATCTCTTCTCGTACAACTCAGGTGGCACGTCAGCAAAGAGCGGACTCATCCTGTCTTCCTGATGAATCATGAAAAGCCGATGTACGGGTCTGGTCATGGCTACATACAGGAGCTTTGTATCCCACTCATTGTCCAAGTACTCCTCGATATTCAACAAGATGACCACATCAAATTGCAGCCCCTTGGTCAAATAAGCTGGCATTACTACGACACCGCCCGGGAATTGGGTATCCTTGCTTCCCAGCAGCTTCAGTCCTTCGATGGAGGCCTTCAATGACTTGTATGCTTTTTTGCTGGCCTCGGCTGTTTTGGCTACGATCGCGATGGATTGAAAGCCCTCTTGCCGATAATCATTTACAAGCTGGACCAGATTTTTAACCGGCAGTTCTTTCCCGTCCCATGATGCCAACAAAGGCTTTTCCCCATGCCGCAATACCGGTTTGGCCATAATCGTCTCCGGCAGGTTTATCTTTCGCAGTACCTCGTTGGCACATTTCATAATTTCGATTGTGGAACGGTAGCTCTGCGCGAGTGTGTAGTAAACCCCCCGCGGCTGCTGAAAAACTCCCTCCAACAGTTCTTCCCACGATTGCAATCCCCTGTATGCATGGATGCCCTGCGCGATATCTCCCACTACCGTCAAAGAATGTCTCTTTGTCACAAGCCCGATCACCGCAATTTCCAACGCACTGAGATCCTGTGCTTCATCAACGACACTGTGGTCAAAGTGGTCGGCCTGCTCCAATCCTTCGATCAGATGCCGCAGATAGATCAGCGGCGCAACGTCTTCTGGCTCGATCCGCTCCGCTTCGAATATCTCTGCAGACGACCGGCAAATATCCTCGATATCCTCGCCATTGACTTCCCCTTTTGTCAGCTCTTTCAATAAAGCTGTGTCGGTCAACATTTCGCGGTACGACGAGAAGACATCCAGTTCAGGAAAAATGGAAAAGTATTTGTCCAGAAGCTGATCAATCATTTTCTCATATTTAGCCAACGCTTGCTTATCCAGATCAATTCGCTTCTCTCGCAGATGGGCGAACAACTGTTTATTGATGTCCTGCTTAACGTGCTTTCGAACGGCTTCCATTCGCCGACGATATGGCAGATGGGCATATTGTTCGGCAAAAAGCTGACGGATGGTCTCACCCGGAATCGTAAAAACATGTTTGGTTCTGTTGTAGACAAAGCTTAATTTTTTGTAGGCTACCCTGTTTTCCGCTACAAACAGCAAATATTGCTGGAGTACATCCCGGAAAGCGAGCGAGCCCTTGAACCGAAGACGATGCAGCACCGTCCGACGCTCGGCATCGCTCTGTCCTTGTTCAAAGAACAACTGAAGGGGCTTGTGCGGGTCCAGAATCCGCCAGCCTTTTGGAAGGATGGACTTGACCAGCTTGGAAGCCCAATCCAGGAATGTCGCCTGCTGAACGTCATCCACTCCCAATTCGGGAAGAACCTCTGAAATGTACGTAAGGAACAACCGGTTTGGTGCAAAAACCATAAACCTCTTTGACATCATCGAGTCCTGATAATTGTAGATCAAATAGGAGAGCCGGTGCAGCGCAATCGTCGTCTTGCCGCTTCCGGCCACCCCTTGAACGACAACCGGGCGATCCTTGTCTGCTCGAATAATGTCATTCTGCTCCGACTGGATCGTCGCTACGATATCCTTCAATCTGCTGTCGTTCGTCTGATTCAGGTTGGCTGCCAGGAACTCATCGATGTACCCTTCCTGCAAAAATTCATCCGGATGGCCAACTTCGCGATGAATCGTCTCTTTGAGCGCTCCATCGTATATCCCTGTAATCTTCCCGTCCTCAATGGCAAAATTTCGCTTCAGGCGGACTTCGCCTCGCACAATCTCCCTGCCGCTGCGGAAGTACGCATCCTTGCTCTCGCCGCTGTAATATAAACTGGCAATGGGAGCACGCCAGTCAACGACAATTGAATCGAATGTGTCGCTCCGAACGATGCCCCTCTTTCCTATGTATACGCTGTCCAACTCGTATGTCTCGTCTTTCAGGAAGTCCACTCGTCCAAAATACGGCTTTTCCAGTCCTTGGTCCTCAAGGTAGCGAAGCTCTTTTCCTTTTTTGTAGTTGACGACCTGTTTCACATAATCGTCCGTAATCTCTTTAACCTCTTTCCGAAGAGTGTCCACTTCCTTTTGGATAATAGAGCGTGTTTCATCGAGTCTCTTCTGTTCATGCTCGTAGTCCGGGTGCTGTACAGTCATTTATATCCTCCTTTCCAAATTGTCAGGTTCAGCATCGCAAGGAGAAGTCCGGTTTTATTTCCACATGGTTTCCGGGCACGGGCTCTTCTTTGTTTCCTCGTAGCCTTCCAATGCCCTCTTCTTTGATTTGATGTTGCTTCCGGATTGGCTCTCTTTTGTTCTCGTTGACGCCTGCCCGTCTTATCCCGCTATATCTTGCCTGTTTACCACACTTGTCTGCCGATCCAGATCCCTGAACCGCAAGCAAGAAGGCCGGCCAAAACACTGGCGCCTGCATAGAACAGCCCTCTGCCGATCTGCCCATCTCCGATGAAGCTTACCACCTCAAGCGAAAAGGTAGAGAACGTAGTAAATCCCCCCATCAGCCCGGTTGTAAACAGAAGGTACATCTCCAAAGACATCAATCCTTTTTCCTTTCCCCACGCATAGAGCAGTCCGATGAGAAAAGAACCGGAGACATTGGCCAGCCATGTCCCCGCCGGCAATCCGGGTTGGTTCATTGCGAGACCGAGACCATAGCGTAGCAATGAACCGACGGCTCCTCCTACGGCAACAGCCAGCCATGCCATCATGGCAATCCCCCCTTCTCTCCTTTTTTGTATGGAACAAAAAGACATCCAGGCAAAAAGCATGGATGTCTTCTTTTTATGTCAAATGGTGCGTTTTAGTGTTTGGGGTTGTTATCCTCGAGGTCTTCCACGTAGCGGATCGATTCGAGATTGGAGCGAAGCGACATTTTCACAGCATCAATGTATTTTTGCCGCAGTTTTTTCTGTTCCTGTTTTTCCTCTTCAGTCAACCCGGCTTCACGAGATTTTTTGGCCAACTCGTTGATCCGTTTGATTTCCGCGTCTGATACCAAAGCCGTTTCCCCTCGCTTTCAATGAATGCCGCTCTATTATATCACATCTCGGCAACGAAGCAAGGGAAAGCTGCAGCTTGTCAATTCCCGACAGGAATTTGAATCGATTGGCCTGGATAAATAATGGCACTTTCCAGCTTGTTCAATTTTTGAATCGCATATACCATATCGCGAACATCCATTTTCGGGTCACTCTTGTAGGTGACCGCCAGCTCCCACAAGCTGTCTCCCGGTTGGACGACGATTTCCTTTACTGGTTGGATCATTTGAGCTTGTTGTACCGTATGATCCCCAGAAGCGAACACTAGTTCTGTCAAAGTGTAAAAAAAGAGAGTGAAAGCGGCAAAAAACAGAATGGCCTGTCCACGCGTAATGCCAAAACGAGCAGTTTTTCTTTCTTCTTTGGCGAAGCGATTAGATACAGTCATTGTACTCATTATTTCATCCCCCTGCAAACGTACGTTCTATCTTCTTGTTCTCATCATAATGCGAACACTTGTTCATGTCAAGAAAAAAACGAACTTATGTTTGTCGAACGCAGGATCCCATGGTATAATATAGAAAACATGTTCGAGAAGATAGAGGTGTGGTCTATGTCCAAGCTATCCAATAGACAGCAAGCCATCATCGATTTCATCCGCAAAGAAGTAAGGGACAAGGGTTATCCCCCATCTGTCCGTGAAATCGGGGAGGCTGTCGGTCTGGCATCCAGTTCAACTGTTCACGGCCATCTGGCCAGGTTGGAAAAAAAGGGGCTCATCCGCCGCGATCCTACCAAGCCCCGCGCGATTGAGCTGCTGAAAGAAGAGGAGCGCTTTCAAGACGACTTTGACGTATCTGTTGTACGCGTACCGGTGATCGGAAAGGTGACTGCGGGTCAGCCGATCACTGCTGTCGAGCAGGTGGAGGATTACTTCCCACTCCCTGACAGCATCGTGACATCGGACAAGGTGTACATGCTGCGCGTGTCCGGAGACAGTATGATCGAGGCTGGCATCCTGGATGGAGACTACGTGATCGTTCGCCAGCAGAATGTGGCCAATAACGGTGATATCGTCGTCGCCATGACTGAAGAGGACGAGGCAACCGTGAAGCGTTTCTTCAAGGAAAAGAACCATTTCCGGCTGCAGCCTGAAAACGCGACATTGGAGCCGATTATTCTGGATTCTGTAACGATTCTGGGGAAAGTGATTGGCGTGTACCGCTTGATTCACTAGAATAAGAGATTTCGTTGCTTGGATGAGCCATGCCTTATGGCGGACTCTTTGAAAAACGCAAATCGACTACGACAAGCTTTCCTTTTCCACCCTGACAGCAAAAAAGGCGTTCGCGATTGCCTCGCGGACGCCTCTTCTTTTCATTCCCTTCGATTCTTTGATCGGTCCTTCTCCTACGAATCCCACTTACAGTGCGACAAAGAACCAGATGATCATCACTACCTGAAGAACAACTTTTACGACCACACTGCCCAAAAAACCGATGAGCGAACCCACTCCCGCTTTAACAGCCCGTTCAAACGGCTGCTTTTGGATCAGCATTTCCACCAGAACGACCAGCACGAACGGCATGATCAGCATGCCAAATGGGGGGAACAAAATCACCCCGAGCAAAATCCCCAGTGCAGCTGCCCACGATGACGCTTTGGAGCCCCCGTACTTCTTGACAAAGTACATGTTGGTGAGTAAATCCGCACCGTAGAGAAGAACACTTAAGACCGCCATTCCCCACCAGAAGGAGGCCGGAAGTCCGGCACCCGGATCAGCAATAAAAAAGTGATACAGCAAGAATCCGCCCCACAATAAAATCGTATCAGGAATGACCGGCAAAAAGATTCCGGCAATACTGAGGATAAACAAGGCCGCTATCACGATCCACAACAAGATCTCCATCCATTGACACTCCCTTCTGTATAGGGTATACGATAAAGTGCGGTTTTCGTTTCCATCGACTCGCTACATTTTGACAGAAACCTGTATATACTCGGTTCTTCTGCGAGTCGTAAAGCCAAACGTCGAATCGGAACATAGATGGTCTCGTCCCTCATTGTTCCCCTGCAGAGTTGCAAATAAAAGAAAGATAATCTGAAAGGACAGAAAATGGCTATGCATTCTCAAACGAAGCGAGATTGGTTTGACCCTTCCTACCTGAAAAAAGGAACCCCTCGGCAGCGGGAAGCCTGGGCAGTCCTCGACAGCTTGGGAATCTTTGATGGGCTCAAAGAGTATCAACCGGTTCTGTGCGGAACGATCCCCCTCGATATTGATGTTGAGGACAGCGATCTTGATTTGATCTGTACGACAGCCGACCTGGATCGGTTTGGCCATGTGTTGAAAGAAAAATACGGGCATTTGGACCGTTTCACACAAGACCGCCGAGAAATCCGCAACATCCCTACGGCGACTGCTTCCTTTTGGTATCGCGGTTTTCAATTGGAGTGTTTTGCTCAACCGATTCCTGTCACAGAGCAAAACGCCTACCGGCATATGATGATCGAAGCACGGCTGCTCCAGCTGTCTGGGCAAGAAGCAGCAAAAGAGATTCGGGCTTTGAAAGAACGGGGGCTGAAAACGGAGCCTGCTTTCGCTCTGTATTACGGGATTGTCGGAGATGATCCTTATCAGGCTTTACTTGAATTGGAAAGATATTCGAATGAACAGCTTAAGCAAGTGATGGCAAATAAACCGACCTAAACGCCGGCCGTAAACCGGAAATACGAATAATGGTAAACTCAGACAACTTGTGTGTCCTTATGCGGGCATAAAATTAAGATGACTTCTGGATACTTCGGAAGTCATCTTTTTTGGATTGCTAGATTTGTCGTTTTACCTTTTATTGGTTAGATTTCAGTTGAAGACGGCAAATCATGATTTTTTTTTAAGAGACTGATATAAAATGTACACGAATCCAACATAAATGGGAAGCCAAACGGGTTCAAAGAATCCTGGAACTCGATAATCAGTAATTACAATTTTGTTTGGCCCAAAATCCAATTGTTGAATTAGATCTGAGATCATAAAAATAAAAACCCAAATCATCATCATTGTCGACAACACAATGGAAATCGCAATTTTTTTAATAATATCACCTCGTTATTATCAATAATCATTTCTTAAACGGACTTCAGAAAAGAAATGATCATTATTGTAAAAACCCGAGTTAGTGTGCATACGCTGGGTTAAGTCCGCATTTCATTAAACCCAACCCTCAAATAATATGTTAATAATTTTTTATTTAACCATTAATATACACATCTGTAAACATATTTTAGGTATTTTGTTCTAAATTTTGCATTGTAAAGGGGGTTAATCTTTATTAGCAGCATCCCATCCAACTTTAGTCAAATAAATTCATAAAAAAAGCCTTAAAGTTAATAGGAAAGCAAGTTTCCCATCTACTTTAAGGCGTATCTAACTTATAAAGCTGAAACCTAGTTAAAATTAAACTAAACAAGTTTTGTTTCTTTTTAGGGTCCAAAGAAATACAAATACTCTTTCCCCTAAATATTAATACGTATTCATATACTGCTCGCGCTCCCACTCCGTTACACGGGTGCGGAACATATCCCACTCGATTTCCTTCGCGTCGACGAAGTGCATCAGTGCGTGTTCGCCAAGCGCTTCGCAGATGACCGGATCGGCCTTCAGGCATTCGATCGCGTCCTTGAGGGTAGCCGGCAAGCTGGCGATGCCCGCTGCTTCACGCTCAGCCTCGTTCATGATGTAGATATTGCGATCGACAGCCGGCGGCAGCTCAAGCTTGTTCTTGATTCCGTCAAGACCTGCTTTCAGCATCACGGCGAGAGCCAGATATGGGTTGGCGGCAGGGTCCGGGTTGCGAACCTCAATCCGGGTGCTCATACCGCGAGATGCCGGAATCCGTACAAGCGGAGAGCGGTTTTTCGCCGACCATGCTACATAGCAAGGAGCTTCATAGCCCGGTACGAGGCGCTTGTAGGAGTTCACCAGCGGATTGGTGATGGCGGCAAAACCGCGGGCGTGCTTCAGAATACCGGCCAAGTATTGCTTCGCCGTTTTGCTCAGGCCGAGGGTATCCTTGTCGTCAAAAAATGCGTTTTTCTCCCCGATGAAGAGAGACTGGTGGGTGTGCATGCCGGAGCCGGCGACACCATACATCGGCTTGGGCATGAACGTTGCGTGCAATCCGTGCTTGCGTGCGATCGTTTTCACCACCAGTTTAAACGTGAGAATCTGGTCCGCAGCTTGGATGGCATCTGCGTATTTGAAGTCGACTTCGTGTTGGCCAGGCGCAGTTTCGTGATGGGATGCTTCCACCTCAAATCCCATTCTCTCCAGCGTGAGAACGATGTCACGGCGGCAGTTTTCACCCAGATCAAGCGGAGCGAAATCAAAGTATCCGCCCTGGTCGTTCAAATCCAAGGTCGGCTCGCCTTTGTCATCCATCTTGAACAGGAAGAACTCCGGCTCCGGTCCGACGTTGAAGTTCGTGTAGCCCATCTCTTCGGCTTCTTTCAGCGCCCGTTTCAGGATGTAGCGAGGGTCCCCTTCAAACGGAGTTCCATCTGGATTGTAAATGTCACAGATCAGGCGAGCGACATTTCCATGCTCATTCCCCCACGGGAAAATGACCCATGTATCGAGATCCGGCACCAGATACATGTCGGATTCCTCGATGCGGACAAAGCCTTCGATCGAAGAACCGTCGAACATCATCTTGTTGTCCAGAGCTTTGGGCAATTGGGAGATCGGAATCTCGACGTTTTTAATGATCCCCATCAGATCAGTGAACTGCAGGCGAATGTAGTTTACATTCTCTTCTTTGGCCAAACGAAAGATGTCTTCTTTGGTGTACTTGCTCACGTTTCTCTCCTCCTATAGTCGTATGCATGTATCAGTGGAAGAAGCGGGAAAGCTCTCCACGTATCAACGCATGCTCGCTTGGGCGATTTGCGTTGCTGAAAAATATTTGTTGTTTGAGGAGCTGATGAAGCTCTTGCTCGGTAAGTTCCTTCCGCTTGGCCTCCGAACTGACGGTAATTTCCGTCTGCTCCGGAACAGGGTCTTGCAGCTGAAGCACCTGTTTGATTCCGGCAATGTTCAGTCCTTTTTCAATCAAGGCCTTCACTTCCAGCAAGCGGTCGACATCATTAAAAGAAAAAAGCCGCTGCTTTCCTTCTGTACGTGCAGGCTGTATCAGTCCGTTCTGCTCATAGTAACGGATCTGCCGCGCAGTCAGATCAGTCAGCTTCATGACGATACCAATGGGAAACAGCGCCATGTTTCGACGAAGGTCATCACTCATGACTTGTCCCTCCTTTGAAATCATTCCTTGCTTGCTATTGTATGATTCAAAAGCAACTCTGTCAACGGATGTCAGAAAAGATTACACAAAAAAGTAATAAAAAAGCGACAAGCCGCTGTTTGTGCTTATCGCCTCATAAACAACTCCGATTGATCTTTGCTAGTCTCTTCCGGGAATATCGAGCAAGCCCTTTTCCAGCAGGCCGTCAAGCGCTGTCAGGATGCCCACCTTCACATGGGAGTACGTAAGTCCGCCCTGCACAAACCCGAGGTAAGGGGGACGAATCGGTCCGTCTGCAGAAAACTCGATACTGGCTCCCTGAATAAACGTCCCGGCCGCCATAATGACCGGATCGGCATAGCCCGGCATCTCACTGGGGTAAGGCGTAACATGGGAATCGACAGGCGCTGCCTTCTGGATTCCCTGACAGAAAGCAATCAGCCGTTCGGCACTCCCAAACTCGACAGACTGGATCAAATCCGTACGAGGATCGTTCCATAGCGGGTTCGTCCGAAAGCCCAGGCGCTCAAGCAAAGCCGAGGAAAAGACCGCGCCCTTCAACGCCTCGCCTACCACGTGCGGCGCGAGGAAGAAGCCTTGGAACATTTCCAGCAGGGAGTACAGCGATGCCCCTCCTTCGGCTCCAATCCCGGGGGCCGCCATGCGGTAGGAAGCTCTCTTGACCAATTCCTTCTTGCCGACGATATAGCCGCCGGTTTTGACCAAGCCGCCTCCGGGGTTCTTGATCAGCGAGCCTGCCATGATGTCTGCTCCGACCTGGAGCGGCTCCAGCTCCTCCGTGAATTCCCCATAGCAATTGTCCACGAAGACGATCAGTTCGGGATTGATCTCTTTGACAAACCGAATCATTTCTTTCAGCTTGGCAATCGTAAAGGACGGACGGTCTGCGTAGCCGCGAGATCTCTGGATACCGATTACCTTTGTTTTCGGAGTGATGGCTGCCGCTACTGCGGGAAAGTCGATCTCTCCGGTAGGAGCAAGCGGCACATACTGGTACCCGATGCCGTACTCCCTTAGCGAGCCTTGCCCCTCTCCGCGGACGCCCACCACTTCCTCCAGCGTATCGTATGGCTTTCCGGTAATGTAAAGAAGGTCGTCACCGGGGCGCAGCAAACCAAAAAGAGAAATAGCGATCGCATGTGTCCCAGAAATGATATGAGGGCGTACAAGCGCATCCTCTCCACCGAACACATCCGCATAAATCGACTCCAGCGCCGCCCGACCGGAATCATCGTATCCATACCCGGTCGAGGGCGCAAAATGAAATTCATTCACTTCATGCTTTTGAAAGGAACGCAGCACTTTCAACTGATTATAGTCGACCAGGGCAGCGATCTCTTGATGCCGCCCTGTGATCATTTGTTCTACTTCTTCTACGATGGGGCGCAGACGCTCCCCGTGGGCAAATAAGGAAAACATGTGCTACTTACCAACTCTCTTCTTCAGTCTCTGGTTTTTCCAGGAGAAAAGGAGCAATCCTTCCGTAGATGGGATGATCTCTGTTCACTCTGACAGAAATCCGATAGGAGGAATCCGCTTCGTCAAATTCCTGTTCCATCTCTACCCCTTCCCTGTGCAAAAGCGACAGGATGTCGCCGCGCTCTGCCGGGACGATCAAGGTATAGCGATCAAACGAGGAGTAGACGTAGCCTTCAATCCGCTTAAGCAATTCGGCGCGGTCCTCCTGCCGAATTGCCGAGATCAAAATCGAGTCTTCCACCTTCGGCAGGTATGTTCCCTCCATAATCAAATCCGCTTTGTTGTAGACAACGAGCTGCGGGATGTCATCTGCTTTCAGCTCCCGCAGAATGCGATATACGACCTCCATATGAATCTCCAGGTCAGGATGATGCGCGTCGACCACATGCAGGATCAGATCCGCTTCTTTCACACCTTCCAGCGTAGAACGAAAAGCAGCAACAAGGGAAGTCGGCAAATCCTGGATGAAACCGACCGTATCAGTCAGGAGCACCTCAAGCCCGCTCGGCAAGGTAAGCTGGCGGGTAGTCGGGTCCAATGTCGCGAACAGCTTGTCTTCTTGGAGCGTTTCCGCCGAAGTCAGTTGGTTCAACAGCGTCGATTTGCCCGCATTTGTATAGCCGACCAATGCGATTTGAAACACATTGTTCTTTTTGCGGCGCTCCCGATGCAATTGACGGGTGCGAACCAGCTCTGACAGCTGCTGCTTCAGCTCGCTGATTCGCCGCCTGATGTGCCTGCGGTCGCTTTCCAGCTTGGTTTCCCCAGGGCCGCGCGTTCCGATCCCGCCGCCAAGGCGGGAAAGCTGCTTGCCTTGACCGGCAAGGCGCGGCAGCAGGTAATTGTACTGTGCCAGCTCCACCTGGATTTTCCCTTCCCGCGAGTGCGCCCTCCCGGCAAAAATATCGAGAATCAACTGCGTCCGGTCAATCACCTTGCAATCAAACGCGGTATCGAGGTTGCGCGTTTGGCTGGGTGAAAGCTCGTCATTGAAAATGATGACATCCACGTCCAGCTCTTCCGCACGATGAGCGATTTCCTGTATTTTTCCGCTTCCCAAATACCAGGCGTTGTCAATGCGTTCGCGATTCTGCGTGATGACATCCAGCACCTCTACATCGGCAGTCCTGGCGAGCTCATGCAGCTCCTCCATCGACAAGCGGGAGCGTTCCATATCGCGATTATCCAAAAAACAGCCAACTAAAATGGCTGTTTCCTTCGTCTTGATTCCACCTTCCAAGGAATCACGTCCTTTCTTTCCCCTATCATACCACATTTTACTCCTGCCGCTAGGAAGCGGACCAGACAAAATCCTCCGGCAACAACGTCATGACGTCATCCTTGGTCGGCTCTGCCACCGTCATCAGGCGGACAGCCTGCTTGCGGATCGCCTGCTCGATGGCATTGCGTACATACCGGGCGTTGCTAAAATTGGTTTCAAAAAGGTCGAGGCGAATGCGGTTCAAGTGCAGCCTCAATTTTTCCCTGGCGCCTGTAGAAAGCCTGTATTCTTTTCCCTCGACCATTGTCTCGGCAATTTTAATCAGTTCGTCTACGGTATAATCGGCAAATTGTAGCTGAATGGGGTACCGGGAGGGCAGACCGGGGTTCAGCTCCAAAAAGGCATCCATCTCGTCTGTGTAGCCTGCCAGTATACAGATGAAATCGTTGCTGTAATCCTCCAGTGCCTTCGTGAGACAATCAATGGCCTCTTTGCCGAAATCCTTTTCTCCGCCTCGCGCGAGCGAATACGCTTCATCGATAAAAAGGATACCGCCGATCGCTTTTTTGACGAGCTCTCTCGTCTTTTGCGCCGTGTGCCCGATAAACTCCCCGACCAGGTCGGCGCGTTCTACTTCGATCAAATGTCCTTTGCTCAATATCCCCATTTCCCGGAAGATTTTGCCGAATATACGGGCGACGGTCGTCTTTCCGGTGCCAGGGTTCCCTTTGAATACCATGTGATACACTTGTTTTTCCAGCTTCAGGCCGTGTCTTTCCCGCTCCTTGTTGATCCGAAGCAGCGCGTGAATCTCGTACATCAGCTTTTTGGCTTCCTGCAAGCCGATCAGTTTTTCCAGTTCATCGAATGCAGCGGCCACATTGCCGGGTGCAGTCGTTCGTACCTTCTCGGACAGTGTTTCCGGTAATTTGACCCGTTCCGGCTGGCGAAACACCACCTGTATCCGGTGGGGAGCCTTCTCTGCCATCGTATCAGCCGGCGGTTGATTGCCCGACGGTTTCACAAGCCATCACCTGCCTCTTGGTCATACCTTAGTATACTCACCTGCCCGGAAAACCTGCCCATTTTTTGTCTCCGATCTTGTGCTCGATGCTCCAGAAGTTGTTCTTTGCCTTAGATGCGGTCTTTACTGCGGTCTTTACTGCGGTCTTTACTGCGGTCTTTACTGCGGTCTTTACTGCGGTCTTTACTGCGGTCTTCACGCCGCTGCAACCCCCAGCCTTCTCCCGGTGTAAGGCAATTACCTTCCCGGGACCCGTCGCCATCGCAAGTAACAGGAAACAGCAGCCAATCCTGCCATGCATCCCGACAAAAAGGGAACAACAGCACGAAGCGGCCGCAAGTGGGGAAACAACCCGTCAATCGCATAAAGGTATGCGCCCGCAGCAAGCAGGCCAAACCCGGCAACCCCCAGCCAGAAAGACCATTTTTCCCGGCAAGAAAGCTGTCTGCTATCCTTGGAAGCCGCCTGCGGCTTCAGCTCGGCCCGACGCAACCCATGCCTTGCTTCCCTTGCTATCACGAGCCCTATGCAGAGCAACCCGCCCATTGTACTGCCGTGCTGCAAAAACTTGTACACGGGGATGGCCATTCCAGCCAGCTCCACTTTTTCCTGCAAGAGCTGCAACCGACTTACCATGAATGCCCCGTCATGGGTAAAAGCATCCCAGAAAATATGGGTTACGCTCCCCAGGACAGCAGAGCAGCAAAAGACGAGAAAAGAACGCAGCGTGGTAAGGCGCCTGGGCGACTCGGCACAGTGCTGCAGTCCGCGGTCAAAGGGTGCTGGCAAATGCTCGATCATCGCTCTTTTCACAATGCCGTGAAAAAGAAGGGCCAATAAAAACGTCATCGGCAAATCAAACAGAAACAGTCCTGCCAGCGTATGGCTCATCGAGCTGTATGCTTGCAAACGCAAAATATACTCGAAATCCGGGGCCATGCTTCCAAAAACAAGCGCAGTAAAAGAAAACCAGCGAACCCGCCGCAATGGCAAGACGATTGCTGGATGGGCAAAAGTAAAAGGCATTGTCCTCTCCCGTTTACATAAGAAAAGTTATGTATACTATCCTGCTATTTTGTCAGCTATATTCTCTTCGTGCGGATTGATTGCGTTGTCATACCAGATAAAAAAGCCCGGATGGCTAAGATCCCGGCTTCGTTGTTGTGACGCTTATGCTTGTTGATTGTTGTCCTGAGACATGAGCGACACGGGACGCTGTGGAGTGAAGGTGGAAATGGCATGCTTATAGACCAGTTGCTGCTTCCCTTCACTGTCAATGACAATCGTGAAATTGTCAAACGCTCTGATGTAACCGCGCAATTGAAAACCGTTTACCAGGTAGATGGTGACCGCGATGTTTTCCTTCCGCAAGTGGTTCAGGAACGTATCTTGAATGTTGATCGTCTGTTTCATTGGTCATTACCCCCTAAAAGGACTTGTATGTTATATATTCGGCAATTGAGGAAACTTTCCTGCCATTATCTGTTTGATTGTTTGGACGATCTTCGGGTAGTCATCAGTGTTCGTAAGGTCAAACCACTCGATAGCTGACATCCGCCGGAACCAGGAAAGCTGCCTTTTGGCAAAATGCCTCGTACGCTGCTTGATATCGTTCACGGCTTTCTCCAATGTGATTTCTCCGTAGAGGTAAGGGATCAGCTCTTTGTACCCGAGTCCCTGCATAGAGGTCAATGCCGAACCGTAGCCGAGATCCAAAAGTCGCCTTACTTCCTCTACCAGACCGTCCTCAATCATCTTGTCCACTCGCTGATTGATGCGCTCATACAGCTTTTGCCGATCCATCGTCAGGCCAATCATGAAGATGTCATAAGGCGAATATGCTTCCCTGTGTTGAAAATCGGACATCCGCGTACCCGTCAGTTGATAGATCTCCAGGGCTCGGATGACCCGTTTCACATCATTGGGATGCAGTCTTTGCGCCGTCAGCGGATCCACATCAGCCAAGCGCCGATGCAGCTCTTCCACACCCTCAATCTCAGCCAGCCTTTGCAGACGGCTTCTCAATTCCAAATCTTGCTCGGCTGCAGCAAATTGAAAGCGATGGGTCACTGACTCTATGTAGAGCCCGGTTCCTCCCACGATAAAGGGCAGATGTCCGCGTCCGTTGATCTCGGTAATCAATCGGGTAGCTGACTCTTGAAAGCGGGCTACTGAATACTCTTCATCTGGATCAATAATGTCGATCAAATGATGCGGTACTTTTGCCAATTCATCCGGAGACGCTTTTGCAGTGCCGATATCCATCCCGCGGTAAACCTGCATGGAGTCACCGGAAATGATTTCTCCCCGAAACTGCTCAGCCAGCTCCAGACTTAAAGCTGTCTTGCCCACTGCCGTCGGTCCTACGATTACGACGAGTCTCTCTTTCTCTTGCACGTTCACTCCCCTCCGCCTTTCTCTTTATAGCTGTATACGACCTGGTTTCCTCTGGTTCGATAGGGAGTGAAACCGAACTGTTGATACAGCCTTCCTGTCTTCCCTTCCTTCAGGACGACTCGCCTTTTGGCAACGCGAAGCGCCTCCGCTACGGCAGCTTGCTCCAGTGAACGGTTATTTGCCCATTCCCTGATTCCGGCTATTCCCGCGGAGCTGTTCACCGTCTCTTCGAACATGGGATCAAAGTACACCACGTCAAATGAATCGGCAGGCAAGCTTCTCAATACGTCCAAATGGTTCCCGACCCGAACTTCCACCCGCTTCATCGCTTCACGCAAAGCTTGTGATTCGGCTGGCCAGTATGCAAGCCCGTCTTCAATCAACAAAGCGATGGTCCGCTCGGATTCAACCCCGACTACACGTCCCGTTTCTCCAACGCCATGAGCAAACACGATGGCATCAGCGCCCAAGCCCATGGTGGCATCCAGAACCTTGTCTCCTGGTTGAATTTGGCAAACAGTGAGCATAGTATCATTATCGCCGCGCTCCAACCGCTTTATACGAAATGCAGCCGTGTTCGGGTGAAAAAAGAACGCTGTTTTTCCCACTGCCTCCAGTCTAGCTCCCTTGGAGGATACGATCAATACTTCCGATTCAGCAAATCTTTTTCTCAATTCAGCAAGCGAGTAGTCCTTTCGCTCTACGAGAGTCAGGTTGAAACGCGCCGCAAGCTCACGTGCGTGCCTCGCCGTTTCTGCGCTCGGTTCAAGGGAGGTGGTGACGATCATCCGTATCACCCGTTCGTAATGAAATCATGATCTGTCCAAGACGCTCCTTTTTACAATCATTCCACATTTCGCTTTTTTGGCATTCTTGTCCACTTCATTTTTATATCTTTTCCGGTTGGGGATGTCAAATCTGTTTTTGCCTCTCCCTTGGCCTGCAATAAATTTTTTACAAGAAGTTTACAATCGCTGGACCTTTGATCTTGAGGTATGGTCTCGATGCGGCGTAATACAGTGTAGAGAGCATATTTTTATGAAAGGTGGTTCGTTTGATGTATCCCCATCAATCCATGTCTCATTACCCTGTGCTGCCAACTCCCCGGAATCCGTACGTGATCAAGGTTACTGGCGAAGGTACAATCTCCGCGGCTCCGGACCAGGCGGTTGCGATTTTGGGAACAATTACAGAAAACCGAAATCTCCAGCTCGCTCAAGCCGAAAATGCAGAAGCTGTGTCGCGGGTCATTCAATCTCTGACGAACCTGGGAATTCCACAAGAGCTGCTGAAAACACTCCGCTACCAAATCGAAATCCAGTACCAATACCAGGATGGCAGACAAATTTTCCAGGGCTATAAAGTGACTCATATGCTCCAAGTTATCATAGGCCAGATTGAGCAGACCGGGCTTGTTGTCGATACGGCTGTCGAGCATGGTGCAAATACCGTTTCCAGCATCCAATTCACTCTAAGAGACCCCGAGTACTTTTACAATCAAGCTCTCTCGACGGCGGTCAAGGACAGCCAGCAAAAAGCCGCAACGATCGCAAGGACACTCGGTGTCCGATACAACCCTATTCCTCATCAGGTGCAAGAGCTTACCTCAGCTCCTGAGGCTCTTTCGTCTCGAGCCGAGACATTCCTTGCCAGAGCGGCCACCCCGATCCAGCCTGGTGAAATCAAAATTCGTGCATCCGTAAATGCGGAGTATACCTTCTCTCCATGTTAGCCATTGCTGCCAAATGTGCAGAAATCTCTTGAACAACGGAACACACATGTTCGCAAAACATGACCCCGCTAGGATTGCACCAACATCCACATCAAAGCCTCCATCGCTCTTCTAGATTTTGCCCTCTTACAAAAAATACATAGAAAAGACATGTGAAACCCGGCGCATTGATATTCGTAAATGTTAATATGGATGCAGCTAACCATACATTCGAACAGGGAGGTGTACGCCTTACTTGTGTAAGGCTACTCATTGGAACTAGTTAACTTAATATTGGTAGTGATCCTGATTGCATTAACCGGTTTTTTTGTGGCAACTGAATTTGCAATCGTGAAGATCAGAAGCACCAGGATTGACCAACTGGTGGCAGAAGGTCGGCGTGGTTCGCTCGCTGCAAAGGAAGTAACCACGCACCTCGATGAGTATTTGTCGGCATGCCAATTAGGTATCACGGTTACCGCAATGGGACTAGGCTGGTTAGGGGAGCCGACAGTCGAGAGGCTGCTTCATCCCTTATTTGTAAAGTGGGACTTGAATGACTCTATCTCCCATCTGTTGTCTTTCGGCATTGCCTTTGTCGCCATGACATACCTTCATGTTGTAGTGGGCGAGCTGGCGCCCAAAACGGTTGCCATTCAAAAAGCGGAGACCATTACCCTGCTTTTCGCCAGACCGATCATCTGGTTCTACAAATTGATGTATCCTTTCATCTGGTTGTTAAATGGATCTGCACGTGTACTGGTCGGCGTTTTCGGTATGAAACCGGCTTCTGAACACGAAATGGCCCACTCTGAGGAAGAGCTCCGGCTGCTGCTGTCAGAGAGCTATCAAAGTGGTGAAATTAATCAGAATGAATTGAAGTATGTGAACAATATTTTCGAATTTGACGAAAGAATCGCAAAAGAAATTATGGTTCCCCGTACAGAAATCGTCAGCTTGTCCATCCATGATTCTTTTGAGGAAATGGTAGAAACCATCAGGAAAGAGAACTACACCCGCTACCCCATCGTAAACGGGGATAAAGACGATATTCTCGGGATGATCAATATAAAAGAAATTTTGACGGCCAGGCTTGTGAACGAATCCTCTGATATGAGACTCGAGTCGTTCATCCATCCGGTCATCCGGGTCATTGAAACCATTGCAATCCGCGATTTGCTGGTAAAAATGCAAAAAGAGCGCATTCACATGGCGATCCTCTTGGATGAATACGGCGGCACATCCGGATTGGTTACTGTTGAAGACATTTTGGAAGAAATAGTCGGGGAAATCAGAGACGAATTCGACGCTGACGAGATACCCGATATCCGCAAACTGAAAGACAATCACTATATTTTAAGCGCGAAGCTTATCATCAGCGAAGTAAACGACCTGCTCGGCACCAACCTTTCAGACGATATCATCGATACACTCGGCGGTTGGTTCCTCTCCAAGCATTTCACTGCCAAGACCGGCGACAAGCTCGTGGAGGACGGCTATTGCTTCAAGGTAGTGGATATGTCTGGCCATACGCTGAAGTACATTGAAGTAACCAAAGCAGAGTCCTGACTTGCGATTCGCAACATTCGACCATATCTTCCGTTACATGAAAAGGGTCAAGGGCTTGTGCAGACAGCCCTTGACCCTTTTTTCACTTAGAAACTTACATAACGCGCTTGAACATTTTCTCCAAATCATAACTGGAGAAATGAATGATGATCGGGCGGCCATGCGGACAGGTGAATGGACTGGAGCTTTCCCGAAGTTGGCTTAGCAGGCTTTCCATCTCCGCGTGTGTCAGGAAACGATTCGCTTTGATCGACGCTTTGCAGGACATGAGTATCGCTGCCTTCTCCCTCATCGAGCGAATATCAGCCTGTGCTGCCTCGCTGGCCTCCATGACAAATTGGATCAGCTCTTCGATTACCTCCAGCTCGCTTCCTTCCGGGAACCAGTGAGGATGTGCACGTACGATAAACGTCTTTGTGCCGAAGGACTCAATCTCAAGCCCAAAGGAGCGCAGCAGCGGGAGCCGTTTGTCCAGCTTCAACGCTTCCTGGGCAGTCAATTCAACCGTATGCGGAAACAGCAGCATCTGACTTGCGACACTTTCCTCCGCCAGCTTCTGCATGAAATGCTCATAGAAGATACGTTCCTGGGCAGCGTGCTGGTCAATCAAATACATGCCATTCTCATTCTGAGCCACAATGTACGTACCGTGCACTTGGCCGACGGGATACATTTGCGGCACTGTCTCCGTTTTCTCCGCAACAGCTACATCTTCCCCGTATGGATCCAAGCTGCTCTCCGCTCCACGTTCTTCGGGACCTTTTTCATATCCATCCCGGGGAAGATGAACTTCCAGGTCGGTCCTTTCAAAATCATCCCCACTTGCTGTGGTCGCCGTGGACACCCCCGGAGAAACGGCCGCTAGTGCTGTATTAGCAGCCATACCGCCGTTTTGCCACGCTGTGTATTCCTCTCTGCCCTCTTTTACAGCGTTGTGCTTCTGCTTTCCGGCATCAACAGCCTGCTCTGTATTTGAACGGGCCAAATCATGCGCCCGAACGAGGCTCACCGCTTCAGCGGCCGGCATCTCTTCGTTCGCTCCCTGTATTTCCGGATGGAAGCTGCCGGGACTGGAAAGCGGCTGCTGTATTTCTGCCTGAAATGGCTTTGTAGTGTCTGCATTCGATTGACCGGCAGGCTTTGACCAGGTCAGATCAAACTGCGGCTGTACCACCTGCTCGATAACCCTTGCCTTGCGCTCTGCTGTCAACGGACGCACAATGTCCAGTCCCTGGCGCAGCGTAGACCTCACGCATTGCTCGATCGCCGTGCACAGCTCGTCTTCCTTGCTAAAACGAACCTCCAGCTTTGCTGGATGGACATTGACATCCAGCAAAGTCGGGTCCATCTCGATCTGGAGCGTGACGATCGGGTAGCGGCCGATCGGAAGCAATGTATGATAGCCGCTCATGATCGCGTTGTTCAACCCGAAATGGCGTACGTATCGACCATTTACAAGGGTAGACAGATACGACCGGTTTGCCCGGGTTACTTCCGTTTTGGAAATGAATCCGGTCCACCGAAAATCGAGCGTCTCTCCGCTGATCGGCAGCAGCAGCTTGGCTACCTGAACACCGTAAATGGCAGCCATTACGTGCAGCAGCTTGCCATCCCCGGATGTATGCAGCAAATTCTTTCCGTTATGAGTCAACGTAAATGCCACTGAAGGGTATGTCAGGGCTAAACGGTTGACGTAATCGGAAATATGGCCAATCTCCGTAGAAATCGATTTCATATACTTGAGGCGGGCTGGCGTGTTGTAAAACAAGTCGCGGACAATGATCTCGGTCCCTTTGACAGCTGCGATTTCGCTAATGCTTGCAATCGCTCCACCCTCCATCATCAACCGAGTCCCTACCTGCCCGCTCGATTGGGTGCTCGTCAGTTCCACCCGGGAAACCGCCGCGATACTGGGCAAGGCCTCTCCGCGAAAGCCAAGCGTCCGTATTCGGAACAAATCTCGGGGACTGCGTATTTTGCTCGTCGCATGGCGTTCAAAGGCGAGACGGCAATCCTCCCGATCCATGCCTTGACCGTTGTCGACTACACGGATCAGGGAAAGGCCGCCTTCTTCCACATGGATTTCCACTGTGCTTGCCCCTGCATCAACTGCATTTTCCACCAGTTCTTTCACAACGGAAGCGGGCCGTTCTACCACTTCGCCTGCGGCGATCATATTGGCCAGGTTGTCATCCAGCACATGTATGTTCCCCATCGGTTTCCTCCTCGAACTGGTTTACTTGCTTTTTTTCATTTGCTGTTTCCAATGGAAAAGCTTCAGCATGGCGTCCATCGGCGTCGTCTGATTGAGGTCCAGCTCGCGAAGCTCAGACAGCACCTGTTCCTCTTCTGGCGACAACAGGGATTTCGGTTCTTCGCGTACAGCAGCCACTGGAGCAGACCAGAGCGTTTCCAGGGACATTTGCACATCACCTGCCGTCGTGCCCGCCGACTCCAATCCCGCCAAAATTTCTCGTGCACGTTCAATGACCTGCTGGGGCATCTCGGCCAGCTCTGCGACGTGGATTCCGTAGCTTTTGTCTGCGCGGCCAGGCTCAATTTTGTGTAAAAAGAGCAGCTTTCCGGCCCGTTCTTCACATCTTGCGTTCACATTGACGACTCCGGTCAACGATTCCTCCAGACCTGTCAGCTCATGGTAATGGGTAGAGAACAACGTTTTGGCACCGATCTTTTGTCTGATGTATTCAATTACCGCCTGTGCCAGAGCCATTCCGTCATAGGTAGAGGTGCCTCGTCCAATCTCATCGAGCAGGATCAAGCTTTGGGCCGTTGCTTTTTGCAGAGCGTGCCTGGTTTCCAGCATTTCCACCATAAACGTGGAATGCCCGGATGCCAGATCGTCGGCAGCGCCAATCCGCGTGAAAATCTGATCGACCAAAGACAACCGGGCTGCTTTTGCCGGCACGAAGCAGCCGATTTGCGCCATGACGACCAAGAGCGCAATTTGCCGCATGTACGTGCTTTTCCCGGCCATATTCGGACCGGTAATGAGGAGAATCTGCCGATCTGTCTGGTTCATATGAACGTCGTTGGCGACGTATTTTTCCCGTTCGAGGACGGCTTCTACCACAGGATGTCTGCCATCTGTAATGACACATTCACCCGTTGTGACCAGCTCCGGACGTACATACCCGCGTTCGTCGCTTACTGTAGCGAATGCCTGCAGCACGTCGATCGCTGCCACCCGCTCCGCAAGGCTCTGCAAGCGCGGGATATGAGCCGCTACCTCATTGCGAATCTGGACGAACAATTGATACTCCAGCTCGATCAGCTTTTCTTCCGCCTCCAGGATCAGCGCTTCCTTTTCCTTTAATTCGGGCGTGATGAAGCGTTCCGCATTCGCCAATGTTTGCTTTCGTTCATACCGGCCAGCTGGCACGTTAGCCAGATTCGCCCGTGAAACCTCGATGTAATAGCCAAAGACCTTGTTGTATCCCACTTTTAACGAGCGAATCCCGGTCGCTTCCCGCTCTGTCTGCTCCAGTTGGGCTATCCACGTCTTGCCCTCGCGACTCGCTGTATGAAGCTTGTCCAGATACTCATCATAACCGGTCCGGATCAAACCGCCTTCCCGTACCGAAATAGGCGGATCGTCTACGAGAGCAGCCTGCAAGTACGTGACGATGTCTGCGCACTCATCCATTCCCGCAGCCAATTCCTTCAAAACCGGTGCATCTGTCTCCAGCAGCAGCCGCTTCAACATCGGTATCGTTTCCAGCGAATGACGAAGCTGTACCAGATCGCGAGCGTTCGCATTGCCGTAAGATATCCTTCCTGCCAGACGCTCCAAATCGTACACTTGATCCAGACAGTTCCTCAAGTCTGAACGAAGCAGCATGTCCCCTTTCAAATACGAAACGGCATCCAGGCGGGCCTCAAGTTCACTTTTGTTTACCAGCGGACGTTCAATCCAGCGGCGAAGCAGCCTGCCTCCCATCGCTGTTTCGGTGCGATCCAGAAGCCAGAGCAGCGAGCCTTTCTTCGATTTGTCCCGTATCGTTTCGGTCAGCTCCAGATTTCTGCGGGAAAAGCCGTCCATCTGCAGGTACTGCTTGGCATCATAGCGCTTGATCAACAACATGTGTGACAGGCTTCGCTTTTGTGTGACGCCGATATAGTGAAGCAGGGTGTTGACTGCCTTGCGCATGGCGAGATCAAGCTCACGTGCGTCGTTGCCGTATTGGCGGTCGACGGCAAGCCCGTCCAGCTCAGTGTCCTCTATGTATGTGACAGGTACATCTGACTTGAGCTCTCCAGCCCACCCGGATAACACCAATTCCTTGGGGTGGTACTGCATCGCTTCATCCAGCGCTGCCTCTCGTCTGCCAATCAGCGAGGTTACGTACATCTCGCCGGTACTCATGTCACAAGCGGCGACACCCATGCTGCCCTCCGCTTGCGCAATCGCAACCATGTAATTGTTTTCCTTGTCGGAGAGCCATTTGCCCTCCATCATCGTCCCGGGAGTAATAACCCTCGTGACCTCCCGACGGACGACTCCTTTCGCTTCCTTTGGATCTTCTACTTGTTCACAGACGGCTACCTTGTAGCCTTTTTTCAGCAATTCGGCAATATAAGCATCAGCAGAGTGATGAGGAACGCCGCACATCGGGATTTTTTCTTCGCCGCCGCCCTCGCGCCCTGTCAAGGTAATTTCCAGCTCACGCGATGCCACGACTGCGTCTTCAAAAAACAGTTCATAAAAATCGCCCAAGCGAAAAAATAAGAAAGTATCCGGATAGTCACGCTTGATCGCCAGATACTGCTGAATCATCGGTGTATATTGTGCCATTGTAACCTATCTCCTAGCTTCATTCTCGTTCGTCCATTATAACACGGGGAAAGCCGTATGTTGAACCTTTCCCCGTGCATGGCTGCAAGAGATCGCGCTCATCCTGGCGATTATGCTTTGCCGACGTAATGGCACCATACCTTCCTCAGATCGCTGTTTGCCGGCCAAGTATGACCTGCCAGCAAAAAAGAAAAGTAATCGTCCAGACAGCTCCGCGAACGCTCGTATCCAGGCAGCGCAGATATCTCCTTCCAAATGCTGTTTACGTAAGGGACCAATTGTTCCTTTTCCCCCTTGTAATAGGCACGGATCAAGGCAGGGGCGATACAGCCTCGTGATAATATATCCGCCGAAGACGCAACCAGTCGCGCCAGATGAAGAACGCCTCTCGCCACGACGGGATGCACGAGCCAACTGGGCAAGGTGCGATACTCGAAGCCTTTTACGATTCCGTATTCCTTTTCGCGAACATCACCGAGAAATCCATAGCGTGGACGCCGTTTTTGACAGCCTTCATCTTCGATCAGGACAAGCGGAATCGCGAGGTATGCATCCAGGCGGCGCAGCAGGGAAAAATGGGGTCTGATCCCGCTGAAGTGTATATGGCCGCCTGTCGGGTAGCCGTCGAATGGCATCCCCCCGCTGATCCATTCCACTTCCTTGTCGACGATTTTCTTGGCTGCAGCTCCGAGCGCTTTGACAATGCGCGAGAACAACGCGTCCGGCTCTGCCGAGGGCGCGGGGCGGAGCTCGACCAGCGGATGCTGATGCAGTGCAAGGTCTTCGCGATAACGGGTTGAGTCGCACCCTACTACACCACTGATCCCCATGAAATCAGAGGCAAGCGCCATTTTTCCGTCGGGATGACGAAGCGCAAACTCCGGATCGGCCCCAAGCTGGATTTGAGGACTTTCCCAGCTACCCTGTTCCTTCAACCACCACGCTTCAGCCTCGGCGAGAAATCCCGGCTTATGCTCCGCGTCCCATTCGGCGGAGATACTGCGTACTTTCACACGAAATGGAGAGGCCGCCTGCAGGATGATCTGACCTAGGTGCAAACCGACCGCATACAAGCTGCGGATCGCGAGGCGGATAACCGCCCTTGCCTCATAATCGTCGACAGCCGGATCTATTCGCTGGAAATCGCTATGAGCGATGGAGTACTTGGTCCACTGCTGCTGCACATAGGATTTTTCGACCATCAGCACGTGATTTTCAAAAAGATGAACGCGGTAGATTCTGGTTCCGGGTTCAGGGGCCGCTTTCGTCGTCACCGGTATGCCGCTGGTTCGCAGCAAATAAAGAATTCGATCCGGTTTTTGCATAAATTTGATCGTACTCTCTTCATTTCCGGGCAAGGCTGTCTGGCATCCAGGATCTCCCCATCGAGCTGGAGAGCAATCCACTTCACTTTTTGCAAACAAGGGCCTCACCTCCACTCTGATGTGATAGCCTATGTCGCAATCCGGCAAAAAGTGAAGCCGCCGCGCTCTGCTTTTGCAGACGGGCTTCATTTGGCAAAAAGAAAAAGAGGAGACAGTTTCTCTCCTCTTAATCCAATTCGTCCAGCAGGGTGGCCGAATCAAAGTCATCAAACTCGTCGCTGTTGTCTTCGTAATCACCAATCAAATGGTAATCCTTGTCGTCGCAGCTATGGCAAACGACTACGCATACCTTGGTTTCCCCGATTATTTCGACGGCATATTCACTTTCGACTCTTACAGTGACGGTGCCACCGCCGCTCAGTTCGGCTTTGACGCACTTCGGCTGTTCAACGGCGCGGGCCAGGATTTCCAGGTCTCCGCGGCTGTTTCTGTCGAAGAACGTAAGCGGAACGAGTACGGAGAAATTGACTGTCTCCCGCTTTACTTCGGTTTGCGTGTTATCTGCAAACGAGTACCAAAGGTTGACGTCATACGTACCAGATACCTCAACCGCGTCCCCTACCTTCTCTGCCTGGAAGTTCGTGTTTATCACCCAGCATCCGAGGATCGTCGAAGGAGTATGCGACGGTATGATGGTGTGGGTCGTTTGTGTGAATTTATGACCTTTACCGCAGACGGCTTTTGCGATGAGTTCCCGGCACTGCAGGTCTTTGTCTGTACCCGACATTTCGTTACCTCCTCCATACAACTTTTCTGTACATTTGTATGCAGGGCATCCGACTAGGGTGCAAACACCTACTGCCATTTTGGCAGAGCTTGTCGCCGGTTCATCCTCCCGTATCTTTCCGTTGCCGGAGTATCAGGAGCAGCAGCCGCCTTTATGCTTTTTCTCTGGTCCGCCGCCAGTCTCGCCTGTCAACGGGTTCCCGCCGGTATCCAGTACGATGCGCTCTGAAACGGTGTTGGTGATAACCGTGGTGACCATTTGCAGAAGATCGTTTACATCGACTTGCGATTGCTTAAATTCCGTAACAATCGGAATGCTGTCCAGCTCATCGTGAAGCTGATTGTATTCTGCTTCCACTTTGCTGACCAGCTCCGGCTTGTTCATCGATTCAAACATGACCATCTGTTTTTGTTTCTTCTTTAAATCGTCGATCAAATCTTGCACGCGCTCATTGTGCTTGATCTGCAGTTCTGCCCGCTTGTAAAAATCTACTTCTTTGGTCTGTGCAATCATAGCTGCCAGCTCTCTTGCTTTATCCAAAATCTCTTTTTGCGTGTACAGGCCTGTTTGTTCCATCATTCATTACACCTCGATTTTTGTCACGATTTCGCCGTGCAAGGTCCATGTTTTTACGTCATTGATCTTTACATGCGTGTATTGTCCGATCAGCGATTTATCACCCGCAAAGTGAACCAGCTTGTTTGTCCGGGTACGCCCAGCGAGCACGTTCGGGTTGTTTTTCGATTCGCCTTCAACCAATACCTCGACGACTTGATCCTGCAATGGTTTATTTTTTTCCAAACTGATTTTTGCCATCAGCTCATTCAAGCGATACAGCCGCTCTTTTTTCACTTCCATGGGAACATTGTCTTCCATGACAGCTGCAGGGGTACCTTCGCGCGGCGAATACACAAATGTATATCCGGAGTCGTAGCCTACCTCTTCAACAAGCGAAAGCGTCTCTTCAAACTGCTCGTCGGTCTCTCCCGGGAATCCGACGATAATATCGGTTGTCAGCACTACATCCGGAATCACCGCTTTAATTTTACGCACCAGCTCCAGATAGTGTTCGCGCGTATATTTGCGGGCCATCCGTTTGAGTACCTCAGTCGAACCGGATTGGACAGGCAGGTGAATGTGTTCAACGAGATTGCCCCGTTTACCCAGCACCTCGATCAGATGATCGTCAAAATCACGCGGATGACTCGTCGTAAAGCGGATACGCGGAATGTCGATCTTGCGGATTTCGTCAAGCAGGTCGCCAAATCCGTATTCGATATCCTCAAAATCTTTTCCGTAGGCGTTGACGTTCTGGCCGAGCAGAGTGATTTCTTTAAAGCCTTGGCGGGCCAGTTCCCGCACCTCTGCGATCACGTCCTCGGGACGGCGGCTGCGTTCTTTGCCGCGCGTGTACGGAACGATACAGTACGTACAGAACTTGTCACAACCGTACATAATATTGACCCAGGCCTTGATATTGCCTACGCGGTTCTTCGGCATGTTCTCGATAATGTCGCCCTCTTTGGACCACACTTCGACGACCATTTCCTTGCTGAATATGGCATCCCGAAGCAGGAAAGGAAGCCGGTGAATATTGTGCGTCCCAAAGATCAGGTCTACCTGCTGGTAGCTCTTCAGGATCTTGTTGACAACCTTCTCTTCCTGGGACATGCAACCGCAGACACCGAGTATCAAGTTGGGATTGTTGTTTTTCAGACGCTTCATATGTCCCAGCTCGCCAAAAACCTTATCCTCGGCATTTTCGCGAATCGCACAGGTATTGAAGAGAACTACATCAGCCTCTTCGAAATCCTCTGCAAACGTATACCCCATCTGTTCGAGAATACCTGCAATGGTTTCTGAATCATGCTCGTTCATCTGACAGCCATATGTCCGTACATGATAGCGCTTGCCCTTCCCGATCTCTCTCATCTCTTCCGGGATATCAAAGTTGTAGTGTACCTGAATTTCTTCTTTGCCCCGTTTTTTTGCTTCCTTTAAAGAGGGCGGTTGAAAATATTTGGCGAAATCCTCTACCGTTTTGGATGACTTCCCGGATTTTAAGTCCGGAGTCGCTTCCTTGTTTACTGACATCAGTCTATCACCTCATCTGCAAGATGTGTTTGTAGGTAGTTACAACTCATGATTATAGCATATCAATGCCTTTTTCCTGAAATGAAATACGAATATCCTATGAAGATTCCAGAGAGCTTTATCCGCTCCTTCGCTCATCCAACCGAACGGTATGGCATGTCCGCGAAAAGCGGATTCATGAATGAGGAAACGGTCCCATATAATTTCCCAAGAGCACATCTGCTGTGGTCCGTGCCTCCCCTGTTTCCTTGTACTTGTCTCATACATACCGGCTCCCCTTTCAGAGCCCCTGCGTCATAGCCTTTTCCTGCTTTCTTCATAGAACAGCGTTTCTGCGTGAGACTAATTACACAATTTTGCCAAACGGGCTTGGTTTTCTGCAACTTATCCTTGTCCCCTGGCGTCATAGAAGCAGGCCGAACGAAATCAAAAGAGATCAGGAGGTTTCTATGAAAAGAGTTCTTACGTTTTTAATGGCGGTGATGCTCTTTGTCACTGTCGTGCCGTTCGTCAGCGCGTCGACGACCTTCTCCGATGTCCCTCGGAGTCACTGGGCGTACAAAGAAATCCAGGCAATGGCGTCCAAAGGGATTATCAAAGGCTACGAGGATGGAAAATTCCGTCCCAACAACAAGGTAACCCGTGCCGAATTTGCCAAAATCATGATTGCAGCAGCTGGCGTCGATATTCACAAGCAAAAGGTGAGCCAGACCTTCCAGGACGTTCCGCGCAATCACTGGGCGTTCTACTATGTAGAATACGCCAAGCCGTACCTGACCGGGTATAAATCCGGGAACAAATACACCTACAAGCCTGATCAGTATGCTGTACGGGAAGATATTGCCGTCGCGCTCGTCCGCCTGTTGGGCTACGATCGCACACACAAAGCCGACCTTAGCGTACTGAAGCGCTTCAACGATGACGACCGCATTTCGGCTGCGCTTCGCCCTTACGTTGCGATCTCGATCCAGACCGACCTGATGAAAGGAAGCAACAACTACTTCCGTCCGCAAGATGCGATTACTCGTGCGGAAGCGGCTTCTCTCCTGTATCGGGCTCTGTTGGATCGCGAAGATGATGAAACAAAAGTGGTCTTCCCATCCCCTGACAAGCCAACTCCGGAGCTTCCGACCAGCGTCAGCGACAATTTCTCTTCGGAGGAATTGAAAAACTGGGATACAGACAATGCAGTAGGCACATGGGGTGTCATTAACAAGCAAGCAACGGCCACGACTACTGACCGCAAGCTGGAGCATTTCTTCCTGCCTTTGATCTGGAACGAAAAGGCCAATACGGATCACTTTGAAATGTCTGTGGATGTCAATGCGAACGGGACAAACGGTTTGGGCGGCCTTTACTTTAACGCAAAGGACGGCAAAGCGCATGTCGTTTTCCTGAACAAAGATCGTGTGACCCTTGCGACCGTGGATGACGTCAATGACGACGATTTCGATACCATTGCATCCGGTTCTTACAAGCTGAAAGGGACGAACAAATTGAAAATCGTGGTAAAAGACGATGCCGTTTCGATTTACATGAACAACCAGTACTTGTTTGGCCAGGAAAAATTGAAGCTTTCCAATACTCAGCTTGGCCTTTATTTGCAAAAAGATGCGACAAAGGATGCTCCGCGCAAGCTGACCTCTCTTGATAACTTCACGTTTAAAGTGCTTGACTGAGTTTCGATATCACCGTTTCCGTCGGTTGTGCGGTCCGCTTGTGGCCGCCAGCCGGAAACGGTTTTTTTATTCGCGGCAAAAATTGCGTGTAGAAGATCACTAGAAATGAATGGCGTTCAGAGTTATAATGGTAGCGATTCTTGACCGGGAAGGGGTTTCCTATGTCATTTCTTGTAAACCAGCCGTTTTTGTGGATGGATTCGGGCATCTACCGGGAAAGCCCGCTTGAGCCTCTCTCCCGTGACGAAGCGTTGGCGGCTCAGATGAAGAGAGATGGAGCAGCCCCCATTTTACATTTGTGGGTGTATGACAAAGCCCTGTACCTGGGGCGGCGCGATGCCAAGCTCCCCCGGTTGGAGGACGCTTTACGCCATTTTGGACAGCAAGGCTTTGGCTGTGTGCTGCGGTCTTCCGGCGGCGCCTGTGTCCCGCTCGATGCTGGTGTGCTAAACTTGGCCTGTTTGCTGCCCGATACCACCATCTCTATCGATGCATTTTTCCGCTTCGTTACCGGCTTGCTCGCAGTCGGACTGCGTGACTACGGTGTCATCGAGTTCGGGGAGGTGACAGGCTCTTACTGTGCCGGAGAGTATGATTTTTCGATTCACGGAAAAAAAATCGGCGGCATGGCTCAGCGCCGCACTCGTTTTGGTTCCATCCTGCAGTTGTGCATCAATGTGGAAGACCAGCCCCGCGGAGAGTGGATGGAACATTTTTACGATTTGGCCGGCCTGGCTGAAATGGAGAAAAACAAGCCGATCCCCTTTATTGACGGAAAAACAGTGGGCAGTATTGATGCCCTCACCGGCAAAAGCGTCTCTGTAGCCGACGTCAAAGAACGGCTGCTTGCTGCCATTCAATCAGAATGGCCCGTACAGCCTGCAGCGTTTGCCGTTGATGCGCAAACACTTTCCGAGTCTCGTGTCCATTTGGCAGAAAGGCTTGACTTATTTGCATTTACAGCGGAAGAGTTGCGTAAACCAGACTGGAAATTAACAGCCGAACCGTAAAAACGTATTTCCTGGCAACCAGAAAAAAGCACGTGGATAAAACGTGCTGTTAAAAGCTTTAGGAGGAGATATGAATAGCAATCGAAAGGGGACTTTTCAGGATCTGAATGCCCTTTTTGTTTTTGGGGCTGCTACCGTATTGGTCATTCATATTCTGGGTTTCTTTATTCAGACACAGAGCGAGTATCCCTGGAATACGGACATCGAGGCTGTCTTGCTCATATTGCTGCGGTTTGGACGCTCGCTGTTTATCTTTGCAACGGGGATGCTGCTTTTTTACTGGTATCAGAAACGCCAGGTCGACTGGGGGGCATTCTGGCGAAAGCGCTGGAGAGTCATCGTTCTTCCCTATATCATTTGGACGGCGATTTATACAGTTTTCAAGCTGCAAACCGTTAACGTGGCCCAATTGGCTCCACAATTTTTTCACAGCCTGCTAACCGGCAGTTCTTTTTATCATTTATATTATATTCCGTTATATCTGCAGCTGAATTTGCTCTTTTTTGTTTGCAAGGAGTGGTTTGAGCGGTATTTGCGCTTTTGGATGGTCGCTCTGCTGTTTTTCTTGCAAAATGCGCTGTACGTCGCATTCCACTATTTATTTGCCGATCCTCAGTGGGCAATCGATTGGTCTGCGGGCCCGCTGCTCTCTCTGATCGAGCACGGATACGTAAGCGGTCAAAATTACGTCTATATGTACTTCTTTACTTTCGCACTGGGGGCATATGCCGGACTTCATGTGGATAAATGGCGGCTCTGGACAGATCGCATCAAGCTGCCAGCATGGATCTTGACAATCAGTCTGGGCGTTTGGATCGCGTACCGCTATTTGAACAACCACATCAGTTATGAACAGAGCCTGAATATTTTTGATCCGATTTACTTGATCTATACGACGAGCTTCCTGGTCAGTTTTTATCCGCTCTCCCGGTATCTTGGCAAACTACCGGCGCTCAGCGAATGGCTGTCCAAATGGGCGAGGTATAATATGGCCATCTACCTTGTGCATCCGCTGATCCTATTCCTGCTGGAGAGCTACGTCATCTTCCGGCTGAATTGGTCAACTCCGGTCTTAATGGCGGCAATGTTTGTAATTACCCCGCCATTGTGTATTTTCCTGTATGAGCACACCCTGATTTCCTTCTGGAACCAAAGGCCAAAACGCAAGAGCCGTAGACGGGTACAAATAAACACACATGGCGCCTAAACAACTTAGGCGCCTTTCACTTTTCAAAGCGATGGGTCCGTTCATTGTAACGCAGAAGCTGGTAGGAGCTCTTCTCCATCAAAGCGACTCCCGTCTGGTCCAAAGTGCGTTCCAAACTGAAATAAACCATGGTTTTTCCCTCTGGGTCCAGCTTTACGGTGGCATCGAGCACATCCATCGTCTCTTGTTGATTGCGGCGGTGGGCGATACCGCTCCAGGCCTCATGATAACCTTCGGGCGTCTTATGAATCACGTATAAGGCACGCTCATCTCCTTGCACAGCGGAGATGTCTGTCGTCAGAACCAAGTAATCCTCCCCGACAACCTGATAGCTGTATACGCTCTCCTGCTTGCTGAATACAGCTTCATAGTCACCATTTCGGCGTTCGTACAGGATTGTCGCCCCTAGTCCCTCTGGCAGTTTTACAGCCGCGAGCAGATCAGGAGCATCCGGCGTACCCTCAGTCGCCGAAGAGGGCTTTATAGATGCGTCTATTTTCCTTATCCCTATAGGGACAACTGTAATTTGGGCAGGAACAACCAGATTGCGCACGCTTTCATCCAGCTCTTTGCGCAAATCCTCCACGAGCCAGTCGGGGACTTCAGACATTTGGGCGCGATCAAATCCTGAGCCGTGCAAAGATAACTGTCTGCCCACAAAAAAACCGGCTCCTGCAGATAAGATCATGAACAGGGCAACAGCCCCCCAAATTGTTTTTCGCATGGCAACACAGCTCCTAGCAAAAGGGGATCCATCAGTAAGACGATTGAACCGGTAAAAAAGTTACGCCTGTTTTCCTACAAAATCCTAGTGTAAATAGCCCTGCGATCCTGCATACTACAGGGTAAGGGACGTTTGTTCCACACCTCGATATTTGCCCGGCTGTTTTGCCGGGCATCTTTGTTTTGTTTGCACGCAGCCCTACCCTTCCCTCTCTCCATACGGTATCATAGAGGTGAACCACATAAGGCGAATCAGGTTCGCCAATGTAGAGAAAGGTGGTGGACGTTGTTTGAATCCGGACTGGCAACTGCTCCATACAAAAATAAAAGATCTCGTAATTGCGTCGACAAAAGTAGCTCACGTACAACTGGGGAATTCTTTGGAACATGCCCTGCTCGTACTCATCAAGTCTGGCTATTCGGCAATTCCCGTATTGGATCACTCCTATCGCCTGCACGGTCAGGTCAGCACAACGAATATTTTAAACAAAATCTTGGGCTTGGAACGATTTGAATATGAAAAAATGGATGATTATACAGTCGATGAGGTGATGACGACCAAAATTGCCCGGATGAAGAATTCTGAGGAGTTTTTGAAAGCGTTGGAAATGTCGATCAACCATCCATTTATATGTATTGAGGACGAAGAAGGGGTTTTCCAGGGCATCCTGACGCGAAAATCCATCCTGGCAGTGGCATATCGCCATTTCCGCCAACTTCCTTACCCGGCGGCAGAAAATCAGGCCACTCCATCTGATGCTACATAGTGTCCCTCATTTTTGCTAAAAGAAAAAAGCAGGCCTGGCCTTTCGGCAAACAGGTCTGCTTTTTTTACTGGCTGCTTTTTCTGATAGACGGAACCATCCCTCTCATCAGGGAGCTGGCGTATTCAAGGGGATGGCGATAGGTCTGCTTAAACATTGCCATTTCCCCCGCGCTATAAAAGGAGTAGCGCTGATCTCGAATATTGATCTCGATGAGATAGGGGTTCCCTTTCCCATCAATCCCCATGTCCATTCCCAAATCGGCAAGCGAAGGGTAGTAGCTTTCATACTGCCTGGCCAACTGTATCGCTGCAAGCCCGATCCTTTCGATGATTTCCTTCTGCTGCTCAGGAGAAAAACTCTCTCTCAAAACGGTCTCCAGAGGGAAAGCTCTACCTCCGCGAGCCAAATTGCTCAGCTTGTTCTTTTGATTGGCCACTTTCGCAACCATTCCGCTTACAGACCACTTCTGCTCCCGGTTTTTTTGCACGGAGACCCGTATGTCAAATGTTTTGCCTTCATACCGGGCCAGAGGGATACCTTGCTGGATCAAGTACCGTTTGTTTCCGATCCACCTGGCAAGCTCCACAATCAGACCTTGCCGAGACAATACTTTTCGATACTGTGAAGAGATGAAATGGTAATGGTCCCCCTCTCGCTCGATGCGAACCACTCCGATTCCTACCGAACCAATCGATGGTTTCACGTAGACGATTCGATAGCGGTCGAGGAAATGACGCAGGTTGTCTCTTGAATAAGGGACCGTATGGGGCAAATAGCTGCGCACTTGCGGGTTTTTCCAAAGCATTTGATGGACTTTCCGCTTGTCTCTGACGACCAAACCGTTAAAAACGAGCTGTGTCTTACTCAGGCTTCTGATTACTTGACGGGCTTTCAGGTCTCCTGTCAACACGCGGTTATGGATAACCCGCGGCACAGGAACCACTCTCGGAACCAAGCGGCTCCCATTCCAAAAATAGCCTTTCACCTTTCCGTTCGACAAGACATGGCGAGGATGAAAAAAGACTGGCTCAAGACCTAATTCTCTCCCGATTTCCACATAATAAGGCAGTCGTTCATACGATTTTTTGCCGTTGATGCCGTGTTGGATGATGTTCCAATCCAGCATGATTCCGACTTTATTCACGGAGTTTTGCCCCCTTGATGCATTCCTCATCATAGGGTATGTATATGACCCGGGAAGGGCGTGCCTATTTTCCCGAACATGTTTGTTTGCTCCTTCGACACCCTTTTGCATTCTTTTTTAAGGTTGTCGGAACATGCGCTTGCCCGGGAAAGAAAAAATCTCTGCCGCCAGTCCAAAGCTGCGAAATACAAAAATCAGGCCTCCGTAAATGGCAAAACGCTCCTCACATTTCTCTCCGTTCTATCGCCAGCAAAAAAGGGGCCTGGTTCTGCTGATTGAGATACTGGTATTGGAGCACCAAAAATTCCAATTGGCTGAGTTGCGAGCAATATAACTGCACCGCTTCCTTTTCAGCGGAGCCAGCCGGATGCCCCCAATAAACCATGACGGTCATAATTCCGCCGGGCTTCAAAAGGGACAGACCCGCTTCGATCGCCCGGATCGTAGTCGCTGCCTGGGTCGTGATCTCTTTGTTTCCCCCTGGCAAATACCCCAGGTTGAACATAATCGCCCCGACCGGCCCCGTCAGCTGCGTCATCTCCTCGTGGCTCGCCAATTTCATCTCGACCCGTTCGAGGACTCCCTCTCGCTCGAGGCGTTCTTTTGTTTTCTCCATGGCTTGGGGTTGGATATCATAAGCGATTACCTTGCCGGTTTCACCCACATGACGAGCAAGGAACAGGGTGTCGTTCCCGTTTCCCATCGTTGCGTCGATCACCGTTTCCCCGGCAGCAACTCTCTCCCGTATTAATGTTCGTGCTACTTCCAAGACATTGGGAAACATCTTGCTTCTCTCCTCTCTTTCTATACCGATAGATCTATCTGCAAACCGATTTTTGCTACATAACAAGTGCCGCTCCGGTACGCTTTCGCTTCTTGCCGCACTTCCTCTTCTGTGTACTCGTGAAACAGATGAGTGATGAGAAGGGAGCCGCAGCGCAGTCTCTCCGCCCATTCCGCCGCCTGCCCAACGCTCAGATGTCCATTTGGGCGTGCAGGCTTGTTTCGCTCCAGATAAGTACCCTCGCAAATAAACAAATCGGCCTGGCTGGCGAACGGTGTCCAATCCGTTCCCGGACCGCTGTCTGCTCCATATACAATCGTTTTTCCCGACGATTCCAATCGGATTGCATGGCAAGGGTCGCCATCTCCATGATCGGTGCGGAGGAATGAGACGCGGATATCCCCGATCGTCAAAGTTGTCGTTTCATCTACCGGGTAAAAACGAGTCGCATCGCGGTACACCAGTTCCGCCGTTTTTTCAGCAGGTTTGCCCGGAGCGTAAATCGGCAGCGGAGACTCTTTGTCCCGCTGGCCAAATAATTGATGGACCATGAGGCCGTACTGCAATACGCCGACATCGGCTACGTGATCATGGTGATAATGGGAAAGGATGAGCGCATCCAGATCGTAAACCGGCAGATGACGGGTAAGCTGAGCTAATACACCACTCCCGCAATCGAGCAGAAGGTTGGTATATGCGGTCTGAATCAGGTAGCCGGGAGTCGCTCCGGCAGGGCCCGGATAAGGGGACTGAAACCCCAGGACAGTAAGGAGCATATTCATCGCTTCCTCTCTCATAGGATGAAGTAAGTGGGACAGGAGGTTTGTCATGCAGCGTTCTTGGAAGGCCGCACTGCAAATTGCCTTTACGTATATCGGTACGGTGGTGGGAGCAGGCTTTGCTTCCGGCAAAGAAATTGTTGAGTTTTTTGTTCAGTATGGCTCTCAGGGGCTGGTAGGCATTCTGCTTGCCACCGGCTTGTTTATCTGGGGCGGAATCCGGGTCATGGTGCTATCCTATCGGATTCAGGCCGATTCTTACCAGGACCTGAGTACCTATTTGTTTGGACGACCCGTCGGTACTATCTTCAACATGCTGCTCTTGACTGTGTTGTTTGGAACAACCTCAGTGATGCTGGCTGCAACTGGAGCTGTCTTCCTGGAGTCTTTCCAATTATCTCCGCAGCTCGGGATTTGGGTAAGCATGATCCTGATTTTTTTGGTGGCACGAAAAGGCTTGTTTGCCATTCATTCCGTCAACAGCTTGTTCGTCCCCCTTTTGATCGGCTTTACCCTGCTCGTATTTCTATATTCCCGGCCTTGGCTGGATGACGAGCCCCTGATCGAAGCCGTCAAGCCTTGGGCCTGGCTGAGCTCCCCTCTCTACTATGTTGCCTTAAATATCTCGCTGACACAAGCTGTGCTCGTTCCAATCGGTCGTCACAGCTTTAGCGAGAGACCGCTGATATGGGGAGGCATACTGGGCGGTTTGGGCATTGGCATTCTTTTGCTGTTGGCCTATGCTTCGATGTCCGTTCGCATGCCGGCGATCGGCCACGCAGAGATGCCCATGATCGCTCTGCTGCAGGGCCTCGGCAAAGGGATTCCGTTTTTCTTCTCGATTTTGGTCTACACGGAAATATTCTCAACGCTCGTCGCGAATGTTTTCGGCCTCTCCGAACAGATCAAGAAGGCAACAGGCCTACGCCGCTATACGATTGTAGCAGGCATCCTGCTGGTCGGATACGCCATCAGCTTCATCGGTTTTGGTCCCTTGCTTCGTCTTCTTTATCCCATGTTTGGACAACTCGTAATCTTGTTCCTCCTGATGCTGTTTATCCAGCAAATCCGCGGGAAACCGACATCGTGACGCATTCTGGAAGAGCACTCCGCAGCCATCAAAAAAACCTCTCCATCACCCGGAGAGGTTTTTCTCATGCTTTTCATCAAAAGGTGCGAATATGCATGCTTACGCGAATTCAGCTACCAGTTTCGCAAAGTCTTCTTCGCTCATGCGAATATCTTGACCAGCCAAGGATTCTTCTTTAAATCCGGTTACCAGCTGCTCGTAAGCTTTTTGTTCTGTGTTTTGGTAGATCAGACCGGTCAACAGGCCTTTGTACTGCATGGAAGTAGCCATCGCTTTGATGCGGTCATGCGGATCATAGCCTTCGATGGTGTCTACCGGCACAATGTTTTCTTTGAACCAGTCATAGGTGTTTACCTTGTTGTAGGTTACACAAGGACTGAATACGTTGATCAGAGAGAAGCCCTCATGCTTGATACCCATTTCGATCAGTTCAGTCAACCCTTTCAGGTCGCTGGAGAAGGATTGGGCTACAAAGGTAGCGCCGACAGACAGAGCCAATTCAACTGGAGAAATGGCAGATTCAATCGAACCAGCCGGAGTCGACTTGGTTACGAAACCGGTCGCGGAACGTGGAGACGTTTGACCTTTTGTCAAACCGTAGATTTGGTTGTCCATTACGATATAGGTGATGTTCATATTGCGGCGGATCGCATGAACAGTGTGGCCCATACCGATCGCGAAACCGTCACCGTCACCGCCGGCAGCGATAACAGTCAGCTCGCGGTTCGCCATTTTCAGACCTTGCGCGATTGGAAGTGCACGACCGTGCACGCCGTGGAAGCCGTAGCAATTGATGTAACCGGAAATACGTCCGGAGCACCCGATACCGGATACGACTGCCAATTGTTCAGGTTCGAGACCTACGTTAGCAGCAGCGCGTTGAATCGATGCCTGTACGGAGAAGTCTCCACAGCCCGGGCACCAGTTTGGCTTTACGTTATTGCGAAACTCTTTCAAAGTCGCCATGTTTAATCAGCCCCTTAACTTCGCTATAGATTTCCTTCGGCAAGAACGGGTTTCCGTCGTATTTCAGCACGGATTGGATCTTTTCAGCGTGTCCGACGTGCTGTTTGAGCAGATTGGTTACTTGCGCTTGTGCGTTATGTTCAACTACGATCACTTGTTTTGCTTTTTCAACATGCGCTTTCAGTTGTTCAGCCGGGAATGGATGAATCAAACGGATTTGTGCATGGTTTACTTTTACGCCTTCGTTTTCGAGACGAGCTTTTGCTTCCTGGATCGTACCGATCGTGGAGTTGATTCCTACGATCAATACATCAGCCTCTTCGTGCTTCGCATCGAATACGACTGGGTTTTTGAAGGTTTTCAGCACGCCTTCCAGTTTGCGCATGCGCTTATCCATTTGAGCGACACGGTTAGCTGCGTTCTCAGATGGACGACCCGTCTGGTCATGCTCAACGCCTGTAACGTGGTGCAAGCCGTATTTTTGTCCCGGAATAACACGCGGGGAAACGCCGTCTTCCGTTACTTCATAACGCTTGAACAGGTCGTTCTGCTCTTTTTCAGGCAGTTCTTGTCCAGCCAGCAGTTTTCCGCGGCGGATCTCAACCTTGCTATAGTCAAATGGGTCAACGGTTTGTTTACCCAAAGAGAGTGTCAGGTCGGTCATGAGAATGACTGGGAGCTGATATTCTTCCGCGATGTTAAACGCTTCCACAGTGTCATAGAAGCACTCTTCAACCGTGCTCGGCGCGATAACGACTTTCGGAATATCGCCGTGAGTACCGTAGATCATTGCGTTTACATCGGATTGTTCTTGCTTGGTAGGCATACCTGTAGATGGGCCGCCGCGTTGTGTATCCACGATCACAACCGGTGTCTCTGTAATACCTGCCAGACCGATTGCTTCCATCATCAGGGACAGACCAGGACCTGCAGAAGCAGTCATCGCGCGAACGCCACCGAAGTTAGCGCCGATAGCCATTGTAATGGCAGCGATTTCGTCCTCAGTCTGAATAACAGTACCGCCAAACTTCGGCAGCTTTTTGATCAGATATTCCATAATTTCGGAAGCCGGAGTAATCGGGTATGCAGGCATGAAACGGCAGCCTGCGGCTACTGCACCGAGGGCAATCGCGTCGTTTCCGATCAAGAACAATTGTTTTTGACCTTCAGCCTTCTCCAGTTGGAATTCAGGGAGTTGTCCACCCGTCAATTCGTTGACAAAGTCAAATCCGCGGCGAATAGCCTCCATGTTCTTTTCGACTACTTTTTCGCCTTTGCGGAGGAACATATCTTCAACAATGTTACGGTAGCTTTCCGCCGGAATGCCGAGGATCGCGCTGGAAGCACCAATGGACACCATGTTTTTCATCAGGGACGTACCCAGTTCGTCTGCAATCTCGGACAAAGGAACGGTAAAGAAGCGAACTTCTTTCAGACCTTCCGGCAGCTTCGGGTTAAATTTCGCGTCCGCAATGATGATACCGCCTTCGCGCAGCTCGTGAGCGTTAAAATCAATGGTCTCCTGGTCGAAAGCAACGAGGATGTCCAGATCGTCGGAGATTGCGCGCATAGGCTTGGTGCTCACACGAATTTTGTTGTTGGTGTGTCCACCCTTAATACGGGAAGAGAAGTGGCGATAGCTGTACAGATGGTAGCCCATCCGATTCATGGCCATCGAGAAGATTTCACCAGTACTCTCGATACCCTCCCCTTGCTGTCCTCCAACTTTCCAGGAAAGTTGACTAATCATTCAGATTCCACCCTTTCAGTGACTGTGAGAAAAAGCTGCCCCACCTTACACGACAGGTTCCGATAAGATGTGACAAAATTGTGCATAGACTGTACCAATTGTAGTCCGAGCCATGCAAAAAAGCAAGTGCTTTTACTCAACTTAACTTTGACCTGAATAAAACGTTGAACTTGGTACATTAATGTTCTCAATGACTATTGTAGCACGTTTCGGAAAACACGCAACCAGTTTTCACGCATAAATTTCTGTACTTCCGCCTCTTTATAACGCTTCTGGAGCGCATTCACCAGATTGTGGTAATCGCCCGCTCTGGCAAGGTCTCCAAAGGTTGTCGTGATGCCGTCAAAATCGGAGCCGAAAGCAACATGGTCGACTCCTCCCAAAGCGCAAACATGATCCAAGTGACGAAGCAGGTCGTCGATCCAGACCGTTCTCTTTTCCGAGGTGACAAAGAAGTCTACAAAGGTCAGGCCCATCACGCCTTTATTGGCAATGAGCGCTTTGATCTGCTCATCGGTCAGGTTGCGCGGATGATCACATATGCTGCGGGTATTGGAATGGGAAGCGATGACCGGATCTTTCGACAGCTCCAGCGTATCCCAGAAACCGGGCTCGGCCACATGCGAGAGATCGATCACCATCCCCAGGCGATTCATTTCCGCAATCACCTTTCTGCCGAACATTGTCAAGCCTCCCGGATTCGGTTCCTGGCAGCCTGACGCCACGGCATTTCCGTGATTCCAGGTCAAGGTCATGCCTCGCAAACCCAGACGGTGCCAAGTTCTCAGTTGAACCAGGCTTTCTTCCAGTGCATGCGCGCCTTCTACAAACAGAATAGCCCCTTTGGTTCCCTTTAATACACATTCCTCCAAATCAGCGTTGCTTAGAATTGGACGGAACTGTTCACTCGCCACGCGCTCATGAAACAGGTCAAGCATCTCCAGCACGGCCTGAAAGCGCCTTCCGAACGGAACATGCTGCGGCACGTAGCAAGCGAGCACTTGTATATCCACATTCCCTTTTTGGAGGTCAGGGAAACCTGCCTGCAGCTCCTCATGCCCCTGGTAAAAATCAAGCTCCGGTCTCTCCCACAGCTTGGACAACACGTCGCAATGGGCATCAAAAATCCCCACAGCCACCCCTCCATATCTATAGAAGCTCTCTGACATGCATCACTCTCAAATCAAACCGTACCATACCTGCCCTGCTTTCGTATACATGAAAAAAACCTGTTCATTCTACGAACAAACAGGCAGTCCAAAGCATGTTCAGTTAGGAATTATCTGGGTTCTACGATCAGCTTGATTGCTGTGCGCTCTTCTCCATCAATCACGATGTCGGTAAAGGCTGGAATGCAAATGAGGTCAACACCACTCGGCGCTACGAACCCTCGTGCGATTGCTACTGCTTTTACAGCTTGATTAAGTGCCCCGGCGCCAATGGCTTGAATCTCAGCCGCCCCGCGTTCGCGAAGCACACCTGCTAGGGCACCAGCAACGGAGTTGGGGTTAGACTTTGCTGAAACTTTTAATACTTCCATCCTTTTGAACCTCCCGTCTGATAGGAATCCTCTCATCATTAGAATGATATTCGCATAACCCCTAAAAATTCCTGCAACTGCACATGAAAGATTCAAAAAATTCAAATCTTATTCTTATTATTCCATAAATGGATGGTCGGCGTCAATTCGGATTCTCTCTAGTTTCTTCGCATTCCCTGTTGCTTTGTCGATGGTTATGAGCACAGCGTTCAGTTGGGCCGGTTCCCCGGCTACCTCGAATCTCGCAGGAAGCTGGGTCATGAACTTTCTGATGACGGCCTCGCGATCCATACCCAAAATACCGTTCATCGGACCGCACATCCCGACGTCACACAAAAAGCCTGTACCCTGCGGGAGAACCCGCTCGTCCGCTGTCTGCACATGGGTATGCGTGCCGACTACCGCGGTAACCCGGCCGTCCAGATACCAAGCTAGCGCTTGTTTCTCTGAGGTTGCCTCCGCATGAAAATCGACAAAGATGTATTTGGTACGCTTTCGCGCCTGCTCTACAAGCTGATCCGCCGTTTGAAACGGACAGTCCAGCGGCGGCAGAAAAGTCCGGCCCTGCAGATTGATGACCGCCAGCTCTCCTTCTGATTGCTTGATATACGTAATCCCGTTGCCCGGAGCTCCCTGCGGGAAATTGGCGGGACGGATCAGGCGAGGCTCACCGTCGATGTAGTCGAATATTTCTTTGTTATCCCAAGTGTGGTTTCCCATTGTAATGGCATGGACGCCTAAGCCAAACAGCTCCTTGGCAATTTTCTCTGTTATCCCTCTTCCGTGAGCAGAGTTCTCTCCGTTTACAACCACAAAAGCGGGTTGGTACTTTCTTTTCATTAATGGAAGATACGTTTTGACGATGTCTCGTCCAGGAGATCCCATGATGTCTCCAATAAACAGCAGTTTCATTTCGCCTTCACCTCAAGTACTAGTATAGCATTTCTTGCTCGCAGAAAAAAAAGCGGCCCTTCTCTTGGCGCCGGCACTTCCGCAACGGCTTTGCACGGTCGTAAACATTTCGGCCATCGAAGCTTTTGACGCGCCGCTGCTGGCTCTTTTGTGATGAAGAAGCATTTTATTCGCTCGAAAAAGGGCAGCAACTATGACTCCGCTCATTCCCCACAGCGACGATAAAAAAAAGTAAAGTGGCATCTGCCACTTTACTTTGCATACTCGACTGCCCTGGTCTCACGAATAACGGTAACCTTGATGTGACCTGGATAGTCAAGTTCATTTTCAATTCGCTTCGTAATCTCACGTGCCAGACGAGTTGCTTCGGCATCGTCGATTTTCTCAGGCTGCACCATGACGCGAATCTCGCGTCCAGCCTGAATGGCGTAAGATTTTTCCACGCCATCGAACGACTCGGAGATCTCCTCCAGCTTTTCCAGACGCTTGATATAGGTTTCCAGCGTTTCGCGGCGCGCACCTGGTCGTGCGGCCGACAGAGCATCCGCGGCTCCAACCAGCATGGCGATAACAGAAGTTGGTTCCGTGTCTCCGTGGTGAGATGCAATACTGTTGATAACCACAGGATGTTCGTTGTACTTCTTGGCCAGCTCGACGCCAATTTCCACGTGGGAACCTTCCACTTCGTGGTCGATTGCTTTTCCGATATCGTGCAAAAGGCCTGCCCGTTTTGCAAGCTTCACGTCCTCTTTCAATTCCGCTGCCATCAAACCGGCGAGATGAGCAACTTCCATCGAGTGCTTCAACACGTTTTGACCATAGCTGGTCCGGTAACGCAGGCGTCCCAAGATCTTGATCAGATCTGGATGGAGGCCGTGAACACCTGTTTCAAAAGTAGCCTGTTCTCCGTACTCACGAATTCTCTCATCCACTTCCCGACGAGCCTTTTCAACCATTTCCTCGATACGAGCCGGATGGATACGTCCGTCAGCAACAAGCTTGTCCAGAGCGGTTTTCGCAATCTCCCGGCGAATCGGGTCAAACCCTGACAAAATAACGGCTTCTGGAGTATCGTCGATGATAAGATCAATCCCGGTAAGTGTCTCCAACGCGCGAATGTTTCGTCCTTCTCGACCGATAATTCGCCCTTTCATTTCATCGTTCGGCAACGTGACGACCGAAACGGTTGTTTCCGCCACATGATCTGCAGCACAACGTTGAATCGACGTTGTGATGATTTCGCGAGCGCGTTTGTCGGCTTCCTCTTTGGCTTGGGTCTCGATCTCTTTGATCATGACGGCCATCTCGTGGCGAACCGTGTGCTCTACCTCAGTCAGAATGATGGTTTTCGCTTCTTCTTGCGTCAAACCGGAGATGCGCTCCAGCTCTGAAACCTGCTCTTTATATAAGTGCTCCACCTTGCTTTGCATGTCCGCAATGGTTCTGTCGCGTTCGGCCAATTCTTCTTCCTTGCGCTCCAGCTGTTCCATTTTGCGATCCAACGCCTCTTCCTTTTGCAGAATGCGGCGTTCCTGGCGCTGGATCTCGTTGCGCCGCTCGCGCAGTTCCGTCTCTGCTTCGGAACGAAGTTTGAATACTTCATCCTTCGCTTCCAGCACCTTTTCCTTCTTGACGGCTTCCGCGTCCCGTTTGGCTTCTTCCACGATCTGTCGTGCCGCTTCCTCAGCGCTGGAGATTTTTGCCTCCGCGATGGATTTGCGTACGAAGTAGCCAATGGCAAGTCCGACAAGCAGCACGGCAACAAGCACAATCATCATAACTATGGAGTTTTCAAAAATGGCACTCATAGGCTTTCTTGTTTCACCTCCTTGTGGTAAGACATCTCCCCGCTTTCCAAGCATTCGTTATTCACGGCGTACTGCTGTTCTATCGCTCTTACGAAAGGCTAAAAAACAGGACCGATTTTACTCGGTCCGCTGAATCCGTACATCCCGTACGGTTCTTCAGTTGTTCACTGGGTACGAGCGATCAAATCAGCGAAAAGGTATGATACAGCTAGTAAATACATATCTATTTTATTATTTGTGAACAAGAATTGTCAAGAACATGCAAATGGAGCCATTCTAGTCCGCACCGTGCTCTCTCAGCTCTCGGCGAATCTCCTGAATGACTGATTGCGAGAATCCCTTCCTGTACAGCATGGCCAGAATTTTTTGCTCGTCGTTTCGATCTAATTCCCCTTCGAAGCGGCGCAGTTTCTTTTGAACCAGTGCACGTGCGGCACCAAGCTCATCGTCTCTGGTGACTGTGCTCATCGCTCCTTCGGCTGTCTCCTTGTCGATCCCCCGCTGTTTCAGCTCCATCCTCAGCATCATCGGACTTCTCGGCTTTAACCGCAGCCGTTCATTTACCCATTGCCTCGCAAAGGCCTGATCATCGATATATCCCATTTGCTTGCATCGATTCACAATAGTTTCCGCCACTTCCAGCGGATACCCTTTCTCTTGCAGGTAGGAGACTACCTGCTGGGAAGTACGCGGTCTGATCCCCAAATAGCGCAGGGCAAGCAAAAATGCTCTGTGCTCTTCCTCAGCCAAAAGGATTTCCCGCACAAACCCATCGTCTACTTCTACGCCTTTGGCAAGCTGATACTTTACCAATATATCTTCGTGGACCGAGAAAACCAGTTCATCACCGATATAAAAATGATAGCGATGCTTATTTTTTATATCGCGGTGAACAGCGGTGATCTTGCCGCTCTTCATCGGCTTCTCCCCTCTCACAAAACAGGAACAGCCTGTCTAGAGCGACAGGCTGCCACATTTTCAGTTTACTCCAGATCGAACATCGGTTCCTCATCTTGCTCAGGATCGACGACCGGTTCGGTTGCCGGGATGGAACCTGGGTTCAGGCTGTAGTATTCACGTACCTTGGCCTCGATTTGGGCTGCGATTGCCGGATTTTCCTTTAAGTAGATCTTGGCATTTTCACGGCCTTGGCCCAAACGCTCATCATTGAAAGAATACCATGCTCCGCTCTTTTGCACCACGTCGATTTCGGCACCGATATCAAGAATGCTTCCTTCCTTGGAAATCCCTTCGCCGTACATAATGTCCACTTCCGCAGTCTTAAACGGCGGCGCTACCTTGTTCTTGACGACCTTCACCTTGGTTTTGGAGCCGATCACGTCATTGCCTACTTTGATCGATTCAGCCTTGCGGACATCCAGGCGAACGCTGGCATAGAACTTCAGAGCTCGTCCACCAGGCGTTGTTTCAGGGTTTCCGAACATAACCCCTACTTTTTCACGCAGCTGGTTAATAAAGATCGCAATCGTCTTGGACTTGTTGATGGCACCGGAGAGCTTGCGCAGAGCTTGCGACATCAGACGGGCCTGCAAACCGACGTGCGAATCGCCCATCTCCCCTTCAATCTCAGCCTTCGGTACGAGTGCCGCAACGGAGTCGACGACAATGATGTCTACCGCGCCTGAACGAACCAGCGCTTCCGCGATTTCCAGAGCCTGCTCGCCAGTATCCGGCTGGGACAGCAGCAGTTCCTCGATGTTGACGCCCAGCTTGGCGGCGTAAACAGGATCGAGTGCGTGCTCCGCATCGATAAATGCTGCCTGTCCTCCCTGACGCTGTACTTCTGCAATCGCATGAAGGGCGACAGTCGTTTTACCGGAAGATTCCGGTCCATAAATTTCAATAATTCGGCCACGCGGGAATCCTCCCACACCGAGAGCAATATCAATGGCTAGAGCGCCAGTGGATACGGTGGAAACTTGAACGTTCGCCATATCCCCCAGCTTCATGATGGAACCCTTACCAAATTGTTTTTCTATTTGACGCAATGCACTTTCTAAAGCGGCGCGGCGGTCTGACAAATACGACACTCCCTTTCCAAATCGTTACTGTTATCTTCTTGTCTTCATCATACATCGAGACAGAAGGGTTTGCCAAGTATTTTTTGCGAACAAATATTCGCATAGAAAAACCACCTGCCCGAAATGCGGGGCTCGGTGGTTTTTTCCAGCCTTGCAGAAGGATCAGGAGCGCTTGCCGCGCGGCTTTGCAGGCTCCAGGTTGATCCGCTTGCCGTTTATCCGCGTCTGGCGCAGCGACTCGTATACAAACGGCGCCACTTCCTCAGGCACCTCGACAAACGTGAAGTTTTCGAAAATGTCGATGCGGCCGACTGCCTTGCCGGGGATGCCGACAGACTCGGAGATTTCGCGAACCAAATCTTGCGGGCGAACATTCGCGTTGCGCCCTACATTCAGGAAGAAACGAACCATGCCTTTTGCTGCGCCGGTTTCACCAAAGTTGTAGGCTTCAGCCTCTTCCGTTTCGCCAATTTCACTGTGGAAGGCAAGATGCAGGGCTGCGGCTGCCACCTTTTCAGGAGGATACTGTTCCGTCAGCGATTCTGCGACCTTCGCGTACATTTCGGCGATCGTATCGTTTTCCAGAAGCGAGATCAGTTGCTCTCTTAGCTGCTCCTGCTTGCGCTCCGCCACTTCCTCCAGGGACGGAACATTGCGGGAGATGATCTGCGCTTTCGTCTGTTTCTGGATAAACATCATTTGTCTCATTTCGCGAGGGGTCACCAGCGTCATGGCGATACCTTTGCGTCCGGCGCGGCCCGTGCGTCCAATCCGGTGGACATAGCTCTCGGAGTCCTGCGGAATGTCGTAGTTGATGACGTGAGAGACATTTCCGACGTCGATCCCGCGGGCAGCTACATCAGTTGCGATCAAGAACTCGATCGAGCCTTCACGGAACGCATTCATTACTTTGTCCCGCTGCGCCTGAGAGAGGTCCCCGTGCAATCCGTCCGCCAAATATCCGCGTGTCTGGAGCACCTCTGTCAGCTCGTCTACGCCTCTTTTCGTCCGGCAGAAAATGATTCCAAGCTCGACGTCTTCGCTGTCCAGAATGCGGCAAAGGCTCTCTACCTTGTTGCGGTCAAAAACCTTGTAGTAGACCTGTTCAATCAGGGGAGCGGTCACTTCCTCGCGGCTCACTGCAATCGTTTCCGGCTGCTTCATGTACCGGCTGGCGAGGCGTTTGATCTCAGGAGGCATGGTTGCGGAGAAGAGCAAGGTTTGTCTCTCTTCCGGGAGGTGGTTGATAATCGTTTCGATGTCATCCACGAAGCCCATGTCGAGCATTTCGTCTGCTTCGTCCAGTACGAGTGTATGTACATTTTCCAGTCTGAGCGTTTTTCGGCGCAGGTGGTCGAGCACGCGTCCCGGAGTCCCCACGACCACTTGCACGCCTTGACGAAGCGCACGGATTTGGTGGCCGATCGATTGTCCTCCGTAGATCGGCAGGGTGCGGATTTTTTTGTACTTGGCAATTCGCATCAGTTCGCCTGCTACCTGAATGGCCAATTCGCGCGTCGGCGTCAATACAATGGCCTGCACTCTGTTGCCTTGCGTCACTTTTTCCACGAGCGGAATCCCGAATGCTGCTGTTTTTCCCGTACCCGTCTGGGCTTGACCGATCAGGTCTCCGCCCTCAAGCACTTTCGGGATGCACGCCGCCTGAATCGGTGACGGCTCCTCGAAGCCCATGTCATAGATGGCTTGCACAATTGATTTATGTAAAGGAAAATCAGAAAAAATCGTCATATACGTTCACCTTTCTTTAGTCGCTGAAGCGCGTAGAATAAAGCAAATTTGGCAGCACGTCCCACGATAGCGTGTCTTCTGCCGGCAAGTCGGAGCTCTTTGACAACAGTCGGCAGTCCATCTATTGCCACTCCAATGTAAACAAGTCCCACGGGTTTGCCCTCTGAAGGGTCCGGACCGGCAACACCGGTTACCGAAATGCCGCAGGTCGCGCGCAGTTTTTGACGCACGTTTTCGGCAAGCAGCCTTGCTGTTTGCTCACTTACCGCTCCGTCAGTGTCGAGTACAGCTTGGGGAACATCGACCAGCTCGCGCTTGGCATCGTTCGTATAGCATACGATTCCCCCGCGCATGACTGTTGAACTGCCGGGAACGGAGGTAACTAGCGAGGCGACTTTGCCGCCTGTGCAGCTCTCGGCGCATGCGATGGTCTTCCCGTTTTGTTTCAACTCTTCTACAAGGACCTCGTGGAGAGAGGTTTCCCCTTTGGCATAGATAAATTCGCCCAAACGTCTGTAAATCTCCCGCTCGACCGGCTCGATCAGCTTCTCTGCTTCGGCCACCGTTTTTGCCCGTGCCGTAATCCGCAGTGTAACCTCAAACTCTTTGGCATAAGGGGCAATCGTCGGATTCTCCTGGCTTTCAATCAGATCGAGCAGCTGTTCTTCCAACGCGGATTCGCCAATCCCGTAAAAACGCAGGACATGGGAGTGAACCACCTGCTGCTCCGGCAGCAAGCCGATCAAATAAGGCATGACGTACCGATCGGCCATCGGGTACAGTTCGCTCGGCGGCCCCGGCAAAAGTACAAATGTACGGCCATTGTGCTCTGCTGCCATCCCCGGCGCCATCCCCGTGTCGTTCGGAAACACCTGCCCGCGGTCAAAAACGAGCGCCTGCTTGCGATTGTTTTCTGTCATGACAATGCCGCGCTGGTGAAAAAACGATTCAATGCGTTCCATCGCCACAGGATCAGTCACAAGTCCGGCGTCAATATGTGCCGCGACCGTTTCCTTGGTCAAATCGTCCTGAGTCGGGCCCAGACCGCCGGTAAAAATAATCAGGTCGGAGCGGACAGAAGCTTGCTTGATGACCTGCATCAGCCGCTCGGTGTTGTCGCCCACAACCGTATGGAAATAGACTCCTACGCCGATCTCCGCCAATTTTTGCGACAAAAACTGCGCATTGGTATTGGCGATCTGCCCCAGTAAAAGCTCTGTTCCAACAGCAATAATCTCCGCTTTCATGCCCCTCATCCATTCTCTTTGAGGATTGAAAAAAGAGTCCAATACCCGTTTTCTTACGAGTATTGGATTACGTTGCGATTCTTGGCGAAGTAGTCATAGCCCGAGTATAGAGTGATCACTACCATGGCCCAGATCGCTACTGTATCAAATGGAATCCCAAAAATAGCAAACGGGAAGTTGCGGATAATCACGGCCGTGATCGCCACGATCTGAATCCACGTTTTTATTTTGCCCAAGGCGCTGGCTGCAATTACCTGTCCCTCTGCCGCTGCGACGAGACGCAAACCGGTAACAGCAAACTCCCGGCTGATGATGATAATCGCAATCCATGCCTCCAGCCTTTGCATTTCCACGAGAGAAATCAAGGCCGCAGAGATCAGCAATTTGTCAGCCAGCGGGTCGAGAAACTTCCCCAAATTGGTAACGATTTTTCTTTTACGGGCGATGTAGCCGTCTAGACCATCCGTACTGGCCGCTAGGATAAAAACCAATGCCGCAATCAGCTCGTTGTAGGTCATCGTCAGGCTGCCGATGGTAAAACTCCCGATATTGTAACGCACCAGCAGAAAAAACATGACTACGGGCACCAGGAAAATCCTGGCAAGGGTGATGCGGTTGGCGAGATTCACCTAGACTACCTCCCCGGCCAAGTCATATTCGTAGGAGTGCGTAATCTTTACTTTCACGATCTTGCCCAGCTCGCCTTTGTAGCCGGAAACAAACACTTCACCGTCAATTTCCGGTGCATCGTACTGGGTGCGACCGACGAAAATGTCATTGCGCCCTTCGTAACGTTCGATCAAAACATCCAGTTCGCGACCGACAAAACGTCCGTTCCGCTCAGCGGCAATCTCCCGCTGGATCTCCATCAGAATGTTTGCTCGCTTTTCCTTTGTTTCTTCATCGACATGGTCAGGAAGCCGTGCTGCTGGTGTATCGTCCTCATTGGAGTAAGTAAACACACCCAACCGATCGAATTTCACGTCCTTTATGAACTCGCAAAGCCGCTCGAAATCCTCTTCGGTCTCACCCGGAAAACCGACGATCAGAGATGTACGGAGAGCCACATCCGGCACCTGAGCCCGGATCTTGGCCACCAGTTCACGTGTATCCCGCTGGCGTCCTGGGCGGCGCATTTTTTTAAGGACATGGTCCTCGGAATGCTGCAGGGGCATATCCACGTATTTACATACTTTCGGGTTGGAGGCGAAAACGTCAATCAGCTCGTCCGTAAAGAAGCCCGGATAAGCGTAGTGAAGCCTCAGCCACTCTATCCCTTCCACCTCTGCCAGGCGGTTCAGCAGCTCGGGAAGCATGTGTTTTCCGTCGTAAATATCGGTTCCGTAATTGGTTGAGTCTTGCGCAATCAGACTGATTTCGACAATGCCCTGTTCGGCCAGATGCCTTGCTTCTTCCACAATGGATTCGATCGTGCGGCTGCGAAATCCTCCGCGCATGATCGGAATGCTGCAAAACGTACAGGCGTTGTCGCAGCCCTCGGCAATTTTCACATAAGCGGAGTAGGTGCCTGCTTTTACTTTCCGCTTGACTACTTCCTCGTACGTAAAAATGGGATTGCCCACATAGACCGGACGTTTTCCTGCAAGTGATTCCTCGATAATGCCGGTGATCGACATGAAGTCGCCCGTACCGACAATTCCGTCCACCTCGGGAATCTCGTTCAGGATATCCTCTTTGTATCGTTGCGTGAGACAGCCTGCCACTACCAGCGATTTCAGCTTTCCGGAGTCTTTCAGCTCGGCCATATCGAGAATCTTGTTGACCGATTCTTCCTTGGCAGCATCAATAAAACCGCAGGTATTGACGATGACGACAGTCGCTTCATCAGGATTGTCGACCAGTTCGTAGCCTTTCTCATCTATCAAATGGGCCATCATATCCGAATCGACCAGATTTTTTTCACAGCCCAATGTTACGATCGCAACTTTTTCTCGTGAGCCTACCTTCTCTGTCATCCTTCATTTCCTCCAATTGGTCACACCAGCCCAGATTACACCTATACAGTATAATATAAGCTACAACGGAGTGTCAAAGTTGAAGAACGCGCAAAAGGCAAGCAAAATGCTTGCCTACTCAGTGACTGGCTGCCCCAAAGTGATGCTTACGTTGGATGGCATGAACTTCAGTTTTGATGTATCCAATGCCGTTCCGTTGACGGTCACTTGCACTGCACCCGGTTTGCCAAGACGTATATACGCTGTTTTTCCCAGCTCGATCTCAACTTCCTGATCCTTGGTCAGCGTACCCTGTTTCGGGAATTTCGTCGTCTTCGCCTCCGCCGCGCCATACCAGCAGTTTTCTCCAACCGCTTTTATTTTTACTTTGATTTTGTCGCCGCCAGTCAGGGTGTACTTGTACAGAGAACCTTGCTGGGATTCAAACGTCAGTACCGACTGCGGCACCTCCTCCGGAACAACCGGTGCTGTCGAACCGTTATCCGGCGTTGTTTCCGGCGTTACAGCAGGCGGATTGGGGGTTTGCGCCTGTGGCACTTGTGGCACTGGTGTCGGATTTCCTGCCTGGCCCGGTCCTACAACCTCTGCCCCTGGATTCAAATTGCCTCCGGGAACCGGCTGCGTCGAAAACCCGTCGCTATTGACAGCAGCTACGTAAATAACCCCGATGATCAGCCCTACAAAGAGCACCAGCAGCGTCTTGGTAACCCACTTGCCTGCTTGAAGCGGATTGCTTGTTGTAGCGACTCGCCGCCGGCGGAGCCGTTCCAATTGTTCCTGTGGAGGTTGGGCTGGCAGGTCCGACTGGAAATGGCTCATGATATGGTTTGGATCTAGCCCAACAGCTTCCGCATAGCTCTTGATGAACGCGCGCGCGTAAAAGTGGCCGGGCAGTACGTGCAAATGGCCCCTTTCAATGGCTTCTAAGTAACGCCGTTGAATTTTTGTGATCCGCTGAATGTCGTCGAGCGTAATTCCTTTTTCTTCGCGGGCCTCTTTTAGTACTTGACCTAGCTCAGACACAGCTTACCCTCCTTCATCTTATGTCATGTCAAAATTGTCGAATCCGCGGTTGTTGATCAGTTCGTATGTAATTTCCTCATCAGGGTGCTGCCGCAGCTCGATAATGTAATGGAACTCTGACAGTTCGTACTCCGACTCCCGCACGAAGACATCGGGATGTTCGATAATTTTGGCTGCCGGAAAGCTCATGACTTCCCGCAGGAGAGAATGATGCTTCTCTGTCGCACGCATGGTGGAAACAATCCCGTCAATCAAATATACATGATCAGCGGACATCTCATCAATGGCAAGCGAGCTGCGGACCGTCTGTCTGAGCAGGGTTGAGGAAAGAAAGGTCCATCGCTTGTTGGCAGAAACACTGGCGGCAATCATCGATTCCGTCTTGCCTACGCGAGGCATTCCCCGGATTCCGATGAGCTGATGTCCTTCCCGCTTCAAAATCTCTGCCATGAAATCGACGAGCAAGCCCAGCTCATCCCGCACGAAACGAAATGTCTTTTTATCTTCGCTGTCACGCTCGATATAACGGCCGTGCCGAACCGCCAACCGGTCGAGCATCGTGGGTGGACGCAACCGCGTTATCGTTATCTTGTCCATCTTTTGGATAACATTGCGCAGAACTTCCATTTTCTCGTCATCATCCGTCGTGAGCAGCATTCCCCTTCGCATATCGTCAACACCGTTGATCGTCACGATGTTGATCCCGAGCATCCCCAAAATGGATGCGACATCTCCCAATAAACCGGGGCGATTTTTTGAAATTTCGTATTCCATGTACCACTCTTTTTGCGCTTCCATGCCCGATCCTCTCCGACACCCAAATTTCTCTTCCTAAGTAGTATAACACGTTCCGAATAATCGACAATGGACGGAAAAGAAAAATCCCCAAAAGACGGGGATTTGTGATTCATTACGACCCTATTTAATTGCCGCGATTTACATTGTTTGGATCTTGGACCAGCTTGACCATCAGAGAAGCGAGCGCCTTCTGCTGCTCTTCGTCGCCGGCGTCCCAGAGCTGCTTCAGCAGGCGTTCCTGATCGTTTTTCGGATCGACCTGCTCAGCCAGGTAGCCCCCGATTTGATAGGCTACATTTTGCAGCGTGTCGCTCTCCATCCCCGCTTGCTTCGCCTGCTCAACCCGCTCGCCGAGAAACGCTTTCCAATCGCGAAAATTGTCAAGAACTGACATGTATTTTCCCTCCTCCTATGCATTGCGGTCCCCTATGCGACCGTTACATTGGTAGAGTTCCAACAAGCAGGGAAAAATATGCACGATTTTCTACGCGTACCAACCGCCGTTCGGACTGATGATCTGCCCGGTCACGTAACCGGCTTCCGCAGAAAGCAAAAACCTTGCGACGGCCGCAACTTCCTCTGGCGTGCCCAGACGTCCGGCCGGAATCTCGCTTGCAAGCATACTCACTTCCTCGGGTGAAAACCGGTTCATCATGCCGCCCTGTATGGCACCGGGGGCAACCGCGTTTACGGTAATGCCGTTTGGCGCGAGCTCCTTGGCCAGCGCCTTCGTAAAGGAGTTGACCGCTCCCTTGCCAAGCGAGTAAAGCACCTCGCAGGACGCTCCCGTCATCCCCCAGATGGAGGAGATGTTGACAATCCGACCAAAGCGCTCGCGAAGCATAGCGGGCAGTGCAGCCTGGGTCACAAAAAATGCGGACCGTACGTTGGTCGCGATCAAGTCATCGAACTGCATGGGCGACACGTCAGCAAAAAGGCCTACGTGATCGACCGATGCATTGTTGACGATGAGCAGCGGTGGGGTGATCATTGCTGCGAACATCCCGGCGATCTGGTCAGTCTGACGCAAATCAGCCTGAAAGGCGTAGGCCGGGACCCCTTTTTCATGGCAAGCCTGAAGGATCGGCTCTACCTTGTGCGGCGACTGATGATAATGCAGGTAAAGCGGGATGCCTCTTTCGGCGAGAGCCAGGCTGATCGCCTGCCCGATCTCGCCGGAGGCTCCCGTAACCAATGCCCATGGCGGCGTACTGTACATAAACCTTCACTACTCCTGTGGCGAAGCGGAACGAACAATCGAGACAGCCATTTGCTCGGGAACAAAATGCTCCTTCATGCGCGCTTCTACGTCTTCGCGGGTGATCGACTCAAGCGTCGGCACCACGGAGAACAGCTCGTTCCCGTTGAACTTGTAGCTGGTAAACTGGTTGGCGATAAACTCAACCGAATTGAGCGAACGGAGGAACAGCCCGATTTTTTTCCGTTTCGCCCGTTCAAAGTCTTCCTGGTTGATTCCAGCCTGCTGCAATTGGCGAATTCCCTCTTTGATCTGTGCCGCGAGCTTGTCGGGATCAGGCGTATCTCCTCCCATAATGGAGTAGCCGTACTCCTTTTCTCCGCTGTAGTCGAAATCAAAGCTCTCCGTAATCAGCCCCTCGTTGTACCATTTTTGGTAGAGCGAAGAACTGGTGCCGAACGCGATGTCCAATACCAGTTTAGTGGTCAGGTCGCGCTTTAACAAGGCCTCTCCCGTCAGACCGTCTGCTTTTTCCTTATAGCCGATCAGGCATTTGGGCAAGCCTACCGGCAACTGAAATTCTATGCGCTCTTTGGCGACCGCAGACGGCTCCTGCGGAAACAAGCGCTCGATGACCGGCGTTGGCGGAAATTCTTTCGCTGCCTGGTTGTCGCGCACCCATTTCATCACGGTTTCCGGATCAAAGGAACCGACTACCAGCAGCACCATGTTCGCAGGATGGTAGAACGTTTCATAGCATTGATACAACGTATCCTTGGTGATATGGGAAATGGATTCGATAGTCCCGGCAATTTCAATGTTGATCGGGAACTTCTGGTACATGGCTTTCAACAGGTTCATGTACACTTTCCAATCCGGATTGTCGTCGTACATCGTAATTTCCTGACCGATGATGCCCTTTTCTTTTTCTACGCTGGCCTCGGTAAAATACGGCTCTTGCACGTAATCAAGCAGCAGATTGAGATTGCGGTCAAGGTTTTCCGTGCAAGAAAACAGGTACGCGGTCCGGTTGAAGCTGGTAAATGCGTTGCACGAGGCACCATTTCTACTGAACTCATGCATGACATCCATGTCTTTCTTCTCAAACATCTTGTGCTCCAGAAAGTGGGCAATCCCGTCTGGAACATGCACTTCTTCGCCGTTTTTCAAGCGAAAGTGACTGTCAATCGAGCCGTAACGAGTCGTAAATACAGCGTAGGTCTTGCTGAATCCCTGCTTGGGCACCAGATAGACAGCCAGTCCGTTTGGTAGCTTTTCCTCGTAGACAGTCTCATTCAGCTGTTCAAATACGGTCGTCTGCATATCAGGCATCTCCCTTCTTGTCCCGCAGCAAGTATATCGTGTCAATGGCCACCTGTGCCGCTACCCGCTTCAAATCCTCGACGGTGATCCCGTTGATCTGGGCGAGCAACTCCTCCAGATGCCGCTTGCGTCCGCTAATCACGCCGTTATAGGCAAAGTCGATCATCATCCGGGCACTGTCCAGAAGCTCGCGAAATTGGTTGGAGAGTGTCGCCTTCGTCTGCTCAAGCTCCTCCTGACCGACATTTCCCTGCTTCATGCTCTCCAGTTGTTCCTTGATAATCGTGACAGCCCGGTCGAAGTTTTTCACATCGATCCCGGACATCATCATCATGATACCCTTGTGGCTCTCCAGTCTGGAGACCGCGTAATAAGCGAGGCTCGCCTTTTCGCGCACATTGACAAACAGCTTGGAGTGCGGGAAGCCGCCCAATACGCCGTTGTACACAAGCAGCGCCGGGTAGTCTTCATCCGCATAGCTGATCTGGGTACGGCAGCCAATGTTCAGCTTGGCCTGATTTACTTCCAGCCTGTCGATCACGACACGCTCTTCGGCAACCTGTTTTTTTGCTTTGGTCGGCCCGATTTGCTTGACATCCTTGCGGTCAAGCTGAACGAATTTGCCGATTGCCGCCTCAACCTCTTTTTGCTCCACGTCTCCGACTACAAAAATGTCGATCGGACTGTGGCTCATCAGCTCTTGAAAATGGGCGTACAAGCTTTCGCCGCTGATGCCGGCAAGATCCTTCGTCCGCCCTTGGGCCAGGAGAGCAAACGGCTCGCCTTGGCACATCTCTTCCGTCACGCGCTGGTTGGCGTATTTCATCTTGTCGTCGATCAGGCTTTCGATCCGCTTGCGCAGCGTCTCTTTTTCCTGTGCAACGTATTTTTCCGCGAATGCATTCCCTTCCAGATAGGGACGGCTCAGCACGTCGCCCACAAAGCGGATCGCGCTTTCCAAAAGAGCGTTTTCCTGGGACAGGTACTTCTCGTTTAGGACCTCCATGTAGATCTGGAGGATTTGCCGCTCGCCTTTTTTCACAACGTCCACATCAAAGATCGCTCCGTAAAGAAAATCCAGATGCTCACGAAGCTGCTTGGTCTCCGGAAATCGGGCTGTTGCCCGCTTCATCACCATCGCCAGCAGAGCCGTCTTCGTGACGGTTTCCTCTGAAAGCTCTTGTTCGATCATGGTCACGATTGTCGTTGTCTTAAATTTGGCTGTAGGCATGATATGTACGTTTATACCGTTCAAAGCGGTGGTATGAAATGAAATTTCCTTTACGCTTTCGCTCATGGCCAAACTCCCTTCTCCGTCGACTTACTCCCCTCTATTGTAACCAATTGGAAGGGGGTTCAGCAAAGATCACTCCCTGAAAATAACCCACCCGGCAATAGCAGGAGCTACGGCCGGGCGGTTTGCCCTGCAAAAAGCGGCATTTACACAATCCGCCTTTTGCTGCTTTTCTTACATTATGCGCCGAGATAGGTGCGTACGACTTTTTCGTCATGCAAAAGCTCGTCGGCAGCTCCGCTCATTTCCACCTGGCCGGAGGAGAGGACATAGGCCCGGTCTGAAATGGCCAAGGCAGCGGCAGCCAGCTGTTCTACCAAAAGGATCGTTTTGCCTTCGCTGCGAAGCTGTGTCACCGTATCCAAAATGAGCTTCACGTATAAGGGCGACAGCCCCATTGACGGTTCATCCAGGACGAGCAGCTCGGGATCCGACATCAGCGCACGGGACAGCGCCAGCATTTGCTGCTCTCCCCCGGACAAGGTCCCGGCCATTTGCTTCGCGCGTTCCTTCAGTCTTGGAAAACGGGTGTATTCCCGCTCCAGCCACTCGCGAACCTGACGTGGCTGCTGTTTGATCTTTGTGTACGCCCCCAGAATGAGATTATCCTCCACCGTCTGGTCTCCGAATACTTGCCTCCCCTGCGGTACATGGCCGATGCCGAGACGCATGATCTCATGAGCAGGCATGCCGGATATCCGCTTTCCTTGGAAATGAATCTCCCCTTCTCGCAGTTTTACCAGTCCCGTAATCGCTTTTAACAGCGTTGTCTTGCCCGCGCCGTTGCGCCCGATCAGAGCGACGACCTCCCCTTTCGCGACCTGGAGATTGACCCCACGCAGTGCTTCGGCCATCCCGTAATGAACCCGAACGTTATTAACCGACAACAAGCTTCGTCACCTCCTCCCCGCCCAGATAGGCTTCGATGACTTGTGGATGGTTCTTGATGAAAGCGGGATCGCCCTCTGCAATCTTTTTCCCAAAGTCCAGCACGGTGATCGTATCGCAGACGTTCATGACGATTTCCATATGGTGCTCCACCAGCAAAATGGCAATCCCCGAGTCCTTCACTTTGCGGATGACCCGAACGATATTGTCCACCTCATACAGACTGGCTCCTGCCGCAGGTTCATCGAGGATCAAAAGATCGGGCTTGGTGGCGAGTGCACGGGCGATTTCGACCAAGCGCTGCTGACCGTAGGAGAGCGCTGCCGCCTGCTCGCCCGCTTTTTCGGCCAGGCCGACAAATTGAAGCAGACGCATCGCTTCCGCCCGGAAATGGCTTTCTTCTCTCAAAAAGCCGGGCGTATGCAGGATATTGGCGGCAAAGCCCTTCCGGTAGTGGAGATGGAAGCCGAGCATCACGTTTTCCAGTACGGTCAATTCGTGGAAAAGCTGCAGATTTTGAAACGTTCGGGTAATCCCGGCGGCAGCCATCCGATGAGGCGGAAAGCTGGTTACGTCCACACCCTTCCACGACAGCTTCCCTTTGGTTGGGACATAGACGCCGGAGAGCATGTTGACAGTCGTACTTTTGCCCGACCCGTTCGGCCCGATCAGCCCTCTTACCTCCGAGCCTTTTATCTGCAGATCGATGGCATCCACCGCCCGAAATCCGTCAAACTCCATGACCGCTGCCTGTACGTTTAAATCGGCTCCGTCCCGGCTGCCCATCTGGCTCGGCCCATCCGAATCAGGAGCAGGTAGCGAAGGTGTGCCGGAATATTGGTTCCTTTGTTTGAAGATGCGCTGGATCCCCCCGACGATCCCCTCAGGCAGGGCGATCAGACTAAGCAGCAGAATTCCGCCGAATATCAGCAGGTGGTAATTGTACAAGCTTTGCACCCATTGCGGCAGGAGGAAAATGACAATCGTCCCGACCAGCGGTCCCAGTCTCGTACCGGCACCGCCGACAATGACGCCGACAAGAAACAGAATCGATTTGTCGAAGGTGAAGGTATCGCTGTTGAAATACGCATTTTGAAACGCAAACAGCGCTCCTCCGAGACCGGCCGTGCAGGCGCTGATTGCAAACGCCAGCACCTTCCAGTTGCGGACGTGTACGCCTGCTGTGGCCGCAGCTACTTCACTGTTCCCCATCGCCCGGAATGTTCTGCCATATCGAGAGGTAAAGAGATTGTCGATCAAAACGGTGACGACAAGCGCTATGACAGCAATGAACCAGTAGTAAGACACCGTTCCAAGACCAAGTCCAAACAGCTTTGCTTCCGGCAAATACAAGCCTGCCGGTCCACCCGTCACTTCTACCCAGCGATTGGCTACAATCTCCACGAGCAAACCAAAGGCGATCGTCACCATTGCAAGATACGGCCCTTTGGCCCGGAGCGACAGCATTGCCACGAGTCCGCCCGCTCCGGCACAAATCAGGACCCCTAGCAGCAAGCTGAGAAGAAACGGCACCCCGGCTACAGTGCAAAGGCCGGTGACATAGGCGCCTATGGCATAAAATCCGGCATGCCCCAATGAAAGCTGGCCAGACAAGCCGACAAGCAGATTGAGTCCGGCTACGACAATATAGGTGTAGAGGAAGCCTTGGGCCATATGCACGTAATACGAGCTGGGAAACAGCCAGGGAAAGAAGTACAAGGCAAGCGCTATCAAGAGATAAAGGAGCCACTTTTTCATATCAAAACTTCTCCTTTACTTTCTTTCCGAGCAATCCTTGGGGCATAAAAATAAGGACGATCAGGATCAGCAAAAACGCGCTGGCATCCTTGTAGGCAGAACTGTAGAGAGAGAATACCTGCTCGATGACCCCGAGCAGCAGTCCGCCGATCAAAATTCCGAGCGGATTGGTCAATCCCCCGATAATGGCAGCAGCAAAAGCCTTTAAACCGAGTGTTGCTCCCATGAAAAACGCGGTATTGGTGATCGGTCCGACCAGGATGCCGCCGACGCCGGCCAACATTGACGAGAGAGCAAAGGCGAGTACCGCCATCCGCCTTGGGTTAATGCCCATCAGCGACGCAGCATCCGGGTTGAAAGCGACAGCAGCGAGAGCCTTTCCGAGCAGCGATCGGTTCAGGAAGAAAAACAGGCAGGCCATGATGACGATGGCACAGATCGCGACAAAGATCTCGTGCTTGGTGATGCCCACGGAACCAAATCGGTAGACCTCATCTCCAAAAGGGGACGGAAACGGGATCACATTTCTCCCCCAGATCAGCATCGCAATATTGCGAATCATCAAGGAAACGGCAACCGTACTGAGAATCCAGCCCACGGACAAAACGTGGCCGAGGGGCCGAATCGCTCCCCTCTCCAGCCCCCAGCCAAGCATGGCCATAGCCGCTGCCACGACCACCATCGTGACGAGAACTGATACAAACAGGTTCATTCCTGCAGAAGTCACCGTACCCAATGTTGTCAATCCCACCAAAGCGCCCAGCATCAGAAAGTCTCCCTGGCCGAAGTTCATCGTCCGGTTGGTCACAAACGTAATGTAATAGCCTTGGGCAATAATCGCGTAAATGCTCCCCAGAATCAATCCGCTCACGATGGCTTGCAGCAATAACACTACCTCCTCTCCAGATCTTCCGTGCCACGAAGTCGTCAAGAGAACTTCGAAGCGCTAAGGCTTGACGATTACGCCGTCCCTATAGGTCGCCAAAAACATATTGGAGCTGGTCAACGCTTCGTGATTCTCTTTTGTAAACGGCTGTTCCCCAATCGCCGTGATGCCGGTAAAGCCGGTCATATTTTCGATAGCGTCCCGTATCGCCTTCGGGTCTGTTCCCGCTTTCTTGACGGCCTGCAGGATCAGCTGCATGCAATCGTACCCTTGAGCCGATGCGATCGGGAAGATGTCTTCGCCGTATTTGGCTACCACCTTGTCGTGAAATGCTTTTGATTCAGCGCTTTGATCGATCGTAAAGGACTGAACCATGTAAACGTCCTTGTTGACCAGATCTCCCACCAGCTCTTTCACTGTCGGGTCCCCCATCGCCCAGGACGCGACCGTCAGCGGATAGTAGTTCAGCTTTTGCCGGGATTTCAAATATTGAGCCGCCTCCGGGGCAAGACCGTAAAAGATCACGACTTCAACCTGTGCATCGCGCATTTTGCTCAACTGCGCCTCCATGTTCGTATCGTTTACCTGGAACGACTCGGTTGCGGTCAAAGTCATGTTGTATTTGTCTTTCAGCACGCCTTCCACGTCCGTCTTGCCGCCCTGCCCGTAACCGGTCGTATCATGCAGCAGACCGATCTTGGTCAATTTTTTCTCTTCCACGACCCACTTCAGGATGGTTTCTACCTGCCCCTTGTCATAGGGCGCTACCCGAAAGATGTAGTTCTTGTCCTCCTTTTCATAGGTCTGGGTAATGGTCGTTCCCGTCGCGACCGGGATGATCTCCGGCACCCCGGCTTCCTGAGCAAACTTGATGTGGGCTTTTGCATTTCCGGAGTTGGCAGGCCCGACAAAGCCGACCACTTTGTCCTGCTGTATCAATCTCTGAACGATCTCAACCGATTTCTCGGGTTTGGCCTCGTCATCGTACACGATCAGCTTCGCTTTCTTGCCATCAGCTCCGCCCGCTTCGTTAAACTCGTCGACCGCCATTTGGGCAGCCCGCTTGACCGCTTCCCCGAACTTGGCCGTTCCGCCGCTGAGCGAAATCGCCAATCCGACGTTGAACTCTCCCCCGGAGCTCTGGCTGCCGGGTGCTGCTCCCGCCTGCGTCTGCCCGCCGGATTGACCGCCTGAAGATTGGTCCAGCTTCGGTCCGCATCCCGCTGCCCCCACGGCAAGTACCATCGCCAACGTAAACCACCATCTTGCCTTTTTCACTGCTGCCAGTCCCCCTCTTACCCAAAATTATTAGTGCATGACATATCCGCCCGAGATATTGATGGCCTGACCGGTGATTGCCGCAGCTTGGTCAGATGCGAGAAATACCGCAAATTCGCCAATTTCCCCCGCCTCCAGCAAGCGGTGCTGGGGCACGTTTCTGAGAATCACCTCTTCGAGCACTTCTTCTTCTGGTACCTGGTAGCTTTTTGCAAGATCAGCCAATTGATTGCGGACGAGCGGCGTATCCACATACCCGGGGCAAATGGCGTTACAGGTCACACCTGAGTCTGCCGCTTCCATCGCCGTCACTCTCGTCAGTCCGATAATCCCGTGTTTTGCAGAACAATAACCGGCTTTAAACGGAGCACCGATTTTGCCATTGATCGAGGAAATGTTGATGATTCTGCCCCAGCCCCGCTGTTTCATCTGGGCAAAAACGGCTTGTGTCGCCACGAATGGTCCTACCAGCATGACCTCAATCATTTTTTGAAACGTCGCAGGATCATACGTCTCAATCGGAGAAACATGCTGGAAGCCGGCATTGTTCACGAGGATGTCGACAGCGCCAAGCTCTTTTTGGCAAACAGCAACCATCTCGCGGATCGAAGCGAAGTTGGACAAATCCGCCTGAATGGCGATTTTCTTTTGGCTGTCCCTCGCTTCCATGGAGTCAACAGCAGACCGCGCCTTCTTTTCGTCGATGTCAGCGATGGCGATCTGACACCCCGCGGCATACATTTTTTCTGCGATCGACAGCCCGATCCCGCTTGCCCCCCCTGTAATCAAAGCGACTTTGTCGAGTTTCAGATTTGTTTGCATAGGTCCTCCTTCCACACTTGTAACCGTTTGTAATTCAGAATATTTGCAACCTTTGTGCCAAGTGGAAAGGAGCAGAATTGATCGCTTTCTTGAATCTGAATGTTTCATTTTTGCGACACATTCTTGATTCAACTTTGCGACATGTTGCGTTTTTGCGACGATCATTCGTTGGGTATCCGGTGCTTTTCCAGCTTCCGGTACAAGCTTGCCCTATGTATGCCTAGCAGTTGGGCTGCCTGGACTTTGTTTCCGCCGCAGTGAGCCAGTGCAGCTTCGAGCACGCGTCTTTCCGTCTTGGCCACCTCCGCCTCGAGGTCAAACGAAGCATTTTCACTGTCAACAGTCACCTGTCTGTCCAGCAAATAAGGCGGCAGATGCTCCACCTCCAGCTCCCCCTGTTCCGCCAACTGTACGGCCCTCTCCAGCACATTGTTCATTTCCCGCATGTTGCCCGGCCAACGATGCGCCAAAAAAATCTCCTGTACCTGCCGGCTGATGCCTGTTACATCGGTATACAGCTCGTTGTTCAGCTTTTTGATCAGCTCATGGGCCAGCGCAATGATGGAGAGTCCGAGCACCCGGAGAGGCGGCAGGTTAATCGTGAAGACATTCAGTCGATAATACAAATCCTCGCGAAAGCTGCCTTCCCGAATCAATTTCTCCAAAGGACGATGGGTGGCCGCGATGACGCGAATATCCACGCTGACCGGTCTGGTCGCTCCGATCCGCTCCACTTCCTTTTCTTGCAGGACGCGAAGCAGCTTCGCCTGCATATCCAAAGGCATGTCCCCGATCTCATCGAGAAACAGCGTCCCGTTGTTTGCCAGCTCAATCTTGCCGGGCTTTCCTCCTTTTTTCGCTCCGGTAAACGCTCCGTCTTCGTACCCGAACAGCTCTGCTTCCATCAGATCCTTTGGGATGGCGGCACAGTTTACCCGGACGAACGCTCCATCCGCCCTGCTGCTCTCTTCATGGATTGCATGAGCAAACAGCTCCTTACCGGTCCCGCTCTCACCGAGGATCAATACCGAGGATTTCGTTTGCGCGATCCGTTTGGCCAGATGGACGGCTTCTTTCATGAGGGGGTGCTCGGCAAAAATATGGGCGAACGAGTATTTCGCTCCCATCATCCGCTTTAGCTCCTGACGGTAAAAGTCCAGCTTTCGCTCCATGATGTTGTAGCGTTCCACGATACTGCGCAGCTCGCGCAAATCGCTGAATACGACCTTGCCCAATGCGCCTACCGTCTCCTCCCCTTCCTTCAGCGGCATACGGCTTACGATGATCTCCCTGTCACCGATCCGCATTAGCTGGTCTATCTCGGGTTTGCCGCTCTTGATGACGAGATGCATTCTCGTATTTTCAATCACTTCCGTAACATGGCGTCCGATCGCCTCCTCAATCGTCGTGCCTAAAAAATCGCAGTAGCTTTGATTGATCATCGTAATGATCCCGCTTTTGTCACACATGACAATTCCGTCATATAGCTGCTCGACCAGCTCTTTGAACTGATGCAGCTCGCGTTCTTGTTCGGTCCACCTTCCGAGGCTGTCTGCCATATGGCCCAGAGGCTGAAAAATGGAAATGCCACCTACCACTTCTCCTGCAACAGAGAAAGGGAGGCGGTCAACGAGAAAAAGCTTTTCGCCATAGCGAATCTCTCTGCGTAAACTGGGTCGTCCCTGGCTCATGACCTGCAGCATATCAGAGCCGGGGGCAATACTGCTGATCGGCCGCTCCACAATCTCTTCTCTCTTCAGTCCCAAAAGCTGTGAACCGGCCGTGTTGACAAAGGTAATCATTCCATCCCGATCAACCAAAACAATCCCGTACGGAATCAAGTCTAAAAATTCGATCAATTCAATCTGCATCGGATTACCTCCTTTATGCTTCCACTTTACCGAAAAAAAGGAAAAGAAAAAAGGAGCGATTCGCGCTCCCTCTAATCATGCACTAAAAATCCGTGGCGTCCCATTCACTGAGATCGTCGTGGTCTGAAACGCTTTCCGCAAATCGCCCGCAATCGGGTTCCAGACAAAGCATGCCGTCCAGCTGACCGTCATGAAAAGGCAAGCCGTGATTCCCGCCACAGTAGGGACATGTCCACATATGGTGTCCTCCTTCTTCCTCATGGTTGAAGTCCTTCCATACAGGTAGTCTGCCCCAAATGCTTCCTTTGCTAATCAGCTGCTAATCAACCTTGTTGTTTTCCCAGTATTGCAGGTAGTAGTACGGATTGATTGCCCGATCGTCTGCAGTCCGATACAGTCCGAAATGCAGGTGAGACGGAAACATGCCATCTGTCCCGGGTGGTCCATAGCCTGTCGTGCCGACAAATCCAATCAACTGCCCGGGTCTGACCGTCGAACCTACTTTCAGATCAGGCGGGTAGGCTGTCAAATGGGCGTAATACATCCGGTATTTCCCGTTTTCATCGGTGATGTTGACTCGCCACCCGCCATAAGTGTTCCAGCCGATCCGATTGATCACGCCGTCTCCTACGCTGTAAACAGGCGTCCCCTGTGGTGCCATGATGTCAATTCCTTCATGGGAGCGGACTGTTCCCGAGTTTGATTCTGTCCACTCCCGCCCAAAGCCAAAGCTGTCTCCAAATGGCTGATACTCGCTTTTGCTGTCAAATGGGAAGACGTATCTTTCCGAGAGAAGCACAGAATGGTCCACCGCGGCAGACAGAGGGTTCACTGCCTTTTTCGCGTTACCCGGCAAAAACAGCAGTTGACCCGTGAGCAGATACCCGGCGTCGTCAGCATTGTTGCCTTGAATTGCAGAAACACTTGTACCATGCCGCTTGGCGATCGTCTCCAAGGTATCTCCAGCCTGGACGATATACGGGTTTCCTCGCTCCAAACGCTTCCTTTCATTTTCGGCGACTGGCTTTGTCCAAATCTTCGCCACTTTTGCCCGTTGGTCCCACGTCACTTCGTATCCCAAGGATTCACTGACAAACCGAATCGGTACAAGTGTCCTTCTATTTCTGACTACGGGTGCTGTATCCAGCTTTTTGCGGCTTCCATTTACATATCCCACTCTGCTTTCAGGGAACACAGCCACCTGATGGGCTCCATCCCGCAAGGTCACCTGGCGTGTATCCGGATCATAGGAAACATCTGCGCCCGAGTGCTCCGCAAGCAGGCGGATTGGAACCAAAATGCGTCCGTTCTGATGAAGAGGCTGTACATCGGAGAGCACCCCTTTGCCATCTATCATCATCGAGATGACGGGGCGTGATGTCTGGGCATGAGCATCCATGCTGTGGGTTATCGTGAAAGATGTCACAAGCAAAAAAGCGCCCAGAAGCCTGCTGATAAGACGAGGGCTGTTAGTATGTACACAGCGAGTCATCTTTTTCCCCCCTATGCGTTCAAACTCGTACACATTATCGCACAGGGGAGAAAGCAGGTTCCAGACGCAAAAAATGTTAATCAGCGAGATCCGGTATCATACACTTTGCCCAATGCGGCAGGAGCGCTGGAGCGTCCAACCACACCAGCCAACACCAGGATGGTGAGAATGTATGGAAGCATGAAAATCACTTCGGTCGGGACGTATTTGGTGAGACCAAAAATTTGAACCAGCGATTTGATCGCTTGCGCTACCCCGAAGAACAGGGCAGCCCCCATCGCGCCGGCAGGATGCCATTTCCCGAAAATGAGAGCGGCAAGGGCGATAAAGCCTTGTCCGGACACGGTATTGTGAGAAAAGTTGCTGGTGGTAGTAAGCGCAATCGTTGCTCCACCCATAGCTGCCAAAGCGCCGCTGATCATAACAGCCGTGTAACGCATGCGTTTTACGTTGATCCCAACGGTATCGGCAGCACGCGGGTGTTCCCCGACCGCCCGCAGGCGAAGCCCGAATGACGTTTTAAACAGCAGATACCAGGAAAGCGCAACCAGTGCGAAGGCAATATAACTGGTCGGGTAGCCTTCGAAAATGGCATGTCCCAAAATGGGAATGTCGCTGAGCACCGGGATGTGCCACTTGCTGAATACTTGCTGCAATGTCGTCGTTTGTCCTGCACCGTTGAAAATGATCTTGGTCAGGTAGACAGACAGACCTGTTGCCAAAAAGTTGAGGGCGACACCACTGACGACCTGGTCGGCTTTAAACGTGATAGAAGCGACCGCGTGCGGCGTAGCGAATAGCGCTCCGGCAATGCACGCTCCCACCAAACCGATCCAAGGAGCCAATGAGCCGAATGAATCCTGAGCAAAGAAAGTAAACACTGCACCGGTAAAGGCGCCGATGACCATCATCCCTTCCAGCGCGATGTTCACCACGCCGGATCGCTCCGAATACATACCGCCCAGAGCGGCGAATATCAAGGCAGTGGAAAACACGATGGTATCATGAATAAGGTTGCCGATAATCACTCCCCAATCCATCAGTTTCCACCCTCCTTCTTCTGTAAAAGTGGCTTAATGAAAAACTTGACGATTCCATGCGCTGCAACGAAGAAAATGACAGAGGAGATTACTACCCGAATCAGCTCGACCGGTACCCCTGCACCGAATTTCATACCGGCAGCTCCAAATGTAAGCATTCCAAACAGAATGGCCCCCAAAATGACACCAAGCGGGGTGTTTCCTCCGATCAGCGCTACCGCAATACCGTCAAAGCCGTATCCGGGCTGTGCAGCCATAATCGATTGGTAATGGAATACGCCCAAAATCTCGCACGCTCCGCCGATACCTGCGAACATGCCGCCGACGAACATGGCATTGACCACATTGCGGTTCACATTCATCCCCGCGTATTCCGAAGCATGCGGGTTTAACCCTACAGCGCGGAGCTCGAAGCCCGATTTTGTCTTCCAGAGAAGGATATAAAAGAATACCGCGGCCAAAATCGCAAGCAACGTCCCCCAATGCAGGCGGGCACTGTCAAACATCTGGGAAAGCCATGCAAAAGAGATAGACGCCGAATCCTTGATCATTTCCGAGCGCTGCTGGCCTTCTTGAAGGTAAAACGCCTTGACAACGTAGTTGGCAAAGTACAAGGCAATCCAGTTTAACATGATTGTCGTGATCACTTCGTTTACGCCTCGCGCAGCCTTGAGCCATCCCGCGATAGCGCCCCACAGTCCCCCGGCAAGAGCACCTGCAATCACTGCGAGCGGAGCATGAATATACGCCGGAAGATCAAAAGAAATCCCTACTGCCGTAGAAGCGATCATCCCGATAATAAATTGCCCCTCGGCACCGATATTGAAAAGACCGGTCCGGAACGCAAATGCCACGGAGAGACCTGTAAAGATCAGCGGGGTAATCTGACGAATCGTTTCCCCAAAGTTATAAGAGCTTCCAAATACCTTTTCAACCAGGGACGCATATGCCTGAATTGGATTAAAACCGCCTGCCAGCATGGCGACAGCGCCCGTCAACAGGCCCAGAATAATGGCAGCAACCGGTACGAGGAACGACTCCTTGGTAAAGATGGCAATGACTCTATTCACCGTTGCCGCCTCCTTGCATTCGTTTTCCACCAGACATCATCAAGCCAAGTTCTTGCTCGTCCGTCTGTTTCGCATCAACAATGCCGACGATCTGGCCTTCGTAAATGACCGCGATCCGGTCGGAAACGTTGATGATCTCGTCAAGCTCCAGGGATAGCAACAAGACGGCCTTTCCTTTGTCCCGCTGTTCAATCAGACGTCTATGGATAAATTCGATGGCTCCAACGTCGAGACCACGTGTAGGCTGAGCTGCAATCAACAGATCCGGATCCTTGTTCACTTCGCGGGCGATAATCGCTTTTTGCTGATTGCCCCCGGAAAGAGCCCGTGCAGGGGTGTGAATACTCGGTGTCCGCACGTCAAACTCCTCGATCAGTTTGCTCGCATGCTTGTCTATTGCCGCGTAGTCCAGGAAGCCGTTTTTATTGAACTCTGGATGGAAATACGTTTCCAGCACCATGTTTTCACTCATCGGGAAGTCAAGGACAAGACCGTGCTTGTGGCGGTCTTCGGGAATGTGCGACAAGCCCGACTCCGAAATGACGCGCGGTGTCTTGTTCGTTATATCTTGACCTTTGAGCAGCACACGTCCGCTGGAGGCTTTCCGCAGCCCTGTCAATACCTCGATAAGTTCACTTTGCCCGTTGCCATCGACACCCGCGATGCCGAGGATCTCCCCGCTCCTTACTTCCAGCGAGATGCTGTTGAGCGCATTGACGCCTCTGTTGCCCATCGCCGTAATATTTTCCACAGACAAAATGACTTCTTTCGGATTTGCTTCCTTCTTATCGACACGGAAGTTAACTTCACGACCGACCATTTTTGCCGCAAGGTCGTCCGGATTTGTATCCTTTACCCCTACGGAATCGATGACTTTTCCTCTGCGGATGATGGTAACCGTATCACAGACAGCCATGATTTCTTTTAGCTTGTGGGTGATCAAGATAATCGTTTTGCCTTCTTTGACGAGGTTGTGCATAATCTCGATCAGTTCCACGATTTCTTGAGGGGTTAACACAGCTGTCGGCTCATCGAAGATCAGAATATCGGCGCCGCGGTAAAGCGTTTTCAAAATCTCTACACGCTGTTGCATCCCCACGGATATATCCTCAATTTTGGCTCGCGGATCCACCTTCAAGCCGTATTGATTGGACAACTTCTCGACTGCTTTGATGGCACTCTGCATATCTATCTGTAACCCGGATTTCGGTTCATTTCCTAATACAATGTTTTCTGTAACCGTAAACTTTTCTACGAGCATAAAATGCTGATGAACCATTCCAATACCAAGATCATTCGCTACGCTGGGGCTGGTGATTTTCACCGGCTTCTCGTTAATGAGGATTTCGCCCTCTTCAGGCTGATACAAACCGAACAAAACATTCATCAGTGTGGACTTGCCAGCGCCATTCTCTCCCAGGAGGGCGTGGATTTCCCCTTTTTTCACAACAAGGTTGATGTTGTCATTGGCAATAATGCCGGGGAAGCGCTTTGTGATACCGCGCATTTCAACAACAGTCTGTACAGGTTTCAACCATGTTCCCCCCGTTTTTGTGGGTCTAGTGTAGAAGGTAAAGAACAAGGCTAGTCGCTCGAACTAGCCTTGTCCGTGTGCAGTCTTAGAGGTCTTCTTACTTTTCTGGTACTGTAATTTCGCCTTTAACGATTTTTTGCTTGAACTCATCTGCCAGCTTCAATACGTCTTCAGGCACATTTTTCTTCGAGGTTTCTGCCAGGCCTACACCGTCTTCAGCCAGACCGAGCCATACGATTTTTCCGCCTTCAAATTTGCCGTCGATCACGTCTTTGGATACGCGGTAAACAGCTTCATCCACGCGTTTTACCATGGAAGTCAGCGTTACTTCATCACCAAATGTCAGGGACTGGTCTTTGTCTACACCAATTACCCAAACATTTTCGCCTTTGGATTTGCGGTCTTTTGCTTCGTTGAACACGCCATCGCCAGTTGCGCCGGAAGCGTGGAAAATGATGTCTACGCCTTGGCCGTACATTTGGGATGCAGTAGATTTACCGAGGTCAGGCTTGTCAAATGCACCCGTGTATACTTTTACTACTTCAACACTTGGATCAGCTGCTTTTACACCAGCTTCAAAGCCAACTTCAAAGCGCTTGATTACTGGGATTTCCATACCGCCCACGAAACCAACTTTTTTGCTCTTGGACATTTTCGCCGCTACGACACCAGCCAGGAAGGAACCTTCATGCTCTTTGAACAGAACGGATTCCACGTTTGGCGCGTCTACTTCTGCGTCGATGATAGCGAGCTTGCTGTCAGGGTTTTCAGTAGCTACTTTCTTCACGTGGTCACCGATAACGAAACCGATACCCCAAGTCAGATCCCACTTGTCTTTTACAAATTGAGTCAAGTTCGGGATGTAGTCAGCATCAGAGGTGGATTGCAGGTAGCTTACGTTGTCCTGCGGCAGGTTCAGGTCCTTCTGCAGTTTTTGCAGCCCTTCCCATGCACTTTGGTTAAAGGAGTTGTCGTTTACCCCGCCCACGTCGGTAACCATGCCGATGCGTGCAGTAGGCGCTGCTCCGCCTTGGGCTCCCCCTTCTGCTCCACCTTGGTTAGCACCACCTGGTTGTCCTTCTGGTTTGCTTCCACAGCCGGCCAAAACCAAAGACAGGCTAAGGGTTGCCACGGACAGGACAGAAAGTACCTTTTTCATGTCAGAATACCCCCTATTTTTAATGAGATGAAATTGTTGAGTGAGGTTTCCCTCACGTGTTACAACCGTCTGCGTACAACGTGAAAGTGAAATTTGTCAGCCCGAAAGTAATTGTGTGAATACAAGACAGGCCGTTCACTTTCGTCGTAGTGAATCTGTTTCAAGAGCAAGAGAGGCGTCGCCTTGTTGCACTGCAACAGGGGAGATACCTTTTCGCAATGTCCGAGCGGTTCCATATCGGCAATCGCATAAGCGATGCGGATCCCGGTCACGGACTCCAGCCACTTGAAAATAGATTCTCCACCCTCCGTATAGCCTCCAGGTACCAAATGGGCGGGTATGCGGTCAAAACAGTAGACCACCGGTTCCCCATCTGCCGTGCGAATCCGTTCTACCATGAGAACGCCCTCTCCCGGATTGAGAGAAAGCTTTTTCCGCTCTTCCTCCGCAGGTTCGCCGTAAGCTGTACGCAAAATGGTTGTGCCGGCAACATAGCCTTGGCGTTCGATTGCATCCGTCACACTAAAGAGTTCCCCAATTCCACCTGAAAAAACAGGTCGAGAATTAATAAAGGTCCCCACACCGTGTCTCCGAATGACAATCTTCTCTTCTTCAAGCAAGCGAAGAGCTTCCCGCAGCGTCGCTCGGCTCACACCCAACTGCTTGGAAAGGTCGGCTTCGGAAGGTAGACGTTCACCGGGTTTTAGCTTCCCGGAATCGATGTCGCTTTTGATCTTGTCCATTACCAAGAGACAAAGCGAACGGAAATTCCCCTTGATGCTCATCTTCCTCCACTCCTGCTTCCTCAGCTATTCGAATAGGTAGGACGTCAGACCTCTTGAAATCAAGAGAGGATAACAACAATTTCCTTCAATCCCGTAAAAATTGTACCCTAGGGGCGAATATCATGCAAGCCAATTTTTTTGACTAGATGACAGTTTTCTGACGATCGTCTCGTCTCTGCGCCCCGCAGGTACATATATGAAAATCATGTTCATTTTAGGAAATGTTGCTCTCGGGAGTGGGCCTTGGCAAACGCACTTCTCTCGGCTTGCTTCCCTCGTAAGGCCCCACGACGCCTTGTGCCTCCATCATGTCAATCAAACGGGCCGCACGTGTATACCCAACCCGCAGTCTGCGCTGCAGAAGCGAAGCCGATGCCGTCTGGGCCTCTACTACGACTTGGACAGCCTGGTCGTACATATCATCGTCGACTACCGGCTGCGCGTCTTCTGTTGTCTCTTCCGGAATCATGTCTTCCTGGTAGCGTGCCTCTTGCTGTTCCTTGACAAACGTTACTACTTCCTCTACTTCCTTGTCAGAAACATAGGCCCCCTGTACACGGGTCGGCTTGGAAGCGCCCATCGGCAAATAGAGCATGTCTCCGCGTCCGAGGAGCTTCTCCGCACCGCCCATATCCAGAATGGTTCGGGAATCGGCCATGGATGATACGCCGAAGGCAATCCGGGAAGGGATATTCGCCTTGATCAATCCCGTGATGACATCTACTGACGGGCGCTGCGTAGCGATGATCAGATGGATCCCCGCCGCACGCGCCATCTGGGCGAGACGGCAAATCGCATCCTCCACCTCACCGGGCGCGACCATCATCAGGTCTGCCAGCTCGTCCACGATCACGACAATGTAAGGAAGTGGAGCCCCTTCTGCCTGCTGGTTGTACATCTCAATGTTGCGGCTGCCTGTCTTGGCGAACAGATTGTACCGCCGCTCCATCTCAGCCACGACTTTTTTCAGCGCAACCGAGGCTCTTCGCGGGTCAGTGACTACCGGTGCCAACAGATGCGGGATGCCGTTGTATACGTTTAGCTCGACCATTTTGGGATCGACCATCATCAGCTTTACTTCGTCCGGGCTTGCTTTGAATAGAATACTCATGATCAACCCGTTGATACATACAGACTTCCCGCTGCCCGTAGCGCCTGCGACGAGCAAATGCGGCATTTTCGTCAGGTCGGCAACGATCGGCTCGCCAGATATATCGCGCCCGAGGGCAACCGTCAATTTCGCGGAGGCATCCTGGTAAGAGGCCGATTCCAGCACCTCTCGAAGCGAGACAACCGCAACCTCGGAATTCGGGATTTCGATCCCGATCGCTGATTTTCCCGGAATAGGCGCTTCGATGCGAATGTCCTTGGCAGCGAGCGCCAGCGCCAAATCGTCTGTCAGACTGACAATCCTGCTCACCTTCACCCCGGTTGCAGGCTGCACTTCATAACGGGTAACGGCCGGACCGCGGTGAACCTCGGAGACGATGGCATTGACCCCGAAGCTTTTGAGCGTTTGCACCAATTTGTTCGCGTTGGACGTATGATCGACATCTTTGCCTGGAATGTACGCCTTTGGTCGGGTCAGCATCTGAATGCTGGGGAGCACATAAGGAACGCTCGGCTGCGCGCCTTCCTCCTCCAGCGTGCCAAAGATCTCTTCGTCCCCCTCAAGCGAAAAGGTAATCTCGCGCTCTACCAGTGGCTTCGTGCGAGGAGTTGCAATCGCTTCCTCGTCCGCCTCGCTTCCCTGCTCGGTCACCAGCCTTTCCGCAAAATCGCGAATAAGCGGTGCGCTTGCATGCTGTGTCTGCTCTTCTCCGCCTGTTCCAGGCTGGCTGTCCCCGGAAGTGGCAGCATTGCCGGCATCAAAGGCTTGTGTTGCGTTCGACGCGGCTGCCATCTGCGCTTCCTTGGCTTTCTTCGCTTCGCGCTCTTCTTCAGCCAGTTGCTTCCGCTTTTCGCTTTCATTTTGCAGCATTTGAACAGAATCTTTGACCGAATCTTTCATCTTGGCATACAGCAGAGCGATTTTGTCTCTCGCAAAAATGGCGATGTCCACGTAAGAAAGGTTGAACAAAAACATGATTCCGGCCAAAATCAAAAAGCCGATAATCAATCCGGTACCGATCGGCCCGACGAGACCATTGCATAGAGCGAAAAATACCGCCCCCACCATCCCGCCGCCGACTCCGGTCGTCGACACCTTCTGGCTGTGGTCAAGCCAGATCCGATCCCAGGTGACGCGGATGATGCTCTGATCGGAAAACGTTCCTCCAGCCGTTACCTGCTTGTACAAAAACATGTGATCCCAGGTCAAAACAGCGACAAGTATGAGCAGCAATCCAAAAACGCGCAACGACATCCGCGGCGGTTTTCGGGTAAACATCATATGTACGGCCAGCCCCATGATCAATAATGGGATGGTAAAATCCCACGACCCGGCCAAAAAGCGGAATAAAAAGGCGAGAATGTTCTTTCCAAGCCAGCCGCTTTCCAAAAGTCCGATGAGACAAAGCACGATCATGACCAGTCCCAGCAGCTCCAGTTTGACAACAGAGGCAACTGCCGCTTGCGACTGTCTTTTTGCTCTTCTACTCAGGTGGCATGCCTCCTTTCTTTCGTTTCCATCACTCATCTATCACTCAAAAAAAGTCCGGACGTATAAAAAGGCAGCCGTTTGTAGGTCGGCTGCTGTTTGTCCACATCTAGTATAACACAGGAAATTCATAGAAATACAGGTCTTATTGCCCGAAACCTTCCGGCCGAAAACGGATCACTTGACCGGGTGCAAACGCCGGGTTGAGATAGTCCTGCGGATTGGGACTGATCAGGCGAACCATCTTGCCCTCGTAAGGACCTGTTTGCTCAACCACCATAGTCGCCTCACCCATCGGGAGCTCACGCAGGACTTGTTTCTCTACCTGATCCATCCCTTCGAACACTACTTCCATCGGGACCACGGAATAGAAAATCACTGCAGCACCTTCTCTCCGTTCCGGGCTTTTTCGATCAGCTCGTTCAGCTTTTTCAACGCCTTGCCGAGCCCTCCTACCTCGTCAATCAACCCGTACTTGACCGCATCTGCTCCGATGACATTGGTGCCGATATCCCGCGTCAATTCGCCTGTCCTCAGCATCAGCTCGCGGAACTGGTCCTCTGTGATCCTGGAGTGGCGGGCGATAAAGCTGACGACTCGATCCTGCATTTTATCCAGGTATTCAAAGGTTTGCGGGACACTGATCACAAGGCCGGTCAAGCGTATCGGGTGAATCGTCATGGTCGCCGTTTCTGCTATGAAGGAATAGTCGCCAGCGACGGCGATTGGCACGCCAATACTGTGTCCTCCTCCAAGGACCAGTGTAACGACCGGTTTCGAGAGAGAAGAGACCATCTCCGCGATCGCCAAGCCTGCCTCTACATCTCCCCCGACCGTATTCAAGATCACCATGACTCCCTCAATTTTGCTGTTTTGCTCTGCCGCAACCAGTTGCGGAATGATATGCTCGTATTTCGTCGTCTTGTTTTGCGGCGGCAGCTGGATGTGACCTTCCACCTGTCCGATGATCGTCAAACAATAAATATTGCTTTCCAGTTGAGGAACATTGGTTTGCCCCAACTGCGTGATGGAGTCGAGCAAACGCTTTTTCGGATCTTCTGCACCCGGAGGCTGGCCAGGCTGTTGCGGTTCTGTCGGCGCGGTTTGCGGGGCCTCCTGATTGCTCCCAAAAGGGGGGCGATTCAAATAATCGGGCCTTTGTCTGTTTTGCATGAATCCTCCTCCTTCGCTGTCTGTGATAGTATGGGTCGCAGGAGGAGAAAAGATGCAAGCTTTGGAAGACAATCCGTTTATTTACCGTTCGCCAGCTTTGTCAGCTTTGTCAGCTTGGCGATTGTTTGGTTGTATTCCGCCTTGTTTTCCGGATTTTTTTCTTCCTTCAGTTTTGTGAGCAGCTGTTTGGCCAGCAGCTTCCGCTCATTTGGAAATTCTGCGTTGAACAGCTTCAAGTCATTGTCAACCAAATAGTTAACATACCAATAGAAATTCCCTTTGTAGACAGCCGGGACATCGAGCTTGCCAAGTCCCTCCATAAAGGAACGGTACCACTGCAGCTTCATCGCCTTTTTCTTGTCGGCAGCGATATCTGGAAGCTTGGAGACCTCATATAGGTTTCCAAGAGAGATGGCATAATCCTGGTAGTATCGTTCGTTCTCTGTGATCGTCTGATTATTGGTTTTGATCATTTCAATGATTCTGTCTCCCAGGGAAAAAGACAGACTGCCTTTCCCTGCTGTTCCAGGCATCGCTTTGTAAGTGTTGTAGATCGAAAGAACAGCCTGTAATCTTTCATCCAGCTTCGCTGTGTTGTCTTTTTGCAGATCATCTAAAAATTTCACTGTATATTTTTCGGTCCAGGCGTGTACAGTCTCAGGGTACGCTGATGCCAACGGCTTATGAAATTCTTTAAGGACATTCATCGTAAAAGCGTGCCCCCATTCAAAGCGGGCAAAATGTCCACCAGGGATATGGTCCCGGTACTTGTAAATGTCCTCCCGAAAACGGTCGAGAGCTTTCTCTACGCCTTCTGCATACTGGTAAGCAAAATTGATATCCCTGTCCTCCACCCACTCTTCTCGCAGGTCGTCCCAGAGGTGCAGATTGCTTGCGACGCGGACAGCCTCCTGCAGGATCTTCACTTCATTCGGAGAAACGTCCTGCATTGACCCGACACGTGCAAACATGTCGAGCACAATCCCCTTTATTTCCTCTCTCTGCTGAGAGTAGGGAGCGGAAACCTTTTGCTCCCAGACAAGCTGCAGTATTTTCGTTTGCTGCAGATACAGATCGTTCAACCGCCGCAAAAGATACAGTTGATCGGGTGAAAGCTCAGCACCGTTAGCCATGTCGGGATATGCGAAAAAATCGGGTCCAATCTGATGGGACCATCCCCTCGTCGTCCGGCATCCCATTGTGCACTCTTTGTTTCGTTCTTCGGCCAGCTGTTTTTGATCCGTTTCTTTCATTTTTTTGACGATGGCAGATTCGGCCCACACTTGGGATGAGGGTACCAGCAAGCAGGCTACAATCGCCAGAGGAATGATCTTCGTTTTCAATATGATCGCTCTCCTTTGCTTCTAAACACATATAAGGGAAGAACCTTCAAGAAATACGTGTAGCATGTAATGTGACGTTGTACGCTTCGTGATTGTTTCAATCCAGGACTGTCAGCAACTTGGGAATTACATCCCGGGCATGGGATTGGTTCATTTTACCGTGCTATTCCATTTTTTTCAAAATAAAAATAAGGAGAGCAGGGCAAAAGCCTTGGCAAGTAGTGCAGGGCCACTAATTTCGCTGCAGTAAAGAGGCTTTTCAAGAAAAATAAAACAAGCCGAAAACCCTTGTGCAAACAGGATTTTCGGCTCGGATGTTGCTTGTAAGAAAAAAGCATTTTTAAACTTCCATTTTAATAGAAGAAACTCGTTTAAGTTACTTCCTCTGTATGAACCGCATTTGTCTGCGGTTCTTTTTTACTTTGATGTTTTGATCTATACCACATTTACTTATGTGCGTTGTCAGTTTGGTTGTCAAAGGCGTTGTCGATCACACCGACCTGAAATTTGGAGCGACTGGTATCCACTTAATGCGAAGGCGGGTCTTCTTTACTCCATGTCAGCTGCTTCATTACTTCATTGACCTTCTTCTGAACTCCCTGCAGCACAATGTTATCGTGCAGCCGGAGCATCTCCACCTGCCCGCGATGCGACCATATCACAAAGTATTCCCGTTGATCGTAAAACTCTTTGACAATCCGAATACCATTCTACCGTAGCTCTTTGGCCGCCTCCCTCTCCCGGGCATAGACTGCACTGCCCATGGCACGGATTCCGTTTGACAGAATACCCGGGATTTTCAACGGGGCCGATTGGGTTAATGCCAGATCGTCCTTCGAATATGAAACGGTCTTGTTCAAAATGAACCAGTTGTGAAGTAACTCCTTTGAATCCATCCTATATCACCTGTTCGTATTATATGCGAACGTTAGTTCGTTTATCAAGGCAAAAAAATACTCCACGTGTTGTGAAGTATTTATCGTGCAGAATATTTGATTGTTGATGACGCCTTTCTACTTTCACAAACTAATTATTCGTCTTCAGACCATTTCAACCTCACCTTTAGATCGTTAAAATAACTAAACTTAACATATCGATCATGTTGCAAGCGACCAACAATTATTCCTGGAGCAATCCTTAATTCATTGGCAAAGGCCACTATCTTAGCTCTTGAAATGTTACCTTCCAATAAATCAGTGTATTTATCCGGCGGCATCAAAAAATCGGCCGCAAATTTATTGGCCTCTTCTTCTTGATCACCATCATTATTGACACCCTCCAAAAAATACCCCTTTTTTCCATGCAACAAAATGTGGCCAGCTTCATGAAAGAAAGTAAACCAAAGGTGGTCATCAGTTTTGTATCTTAGACTTAATTGAATCAATGCTTTGTTAGGCGAAATCCATCGGGTTGCTCCGTTCACTCTGCATTTTGGAATTTCGGGAACAAAAACTACACAAACGCCTGCATCCGCACATAACTCAATCATCTGTGGGACAAAAATCTCTGGAGGTTGAGTCGTTAGGAGTCGAATTTTTTTTAATGCTTGCTTAAAAGCGGATGTATTGTATGGTTTGCACTTTATATCATGAGCTTGCAGTTCTCCTTGCCGTAGCCAAGCAGCTACCGCCCCAACTTCGCTTTCGTAAGCTGTAGATTTGCGGAAGACCACTTCTTGTGAGTAAAACAACTTTTGCCAGTATTCTTTCCAAGCATCAACAGTGGCGCAACCAAAGAAATTCAGGGCGTTTTTTACTTGCTCGGCATTGTCACTCCCCTTTTTAATCCATCCTCTGTCTAATAAAACCTTTAGTGGGAGTTGTTTTAACCAATTTACCTCTGACTCCAGTTGCTCCCGTTCTTCCAGTTCGGCAAGCTTTTCACGATAATTAGCTTCCAGGTTATTCCAAAAAGTCGCCGGCACTCCTAAAACTCTTTCGAACTGCAGTGCTGTCCTCGGAGTAATAGCAGCTCTTCCTTTAATAATCCCATTTATATGTTTGGCTGTTAACCCGGTCCTTTCTGCAAGTTCGGATTGGCTCATTCCAAAAGCTTCGATCGTCTCCAATAAGGTTTCTCCAGGGGCCACGACATAATCAGGGTTAAAACTATAAAGTTGTTTAGTCATGATAATTCACCACCTCGAGAATAATTACTGAAGTGACTAGCTTCCTGTCTATACTGCCATCCGCTTTGCGAGGTACTGGGTCTTCTCCCGGTGTAAAGATAAGCCTATGCGGATGTTTTAGGTCAACTGCAAATTGTCCCGCCCTTTCTCCATTCAATTCATGGCAGCGGGCAGGGGGCAAGTGGCTGATGTCATCCAAAGAATTAGCCGCATTTAACTCAAAGAGGCGCTGCTGTATTTTCTTAGAAATATCAACCCCGTACGTTTTATCTAAGTTTTTCTTTGAGTCGAATACCCTTGCTATCCTCTTATTAGCATAGTATATGTTCATTATTGTCTCCCGTCAAACTTAAATTAACCAAGTTGGTAAATTTTTTGTTGTACGTTAGCTGTGTACCTAAGGTCATATAACTTTCAGGATAATTAGAACTATTAAGTAAGTCAATATGAGCAGGGAGAGACAATGAGACATTTAATTATAGGTTAGAACATCTGATATTTATATTTCAGAACAGGCAAGGAGGCTTATTTGATCTCTCGGAGTGAGGCGAGACCGCAATGTGCTGCTATCTATTTAATGCCTAAACAGCAAAAGCCCCTCCCCGGTGTTAAACCGAAGGGGGGCTAAATTTAGGTTTTCTCGTCGCGCCTATATCCAGTTTTTTTGTTTATGCAAACACACTGATTCTTCAGCAATACGGTTTTAGTAGGTCCATCCCACTCCACCTGCAGGTCGAGGGCAGCAGCAAGTTCTCGAGCTGGAGCATAGGCAACGCCAGCTTCTATTGTCGCCGTTAGGTCCTTTCCGTTCACTCGCACCTGCTTTGTCTCTGGCACCCATTCCAGAGTAACCCCGAGAGCTTCCGAGACAGCACCAACTGGCAGTACAGAAACACCGTTCCGAAGATCACCTTGAGCTGGGATGCGTATGCCATTTATCTGAATGTTCACTTTCTCCACAGATTTATCAACAGGCGGTGTGGATACTTTGGTCGTCAGCAAGCCTGCCAGCAGCTCCGTGATCGCCTTCCCATAATCAGCTGCAGGCGCCCACTTCCCGCCGAGTGATTCCACCGTCTTGGCTGTCCCGCGTACTGATGGGAAGTGTCGTGGGTCGACGATCTCGCCCTTTACTTCCACACCGGCATACAAAGCCAGATGCTGAAGATGTGCCCGGACTCCTTCCTCGTCATTGAGGAACCGGGCGTGTGCAAGGGGATCGGTATTGCTGCCGCCCTTGGTTGTCTTCAGGCCGCACCAGTTATGGAAATCGCGGGATACGACCCCACCGAACCGCCCGAAGCCGGTCTCTTTCGCTGCTTGGGTGTAGCCGATTTCTGGACGGATTCCCAGCTCGGCACCAACGCGCCAGTACACGGATGCCAGATCGATGAAAGCCTGAGTTGCTTTCTTCTGTCTTGCCCACTCTTGGGCTTGCTCGACGGTAGCTTGGGATTGTCCGGCTATTGGTGTGCCTGTTGTGGCTGATCCGGCCTTCTTCAAGCCGTATACCTCGGCAATGGCTTGGACGATGGTTGCCGCGCACTTACGGCGGTACTCGTCGCTCTTGAGCAGCTCTGCCTCTTCCCGGTTGGTCATAAACCCGCATTCGATCAGGATCGCGGTCATTTTCGTTTCGCGCAGGACGTGCAGGTCGCCCGCCTTTACCCCACGATCCCGGCGGCCTGTGGCCCGGATAAGGGCACGCTGCACAGCTTCGGCCAGCTTCACGGCTGCGGCAGGGCGCGTGGTGTAGACAAACGTCTCGATACCGTTAGCTTCGTTCCAGTTGTTGCCGAAGGCGTTTGCGTGGATGGAGACAAAGGCATCTGCTTTCCAGGCGTTCGCCTTATCTGTGCGTTCTTTCAACGGTACGTCCCTGTCGTCAGCATGGGTGAAAAGGACCTCTACACCTTCGTATTGCATTAATCCATCCCGGACATAACGAGCCACAGCGCTATTGAAATGGAATTCCCGCATGCTGCCGTCTGGTGTTCGCTTTCCGGGAGTGTCCGGCCCGTGTCCGCCTTCAATGACGAACCTCATGACTTATCACCGTCCAAATATTTTTCTTTCTCTTCTCGCCTTTTGATGGCCCGGGCCAGTTTGTGCTCCACTTCGTCAGATACAGCATTCATTGCCCACCCAGGAACCCATTTGTCCCAGCCAGCTCGAATAACATTGGCCGTCATGCTTTTCCATATGTGCAAGCCGAATGCCGCAACCAGAAAACCAAACGCAGTACCAGGCATGCCTGTCACTTGATCAACAAGGTTCCCAATAGCAGGCATAAAGAGAATGAAAGCCGTCCGGAATGCACCTTCAATGCCGTATTCCGAGGCATAAGAGCCATCTATCTTTGAAGCCCTATATCCAGATATCCAGTCCAGGGCAATGAGCATACCAAACAGGGTCATGGTGATATACTTTGCAGGCCCTTCTCCGTAAAGAAAATGAAACGTGGTAAGCAGAAAAGCGCCAATTGCGCCTGACATAAATGATTCTTTCATCTTCGCCGCCTTCTTTCGTAACAAATGAGGGAGCCGCCTGCTGCAGCTCCCCATGAAAAAACGCCTCTCTCATTTAGAGAAAAGGCGCTTACGCTACTTCTTGAGCAGCGAGGTATTCAGCTACCGGTACGCGGTAAGCTTCGGGGACCGCTTTCTCCCCTTCAGCTCCAGTTGGCTCAATCTGCCAGCCACCGGACTTTACAAGCAGTCCGTAAACCGGAATCATGTACTGCTTCACCATCATTGACCACCTCCTTTCAGAGCCTTTACTTCCGCTTCAAGAGTGGTGACTCTTTCCTTCAGGCTGGTCATTTCCATGTCCATGAAGGCTACAGTCTCCAAAAGCATCTGTACCTCTGGCGCTAAACCTTCAGTATGGCCAGGTGTCTCCACCCAATCACCAAAGGTTCCGTCCGGATTTCTTTTTCGGTATCGCACTACTTAAACACCCCCACCAGCATTGTTGCTGCTTGCGTTGAATTTTCGTTGGTTCTGGACAGTGTTTGCTTGAAGACCACGTCTGCTTTCGGCGAAGCTGCAGTGCCGATGAACTGGTCCTCTGTAATTTCCGTGTTTAAATCTACGCTGTCTTTACTGCAGGAGATATACTGCTCCGGGTGCCCTGCGTCAACAAAAGAAGCCTCTGCATCGATAACCAGGTCGCCCTTTTCTCGTTTCTGCCAAGCAAGGATCTCCTTCACTGAACCGAGAGGCGGGAGTATTTTGTAACGAGCAACGCCCTGTTTCATCGGCTTTTCTACGACTTCGTTTTTGACATTGAAGGTCCTGACGGTTGAGGCTCCGAACTGGTCGGTGGCTGTGATCGTGACCGTGTTTGTGCCGGCCTTCAATTCGCTCACCTTGAACGGGAACGACCAGTTGCCGCTCGAAACGCCGCTCAGCAGTGTTTTCTCTGCTCCTGTACTCAGCTTTCCTTTGACCGTAACCGTGTTGCCGTCTGGATCGGAAGCAGTCCCGGAAAGCGTGATCGTATCAGGCGGAATCAGGCCCGACTGTACAGGCGTGAAAGTGTTGACGGTAAGGGCTGGTGCTTTGTTGTATTTGACCGTAAAGGACCTGGTTACGACCGCCGACTGCCCTCCCTGGTCATCTACAGCCCAGACAGAAAGAGTATGGGTCGTACCCTCCGCCAACAGCCCAGACACGTCTGTTGAACCATCGTAAAGACGGCCGCCGCGGTACGTCAGTGCCTTCGAGAAGGGAATTGGGCTGCTGCCGTCCGAAACCCCAGAGGAAAGATTCAGCTCAGATCCGTTGTTAATTTTGTACTTCACCGTAACTGCGTTTCCGCTGTCAGTATCTTTCGCGCTTCCCGCAATGCTGAAAGTGTTTCCTTCAGTTAACACCTGGTTGTTGGATGTTGACAGGGATACCGTTGGAACAGAATTAAGAACTTCAAGAACGGGTCGCCAGCCTGTAGAACTCGAACTGGAAATGTTTCTGATCGTTGAAATCTGTCCAGCTGAAAGCTCTCCTCTGAGCCTCCTTGTGTCAGAAACTCCATCACTTTCCTGCACCATCGTATATATATACATCCAGTTCCAGAATCGATTAAGTTCGCCCTTGAATTGGATATTCCAAGCGTCCAAGTCTCCGTAATCGCTTCTGAAATCTGAACTACTTGGTATAGGAAGGCCAGGTATGTTCGCTTTGTTTAACACATACCTATTCCACTCGTTATCTCCTGATTGCGCGTCAGAATTGGTCATGCCCCCTGTCAAAACTCTCAGGGTATATTTTTTGCCATCAATTGTAACCGGAGTCCCCGAGACTCTTCCCATATTGTCTAAATCGACAGGCCGGAAATAGCACAAAATCGCCCGATCGCAAATCAGAAGTGTTTTATTCCCGTCTCGTATTTTATGCCAGTACAACTGATTTTCTTCGGCCGGGTTGGTGTTTCCAATACTCCACCCACTTAAAGGCTCAGTCCAAGCTGATGGCAGGTTCCCTTTTCCAATGTTATAATTTGGGGCTACATCGGGAACCCATGGCTTTGTCGGCCTTGGACGAGCAGCAGAGCCGTAGTATAGCGTCCCGAGCTTAACGAGGCCAAGATACTCTGGACGATTAACTTTAACCAATATTGCGGAAAAGGTGGTTACTTCTCCGAAGTTATCCCGGACAGATACCTCAAACTGGTTCCTGTCGTTGGTGTAATCTGACGATCGGAACGTGTAATCAACCGATGAGTTTCTGGATATCGAAGTCCAGTCTTTTTTGACGGTCCCGTTCAGTTTAATTTGGTACTGAAGAGTGTCTGCCGGATTTGAATCGTCGGCTGTCACGCGAATGGTGAAGTCGCTTGTCCCCATATAGATGGATTGCCCTTCAACAAGTGTTTGATTGTTCGCAGCAGACTGAATAGTTAGTGTTGGAGGTTTATTTAGAACTAATCTGATTAACTCGATACCAAATGCTCCATCGCCAACTGAGCGAGAACCTGTCCACATACCACTACCGTTAACCAAGGTATAGCAGTGCCTTCCTCTAAGAACAGGAACCCCGAAAGCCTTCCCGTAATATTCCGGTTTATCCGATGGGTAAGTGTTTGTAACGGCATATAAATACCCATCTTCAAAGGTGTAGGATTTAATATCGCCAAAGATCCCTACTACTTCCCACGGTATAGAGGGGTTTATTTTCATTCTACGTAATCTTACATTGTACGATCTACCTTCGCCGTAGCCAGCACTTACGCTAATGGTCCCCTTTAACCTGCCCTTATTGCCAATTAATACATAGTTTCTGACAAGGATAGGCGACCCAAATCCAAGTCCGTAATATATTCTGCTATCAGCGGAATCATTCATCGCTGCATACAGATAACCATCCTCAAATGTATAGGTATCGGTGTCGTTGAACACCCCGACATCTTCCCAAGCGTACTCCATGTTCCTCCCCCTTTCTTACGTCAGTAAGATCGTGATCGTATGAGTGCCCCATCCGCCGATCCGCATTTTCTGTGCCGCTGTATCCCGAACCACTGTAGACCGGGCGACCAGGGCGCCCTTCTTGTAGCTGTTTACCAGCTTGACCACCGTGATCGATTCCGCTCCAATTGCCGTGATCCGCTGATTCTCGAATGCCACGTCGTCGCAAATCGTGACCTCCTGGCCGACTTTTAAGCCAGCTGTAGAAGCGACCGGGATAGTGACTGCCGAAGTGCTTGAAGCCAGGGCTGCGGTGCTGTACGTCTTCGTCTTGTCCAGAACCAGCACCGGATCGTCAAGGCCGTCATAGGTGTCAGCGAAACGCGCCTGCGCTCCGTCGACGTCGTGACTATCCAGGTCAAGGTGGGCCTCAATCCTTGTTACCCGCCGTTCAAGCCGGTCGTAAAGTAAATAGGCTCCCTCAATCCCATCTTCCATATGGTTGAGTCTGATTTCATCGACAAGAGTTCCGGCCAGCACGTTGTATGCTGGCTCGATCAGCATCACACCTTTTGCAGCGAGCTCAGGGTCGGGGTGCGGCTGAATCGTATAGGCCCCTGGGAAATCCACTATTCGGTTGATATGCGTCTGCTTTTGATACCTCTCTATCACTGTTACTCACCTACCTTCCATTTCAGTTCTATCGGGAGGCTTAACGATACGGCTCTGGCTGGCTTGTACAGATTCACCGAGTCCTGCCAGACGATTTGGCCATTTTCATCCTTGATTACCCGCTTTGTAACCATACCTGTTTCAGAGTCCTGGAGCCGAATCAGGAAATTCACTTTATTCGGCCCTTGTCTGACTTTCAGAAGAGTGACCGGTTTCATTTCGCCGTTTATTTCCACCTCCGCGCTGTCGAAAAGTGACTCAAGGCTGTTTGCTTGTCGTTCCAATGCGTGTTCGGTCAGCATAGATCGTTTTCACCTCCGGCGTAGAATGTGCCACACATGAGAGGATCATCGTAGTAAATATGCACTGGTCCTGAAGCTAGGACGAGACTCCCCTTCTGCTGAATGACAATTCTCTCTCTATTCACGTGAACCGGGCGCATTCTTTCAAACATGTTGTGTAGGGTCAGGAGATCTATTGGCCCTCCTTGTTGAAACTCGAAAATGATTTCCTTTGCTGCGAAATCCTCCGTCACAGAGAGCAGGTTCCCGACCGTTCTTCCTAATGATTGAAGGACCGGCATGGTAAACGGGAGTCTGGCCCAGTGCTGAGCTCGAATGTTTTTTCGTCTTTCTTCGATGCTCAGGGGCTGCTTTTTTCCGAAGTAAATCCAGTCCCAGGCATCAAGTCCCCAGGTGGCTGACCACGGACTGAACTGTTTTATAATATCTAACCGCTGGGCATTAAAGGCGTCTATTGCTGCCTTCGCTCCCTCGAAATGGTATTCAGCCGCTTTGTTCTCGTACCACTGCGGTGGGAGAACACGCCTATATTGTTCTGGAATCATGTTGTCACCGCCAAGTTGAGGGAAGCGATAGCATCCAGCGGTACGGTAAGATTGGCTTCCCCGTCGTTCAAAGTGTAATCGACAAAGTCTTCTACGCCGTCAACGAAGAAGAGCGCCCCGATCTGCTGGTAAACGATCTGGGAACGCCCTTTCAAGTAGGTTTTGATTTGGTTGGTGATCAGCTCCTGTACCCTGTCCAACTCAGCATCATGGCGAAGTACCAGCCGCACAGATACGTTGACAGGGAAAACTTTGGCCGGAAATACCTGCAGGTCATGCAAAGCGCGCCGTTTGTCTTCCAGCTTGTCACGGACCTGCTTCGCCAATTCTGCTGTAGCAGGCTGGCCGTTTAGGTCCGTAATGTAGACATCGATGGACAGGTCGTTTCTTGCTTTCTCAATCGCCACAGCCCCGCCTACACCCTCCACGTTCCGAGCCCAGCGCTCATAATCCTGGCGACGCCCGTCTCCTTCCTCTGAGCGAGCTCGATCAATAAGACGCTGCCGGTAATGCTCGTCTTCCTCCCCTGCACTTCGGGGAAGACCAAAAAATACCCCGCAAGCGTCCAAGTACTCGCCGTCAGCCCAGGGCAAAAAGTGCTGTAGAAAACCATATTCAAGTAGCTGCTGTTGTTCGCTGATCTCAACGGCCAAGGGGTATTCAAAGTCGTAAAATATTTCGCCTTCTTCCGTCGCCGGTGGTGTTTCCCCGCGCTGCTGAGCAATCTCCGCCATGCGGTTGGCAATCCTTTGGTAAATCTGATCCGGCGTTTCCCTCAGAATCGGCATCTCAGGTTTGTTCATCGTCGCCATGCGCTCACCTCCGTTCTGGTTGTGCCTCGTACACCCTCAATCTCAAGCGAGAAAATAACCCGATTGCCTTCAAAACGAATGTCAGTAACCTCGGCCCGTTCAATCTCACTGTGGGCCTCCAGCGCCTCTTCTGCCTGTGTTTTGATAACCGGAAGAGACATGCCAGACCTCATCCGTCCAATTTCGTACAAGAAATCTACTCCGTAACGTTCAGAGTAAATCTCATAACGGAACCTGCGCGTGTTGAGAATCTTCTTTGCTGCTTCCTCCAGGTATTCGGCGTACGTCTTTGTCCGCAAATACCGGCCATCTGGTCCCTGCATGAGCTGCTTTGTGTGCCAGTCGAATTTGTAGGTCCAAGGGATGGGATTGTCTGGCGACTGCTGCAGTCGCGATTCGTCTCCAGTCAGCTCGGGAAACATCTATCCCACCACCCCGAGAAGAAGGTACTGGCCGTTCGTACAGCGAATCACGGCCACTTTCTTACCCACGTCTTCCGGGCGCCATGCGGTGGGGTTCAGCCTCACCAGTTCGTTCTCTTCAAGTGGTGCTGGATCCTCGTCCAGTTTGACTGACAGGGGAGACAGCGAAAGAAGGCTACCGAGTTCCACTTTTGTATCCGTTAGCCCATCACGGGCACCTTGAAAAAGCTTCTGTAATGCTGCTTGCACAAGCTACCCCCTCCTTTCCAATTGCAAGTCCATTGTGTATTGACCGCCCTTCCAGCGTGCGTTGCAGCTTGTGACAATCCAGTCTGTTATTGTCTTGTTGTCCTTCTCCATGATCTTCACCAGCCAGCCTGCGCGGATCCGGGCGGCCTGATTGTCTTCGTGCTTAACGGTTATGGGTCGGGTCTTGGGTATTTTCGACAGGTTCGCCAGCTGTTTTGAAGCGAGAGCATCCAGTCCCTTTTCTTCACCGGCATCGAAAACCTTTTTCATTCGTCCGATCTGCTTGATCAGGTTGGCGTTTTCCTTCGTCACGCTGGCAGCTACTTTGTCATCTTTGTACCGTTCCGCTGTAATGACAGTGTACACTTCCTCGATCGACTCGCCCGTTGAGCTGCTTTCGAGCAAGCTTGCCGCGAACATTGGGACTACGCTGTTCCCGCCTTCTGGGAGAACGGTCAGCTTGTCTCGTTCATGTTGGACGAAATACCTCTTGCCCGTCTTGTCATAAGCCTGCTCTGTCAAAGTCGTGAATAAGGAAGCAAAGGATTGGGAAGCAAGCCGGTCCTTTACTTCAAAGCCAAAGGCCGGACAGCTGAAGTTGATTCCCGTTGCCCGGATAAGTCGCTCCAGCTCCTTACCGGCATCACCATTTAGCTTAATCCGTGACGTTTCGTTCTTCTGTAGGTACCAACTCAGCTCGTACGCCGTTGCCGATGTATCTCCACTCTTATCGTCACGCTCAAAACGGACGATTGGCCCATGGAAAAACTGCTGTGACTCCTTGAGCAGATCACCGGAGAATAGCATTAAAAAACCCGCCGACTCGAGAGGCGGGGCACTCAGGACTTGGATATCACAGTTTTGGGCGATCTGGCCGCGAGAGGAGGACCAGGATAATTCCTTCGTCGCAGGCGTTAGATCAATGCGAGTTGACTCCTTGCCATAGATGACTTTCATGGAACCACCTCACTACGTCCCGATAGCCCGGTTCAGACTGGCTAGTTTTCGGTCAATCCTGTCACGTTGTATAGCTTGAATATCAGACGCGACTAATGACTGGCCGGTGCTCTTTTTCGCCTTCTTACCGCTCGTATTTGGTCGCGCTTTCTGCTGCTTGGCAATGACTTTCTCAGGACTCAACAGCTGAGTTTGATTGCTCCAAGTCACAAACTCTTCTTTTACATATAAAGGCAGTTCAATCGACCCGTGAAAATCCACATTCTTGCCTGAAAACCTGCCGTCACATGGTCCAACGAGAACATTCCAAGCCAAGTTTAGCTCGTCTATTGTAAGCAGAACCTCTGCCCCGGTTAGCCTGTCCAGACCGGCCAGCCACGCTCGTGGCCCCTGGTATCCTTCTACCTCGATAAAAGGTGACTCAAGATTCCCCGGTAAAATAAATTCAAAGGCGATGGATTTCGGGCGTCGACCAGATATCCTGTTATTCGTCAGGAGTGCAATGGTTGTTGTGCTTTCTACTTCGTTTCCATATCCTCGAAATTCCACTTCCCCAGGAGTGACTGGAAAGGTAAGGCGGTACTTGCCCTGCAGTCGAATCATCAGGAAACACCCCCGCTTGTTTCTATGGCGTCGATAATAAATTTCTCCATCATTTTTTTGAATTGAGCGCTTACTTGTGGATCCTGCATCATCTTTAGCATCGACGGGATGTCCTGGAGTATCCCATCTGCATGTACCGGCATATTTAGACTCTGAATGTTCACGGATGCCGCCTTTGGTTTCTCTGTGGCTGTTTTTCCCGGCGGTGTGTTAGGAGCCGGAGGGCCAAACACAACAGGTTTCGGACGTAGCCTTTGTAGCTCCTCTTTCGGAATTGGCTTCATCATAGGACGCGGGCCTTTCGCATTGAGCACTTCTTTTGCCTCGTCGTACAGTGCTCCGCCGCCGTAAGAACCACCAATACCGCCGATAATCCCGCCAATCGCGCCTCCTATGGCTGTCCCTAAGAGGGGGATTACTGATCCGACAAGAGCCCCTGCCGCTGCCCCGGCTGCCGCACCTCCCCAGCCCCCCAATGCTTCGGCTCCCAAACGGCCGGCAGCATCCAGTTTGTTGTCAGCTGTAGCCACCTCCGCAACCCCCAAGGCAGTCCCAAGATAGGGCACTTTCCGTATAACACCACCCGCCTTGCTTACTTCCGGTATGAGTTTGTTGGCTTTTGAGATATCGCCCAGAGTTTTTTCAAACTTGTAGTCCCGATAGGCAGGGTCTTGCTTCCATGTCGTCCCTTTTCCTAAGCCTATGTTTGAATAGTCCGGGCCCTTTGTAGGTAGATCGACCGGCGAACTTCGCTTGTTTCCGAACGGATTAATTTTGTCCAGCCAGCTCCATCGCTCTTTTCGTGCGCCCTGTTTCTCAAGCCGCTGCTCCTCCTTTTCCAGCCAGTATTCAGGGGAGCTTTTATCCCGGCCATTCCCGCCCCATGAACGAGGGTTCCACCATCTTCTTCTGCCTTTCCCGGAGACTTTCTTTCCACCGTCAACGTCGATATCCATGCCACCGACACCACCCGAAGCGCCAGCTCTCGCTAAGGCTTTGGCGGCTAACAGTTGCATAGACGCTGCTCGGATCAGCATGTAGGCTCCAGCAGATATGGCAACGCCAGCACCAACGAATTCAAGGCCATATCGGGCCATGTCCGGCATCGCGTTAAATTTATCGGTCACCCACTTGGCCGCTTCGGATAAACCTGCTAAAGCAGGGGTAACGTCTTGCGCGATCTTTGCTCCAAGATCAAGAGCGGCCTGCTTTGCTTCGTTTTGCGCCTTCTGGTATTCAAACAAAGGGTTGCTATCGACGGCAGCTTTGTATGCTTTCTCCAATTCGTTCCCGATTTGCGGCCTTATTTCTCCTATGGAAAGCTTACCCGCGTACTCCAACAGCGGCGCAAAATGTCTGCCAAGGTCTTCCCCCGGACCAGCACCTAACTCATTAAGAACTTGTCTCTGGACGTTCTTATCCTGAATGGTTGCCAGGCTCATCATCATACGCCCCATGGCCGTACGAGAATCATCTTCATTTCCGGAATGGATGAGTTCATTGATAAGAGCAGCCTCTTTTTCAGCAAGCTTTCTGGCTTCGTCTGCTTCCATCCCCTGCGTCTCATATCCTGTTTTCAAGACATTGGCCAGATCGCCCTGGTTGGTTAATTTCAAGGTACTCTCTTTTAGAGAGTCGAGAGCTTTGTCGTCTGACCAGATGCCCATCCTGCCAATTTCCCCAACGAGGGCCGCAATCTTTTCAGGGGTATCCAGAAACTTGCTCATCTGGACGGAGTATTCAATCATACTGTCGACAAATTCATCCCTGAAGTCTTTCATATTGTTGGACATATACTGAATGGAATTGCCTAAGCGCTCAGCATCTTTCACGCCAGTTTCATTCCCCATAACAGCCATGACCTTCAAGTGCTCTTCAGGAGAAAAAGCCGTTGTAACACCGAGCTTAGCTGCCGTTTCAGCGTACTTGCCGGAAGCATTCGCACCGTTCAGTTTCTCGCTTTTGGAGACGAGTGCCATAGCCTCCGCACGATTCAGAAATGGGTTTTTGAGAAGCATCTCTTTCGCTTTTTGGTCGAACATTTCCAGCTCTTGCTGGGTCTTTCCTCTCGCTGCATAAAGGGAGCGCTCTTTAAACGCCGCCTCAATCTCACTCATTGCCCCGCCAATATTGGTGCCAATAGACAAGCCTACGGCCAAGCCGCCGAGCCCCATTAATTTTTCGCGTAGGTCGGCTATGTCCTGGCTGGCCCTATCATCGAGCTCGACACGCGGCTTTTCTTTCATGCTCCCAAGCCGATTTAAGTCATGGCGAATTTCTTGAATTTCTCGCTGAATCCGACTTGAGTCACGTTGGAAACCTCTTGCTGATCGGTTAAAGCCCCGCTCAATTCCTCCAAAAGAGCGCTCTGTTTGATTTACATCTCGTCTAATCTTCACCAGCTCGGGGGTAATTCGGTCCCTCGCTTCTAATATCGCGGTAACCCGTGCCAAATGCATCACCTACCTCTCATCCAAATGTGGTAATATATCCCTATACAAAAAGGAGGGTCACTTATGGAGTTCCTTAAAATTATTCCAATGGCTCTATTCGGGATATTTCGTATTCTTGTTAAATCGTTGCTGTTCGTGGGAGTCTTAATCTTAATTGGTGTTCCCGCTTTCTTACTCTGTTGGATTCCGCAGGTTTTGTGGGACTGGGGACCAGGTCCAAGTTTGGGCCTTACCTACGGCATCTGTCTGCTTACGTACATCGGTTATCGAATCAACAGAGGGTACTAGCCCTCTCCCCGACCAGCAGACGTCCGGGAGAAGGGGAGAAACCTATGTTTTTGATCTCTCCACTTCGATTTCTTGACAGGCAAAAATGAACAGCTTCTGTTTGTATGGATCCACTTCATAATCAAGTAAATCCGACGGCTTGCCCCGGCCATTTAAAAAAGCTTGGCACATATGCCAGGCTTCGCCGTCGGACATGATTAGTTTTTTGCCTCGTCCACCGCTTCTCTTTCCGTTTGATCTGCGTTCACACGTCTCACGGCATCGAGAAGCTTACTGTATCCATCCAAGTTGTGCTCAAACAGTTTGGCAGGCAACTCGTATTTGGTATGGACTCCATATGCCTCTTTCAAGGAATTGTCGTTCCATGGAAAGTCATGTTCCGTCGCTTTGACGATGCGAGCATCATTAAAGCGATGCCAGTCAAACTTTTCTCCTTTATCGGCTTGATTTTCGCAAGCACGAATTTCCGTAAGGCTCAACTGCCGAACTCTCCACGTATCCCCGTCGATTTCAACTGTAATCTCTTTACGAACTACATCCTGGCTGGCCTTTGCTAAAAATTTCTCCAATTTACTCATTCTTAATCCTCCTCGTATTCAGGCAATTTATTGATAAACACTGGTTCGTCACTGGACATTCCCTTCAATTCGAACGTGGCGATATCATTTCCCTCGGCTTTTGCTGCCCACAGTATGATTTCCTCCGGGTTAAGGACAATATTCGTAAGCTTCACTCGCTCAATGTTGCCTGCTTCCTTATCCCATTGCTCACCAATCATCATAGGAATAACCGGTGTCTTTCCCTTGTGGAGCTGACTCACCACGTAATATTTCAGATCGGCATTGACCGACGAGACTCTGATTGTCACTTCGACGTGTGCCTCGTCAATTGATTGCGTCTTCCCCTTTTGGAGCCGATTTACATCCACGTACGAGAATTTGGAAACAAAAGACGCTTCCTGGACAGCGAGAAAAACATCCCCGTTTTCATCATAAAGCTGGTTATTTTTGAGTTTTATATCTCTCGCTCTTGCCATCGTTATTCCACCCCCCATTCGATATCAAAGTACTCGACAGCATCCAACGGTTTCGCGCCAAGATAAAACTTGCGCCGATCCCCTTCGCCGCCGCGATCCTCAAACACCCAGCCCGCGTCAATGACCCCCTGTCGCTCCCTTTCTGCCAAATAGGTATCGGCAGCTCCAACAAAGACAGCGCCGCCTAAGTCGTTGTTATTGAGCCTGCCCTTGTACTTTTTGGCTACCGTCATCAGGTCGTTGACGATTTGATCCAGCGTCATGGAAACCCGGATTTTCCCGTAGTCCTCGCGATCTTTCGGGCCGAGTACAGACAGCGTATTGACCGCGCTTTCGATGATGTATACGTCGCCGTCCCGGGTGGCAATCAAAGTACCGGTACTGAGCGCGTTCAGGATCTCCGTGTAACCCCAATCCTTCAAGGCTTTTTTCAAAGGGACAACAACCGCTGTCAGTGACTCGTGCGCAGGTGTCGCCGCGATCATCCCGGCCACCCATGCTGCCCACGCCAGACTGTCGTACGACTTGCCATTGTTATGCTGGCCCGCGATGGCACAGTTTACAACGTACCGTGCGTTTTGCGCGACGGAGCGCCCCACGTGCTTGTCCATGTTTCCGTCATCGTTACTGTTCCCTCCGATGACCAGCGTGCTGAGCTTTTTGTTTTTCGTCCGTCGGTCAGTCATGAACTGTTTGGCTGCAGCTTGGATAGCTGGATCGTCGAACGGCAAGTACATTGCGTCGAAGTCGGCGCCAGATACGGTAAGAAACAGCTTTGTACTATCTGTGGAAGTCAACGGAGCCGTACCGCTCGTCCCGCCTTCCAGCGCTGTTTCGTCCAGGTCGGTAACAGCTGTTGTTCCGAGGCGAGTTACACGCACGTAAATAGATTGAGCCGTCTTTTTCACCAACTCGTCGGCATCTGTAAAGGAAAATTTCTCAGTCCTGATAGGGCCGGTTACCTGCAGCTCCTTCTTACCTGGTTCAGCTGTAGACGGCGCAATGGAGATTTTCAAATCGTTCCCACGGAGGCCAGGGTACAGCGCCTCTACTTTGATCGAATCCATCTGCGTGTAGGACGCTTTCGCAGCGCTACCATTGGTCATCCGGTAGCCGAGGACGGTTGCACCGCCTTCCGCTGCCAATTCGATAACATCCACTTCTCCGAATGTCTCCGCAATCCGCTCGTCGTAGCCGGTCATTTTGACCATCGTGTCGGGTGCACCCCATTCAGCCTGATAAGGCACCAGAACAACACCGCTTTTTGGAAGGACACGCTCTTTTGCCTTTGCAATCAGCTCCACCCTTGCACCGGGTCTTTCACGCATGATCGTCACAGTCTTTCACCCCTGTATGCTTTGATTTTTGATCGGACTTCAGATTCCCTAATCAGATCAGTGTCCCTCAAATGAAAGAGAGCGCCTGCAATCTCGAACCGTTCGGCCCCGAGGTAAGCTGCGCTCTCGATCCATTCTTGTTTTGTTTTTTGGCTCTCGCTCCTGAGGGGTTGCTCATCTGATACCTCTTCTTTTTTTCGCACAGCCACGATCATCCCTCCATTTCTACCTCAAATGTGTTGATCTTCGTTACCTCTGGTTTCGGTATGGATACCCGATACTCAAAACGGAATGTGATTTCGGTCCGGTCTTTCTTTTCGGAGTCGATTTCCAAGGTCTCGTTATCGATATCGATGTATAGAGCCTCCGCCGTCCCCTGGAAGCTGTATTTTTCTCTCCGAAGCAGGCTTCGAAACGGCTCCGAGGATATAGGTTGATAAATGCCCTTCACTTTCGGGTGGTGCAACACAATACCAGCATCTGCTAGAATCTTGTAACTGGTTAGCGTGTTCCCTCTCTCCGTAACCGCTTGAGTCTGGATAAAGGCGCACGGCGGGTTAAAGTTCCCTGCCAGCCATTCCTCCAGGTCAGTAATGATGGTTATGGATGGGTAGGCTGCATGGACCAATTGAACCACGGTCAATAAATCTTTTTCCATTAACCTAGCACCTTCTTCAATTCTTTTTCGAATAGCCGGTCAATCAGTGCCACCATTCCACCCTGAAACCCTTCCAGCGCGATATCGATGTAGTGACGACCAATGAACGTCCGTGGCTTCATGATCACACCGCGCTTTACGCCGATTGCTTTTCCATAGCCTTCGTAGACAAACTTGGAACCGGAAAAGTACCCAGGTACAAAGTGCGGCTCCTTGATCTCGTATCCTTCATCGAGAAACCGAGCAATATACCACCAGGAGCCCACTTCCAGCGTGAACGTATTTCGATCCTTGTCCAGCTTCCATACGTTTCCGCGCTTCCCTTTCATGAATGATTGCCAAGTCTTTTTGCTGTCCGTCAAACCTTGTTTTTTCAATTCGTCGCGGATCATTTTCAGGAAGGTAATCCCCATTCTCTGCAGGATCTTTTTCTCGATCTTTTCCAGTTCTCTATCTGACAACCGTTTCAGGAGCGCCCCATACTTATCAAAATCCATCACTCTGCACCCCGTTTCGCTTGTGTAGCTGTCACCGTCAAAAAATGCTTGGCTGGCCGGGCTTCCGTTACAAAGAAGTCTCCAAGATCAGACAATCTGATCGTGTCTCCCTGTATCACGTCTTCGCCCAAATAGCAATCAATCTGAATTTTTGTTTGCCAAGTAACAGGGTCTGTACCAGCTTGATTATGATTGTGCTGAACGTCAACGATGCAACAAGAAATTTCACGAGGCGGCAATGGCACAGATGTAACGACATTGTAGGCTCCAACCTTGCTTTCTGACCGTATGACTGAAACGGTATCGTACATTTCGTGCAGCTCCTCACAGATCATCTCCTGACGATCCCGGTCCCGGTAGTGAGGTAAAATGGATTGGATGTCGTAGATGCGACCGGCGAACAGCAAACGCATGGTAGACTTGACGTCTTTCCGCCGTCGAATCACGACTCGATGGGTCGCGTTCTGCTGCACGTCGCCCCGGTCAAATGGCTCTTTCGCAGATAGGGGATAGATTGCTGCCCAAACCTTGACGTAATCCGTCCACAAGCCCGCTGAATCCCTTTCCTGAATCGTGATCCGGTTTTTTAAATCGCCGATATTCACCATCTACACCTCACTTGCTTTCCGGATAACAATAGGTCAATTGGGCGAGCATGCTTTGCACTGTTTGCCTTGTGTTTTCGCTGATCTTACCAACCGCCTGGCGATTTTCAAACCAATCGGCTACCAAAACGAGAACAAAAATTTTGGCAAGGTCATTCGTGTTGTCAAATTGCTTCCCCGTAGCGTTCACCAGGTATGTTTCAGCAGCTGCGATCAGCGTCGCAATGGTTGTATCCTCTTCGTCACCATCTACCCGCAGCCAAAGCTTCGTTTCCTCAAGTGTCAGAATCGACATCGATCTTCACGTCTCCGCCATTTTCTGAACCTGTTGGACCCACTGCCTCGCTACCAAGGTATTGCTTGTAGAGTTCTTCCCGCTTTTGTGCGTTGCTATCGTCACCATGGATACCCAAACTGGTGAGCAGCTTTTTCTGATCAACTGCTGAGAGGTCTGTAAATTCTTCGAGCGTTAGCTTTTCAGAAGATGCAGGGGCAGCTTCGTTGGTTATCTCCAAAAATCCCTGTGACACCAGATACTCCACTCTCTTTTCATCCTCCACCCGATACGTATCCCCAATGGTGTAGAGCCTCATATCTTGGTATCTCTCCCGGAAAGCCTTGATTACTTTTACAGCCATGAGCATTCACCTCCAAATGGGAAAGAGGCCGGTTTCCCGGCCTCTCAGACCATTAGTTCTTAGGGCGTTGGCGTAATGTCGAGTTGGCCATAAACGGCTGCCTCTGTATCCCACTTCACATAATCGTCGCGCATAATGGTTCGCATCTCAGTTGTGTTTCGACGCCATGCGTCGCCGCCCTCTTTGGTAGACGCGAGCTCAAAGTATCGACGGTTAAACAACACCATGAATTGCTTCAGATTGCCAATGATAAGTGGTGCTTTTGTTCCATCAGAAGGGAGGTTACGATTGCTCACGACTGCAATCGGTCGTCCTTTGAACAGTTTTCGGCCTGGCTGTGTAATGTCGTCCATAAGGAGAGGTCGGTTCATACCGTCAACCTGGTTGTCGAGCCAGTTGAATCCATCTTGGTTTGTTAAAATAACCGAGCTGCGGCTAATTGCCGGGTCAAGATCGACATTAAGGACAGTATTTATGGCCTTGAGGTCGGACAATGCCTTTGGCGTCAAGGTTTTCAGTAGGTTAACAATATGCACATTGCGGGTATGGGCCGCCTTTCGAGCAATCCAGCTTGTGATGTACCCCATCAGATTGGCATCGGTATCGGCAAGCAAATCATTAGTAAGAGGTAGGAAGCCCGCACGAGACTTAACTTTATAGCTGATCGGTTTAAATTTCGGATTATCTGTTTCTTTGATTTCGCCGTACTCATCCATATCCGCGAATGGAGTCATGTCCGCATCCGTTTCAAGAACGCGAGTTCCGGAAAGTGTCGAGACATTCTCAATCGTTACATACTGGCTTAAATCATTCCAGTCGCGCATCAGCTCATTAATACGAGTTTGGATATCTTGCGGGACAATGATGCCAACGTCACCTTCCGGAATAGGCGGGTTCGTGCTGCCTTCATTCATAACCGCTCGTTTCTCGTATTCACGGACAACACTACGCATTTCTTCCGAGATTGGACGACGACGGATGCCGCGCAAAACAATGCTGGTGTACTCTTCCTCCAACTCCTTCATGTCGCGCTCTTCCACATTCCCATCATCGTTTAATTCACGTCCGCCAAGTCCACGAGCTTCGGTTTCTTCCAGCTCGCGTTGCAGGTCCACCTTCGCCTGTAAGGTTCGTACTTCATCCATCTTCTCTTTCGCTTCGGTCACCTTATCCTCGGCCAACAGGCTACGAGCTTCTTGTTTCGCGTTGTCCAACTTCTGGAGCAGCGCACGCAATTCTTTTGTCATGGGATCACCTCATGGGATATTTGGTAATACAAAAAGCTCAACCAAATAGGTCGAGCTCAATCAACATCTTTTCTTTTTCATACTGATCAGCGGCCCGCTTTTCGGAAGCTTTGAATTCCTCGAAGGACCGAGCGGAAACTTCATTGGCCGGGTAAGCCGGAAAGGCTACCGGGCTAATCTCGTACAGTTCTGCTGACAAAATGGTGCGGCGATACAGCTTGCCGTTTTCTCGTTTTTCGGACGACCATTTATCCTTGGTGACGCGCATACCGAAGGACACACCATCTACATCTCCACGTTGAACGAGCGTCCATGCGTCGTTCCCCACCGCTGTGTCGGGGAGGTCAATCTCAAAACGCAATTCCTTTGCGCCGTCAAACAATCTCACCGTACCTGATTTGGTATTACCCAGAACCTGACTTGTATCGTGGCTCCACAACCCGACGACCGCGCGCGAAGCGATGCTATCGGCAAATGCGCCAGCCGCGATTTGCTCCACAAATGGGTCGCCATACCAGTCGCGCATTTCTGCACTGTCTGTCTCGTACTTGATCGCTCCGGTGATGGTCCGTTTTCCGTCGTCACCTTCACTCGCTCGAATTTCAAGCTTCACCGGCATCGCCCGGATCTCCTTTGCCTGGGGCGTCTTTTTTTCCTTGTCCAGCTCCAACACCCCCTTTCGCTTGATATGCCTTGCCGGCCTCCGTAATCGGGAGCATGCTGCCATTTGTAAGCAACTGGTCGCCACCCTCTGCCGGTGGCAGCTCCTCTTTCGCTCGTGCTTCATTCGGTTTCAAGAAGCCACCTTGCACGCCGATTCGATATGCTTCGTACCTTGTTTTGATATCGCTTCGAAGAATCGCGTCGACGTTGAAACGGAAAAAGAAACCGTTCTGAATCTCTTCGTCGAGCAGCAGCTTGTATGTCAGCTCTTGTTCGTACATCGTCAGGATCGGCTGCAGCGTGTCGGTATAAAACTCTTTTTGCTGCTCGGCTACATTCGTATGTGTCGCCCTGGATAGATCGTTCAGTTGGTGCATTTTGATCCCAAAGGCAGATGCTATCTGCCTGATGGTTAACTGGTTGTTCTCCAGGAACTGTGCGTCATGCATGCTCAGGGAGATAGGTTGAAATTGGTATCCAATCGGTAAAAGAGCAATTCTATGGCTATTATTTAGCCCGCTTGACATCTGCTCAAAATTGGAACGGAATGTTCTTTTGGCATCCTCATTTAGGTCGCCAACATATTGCACGATCCCTTTTACCTGGAGGCCTTGCTTAAAGAAATTGTTGACGAATTTGTTTGCTGATGCTCCGTTCTCAAGCGTTGCCCGCAAACAATCCAGTGGAGATAAACCGGAAATCCCGTCAAGCGTCACCCCTCCCTTGAAGTGCAGAATTTCGTGTGGAAGGAGCTTTCGTTTCTCGTAACCAAGATTCACCTCGTACCAAACCTTTGATCGATTGGTGACGACGCCAGTCGCGCTCGTGTCGTTATCTACGACGATTTTCACCCGGCCCGCGTCCATTGGCCATAGTCCGACAATACGCCCGCGCTTATCAAACTCGATTGATGCGTACGCGTTGCCGTACATGCCGTTCTGCGCCTCGATGCACTTCCAAAAATCAAAGGCGCTCATATACGGATTGGGACGCAGCCTTAGCAATTGGTACACTGTATGTCTCGTCTGCTTCTGTATGCCGTTTTCGTCTTCCTGATATACCTTGATCGGCAGTTTTGCGACTGATTCTGATCGGATACGGATACAAGCATACACGGTATCCACCTTGAGTGCATTTTTTCCTCTTACGTTCACCTGACCGATGTCGATACCTAGAACTTCAAGCAACCGCCGATCATCGACGTTCAACTCCAGTGTTTCCCGCCTTTCTGGTAAGCCGATTATTCGACGGGCTATGTTCATGATCTTCACATCTGCACCTCCCTCCTTTCGGAAAAACGAATCTAAACACTAATTATTTTGAATGGTCCAGACACACCAGTGCTTGGCGTTTACCCCCACAACTTTTTCAAGAAGTCATCTCTTGAAAACTCAGAAACATCTATCGTTTTCATAAACATCGCGCGACTATGCGCATTGATGGTAGCAGCCAAAGGGTCGATCCTATCAGTTGATTTGTCCTTGTCGAGCATCAGGTTTTGATTGTGATCTTGACGGGTTACGGCATTACTCACTGCCCAAGCCAAAACGGGATTTCGATCATGGATGATTTTTTTCTCCAAAACCATTTCGCGAAAATGTTTGATTGGTTCTGAAAGGGTACGGTATCCCTGCCTGATCTCCACCGCTGTGTACCCCTTTGCGTCAAACTCCTGCGCAAATTGGGTGGCGTTCCAAGGGTCAAAACACAATTCTTTCAAAATCCAACCATTTTTATCGAGTTGATCTACGATGTATTTCTCCACAAATTTGTAATCTACCGCCGCTCCTGGCGTAACCGTAATCCATCCTTGCCGCGCCCAAAGAGCATACGGCACCTTATCCGTATTTTGCTTGTGTTTCAACGTATCTTCTGGCATGAATGAGTGACTGAGTACGAGATACGAATCGTCTCCCAAAGGGATTTCAAACGTAACGCTGGTGAGGTCAATTTTCGACGATAAGTCGATTCCAACAAATACCTCATGCCCGCGAACATCCGGCAGTTCTGTCTCGCTACGACCGCACGCTGTCCATTTCTCAGCCCGAAGATACTTGTTCTCTCCTGTGCTTATCCACACATTCATGTTCTTGGTAAGGAAGTCGTCCATAGCTTCGGGCTTTTCCAGTGCTTCTGCAAGTCTCGCTCGAATGTTTGCAAGACCTTCCGGGTACGAAGCTGCAATTGGATTCGCTTTTAGCCATGCTCGTTCGTCCTGAATATCGTCGATAAGGTTGCCATCGTCGTCCTTATCCAGCTCGTTCACCATTACAAAATACTGCTCATTTTCGGTAGGTTCGTTTGGATTGAGCAGTCGAGAAACATAGTCATACTCCACCCGATAGCAAGGGCCGCTGGTGTCTCCTGCTGTTGTTATGACCATGAGCAGAGGTTGCGGCCGTGCCACCATGCCGGAATCCAAGACGTTGTACACTTCGTCAGTATCGTGTGCATGGTATTCGTCAATGATAGCAGCCTGGGGGTTTAATCCGTCGCCCGTCTTCTTATCCTCTTTTGAGAGAGGACGGATGATCGAATCTGTTCGTAAGTGCGTGATTCGCCCATATGCCTCTTTGAACTTACCATGCAACTCAGGACAAGCGTTCAGCATTGCTTTCGTTTCGTTGTATACGATCTTCGCCTGCTCTGTCTTTGTGGCGCCGATATATACTTCAGACATTCCTTCGCCCAACGCCATAGCTTCATAGGATGCAACACACGCCAAACTTTGCGACTTGGCATTTTTTCTTCCCACCTGCCAATACGCTTTACGGAAACGGCGATAGCCAGTGTCTTTATGGACCCACCCGTAAATGTTCCCAAAGACAAAGACCTGGATTTCATGAGGTTGAATCCGCTCGCCTCGGAGCACACCCTTTGTGTGCCGAAACAAACTCATCCATTCGAAAAAGCGAAGAGCCTTGTCTTCATCAAAGACATATGGAAATGCATCCGTCCCCGCCCGCTCAATATCTCGGAGGAATCGTTCACACGCCCACTTGTGCTTTTGGCAAGCAATAATTTCTCCATTTATGACATCGTGACAGTAGTGAATCAGCCATTGTTTCAAACCAAGCATCACACTTCACCGAACCTTTTATCAAACTCTGTTTCTGGCTTTTCTTTGGGCTTGGGTACAACCAGTCTGCACCGCGAGGAAATGGTCAAGCCCAAATCACCCGCTGCAGCTCTGCACTGTTTAAAGAGCTTGTCCTGCATTTGAAGAAGTTCACCATACGCTTCGCTGACAACCTCATGTTCCTGTACGCCCAAAACCTTACCTTCTTCATCTTTGATTGTTTCAAGCACAGTCCTGACAGGCTGACGCTTCAACAATTCCTCTGAGACTTGGAGATACATCTTTTGAGACATCAAAAAACGAGCCAATGCATCGACATCAAGATTACTCATGATCTCGATTCGTACCAGCTCGTCGGATATTTTCTTAAATTCCTTTTTCAACTCTTTGGGCAGATAAGAAGGGGCTCTGATTTTGTCTGCTGGAGCCTTTATTTCTTGCTCTTTTCGTTCTTCAATTTCCTTTTTGGTTAGATGCTTGTTCCCCTTTAAAAGTATGAGTGCAACGGGTTCTTTTGGCTTCGGCATGTGTCCGCCCTCCTCTCATTTTCGAAATTTTGATTGGGGAGTTTTGTAAACATTCGACTGGGGCGCGGTGTATAAAACGCCCTGTGCGAAATTTTTTGCCCTCCCCCTCCCCCTTTCTTGTCCATCCGATGTATTTTGTTCACCCAGACAGAAAGGCGTCTGTTTGCCCCCTTAGAATCGCTCTGACGACGTGCTTGTTCTACTTGAGGAAAAGACCGTTTGGATTGTTCCGCCTATTAGCTGGTCCGGCATATGTCTTTGGGCAGTATTCGACCATGTGCTTGTTGCTGCCACAGTAGGAGCAATACAGATTCCAACGCCGATTTGCGCTCCCGCTCCATGTCTTCGGACACAGCTCGAGGGGATGCTCGTCCGATCCACAATAACTGCAACGTCTATCCATGGCTCTTTCCTCCATGCACCTGATTATGGCATGCATTGCACAGGCTGATGAGATTTGAAGGGACAAGGCGTAAATGCCAGTGTTCCCGCAGCGGATGGATATGATGAACCATCTCCGCTTTTGTAACCCGCTTCTGCTTCAAGCAATGTTGGCAGAGATAATGATCACGGATGAGAACCTGCTCACGTACCCGCTGCCACTCCTTGCTGTGATAGAACTGATCGGCCCGCTTATCACGGACGAATCGGTCGTAGTAACGCTGGTTATCCTTTTCCTTGTCCTGATGTTTGTCGCAATATCGCTGCCGGGTCAAGCCAGAACAGCCGACAGAGGCACATGGCTTTAGCGGTCTATTTGCCATTTGTTTCAAGGGAGCTGATGATGATTTCTTCGATGATTTGTCTTACTTTTACACTGACTTCCGGCTCCTGGATGCTCGCCAGTAGCCTACTTATGGGAACAACGTCTGCTCTGAGCAGTCCTAATTCAGCGCGAATTGCATTTACGCATTCTTTTACCCATATTTGCGGAACGCCTCCTGGTGTGGCTGCCATCGTATTGAGCCTATCCAGATATTTCAAAAGCAATAACACTCTTTCCACTCAAGATCATCCTTTCTTCAAGCGTTGGTGTTCTTCTCTGGCGATAGATATAAGAATAAAGAATATCGCCAGTCACAAAATCGCTGAAACCCATGCTACGCAAGGATTGACGGACAATTTTCGACCGCCGTCAAAAAGCTATTTTTTGGGCGAAAAGTATATGTTTCGCGGCGGTGTCAAAAACGGGCTTCGTCCTTACAGACTCAAAGCTTGGCGGCCTGTTGGCTTCTGGCAACCCCCTACTCAGAATTCGGGTCTTCTCCCGCCTCTCTGATTTCGGCTCGGAACAGATGCAAAAGCACTGTATCTGCTGCCTTACCATTGAGAGAGTATAAAGGATTGATAGCCAGAGCAGCTCTGCCGTCAAAGTTTGCTCGCCGAATGATGCGCTGATCGATGAATAGCTGCACGATTCTACGGGCCGTTGAGTACGAACAGTCGGCAATTCGTGATAAATCCATGATTGTTAGCGGTACGCCTTTCTGCCCCCGCTCGTTATCCCCGACCAACAGGTTCGCTCCCTCACTAGCATACGGCGCGATCTTCAACAAAAAGCCAGCCTCAGCGAGCGACAGCTTCCTGAGCCGTCGTTTCGCCTTCTGGCTGGCTTTGATCTTCACGAATTTGGAGCTGCGTCCGGCAGGTCGGAAAACCTTTACGATCTCATCTGGCCGCCGGAGGATCTGCTCCTCATAAAACACTTCGCCGGTGTCAGGATCAACAAACTGACGCACTACATCTCACCCACCTCCATGAAAAAAAAGCACCAGAATCGGTGCCTTTACAAATATTTATTCAGATATTCAATCCCGTTGGGCCTAATATGGACCCTATCCCACGATATCATATGCACACTATTGCCAAACTTAGGGTGTCTCTTCCCACTGGGAGTTATTACTTCGCCATCGAACTCCACCATGTCCAAATTTTTCAAACTGCTTAAATTATAAGCAGCTTCGTACTTACGTTCTGTTCCTTCTGTTTCAGTGTACTCAAAGCTATTAATTGTAATCTTGGGACCATAATTGAAGTCTCTTTCTTTAATAGCTTGTAAAATACTTACTTGTAGTTTATTTAACATATATTCACCTCCCTCTCCTTTTCCATTTTGAGGGAAGTTTTTCTGCTTGTCTATACCAAAAGCCCCACTTCCTTCGGCAGGGACCTCCACCGCGAACCATCCTTACACCCGGCAGTCACCATAGGAGATAATCCTCAGTTTAATGCTGCAACTATAGAACTAGTGATCAGATTTATTATTTTTTTCCGTTTCTATTAGGCATATATCTATTATCTCCTTTACGAGTGTAACTGTTGTAATTCTTCTTGAAAAATCAAATGCATTTCGCCCCATTAGTATATACACGATAATCGGGATTGATATTGAAATTATTGGTGCCGGCTGCCATGATTCTTTCATGATCATCCCTAAAAAAGCCAAAACAAATCCGAAAAGGGCTAACATAAGTTGCTGATTTTTTAATTTATTTTCTATCGCGTTTGCATGTGCTTTTAATAACTTCAGTTCAGTATGGTTATATTCTTCCATAAGTTTATTTTTAAGCAAATCTAAGTGCAACATCAAACTCCATTTAATCCCATCACTCTTTACAGATTCAACCAGTTCCCTGTAGATACTGTCAGCAATAATCCAGTCCTTAACTTTTCTCACTCCTATCACCTCAATCTCCAGGATTCGACAAGGCGACCTATTTCCCTTTAGAGAAAAAAACTCCCAGCTTTTTTAAGCGGAGCGAGAGGTTCTCATTTCATATATAGGTGGCATCTGCACGACAAAAAACAGCCTATCCGACAAGAAATAGGCTGTTTGTGAGACGTTCTGAAATTTTTTTTTGCGCTCTTCGGATGTGTGTGTCCACGCTGCTCTTTGTGATCCCGAGCAAACGAGCGATCTCTGCGTGTGAGAAACACTCACCATATGCCATTAAATAGCAATCCCGTTCCCTTTCACTCAATACACAAAGGGCGTCTTCGATCTGTTGTCTTTGCCACTCTGACAGATTCGATGGGCTGCCAGCTGTACTTCTTGCAACAAACGCTTGCATACGGATCGGGTCCATTAGTTTTTCTTTTTGGTATGACGCTCTCCGCTCAATCCCACGTCTGTTTCCCGGCCTCCTACCGGTTTCCAACCATTCAATGACCCATTCTATCTCCCTGATCATGGATGACAGTATTTGACGACCAGTCACTTCATACTTACCCTGACATTCCTTGTGCATTCGCTTCAGCATCCGTCTCGTCTCTTTATACCCTTGCAGCAAATCTTGCATGAGAACCCCTCCTCATTACGCCTACTTGCGTCTGCTGCCCAAGTCTTTTAAGAAACGGCGCGGGCCGATGTCTCCCATCATCCGGCGCAGTTGATCAAAGGAAAAGGATTCTGCCGGACGTTTTTGATTGTTAGAGTTATTTATTGAAGTGGTCCGGGCCACAGCTGACCTTCGCTGCGGGCCAATACTTCGTTCATTGTTTTCTAAGGTTCCGATTTCAATTCGGATCCTTCCCCGCTGGATTCGTGACAATAAGGCTTCAAGCTGGCTTTGTCCGAACTTCCATTCCAGGTATTCTCTGATCGTTATCACGTTTGTCCTCTCCTTCTGAAAAAGAAAAGAGCGCCAGACCACACCCATGCTGCAGGTGTGAATCTGACGCCCTCCCGTTGTCGGTCCCAGGCTATTCAAATCGATGGCTTTTACGCTCATCGTATCCGGTAATTTTTCCTTGGTAACATTTTACCACGACATCCCCGTGGTGGACGAGCGGGACCAGGTTAACTGTATTCCGCTTTGGGTCGATCAGGACCATAGCCGGGCCACTCCCCACTGGAACTAAAACCGTGTTCGTTGCTTGATCGATTTTCAACTCTTGTACGTGCATGACTGTCATCCTCCTGGATAGCTGCTAATGTTGTTGGTGTGCTGTCAACTTCCGTGGTTACTTCGATTACCCCGCTCCTGACACGGTAATCAAGGTCGGTGCCAAGCTTTTGTAAGGTGCGTCTGGCAGTGTCGGCAGCGTCCTCATTTTTCGTCGTAATGGAGAACCGGAGTGCCCCTTGGAGGAACAAAGAGAACGAATGAAGGTTGGCTGCTTGAATTTCCTTGGTCTGCTGCTCATACATGTCTCGCAGCTCTGCGTTCTCCGCTTTAAGACGATTTATCTCGTTCTCCTTAACATCGAGCTTTCTCTCGAGCTCTGACACTTTTTCCACATCCTCAATCGGCTGAGCCGATGGTGGCTGTTCTGCCGGATTCTTAACCAACGGCATTTCCGGACTGTCATCGGCTGGCTTTACCCGTGGACGACCAGGGCGTCCTTTTGCCTTTCTCTTATCTAAATCGGTCGGCTTAGCGGGACTGAGGCGTCTATCTTCAATCGCCCATTCTTTCTTACGTCGATTTAATGTCTGTGTAGAAATGTTATATTGATTCGCAATTTTGTAATCTGGCATCGTACCGCTTAATTCCAGATATTTTCCTCTTGTTAACTCATCCACTGTCTCACATCCCTCTTGATTGACTTCAGTATCCTCCTTTAGTGGTTCAATGTCGTCTTCAGTTATACTGCGCCCAGATAGTAAAGCCTTACCGAGAGTCAACAGTTTTTTTCCAATTTCACAATCCGTATTACAGAGCTCCTGAGCTTTGTATTGTCCATATTTCTTTCTATTTTCTGTAATTTTTTTGCAATCCACACAGTACCGGTCAATATAATTATTGATCGCTATGCGCGTTTCTTTTTTCTTTTTGCGTTCACCAGTTGTAAGCACGGTCATCTGGTAAACCCACCTCACATTAATTCACAATGGCGTTACCATCTGCATCTTCTTCGATCTCCAACTCTTCCACATACCCACTTAGGCATCCGAGGCAGCAAAAATGCTGCACACTCGGAGCCTTGCTGACTAAAATCCAGTCCGGCTTGCTATCCTCTATTGGGTGATCACAAAACGCGCATATCATGATATCATCCCGCTTTCTTAAACGATGTCTTCGCTGGCTTCGGGATGAATGTGTGCGGCATAGTCAGCATTTGCTTTGCCTAGCAATTCTGCCAACTTCGAAAGGTTAGCAGCCCTTTCATCGAACCCTTTTACATTCAGGTGGTTCCCCTCACGGAAATTGACCGCTGCCTTTTGCATGCTCTTATCTGCCTCATGCTCGATGCCCACCACTGCATCCAAGACGTCATCAAACTCAAGGCTTCTCAGGTAGTAAATCAACTCTTTCTCATCATCCGTGAATGGTTCGTCATTACCAACGGCATCATCATAATTGTTAGTTTCCCAGATACCTATAGGGGGGACAACGTTGCTATTGAACCATGCAGTATAGTCCCCATCATTTTCCGAGATGGCGATCATGATTTGATGGTCAGTAATATACTTACTGAATGAATGATCTTTCAGGCCGAAAGCAAAATCTACCTCATCTAGTTTTACAATTAACGTGTCACCATCCTTCCCTTCCAAATATTCGGTGTCAATTTTAGTGCCTGAGGTACCAATAAACGGATCGTCGGCCCTATCAAAATTAATTTCAAGCGAGCATGCCACCCCGTATTTCTTCATCACTTCAAAAAGGTGCTTCACTTCTCCAGCATTTGATTCGATCATTTGAATATTTGACATGTAAATCTCTCCTTCAATTTTGTTATTGTTAATTTCTTATTTTTTAAAACTCAATCGATCTATCGAAATGTTGTATAGATTTGATAATCTGACGGCTATATGAATCGGAGTCTTGCCAGGATTCTGTTCATACCGTCTGAGACTTTCCACCGACACTTTTGCTTCTTTGGCCGCTACATTTGGAGTGTAGCCGCTCAATATTCTGGCATCTCGTAGAGTGATCTTGCTCAACGGACTGCTTGTATGCATTGTCTCAGCTCCTTTCATGGAAATAGCCGTTCTTGCTTCGTCTTTGCCAACAATCCGACAAGGATCGCGTAAAACTTGTCCAAGACACCCATTCGCACCATCACATCTATACCGTTTACCATTTTCTTGAGAGTGGACTCGGCATATGGCCTGCCGGTCTTCTGGATTCGTTCAGCGTTAATCTTTTCCCGTTCACGATGTACACGCTCCAGTACACTGATACCGTGTTGGTCCTTCATGATGTCGTAGATTCGGTTATATATCTCGTTGTGGCCCATCCGTGTCCACCGAGAGTATTCGTTGATCAGATCAACAATCTTGGCAGCATCCGGGACAGCGGTTAGGTTATCCGTCAAAGTGGTAAACCCCGCTTGTAGGGACTTTACTTCCAGATCACGCTCTGCCTCCCGCCGTTTCCTCTCCATCTCCTCTCGCTCTTGTTGGGCCATTCGCTGGGTGATGGTGGCAAGTATCTCCATCTGCGTTAATACCCGCTCATGAGGAAGAAATGCTTGAGCTAACGCATCCTTGGCCTTTAACTGATATTCGATCAGCCGTTCAGCCACCTCGGGCTGTTCGCTTTGCATTGTTGGTGTGATTGAGATTTTCGCAAGCCATAGAGGAAGAAAGTCAAGCTCAATTGTCAAAACCTCTTGATTGCCGCCGTTTGTAGGGAGCGTCAAATTTGACGCACCTTTATTCAACACTACATCCGACTGAATCTTTTTAACTTGTGCGTCAGAATGATTCTTATCAAAACCAATACCTTTGCAGATCCACTTAACCCCGACATAAATCTTACCGTCATTCGCCTTGACGCCTAAAATGTCGGCACCGTTAAAGCGGATCATCTTTTGTTCCATTGGGATGAGTTGACTCAATGGACAGACCCCCTCTTTGGAACCACTAATTTCAAATGCTTGGGGCGCTTCTTCTTGATCGGCGTTGAACGGCCGTTTTCATCAACTACATATTGCTTTCCATCTGAAGTTGAATGCATGGTGTATGTTCGTATTCCATTTTCAGCAGCCCATTGCTCCATAATTCCCGGCTGTCCTTGTGCCCTTCTTATATCACTCATAAGCCCCATATATTCCACAAGGAAAATCATTACATCCCAGTTTTGATAGTCCCACAGAAACTCAAATACCTCTTCCGTTGTCACGCCAATAGGCTCATCCCATCCATGCTCGTTAATCATTTCTACCGTGTAGAAGTAGTCTTTCGTATCCCATCGCTTGCCGTCGTATCTCTTTTCTATCGGGAATATCTGAACAAACTTTCGAGGTGTAACCAATGTCACAAGGTGCATAACCATTTCAAAGAGTTGAAATTTTACAGTCAGCTCTTCATATGTCATGTGTCCTTTCTCACGACCGGCAAGTTTTACCCCATACAGGATAGAACGTGCAAGAGCGTTGTCATTTGAAAAAGCGTCAGGCAAAGCTGATACAAATGAATCCCAGTAGAGATCCAGCTTTTTTGAGAATTTCGAATCCAACTCAAGTTCTGCTGGCATTCCGTGTTCCTCCCTTGGAATAATTTTGGAATAATTTACGTGGATTTTGACACGGCCCGCGACACATAGATGTAATCTCCATCGTCGTATTTGGCCCCGCTACCACTTTCAACGGCCAAGTCCTCGTACTCAAAATATGGCGATATTTCGTTCCACCACAGGTAGTAGTTCAGGGCATCAAACACGTTACTGTCTGCCTCTTCATCAGTGACAGTTCCGACCTCTTCAATCACGAGGTTTTCAACATCGATTCGGAAGATGGTAAACATTCGCCTCACCGTCCTGGGCACACACGTAATGCCAAGTAAAATCAAATGACTTGTTGTCCTTGCATCTCAACTGAATCTCGCAATCTGCTGGGATGCTGTTCCAATCTGATTTGGCATACTCAATGTACCCTGATGTAATTAGATCGACTGGCACCCCTGGAAGCAATTCACGTAGAAGCCTTACTTTTTGCAGATGACTCAACTGTCTGAATGCTGCCCCTTTCACTTCCCACAGCTCCTTACACATTTCATAAATGAGCCAAATGTTTTTCTCGCCACTTCTCAACCTTGCTATCCATGATTCAAATCGAGCCTGGCCCACGATACTGCCGCCTCCTCAGCGTTGGTAATACACCTCAAAGATTCGTTGAATTGGTTTATTAAACTGGAGCAGGATATCCCTCTCAGTACTGCCGCGCCGAACTTTCCGCTTACGTAAACGATGGGTCGCACTCGGGAACTCTTTTATTTGTTCCTCCGTCAAGCGCTCCAAAAAGAACGTGGCATCTGTGTCGTTGATCATCTTACGGGCTCCCTCAAGGTTGCCTTCCTCTGTCAGCTGGGCCAGTAGAATGATCGGCACTTTTAGCTGCTGTGCAAGCTTTTTCGCCTCTTTGGTGATCTTTGCCATGACCTGCCATTCCTGCATGCCCTTCTTCATCTCGTCATCCATTTCCATCCGCCCAACGTAGTCGATCACAAGCAGATCCAGCCGGCCGTATTTGTGTTTAAACTTCCTCGCCAACCCCTTTGATTGACCAAGGGTAAGGCTGGGCAGTTCCGAAAGGTAGATGTTCGATTGAGAAAATTTTCCGTGTGCAATTTCAATCTGCTTTCGCTTGTGGGCGATCTGCTCCGGGGAGCCAGTTAACCGTCCAGTGTAAATTTCCTGAAAAGGTATCCCCGTCATTTGGGAAACAAAGCGTGTCACCATCTGCGATGCGCTCATTTCTGTGTTTTCGTAGTAGGTGAAATAGTCTTGGGATAGGGAAGTCATTGTTGCAATGTTTTGTGCTAACGCTGTTTTGCCTTCCCCCGATTGCCCCGCGATGAGAATCAAGTCGCCCGGCTGTAAGCCATACAAGCATTTATCAATTCCCGGGAACCCATAGATTGTGCCATTATCTTGTGTTTTACTAAGCTGGATCCCCAGTGGTTCTTTACTGGATTCCCTTGTATAAAAATCATCCATAGACTCCATAGCTGCTGTTTTGGGGTCGATGATTTCCCGATTCTCTTCAGCGAAGTGGATGGACATCATTTCGGTTTCAACAACGTCTGTCAGCTCGGACGGCTTGATCGAGCTATCAAGCGCCATTTCCTGAAGCTTTTGCCCAATCTTGAAATACGTTCTGCGCTGATGGTAATCAAGAAATCGTTTGACCAGGTATTCTGAACGCTCAGCACTTACGTACTCCGACGACGCACGGATGATGGTCTGGTTCACCGATGGATCGGTGGACTCCGCAACTGCAGTTACAGGGTCGGTCGGCTTACCTTCTTGATCAAGCCGAAGCAGCAAATCAAAGGCCCGTCCCGCATCTGGGAAGAAAAACTGTTCCGGCTTGATTTGGACGCTTAAATCAGCGAGTGTCGACTTGCTGTACATTGCCAATGCAAGGATTTCAATTTCCGTCTGAGAGCAATGCGGTAACGTAATCATTCCAAACCAACCCCTGGCATCGGCTCATATTGTTCTTTGGGTGACTCTGTTACGCTGATCGGATCGGCTTGTACGCCTCCTCCGTAACCAGATGACGTCTTTCTACTTCCGGCAGACGCCGCTGCCATCTCTATACACAACTTCTCGTAGTGCTTTCGGAGATTCGTCGGACTGAGTATCTGCCGCTGCCAAAAGTTATGGCTTGTAGTCCAGTCAATGAGTCGCCTAACCTCGTCCTTATCCCGCTTATCAATTTCGATGATTTTCCGACACTCATCCGCCCACTTCTGCAAGTTGGCATTCTTGACGAGATGCGATACCCCTAAAGCCTCTGCGTACTCCATGATCTTCTTGTGTAGATAGGCAGCAATTTTAAATGCAAGGGTGTCCTCGGCATACGTTTTCGGATGTCGAGGGGGATTTCTTTTATTCTTTACTTTACTTTCCTTTACTTTACTTTGTGGTGTTTCTGTCGCACCTGAGTCACTTTTACTTGGGTTAATGTTCTCATTAACTGTAGTTTTTGTAACATTAACCACTGTGATAGGGATTTTGAATTTTTGCGATAGCTCCTCGACATCGACAAGCAGGTATTCGTTCATGAGCACGATCTCTTTGCGCCGTTTGGCCGCTTCGATGTACCGCTTTTGGAACCCCTTTGAGGTCAAAATATGATGCTCCTCGTAAAGTTTTTGACTGAAGAAACCCCACTTAATGCATTCATTAACGACCTCAACAATTACGTTAATGTCAACATTAACCCTGCTTGCGAAAACGTATTGCTCCTTTTCGCCCCATTGATAGAAATAGCCATTCCGGTATATTTCCATCATGAGCTTGATTATGATACCGAAACCTTGCATTCCGAATTTTGCGATTGGGACAACAAGCTTGTCGTCTTGGTCAATATCCAAATCCAAAGGAAAATAATCCAGCCCTTCCTTTTGCGGACGCGCCATGAATACCTCACCTACTCTGTTGCCGAATTTCTAAATTGTGGTCCCCTACACACGCCTACACTGTCGCAATAGAAACTGCTCGTTCCCCTTCAGGATGTCGTTTGATCAAAGAGACATACACTGTATATGCCGCCTTAATGCCGGACATCTTCCATACGTCCAGAATCACCCGTACCTGTTTTTCGGTAATTAGTTCCTCCATGAGACCATGAAAAATATCCAGCGTTATTTTTGCATTCTCGTCTCCAGCTGTGGCGCGGTGGGTTATGGCTAAATACCTCAGTTTCAAATCCTCTACACTACCTCGACGCATGCAGGTTGCCTCCCCTCAGGTGAAGCCGTTCCAACTGGTGAAGCTAGCTCCGCAAGTCGTTCTCTAACCGCTCGATGCATAATCCCCAAAATGTCATCTCGCAGATAGTCGTCTCCCATCCATTCATCAAGGCAGAGGAGCTTATAAATCGGGACTTTAGCCACTACAGCACGGAACAAATCAGCTGGAGTCGAATAGTCCTCACGGTTGAGGCCGTAGCTTTGGCACATCGCATCAACATGGGACATGAACACGTAAAAATCATCCAACGCATTGTTCGGTTTTTGCATGTTCCCCCGCTCCTTTCGCGGCTTGTAGAAGATGGTCACGGTGAGCAATTGCTATTTCACGCATTTTTTGTGTTACGCAATTTTCTTTTGCTCCTGGATTTTCAGGTAACCCGAGAAAGACCAACACGTCTTCAAGAGTCATGCTGGAGACGATTGCCTCCCACCATTGACGAAAAAGGAAGCCATTCGGAGAAAAAAACTCCGTGATGTCCACTCCCATTTCTTTTGACCATTGAAGAACAGTATCCATAAGTTTTGCTTCAGCCTTTGTCAAATGAACCGCTCCTTTTTATCTGGAGGACAAACTTTATGTATACTTTTCCGAAGATTTAGCTATAATGAGTAGTAGCGAGGCTTGTCCTCCGTTTGTTCGGTTGTCATTTCCCCTATCCGCCAAGATGAACGGAAATGACCGTACTATCCCACCTGTTGGTAGCAGGTGGGCTTTTCATTTTCCGGCATGTTCGCCATCATCAGAAGCCCGATAAAAGCATCCGCACTGATCCGGCTTTGCAGGACCGGATCGGTCAGGATGTCCTCAACCATTTCCGCTGGCGTCGCCAGGTTTTGGTTTTTCATCCTCAACACCTCCTTTCAAATTGAGCAAGGATATGATCGCGCTCAGTACGTAGTTGGTCTATCCGAGCTTTCATTTCACTCACCACTGCTTCTGAGAGTTGTTTCCCCTCTTCAATCAATCGTTTTGCAAGCGACGCATGCTCCCTAGAGATTTGCACCAGACGGTCGCCGTGTTCGGAGTTAACGGCCATCCAGATCGCTCGTTTACTAAAGTTACTCAACCCCATTCCCCCTCTCAAGCTTGTTCAACTATCGAGCTGACTTATTTAGACCATGCAGATATTTCTGGTAAATCATCTTGGAAACAGACAACCCCAAGCCAAATTTTTCGTTAACTGACATCAAATCGACCGTATCGTCCAAAACCTGCTCCCGATGAACTAACATCACCGGTGTCATTTGCTCTTTCTTGATCATCTTCGGATGCCCGAAAGCGGACGATGTTGCTTTATTGGCAATCGTATTTGCCTTGATAAAATCCACCCTAACAGGTTGCGCCAGATTGGATTTTAACCGACTCATCGCTTCCTTCTGATGCTCCTTATCTAGCATACGGAACACTTGGAATCCTTCGAGGCCTGTTTGCTGGCGGAGCTGCTTGAGCATCAACTTAACCCACTTCTTAAACTCCTTAGCTTCTGGACGATGGCTGTTATAAACTGCGTCGTAGATTCCTGTTTCGGAGATTGCTGCCATCTTTTGTTTTCTTCCGATGCTGTCCGTTAAGTGGACATCATCTTTTTCCTCGTCATCAATTAGCCGAAGCATATGAGGCGTGTGTTTGTAATTTAGTGCTCTCGCAACATCCTGCGCCACTCCAAACCATTCGCCAGGCTCTTTCTCCACAAACCGGATCGGATGACCCATCCAGTTTTCGACACGAATGTTCATTGTCATCTGCATTCCCCCGTGCTCTCAATTTCCTGCAACCACCTTATGAACGACTCCCTATTTACCCTCTTGCTCCGGCCCAGACGGATCAACGGGAAAGACTTGAGATCCATCAATTCGTAAGCACGACGTTCTGAGATGTGAAGGTAGTTTGCTATGTGCTTTGCTGTGAGGATCGGCGGGAGATCAGCATAGCTTTTGGGCGCTGTTATCACCTTTTTAACACCTCCGAGTAATTTTTAGTAAACATTACGCAATTTAAAATTACGTTTCGCCCATTAAAAAAGCGCATAAAAATTACATTATTCGCTTCATTGCGAAATTACAACTTGCGTAAGTTATAATTACGTAATATAATGTTTTTGGGTGATTTAAATGCTAAAAACATCGGGAAATAGCTTTTGGATAGGCTCTCCAAAATGCGAAGCGATTTTTTTCATCAATTCTACACCTGGCGTCATATAGCCATTCTCAATGAAACGGAGGTAATCTTTCGAGATCCCTAAATCACGAGCTACTTTATCCTGACTACCCAGTTTTTTGCGAACTTCTTTGAAAAATGGCCGGTTAAACTTTTTTTCCATTGCTAGTTGTTTCACCACCTTTATTTGTGATGTGCTTACATAATAGCACGTAAGTTTAATTTACGCAATGCGTAAACCAAAATTTCTTTTTAAGGAGATTATTTATGGGGTCTAGTTTGGGCGAACGCATAAGGGAATTACGGTTGAAAAGGGGTTTCACTCAAGACGATATGGCAGAGAAACTCGGCATGAACCGGGCAAACTTTTCTAACTATGAACGAAATCTATCCATCCCTCCCAGTAGTACACTTGGGAAAATCGCGGACATATTAGGTACGACAACAGATTATCTTCTAGGGCGCACTGAAGATGTTCAGGTTTCTACATCTAAGGCTAATGTAGCCTACTTCGACGGAGCTAAAGAAGTATTAACTGAGGATGAAGTGGAATGGTTAAAAGAGTCACTAGAAATGTTTCGTCTTCGCAAGGCACAAAAGATGAAAGAAGCTAAAATCAATATAATTAGACCGGGCGGTCCACCAAAATCTGGACCAAAAAAATAGAGAGGGGAAACAACGTGGATTTGTCATTTTATAAAACCTCTGAAGTTGAGGAATGGCTTTACGATCTATATAAAGCAAACGGGATTTATCATGCATGCGACTTAGATATAGATCATATCGCCTCTATTTTTAACGCAGTAATTGTAGAATCAAAAAACTGTAGGTCACAAGTGATATTTGATGATGAGTTTTGCATGATTTTACTTGGTGAACATTTAGACAACAAGACAAGAAGGGAACATTTTTTTCATGAATTATGTCATCCTTTAATGCACGTGGGGAACCAGAATCATTTACCAAGAGGATTAGTTGATCTTCAGGAGATTCAGGCAGCTCAATTCCAGCTTTATTCGTCTATCCCAGTTTATATGATTGAGGAGCTTGTTGAAGAAGTGAATACCTGGTCTCAGTTTGAACATCTGCTGTCAGAAGAATTTCAATTACCACTTCATCTCGTGAAGAAGCGATTAGAGCAAATAAAAAACCGGGTATACGATGGATTCATCAGTGGTGGATGGTCTCATCGAACACTGTCAAAGCCAATTTTTCAATATGACTGGAGATTTCGTTACTTTTATCAATAATGCAGAATCATAATGGAGGTAATAGATGTGAAAGGACACTACAGAAAACGTGGTAGCAATTGGTCATTTGCGGTATCCTTAGGAGTTGATGAATCAGGAAAACGCCGGCAGATAACTCGTTCTGGATTCAAGACCAAACGAGAAGCCGAGGTGGCATGTGCAGAAATGATTGCACAATTTCAGCGGGGTGAGCTGTTCAAAGAATCAGGGGATACATACGAGGCTTATCTGCTGGACTTCATGGAGAACACGGTAAGGCTATCGGTTCGGCCATCCACCTATCAATTCCACCTTTTCCTTGCGAAGAAGCACATACTTCCGGAACTGGGGCAAATCAAACTGAAAGACCTCAGCCCGCGTCACCTTCAAAGACTTTACGCCAAAAAGGTAGATGATGGTTTGTCAGCCAGCTACATCCGAAACATTCATGCAGTAATAAGCAAGTCACTCCGAAAAGCAAAAGAATGGGGGTTGATTAAGGAAAATGTCACATCCCTTGTTACCCCACCACGGATCGAGAAAAAGCAGGTACAGACCTGGACTTTGGAAGAAATAAACCAGTTCTTAAAAGCAATCAAGAAGAGAAAAACCGGCAACAAGAAGTTCTATATCGTGTATGTATTGGCTATATTTTGCGGGATGCGAAGAGGAGAAATCCTCGGCCTTCGTTGGTCGGACTGCGATTTAGAAAATGGGCTTATTCGAGTCCAACAGACCCTTGTTAATGTCGGCGGAAAAGCGGTCATGCAAGAACCTAAGACGAGAGGAGCTATCCGCACTATTGATGTACCAGAATTTGCTTTGCAGGAACTGAAAAGCCATTATATCAAACAGAAAGAAATGAAACTCCAATTGGGCCAGGGTTATGAAGATAATGACTTGGTGGTGGCGAACTGGACAGGCACACCGGTACTTCCTGGCGACGTGAATCATGATTTCAAGATCGCTTGTAAGTTTGCTGGTATACCTATTATCAGGTTTCATGATCTCCGACATACCCACGCCACTATCCTCTTGCAGTTGGGTGAAAACCCCAAAATCGTGAGTGAACGATTAGGCCACTCAGATGTCACTATCACGCTGAACACCTACGCCCACGTTCTCCCTTCAATGCAGCGGGACCTCGCCAAAAATTTCGATCAGGCCATAAAGCGGGCCAAAGTCTAAGCTTTAACGAACTAAAGGTTGTCAATCGGTTGTCAGAGCCCTCGTTTTCAACCCCAGAAAACACCAGGAACCCCTGATGTACCAAGGGTTCCACGAATGTTATCTTGAAATGTTAAATTACACTTCCATGATGATGGGCAAGATCATTGGACGACGGCGGGTTTGATCGTACAAGAAACGGCCCAAGGCTTCCTTGACGTTATTTTTCAAAGAAGACCATTCATTCACATTTTCTTCCATGCATTTTACAAGTGTTTGGGTGACGATGCGATTTGCCTCGTCCAACAGCTCTTCAGATTCCCGAACATAGACAAATCCGCGGGAAATGATGTCTGGACCGGACAAAATCGTACCATTTTGTTTGCTGAGTGTAACGACAACTACCAGAATTCCATCTTGTGACAGTAATTTGCGGTCCCGAAGAACAATATTTCCTACATCGCCGACACCAAGGCCGTCAATCAAGACATTGCCAGCGTTGACCTTTGGCCCAAACCGTGCTTTTCCCCCGGAGATTTCCACTGTGTCACCGTTGTCCAACAGGAAAATGTTCTCACTTGGAACTCCCACCTGTTCTGCCAACATGGCGTGCATTCTCAGCATGCGGAACTCGCCGTGAATCGGGATAAAGTACTTTGGCTTCATGAGATTCAACATCAGACGAAGCTCTTCTTGACTGCCGTGACCGGAAACGTGCACAGCGCCATTCGGACCGTGCCCGCCGTAAATCACCTCAGCGCCAATCCGGGACAATTGATCGATGGTGCGTGCTACGTATTTTTCATTGCCAGGAATAGGTGTAGCTGCGATTACTACTGTGTCCCCTGGAAGAATATCGATTTTCCGATGGGCGGATCGGGCCATACGAGTGAGCGCGGACATCGGCTCCCCTTGACTTCCAGTGGATAAAATGACTACTTGCTCGGCAGGAAGCTTGTTCACTTCATCCGTATCGATGAACAGACCTTCAGGCACGTTGAGGTACCCCAGATCCTTACTGATATGGATGACGTTTTGCATGCTCCTGCCCACGACAGCGATCTTGCGACGATATTCGGTCGCAGCATCGACTACCTGCTGAATCCGGTGAACGTTGGATGCAAAAGTGGAAACGATGATCCGTCCTTCCGCTTTGCTGAACACATCCTTGATCGCAACACCGACAGAACGCTCCGAGCCGGTAAAACCGGGCCGCTCGGCATTGGTGCTGTCCGACAGCAGACATAATACGCCACGGTCACCGATCATGGCCATCTTGGCCAAATCAGCCTGTTGATTGTTTACCGGTGTCTGATCAAATTTGAAGTCCCCCGTATGCACTACGTATCCTTCAGGGGTTTCCAGACAAACGCCTACGCTGTCCGGGATACTGTGGTTGACGCGGAAAAACGTCGCCTTCATGTTCCCGAAATCAACTTCCGAGTCGCTGTTAATTAAAATGCGCTTTGTATCGTTTAGAATACCCGCTTCTTTTAATTTTGCTTCAATCAGACCCAGCGTCAATTTTGTCGCATATACCGGTACCTTCAAACGTTTTAGCACATAGCTAAGTCCGCCGATGTGATCCTCGTGTCCGTGCGTAACAATAATACCGCGAACTTTGTCGCGATTTTCCTCCAGGTACGTAATGTCCGGGATTACCATATCAATTCCCAGCATTTCCTCCTCTGGGAATTTTAATCCGGCGTCGATGACCACAATTTCATCGTCGCATTGGACTACGTACATATTTTTCCCAATTTCGCCTACTCCGCCCAGGGCGAAAATGAGAACAGAGTGATTCGATTTTGCCAAAACGTGTAACCTCCTATATTTAGTTGTCTTTCACACTCAAATTAACCGCCCCAAATCACTTAGATTCATTATACCCGAATCGAAAAGTGGAACACAAGAAAAAACAACCACCCGGAAAAGTCATTTTCCAGAATAAAAAAGAGCACCTACCAGAATGAATTGGCGGGAATCTGACAGACTATAGGATAACTTGCCGAAAAGGAGATGGCCCGCATGTCTGTGTGGCAGAGGCTAAAGTACAGGAAAGAGACTCAGAAGCTCTCTTCTCCCGAGGCCACGTCAGGCTCTTCCTTCGCTGACAATCGGCGGTTAACCGCCAATCTCGAAGAGACGCTTGCTTACATGAGGCAGACATTTGGAGACACCGACGACTTCAAGATTCGTCGGTTTGATGTGTTTGGCCGCTTTCCGGCAGCACTACTCTACTTGGAGCACCTTACGAATCAACGGGAAATGAAAGAAGACATCCTGCGTCCGCTCCTCCAAAAAAACGGTACGCAGGATGAAAACGGAATTGTTGATAAAGATGAATTGCTCACCATGATCACAAATGACATCCTGATCGGAGGGAACGTATCTACCCAACATGAGATTCGCTCCCTGGTCGAGCAGGTTTTGTCCGGTCAAGTCGTGATTATCATCGACGGATTCGATAGAGCAATCATTTCGGGTTCCAGCAAAGTCGAGCACCGTGCTATCAGTCAGCCCGAAACGGAGCAAGTGATCCGCGGTTCCCGGGAAGGCTTTATCGAAAGCCTTGGCGTGAATCTTGCCCTCCTGCGAAACCGGCTTCCTTCCGTGGATTTGCTCGTCAAAACCGTTCAGATCGGTCGAAGGACAAAGACGAAAGTGGCAGTCTGTTATCTGCGGGATGTGTGCAATCCTGCACTCGCTAAAGAGGTGATAGACAGACTGCAGCGAATTGACATCGACGGCGTGATCGATTCCGGCTATTTGGAACAGTTCATCGAAGATCACCATTTTTCACCGTTCCCGCAAATACAAAATACGGAGCGCCCGGACAAATGTGTGGCCAACTTGCTGGAAGGCAGAGTGATTATTCTCGTCGACGGCTGCCCTTTTGCCTTGATAGCCCCAGCTGTGTTCAGCCAATTTTATCAATCTGTCGATGACTATTCCGAACGGTTCGTGCTATCCAGCTTTGTCCGGCTATCGCGCCTGGTAGCCCTTCTGTTTTCCTTAATTTTTTCCATCTTTATATGTTTCTGTTATTTCTTTCAATCCCGAGTTGATCCCGACCGAGTTCGCCGTTGCTGTTGCCGGTGGTCGCGCAGGGGTCCCTTTTCCGTCCCTCGTAGAAGTGCTGATCATGGAAATCTCCATGGAAGTTTTGCGGGAAGCGACGATCAGGCTGCCTCAGCAGGTCGGAGGCGCACTGTCGATCGTCGGAGTGCTTGTGATCGGACAAGCTGCCGTATCAGCAGGGTTTGCCAGCCCGATTACCGTCGTTGTTATCGCTCTTACTACCATCGGGTCGTTTGCCACGCCAGCATATGACATGGCTCTGGCCCTGCGACTTCTTCGTTTTCCGCTGATTATCCTGGGGGGAATCTTTGGGCTTTATGGGGTCATGGTTGGCTTGATTCTGATCGTAAACCACATGCTTTCTCTGCGGTCTTTTGGGATACCTTACATGAGTCCTCTCGTGCCTGGCCAATGGCAGGGGATGAAGGATACGGCAGTGCGTGGTCCCTTTTGGCTTTCCCGCAAGCGTCCTGAACTCTTGCACCCTCTAGATCCTAATCGTATCGAGACAAAGTCCCAGGTAATCGAGCCCAGACCACATAATACGCTTGATCCGGTTTCTGTCGGAAATAGGAGGTGGGAGGATTCGGATGGAGACTCCACGTGAGATCACCTTTTTACAGGCAGCAGCAGTGTTGATCAGTACCATCATCGGAGTCGGGGTTCTTTCCTTGCCGGTCATCGCCGTAAAAGCGGTAGATACCGGCGCCCCGCTCCTTACCTTTATCGGAACCATGATCGCCCTTTTTTCCTTGGGTATCCTGGCGGCTTTGGGGAAACGCTTTCCCCGCAAATCGATCATTCACTATAGCGAAGACATTCTCGGCGTCTGGATAGGCAGGGTCGGGAGTGTCGCGATTATCTTCTTTTTTGCCGTGCTGTCCGCTCTGACAGCCCGAGAATTCGGAGAAGTCGTCGTCACTGCTGTGCTCAGAAATACTCCATTGGAGGTCACTGTCATTGTCATGCTTGCCTTAGCGGCGATCTCTTGCCGAAACGACCTGAGCACATTCTCTTACATCCATCTCTTCTACCTGCCTTTTATTTTGGCTCCGGGACTATTAATCGTCGCATTGTCGCTGCAAAACGCAGAGTTGATTAATTTGCAGCCCATCGCCCCGGTTCATAAAGGCCACTGGTTTTACGGCAGCTTGACCATTGCAGCTCTGTTTCAAGGTTCATTTATCGTCACCATGATCATTCCGTCCATGCGACATCCGGCGAGAACATCGATCGCCTGTGTGCTGGCGATTATCGTCTCAGGCGGTCTCTACCTGTTGATCGTGATTGCCAGCGTGGCGATCTTTGGAGCCGAGGAGACAAAGATGCTCATTTGGCCCACCCTTGAACTGGCCCGAATGACCTCACTCCCGGCCAATGTCCTGGAGCGGTTGGATATTTTGTTTCTGGCTGTTTGGGTAACGGCTGTATTTACGACCCTGTTTTCCACCTACTACTTTACGATCCATTCGCTGAGCAATCTGCTTCGCCTCAGAGATCACAAGATGTTTTCGCTGTTTCTGTTGCCGATCGTCTTCGTGCTGGCCATGGTGCCGCAAAATGTTATGGATACGTACCGATTTATCCTTACTATCGGTCTGTACGGACTCATCATCACCATCGGTTACCCCGCAGTCCTGTTGATTATCGCCATTTTACGCAAGAAAAGGGAGGATCAACATGATCGGGAACACGCACAAAAAACACCTTAATATCGTTTTGATACTCGCTCTGCTCCTGCCTTTTCTGACAGGATGTTGGGACAGAACCGAGATCGAGACGAGAGCCAACATTCTCGGAATCGCCATTGACGTATCCGAAGATAACCAACAGATGCATGAATCCGAAGTAAACCATATGACCGGTATCTTCCCGGAGCCGAACAAAAAGCTGATCCAGATTACGGCACAAATTGCTGTACCGGGAAGAATTCCTCTCGGGCCGGAAAGCGGAAGCAACGGTTCGCAAAAGCCGGTCTGGCTCGTCAGCACCGTCGGTCATACATTGGATGACGCGATCCTGAACCTCCAGCAAGAAATTGCGGATCGACTTTTTTTCGGTCATTTGCGAGTCATTATCGTCAGCAATGAAGTTGCCCGCAAAGGTCTTGGCGATCTTAACGATTATTTGCGCCGAAATCCTGAAGTACGCCGTACTGCATGGATGATCATCTCCAATGGCAGAGCCTCAAAGGTCATGGAGAGCTCACCGCAACTGGAACGCATCCCTACGCTCTATCTTTCGGCCATGATGGAAAACGCCGTTTCTCTGGGCAAGTTTCCACGAGCGTTCCTCGGCCTATTTTGGAGCGCCTCTTCCAAATTGGGCCAAGAACCGTTTTTGCCAGTCGTTGAAGTAAAACGGCATGAAAACACCGAAATCTCGGGGATGGCATATTTTCAAGGAGATCGGATGGTCGGGGTTCTCCAGCCTTTAGAAATTGGGTTTTATATGGCAGTGATGGGAATCAAACAAGGAGGCTATTCCGCTTTTACTCCTGTCCCCGGCCAACCGGGAAGCGTATTGGTCCGCTCCCGCTCTCGCGACGCGCAAATTGACGCCGTACTGGATCATGGACAGCCAAAGATCAAGCTCTTTATCCACGTGGAAGCTGATATCGTTGAAAAGACAAAAAATACCCGGTCTTTGAATCAGCCAGGCCTGTTAAAAGACATCTCTGCCGAAGTATCGGACCGTGGCAAAAATACCATTAAAAATATTCTTGCCATGACCCAAAAGAACGGATCAGATATATTCGGCTTTGGAGAGCACGTTCGGGCCAAGCTCCCCGATTACTGGAATACCCACATCAAAACGAAAGAAAACTGGCGGAAGAAATTTAAGGAGTTGGATGTGGAGATCAACTTTACGACCACAATACGCCGCGTCGGAATGAGGCTGGGTTAGGAGGTCAATACATGAGTTTCTCCCTGCATCTCGGGTACATCTACTATGTAGTGTTTCTGACGATAGCTACCGGCATATTCGTCCTTCTGATCGACTCCGAGACTTACCGGGCGGCAAACATGAAGAGAGAACGACGAGCCGCAAAGCTCCTCGGCTGGATCAACATCAGTCTGGGAGTGCTGGTTCTTTTCCTTCACTGGATGTTCAGTCCCTTGCTGGTCTGAGAACAGAAGCGAAACAGCAAAACGGGAGCCTTGGAGCGGCTCCCGTTTTTGGTTCGCTGTTTTATCCCAACAGCGAATGGACAAACGCTTTTTCTTCTTCGGTCAAATCGACCAATGGCAACCGAACGCCACCGGTCTGTACTCCGAGCTTCTCCAGGGCCGCTTTGACCGGTCCTGGGCTGGGATAGGCAAACAAGCCTTCAAATACAGGCAGGAGTTTGCGATGAATAGCCGCTGCCTGTGCATGCTCTCCACGGAAAAACGCGGACATCATCTCGGACATTTGTGCACCTACCACGTGGCTGGCCACGCTGACGATGCCTACGCCCCCGATAGACAGTACCGGAAGTGTCAACCCGTCATCCCCGCTGTACAGCTCAAACCCTTCCGGCGCATGCTCAATGATGGATGCCATTTGAGACAGGTTGCCGGATGCTTCTTTCACGCAAACCACATTGGGCAATTGCGCGAGCCGGAGAGTAGTCTCTGCTGTCATGTTTACACTCGTACGGCCGGGAACATTGTACAGCATGACTGGCAGCTTGGTAGACTCGGCAAGAGCCTTGAAGTGCTGATATATTCCTTCCTGGGAAGGACGGCTGTAATACGGAGTGACGAGCATGACTGCGTCAACGCCGATCTTTTCAACCTCTTTCGTAAACTCGATGCTCGCCGCCGTATTGTTGCTGCCTGTACCGGCAATAATATGGCATTTCCCTTTTGCATAGGACACGACATGCTTGAACAAATCCAGCTTTTCCCTGGCGGACAGCGTCGGCGACTCGCCCGTTGTCCCGCTTACTACTACCGCATCCGTCCCGGTGGCCAGCAAATGATCAATAAGACGCTCGGTTTGTTCATAATCGATTTCCAGTTGTTGATTGAAAGGAGTTACCATCGCGGTAACCAATCGGCCAAAACGTGCCACTGCCCCCAACTCCTCTGTCTATTCTCACATGTATAATGTCATAGCTGCTATAAGTGTCCGGTATGCAGTTGGAATTGATGATGCAGGGCGCGAACGGCCCGTACCATGTCTTCCTCGTGCACCAGAACCCAAATGGTCGTATGGGAGTCAGCAGACTGCAGAATGGGAATGTCCTCGTGCGTCAAAGCTTCCACAATCTGAGCCATGACACCGGGAACGCCCGTCATCCCCGCACCGATTACAGAGACCTTTGCGCAATGCGGCAATAACTGAGGCTCGTATCCCATATCCGTCAAGATGCGGGAAGCCTTTTCTCCCATTTCATCATGGACCGTATACGCGACACCCAACGGATTCACGTTGATGAAGTCGACACTGATGTCATTCTTGGCCATCGCCTTGAATACCTGCAGCTGCGTATCGTAACGGCCATCCTTGTTGGCGACTTTGATTTGCGTAATATTCGGGACATGCGCGATCCCCATGACCAGCCGATCATGTACAGTGTACCCCATTCGACCAATCTTCAAAAGGTTGGTAACCAGTGTACCTGGATCATCCGAAAAAGTGGATCGGACACGAATGGGGACATTTGCCTGCATGGCAATCTCGACAGCACGCGGATGGATAACCTTCGCCCCCAGATGTGCCATGTTGCAGATTTCCGAATACGTAACCGTCGCCAGCGGCTGGGCCTCATCCACAATCCGTGGATCAGCCGTCATGATTCCGTTCACATCAGTGAAAATGTCTACCATTTCGGCATGGAGCGCGACGCCTAGAGCTGTTGCCGTCGTGTCGCTTCCTCCTCGGCCGAGCGTCGTAATTTCCCAATCCGGCGTCCGTCCCTGAAAACCGGGAACGATAACCACTTTCCCGGCTTCCAGCTCCTGCAAGATTCGCTTTGGTTCAATCGTCTCGATCTGCGCATTAGTAAAATCATCGCTGGTGACAATATTCGCCTGCCCGCCTGTCAAAATCGTCGCGTGTATTCCCTCGGCATTCAGCATGCTGCACATGACCGTTGCCGAGATGATTTCACCCGTGTGCATCAACAGATCCGTCTCTCTTTTGGGCAAACCGTTCCCGTTGCTGCGAATGAGCTGCAGCAATGTGTCAGTCGCGTAGGGATCGCCCTTGCGCCCCATCGCTGACACGACAACGACGAGGGCATAGCCTTCGTCGATTGCTCTTTTTATATGCGTAATAGCCCTGATCCGGCAATCTTCTGTTGTCAGTGAAGATCCACCGAATTTCTGGACGAGAATTTTCACAAACCTCTCCCCTATGCTCGTGCTTTGATGAGTTCTTCAGCGATTTGTACTGTATTCCAAGCAGCACCCTTGAGCAGGTTGTCGGACACAATCCACATGTGCAGTCCTCTTGGATGATGAAGGTCGCGGCGTACGCGTCCTACAAACACATCCAGTTTGCCTGCCGCATCCGTAGCCAAAGGATAGCGCAGCTCTTCCGGTACATCGGTCAATACGACGCCGGGAGCTTTTTCCAGCAGCGATTTTACTTCTGCCAGATCGTAATCCTCTTTCAGCTCTACATAGACAGCTTCGCTGTGTCCATATACAACCGGGATGCGAACGCAGGTAGCAGATACGAGCACATTGTCGTCCCCGAAGATTTTCTTTGTCTCGTTCACCATTTTCATTTCTTCATACGTAAATCCGTTTTCCGTAAACACGTCGATTTGCGGAATAGCGTTGAACGCGATCTGATGATGAACAGGCAGTTTCCCTACCGGAAGCACCTTGCACTCCGGTTCTTTGCCATCCAAAACGTCACGGGACTGCGTCAACAGCTCTTGAATGGCAGACGCGCCCGCTCCGGAGACTGCCTGATAAGTAGAGACGATGATCCGATCTATTCCATAGCGATCATAAAGGGGTTTCAAAGCGGCTACCATTTGAATTGTCGAGCAATTCGGGTTGGCAATGATCCCCTTGTGGGCAAGAGCGGCATCCATGTTCACTTCCGGAACGACCAGCGGGACTTCCGGGTCCATCCGGTAAGCGCTTGTGTTGTCGATTACGACTGCGCCGTGGCGCACAGCGTGAGGAGCCAGCTCCTTGCTGATCGCTCCGCCTGCGCTGAACAGGGCATAATCAACTCCAGCAAAGCTGTCCGGTGTCGCTTCTTCCAGAACGATCTCTTGTCCCTTGAACATGACCGTTTTGCCTGCCGAACGGCTGGAAGCAAGCAGCTTCAACTGCTTAATTGGGAAATTCCGCTCTTCTAAAATTTTGATCATCTGCTGCCCGACTGCGCCGGTTGCACCGACCACAGCAACGTTGTAGGTCAGTTGGTTCGCCATCTTCTACTCTCCTCCTAATCGCGCTCAAACAGTACTGGTTTTAGTATTGGTATCTTTCTATCAACAAGGGTTGCAATTGTCGGCCTTCTAACGCAGCCTCACACGTTTCCAAAATAAGTTCCATACGAGCTACCAGCGAGGTAGGTTTTTTGTCAGGAGCATCCTGTCCGAAAGGCACAAAATAGACGTTTTTCGCCGCCAGAAGCTTTGCAATATTGGCTGCGTTCAAACCCAATCCGTCATTGGTCGAGATCGCTATTACAACTGGCCGCAAGTTTCGCATCGTAGCCTTGGCTGCCATAAGCACGGGGCTGTCCGTGATGGCATTTGCCAGGCGGCTGGTCGTGTTGCCCGTGCATGGAGCAATCACCATTACATCCAGCAGCTTGGATGGACCGAGCGGCTCCGCCTCCGGGATCGTTGTGATCAGCTTTTCCCCGGTTATGTCCACAAGCTGCTTTTGCCAGCTCTCGGATGTGCCGAAACGGGTGTCAGTGGTAAGGAGCGTATTCGTAACAATGGGAACGACACGGGCGCCCGCGTCCACAAGCCGCTTGATTTGCGGCATGGTTTCCTCAAACGTGCAGTGTGAGCCAGACAGTCCAAAACCGATCGTCTTTCCCTGAAGTTTACCCATGCTGATTCCCCCTGGTGATCGTTTGCTCCCCGATAAGACGCGACAAGGTTTGGGCTAAAATCTGTCCGGCTGTTTTGGGTGCGACGATACCGGGTAATCCGGGTGCAAGCAAAGCCTTGATTCCCCGTCTTTCGGCATAGCGAAAATCAGTCCCCCCCGGTTTGGAAGCGAGGTCAAGAATAAATGCCGTTTGCGGCATTTGGGCGATGATTTCCGCTGTCAGTACAAGCTTCGGGATCGTATTGAAAATAAAATCGGCATTGTTCACCTGCTGTTTCAATTCGCTCATATGAAAGGGCGTCAGCCCCATTTCAAAAATACGTGCTATGTGTTCCTGACGTCTTGCCCCTACACGAACTCTGGCTCCCAGCGAATGCAGCGCACGCGCCATGGACATGCCTGTCCGTCCCAAACCAAGCACGATGGACTGCGAACCGTGTATCGTGATGTCTGTATGCTGGATGGCCATCATCAAGGCTCCCTCTACGGTCGGGATCGAATTGTAAATGGCCACATCATCACGATCCAGAAGTTCCACCAGCTCAATTTGCTGGGCGGCAAGCAGTTGCTTCAAATATGTCTTTGCCATACCCGTGTAGACAATGCAGTGCTTTTGAAGACTCGCTACATGCTCATCCAATAGCTGCAGCGGCTTAGAGCAGAATATGCTTTCCACATAGCCGTTGTCATCCGACCCGACGATGGGAAGAATCAAGGCGTCAACGTCTTTCAACACATCGCATGTTAATGGTCTTTTGGTTGCCCCGGTGAAGATGCTTTCCAGGTTGTCAAAGCCAATCAGCGTGACACTGGCATCCAGTTGAATGCAACGCTTGATCACTTCCAACTGGCGTGCGTCGCCGCCGATAAAGGCAACGTGTTTGCCCGTTAGCATGCTGCGTTCCCCTTTCCACACATTTTACTGCATTAAACGATCGAAACGCAAAGGTTTTTCCGTGTGAAAAAGATAACGGAAAGCGTTACGTCTACCCCATCCTATTCGGCCGTATCCGGTTCGGTGACTAAAGCGCCTATTTTTCCAAAGCTTGTGACTGATTTTTATTTACCTGAATAATCACCATATCCGGCCCGATTTTGACGATGGCGTCCCAGGGAATGACCATGTCGTCGCGCTTCTTTCCGAAACCAAAAAAGCTTCCACCCGGTACGATAATCGCGTGGATGCTTCCTGTCTCGGTATTGATCTCCAGGTCAGAGTCGCCGATCACGCCCAATCGCTCCCCATTGTCCAACCCGATGATTTCCTTGCCGCTCATCTCGCTTAAACGCATGCACTCCATCCCCCTTATTTTGAACCGCCTCTCAAGCCAGTTCTATGAAGTGGCCGCTTCCTTTACGGACCCGCCATTCCGGGGCTCGTCAAGGTTATTCGTTTCTACTTTTATACGAAAAAAAATCCGGTCTATGCCGGATTTTTTCACAGGAGAATATCGCTTCTAACGTTGTCGGGGAAACCGTCCAATGGACTTACCATGGCCATGGCCAGCTTGGAGCGGAACAGCTGTCTAGCGACTGAAAGGACGGACTCATGCGAAACACGGTCGATCTTCGCGACAATCTCATCCAGACTGAGATGACGCCCGAGCAGCAATTCGTTTTTGCCGAGGCGGCTCATCCGGCTGTTTGTGCTTTCCAGGCTGAGCATCAAGCTGCCCTTCAACTGCTCCTTGCCCTTTTTCAGTTCTTTCTCGGTAATTCCATGTTCGGTAACATCGCGAAGCACATTGGCGACAATATCGAAAACCTGCCCAACCTGCTCCGGTGCGGTTCCCGTATAAATGGTGAATGTACCTGCCTCTTTGAAAGATGAATGATACGAGTACACCGAGTAAGCCAGGCCGCGTTCCTCACGAATTTCTTGAAACAGCCTGGAGCTCATGCTGCCGCCGAGCACGTTATTCAACAAGATCAGTGAATAGGTATCCTCATGGCCTACCTGAAAGCCTGGCAGGGAAATGCACAAATGTGCCTGTTCCGTTGCTTTATGGTGGGCAATCGAGCGTCCCTGGAACTCCGGCGTCCGTACCTCTTGCATCCTTGCATTTCGCTGCAGGGAAGAAAATCTGCGCTTGATATCCTCAATCAATGCTTCGTCAAAATTTCCGGCCACCGTCACGACGGTATTGGAAGGGAGGTAATGACCATCAATGTAATCGAGCAAATTCTCTCTTTTCAAAGAGCGCAGCACATCTTCCGTCCCGAGAATCGAATATCCTAGCGAATGGTCCCCGTAGCTTGCCCTTGCAATCAAATCGTGGACCAGGTCGTCTGGAGTATCCTCGTACATGCTGATTTCCTCGATGACCACATTTTTTTCCTTCTCCAGCTCTTCTGGATCAAATACGGAGTTAAAATACATATCCGTCAATACATCCAGGGCGATCGGCGCATGCTGATCGAGGATGCGCGCATAGTAACACGTGTACTCCTTGGAGGTGAAGGCGTTTACATTCCCTCCGATTTCATCAAACGTTTCCGCAATTTCCTTTGCTGAACGGTTCGTCGTTCCTTTGAAGAACATATGTTCAAGAAAATGCGAGATTCCGTTATCCCGTTCCGTCTCAAACTTGGAACCGGTTCCGACCCATACACCCAAAGCCACTGAACGTACGGATGGGATTTTCTCCGTAATGATGCGGAGCCCGTTCTCACATGTATATCGTTGTATCACATAAACCCTCCTCGGTTGCTATTCCATCCTTTGCTCGTTTGATTGCTTGCAAACAAGTTTTACTATAACAAAATTCGCCTATTCTCACAATAAAGGGGGTGTCATCGCAGCCGCTTACTGGAAATTACTTCTGAAACCGGCATCGGCATCAGGCCTTTTTTCTTGGCGTCCTGGATCATTTTATCCAATCCTGCAGCTGTAGGTGCCGTTGGGTGCATCAGAATCAGAACACCGTTGCCCAGCTTGGCCTCGATGCGACTGACCATCTCGCCCACTGGCGGCTTCCTCCAATCGACCGTATCTGCCGTCCACAAAATGGTCTTCATCTGAAACTCGTTGTGAGCAATGTTGACCACCGATTGATTAAAGGAACCGGAAGGAGGTGCAAACAAGACCGGTTTTATTCCCAGCGTCTTTTGAATCACTTCCTGGGTTTTTGAGATTTCCTGCCTCATCCGCTCCACGCCGATTTTTGCCATATCCGGATGAGAATAGGCGTGGTTACCGATCTCGTGGCCGCGCTCTGCAATTTTTTTGGCCAGCTCCGGGTACCGCTTCACCCAGGAGCCATCCAGGAAAAAAGTCGTTTTCACGCTGTGTTTGTCCAACGTATCCAAAATCGTATCCAAATATTCATTGCCCCAAGCAACATTGATCATAAAAGAAACAGCGGGTTTTTGCGGATTTCCGCGATAAATCGGATGGGCTCCCAGCTGTTCCAGCGAGATGGCGGGAGGGATTTCTTCGAAGACAAGCGCTCCGGGGCCTGCTGTCTGCGCGGTCTTCAGCTTTTCGAGGGAGGCTTCCACGTTCACAGCCAATCCGTTATATCCCGGAATGGCACGCCACACCCGGTCGACCTTCGCATTGATCGGCGCCTCCTCCCTCCCCTGCTTCCACTCGTCGATTTTCTTCCGAAGCTCATCCTCCTGCCCACCCGCAATCGGCTTGTCGGCCGTTATCGATTTGATTTTTACCGTTTCTATATAGCGATCGATCGGTCTGTAATTCAGGGTCAGTGCGAGCAATACGGCGCAGCCTACCGTAAACAGGATCCGAAATGTCACTGCTTTGTTCATCCACATGCCCCTCCCGGCTTTCACACGTACAAGTCCTTCTTTGTCCAATGTATGAGGAGAGCCGGGAAGATAGAAGGAAAAAGAAAAAGCTTCCGTACGCGAAGAGTCCTTCGAGTGACGAAGCCTTTGTCTGCGAAAAACGTCATGACGTTTTTCTGGGAAACGGTTAACCCGTTATTCTGCTTGTACTGGTGCGTTTTGCGCCGCTTGCTCTTTCAGAACAGCTTTGCGGGACAGGTTGATACGGCCTTGGTCGTCGATCTCGGTGACCTTTACCATCACTTTATCGCCAACGGATACGACATCTTCTGTCTTCGCTACGCGCTCTTCAGCCAGCTGGGAAATGTGGCAGAGCCCTTCTTTTCCAGCGAACAGCTCGATGAATGCACCGTATTTTTCCACGCGCTTCACAGTTCCCAGGTATGTTTGTCCGAGGGCTACCTCGCGCACGAGATCTTCGATGATCTGTTTTGCCCGCAGGTTTGCGTCGTGGTCCACCGATGCAATAAAGATGCGGCCATCCTGTTCAATATCGATTTTGACCCCGGTCTCATCGATGATCTTGTTGATGATACGGCCTTGAGGTCCGATGACATCGCGGATCTTGTCCGGATTGATTTGCATCGTGAGAATCTTAGGCGCATAGGGAGACAGCGTCTTGCGCGGCTCGGAAATCGTGCTGAGCATATGCTTGAGAATGGTCAAACGGCCTTCTCTTGCCTGTTCCAGCGCTTGCTCCAGAATTTCACGGTTGATGCCGGCGATCTTGATGTCCATCTGAATCGCAGTAACCCCTGTTTCGGTACCTGCGACTTTGAAATCCATATCGCCCAGATGGTCTTCCATCCCTTGGATGTCTGTCAGAATAGAGAAGGTTTTTCCGTCTTCGCCCATGATCAGACCCATGGCAATTCCGGCTACAGGTGCCTTGATCGGCACACCGGCATCCATTAAAGCAAGTACGCTGGCGCAAATCGAGGCCTGCGAGGTGGAACCGTTCGATTCAATTACTTCCGATACAAGTCGGATTGTATACGGGAACTCGGTTTCGGATGGGATGATCGGCTCAATTGCGCGTTCACCCAACGCACCGTGACCAATCTCGCGGCGGCCTGGAGGACGAAGCGGACGTGCTTCCCCTACGCTGTACGGCGGGAAATTGTAGTGATGCATAAAGCGTTTAGACTCTTCCAGCCCAAGGCCATCCAGGATTTGCACGTCGCCCAACGCGCCGAGGGTGCAGACACTGAGAGCCTGGGTTTGACCGCGCGTAAACAGTCCGGAACCGTGTGTACGCGGCAAGATGTTCGTCTCGCTGGACAGCGGACGAATTTCGTTCAGAGCTCGTCCATCGGGGCGAATTTTTTCTTCAGTGATCAAGCGGCGTACCTCTTCCTTGACGATGTTGTAGAGAACCTCGTCGATGGCCCGCTCTTGCTCCGCATAAGTCTCCGGATTTGCTTCGGCGAAATGCTGCTTGGTCTCCGCTTTTATCGCATCGATGGCGTCGTAACGAGCCTGTTTCTCTTCAATGCGAATCGCTTCTTTCAGACGCGCTTCAGCGTATTCCCGAACAGCCTGATTGACCTGCGGGTCTACCTCATGAAGCACCACAACCATTTTTTCCTTGCCGATCTCAGCTACGATCTTGTTCTGGAACTCTACCAGCTTCCGGATCATATCGTGACCGGTCATGATCGCTTCCAGCATGACTGATTCAGGAACCTGATCTGCTCCTGCTTCCACCATGTTGATCGCATCATACGTTCCTGCTACCACCAGGTGAATGTCGCTCTTCTCCATCTGTTCAACAGTAGGGTTAACGACGAGCTTACCATCTACACGCCCTACGATCACGCCGGCAATCGGCCCGTTGAAAGGAATCTCGGAAACGCAGAGGGCGGCAGACGTTCCGATCATGGCTGCGATCTCAGGAGAGCAGTCCTGATCCACCGACAGTACGGTGTTTACCACTTGGACGTCGTTGCGGAATCCTTCAGGGAACAGCGGACGGATCGGACGGTCGATCAGACGGCTGGCCAAAATAGCCTTCTCGCTCGGGCGTCCTTCCCGTTTAATAAACCCTCCGGGGATTTTTCCGACAGCGTATAGACGCTCCTCATAGTTGACAGTCAATGGAAAGAAGTCAAGCGGCTTCGGCTCTTTGGAAACCGTAACGGCAGAAAGAATAGCCGTATCGCCGTATCGAACCAAGACCGAACCTTGCGCCTGCTTTGCCATTTTGCCAAATTCCAGCGTCAGTTTGCGGCCTGCCAGTTCAAACTCGTATGTACGGAATTGTTGCTCCATGTTGCTAGCAGTCCTCCTTTACCTCATTGTGCACGATACACAATCATTTTCTACCTGTATGTATTATTTCCTGCCGCCATCAAAATTAAATGGGCAGCTTTGGCAGCGGTTTTAGATAATAGAAAAAGCGGGATGAACCCGCTTTTTTCTCCTGATACGAACTAGCGACGCAGACCAAGACGATTGATCAGTTCGCGATAACGTGTAACATCCAGCTCGCGCAGGTAGCCCAACAGGTTGCGGCGTTGACCTACCATTTTCAAAAGACCACGACGGCTGTGGTGATCTTTTTTGTGCGTACGCAAATGCTCGTTCAGATTGTTAATGTTTTCTGTCAGGATAGCGATCTGAACTTCCGGAGAACCGGTGTCATTTTCATGAGTGCGGAACTCTTGGATCAGCTGTGCTTTACGTTCTTGAGACAAAGCCATCTTGACTCACCTCCTACATTTTATCCCCGTCAGCCGAGTTTGCCGTCGGTGAGAATCGGACAACCAAGCTGCGGTTTTTCTGCAACGTTATGAATTATAGCATACAGGCCCGCTAAAAGCAAAGACGAATCATGCATTTCCCTCAGCGAATTTTTCCTTGGCGACCTGTACATCCTGCTGGATTTGCGCGATCAGGGCTTCAACCCCAGAGAATTTTTGTTCATCCCGAATGAAGAACAAAAATTCTACTTCTACTTTTTCCCCGTAGATTTCGCGTTTGAAGTCAAAAATGTGCACTTCCAACGATTTTTCTTTCTTCTCCAATTCAAATGTCGGCTTGATCCCGACATTCATGACACCTTGATATACTTGTCCGCCAACGGTAAACCGGACACCGTACACTCCGTTCTTGCCGATCAGATAAGGACTTGAGACGCGTACGTTCGCCGTCGGAAAACCGATGGTACGCCCGCGTTTATCCCCGTGTACCACTTCACCGCTGATTTTGTAAGGACGTCCCAGCAAGTGCCGGGTCTGTTCCACATCTCCATGGTGCAGGTATTCGCGAATGACCGTACTGCTAACTTTTTCGCCTAGGCGGTTGACCGGGCCAACGATGTCTACGCCGTATCTGCCTCTGGCAAGCTCCTGCAGAGTCTGGGCCGTTCCCATCCCCCGGTGACCGAATGTGTAGTCAAAGCCGACAACGACATGACGGCACCCCAATGGCAGCAAGCATTCTTCGATAAAGTCCTCGGGATAGACAGCCGCGAAGGAAATGTCAAAGCGAATGACGTACGCCAGGTCGACGCCCATCTTCTCGAGCTGCTCCAGCTTTTCCGGGAGGGGGGTAAGATACTGGCTGTACCCGGTTTGTCCCAGCACTTCCCGCGGATGCGGATCGAATGTCATCACAGCGCTTTTCCATCCATTTGCCTTGGCTGTGTCAATCGCTTTCTGGATTACCCGCCTGTGACCGATATGTACACCGTCAAAATACCCCAGAGCGACCGCGCAGGGGACAGGTAGCAAATCTTTTGGCAAAGGATAAGTCAAGGATATCGTTTTCACGGTTACACCTCAGGAGGAAAGACTTTTTCAGCCTTTGCAAAAAGGCCCTTGGGTCCAAGGCAGACGCGATGGATTCCCAGAAGCTGTTCTCCCGAAAAAAGACAGATCAGCGTACCTTCTTTAGCCGCAAGACCCGGGAGAGCGGTCGACAGTCCGTTCAGCACCGCTTTTTTTCGGTCGGGGGCGATTTCATACCGCGGTAGGAACGACAGCGCATGGGAGATCGGAATAACGTGCTTCGTTATATCCTCACCTGTCTGGACTGCTTCTTCCAGCCGCTCAAGCGGTATCGCTTCCTTTTCCAAAAACGGACCGCTTTTGACTCGCCGCAACTGCTTCATATGGGCAGGATACCCCAGAGCACGCCCAAGGTCAACACATAAAGTGCGGACATACGTTCCTTTTGAGCATGTGCAGGAAAAGGAAACGTCCACAAACTCGCCGTCCGTTTTTACCTGGTGAAAATCCAGCTCGTAAATGGTTACCTTCCTCGCGTTCCGTTCAATCACAATTCCTTCGCGTGCAAGGTCGTACAGACGTTTCCCGTTTACCTTTACAGCGGAGTACATCGGCGGGATCTGCTCGATTTCACCCAAAAACTGCCGGAACGCTTCCTCGATTTTCTGCTGTGTAACGTCATGCGGGTCGACCTGCTTGTGCTCGACTATTTCACCGCCAGCATCCTCGGTCGTTGTCGAGGAGCCGAGCCGCATGATGACGTCATAGCGTTTCGGCAGCTCCTGCAAATACTCCACCAGCCGCGTCGCATTACCGATACAAATCGGCAAGACACCGGTCACTTCCGGGTCCAGTGTACCCGTATGACCGACTTTCTTGGTTCCAAACATCCGGCGTACCCGTGCCACACAGTCATGGGAGGTCATGCCAGCCGGTTTATCGATCACCACGACACCGTGGACCTTACTCATTGTCCTTCACTCCCATGACTTCCCCCAGCAGGGCCAAGACTCGATCGCGAACCTCGTCCAATGATCCGTGAAGCGTACATCCCGCCGCTTTGGCGTGGCCTCCTCCACCGAGCTGCTTGGCTATCTCGGCTACATTGACGTAGCTGCGCGCCCGCAAGCTCACCTTGACCACATTCGGCTCCGCTTCCACGAAGGAAATGCCGACTTCGACACCCTCGATGTTGCGGCAGTAATTCACAAGGCCGCCTGCGTCTTCGCGGTCGGCATTCGCCTCGGCCAGATCCTGTCTGCTGACGCAAACAGAGGCAACCTGGTTCTGGAATGACAGTTTCAGACTGCCCAACGCTTGGCGCAAAATGTTCACATGCCCGAGTGTAATCACTTCGAGGCAACGCTCAGCGACCTCGCCCGGATTAACGCCATATTTGAGCAGACTGGCGGCACTCTCCATCACATGCGGCGTGGTGTTGGAATAGCGAAATCCCCCTGTATCGGTCAAGAGGCCGGTATAGAGGCATAGCGCCAAATCCGCTTGAAACGGCAAATGGCCGGCTACAGCCAGATCGTACAGGATTTCCGCAGTCGCAGCGGCATCGGTCCGGATCACATTGCATGTGCCGAATTCGTCGTTGGTCGGATGATGATCGATGTTTAACAGTTGCACATCCTGAGCAAAGAGATGCTCGACATTGCCCATGCGAGAGCGGTCCGCGCAATCGACAGCAATCACCGCCGAGAAAGACTCCTCCAGCGGTGACTGCGATACATTGCGAATCTGTTCAAATCCGGGCAAAAAGGAAAATCTGGCCGGTGTCTCGCCTTCGTTGATGACTACAAAGGTTTTGCCGAGATCACGCAGCATCTGGGCGACGGCCAACGCAGAGCCCGTGGCGTCCCCGTCCGGATTGACGTGGGAAAGAACCAGAAAACGGTCATGCTTCTTCATGAAGCTGACCGCTTCCTCCAAGGAACGGTTGTAATTACTCATCCTGTTTGTCCCCTTTTTCTCCATCCGTGGAGATTTCACGCAGGATGGTTTCAATTTTGCTGCCATAATCAATCGATTCATCCAATTTAAATACAAAATCCGGTATATGACGGAGCTTTACCCGTCTTCCGATCTCTGTGCGCAGGTAGCCCTTCGCTTTTTGCAACCCAGCCAGAGAGTCTCTCCGTTGTTCTTCGCTGCCAAAAATGCTGACGTATACTTTCGCAAGCTGCAGGTCGCTTGTCACCTCTACATCCGTAACGGTCACAAACCCGATGCGAGGGTCCTTCAAACCGCGCTGCAAAACGATGCTCAGCTCTTTTTTGATCTCTTCGCCAACCCGGCTCATCCGTGTCTTGTTCATATTTATCACCTCCGCTGGCTTCCTACTCGTAGTATTCCGTATCGGCTTGGATCAACTCCACACCGGGATGGTTTTCCACCAGCCGTATCATCGCTTGCATCTGATTTGCCAAAAAGGACATTTCATTGGCAACGGCAGCGATACCAATTTCGGCACGCTGCCACTGCTCCTGATAGGCCAGCTCTGCCGCGGAGACATGGAATCTGCTCCGCAGTTTTCCCAGAACGCTTTTGACAATGGCCCTTTTCTCTTTCAGATTTTGGCAGGCAGGCAGAAACAATTGAATCCGCGCACCCGCAATCATTATTGTTTTACTTCTTCCATGACGAAGGCTTCGATCACATCGCCAACCTTGATGTCATGGTAGCGCTCCAGCGTAAGTCCGCACTCGTAGCCTGCGGCAACTTCTTTGGCGTCATCCTTGAAGCGTTTCAGCGTATCCAGCTTTCCTTCGTAGATCACGACGCCTTCGCGGATCAGACGAGCACCGGCATCGCGGGTCAGCTTGCCCTCTGTAACATAGCAGCCTGCGATGTTGCCCACTTTGGACACTTTAAATACCTCGCGAATTTCTGCCTGGCCGATGATGGACTCTTTATAGACAGGGTCCAGCATGCCTTTCAGTGCTTGTTCAATTTCTTCAATCACGGTGTAAATAACCCGATGCAGTCGAATATCAATGCTCTCCTGCTCAGCCATGCTCCGCGCGTTTGGTTCCGGACGTACGTTGAAGCCGATCACAATCGCATTGGAGGCATTTGCCAGCGTAATATCGGATTCCGTAATCGCACCTACGCCTGTGTGAATGATTTTTACACGCGTTCCGTTGACATCGATTTTTTCCAGAGAGCCGCGAAGAGCCTCGACAGAACCTTGAACGTCAGCCTTGACGATCAGGTTGAGCTCCTTGATGTCGCCCTCTTGAATGTGCTGGAACAGATCGTCTAAAGATACGCGAGTGTTTGCGCGGCGCTCGGATTCACGCTGTTTGGAAGCACGGGCTTCCCCGATTGCACGCGCTTTTTTCTCATCTTCAAAGACCATGAACTGGTCCCCGGCTTGCGGCACGTCGTTCAGACCGGTAATTTCTACAGGCGTGCTCGGTCCAGCTTCCTTCATGCGGCGTCCTTTGTCATTTACCATGGCACGAACGCGTCCAAAGGCGGAACCGACGACAATCGGATCTCCGACTTTCAGGGTACCGTGTTGAACGAGGACAGTCGCTACAGGTCCGCGTCCCTTATCCAGCTCGGCTTCCACGACGGTACCGCGGGCCCGCTTGTTTGGATTGGCCTTCAGCTCTTGCACTTCGGAAACGAGCAGAATGTACTCGAGCAGCTCTTCGATACCTTGGCGCTGCTTAGCGGAAATTGGAGAAAAGATCGTATCTCCGCCCCATTCTTCTGCTACCAGCTCATACTCGGTCAGCTCTTGCTTGATTCGGTCGATATTGGCTTCCGGTTTGTCGACCTTGTTCACGGCGACGATAATCGGAACCTTTGCTGCCTTGGCATGACTGATCGCTTCAATGGTTTGCGGTTTTACGCCGTCGTCTGCAGCAACTACCAGAATGGTAATGTCCGTAATTTGCGCACCGCGCGCACGCATGGTCGTAAAGGCTGCATGGCCAGGCGTGTCGAGGAAGGTAATCTTCTTGCCTTTAATCTCGACCTGATATGCACCGATGTGCTGCGTGATGCCTCCTGCTTCGCCTGCCACTACGTTCGTGGAGCGGATGGCATCAAGCAGTGTCGTTTTTCCGTGGTCAACGTGACCCATGATCGTAACGACCGGCGGACGCTCCACCATATCTGCCGGATTGTCCACTTCTTCGATCGTTTCAAAGTTGGTTTCGTCGATGACGATTTTTTCTTCGACTTCCACATTGTATTCCGAACAGATCAATTCGATGGCATCGCGATCGAGATCCTGGTTAATCGTAGCCATGATGCCCAAATTAAACAACTTTTTGATGATTTCCGCCGGTTCCTTGCGAAGCTTCTTCGCCAGCTCTCCTACGGTCAAAGATTCAGTGAACGTAATTTTGCTAGGTGGCTCGAGAACAGGACGCTGTTGCTGCTGTTCGCGCTGGCCGCCATGCCTGCGGTTGTCCTGGCGTTTGTTTCCGCCTTTGAACGGCTGGCTCTTCTTGTTGTCTTCAAAGGTTTTCTTTGGTCCTGGGGCTTTTTTGATTTTTTCCCGTTTTTCCAAGCTTACCTTGTTCGGGATATTTACCTTTTCTTCAAAATCCTCGCCCGTGCGTACATCATCTTTTTCGTTCACCGTTGGCTCTTGCTGGTTGACTGGTTTGCGATCAAGCGGTTTCCCTGGTTGACTTCTCATATCGTTTGGTTTTCTCTCCTGATTCTTCCCCTGATTTTTTCCGTGCTGTGGACGTGATTGGTCTGGTCGTTGTCCACCTGGTCGGCTGCCAGTTTGATTTCCCGGACGGTCATTGCGGCGATGCTGCTGTTGCTGTTGATTCGACTGTCCGGTTCGTTGTGTTTGTCCTTTGGATTCATCCCGTTTCTTCTCTTCCGTCTTAGCGGGCTTTGCCTCCCGCTGTCCGGAAGAACGTTGCTGCTCTTGTTGTTTCCCGCTTCCCGAACGCAATTTGGCCAAATGCTCTTCAATCTTTTTGACCATCGGTTCGTCCATGATACTCATATGATTTGCAACTTCTATATTTAATCTCTTTAGCAAATTGAGGATTTCCTTGCTGCTCATGTTGTGCTGCTTCGCATATTCATACACGCGTGTCTTCATGAGATCACCCCTTCTGAATTAGGTGAGCAGACGCTGTATACTTTCCGCCAGTTTTCCGTCTGTTACGGCAATCGTTACACGCTCATCCTTGCCGATTGCACGGCCAAGCTCATAGCGGTCTGTTGCTGATACACACGGCACACCATAATGGGCGCACTTGTCCTGCACTTTTTTGGATGTATTGGCAGAGGCATCGGCAGCGAGAAGCACCAGTTTGGCTTTTCCGTTCCGAACGGCCTCGACGACCAATCCTTCTCCGGTAATGACCTTGCGGGCCCGCATCGCCAATCCCAACATTTGCGCTGCCTTGGGGATCATTGTCCCATCATCTCCAGCCATTTTTCACGAAACGCATCGTACTGTTCCTGGGTGACAGACATGTTGAGGGCTCGTTCCAACACTTTTTTCCATTTACCTGCTGCAAATGTATCCGGCTTCAGGCAGCTCTCCTGACGGCAAACATACGCCCCGCGTCCTGCCGCCTTTCCGGTCGGATCAATAATGATCTCTTCCTGCGGCGTACGTACGACACGTACCAGTTCTTTTTTTGGAAACATTTCCTGACAAACGATGCACTTTCGCAAAGGGATTTTCTTTTGCTTCATGGTTATACCCAATCCGCCCCCTCATCGCCTTCCTCCGCTTTCGGATAGACGATGCCTTCTTGGTCTGCCTGAGATTCGCTCTTGATGTCGATTTTCCAGCCAGTCAGTTTGGCGGCGAGACGAGCGTTTTGTCCGCGTTTTCCGATGGCAAGCGAAAGCTGATAGTCGGGAACGATCACCCGTGTTACTTTTTCCGCCGCGTTCACTTCTACATGGAGCACCTTTGCCGGGCTCAGCGAGTTGGCCACGTATTCAGCCGGGTCCTCCGACCAGCGGACAATATCAATTTTTTCGCCCTTCAATTCGTTCACGATTGTCTGAACGCGAAGACCTTTCGGGCCTACGCAAGCGCCGACCGGATCGACGTCAGGATTGATGGAATGAACGGCAATTTTGGAACGGTCTCCCGCCTCGCGGGCAACCGACTTGATCTCAACCACACCGTCGTAGATTTCCGGCACTTCCAGCTCGAACAGACGCTTGAGCAGACCTGGATGTGTACGGGACACGACGATTTGCGGTCCTTTTGTGGTCTTTTCTACCTTGATAATGTATGCCTTTACCCGATCCTGGGATTTAAAATCGTCAGTCGGCATTTTTTCCGTAATCGGCATGACCGCTTCCGCTTTTCCCAGGTCAATGTAGTAGTTGCGTTGGTCCATACGCTGCACAACACCAGTCACGATGTCGTCTTCGCGTTCGATGAACTCGCTGTAAATCAAGCCGCGCTCTGCTTCGCGGATGCGTTGGGTAACCACCTGCTTCGCCGTTTGCGCAGCGATGCGTCCAAAATCCCGCGGGGTTACCTCGATTTCGACGATGTCATCCAGGCGGAAATTGGGGTCGATCTCCTGTGATGCCTCCAAGGAAATCTCCAAGCGCGGGTCAAGCACTTCCTCCACAACGGTTTTGCGCGCAAAAACCCGAACCTGCCCCGAGTGACGATTGACGTCGACACGTACGTTTTGGGCAGAATTAAAATTTCGTTTGTATCCCGAAATGAGAGCAGCTTCAATTGCCTCAATCAGTATATCTTTGGAGATTCCCTTTTCTCTCTCAATGGCTTCCAATGCCTCGATAAAATCGGCGTTCATGATTTTCGTTGCCTCCTCCTTTACCCACAGACCACAGTATTAAAAGACAATCGCCATTCGGGCTGTGTCAATTTGCTCCAGTGCAATGACTTGCGTTTTTTTCTGCTCTTTCACTGTCAGCTTACCATCTTCAAAGGAAATCAGCTCGCCTTCGAAAGTGCTTTCGCCTTCGATCGGCTCCTTTGTCGTGATATGTACGTGCCTGCCAACAGCTTTGCGAAAATCGCTTTCTTTTCGCAGAGGACGCTCTGCTCCCGGTGAAGATACTTCCAGGAAGTATGCGGTCGGGATCGGGTCCACTTCGTCCAGCCGCTGGCTTAGCCGCTCGCTGACAAGGCCGCAGTCATCGATGTCGATGCTTCCTGTTTCATTGTCGATGAACACGCGCAGAAACCAGTTGCTGCCTTCTTTTTTGTACTCGATGTCAACCAGTTCCAGACCCAGCTCGTCGAGAATGGGAGTTACCAGGTCGGTGACGATGTCTGTTACCTTGCTCAAGCAAGTACCTCCTTGTCAAATGAAGCATTAAGTTCAGCCAGAAAGAAAGAGTGGGTTTCCCCACTCTCGATCTGCGTTCGTAATAACCAGTATTTCCAAAAAAATTATAGCATAACAGCCCTTTGTTGACAACCGCGGCTATGAAACCTGTCCGAACCGGCTTGGGAAGGTCGCCAAACCCTCTCCTATTTTTTAGAACAGGGAGAGCTGATTGGATTCTGGCAATCCCTGAAGCGCCCCTTGTTCTTCCAAATATTCCAGAATGGTTTTGGAAATGCGGGAGCGGGTGAGCAGGTCCTCTTTGGACAGAAACTCCCCTTCCTCTCTGGCTTTTACGATCCCGATAGCGGCGTTCGTACCAAGCCCAGGCAAGGCATTGAAAGGCGCGATCAGCTTGTCGCCGTCAATGAGGAACTTGGTGGCATCCGAGCGGTACAAGTCCACATTGGCAAATTTGAAACCGCGTTCTACCATTTCGAGAGCCATCTCCAAAACAGTCAAGAGCGACTTTTCTTTCGGCTGTGCGTCATGCCCTTTGCCCTCGATCTCTTCGATCTTTTGGCGAATCGCCGAGGAACCTTTTACCATCAACGGAATGTCGAAGTCGTCAGCGCGTACCGTAAAGTACGTCGCGTAGAATTCAAGCGGGCGATGCACCTTGAAATAGGCGATGCGGACAGCCATCATGACGTAAGCGGTCGCATGCGCTTTCGGGAACATGTACTTGATCTTTTGACAAGATTGAATATACCATTCAGGCACATTGTTCTTGCGCATCTCTTCCTGATCTTCCTCGGGAACCCCTTTTCCTTTACGGACCGACTCCATGATTTTAAAGGCCCGGGATGGCTCAAGACCTTTGTAGATCAAATAAACCATGATATCGTCCCGGCAACCAATAACTTCCGGCAGTCTGCACGTTCCGCTGCGAATCAGGTCCTGGGCGTTGTTCAGCCAGACGTCGGTTCCGTGTGAAAGACCGGAAATCTGCACAAGCTCGGCGAAGGTCGTCGGCTTCGTATCCTCAAGCATCTGCCGCACAAACTTCGTACCGAACTCCGGAATACCGAGTGTCCCCATGTTCGTGCGAATCTGCTCCGGCGTTACATTCAACGCTTCTGTCGAGCTAAAAATCGACATCGTCGCTTTGTCATCCAGCGGAATGGTTTTTGGATCGATTCCGGTCAAGTCCTGAAGCATCCGAATAACGGTCGGGTCATCGTGTCCAAGAATGTCGAGCTTCAGCAGGTTGTCATGGATGGAGTGGAAGTCAAAATGCGTCGTTCTCCACTCGGACTCGTTGTCATCCGCCGGAAACTGAATCGGGCAAAAATCCTCGATCTCCATATAGGACGGTACGACGATAATCCCTCCCGGGTGCTGGCCGGTCGTCCGTTTTACCCCGGTACATCCGTTTACCAGTCGCGCAATCTCTGCATTTCTGAGAGTCATTCCTCGCTCGTCCGCATATTTGCGGACATAGCCGTACGCTGTTTTTTCCGCAACCGTGCCGATCGTACCCGCACGGTACACATAGTCCACACCGAACAGCTCTTGCGTGTATTTGTGCGCCCGCGGCTGGTATTCGCCCGAAAAGTTCAAGTCAATATCGGGGACCTTGTCCCCCTTAAAGCCAAGAAACGTTTCAAACGGGATGTCCTGTCCGTCTTTTGCCAGCTTATGCCCGCAGGAGGGACATTCCTTGTCAGGCAGGTCAAAACCGGAAGCGATCGAACCGTCCGTAATAAACTCGCTGTGCTTGCACTCCGGGCAACGGTAATGCGGAGGCAGCGGATTTACCTCGGTAATGTCGGACATGGTCGCAACAAAGGATGAACCGACCGATCCACGTGATCCGACGAGATAGCCGTCAGAGAGCGATTTGGTCACGAGTCGCTGCGAGATAAGGTAAATGACCCCAAAACCGTGCTTGATAATGCTCGTCAGCTCTTTTTCCAGCCGACTCTCAACAATTTCAGGCAGCGGATCTCCGTACAGTCTCTTGGCCTTGTCATAGCACATCTGACGGAGCTCATCATCGGCCCCTTCGATGATCGGCGTGTACAGCGAATCCGGGATCGGCGAGACCTCTTCAATACTGTCGGCAATTTCATTCGGGGCGGTGATGACCACTTCGCGGGCGATATCTTCCCCGAGGAATTGAAAAGCCTCCAGCATCTCATCGGTCGTCATCAAATACAGCGGCGGCTGGTTGCCGGCATCGTGGGAGCCCTGCGAGAGCAAGAATACATCCCGGAAAATATCATCCTGCGGGTTGAGAAAATGAACGTCCCCGGTCGCCACCACCGGTTTTCCCAGCTCTTTCCCGATTTCCACGATCATCTTGTGATAGCCTTTCATCGTTTCCAGCGAGGGAATTTCCTCATTTCTGAGCAGCGGCGCGTAATGGGCGATGGGCTGCAGTTCCAGGTAATCGTAAAAAGCTGCCACTTCTTTCAACTCTTCCCTCGATTTCCCGCGCAGAATCGACTGCATCAGCTCGCCGTCTTTGCAAGCGGTCCCTATAAGCAAGCCTTCGCGGAATTTTACGAGCTGGCTCCGCTGGATGCGCGGCACCCGGTAGAAGGTTTCCACATGGGATTTGCTGACCAGCTTGTACAAGTTTTTCAGCCCGGCTTTGTTTTTGACCAAAATGGTTGCATGAAACGGTCTTCCGCTCTTGTAATCGACTTCGGCATTGCTCCGCTCGTTGAGGTCCATGAGGCTTTGAATCCCGGCTTCTCGCATATCTTTGAGCATATACTGGAACACGTGCGCCAATGCGACAGTATCGTCCAAAGCGCGGTGAGCGTTGATCAATTCAACGTTGAAGCGTTTTGCCAGCGTACCCAGGCGGTAGTTTCGCATCCCTTTATACATCATGCGGGCCAGCGGCAGAGTGTCCAAAAACGGATTGCTCCACGGCTCCATGCCGATCCGCTTTGCGCAGGCATTGATAAAGTTCTTGTCAAACTCCGCGTTGTGGGCGACGAGCACTGCATTGCCGGCAAACTCTTTAAAGCGGGGAAGGACAACTTCCAGGGTGTCTTTTCCGCGCAGCATCTCGTTGGTAATCCCTGTGATCTCTGTCGTTTTGGGCCCGATTTCCAACTGTGGATCAATCAGCTCTGTCCATTTGTCCACAATTTCCAGACCGCGCATTTTTACGGCGGCGATCTCGATAATCGTATGTTCGGCTGCGTTCAACCCGGTTGTCTCGGTATCAAATACGACATACTCCGTCTTTTCGTCGATCGGCAAATCACTCTCCGGCGTCAAATTGTAGATGATGTCGACACCGTCCTCTACGACATACGCCTCCATGCCGAGAATGCATTTGATGTTGTTCTTTTTGGCAATGCTGTATGCCTCCGGGAAGGACTGTACAACACCGTGATCCGTTACGGCAATCGCTTTGTGTCCCCACTTGGCAGCAGTTGAAATGAGAGATTTGACCGATGCGACGGCATCAAGCGCACTCATCGGCGTGTGGCAGTGCAGCTCCACCCTTTTCTCCGGCGAAGTATCTTTCCTGCTTACCTGCTCGATTTGATTGACGTCATTGGCCATCATGACCAATTCGCGCAGGAACGTATCGTGCTGGACGCTTCCGCGAACCTTCACCCACATGCCGTCCTTGAGCGCCTCCAGCATTTTGACGTCCTCTTTGTCGCGCGAGAAGATTTTGACGGTCAACGAGTCTGTGTAGTCTGTTACGTTGAACGTCAGGAGATGTCTGCCGCTACGCAGCTCCTTGACCTCAACATTGAACACCGTACCTTGGATCACGACACGGCGTTCCTCTTCCTGTATTTCGCAGATCGGAATCGGCGCATCCTTGATGTCATAGCCGATCATCAACGTAGTGATTGCTTCCGTCTGGTCGCTTCCCTTGCTGTCCTTCTCCTGCTGGACAGCACTCATGACCACTTCGACCAGCGCACGTTCTTCTTCTTCGCGCTGTTCCACAAAGGCCTTGTACGCCTCATCGCTTTCTTCTGCAATAAAGGCAAAACGGGGAACACAGCTTGTCGCTTTTTCAAACGACGACGCCAATTCACTATCGGCCCGTTTGCGTTTGGCCATCTCTACGGCCATCTCCGTCGGCAAGTAAATTTTGACTTCCTGCTGCTCTACCTGCTTGCGCGCCGTACGCAGAGTGACTGCCAACGAATTGAGGCTTTGCTCCAAATTTGCGAGCAGTACATCCCAATATTCCTGAACGGCAAATTCTACGGATGGCTGCTCGTGATAACGGAAACGGGCGTCCACCGAAGCCAGATGCGAGAACGTTTGCTTGAGCCGCTCGGAAAACGCCTTGAAAACATCAGCCGGAAGCAAGCGAGGAAGTGTAAAATGAAAGACCCATTCCTTGTTTTGACGATACAGCTCCAATTTGTCGATATGTGCATCAAGAAAAAATCGCTCCACCCAATCAGTTGGCAGGTCCATCTGCTTAACCAACAGTGAGAAGCGATGTTTTTGTTCTTGTAACCGATTCACGGTCTCTTCCACCTCAATCTCCCGATCTTACCCGAAAATGTCTCCCTTTTTCGCAAGGAGCGAACAAAAGAAATAAAAAAGGGATACTCCCCCATCACAAGGGGGCGTACCCCGACTAATTCGACAAAATCCGTGCAAGTTCCTGCTTGATTTTAGGACTTAAAACAGTTCCGCACCTGTACTGTCCACACGGGCGAGAAGCGATTTGACAAACGATACCAGTTCGGTTCGTTTCACTTCATGCGTTTCGCCTGTCCGGCGCACCCGCACCTCCACCAGCCCCTCTTCTGAGGCCTTGTCTGAAACGGTAATGCGAAGCGGCAGTCCGATCAAATCCGCATCTTTGAATTTGACGCCGGCTCGTTCCGGACGATCATCATACAGCACTTCAACACCGGCTGCCTCCAGTGCTTCGGTAATCTCCTCGCTGATCAGTCGCTGCGCTTCGACTTTGGCGTTTACCGGAATGACATGGACGTGGAACGGCGCGATCGACACAGGCCAAATGATCCCGTGTTCATCATTGTTTTGCTCGATCGCAGCTGCCAGTGTACGAGACACGCCGATGCCGTAGCAGCCCATGATCATCGGCTGGCTTCGGCCGTTTTCATCCAGATAGGTCGCGCCGATGGCTGTAGAGTATTTCGTGCCGAGCTTAAAGACGTGCCCCACTTCCACGCCGCGGGCAAACTTGATCAAGCCGCCGCCGCGCGGGCATTCATCTCCCTCCATAATGTTGCGCAGGTCAGCATAGCGGGAGACGGTAAAATCGCGGCCAGCCTGCACATGAACGAGATGGTAGTCCTTCTCGTTGGCACCAGCTACGCCGTCGGCAACATCCTGAACAAAGTTGTCGGCGATGATCTCCAGCTTCTCCTGGTCTACACCGACTGGCCCGACAAAGCCAACAGGTGTTCCAATCGCCGCCAAAATGTCCTGCTCTGAAGCCAAGCCGACATGGGTAGCATCATACAGATTTTTCAATTTCACCTCGTTGATCTCGTGATCCCCGCGTACCAGGACCATGACCAGCTTCTCATCCACTCGGTAAACGAGACTTTTGATAATCCGGCTGGCCTCAACATCGAGAGCTTGCGTCAACTGTTCAATTGTTTTTACATCAGGCGTGTGCACCTTCTCAACCGCCGGCGTATCTCCCTTCGGCTTCGCTGCAGGCTTGTACACCACTTCCGCTTTTTCCAGATTGGCTGCATAGTCGCCATTTTCCGAATAGGCGATCGTATCTTCACCGATATCGCAAAGCGCCATAAATTCATAGGTGCCTTTTCCGCCAATCGCTCCCGCGTCAGCTTCCACTGCACGGAAGTTCAGACCTACCCTCGTGAAAATGCGTGTGTAGGCATCGTACATCGCTTGGAAATTCTTATCCAGCCCTTCCTGCGTCGTGTCGAATGAATACGCATCCTTCATGATAAACTCCCGGCTGCGGATCAGACCAAAGCGAGGGCGGACCTCGTCGCGGAACTTCGTCTGAATCTGATACAGATTGATCGGCAGTTTTTTGTAGGAGTTGATCTCGTCTCTGACCAGGCTCGTAATCACTTCTTCGTGAGTGGGGCCGAGTGCAAAAGATCGATCATGACGGTCTTTCAAGCGTACCAGCTCCGGCCCGTACACATCCCAGCGGCCGGTTTGGTGCCACAGCTCTGCCGGCTGCATGGCTGGCATAAGCAATTCCTGTCCGCCTGCCCGGTTCATTTCTTCGCGAACGATTGCCTGAATTTTTTGCAGGGTCCTGAGCGCAAGCGGCAGATAGGTATAAATGCCTGAAGCTAACTGCCGCGCCATGCCTGCACGGAGCAGCAGTTTATGACTGGCAATTTCCGCATCCGACGGGACTTCCCGCAGAGTAGGAATCAACATCTGACTTTGCTTTAACACACACGTGTCCTCCTTCACGTTGCAGAGGGTCTAGCCGACCTGGGTGGTCTTTTTCTCTTCCACGATTTCATTGATTTCTTTCATCAATTCCTCGAACAATTCCGTTTCTTTTACCTTCCGTACAATTTCGCCGTTTCGGAAGATCAGGCCTTCGCCATTACCGCCGGCAACACCTACGTCCGCTTCCCGCGCTTCGCCGGGACCATTTACCGCGCATCCCATTACGGCGATTTTCAAAGGTGTTTTGAGTGTAGAAACAGCATCCTCCACCTTGGTTGCAAGTCCGATCAGATCGATCGCACAACGTCCGCAAGACGGGCAAGCGATTACGACCGGATCGTTGTTCACAATCTCAAGGCTGCGCAAAATTTGCTTGGCTACCTTGATTTCCTCAACCGGATCAGCGGTCAGCGAAACCCGGATCGTATCGCCGATACCCATTGACAGCACTGTACCGATCCCGACAGCGGATTTGATGCTACCAGAGAACTGTGTCCCGGCTTCGGTCACTCCGACGTGCAGCGGATAATTGCGCTTCTGCGCCATCAAAGAGTACGTCTGGATCATGGTCGGAACATCGGAAGACTTCAGTGAAATGACGATGTTGTCGTAATTGAGCTCTTCCAGAATGTGCACGTGATCCATTGCGCTCTCCACGATTGCTTCCGGAGATGGGTAGCCGTATTTTTCCAACAGCCGTTTTTCCACGGAACCGGAGTTCACCCCGATCCGGATCGGAACATTGCGCTCACGGCATGCTTCCACGACCGCTTTCGTCTTCTCTTTTGAACCGATATTCCCCGGATTGATGCGGATTTTGTCAATTCCGCTCTCCAGGGCGATCAGCGCCAGTTTATAGTCAAAGTGAATATCTGCCACTAGCGGGAGTGGAGAACGTTCTTTAATCGCTTTGATGGAACGGGCCGCATCCTCGTTGATAACCGCCAGACGAACAATTTGGCAGCCTGCGTCATAGAGCCGCTGAATCTGTGCCAGCGTCCCTTCTACGTCCCGCGTATCAGCGGTTGTCATCGATTGAATGACAACACTTTTTTGTCCGCCGATTTGTACGCCTCCCACAAATACCGGTTTGGTCTCCTCACGCTTGTACATAGGGCACCATCCTTTATGTTTGTCAAACAGCCTGTGAACACTGCTTTATTCTGTAAACAATCGGTGTAAATCGTTCCATGTCACAACCAAAATCAACAACATCAAAAAGGCAAACCCAAGGAAGTGTACCATCCCTTCCTTATGCGGATCAAGCGGTCTTCCCCGCAGGGCTTCGATCAGCAGGAAGGCGAGTCTGCCTCCGTCCAAAGCAGGCAAAGGAAGCAGGTTGATCAGTCCCAGGTTAATACTCAGGACAGCTGCCCATTTCATCAGGATCGCCAAGCCTTGCTGAGCAAATTCGCCGGTCATCTTAAAGATTCCGACTGGTCCGCTAAGATCGTTCAATCCCACTGAACCTGTAAAGAGCATGCCGATACTCGTCAAAATCATCGTGGTAAACTCGTATGTCGATTTTCCGCCATACTGAAGCACTTGCGCCGGAGCGTAGGTGACAGCGTTGCCCACCATGATCTTCCCGACATTCTCCTCGTTCTTGACATGGACCATGGCATTGATCATCTGTCCTCCCCGATCAACAACGATTTCCAGTTGCTTGTCCGGCGATTTGCTGACGATCTCCACCATTTCTCTCCATGTCGATACAGGCTGTCCCTGAATCGTAATAACCTTGTCTCCTGATTGCAATCCCGCCTGTGCTGCCGGTCCTCCCTGGATGATCTCGCCCAGCACGGGCTCATTTACAGGTACTCCATAAACGAGTCCGATGACGATAAACAACACGAAAGCGAGCAAAAAGTTTGCAGCAGGGCCCGCAAAGATTGCCCAGAAGCGCTGCATAACCGTCTTTCCTTTAAACTGGCGGTCCAACGGGGCGATTTGCACCTCATGACCGTCTTTTACGAGCTGGGCTTGCGGATGCACCGAAAAAGTGCGTTGTTCTCCGTCTGTTTCCAGAACGATGGACAATGCTTTCTCCAGGTCGAAATCGACAATTGTACCTGTTACCGCACCTTTGCCTTCACCATTTGGGCCATCCAGCAGGATGCGGGTTACCTTCCCCACCGGATCTCGCTCCAAGGTCACTTCCATGTGCGGCTTCAGAACGTCCAGCTCAGGGTCCTCCCCCGCCATGCGTACCATCCCGCCAATCGGCAGCAGCCGCAGTGTGTATTCTGTTTCTCCTCGCTTTACGCTAAAAATCTTTGGTCCCATTCCAAGTGCAAACTCCCGGCACAAAATGCCGGCCCGTTTTGCCAACAGAAAATGACCAAGCTCGTGCACAAAGACAAGTACACCGAACACGATGACTATCGCGAGAATTGATTCCACTGAATCCAAGTTGGGAAAAGGCAAGAGAACAGCCACCTTTCATTCCGTTTTTAACGCTTGTTAACGCCCAGACAGCTCGCAGCCTGATCGCGTGCCCACTGGTCGGCTGCCAAAATTTCTTCCAGAGAAGGATGACTCGTGCCCTGATGGGCTTCGCACGTTTGGCGAACGATCTTTTCAATCTCCAGAAATGCGATGCTTCCTCGCAAAAAGCTGTCTACAGCCACCTCATTTGCAGCGTTCAATACAGTGGGGTGAGTCCCGCCTACTCTTCCGCACTCATACGCCAATTGTAACAGAGGATAGCGGTCAAAATCCATTGGTGCAAAATGAAGCGTGCCGCTCTTCACCAGATCGAGCGGTTCCGTACCAAGCGGCATTCTTTTCGGATAGCTCAGCGCATACTGGATCGGCACGCGCATATCGGGCGTACCCAGTTGTGCCATGACAGCCCGGTCTTTGTATTCTACCATAGAGTGAATGATGCTCTCATAATGGAGAACACATTCGATCTGTTCATAAGGAAGGTCGAAGAGCCAATGAGCCTCGATAACCTCAAAGCCCTTGTTCATCATCGTCGCCGAATCGATCGTGATTTTGGAGCCCATGCTCCAGTTCGGATGATGCAAAGCCTGCTCCACAGACACATCGGCCAGCTCCTCCCGGCTCAAATGGCGAAATGACCCGCCTGAAGCTGTCAAAATGATGCGGGCGATATCCTCGCGACGCTCCCCTTGCAAACACTGAAAGATTGCCGAGTGTTCGCTGTCGACCGGAATGATCTGCACACCTCTGTCCCTGGCTGCTTTCATCACGATATGGCCAGCGCTGACAAGCGTTTCCTTGTTGGCCAAACCGATGGTCTTGCCAGCTTCTATGGCAGCGAGTGTAGGCGCAACTCCGATGCTTCCGACCACTGCCGTCATTACGAAATTGGCCTCAGCATGCTTCGCCGTCTCCTCTAATCCCGCTTCTCCGTACATAATCTCGACCCGGCTGTTCCCCAGACGTCCCTGCAATTCTTTGGCCGCTTGAGCGTTTCCTACAGAGACCAGTTCCGGCCTGAACTGTTCGATCTGTTCAGCCAGCAGTTCGATATTGGACCCGGCTGCCATCGCGACTACGCTAAACTCCTCCGGATGTTGAGACACCACGTCGAGCGTGCTTTTGCCGATGGAGCCTGTTGAGCCCAAGAGCGATATTCGTTTCAAACGCTTCACCCTCTATATACTTTCTATATGGCTTTTCCCGTTAGACAATGCCCAGCAAATGCAAAACCGGAAAGACAAGAATCATGCTGTCAAAACGGTCAAGAACTCCCCCGTGTCCAGGGATGATTTGTCCTGAATCTTTTACTTCAAAATGACGTTTGATCGCGGACTCAACCAAATCGCCAAGCTGACCCGCAATCCCACTGACGAGGGCAATGATCAGCGCCTTGTCCAAAGAGATTCCGCCAATCCATACGTTTACTGCCATAACGACAAGAACAGCCGCAAGCAAGCCGCCTGCGGCTCCCTCAATCGTTTTGTTCGGACTAATTGCAGGCCAAAGCTTCCGCTTGCCGATGGCTTTTCCCATGAAATACGCTCCTGAATCTGTTGCCCATATTCCCAGGATAACGAGAACTGTAAGCATCAGCCCTGTGTCTGGCAAATTGCGCAGCGCAGCCATATAGGCAAAGCCATAGCCTATGTATAACGCCCCCACCAATGCAAGGGCGGCGTGTTCAATGTGAAACTGATTTTTCCGAAAGACCGCGTACAAAAGCAAAAGAAGGGTTACGGGCAGTACCAGATCAGGCAGTATGACTCCTGTCTCTTTCGTAAAGGAAAGAGACGGCCACAACAGGCTGATCATGAGCAGATACGCCAGTACCCCTGCCACACTCAGCGGTTGAACCTTTGCCATCCGCAAAAATTCAAAAAGGCCTATAACGGCCAAGAAAAATACGAGCAACGAGAACCAATGGTCCCCTAAATAAACCAATAACAAAAAGCCTGCCCCACCAATGAGGCCTGTAATGATCCGCTGCTTCAACTGATTCCACCTCTCGGCTTATACCGCTCCGTAGCGACGAGCTCTGCCCTGGTATTCAGCAATCGCTTGATATAAATGTTCCCTGGTAAAATCGGGCCAAAGCACATCGGTGAACCACAATTCCGTGTAGGCCAGCTGCCACAACATAAAGTTGCTCAAACGAAGTTCTCCACTGGTGCGTATCAACAGGTCTGGATCTGGGATGTCACTCGTGTACAAATGTCGGGAAATCATCTCTTCGTCCAATTGTTCCAGGTCGATCTCACCCGCTTGCAAACGGGTACCTATATCTTTTACTGCTAAGGCAATTTCCTTTCGTCCCCCGTAATTAAGGGCAAAAATCAACTGCAGCCCCGTGTTTTGCTTCGTCCGCTCCTCCGCTGTTTCCAGCGCTTTCAGCGTATGTGCAGGCAATTCGTCTTTGCTGCCGACCATTCGAATCTGAACGTTGCGTTCGATCAATTCTTCCAATTCTGTCGACAAAAATTCCTGCGGCAGTTTCATCAAAAAGTCTACTTCTTCTCTGGGTCGCTTCCAGTTCTCGGTAGAAAATGCATACATGGTTAAATACTTGACGCCAATTTCATCGGATGCTTTGACGATCTCTTTTACCGTCTTCATCCCTGCCCTGTGTCCGGCAATCCTGGGAAGATTCCGCATTTTGGCCCAGCGTCCGTTCCCGTCCATAATTACGGCCAAGTGGTTCGGGACTGGTCCGGAGCTGTCAAACTCTACGGATGACCCCTGTTTTTCTTTTCGAGTCAACTTGCGCGCGAGATGTTCTAACATAAAGTGTTCCCCCAAAATGAGAGATATAGACATTCATCCCCCTCAGATGAGGGGGATCATGCATTAAACTTCCAGAATGTCCTTTTCCTTTTCCTTGACGATCTTATCGACTTCAGCGATGTACTTGTCAGTCGCCTTTTGAATCGTCTCCTGATGGCGGCGGGACTCATCTTCGGATATCGTTCCGCCCTTTTCCAGCTTTTTGATGTCATCGTTGGCATCGCGGCGGATGTTCCGAATCGCTACTTTCGCTTCTTCCCCGCTCTTGTTCGCTACCTTGACCAATTCCTTGCGGCGCTCTTCTGTAAGCGGCGGGATCACAATGCGAATGATTGTCCCGTCGTTGGAAGGAGTCAAACCGAGGTCGGATTGCTGAATCGCTCTGTCGATTTCCTTTAAGGAAGACTTATCCCATGGCTGGATGGTCAGCATGCGCGGTTCCGGCACACTGATATTAGCCAATTGGCTGATCGGTGTCGGTGTTCCGTAGTAATCCACCACAATCTTATCCAAAATGGCCGGGTTTGCACGACCCGCACGCAGGCTGGCAAGATCTTTTTTTAGTGTGCTGATGGCTTTGCTCATACGTTCTTCCATATCTTTCAATACGGTTTGCGGCATGTATTATTCCCCCTTAACCAATGTTCCGATCTTTTCACCCATAACGGCGCGACGAATATTGCCTTCTTCAGAAATATTAAAGACAATCAATGTAATGTCATTATCCATGCAGAGGCTCGATGCCGTGGAATCCATTACGCCCAGACCCTTGCTTAACACTTCGAGGAACGTGAGCTTGTCGTACTTCACTGCTGTTGGGTCAATGCTCGGATCAGCGGAATAGACACCGTCTACTTTGTTTTTAGCCATCAGAATGACTTCAGCTTCGATTTCGGCGGCCCGCAACGCAGCCGTCGTATCTGTGGAAAAATAGGGATTCCCCGTACCTGCGGCAAATATGACCACTCGTTGTTTCTCCAGATGGCGTATTGCCCTGCGGCGTATGTATGGTTCGGCTACTTGCCTCATTTCGATGGACGTTTGTACACGAGTCGGGACGTTCACTTTTTCTAATCCATCCTGCAGAGCGAGCGAGTTCATAATGGTTGCAAGCATCCCCATGTAATCGGCTGTGGCCCGATCCATGCCTTTGGAGCTGCCTGAGAGTCCGCGCCAGATATTTCCACCACCGACAACAACTGCAACTTGTACTCCCAATTCTACAATTTCCTTAATCTGGTTGGCGATGGAGAAAATCACCTTCGGGTCAATCCCGTACCCGATGTCTCCCGCCAGAGCTTCCCCACTCAACTTTAACACAACCCGTTTATAGGCAGGAAGTGGCATGTGAAACGGCCTCCATTCATGAAACATTCTCTGTGCTTTACCGGAATCCTCCCAGCTAGCCGAGCGACTTTTCCGATCACCGGGCAATACGTGCCTAGCGGCGATCCGCCTGCTCTTATAAAATAGGGAACACGCAGGTGTTCCCTATTTTTACGGTCATTACTGTTTATTAACTTGCGCCATTACTTCAGCGGCAAAGTCTTCTTGTTTTTTCTCGATGCCTTCGCCCACTTGATAACGGACAAAGCCCTTCAAAGTAGCGCCTTTTTCTTTCAGCAGAGCGGCAACTTTTTTGTCTGGATCTTTAACGAATGGCTGCTCAACCATTACGTACTCTTCAAAGTATTTGGAGAGGCGGCCTTCTACCATTTTTTCTACGATATTTGCCGGTTTGCCCTCAGCCAGAGCTTGGTTTTTCAGTACTTCGCGCTCGCGCTCGATCTCGTCTTGAGATACTTCCTCACGGTTGGCAAAACGCGGGTTGGATGCAGCTGCGTGCATACCCAGGTCTTTTGCCAGCGTTTCGTCTGTAGTTCCTTCGAGGACGACTACAACACCGATGCGGCCGCCCATGTGCAGGTAGCTACCGAACACGCCGTTATCGGATTTCTCCAGGATGGAGAAGCGACGGAAGGAAATGTTTTCTCCGATGGTGGAGATTTTTTCGTTGATCATGTGGCCGAGAGTTTCTCCTTGGCCTTTGAACGGCTGCTCCAGAGCAGCTTCTACGCTCGCAGGACGTTGGGATACAACGTGCTCAGCGATGTCCTTCACCAGCTCTTGGAACTCAGGGTTTTTCGCTACGAAGTCTGTTTCACAGTTTACTTCCACGATTGCCGCAACGTTGCCGGCTACAGCGCAGGAAGTCAAGCCTTCTGCTGCGATGCGGCCCGCTTTTTTCGCAGCCTTCGCGATTCCGCGTTCACGGAGAAGGTCAATCGCTTTTTCCATGTCACCGTTCGTTTCTTCGAGAGCGCGTTTGCAGTCCATCATCCCTGCGCCTGTACGCTCGCGCAGTTCTTTCACCGCTTGTGCACTGATTGCCATATCGTAGAACCTCCTTGGGAAAGTCGAATCTAAGTATAGGTGTTAAAAAGGGTGGACGGGGTTCTGAAACCCTCAGTCCACCCTCATACACTTGCTTACGCAGTTGTTGTAGCTTGTTCGCCGCCTTGGTTGCCTTCAACCAGAGCGTCAGCCATTTTGGAAGTCAGCAGCTTAACAGCGCGGATGGCATCGTCGTTACCTGGGATCACGTAGTCGATTTCATCCGGATCGCAGTTAGTATCTACAATCGCAACGATTGGGATACCCAATTTGCGAGCTTCTGCTACTGCGATGCGCTCTTTGCGCGGATCGATTACGAACAGCGCGTCTGGCAGTTCTTCCATGTGAGCGATACCGCCCAGGAATTTTTCCAAACGCTCTTTTTCCTTGCGAAGAACGATAACTTCTTTCTTCGGCAGAACTGCGAAAGTACCGTCTTCTTCCATACGGTTCAGCTCAGCAAGGCGAGCAGTACGTTTTTTAATCGTAGAGAAGTTCGTCAGCGTACCACCCAGCCAGCGTTGGTTGATGTAGTAGTGGCCTGTACGGATTGCTTCTTCTTTTACGGATTCTTGTGCTTGTTTCTTCGTTCCAACGAAGAGCACTTTTCCGCCGTTTTGAGCGAGTTCACGTACAAAGTTGTACGCTTCCTCAACTTTTTTCACGGTTTTTTGCAGGTCAATAATGTAGATGCCGTTACGTTCGGTGAAGATATAGCGTGCCATTTTCGGGTTCCAGCGGCGAGTTTGGTGACCGAAGTGTACACCAGCCTCGAGGAGCTGTTTCATCGAAATCACTGCCATATTTTCACACCTCCTTAAAAAATGGTTTTTTTGTGCTTACCTCCGCCTCACCGCATTTTCCAAACAAAACTGCCAATCTGGCAGCACCATTGCCGGAATTGGTGGACGTGCGAATTCAACACCGTTAATGAATATATCATATGACCTAAACGATTGCAAGAAACCAATCCCATTTCCCGCAAAAAAAATCGCCTCACTTTTTCGGAGGCGTCGCGATGATGGACACGATGTCAGCTTCGCTTGCCCCGAGGGGAATCTGATACGTGCCGACACGTATGCGATTGAGTTTGTTCTGCTTTTTCAACGTTTCTACAAACTGGTTGTCGGGTTCCAAAATCCCTGCGTCCACCAATGTGCGCTCGACACTTTCCGCCGTCGCTTTATATGGAATCTGGATCGTCTTCGTCTCTTTTGGCAAGGGCTCTGTCGGCACGGACACCTGAGAACTATCCGCCGGAACAGGCTGCTGCGGCTTGCTTGGATCAGCAGTTTCGGCAGTGGGCATGACCGAGGTCTCGCTTTTTGGTTCCTTTGCTCTCACCGGCGCTTGCGGCAGTGCTGCTTCGGGTTTCTCAGGCTTTCCCGCTTGCGGCTGATCCGGTGTCGATGAAACAGGGGCAGAAGGCTTCTTTGGCGGGGTTGGCAGCGGTTGGAGCTCAATCTTTTTTTCTTGTTGCAGCTGATTGAACTCTTCCTTAGAAAGAACGACCAGTTGCAGCTCTTCTGCAGCTGTCTCCAGCTGTTCCTTCGTCAAGGACTGGTGGGTTCCCGGGGCTTCCTTTTGTGTTGTAATTCCCAAAATCGATGCTGCCACGAGGAGACCGGCCCCGAATCCAAAAAAGATATCGCGCTTATTCATTGGCCGCTCCTGCCTCCCGCGGCTTGGCCAATGACAAGATCAAATCGATCTCTCCTCTGCCTGCCCCCAGCCTTTTTGCAATCTCGTCAGGCCCCAGTCCTTCTTGCATCAATTCGAATACGCGCCGATAGCGCTCACGCATGGAAAGCACATCCGCCGCCTCTCCGGAGGACTCCTGCTGGTCTGGACTTGCCGGCTGCCGACGGGCGGTACGCAGTTCAGCCAATTCCCGCTCCACTTTGTCCAGTCGCCCTTTCGCATCAGCCAGTTCTTTCTTGAGTTGTGCATTCGACTTGTAGAACGCTTCACTCTCAGCTTCTTTCTCTTGCTTGATTTGCAGGACAAAACGCTGGAGCGTTGCCTCCACTTCCTCTATATTCAGTTGTGGAGCGGCTGGCATGCGATCCCTTTTTGAACGTCTGGAAGAAAACAGCAGGGCCAGCACCATGATTGCCACCCCTGCCCCTGCCAAAATATAATAAGACCCATTCATTGTAGTCACCTATACTTCCTTCATTTTCTTCTTGATGGTAAGGTTACAAGGATATGTCGATGTAACGTCCGCGAAGAGGGTCGCGCATCGCCACTTCCCCAGATGCGGTGCCGCCATTTCCGGGAGATTGTGCCGCCTGTTTTGTAGAGGCTTCCAACGCCGACTCCTTGCTGCCCTGCTGGTCTTGTCGCTCTTTATCCCTCAGCTGGTTTTTATCTGTCTCGTTGACCTCTGCTGCACGCTGACTTTTTTGTTGGTCTATCCCTTTCTGCTCTTGTTGCAGGAGATGCTGCTCGTTGGTTAGCCGATGCTGGTATTGTTCCTGAATGCGCCCAACCTCAGTGGTTCGCGGCAGTGCCACCTGTAACTCAACCGTTTTGAGACTCATCAGGGCCATCTCCTTTTTCCGTATCGCTATGCTCAGACGAGAGTGGAAGTCGTGATCTCTCCGTTAACGACGAGAAAGCGGGTACGTGCAAACTCCTGCTTGATAAACCGGACCAGTTTGCCAAATACCATTTTAATGCCAGGATACATCGTGTAATACACATCAATGGCGGCTGGTGAATCTCCCTCCAGCTCCGCTTCCACTTCTTTTTTGCGAGCTTCGAGCTGTTTTCCTTCTTTCTCCAGAATCAGCCTTGTATTGGCCAGCTTGATTTGCATGGTCTTCTTTTCCGGAGAAAGCTCGCCATTTACCTGCAGGAGCTGGTTTAGTACGCCCAGCCCTTGATCCGTTTTGCGCAAATTTTCATACACAATTTGCAGTTCTTTATTGATCGATGCCAATTCCAGACGCAGCTCCGGCTTGACGCCAACCTCCAGAACCGTAGGCGTTGCACTCGTATTGCCTATCACACGAGCCGTTATTTTTTCTCCAGCTTGAAGCGTGCCGCCAATAATGATTCCTTTTGGACCATTACAAATAATTTGCTTTCCCGCCCGCACCTGGGAGAACATGATGCTCTGCGAAACCAGGACTTGATTGCCTGCCGTGACATTTGCATTTTGAATAAATGACGTCTTCACGTTGTTGCCGGCGATTACTTGTCCTTTGTCTTGAGCGACAATACCACTCTTGATCTCAACCGAACCTCCGGCTTCCAATTCGGCGCCCTCGACACTTCCGAGGACGCGAATATCCCCTGATGCCTTCACCCGAAAGCCAGTCGGAATGTTACCGCGAATGACCACCGTTCCCACAAAATCGATGTTCCCGACGCTAAAATCGACATCACCATTGACTTCGAACACAGGAAATACATTCACTTTATGATTGTCCGTAAAGGAAACCTGACCGTCTATCGCTGAATACAGCATCGTTTTCTCTGCATTCAACACCACATTTTTGCCGAGCTTCAGCACAGCTTCCTTGCCGGCTTTAGGAACGATGGGCTCTCCGGTAACCGCAATACCCGCTATTCCGGGCACTGGGGGTGTTTTCCGCGCCAACAGCTGCCCTTTAGCCACATTGGGAATGTTCGTAATGCTGTAATAGTCAACCCGTCCGTCTTCCAGCTCTTTTGGCCGTTTTTCGTCTTGATTTTTTTCAAGAAAGGTGTACTCGATCTCGCCATCCTTCCCGGCAACAGGAGCAGTTCCGTTCGCGATCGTAACGTACGTGTTCACAAATTTTGCCGGGTTGCTGCACAGTTCTTGGACGACCTGATCAAGAATTCCATGTGTAATTTTTTGTTGTCGCAATACTTCACGCACTTCTGTCTCCGTTATGCGAAGCTGCGATCCTAGCTCCTGGTCGGCAATCACCAACATGATCCCGGCTTCCAGTTTGTCCTGAGAGATTTTGACTTCGAGCTTGTAGTTTCCTATCGCTTCCATCTTTCTACCACTCTCAAACCATGGGCCCTCTTCTCCCATTTTCTGTATCTTCTATTTGTAGCTATTTATCTTTTAGACAAGCTGAGACTTCCATCTGGCAAGTGCGGAACGCAAACGAAATATCGCCTTGGAATGAAGCTGCGAGATACGCGAGGGTGACAAGCTCATCACATCTGCAATTTCCGACAAGGTCAGCTCCTCAAAGTAAAACAAGGAAACGACAAGACGCTCTTTTTCCGGCAGCTTGTCGATGACGGCGGTCAACACTTCTTTCAGGCCTGCCAATTCAGCCACCTGATCGGGACGCGGTGTCACTTCATCGACGATGTAGGAATGCCTTGCTGTCTTTTGCTCCTCTTCTTCCCCCACAGCTTCATCTATAGAAATCATCGTGGCGAGTGAAGTTTCATAAAAGACCTGCTGCAAGTCTTTCTCCGAAATGCCGAGGTAAGAAGAAACCTCGGAGTCAGTCGGCGCTCGCAGTTGCTTTTGCTCCAAGAGCGTATACGCCTCTTCGATCTTCTTTGCCTTGTCTCGAACCGTCCTGGGGATCCAATCGTTCTCCCTCAAACCATCGATCATGGCACCGCGAATCCGCCACATCGCATACGTCTCAAACTGAAGCCCGCGGGTATGATCAAACTTGGCCAACGCGTCCAACAAACCAAAGCGGCCATAGCTGATCAGATCATCTTTGTCCACATTATTCGGAAGGTTGATCGCAAGCCTGTTGGCTACCTTGTCCACTAACGGGAGATACTGTGTGACCAGATCCACCTCCGCGTCCCGGCTGCCTTCTTCTTTCCACAATACCCATTTGTCAAACTGCCTTGCTTTTTCTTGATTGGTTAGCCGTGCCACGATTTCGTCACCAACCTTTACTCATCAGTTAAACGCCTCACAACATCTGCAACGGTGGTGGGATCATGCGCCAGAGGAGCGCTCCCCATTTGGTCCAGAGACAGCGGTATAAATTCACCGTCTCCCTGGGGATCATCCGGCTCTCCGGAAGCCGAGGGGACGCCCCCCTCGGCAGCTTCTGCCGGAACCATGGTCTCAGGGGCTTGGAAAGAGCCCATGATTTTAGCAACGAGCCAACGTATCGGGAAAGCTGCAAGAAAAAAAAGAATAAATGCATAACCGGCGCGTTCCAAAGAAACCAGCCAGACGTTTCCGGCCAAAGCCGTAAAAAACGTAATGACAGAAGCAAGTGCTCCGAACCCTGTATTCACCCACATCGTACCCAGCATACCTATACTTCCTTCACACCTTGATTGACGGTTCGAATTTGCAGAAGACCCGTAGCCGCATCAAACTCGATGGTCCTCCCGCAATTTCCTCCTGTATCCTCGGCAACTACTTTTATCTTTGCCTGCTGCAGTGCCATTTTGCACGCCTCTACATTTCGCGGTCCGATCCTCATCGAGTCACTCTTTCCGAGGAATGCAAACATCTGAGCTCCGCCGGCCAGCTTTGCCACCATGTTGGTCGTCGATGCTCCAGCCAGCTTCATGTCCTGAATGAGACGGGGGATAGCGGTATCGGCGTATTTCCCGATCGCGATCTCCCCGCCTTTTCCGAGAGAGGACTCAGGCAGCATGACATGGGCCATCCCGGCAACTTTATGTACAGAATCATACAGGACGACTCCCACACATGAACCTAACCCTGTAGTCCGTAATCGGTCAGGAGATTTTGCAACTCCGAGGTCCGCCATCCCAATTTTAATAATCTCCATCGAACGGTACTCCTAATGATCGAAATAATGTCTTTAAGGATTCGGGATCAGGGATCAGAAAAAAGTGACCTTGGACTTGTTCATTGCCTTCAAAGAAAGCCGTATCGATAGTGAGCGCGAAGTCCCCTGCTTGTCCCAGTTCCAAAAGTCCGTAGCTGAGAATGGCCCCCGCCATATCGATCGCCAGAGCCGGTACGGATGGCTGCAGATTCAAATTCGTAAAATCAGCCAGCGAAGACAAGTAGGAACCGGTGAGGATGTTGCCGATTTCATGAAGAGCGGAAGCCTCGTACTCTGTCCATTCTTCTACATCCTTCACTTCGCCGATAATCTGCTGCAGAACGTGCCGAGCGGAAGCCATATCCAGGATGAAAAACATGTTGCCCGGACAATCTCCCTCAACCCGAAGAAAGACAGTAACAACGACCGCCTCTGGACCTCCGACGCAGTCCGCTACTTCGTCAAAGGGAATAATTTTTACCTGCGGCACCTTCATGTCGATTTCTTTTTGTATCAGTTTGGAAAGTGCAGTAGCCGCGTTGCCAGCGCCAATGTTCCCTACTTCCCGAAGTACGTCAAATTGAAAATCGCCAAACTTTGTAAAGTATTCCATCCCTTATCCCTCAAAGGAGTCAAGTTGTTTGATTTCCTCGTTGCTCAACACCTTATCCAGATTCAACAGGATCAGCAGGCGTTTTTCCAGCTTGGCCACTCCGCGCAGGTAGGCGGCCTCCACTCCTCCGACAACCTCCGGCGGCGGTTCGATCGCGTTCACCGGTATATCGATCACATCATTAGCCGCGTCTACGATCAGGCCTACTTCCAGTTCACCAACCGCCACAATAATAATCCGCGTCGATTCGGTATACGCTGTCTCTTCCAGACTGAAGCGATTGCGCAGGTCGATAATCGGCGTTACAACTCCGCGCAGGTTGATTACCCCTTTGACAAATGCCGGAGTTCGCGGAACGCGGGTAATATGCTCCAATTTCTCAATCGATTTGACCTGATTTACATCAACTCCGTATTCTTCGTCTTTCAAGCGAAATACGATGACTTTTACTTCTCCGATGATTTCCTTTTGCTCGAGCATACGGCTGCCCTCCTCTTACTTAATCAGTGCGTTGCAGTCGATAATCAGCGCTACTTGTCCGTCTCCCAGGATCGTTGCCCCAGAAATGGCGAACACGTTTACCAGGTACTTGCCGAGTGACTTCAGGACGATTTCTTGCTGGCCAATAAATGAATCGACGACAAGTCCGGCCATTTTTTCACCCTTGCGGACGATTACGACTGCTACTTCGTCATCTTTGTCCGCTCCGTTATCCGGAATCTGGAAGATTTCCTGCAACGAAACGAGAGGAACCACTCTTCCGCGGAAATCAATGACTTTCTGGCGATGCGCCATCATGATTTGATCTTTGCGGAATACCGCTGTTTCAATGATAGAACTGAGTGGAACAGCGTATTTCTCGTTTTGAACCTGAACGAGCATGGCCGAGATGATCGAGAGCGTGAGCGGAAGCTGGATCAGGAATGTCGTTCCCTGTCCACGAACAGAGTCGACGCTTACGTTTCCGCCCAGGGACTCAATCTTCGTTTTCACTACGTCGAGCCCGACTCCTCGTCCCGAGATGTCCGAAATGACCTCAGCGGTACTAAAGCCTGACGAGAACAGCAGTTCAAAGATTTGCCTGTCGCTCAAGGAATCTGCGTTAGCCGGATTTACGATGCCCCGTTCAATCGCTTTCTTCAGAACTTTATCTTTGTTAATGCCGGCACCGTCATCTTTTACTTCGATAAACACATGGTTTCCGCTATGGAAGGCACGAAGCTGAATCGTTCCTTCCTCCGGCTTGCCAGCCTGCTTTCGTTGGGCTGGAGATTCCACACCGTGATCGAGCGAATTTCGCAGGAGGTGAACAAGCGGATCGCCAATTTCATCGATGACCGTCCGATCAAGCTCTGTTTCCGCGCCATATATCTCCAGATTTACTTTTTTGTTTAAATCTTTTGCCAGGTCGCGAATCATCCGAGGGAAACGGTTGAATACTTGCTCGACCGGAACCATGCGCATCGTCAGAATGATGTTTTGCAAATCGCCACTGATGCGGCTCATATGCTCAACGGTTTCCTGCAACTCGCTCTTGCCGAGTTCGCGGGCCAGCTGCTCCAAACGCCCACGGTCGATAACCAGCTCACTAAACAGGTTCATCAGGACGTCCAATCTCTCGATGTCTACGCGGATCGTTTTTCCGCCCGCCGTCACTTTTTTCACGGCCGTGTTGTTCTGTGCGGGTCCTTCGGCTTTTTTGACTTCTGCAGGCGCAGCGGCTGCAGCAGCTACCTGCTGCTCTGCTTGCTTGGCTTGCTTTCCTGCTTCCTTCATTTCAACCGGTTCTACGAGCACTTCCTCAATTTCCGAAATATTACTGATTGCTTTTTTCACTTTCTCCAAAGGTTCCATCGTGACAAAGACTACTTCGAAGGAAAGATCAAAGCGCTCGTTTTCCAAATCCTCTACCGCAGGTGTCGATTTGATCACTTCCCCCATCGACTCCAGCTGGTCAAAAACCATATACGCACGGGCTGCTTTCAACAGGCAGTTCTCCTGCAAGGTTACTTTGATCCAGAACAGGTTGTTGCCCGCTTCCTTCGATTGCTTCAAAACCGTAAGAGAAAACTCGTCCAGATCGTACTCGCGGTTGCCGTCTTCGGAGCCGCCAGCAGCGACTTGCTCGACTGACGCAGTTGCTTCCTGGGCTGCCACATTCGCAATGGCAGAAAAATCCCCCGATACGATTGCCCGCAGTTTAGCAACTGGCTGTGACACGTCTGCCGAGCCGTCTCCGCCTTCCATAATATTCATGACCATGCCTTCAATCAGGTCAACGCTTTGGAAAATCACATCCATAATATCGCTGTTGATTTTCAGCTTGTCATTTCGGATTAAATCCAGCACATTTTCCGCTTCATGGGTCAGACTCGCCATATCCTCAAAACCCATTGTCGCCGACATACCTTTTAGCGTATGCGCGGAACGGAATATTTCGTTGACGATCTGAGTGCTTTCCGGATCATTCTCCAAAACGAGCAAGTTCGCATTGATCGCTTGCAGGTGCTCCTTTGACTCTTCAATAAACATGTCCAAATATTGATTCATGTCCATGGGTGTTCCACCTCCCAAAATCAGTGCAGCAGCTTGCAGAGTGTTTCTGCAATTTTGTGTAATGGCACGACATGATCAGCGAGGCCTGCCTGGATGGCCGCACGCGGCATCCCGAACACGACACATGTCGATTCATCCTCGATAATACTCGTTACAGGACCTATTTCCTTCATTTTGATCAGGCCCTTCGTCCCATCATTTCCCATGCCTGTCATGATAATTGCCCATTTGTCTACTTTTGTCAATCGGCTGACAGACTCAAAAAGGATGTCGACAGAAGGACGGTGACCACCTCGGGGCTCTTCCTGATGCAGTTTGGCCTGCAGTCTTCCGTTCGTTTGTACAACTTCAAAATGATAGCCGCCAGGTGCGATGTACGCGGTTCCGGGCTCCAACCATTCTCCGTCTGTTACCTCTGTTACGCGGATCGCACAGAGAGAGTCCAGACGCTGTGCCAGCGATTTTGTAAAACCGGCTGGCATATGCTGCACGATTGCTATCGGAGCAGGGAGCTGACTGGGCAATGCTGTCAGAACAGTTTGCAGTGCTTTGGGGCCTCCGGTTGAAGTTCCCAGCACCACAAGCTTGGCCGAACCGGATGCAGCTCTGTTTACAGGCATTTCAGTCGATGCCTGCCGGGGTGCAAGCACAATGTCTTCCGTGGCCTTGGCTGCGAACAGGAACGGGGAAGCAGTACTCTCTGCATGAAGCTTAAACTTATTCGTTCTTTTCTTGGCTTGAGAGGCAGCTTTCACTCTCTCGATCAGACGATCGCCGACTTTGTGAATATCAAGTGAAATCGGCCCGGATGGCTTTGCAACAAAATCGATGGCTCCGAGCTCAAGCGCTCGAATCGTTGCTTCTGCGCCCTCTCTGGTCAAGCTGCTCAACATCACTACAGGAACAGGACTTTGCTTCATTAGCTGTTCCAAAGCTTCCAAGCCATTCATGATCGGCATTTCGATATCCAGCGTGATTACATCAGGCTTCAGCTTGGCAGCCTTCTCCACGCATTCAAGTCCGTTCTTCGCACGATCAATTACTTCGATTTCAGGGTCGCTTTGCAGGATGTCAGAAATAACCTTACGCATGAATGCCGAATCATCTGTGACGAGAACACGAATAGTACTCATCCGCCATCGCTCCCTTCCGAAGTCTAGTTGTATTATGGGATGAAGCCCTTCAGCTTCTTAAAGAAACCTTTTAAACCTCCTGGTGAACCGGAACCCGCTGCTCCAGCGCTCCCGAGATATGCAGCTACCAGATTTCTGATGCTTTTGGAAGCTTGCGATTGCGGAAAGGCAAGGAAATACGGACGCTGCTGTTTTACAGCCTTTGTGACATGATCGTCATCCATGACATAGCCGAGCTTGCTTATCTCCATATCCAGAAATCGTTTGGCTACCATGCTCAATTTGTCCGCAGTGGCTTGTCCTTCACGATCCGACGTTGCCCGGTTAATGACAAGGCGTACCTTCGTCTGAGGATTGCGGGAGTGAATCATTTTAATTACAGCATACGCATCCGTAATAGCCGGCGGCTCTGGCGTCGTGACCAAAATCACTTCATCCGAAGACAGCATGAATCGCAAAGACTCCTGAGAGATGCCCGCCCCGGTGTCAAAAATAATCGTATCGGCGTAGCCGTGAAGCGGTTCCAGCTTTTGAAACAGGATATCCAGCTTGTGGTTGTCGAGCTGAAGAATTTGGGTAAACCCTGAACCTCCCGCGATAAATTCCAAATTTCCGGGCCCCGTCTCCATAATGTCCCAGACTGTTGCCTCTTGATCGATCAAATGCAGCAGGTGACGCTTTGGCGTAATTCCCATCAGTACATCCAGGTTTGCAAGACCCAAATCGACATCAAACAGGATGGCCTTGTGTCCTTTTTCGCGCAAGCCAAGTGCGAAATTCAGGCTGAAGTTGGATTTCCCTACTCCCCCTTTGCCGCTCGTCACTGTAACCAACCGCGTCTGACGGGAGGACGAATTCTGCTGCATTCGCTCACGAAGTCGTTTTGCTTGGTCATGCATACGATTCATTCCCCCATTATCATGTTAGCTATCAGTCGGGGGGTCGCCACGATAATATCGTCCGGGACATTTTGGCCCGTAGTCACATAAGAAATCGAGAGCTCCGTCTCAAACGCTACGTTTAGCATGGCCCCATAGGCATCCGTTTCGTCCGCCTTTGTAAAAATGACCCGGGAAACCGGAACATCGTCAAAATTGCGGATGATCGTCTTCATGTCGCTGTATTTGGACGTGAGACTCAGTACCAAAAAGTTTAGACTGTTTTGATCTGCCACCACCAAATCGCGAATCCCTTGCACATACTCGTCATTTCGGTAGTTTCTTCCCGCTGTGTCGACAAAGATCAGATCACACCCGCTTAATCGCTCCATCGCTTGCGGAATCTCTTTCGGAGAAAAAACCACTTCAAACGGTACATTCAATATGTTTGCGTACGTCTTCAGTTGTTCAACGGCCGCAATCCGATATGTGTCTGCCGTAATAAAGCCGACTTTCCGCTTTTCCTTTAACATGCAGGCTGCCGCCAATTTTGCGATGGTCGTCGTCTTTCCCACGCCAGTCGGTCCAAAGAAGAAAGCATACCGCACGTCTTTCTCGATGCACGCAGGTCGTTTTACGGCTTTTTCGAGACGCTTGGCGATCAATTCCTCCGCTACCTGCGAGGCCTTGGCATCATCCCAATCAGTCTCGCACTCCAGAATGACTTGCTGAATAACCTGCGCTGCAGCCTCCTCAGTTACCTCTTGCTGCCTCAATCGGCTTCTCACCGCTTGAACCGGCTGGGGCAATTGCTGTGTCATATCATTGGTCAACAGCTTTTCAAACATCTGCCGCATGCTGCGGACCTCAAGTGCGATCTGATCGCTCTGCTCACTCGCCGACGGGGGCGAGTCGGTTTTCGAGTTCCGGGGTTGGATCGGTTCTTTCATTGGTTCTTTCATCAATTCTTTTATCGGTTCTTTTTCTGGGTGGTGCTCTTTCAGAAGATTGTCTGATCCGTGACGTTCCGCCTCCACCCTCTGCTCACGTGTATCCTGCTTGCCGAAGAGGACTGGTGCAGCGTCTTCCGACAGCGGCTGGCTCCCAATGCCCTGGCTTTTGGTCTGGGAGCTTGCCGCAATAGACTGATAGGCTCGCTGGGCAGTGCTCGTGCCGGTCGTTACAGGTCTGGCGGGAACGGTCCGCTGTCTGGCCGCAGCCGAGCTTTTTTGCTTTTCGGATTCTTTGTCGTCGACAGCCGCGACCACCTCAATTTGCTGCTTTCCAAAAAAACCGAGAAAGCCTCCCGTCTTGATTGCTTTGGAATTGAGAATGATGGCTTCAGACCCTAGATCAACACGAATTTTGTCAAGTGCTTCCGGCATGGAATCGACTATGTATCGTTTTACTCTCACGAAATGTTCACCATCCCTACACTTTGCACTTCAACATGTGGCTCCAGCTCGCTGTACGACAGAACAGGAACATCCGGCATCATCCGCTCCATGAGCTGACGCAGATACATGCGGACGGCAGGCGATGAGAGAATGATCGGCTGCTGTCCCGAATTGACCATTCTGCTAACCTCCGCTGACATATTCTGATAAATGCGCTGTGATGTTTCCGGATCGATAGCCAGGTAGCTGCCCTGCTCAGTCTGCTCTACGTGCTCGGAAATCGTCTTTTCTAATCCTGGTCCGGCGGTGATGACGCGGAGCGGCTGTCCCGGCTCCGTATATTGCAGGGTGATCTGGCGCGACATCGCCTGACGCACGTATTCGGTCAACACTTCCGGATCTTTTGTGTACATCGCATGATCAGCCAATGCTTCCAAAATGACTGTCAGGTTGCGAATCGAGACTTTTTCACGCAGAAGCTTTTGCAGCACCTTCTGCACTTCGCCGATCGACAGAGAGCCTGGAATCAGCTCATCGACGAGAACCGGTGCCACCTCTCTAACATTGTCAATCAGTGCCCGCGTCTCTTGACGTCCAAGCAATTCATGAGCATGACGCTTGATCACTTCGGTCAAATGAGTGGCGACAACAGATGGAGGGTCCACAACCGTATATCCGGAAAGTTCAGCAATCTCCTTATTTTCTTCTGTTACCCATAAAGCGGGAAGACCAAACGCAGGTTCAACGGTTTCGATCCCGACGACCGAATCATCGTCAAAGCCCGGGCTCATGGCGAGATAATGATCGAGCAGGATTTCTCCCGTCGCAATCTGATTCCCCTTGATTTTGATCACATATTCATTCGGGCGAAGCTGGATGTTATCCCGGATGCGGATGACCGGCACGACAATGCCAAGTTCCAAGGCAACCTGGCGTCGAATCATAATGACGCGATCGAGCAGATCACCACCCTGCTTGCTGTCCGCAAGCGGAATGAGTCCATAGCCAAATTCAAATTCGATCGGATCGACCTGAAGCAGGTTGACGACGCTTTCTGGACTGCGCACTTCTTCCAGCTGCTGATCTTCTTCTTGTTGAGCCGTCTCTTCCCAGGCCACCTTTTGCTTCCGCGTCATTTTCCATCCGGCAAAAGCGAGCAAGCCGGAAATCGGAACAACAGGCACCAGACCAATGGGCGTGAGCAAGCCAAGCAGGAATATTCCACCGGCCACGATAAACAGCAGGCGCGGGTAGCTGAATAGCTGATTGGCGATATCTTCGCCCAGTCCGTCTCCAGACGTTGCGCGCGTTACGATGATACCGGTCGCAGTCGAAATGAGCAGCGCCGGGATTTGGCTGACAAGCGCGTCACCTACGGACATCGTTGTAAATTTAGAAGCGGACTCGGCAAAGCTCATGTCATGAATCACCATGCCGATGATAAATCCACCGATAATATTCACGATAAAGATGATAATACCGGCGATGGCGTCCCCTTTCACAAACTTGCTGGCACCATCCATCGCGCCGTAGAAATCCGCCTCGTCTTCGATTTTTTTCCGACGGGCCCGAGCTTCTGTATCGGTAATCATCCCGGCATTCAAGTCCGCATCAATACTCATTTGTTTCCCTGGCATTGCATCCAGGGTAAAGCGTGCTGCAACCTCGGCAACGCGCTCCGAGCCTTTTGTAATAACGATAAACTGAATGATGACAAGGATCAGGAAAACAACAAAACCTACGACCTGATTGCCGCCTACGACGAAGCTGCCGAACGCTTCAATAACTTTACCGCCCTCGGCATGCGAAAGAATGTTCCGCGTCGTCGAGACGTTCAAAGCCAGTCGAAAGAGTGTCGTAATCAGCAGGACTGTAGGAAAGATGGAGAACTGCAATGTCTCCCGCGTGTACATAGACACTAGCAAAATCGTCAAGGCAAGGGAGATGTTCAATATGAGAAGCAGATCCAACAACTCGGAAGGCAGTGGGATCACCATCATGACAACGATACTAATGACAAACAAGACCGTACCTAGCTCTTTCATCTTTAATCCCACCGTTAGTCCTCCTCTCTTCTTTGTTTTACTTCACTTTCCCTTGCAGTTTGTATACATAGGCGAGAACCTCGGCAACCGCTTTAAACAATTCTTCAGGTATCGGCTGACCAATCTCCACCTGGCTATGTAGAGCCCTGGCAAGAGGCTTGTTTTCCATCGTTACAATACGGTGTTTCTTTGCAATTTCCTTAATCTTCAATGCCATGTAGTCTTGCCCTTTGGCAATCACTGTCGGCGCGTGCATCTCATTGCTGTCGTAGCGGATCGCAACCGCAAAGTGAGTCGGGTTGGTAATCACTACATCGGCTTTCGGCAGCTCCTGCATCATGCGCCGCATTGCCATGCTGCGCTGACGCTCACGAATCTTCCCTCTAATGAGGGGATCACCATCTGATTGTTTGTATTCGTCTTTAATATCCTGTTTGGACATTCGCAGATTTTTTTCGTACTCATATCGTTGATACAAGTAATCCAAAATAGCCAAGATGAGAAGCAACAGCCCGATTAGCAGTCCCAGTTTGGAAGCTTCCGCTGCAGCAAAGGAGAGCGTCGCTTCCAGCGGTTGCATGGAGAGCTTGATTAATTCATCTCGCACATCCCACAAGATCATGTAGGCAACCAGTATGCCTGTACTGATTTTTAAAAGCGATTTGGCCAGCTCCACCAATGAACGGAGGCTGAACATTCGTTTGGCCCCCTTGATAGGGTCCAATTTTTCCAGTTTGAACTGAATCGTCTCTGTCGTAAACAGCCACCCCACCTGGGCGTAGTTTGCAAAGAGGGCAACTAAAAAAACAGCGGCGAGCACTGGCCCGGCAATCTTGACTGCTTCCCAGGCAACCTTCCGGATAATGATTGCCAGGTTTTCTTCATTTACTTGCCACGTCGCAAAGGTGATCAGGGACTCTCTCATCAGGTTTTCAAAGGAATGAAACATAGTTGCACCAAAAGCGACGAGCATGAGAAACGCTGCCATCAGGCTAAGCGCCGGAGACAAGTCGGCGCTTTTCACCACTTGCCCTTTTTTACGGGCATCCTGTTTCTTTTTGGGAGTTGCCTTTTCTGTCTTCTCTCCGCTGAAGTATTGGAGGTCGACAGGGTACAAAAAAGTTATTCGGTTCATCCTGTTCCTCCGAGCAGCTTCATCATCTCCGCTAACGATCGAAACATTTTTTCGAACAAACTGCTTAACGTCAGGAGAAATGCAGGCATCACTACGATTAACAGAAGAAAGCCTGCCAGCAGTTTGATCGGAAATCCAACAACAAAAATATTAAATTGCGGGACTGATTTGGCGATAATACCAAGAGAAAGGTCTACCAGAAACAATGAAACGATTATCGGCGTAGCAATCAGAAAGGCGCTTAGAAACATTTCCCGAAATACTTTTACCGCCAGCCACATGACCTGTTCGCTGCCCAAAGCAGCCCATACGGCATCGATTGGAATGGCTTGATAGCTTTTGATGATTCCGCGAATGAGCATATGATGTCCATTCATGCTCAGAAAGTATAGCATCGCCAAAACGTTTTTGAATTGGCCCGTAAGCGGAACGTACGCACCGGTCCGCGGATCGATGACGTTGGCCATAGCCAGCCCCATTTGCATATCCATGATCCCGCCCGCAACCTGGACAGTGACATACATCAACTCGCAAATATAGCCCAATATGACGCCGACCAATGCCTCTTTGATGACGTAAAGGATAAATGTCAAATCCATCGGGATTGCCCCTTGAACCGGGACAGAACCAAAACTGATGACCGCCATAAACAAAGCCAAACCGATCTTAAACTGATTCGGCACGCCTTTCATCGAGAAAAACGGAGCCGATACGAAGAAAGCGGTCAGGCGGACAAATACAAGCAACAACACAGGTAGGTGAACCAAGAAGGCTGTCATTGGTTACCCGACAAACTTGTGGAGATTCCCAAATATCCCCATGGTGAACTCGAGCATGATTCGCAGCATCCAAGGGCCGACAGCCAGGATGGTGACCAGGATGGCGACGATTTTGGGAATAAAAGCGAGCGTTTGCTCCTGAATTTGTGTCGTTGCTTGAAAAATGCTGACGATCAACCCTACCAGCAGACCTACGCCCAGCGCCGGAGCAGCGATCAGCAAAATCGTATAGACAGAGCTTTGGGCAACTCTCATAAGTAACTCTTGTGTCATGCTCTACCCTCCTTGGCCGGGTGCCTCTCGTACGCTAAAAGCTGGTCAGAAGAGATTTGACTACCAGGTACCAGCCATCGACCATGATGAACAGCAAAATTTTGAACGGGAGTGAGATCATCACCGGGGGAAGCATCATCATCCCCATTCCCATCAGAATACTTGCAATAATCATATCGATGACAAGAAACGGAATAAAAATCATAAAACCGATTTGAAATGCTGTTTTCAGTTCACTGATCGCATAAGCGGGAACCAATGCAGTAAGCGGAATATCTTGTACTGTCTTCGGCCGCTCTGCCTTTGCAAACTCCAGAAACAGCGCCAGGTCCTTTTCACGTGTCTGTTTGGCCATAAATTCCTTGAATGGGATGACCGCAGCCGCAAACGCCTGTTCTTGCGATAATTGCCCCTGCATAAAAGGCTGGACAGCCGTCTCATTTACCTTGGCCAATGTCGGGGACATGATAAAAAAGGTCATGAACAGAGCGAGTGCGATCAATACCTGGTTTGGTGGCATTTGCTGAGTTGCCAATGCATTGCGGACAAACGACAATACGACGACAATTCGCGTAAAGCTGGTCATGAGCAGCAAAATGGCAGGCGCTACGGACAGAACTGTCAAGATCAACAGCAATTGAATGGCTGTCGAAGTCTCCTGCGGCGTACCAGCTCCGCCCCCAATTTTCAAGTCAATCGTAGGGACCAATGATGGTTGAACCGGTGCTGCTGCCGCCATATCCGGTATGACCAGCAATGCGAGCACAATCACGAGCAGCTGCAGTATTTGTTTCATCCCAAATCTCCTCTGTCCTTACCTTGCTCATCCATCCAGCGGACATTTTGTTCCGAGCGTTTTGTTACCGTTCCCCACTGGTTTCGTAGGATTTCTTCAAACGTACGACCTTGCCCATCGGAAGGCTGGAAAAATTCGTCACTGTTCTTTCGATTGCCGCCAAATGGGAGCCATTTCAGCGGCGATGGCAGCGCGCCTTTTATTTCTGCATCTGCCAAAATCAGGTCAGCTTCCTCTCCAGCCGGTATGTGATGAAGCAATTGAACATTTTCACCGACACCGAGCACGTACAATGATTCTCCGATCATTACCACTTGGACCGACTTCCCATTCCCGAGCGGTGCCATACTGATGACTTTAATCGGCCCTTGTGCCATTCCAACCTGACGCTTTGACAAAAAACGCAGCAACAAATAGATGAGAACCAGAATGATGCCCAGTGAGAAAATAACCTGTATCAGGTAACCCCACATACTGCCAGACCCGCTTCCTGGAATGGGTGCCGGTTCCTGTGGACCGGCGGACCCATCAGTCGATAGCGTGCCTTTTTTCAGTGCATCGGCGACAGAACTGCTCTCCGCCAAAGCCTGAGCCGGAAGGGAAGCGACGAACAACAACAGCAGGCAACAAATCCAGATGAGCCGCACCCTTGTGTCCCGGAGTTTCATCATTAGCTCAACGTCTTTTTGATCGCTTCCAATACGCGATCTGCCTGGAACGGCTTCACGATAAAATCTTTTGCTCCAGCCTGAATGGCGTCAATTACCATTGCCTGCTGCCCCATCGCAGAACACATGATGACACGAGCATTCGGATCAATCTTTTTGATTTCTTTCAGTGCCGAGATTCCATCCATCTCTGGCATGGTAATATCCATGGTGACCAGGTCAGGACCGAGTTCTTTGTATTTTTCTACTGCCTGTGCTCCGTCGCTTGCTTCTCCGACGACGCTGTACCCGTTTTTAGACAGAATTTCTTTAATCATCATGCGCATAAATGCTGCGTCATCAACAATGAGAACTTTGTTAGACATGGATTAGCTCCTCCTCGTTTTTACCGTTGTTATTGCAATTTCGAAACGCGGTCAATCGGACTGATAATGTCGGTTACGCGAACCCCGAAGTTTTCGTCGATGACCACAACCTCGCCTTTGGCGATCAATTTGTTGTTTACCAAAATGTCTACATGCTCACCAGCCAGCTTGTCCAGTTGGATGATCGATCCGGCGGAAAGATCCAGTATGTCTTTGATCAGCTTCTTCGTACGGCCAAGCTCGACTGTCACCTGCAGAGGAATGTCCAATAGCAAATTCAGGTTCTGTTCGTCAGGTGCAGCCATCATACCGCCACCGAACGGAGAAAATTGCGCTGCTTTCACATTGGCAACATTCATCGGCTGTGCTCCAAAGTGCTGGGGAGCGTGTGGAACCGGCGGCTGGACATATTGCGGCGGGTACGCATAAGCCGGTGGATAAGGATGCTGACCATATGGATCCTGGTACATCGGCGGAGCCTGATAACCCATCGGCGGTGGTGCGTAACCAGGGTGCGGCGCTTGTGCCGGCTGTTCTGGATAAGGTGTCTGTGCAGCTGCTGCTGGCGGCTGAGTGGCTGGACTTGCCGGAATCGTTGGTTCGGTGTGGCCAGCCGGCTGACTAGGAGCAGAGGGCGCTTGAGCTTCCTCAGCAGGACTTGCAGCAGCGGCATCCGCATCTGATGCGCCAGTCAGACGTCCGATCATATCCTTCGCAAAGGATAGCGGCAAGAGCTGCATGATATTGGAGTCGATCAGCTCTCCTTGCTCCCCTACCTTTAAACGGAATGAGACTTTGACCAGCGGGGTGTCATCCTCCGTGAAGCTGTCTCCGCCCTTCCCCTGCGCAAGATCCATCACATCAATCCCTGGCGGTGTGATGTTTACCAGTTGATTAAAAATGGTAGACATCGACGTGGCTGCAGACCCCATCATTTGATTCATGGCCTCTTGAACTGCACTTATATGCAGATCGGACATTTCCGTCGTGCTCGGGCGACCATCCCCGCCCATCATCAGATCGGCTACAACCGCCGCATCTTCCATCCGGACGACAAGCAGGTTGACGCCTTTAAAGCCATCTGTATACTCTACGTGAACTGCGACATGCGGCATGGGAAACTCTTTTTCCAACTCGCTGACTTGAACCATCGAAACAGTAGGCGTCGTAATATCCACCTTTTGGCTTAACAAGGTAGAGAGAGCCGTTGCTGCACTGCCAAAAGAGATGTTTCCAATCTCTCCAAGTGCGTCTTGCTCAAACGCCGACAGGTAGTCGGCCACATCTGGCACGCTCTGTTGTTCCGTTTCCTCTTCTACCAAATTGTTTGCTCGCAGCAGCGCGTCAATTTCTTCTTGAGAAAGCATGTCTCTACTCATTCATTTCCTCCCCTTCCTCAAGGACTTCGTCGATCTGCACCGCAACACGACCTTTTTGCGTGCCGGGCTGTCCCAGGAACTTCAGTTGATCTCCCACTTTAATTCTCAACTTGTTATCGACGAGATGATCGAGCTGGATCACATCACCGACCTGAAGCTGCAAAAACTCTCCTACGGTGATGGTAGCGGTACCCAACTCCGCGATAATCGGCAGGCTGGCTGCTTTCACCCGCTCCTCAACCCGCAATCGCTCCTCTTCATCCCTCGTTTTCTTCTGTTTGGAAAACCAGTACTGTCCGGACAGCTTCGACATGATTGGCTCCAACACGACGTGTGGCAGACACAGGTTGATCATCCCCGTCGTATCTCCAATTTTTGTACTAAAGGAGATAACCGCCACGATTTCGTTCGGAGAAACGATCTGCATGAATTGGGGATTCATTTCAAGCCCTTCCAAATACGGGTCCAACTCGATAATTTGTTTCCACGCTTCATGGAAGGTATCCAATGCCTTTCCAAACACGCGCTCCATCACGGTTGTCTCGATTTCTGTCAGTGCCCCCATTTTGTCGGGGATAATTCCTTGCCCGCCAAGGAGTCGATCCAGCATCGTGTATGCGATGTTTGGATTCACTTCCAAAACCATTCGGCCTTCAAGTGGTGGCGCCTCAAAAATATTGAGAATCGTCATCTTCGGAATGGAGCGAATAAACTCGTCATACGGTAATTGGTCGACGGAGGCAACTGTTATTTGCACGAAGGTACGAAGCTGAGCTGAAAAATATGTCGTCAACAACCGTGCATAGTTTTCGTGGATACGCGTCAATCCGCGAATCTGATCTTTGGAAAATCGCAATGCCCGCTTGAAGTCGTATACTTTAACCCGCCGCTCAGTCTCTTCTTTTTTCAGCTCGTTGGCATCCATCTCTCCGGAAGAAAGTGCTGCCAACAACGCGTCAATCTCACTTTGTGAGAGAACCTCGGCCATCTGTCGTCACCCCCTTGCTATGTATTCATTCATCATTTGTTAAGATAGGAGCTGTTTCGTTGTGATTACCTGAACGATTTTGCCTTCCTGCATCAATGCGCTAATCTCGTTCATGATTTTGGCTTCCAGCTTGTTGATTCCCTCTGTTCCCTTGATGTCATCGGGTTCCAGACCTGCTAGTGTCTTGATGATAATCTGGTTCACCTGAGGCAGGCGTTGCTCCAGCTCTTCCTTGGAACTGCTGCTGTCCGCAGTGATGGTGAAACGAACGATGATGTAGTTTTTGGAGAGCAGGTTTGTGGTAATCTCGCCAGTGTCAACCGAGTACTCTTGCATTTCCTTGGCCGAAAGAGCCTTTACCTCTTTGGATTCGTCATGGCTTGCTGATTGTGCTGCAGGGGAGAGATAGGTTTGCCAGAGCACGAACGATATGACTCCTAGAAGCGATATCGCAATAATGATGATAAGGGCCATGTTAAACAAGCGATTTTGAAACATTTTTTGCGCCTCCCGCTATTCAATGGAATCGTCTTCCGGCATGCGCGGCGGTGTAAACGCCGGGAACGCGTGCTGGTAGAAACGCAGGATCCGCGCGATCACTTCCTCTGCCGTTTCTTTCACGATGTGCTTTTTCCCCGTAAGCAAGGTGATAACCGTATCGGGAGTGGACTCCACCGTCTCTATGTGCGTCGCGTTCAAGTAAAACTGTGCGCCGTTGAATCGGGTTAGTTGGATCATCTGCCGCTCCTTTCGGGTTGTAGGGGGGAGGAAGCAAGCAGCTTCACTCCCCGATCCCCTTTACACATTATCGTTTCAGATTCACCAGTTCTTCCAGTACCGTATCAGATGTCGTAATGATCCGGGAGTTTGCCTGGAATCCGCGCTGAGCAACGATCATCTCGGTGAATTCCTCGGACAGGTCAACGTTGGACATTTCCAACTGTCCGGAGATGATGCTTACTTGAGCCTGAGCAGCTGTGATCGGCGTATCAGGAGCACCATCGAATGGGCCAGCATTGTTCGTATTTTCATACAAGGAATTGCCGATTTTTTTGAGCCCGCCCGGATTGTTGAATTTCATGACGCCAATAGTGAACGGCGTGTCCAAAGCACCTTGCGCGTCAACCGTAGTGACCACCCCATCTTTTCCAATCGAATAGGAAACGTAGGTGTCCTGCGGGATTTGAATGGTTCCTCCACCGCTGTCTACGAGCTTGAGACCCTGGGAGTTTACCAAGTATCCTTGCGAATCCCGGGTAAAGTTCCCTGCCCGCGTATAGTAGAAAGTAGTGCCATCGTCGGGCGTTACCATGAAGAAGCCGTCGCCTTCAATGGACAAATCGGTTGGCAGGTTCGTTTGCATAGGGCTGCCGGCAGAGAAGACAGTATCAATTGAAGCCATTTGCGACCCCAAACCGATTTGAATCGGGTTTGTACCGCCTTTCCCTCCCTGATCTGCTGGCGCTGTCGCTCCCGCGATGTTCTGGCTGAGAATGTCCTGGAACATGACGCGTCCTTTTTTGAAGCCTACGGTATTCACGTTGGCGATGTTGTTGCCGATCACATCTAGTTTTGTCTGAAATCCGCGCAAACCTGAGATGCCCGAATACATAGAACGCAGCATAATGCGATTCCTCCTCGATAATATTCAGTAATTGACTGCTTCAGTCAGTCGGCAGTCCGCAGGCTTCCTCCGAAGAGGTCCAGCCCTCGTTCGTTACACAAACACAGCACTGTCTATATTAGTAAAAACGCTATCCTTCATTCGTCCGTCATCTACGGCAGTAATCACTTTCCGATTCTGGATGCTGACCACGAACGCTACATTGTCCATCATGATCAGAGATTCCCTTGCGCCTTTGTCGGCAGCCTTTTTGACGCCGCCAGCCAGACGGTCCATCTTGGTCTCATCCAGGCTGATTCCTCTTTCATTCAAACGGTTCAACGCATGCTGACTGAAAGTGATCTCCTGAGACCTCTTGGCTTTCTCAACAGATTCCGTCAGGTAGTCGCGAAAGGCTTTCCCGTTTGTCGCAGAACTGCCTGAACGTGCAGGTACGGTATGGCTTGGTTTGACAGGAAAGTAGGTCTGCCCGACGTTAAACGAGTGCATGGCGGTTCCTCCTTGTCCTATTCCTTAGCCGGAATAACCGATTTTACTGATCTCATCGCTGCCTTCTACAAGAGCATCGAGCGAGAATTCAGCTTTGTCCTGCCTGTCGCTTTGCTGATTTTCATTGTTTTGCTGCTGCTGGCGTTCGCGTTGCTGCTGCTGAAATGGCAAGCTTCCAGCCTGTTGCTGCTGATTTACCTCCAGACGGTCGACTTGCAGTCCTTGCTGCGTCAATGCAGCGCGCAGCTGAGGCAGCTGGTTGTCCAGCAATTCTTTTCCGGCGGTTGTTTCCGCGGAAAAATGAGCGGTAATCATCCCGTTATGGGAAGTGATTTTGACGTCAACCTGTCCGAGAGACTGCGGATACAAGATCAGCCTTGCCTCGTGCACCCCGTCCACTTGCGTCAGCTTCATTTGCTTCACAAACAACTGTGTCACCTGCTGGCTGAACTGATTTGCGTGGATTGGATGGCCGCCAGTCGGAACATTTCCTTTTTGCCCAAACGTTTGCACATTCGGATTGTTCTGTTGTGCAGTCAAAGGATTGGCGTCTGGCTCCATCATGAAATCTGCCGTTTGCTGCTGGCTGGTTGGAGCGGCTGTTTTCGCCTGCACACCGGCCTCGGCCTGGTAGCTGGACAATGCGTGTGACACGCGCACCGGCTGCATCGTCGACATCAGGTTTGTCCGCTGTGACATATACGCCGCAGTCGACTGTTCCTTTGAACGAGCAGGCACAAGGCCTTGGGGCATAGTCTCATTGGATTGGTTGAGCGCCGCCATAAAATTGGCCAGCTTTTCTGCTGTTGCTTGGGAAAGGCCCCGTTGAGTGAACGTAGCTAGCAAGTTCTGAACTTGACTGTCAGACAAGACCGCTGTCTTCGGAAGCTTGTTCATCATGTCAGCCAGCTCTTTTGTCTTTGCTTCCAACGAATTGACGATGTCATGGCTCTGGGACTGCGACGTTGCAAACAACTGTTGGAGCATGGCTAGCAATTCAGCAATTTCTTCCTGGTCTTCTGTGTCCATTCCGTCCGCTTCAACCTGAATGACAGCATCCTCCATTCCCTCTAATTGTTCGAGAGCTGACATCATCTGCATGGCAAACAAATTCTCCAGAGTCCCAGGCAGTTGCTGACCAGCCGTCCCCGTCAGAATGGCTGAACCGTTTGCAGATGTTCCTACCGAAGCGGGTACTGCTGGCGCAGCGACATTGGCTACATTCATCTCTGTCACCTCCTCTTGTTTTTTGTTGCTTATGGAAAACGACAAGCGAACAAGCTTTAGGCTCTTCTCCGCTTATCGAAGCAACTCGCTGGTAATTCGGGCTGCTACATCTTCTTTCTTTTTGCTGTCTTCCTTGGCTACGGCCGCCAGGATAGACGCCCGTTTGTCATTGGACATGCCCGCCAAAATCGAGATTGCACGGTTCTTATTGGTCCCCATGAGCGAGCGGATAATGGAGGCCGCATCCTCGGCGGGCATCTGTGAAAATGTCTGAACAAGCGCGTCCAAGCTGGTCGTATCTTTCCTCGTTTCGCTCAGCGCTTTTGTCAGCACTTGAACTCTCTCCTGCAAGGCTGCGATGTCGTCGTCTTTGTTTACAACCGAGTCCTTCAGCAGGATCGAGATATCAGCAGCTTTTTTCGGGTCCATTTTGGCCAAAATGTTCGCCTGCTGATCCGCCTTCATCTTCTTCATCACCGTAACGGCTTCTTCCAGACTTAAATTCTCTACGATGGCAGCCGCGTTTTTCGGCGACATCGTAGAATACAGCTTCGCCAAATCCTGGTACTGCTTTTGGCGTTCTTCCTCTGTCGTCCGCTTGTCCTCGATCATTTTTTGCAAATCCTGAACTTGTTTCTCCAGCGCTTGAATGGTGGCGTCCTTCTTCTCTGCTTCTCCTTGCAAGCTGGCGATGGTTTGCTGGCTTTTTGCTTGTTCTTCCTGCAGGCTTTGTACCTGTTTTCCCTTATCTACCATTGGTGCTTCTCCATCGCCTGCCGCATAATCGTCGGGAACTAATTTTTCCACGTAGGGAATGCTGTTTGCCCATGTAAGCACTTGTCCCAAGACGTTGACACCCAGAAAGCTGAGAAAGACCCCCCCAAGGAGTGTGGCAAACAGAGCAGGGATGACAATCATGTAAAAGAACCATTCCCACCTGCTGTATTCCCGTTCTTCTTGGATCTCTTCCATAGTGAACCTCCATCAGTTGCTTTTGCGAAGATAGAGCTGCGTGCCAATTTCGTCCATCTCTTTTTGTTCCCGTTGTTTTTCAGCCTCGAGATACTGCCCATGGGCCCTCTCCCGGAGCTTATGCCACAATTGCGTTTCTTTCATGCGCTCTGTCAAGAGCATTTGACACCGTTCCATTTCGCGTACGCATCCATACACCATTTGCTTCTGGTTGTGGATAGAACGCTCGACTGACTGGCGATACCGCGTAATCTCCATAAGGTGTGCAACACTGACAGGCTCGGCTTGAACGGAGTGCAGCATCCCTGTCGCTTCTTCATGGAGCTCATGCAGCTGCCCCAGCTTCCACTCTTCTTCATTCTTTCTTTGGATTGACTTGCCGAAGTCCCATTCAGCCTGTTCCTTCTCTTTTTCTTTCACATCCAAAACCTTCTGGAGATGAAACTGGAACACCTTCACACTAGTTCACTCCCCCGAAATGAGCTGTCAGCGCCTTAATGGCACTTTGGAGATCCGAAGGCTCATGGGTGCCCTGCATCGTAAAATCTCTGATCACATCTCGGTAACGAATCGCCTGGTCAATCTCCCTGTTCGTGCCCGGCTTGTATGCTCCAATATTGATCAAATCCTCTGCTTCCTTATAGGTAGCCAAATACCGCTTCAACTGACGGGCTGCCTCCAGATGATCGTCTGTACAAATTTCGTTCATCACCCGGCTGACGCTTGCCATCACATCGATCGCCGGAAAGTGGCCTTTGTGGGCGATTTTCCGGTCAAGGACGATATGCCCGTCCAAAATTCCGCGAACAGCATCGGCAATCGGATCGTTCATATCATCAGAATCAACGAGTACAGTATAAAAGGCTGTAATACTTCCCTTGTCTGCTGTACCCGCACGTTCCAGCAGCTTTGGCAGCATGGCAAAGACGGAAGGCGTATAACCACGAGTCGCAGGTGGCTCCCCGATGGCCAGCCCAATCTCGCGCTGCGCCATAGCAAAGCGAGTCACTGAATCCATCATCATCATGACATTGAGCCCGCGATCCCGGAAATACTCGGCGATCGAGGTCGCGATCATGGCACCCTTGATCCGTATCATAGCGGGTTGATCCGAAGTCGCGACTACGACGACCGATCTTTTCAACCCCTCTTCACCGAGGTCGCGTTCGATAAACTCCATGACCTCGCGCCCGCGCTCCCCGATCAATCCGATCACGTTAATGTCGGCTGTCGTATTGCGGGCGATCATGCCCATCAATGTACTCTTACCGACACCAGACCCGGCGAAAATCCCTACGCGCTGACCTTTTCCGACTGTCAACAATCCATCAATCGCCCGCACTCCGACACTAAGCGGCTCCTGAATACGCGGCCGCAACAACGGATTTGGCGGCATGTTCGATGTAGGATATGAAGCAAGGCCCAGCGGAAGGCTGCCCTGGAGCGGACGGCCGAGCCCATCGAGAATTCGGCCGAGAATTTCCGGGCCTACTTTGACGTGGAGAGAGCGGCCAGTCGCAACAACATCACTGCCCGGCCCGATTGCGGTCAGTTCTCCGAGCGGCATCATCAGCACTTTATTGTCTCGAAAGCCGACAACTTCTGCTGCAATCGGTTCCTCGCTTTGACTTGCATAGATATGGCAAATTTCTCCGAGCTTAACCTCCGGTCCCTGCGATTCGATCGTCAACCCTACTACCTGGGTAACCTTTCCATTGACGCGTACCGGATCTATTCCTTGCAGGATATGTCTGTACTTGCCTACATCAAGAACAGTCATGCCTCGTCACTTCCCTTGGCAATATCCAGCAGCGCTTGTCTGATTTCTGTCAATTGCGTATCAATCCGGGCATCCACGCTGCCCAGCGGGGTGCGGATGACACAGCCGCCCTCATCTACCGTGTGGTCAGGGTAAATCGCAATCTCTGCTTGTCCATCCAAAAGCGCAAGCAGCTGCGGGCGGTGCTGCTGAACAAAGTCAAAGTGACGCTGATTGACGCAGACAGTTATTTCACCGTGCACCCGCGAACGCTGAAGCGTATTTTTTACGATCTCAAGGACAGCTTCCGGAGATGCGCTCAACTCATTGCCGATAATTTTTTTTGCAATTTCCAGGCTTAACTCCACCAGGAACGGTTCAGCTTCAGAGATGATTCGCTCTTTCTCCCGGTGGGCAAACTCCAACAGATTCCGAGCTTCTTCTACCTTTTCACGCTCTTCCTCCCATGCCAGCTGCTTGCCATCCTGAAGACCGGCTTGAAACCCTTGTTCTCGGGCTTGTGCTTCGGTTTCGGAAAAAAGCACAGCTGCTTCCTGCCGTTTGTTTTCCCACCACTGTTCAATCTCCGCAAGGGCATCCTGCCGAATTTTTTCAGCCTGCTCCATCGCTTCGCGAAGCTGTCCCTGCGCGGTTTCTTCCGCATCCTGGAGAATCATTCCGGCTTCTTCTTCTGCATTTTTTACAATTTGTAGATTTTCTTGCAACCTTTCATCCGATTCAACCGTCTGTATGTGTGTAGACTTCACGGAGAGAAGAAAAGATTCGTCCGATGTCTGATAGTGAGACAGCTTGATAATCCTAGACAATGATATCATCTCCTCCGCCGCGAGCGATGATGATCTCACCCGCTTCTTCCAGGCGGCGAATGATCGCGACGATACGGGACTGCGCTTCCTCTACATCACGCAGACGGACAGGTCCCATGAATTCCATTTCTTCTTTGAATGTATCTGCCATCCGTTTGGACATGTTCCGGAAGATAACTTCACGGACTTCTTCGCTGGCAACTTTAAGCGCAAGCTGGAGATCTGCATTTTCCACATCGCGGATAACCCTCTGAATGGAGCGGTTGTCCAAAGTAGCGATATCCTCGAAGACAAACATACGCTTTTTGATCTCTTCTGCCAGCTCTGGGTCTTGTATTTCCAAAGAATCCAGAATCGTCCGCTCTGTACCTCTGTCTACACCATTAAGAACAGCGACAATCGCTTCGATACCACCAGCCTGGGTATAATCCTGAGTAACGGTGGCTGACAGTTTTTGTTCCAGAACCTGCTCCACTTGCGTGATAACCTCCGGTGACGTGCTGTCCATCAAGGCGATGCGCTTTGCTACCTCCGCTTGTCTCTCTTGAGGAAGCGCGGAGAGAATCATCGCTGCCTGTTGAGGTTCCAGATAAGAAAGAACTAACGCAATTGTTTGCGGATGCTCATTTTGGATAAAGTTCAGGATCTGGCCTGGGTCCGCTTTTCTTGCAAAGTCGAATGGACGAACCTGAAGATTTGCTGTCAAGCGGTTAATGATGTCCATTGCCTTGGTCTCGCCAAGTGCTTTTTGCAGGATCTCCTTGGCGTACGTAATTCCGCCTTGAGAGATGACTTCCTGAGCGACCGCTATCTGATGGAATTCTGCCAAGATCTTGTCCTTTTCATCCGCGTCTACCTTACGAACGTTGGCAATTTCCAACGTGAGCTGCTCGATCTCGTCCTCTCTGAGGTGCTTGAACACCTGGGCGGAGATTTCCGGCCCGAGAGAGATGAGCAGGATCGCAGCCTTCTGTCTTCCTGACAATTCTTTTGCGCCGCGAGCCATTTGCTTTCACTCCTTAATCTTCAGCTAACCAAGTACGAAGCAAAACAACGAATTCGTCCGGCTTGCTGCGCGCCAATTTTTCCAGTTGTTTCCGCACCACTGCCTGATCTGTATCGTCTTGATAGGTTAAATCGGGTACCTCCGTCGGTTGCATCGACATGACATCTGCGACTTCCTCTTCTTGCTGTTTGGCCTGGCGGCGTCTGCGGTAGATCAGGTAGGCAACCGCTCCGAGAGCCAGCAAGGCTACAGCACCCGTACCATACAAGAGGGCAGGAGTCAGACTTCCGGAACCATCAACTGCGACTTTTCCGGAGAATGGACGCGGCAGAACAGAGATGTGCTTGTCCAGTTCTTCTTGTGTCAAATCTATGCCTTTGTCGCTTAACGTAACGCGAACCACATTGCGAAGGACTTGCTTGATACTGTCGATAGTTTGTTCGTCGAGCTGTCCGCCTTCGGGTGGTTCTACCCCAACGTTGATCGTGATGTCATCGATTTTATAGGGACTCATTGAAATATTGCGGGTGATCCGGTTGACTTCCCGATTGATCGTGTCATTTAGTTCTTCATACTGACTGTTGTTGCCCTGCGGCGTACTGCCCGGGTAGCCTGGCGTGTCGTTCGCTCCCGTTCCCGCGATTCCTCCGGGAGGGGCGCCCTGGCCGCTAAAGGTTTTCGATAATTTTTGCGATGAGATGATAAGTCCTTCGTTGTTTTCCTTGTCTGGCGCTTCAACCAGATTCTCAACACGGTTTTCCTTGTCAAAGTTCATGCTGATAAAGGTATGAACAATGACTTTGTCTCTGCCCATAATCGTGCCCAAGAGCGTGTACAAATTTTGCTGGATCTTTCTTTCCACATCTGCTTTGATCTTCTCTTGCTGCTCGTAAGCTGTCAGGTTTCCTTCTGGTTCACTGCCGTCAGTTCGCTCCAGCAGATTGGAGTACTGGTCGGAAATGGTAATGTTTTCAGGCGACAGCTTGGGTACGCTGCGGGAAACAAGCAGATACAAGGAGTTGATCTGTTTTTGATCCAGTCTGGTTCCGGGCTCGACATCAACGATGACCGAAGCTGTCGCGCTATCAGGTGTCTCCGTCACCCAAACGCTTTCCTGCGGCAGAGTAATCATTACCTGCGCGGTGCGAACACCTTTTACCCGTTCCAGCATTTTTCTCAGTTCTTGCTGCAAAGCTTCTTTTTTCATCACGTCAAACTGACGGTCTGTTACTCCCAGGGTGTTAGAAAATATTTCTGAGTTGATGCCTGCTTCGCTGGGGATCCCTTGTGCAGCCAAGTCAACTATGACATCCTGAGCCATTTTTTCTGGCACTTCTATACTTGTGCCGTTGTCTGTAATTCGAAATGGAACTTTCTTTCCTTCCAGTTCCTGCTTGATGATCCCGATTTCCTGTTCACTTAACCGCTGGTTGTATAACGGCTTGTACACCGGCTGAGAAGCGATGTATATGTATAGGCCAAGTGATATGAGCAAAAACAGCGCGATACCGGAAATCATCCATTTCTGTTTAGCAGGCAGCTGGTTCCATTTCGCCAAAGCTTGATCTTTATATAGTGCTAGACGCTCGTTCATGGTTCACCTCACCAATGATACCGCCAAAACATTAAAGTGGCATGCGCATGATTTCCTGATAGGATTCTATGACTTTATTACGTACTTGCATGGTCATTTGCAGCATGACAGAGGCCTTCTGCCCTGCAATCATGACCTGATGGACATCCTGAACTTGTCCCATCGCAAACTTGTCTGCCAAATTTGCCGATTCTACCTGGGCCTGGTTGACTTGGTTCAGTGCATCGGAAAGATACGCTGAGAATGATTTGCTTACCTCATCCGGCGTATAGGTCTTGGTCTGGATTTGAGGCTGCACTCCGCCAATCCGGGAAAGCGCGTTAATATCCATCCGTTCTTACTCCTTTCCCTACTTGATTTCCAGTGCTTTCATCATCATGCTCTTCGCACCGTTCAGTATGGTAACGTTCGCTTCATAAGCTCTCGATGCGGAAATCATATCGACCATTTCCTTCATCATGTCCACATTCGGCATCAGAACATATCCGTCCGCATCCGCATCCGGATGTGTCGGATCGTATACCCGCTTAAATGGGGTATTGTCTTCGCGAATGGACGTTACCCTCACTCCCTGCTCCGTTCTGCCGGACACCATGCCAATCGCTCCTTGCAGTACACTGTCGAAGGACTGGCTGGGCGCTTTCGGGGACAGCTCAACCATTTTTCTTTTGTAAGGCTGCCAAGCCCCGTTTACAAATGTAGCGCGGGTCGTATTTGCGTTGGCCACGTTCGCTGCAATTGTATCCAGTCTGAGCCGGTTTGCAGTCAGAGCGGAAGCGCTTGTATCAAGCCCTTGGAACAAACTCATTCTTATCTACCTCCGCCTTCAATTACGCTGCGCAATTTTTGAAAATGCCCTGCAGTCAATTGGGTTAACCCATTGTACCAGATCTGGTTTTTGGCGTACTCGCTCATCTCAAACTCAAGATCCACGTCATTGCCATTGTTTTGAACGAAGTTCTCTGGGTTGGAGACAATTCTCGGCACCACATTCAAACCGCTGTCGGCAAACGGGATATGCCGGGCATTAGTACGATACGCCTGCAGTTTTTGTTGTCCTGAAGCCCCATTCATCTCTTGTTTCAGTAGGTCTTCGAACACAACCTGCTTGCTCTTAAATTGCGGGGTGTCAATGTTAGCGACGTTGTTGGCTATCGTTCTTTGTCGAAGCATAGCGGCGTCCAAAGATCGCTCCAAGATTCCTAAATGGTTACTGACTAGCATTTTTTCCAAACTCCCCCAATCTTGCTTTCGCTCCATTCCCACAAATATTCCATTTTTTCCTGTTAATTCGACACAAGAATACGACTCAATCATAGCAAAACTGCTATGGCGAAAAAAGCCCTATTCTCACAAGTTGTGACAAAATGATTCAATGGGACTAAATCCCTGATGCTCCCTATTTTTGTTAGTGTGATGGAAAATTGTAAAAGAACCTTACATATATTTGAATAAACTAGCTTTTTTAGTTAATAATTTTTGACCGTTTCGATTTAATTCCCCCAATTTCGACAAATATCTAGGTACAAATACCTAGAAAAAAGGTGTAGCACGTTTAGCTACACCTTACCTATTCCCGTTATATATTCACTTTGAAACCTATTTATTTGCATAGCCCGCTTACCTGGAGCCAAAAAAATGTCATGAAGTTTTCAGCTTTTCCAGTTCTGGAAGCAGCTTCTCATTCAGAACCTTAATGAAGGTCCCTTTCATACCCAAGGAACGGGATTCGATCACGCCAGCACTCTCCAGCTTCCGCAGTGCATTTACAATGACAGAACGGGTAATGCCCACGCGGTCTGCAATTTTCGAAGCGACAAGAAGACCTTCTTTTCCTTCCAGCTCCTCAAAAATATGTTCAACAGCCTCCAGTTCACTGTAAGACAGGGAACCGATCGCCATTTGCACAACTGCTTTGCTGCGTGCTTCTTCCTCAATTGCCTCGGAACGTTCACGCAAAATTTCCATACCGACGACAGTTGCCCCTACCTCTGCGAGAATCAGGTCATCGTCGACAAACGGGTTGTTGACGCGTCCAAGGATCAGGGTACCGAGTCGATCACCGCCGCCCATTACCGGAACCAATGTCGTCCAGCCTGTGCGGAATACTTCTTTCATCTCCACTGGGAAAATGGTGTACGGGCTGTCCACATCCAGGTTTGCGGACGTCTCTTCCACTTTGAGCAAGCCAAGGCTGTACTCTTCAGGGAAGCGGCGTTCTTCGAGCATTTTACGGATGCGCTCGTTGTCCACTTCTTGGTGGATCGAGAAACCGAGCAGTTTTCCCTTGCGACTGACCACGAAAATATTTGCTTCAATTACATCGCTTAATACTTGGGCCATTTCACTAAAATTGACCGCGTGTCCCGCTGACTTTTGCAGCAGACGGTTAATTCTTCTTGTTTTTGACAACAGATCCATTATGGTTTCCTCCCAGTCAATAATTGACCATCGTATGTTTTATAGGATGTATTGGCTCAAGTCCTTGTTGCCAACGATAGAGCCAAGCTTTTCACGCACATACTCAGGCGTGATCTGCACCACATCCAGATGAATGTCAGGGGCCTCAAAAGAAAGGTCTTCCAAAAGCTTTTCCAACAGGGTGTGAAGCCGTCTCGCACCGATGTTGTCGGTTGACTGATTCACTTCTGCGGCCAATCGGGCAATCTCCGAAATGGCATCCGGGGTAAAATCGACCCGAATCCCTTCTGTTTCGAGAAGAGCGATGTATTGCTTCAACAGCGCATTTTTCGGTTCCGTCAAAATCCTGACGAAATCCTCCACCCGCAAGCTGGTGAGCTCGACCCGGATCGGAAAACGTCCCTGCAGCTCCGGAATCAAATCGGACGGTTTGGCGATGTGGAAAGCGCCAGCTGCGATAAACAAAACAAAGTCAGTCTTTACGGGACCGTATTTTGTCATCACGGTAGAGCCTTCCACGATGGGCAGGATGTCTCGCTGCACACCTTCACGCGATACGTCGGGGCCTCTCCCATCCTTGCCGGCGATCTTGTCGATTTCATCAATAAAGATGATGCCGTGGTTCTCGGCACGCCGAATCGACTCCTGCGTGACTTCATCCATATCCACCAGTTTTTGCGCTTCTTGCTGAATTAATACCTTTCGTGCATCTTTAATTCGCAATTTTCTCTTCTTCGTCCGCTTCGGCAAAAGATTGCCCAACATATCCTGCATTTGCATCCCCATTTGTTCTGTACCCGGAACCTGGAACATATCAAACATGGAGGGGGATTGGTCCTCCACATCGATCTCAATCATCTGATCTTCCAGTTGTCCAGCCTCCAGCTGCCACTTAACCTGACGTCGCTGCTGTTCAATGGAAACGTCCTCGGGTTCAGATGATTGCTGTTGCTGTTGTCCGCCTCCGAACAACATTTCCAGCGGGTTTTTAAATGACTGCTGCTGCTTTCGCGTTGGAACGAGGATATTTACGATGGCCTCGTTGGCCAGTTTCTCGGCCTTTTCCTTTACGGATTCCATCTTCTCCTGTTTTACAGTGCGGATTGCTGCCTCTATCAAATCCCGAACCATCGACTCTACGTCACGGCCTACGTATCCGACTTCCGTAAATTTGGTGGCCTCGACCTTGATAAAAGGCGCGCCCGTCAATTTGGCAATCCTGCGAGCGATTTCTGTCTTCCCCACACCTGTCGGCCCGATCATCAGGATGTTTTTCGGTATGACTTCATCCCTCATATGCTCCGGAAGCATGTTCCGGCGATATCGGTTGCGCAAGGCCACGGCTATCGCTTTTTTGGCTTGACCTTGTCCGACGATGTATTTGTCCAGATGCTCTACAATCTTACGCGGGGTTAATTGTTCAAGGCTCAGCACCAGGAGTCCTCCCTTCCTTTCACTTCATCTCGTCGACAACGAGATTGTCGTTGGTGAATACGCAAATCTCAGCAGCTGTCCGCAAAGAAGCTTCGGCAATCTCTCTCGCACTCAGATGCGGCGCATACCGTTTCAACGCCCTGCCTGCAGCAAGCGCAAAGCTTCCTCCTGACCCAATGGCTAGAATACCGTCGTCCGGCTCGATGATTTCGCCGTTTCCAGAGATCAAAAGCAGATTATTTTTGTTGCAAACGATCATCATCGCTTCCAATCTCCTGAGGACTTTGTCCATTCGCCATTCCTTTGCCAGTTCCACAGCAGCTCTTTGCAGATTGCCGTGGTACTCCTCCAGCTTTGCTTCAAACTTTTCAAACAGGGTGATCGCGTCTGCTACCGAGCCGGCAAAACCGGCCAGCACCTCACCGCGATACAACCGTCTTACTTTTTTAGCGCCGTGCTTCATTACCATGCTGTTGCCGAACGTGACTTGACCGTCGCCAGCCATGGCCGCTTCTCCGTTATGGTGTATGGCAAAAATTGTAGTAGCATGAAACTGTTCCATTGCAGATTCCTCCCGCTTATGTACTTCCGGCCGATCCTGGACGGGAATGACCCGCACGTGGATGGGCTGCGTCGTAAACGTGGCGCAACCGTTCCTTGGTCACATGCGTGTACACCTGGGTTGTCGAAATATTGACGTGACCAAGCAGTTCCTGCACCGTACGCAAATCCGCACCTCCATTCAGGAGATGGGTAGCAAATGTGTGGCGAAACGTATGCGGCGATACGCGCAGACTGAGCGCGTGGGCCTCCACATGCTTGTCGACGATACGGCGGACACTGCGGTCGGAGAGCGGCTCCCCGCGATAATTGAGAAGAAGGTACCCGTGGTCAGCCTTGCCGGCAAGAAGCTTCTTCCTTCCATTATCTAGGTATTGCCGAAGAATGTCGCACGCATAACTGCCGATTGGAACATATCTCTCCTTCGCACCCTTCCCGTAAACAAGAGCAATCCCCATGCTTGGGTTTACCGCTTCCAATGTTAGTGTTACCAGCTCCGACACGCGAATCCCACTTGCATACAACAGCTCGAAAATGAGCCGATCCCGCATGCCAAGTGGGGTCGAAGTGTCAGGCAGGTCAAAAAACGATTGGATTTCGTTCGGATACAGGAAGGATGGCAGTTTCTTCTCCACTTTTGGTGTCGATACCAATTGAAACGGATTTTGCGCCAGTTGACCTTCCCTTAACAAAAAACGGTACAGACTTCGCAAACTGGACAGCTTGCGGGCGATGCTGCGCCGCGATAGACCCTTTTTAGCCAAATGAGCGAGAAAGGAGCGGCCGTGCAAATAAGAAACAGCAGCAAATACAGGGATTTGGTGCTGTTCCATAAAGGCGACGAATTCGCTGATATCTGCCACGTAATGCTTCACCGTATGAGTAGAGGCGTTTTTTTCGACACGCAAATAGTCCACAAACATATCAATTTCCGTGGATATTTGCTGTGAATTGTCCATCTGACGCGCACCTCCTCAAAGGCACCTATATAGTAACATAGCCAAAAATCTGATATCAACCTAATTTGTGTCGTTTTTGTGTAAAATTCTGAATTGTGTCTAGCGCCCGCTCAGCGAGCTTTTCGTTTTTCTCCCGTTTATTGCGAATGCGCTTCTCGAGTTCCGGCACCAGCCCAAAGTTGGCATTCATCGGTTGGAAATTGTTTGGATCGGTTGTCGTGATGTAGCGTGCCATGCTGCCCATGATCGTTTCCGGAGGCAGTACGAGCAATTCCTCGCCTTTTGCCAGTCTGGCAGCATTCAGTCCAGCAAGCAAGCCCGACGCGGCCGATTCTACGTAACCTTCCACACCAGTCATCTGTCCCGCAAAAAACAGTGTATCCCGGTCCTTGTACTGATAGGTCGGCTTCAACAGCTTAGGGGAATTGATAAACGTATTCCGATGCATGACGCCGTAGCGGATGATCTCGCAGTTCTCTAGACCTGGAATCATCGAAAAGACGCGTTTTTGTTCCGGCCATTTCAGATGCGTCTGGAATCCGACGATGTTGTAAAGGGTTGCCGCACTGTTGTCCTGACGAAGCTGCACTACCGCATACGGCTGTTTTCCGGTGCGCGGATCGATCAGTCCGACAGGCTTTAACGGGCCAAACAGCATCGTTTGACGGCCTCTTTTTGCCATAACCTCGATCGGCATGCAGCCCTCAAAGAAAATTTCCTTCTCAAAATCCTTGAGCGGAACAGCCTCGGCTTCGATCAGGGCATCGTAGAAGCGGTTGAATTCCTCCTCCGACATCGGGCAGTTGAGGTACGCGGCTTCGCCTTTGTCATAGCGCGAAGCCACAAAGACCTTCTCCATGTCGATGGAATCTTTCTCAATAATGGGAGCAGCTGCATCGTAAAAGTACAGGTACTCCTCTCCTGTCAAAGACTTGAGCCTTTCAGACAAAGCGGGCGAGGTAAGCGGTCCCGTCGCAATTACGACGATACCGTCCGGGATCTCTGAAACTTCTTCTGTCATTACTTCAATCAGCGGATGGTTCCGCACAGCGTCGGTCACATACTGGGCAAATTCATGCCGATCGACTGCCAGCGCCCCGCCAGCAGGTACGGCACATTTATCCGCAGCGCCAATGATGACAGATTCGAATCGGCGCATTTCTTCCTTTAACACACCTACTGCATTGGTCAGCGAGTTGGCACGCAAAGAGTTGCTGCAAACGAGTTCGGCAAATTTATCGGTATGATGGGCCGGCGTCTGCTTTGTCGGGCGCATTTCGTACAGTTTGACGTGTACACCCGATTCGGCGATCTGCCAGGCTGCTTCACTTCCTGCAAGCCCGGCGCCGACCACAGTTACATACGGTTGTTTTGTCATGCTGTTATCCTCCATACGTTCTCAGGAATCCGCTTAGGAATCTGCTTCTTCCTGGTAATCGCAATTGGTGCACACCACGCTGACGCCCTGCTTCTTGCGTTTCTTTTCGACCAGCAGGCTGCTGCATTTCGGGCAAGGACGTGCAATCGGTTTATCCCAAGAGACGAAATCACAGTCTGGATATCGGTTGCATCCATAGAAAATACGGTTCTTCTTGGATTTACGTTCGATAATCGATCCGGTTTCACAGTTTGGGCACTTTACGCCGATTTCTTTGACAATCGGCTTGGTATTCCTGCAGTCCGGGAACCCGGAGCAAGCGAGAAACTTCCCGAAACGTCCGAGCTTGTAAACCATGACGCTTCCGCACAGCTCACAGAACTCGTCTGATTCTTCATCTTTGATCTCGACTTCTTCCATCTGTTCTTCAGCGACTGACAACCGTTTTGCAAAGTCTTGATAAAACTGGTCCAGCACCTTTACCCAATCTGCAATACCTTCTTCGACTCCGTCCAGATCCGATTCCATATTTGCCGTAAATTCAACATCGACAATCTCCGGAAAGAACTCCTCGATCATGGTAACGACGAGCTCTCCGAGTTCTGTCGGCAGAAAGCGTTTCTCCTCTAAGGCAACGTAGCCACGCTTTTGAATGGTTTCGAGTGTTGGAGCATAAGTGGAAGGACGTCCGATTCCTTGCTCCTCCAGCGTCTTGATCAGCCTTGCTTCCGAATAGCGCGGAGGAGGCTGGGTGAAGTGCTGGGTGGGCTCGATCTCCTTCAATTCAAGGGATTCTCCTTCTTCAATTGGAGGCAGGAATGATTCTTCCTCTTTATTGTCGTCGCTTCCTTCTATATATACCTTCATGAATCCGGGGAATTTTACCTTGGAGCCGGTGGCGCGGAAGGTCACCCCGTTTACATCAATATCCACACTCATCGTATCCAAAACGGCGGAAGCCATCTGGCTCGCCAGGAAGCGCTCCCAGATCAAGCGGTACAAGCGGAGCTGATCCCGACTGAGGACCTCTTTCAACTGGTCGGGCGTCCGCAGCACGGAAGTCGGGCGAATCGCTTCGTGAGCATCCTGAGCGTTCTCGTTTTTCGCTTGTGTTCTCTGTTCCGTCAATATGTAGTCTGCACCGAAATTCTCCAGGATGTACTCTTTTGCTTCATTTTGAGCAGTCACGGAAATTCGCGTGGAATCCGTACGCATGTAGGTAATTAGACCTACCGCTCCCTCTTTGTTGCCCAGGTCAATCCCTTCGTATAGCTCTTGGGCAATCCTCATCGTTTTGGCTGTTCGAAAATTCAGCTTCCGAGCCGCTTCCTGCTGAAGCGAGCTGGTAATAAAAGGCGGAGCCGGATTTCGCTTTCTTTCCCGCTTGGTCACCTTTTTCACCAGGTAAGGATGATTGCCGATCTGCTCGATCACCTGTTTGACGTCGGCTTCGGACTTCAACTCTGTTTTTTCGTCGCCAATCCCGTAAAATTTGGCTTCAAAAACTTTTCCTTTGCTGATTAACATGCTGCTGATCGTCCAATACTCTTCGGGAATAAACTGTTGAATTTCTCTTTCCCGATCCACAATCATCTTGACAGTGACAGTTTGAACCCGCCCTGCGCTCAATCCTTTGCGGATCTTTTTCCAAAGTATCGGGCTGATATTGTAGCCGACGAGACGGTCCAGAATTCGTCTCGCCTGCTGGGCATTCACCAGGTCCATATTGATATGGCGAGGATGCTTGAAAGCCTCCTTGATGGCGTCTTTCGTGATTTCATTGAAAACAACCCGCAGAGGCTGGTTCATATCAAGGCCAAGATATTGAGCCAGGTGCCAGGCGATGGCCTCCCCTTCGCGGTCCGGGTCGGCTGCGAGATAGACTTTTTTCACTTTTTTCGCAGCGTCCTTCAAGGTTTTCAAAACGTCGCCTTTGCCGCGAATGGTTATGTATTTCGGTTGAAACTGCTGATTAACATCAACGCCCATTTGGCTTTTTGGGAGGTCGCGTACATGGCCCATGGACGCTTTCACTATATATTTGCTTCCCAAATATTTTCCAATTGTTTTTGCTTTCGCCGGGGATTCGACAATCACTAGCGTGTCAGCCATCTTTTTCCTCCCCTTTCTGTAAGGAATCTCCCCTATTATTAAATATGCTTATCCGATTTGTCAAACACTTGAAGCATGAAGGCTTCGGGAGGATTCCAGCGATTCCGGGAGAAAGTGACTATCGTCTCACATAATATCCTCCCGGTAGGCTGGCAATCACATTTTTACTTTCCAGCTTTAGTAATGTCCGAAACAAGCAGGCCTGATCAGCCCCGGAAAGACGTCGGCCTACTTCATCCATATGGATCGGTTCGTGGCGGATATGCTGAAAAAGCCGTTGTTCCTCGTCATCCAGTGCGACTTTCTCGTCCGCGAAAGCACCCGAACCCTTTTTCTTGCTCGCAATGACCGCTTTCCAATAAGGTGGCAGCTCATCGAGAACATCTTCAATGCCTGTTACTAGCTTTGCACCTTGTTTCACCAAGTTATTCGGCCCAGCGCTTACCTCAGAAAATATGGGTCCGGGCACAGCAAAAACCTCTCGCCCCTGCTCGAGCGCACAATCCGCTGTAACCAACGACCCGCTCCTCTCCGCCGCCTCAACGACCACTGTCCCTACACTTAAACCGCTGATAATCCGGTTGCGCTCGGGAAACAGGCCAGGTACCGGCGGCACACCCGGCGGATACTCGGAGACAAGCAGGCCTGCGGATTCAACCTCTCGGAACAAGGGACGGTGGGCGGCAGGGTAAACGACGTCGATGCCGCATCCCAATACGCCGATTGTCGCTCCTTTCATCCGCAGGGCAGTCCGATGCGCCTCTGCATCAATCCCGTGAGCAAGACCGGAGACGATAACCAGACCTTCGCCACAAAGCTCCTTGACCAGTTGTGCGCAAGCGGCCCGGCCGTAGGGCGTTGGCTTTCTGGACCCGACAATGCCAATCGCAGGCCCGACGATCAATTCGATATTTCCTTTGTAAAAGAGTGCAAGCGGGGGATCGGAAATGTTTCGCAGCAGAGGAGGAAACACCTCTTCCCAGCATCCGATCACACCGATACCGTTTTGTCTTAAAAAAGTCAGACGTCTTTCTGAATGCACTCCGCTCAGCCGTTCTACTCCCGCTCCGATCAGCTTGACGGGGAATCCGGCTTCTGCCGCAACCTGACGCCACCCTTTGCCCACTGCCGTAAATGACCCATGCTTCTCATATAACTCTCGAAGCCTTTTTCTTCCCAGCCCCGGAATGCCCACAAGCCCGCAATACCAGGCAATCTCTTCTTCGTTTCCGACAGGTGTCATCCCTTCTCCACTCTCCCTTGAGCCCCTTTTTCATTAATTTTACAAAGAGACAGAGAGTCACTCTAGAAAACCTGGATATGCGTTTTTTTCTAGTAGTCGACGTTTGTCGGAGCTTTTATAACAAAACATGAGCTGATTTGACAACATTGGACCCGGGACAATCGAGTAGGAGGGGGCG
>NZ_RHHO01000019.1 GCF_003710865.1 Brevibacillus borstelensis | reverse complement strand
TTTTTAGTCTGCCATAAACACGTATAATAGAAGCCGTGAGTCGTTGTGTCTGCGGATGATCGGCTCAGGGTAGTCCCTGGCTCCATTCTTCCCACAAGTCCGCCTGTATACCAAGAGAAATGATTGTCGATTCTTCCCGAACCGGAGCTGTCCGCAATCGAGCCGCGTTTCATATACCCAACCAATGTCCCGACGTTCTGGCTATCGGCTTTGATGGCTCCGGAAACGTGCGTATTTGATATGGTTCCGCCAAGCATTTGGCCAACCAGGATGGCAACGCCGCTCTTCGTCGTGCGAATGTCCGCATCTTTTAGGGTGAGGTCGCTGATTTCCGCTTTGCCCTCAATGGTTCCGAAGAGGCCAATGTTATTCCCTTCAAAGATGTACAGACCGCGGATCGTATGCCCGTTTCCGTGAAACGTTCCGGAAAAAGGAGCCGTTTCGGTGCCGATCGGCTTCCAACCATTGCCTGAGTTGTACGGAGCCGCGTTCAGGTCGATGTCTGCTTCCAAGACGAAAGCAGAGTCAAGGTAATCTCTCACATTGTTCAAGTGAGCGGGACTCTTGATGACATAGGGGTCTTCAGCGGTCCCCTTTCCGCTTGCAAACGTGGAATCGCTATTCTCGCCTTATACCCCCGTGGGATGTTCTCCCCAAGGAAATTTCGAGTCGAGCCTACACCGTGCGGGCGCCTTTCAGCGCACACGGCGTGCCATCAGCGGAGAAAGAAGCGGAATCACCAAAAAGGACTGTAAATACGTCTGTATCTACAGTCCTCATGGGTAACGTGAGAAACTACAACGCCCATTGCAAGTTCTCATATCCTCTTATCCGCTGACTGGGTCCCTTCGCTCCGGCCCGTTTTCTCCTCCCCGCCTGTGTTGCCACTACGGGTACAACCGGCAAGCCATCATCACTACTACGAACCCGCCGCCATCCTATCAGCCTCACCGGCGCTAACCCGCCTCTTCTGATAAGACTTCAAACGTTCCGCCTTGTCTATCCCTTCTTTTGCTGACCGTAGGTCTCCACTATACAATACGAGAAAAACAGGTTTAACAGCCCGAATTGTTCCTGTTTCGCCTGCATCATTGCAGATGCAGCGGCTGTCGCCCAACCCCTAGCCTTTTACCTGACGACAGCTACCTTCGATTGGGTCAACATGGATTCGTCGCCTGACCATAGCCAGCTTTTAAGGAGCCCCGCAGTACTTGGCAATGAACAATGAAGAATGAAAAATGAAAAATGAAAAATGAAGAGTGAAAGGGATATGTTTCATTGTTCCTTATTCTGTATTCATTGTCTTTTTTACTTTGTGCCATTGCTTAACGGATGTTTGCGCCGATACTGGTTCCTGATCGAACGATCTGCTTGGAAATTACGTATTCTTTTCGTTCATCCATTAGGTATCGGTAGAGTTTTACGATCCGTATTGCAAACGCAAATGCTTTTTCGTCGACAACGCTTTTTTCAATGAATAGTTAACAAGGAATGATGAATAAGTGCGGTTCTTCAAACCGTGCTATTCTCCCCTGTTTCCCTTTCTTGAAATCTTACGATTTCATTTTTCATTTCATTATTCATTATTCATTGCCTTTCCTTACGTCTTCACCTGACTTCACGCCGTTGGTTGATTAGGGCCGCTGGCGTGCAGGAGGATTAGGCACACGATAATACAATGAATAAGGATCTTTGAATAATTGTTCATCATTCATTTTTCCTTGTTCATTGTCATTTTCCGGCTGTTATCGCGGATTGGGTTTGCACCAATCGATTTGACAAGACAGTTAGAGAAAAGCCCCCTGGACGTAGCAGGGTATGCTTTGCCTGGGGGCTTTCTCCACTTCTTTCACTCATCACTTAGGTGAGTTTATGAAGTAACGTTTCGTGATTTTATTAAGGGATATCTACTGTGAACTTAACCACAGTTTTGTTACCAGCCTTGTCGGTCACCGTCAATTCATATGCACCATTATCCTTGATCTCAGTTCCCAGGGTGTAACCATCTACTTTGGAACCGTCTTTAGTCAGTTCAACTTTGTCGACGTCTGCTGCATCAGAGTCTGGTGTTACAGCAGCATCATAAGTTTCTCCATCTTTAACGCCAGTTACAACTGGTGCTTCTGTATCTGGTGCCGCAATATTAACTGTGAACTTAACTACAGTCTTGTTGCCAGCCTTGTCAGTTACAGTCAATTCGTATGCTCCGTTATCTTTGATCTCAGTTCCCAGAGTATACCCATCTACTTTGGAACCGTCCTTAGTCAGTTCAACTTTGTCGATGTCTGTTGCATCAGAGTTTGGCGTTACAGCAACATCATAAGTTTCGCCATCCTTAATGCCAGTTACAGCCGGTGCTTCTGTATCTGTAGCAGGTTTATCAACCACATAGAATGTAAAGTTTGAGTTACCTGTCAACTTAATACCTTTGCTGGATACCAGGTATTTAGACAAAGTAATAGAGTTGCTGTACTTTGGCGAAAGCGTTCCGTCAGGCAGGTTAATGGTGATCTTGTTTTTAGCTGGATTTGGTTTACCTGCTTCTGTAAAAGTAATGATAGTATCTTCTGGCAATGTTACCCCGTTTACAGTGTAGTTAGAAGGGCTGAGCGCATTACCGATGGTTCCAGTAATTTTAACATCTGATGTAAATACAATCTCAATTGTATCTTCTTTATCACCATTGAGGTAACCCTTGATACCACTGTCTGCAACCTTAAAGGTCTCTTCCACTGCTTCGTCTGGTTCGACGATGAAATCTTTGTAAACTGTAGCTGCAGTGTTACCCACATCATCCGAAATGGAGCTTACCGCAACTCTCCAATGAGTATCTCCACCATCATTTACAATGTCTTGAATAGATTTTTTATAGGTTTCGTCTACTTTTGCTACAAATGTAGTGTCTTTGTGATCTTTTGTAGCATATTCAGTGATTATTCCTTTGATGGTTACATACTCACCGTTTTTGTCTTTACCAGTAAACTCAACTGTAGGTTTAGGAGTTTCCTTATCTTGTCGTGGAGTATCAGGCTCACCATCTACAGGCAATTTGACTGGTTTACTCATTTCAACATGGAAGGTATCCCTGTCGACTTTCGTGATGTTCTTAATCACTGGGCTAGTTGTATCAGGTGCCTTCATGATTGGATCATTTAACAACAGGTTAATCTCTTCATTTTTCTTTCCATTTGCCGGATTTAGAATTGCTCCAGCAGGAATGTGCAAACGATACTGGTCATTGTAGTAGTTTTTATTTGTGTTTTTCGTATCGTAAATTCTGGTCCAATCTGTTTCCAATTCAAAAACATATTCGGACCTTGAAACTTTTTGAACTGCTAATGTAGGCAGGATTGGTTTACCAGCATCATCTTTTGCGTACTTCTTAACAACATCATCATTGGTAGATTCAACAGTTTTCCATTCAGAATTTCCATTGTCCAGTTTAACCAGTACTTGCAATTGAACTTGGTCAGTAGTGAGTGGATCTACCCTGTTTTCAGCGTCATCCAATCCAACGATTTGTTTGTTGAAATTCACGCGGAATTGCTCAGGAGATTCAACCGAAACATCTGCAGACGGAACTGTTACATCAGCCTTGACTTCAAAGTTTAAAGACTGGTTGGCAGAGATGTTGTTCGGGTCTGTTTTTCCAGCGTAATCTTTAATGGCTGCAAGCTGCACAGAGTGAGTACCTGCTGGCATGAAGTCAACTGTTTTCAATGTCAAGAGATGGCGTTTATCTTCACGTGTTTCAGCATTGAACTCACCAAAGCCTGTTTCTTCATCAGTTTCATCAATTGCTATAAGCCCACCGTCAATTGTGTATTTTGCATTATCGATGGGTTTCGAAAATTTAACTACTACAGTATTCAAGTTTTCAGCTACAGCAGACGTAGCTTCAGGTTTACGGGTGTCAACCAGCACAAAGTTCTTTTTGATTACATTATCACCAGTGCTGCTTGGTTGAGTAATCTCAACGTATACTTCTTTGTTGTCTTCCAAAAACGCGTCTTTTTCAAGGACAATTTCAAGAGCCTTTGGATTGTTAGCAGACGGTTTCAAACCACGAACTGTTTTAAGGTCTGCAAAGTTAGCGTCCTGAGATACTTTAATTGTTACGCCTTCTTTTAGTTTTGCTTTTCCGGAGTCATCGACTAGTACTTTGTCAGTAGCTTTGTCATATTGAAGAAAATCTGCTACTGTTACGTCCTTGTCGAAATATGCTGTAACGCGGTCTGCCGAAGTAGATGTTACACTCAGCAACGCTGGGATAGCATCAGATGCAGGTGGATCGATATTCAGTTTAAAGTATACCTCTTTGGTACCTACTACTTTACCAATTAAGTCTTTGTAATCTCCGGATGCCTCGATGATTTGTGCATCTACTTTTGCCACGAGATCTTTGTCAGAAATCTCAGATGTCAATGCTACTTGCGCAATGCCATCCTGTACGGTTACACGGTCATTAGCCAAGTTACCAAAAGTAGCACTGAAATGAATTACTACGTTATCAGCATTCTTATCTACTTCACCGGTAACTTTATTTTTCAATTTTGCAGTAATAATGAGGTTGTCAAGTCCATCTGCCCTGATAGCGTCACCTGGAACGTTTGTTTCCAATTCCAGATTGTACAGATCAGTTACAGCGGGAGTTTTAAATTTAACCTCTACAGAGTCAACTGTTTTACCGTCAACCAGGAGTTCCTTTGCTACAATTGTATATTCTGTTTCGTAATTCAATCCGGAAACATTCAAGGTTACGGTCTTCTTGTCTTCACCCAGGTTTGCAGAGTCTACAGTTGCTCCAGCAATAGTGAAGTTTTTAGCTTCAGCTGCATCGATCGCTTTGTTAAACTTCACTTGAATTTTTGTTTTCGTAATAGCACTTACGCTTTCAACTTTCAAATCGCCAGGCAATGGCCAAGGTTCATCTTTTTTGTTCCAAACCTTATCAGTACCTACGATCTTGTAGTCATCGTCCTCAAACATATCAGCTGTCGCAGGTTTGAGAACTGTGTTGATGTCGTCAGCGAACAGAGCTTCAACAAAGTTTGCTGCTTTGCCATCTTTATCAACGTATACTGTTGGTTGCTTCAGAACTTCTTTCACAGCAACTTTGAAGTTGCCTGCCAAAGCGGATGGAGAATAATATTTGTCAACATTGCCGCCAACATAGAAGCCAGGTTCCAATGCCATAGCGGAAGCGGCCATGCTAGTCAATACAGCTGTTGAAAGAACAGAAAGTACCAGCTTTTTATTCACGTACTACCCCTCCAGATATTGATAGGTTTTTTGTGTATTGAGAAACACTCATGTTGTATGTCTGGGTGAGTGTGTTCCTCCATATCTAAGTATGCAAGCATGGTATTGGGTGAATGACAGGGCAGAGGGACCTCCCCCTGCCCCAGGTCATTCAACGCAACTATAAATGGTCCTTTAGAAAGTAACTGTTATTTAGTTTTTCTTTTTAAAGGTACCTTTGTAGGATTCTTTATCGCGGCCAGACTTGGTAGCCTCGAGTGTGTATTCTACATCTTCGCTGCTTGCTGGTCCTGCGATTTGTACTTTGAACGTACCATCTTTAGCAACTACTGCTTTATCGTTGGTGTACTCTTCTCCATCAACTGTAAACTTCACAGTTACTTCAGTACCGTCAACAGCTTTACCAGTTACTGTGTAAACCCCAAATACTTCCATCTTCACTTCTACTGTAGCATCCAGAGAAGATTTATCGATGATAGGATCTGTATCAACTGGTGGCTCCTTCTCAATACCACCTTGTTTCAAGAAGGCATCGATGATCTTCTTAGCGTCGTCTTTACCCTCTTGGCGTTTCAGGTCGTCTTCGTTATGAATTACGAATACGTAGTCATAAGCAGTACCCTTGTCTTCCATAGAGTCGATTACGACAATCAGATCGCCTTCATCAACACTGTCGCCTTCTTCGATGTCTTTAGCATTCACGTAAGCTGTTTTGGATTTAACAGGGTAGTAGGCTTCCTTGCCGTCTTTATCCAAGTAGGTAATTTTGCTGCTGGTTGCTTTCTCGACAACTGCAACACCAATACTGTCGATTTCGGCATCTTCCAGATCAGATGCGGATGGAACTTCGTATTTTTCGTTACCGAAGAGAGCTGCACCTGTTACTTTGTCTCTGCTAATGGACAGATCATTGGCTGCCTTCACTACAACGATCATATCATCGATTACTACTTCACCTTCGCTGTTCAAGCGGTAAGCGACGATATCGCCTCGTTTGATGCCTTGATCGCTAATATTGCGAGCATCATCGTCAAGTTTGATTGTTTTTTCTTTAGAGCCAGAGCCTTCTTCTTCTTTGGTAATCAGCGTGATGGTATCATCAGTGCCTCTGGACCAGTCTTTAACTTGACCGTAGAACATTTTGCTGGCAAGACCTTTACCTTCAACAACGAAGATTGCATCTACTTCATTGTCTTCAACTGTGTAGAATACTTTCAGGTCTTTCTTCTCAGCGATGTCTTTGAATTTAGCAACACCTGGTTTTTTCAGTTCAACAGGATCTTTGCTAAGCTCGCCAGTCATATCGAAGATAGCGGTATCGCTGGTGACTTCATACTTGTCAACCATTTCATCTTCTTTATCTGCAACGTTGAGCCATGCAGTTCCTTGTTTCTCAATGAGGCTGGTTTTTACGATTTTAACCTTTTCAACCTCGCCCTTGGAATCCAGGGAAACTTCAAGCAGTTTCAGATCGCTCTTGTCTTTGCTTGGCGTGAGCAGGTTTTTGATTTGTGTGCTGCCATATCCTTTTTTATCAAAGGATTTGCCATCTGTGTCGTAGAGATCTTTTTTAGTAAGTTCTACATCGTAGGTCTTACCTTTTTGAGACATAACACTGAAGGTATATTTGCTGCCTCTGTCTACAGCTGTAGTAGTCAGGATCGCTTTGAAACGGCGGCTGTCGATACCATCAGTTGTTTCGATGTGACGGATACGGCCAGATGCATCCAGGTACAGTTTTACATCTTCGCCAGTCAGATCTTTAATTTTGTCCCAAGTGTCGGCGTTCAGTTCTTTAACATCTTTGTTTTGGTTGTCGGAGTAAGTTGCGCCAGAACGGAAACGGTACGTTTTGTCACCGATTACGATGCGGTTGTCAGTCTCGCTGCGCATAGTGATCTTGTCAACTTTACCTTCAACTACAGTGCTAGTAGCGAATACCAGCAGTTTTTCTTTCTTACCGTCAGCATAGTAAATGCTGTATACGTCCATAGGCTTCAGGTCAGCCAGTTTAGCAGGCTTGTTGTCGCGGAATACGAGGAAATCCTTACCTTCATCCAGATCTTCGAGTTTGGAGAAGGATCCGCCACCCAGGTTGCTGATTTTCTTCTTGTCTGCATCGATTTTCTCGATTACTTTGGAACCGTACTTCTCGCCTTCTTTGGACTTGTTCAAAGTTTGGTCATCAATTACGTGGATGTAGCTGATGTCACCTTTGTCATCCAGTACCACTTTAGCGGAGAAGGTATATCCATCGTTTGCAGAGATGATTTCCTTCAGACCTTTAGTAGCATCGCTGTAAGGCTTGAAGTTGTAAGTTACTTGGGTGTCTTTTGTAAAGCGGTAAGTTTTTCCGTTGCCATCAAGTTCGATTTCCAGATCTTCAAGATCGCTGTCTTTCTTGATGTCATCTGTTTTACCGTCTTTGATTTCACGATCATTGAAGTAGAAAGTGCTCAGACGATCCATGATTACTTCTTCGTCATCGGAACCTTCCATCCATACGATGGTGTTTTCTTTATCGTCTTTGATCCACACTTGTACGTGTTGACCAGCGAACTCGTTCGGGTTGATGCTTTCGGCTACTTTGTAAGTAGTAGTTCCCAGTCCAGCGTTTTTACCGTTCAGGGTAACTTCGTTAGCTTTCAGAGTGCCCAGACCGATAACTGGTACGTTAGTTACCAGCGGCAGATCTTCGGAACCGTTCTTCTCGTCTTTCGCCCACTCCATGTCGCGAACTTTCACTTTCATGTAGCGAGTCAGAAGAGTTTCGTTCGTGATTTGGAAGTTGAAGTTAACTCCGAAATCTTGTTGCTCCATCAGTTTTACGCGGAGAGCGTTGTCGATCATTTTGAAGATGTCGCCGCGAGTTGCTGCGTTGTTAGGAGCAGTGATGCTTTTCGCGATGTTCAGCTCGGAAGCTTTCGCGATCATGTTGTTTGGCCATACGCCTTTAACAGATGGCTCATAGCCCAGAGCACGGATCAGCATAGTTACTGCTTCTGCGTAAGTTACATCGTTTTTAGGTTTGAAGGATTTGTCCGGGAAACCTTTGATGATCTCTTGGCCGGATGCTACGTTTACGAAACCAGCAAACCAGTCAGAAGAGTTTACGTCAGTGAAAGTGGATTGGTATTGAGCAAATTTTGCACCTTGCTCCAGTCCACGGATACGAGTGATCAGGGTAGCGAACTCAGCGCGGTTGATTGTTTGATCAACTTTGAAATCGCCATCGCCATAACCTTGTACAACACCCAGTGCATTCAGTCGGTTTACAACCTTCTGAAGTTCAGCATCCATCTTAGGAGCTTCTGTTTGGGTGTTTTCTGTTTGAGCTGCTTCTTCTGCGCCCACTACCATAGGAGCAACAGTCAGTGCGAGTGCACTAGCCAGTACGCTGTTAACAACCTTTTTCATAACCTTGGGTTCTCCTCCTCTAGTACAAACAAATTGTTCTTGGGGAATATTATTTAGTAATCTATCTTTCTTTTTTGAGCCCGAATCCTGCAAGCGCGTTTCACCTCCTTTCGCAGGATTGCTCCGCTTTTTCAGTGTGAAAGTTCTAGTATATTCAGTATTGTGTAAATGCAACAATCCCTAGTGTATCACAGGTGCTAGAATTCGTGAATCTTTTTTACACAATTCCCCGTATTTCGTGTGACATCCTATTAAACGCCTCAGCTCGCAAAAAGTTGCGGTGCCTTCGAAAAAAAGTTTTAAAAAATTTTGTGGTCGTTTCTTCACTTCATTATGTATATGGTGACATCCGCCACAATTCGTATTATAGAGCAGGTTGGGCGGGCTGTCACCAATGAACCTTTTTCCAGTTCTTCGGTCAAGTTTACAGCTGCTGGCTATTTATTTACACCCAGCGCATTTTCGAAGTTTACTACCGCCAAATTGTAGTTGCGGATCGCCTCCAAATGCTGGTTTTCCTTTTCCGCCAGCTCTTCTTCGGCCTGGATTACTTCCAGCGTGGTAGCAAGACCGTTTTCAAAGCGGAGGTTCGTCAGACGGTAGCTTTCCGCTGCAGCCTCCATCGCTTTTTTCCTGAAATCGATCGCTACCCTGGCGGCATTCAGATTCAGGTAGGCTTCCGCTACCTCCGTCTTGATTTGTCGATTTTGTTCTTCGATAGCCAGCTTGGCTTTTTCCACATTGTTTTTAGCAATACGCCCATTATAGGTGGCTTGCATCGACCAATCCTCCAGAACGTTTACGGTTGTATTGGCCAGTTCCAGCTCACCTTCTTTTTGGACGATCTCATGCCGCTGTTTAAGCGCCTGCTCTTGAGCTTGCTGCAGGTTCATTGCAGGAGCCGCGATCTGTTTGTTTTCGGGTGTCAGTTTCCATTTTTTATTTACATCCACACCGATGATCTCGTTAAACTTCATGCCGTTGATTTCCAATGTGTTCTCTGCAGCCGCCAGAGCTGCCTGCGCACCTGCTACACCCATTTCGGCCTGAAGAATATCCGTCTTGGCCTTGGTCCCTACGTCGAATGCCGCCTTTGCTACTTTGAGCTGGGTTTGGGCACGATTCAGGCTTTGCTTTTTCAGTTCAAGATCTGCCTGCGCATGCAACAGATTGTAATAGGCCTGCTGAACACCCAATTTCACCTGATTCTCTGTCACCTTTACGGCCAACTGGTTCAATTTCTTTGTCAAATCTGCCTGTTTCGTTCCAATATACTTTTGTTTCGAAGCTTCCAGCGATCTGTCGAGAAGCCCTCTCATGTCTGCGGCAGAGTCATAGGCCAGGCTCTGGTTAATATCGGCTGTTTTGGCTTCGAGGCGAGCTGTCTGAATCTTGGAGTTCGTCTGCATCGCTTGTTCGATCGCTTTAGCCAGTGTCATTTGCTCTGCAGCAGACGTTGAATCGGATGCATTTGTAGTACCTGTAGTGCCCGAAGGCGATGTATTTTTGGCGTCTGCTGCCTTTGCGTCTGCCGTACCGTTCGCAGCCGCTTTGTCTTCCGTTGCGGCGGTATCCGCTTTTGTTGCGTCTGTCTTGTTCGCATCTGCCTTGCTGTTGTCCGCAGTTGCTGCAGTCGTCGCTTTGTCATTCTGCTGACTTCCTTGTGTTTGCGAAGCAGGAGCTGCTGTTCCGCTTTCGGAAGCGACTGCACCTACACCGATCGAGGTCGCCATGACGGCCGCTATGGAAAGCGTCAGCCATTTCTTCGATGAATATGGAAAGTTCATTCTTTTCCACTCCTTTTTGCCTGGATTCATAATGTTTTCACTAGCAGGAAGCTTACAGTTTGTCCCACCAACACTATATCACACCGAATAATGTTTCGTACACGAAGAATCGCCAGTTTCCAAATCTTTCACCTTATCATTGCACCTTGCCATCTATATGCACCCCTCCCCCCGTTTATCACACCTGCCATCTCGTGTTACTACGTTTAAGTCGCCGAAAAATTTCATCTATATAGCGTGTTTGCCATCCACTATTCGAAAACCTTTGGCGGACATGCTATTCTTATCCTTGAGGTGAAAGAGCATGCTACAACAGTACAAAACGATTGCGGGATACGGGGAAGACGAGATTGTCATCGAGCGCTCCCGTTTTATCGGATATGCGCAGCGCGTCACCAGCGAAGAAGAAGCTGCGGCATTTATCGCTATGATTAAAAAAAAGCATTGGGATGCGACCCATAACTGTTCGGCTTTTGTCATCGGGGAGAACGATCAGATCCAGCGCTCCAGCGACGATGGAGAGCCGAGCGGAACGGCTGGCAAGCCTATTTTGGAATGCATCAAGAAAAATGGGGTAAAGGATACCGCCGTCGTCGTGACTCGTTATTTCGGCGGGATCAAGCTGGGTGCCGGCGGTCTGGTCCGCGCCTATACGGCAGGCACGGTGATCGCGCTGAAAGCGGCCGGAATCGTCGTCCATACGCTTCATCAGAAAATCTCCGTCAGTGTCGACTACACCTGGTGGGGCAAGGTCGAAAACGAGCTGCGGATCGGCCAGCAGCGAGTCGTCGGGACGGACTATACGGACAAGGTCACCGTGCATGTGTTGATTCCGGACGGTGAGCAGGACGATTTTGTAGCGCACTTGACGGATGTGACGAATGGCCAGGCGCATATTGTTCTCGGCGAAAAAGAGTATGTGGAAGTCCCTGTGGAGGCTGTCGGGTCGGAAGATGTTTAAGGTGCGGTTGGATTGGTTTGTTGCGGGTCAATCAGCTTGTCCGGGTTAACCGCTTAGATGTAAACCATCTGGATAGAAAGACTACAGACAGAGCTTTGACGTCATTTCACTTGATGGGCTGGGGCTGATTACAGTTTTGCTAAACTCATTTTACCTTGTTGCCCTCCTCTTTCTTCTATTAATATAGAGAGACAAGTGCAGGAACCCATACTATCCAAACAATCGGGGGGAATGACGGTGGGCAGGTCATTGGATGAGCTGTTTGACAAGCTGGAAGCACTCGGCGAGAGGATGGAGCATGGTTTTCAAGCGATTGATAGGCGATTTGAAGAAGTAGACAAGCGGAAGCGGTTTGAGCAGATCGACAGGCGGTTTGATGATGTAGACAAGCGGTTTGAGCAGATCGACAGACGGTTTGATGATGTAGACAAGCGGTTTGAGCAGATCGACAGACGGTTTGAGCAGATGGACTTGCGGTTTGAGCAGATGGACTTGCGGTTTGCGAATGTCGAGAAACGATTGGACCGACATGATGGCATGCTGGGAAGCCTTGAAGAGATGTATGCATCTCTGGTCCAAATGGTGGGACACAGCAACGCCCGGATGGACGAGATTCAGTCCAATCTGCTTGAGCTGAAGCGATTGTGGGAACAGACGGACAAATCGACCGCTTTTTTGGAACATAAGGTCTTTGAACATGAAAAACAGCTGTTTCTCCTGCGGGAGAGATTCGAATCATACATTCAGGAAAGACGAGATAAAGAAAGCTGAAGAGGATTTCGCCTCTTCAGCTTTTTGTGTTTGTTGCCGCTTTTATACGTTACTGCTTAGGCAGCTTCTTCAATTGCGTCATTACACGAACGGTGATAACGGCCATCTCTGCACGAGTCAGGTTGTTGGCCGGTTTAAAGCTGTATGTTGGTCTTTTGGCGGTCGGATCATCGGCCTCGCCATTCATCAGTTTTGCTTTTGCTACGGCCAGGACGGAAGCCGTGGCGTAGTGTCCGACGTCTTTTCCATCCGTAAACATTTTATTCAGAGCTTGCTTCGAAGCCTCCGGTGTACCGGTTTTCAGATTCAGCGCACGGGCAATCATCACCGCAGCTTCTTCACGGGTCAGCGGATCATCCGGTCTGAAGTATCCAGGCACCTTCCCGCGAATAATTCCTGCACGAGCTGCAGTTTCCACGTACTTATACTCGTAATCCCAGTGAACAGGTCGCGGACGGACATCGAGGAATGTCGGGTTTACCGGGTCGGTTTCATCACTGTCATAGTAAGGTCCGGCCTTGATCGGCAAATCCATCGCTTTTACGAGCATGGTCGCAAACTCTCCGCGAGTGATATCGCGATTTGCTCCAAAGGTGCTGTAGCTGTATGCCGGCATGATTCCTTTTGAGTAGAGTGTTTCCATCGCGTCACGGGCATATTCATGGAACACCACGTCGTCGAAGGACTCGCGGTTTTTCATGACCATGTAATAACCAAAGCCTCTAAACGGAACCGTAACGGTCTTCTTGCCGGTATTTACAACGCCCCCGATATTTTTCCACTCAAAGCCGTTGTGATAATAAACGGTGAGAATGTTGTTTGCCGCATTCACGATGGAAGAGTCGTATTGAATCGACAGCGTCCCTTCCCGGCTCGGGATGAGATTGTCATCATAGCGTCCTCTGAATTCTTCCCCATCGTCCTCATCGTAGTATGGGTCGCGCCCACCTGGATTTTTCACGTCGCCAGCGTCAATGTAGTAAAGCGGGCTTGCGTAATTGAACTTCTCATCCAATTCCAGTCGGCTCTTCATCGAGCTGCCAGACAAGTTCACCTGGCCCGTGGTACGGTCGGCAATACCAAAATACAATGGTACATCGACAAAAATGTCTTCGGTTGGATTCTTGACTTCTTCTCCTGCACGGTGATTGCTTGGCGAAAGAAGTACGGTTCCTGCAGGGAACTTCAATTCCAGCCCCTTGTTAAATACCGAGAATGACACTTTCTTGCCGAGGACTTCGCGGTATTCTGCACCATCTACCGTCGAATTCGCATTAAAGATTTGAATCTGGTCGTTGTAGGTGGTATCTCCTACCTGAACCGTGAATTTGATCGTGTTCAACCCGTTTTTCAGCGGGACAGTCGCCGTAAAGACGTAATAAGTCTCCGGTATCGCTTTTGCGAAATCAGGGTCGAATCTAAAGTCGGGTTCAGTCCTGTTGCTCGTTTTCGCTTCGATTTTGCCAAACATGACCTTGTCCGCTTTTTCAGCGAAAACCTTGATCACGGCACTGTTGCTGTTTACAGTAATGTACTGGTCTGTCGACCTGGCTTTGACCGGACTCAAAACCTCCCAGTTGCTTGTTCTCTGGTTGATCTTGATGTTGTATCGTACGACTGTACCGCTTTCATCCTCTGCAACGATCGTGTATACCGTCGAGTTGTTTTTCCGCAGAGTCAGCGGCAACAACGCCAGGTACTTTTCCTGCTCTTCGAGTTTTTGATCGCCTGTTCCCTTTACCGCTTGCTGCACTTTGTCTAGCATGCGATTGTACTTGGAGGAAGATAGCGACCCTTCGAAGCTCGTGCTGGATTTGTCGTCAATGTTGTAGCTGGAATCAAAGAAGTTTTGCAAACTGCTCGGAAGCTCGCCAATCGCATCATTGTATTCCTTGCTGGCAGGGTCTGGCGTCTTCCAGCTTCCGGAATCCTTTTCAAATTCCACAATTCGCTTGCCGTTTTTCTCCACATAGAGCTTGGAGGCATCTTTTACCTTAAAGGAGAATTTGCTCAAGAAAGCAGCACCGGTTTCGTATGTTCCGCCGGTAGAACCAGTCAGCTCATTTTCCTTCCCATTGAAGATTCCCCACAGCTTTACCTCTTCGATGGAGGGAGCCTTGGCCGTAATGTACAGGATATTGTAGGTAAATACGACAGGAGTAGCTCCCGGTTTTGCCGTTGGATTCAGTGTAATTTTCAGGGTGTTTGTACCCTTTTTCAATATGGAAGAACCGTTGACCGACTTCTTCAACTCTGAACTTGAAATGCTGAACTTGCCATTCGCGGCGTCGACACTCGAAAGGGCTAGGTCCTGTTCGTTCAGCTTCACAGTGAGATTATCCAGCTTGGAAGAATCGCTCGGGTTTGCTTTCAGATCAAAGTTGTACACGCGTCCGTGCAAAGTCGGTACATCGCTGTCGCTATTGATCTGGAAGCCGTCATAAAAGCTGTTGTCTTGCGAACCGGTTTTGTAGGTAAGCTGTACGTAAGGGGCAATTTGCCACTTGATCGGATACATTACAGACGTGCCAGCTCCGCCTGTATAAACAATTTTTAGATTTCCCGTACCTGCGTCGGGATTTTTCAAGCTGATCGTTGCCACATATTTGTTTGCAACCGTGTTTCCTGATGCATCTTTAAAGGGATCTACCTTCAGGGCATAGTTGCTGCTGTCCAGTGGATTCTCGTTTAGGTAGAGTTGATACTTGCTGGAATCGCCAACAAATTCACCGGTTACGAGAAGTTCTGCAGGCACTCCCAGCAGAGTATTCGTCCTGGAAGTAGAGAGCGGCGCTCCCAAATAGCTGCCGGAGATAAACTGCGGCGCATCCTGCTCTACGGTCTTGATGGTGTACAGATACCGTTTTACCTCAAAGGAGCTCGGTGTTGTAGACGGATCTGTGTCTTCTTTGTACTTGTAAACAAGCCATACAGTGTATTTCTTTCCAGATGCCAATGCCGATTGGGGCACATTACCGCTGAGTTCGTATTGCGTAAAACCGTCATTGGACGCTTTTTTGTCTGTAATGGTAGCCGTATAGGAGGTTTCCGCCGAAGCCCCGTCTTCTTTGATGACAAAAGACATTGAATCAAATGGCTTGTTCGGATTCGCCGTATCGTATTGCAGCAAGGCGGAAGATTTCAGACTCAGGTTCGCTGAGCTTGCCGGATCGACTCTCACAATGTTGTTTCCGACCTCATCCTCTGTGTCCGGAGTCAGCCGCTCATTGTTGATGCTGAGATTATAGAGCAAATCGGCTTCACCGATCGACGTCGTGACAATCAGAAGCTTTCTCTCGATGGCGCCAACAGTTTTGTTTTGGTTCAACGCCGTGAAGCGAAGCGTGTTTTCACCAAACATGACAGGAATTTTCAGGCTGAAGAAGCCTGTGTTTTTGCTGACCGAACCGCGAACTTCCTCGCCCTTGGAGATATTCTCCACGACAACGGTATCCGCATTCAACGCCTTGCCGTTGAGATTGACAACCATCCGGTTCGAGGCAGGCAAAGAATAATAGGTGACTCCACTCGGATTGAGCTCGGTATCCTCAACAGATATTTCCTCAATGATCGGGGTGTCGTTATAGTTCACGTAAAACTGCAAATGATCCTTTTCCACACTGCCTACATTTTCGTAAAAGCTGATCTTGTTCAGACCTGGCTGCAACGAAATGTCATAGAACGTAAACTGGCTCCCCGACACGGTCGGTGTTATTTTTTCCATCCCGGGGACTTCGGTTCCATTCCCCAAAGTGATTTTGACCCGCAAATTCCGGCCGGATACGCCAGCTCCCACGGTACCACTGATGGTAATCTTTGAACTTCCATACGTATAAGCGTCCACAGGGCTTGTGCCCTTGCCGTTATACGCATCTTCCAGAATGACAGGTTTCTCAGTAGCAGCAGCAGCCATGGACGGGAGCACTCCACTGACTACAAGTAACAGTGCCAAACTTACAGCCAACCACTGCCGCATCGTAGCGAACATCTTCTGCAAAAGGTTTCACCTCTCCATATAGTCTGTATTTGGCCCTGCCAATTTTTGTGCAGGGGATGCCTTACTCGTCTTTACTGTTATCGGCAAAATCTTCTATCTGGTTAAGGATAAACTGCAAAAATGTGGAGAAAAAAAGCCCCTGCTGTCCACCAGCAGAGGCTTTGCGTACGTTATTCATTTCTAGTGACTGCGGCGCTGATCGGCGTTCTTCACCTTCAGCTTGCGATACGTATTGATCAGCGGACGGTGGCGGCGGCCGACGAGGCCGACGATCTCTGTCGCCATGTGGGTAGCGAAGAGCAGCAGCACCATCACGATGATGGTTGTCCATTTTGTCGTTTTTGTCAAAACGATCGCCATCGTCCCGAAGAAGATGCTGATCATGTAGATCGTCAGTACTGTCGCACGGTGCGACAGTCCCATGTTCAACAGACAGTGGTGCAGATGGCCTTTATCCGGGCTGGAAATCGGCTTTTTGTTGACGATCCGCCGGACGATGGCGAAAAACGTGTCCCAAAGCGGAACGCCGAGCACCACGATGGGGATGATAAAGGAGACGAACAGCGCCTCTTTGAAGCCCATGATGGAGAGCGCCGCCAGGTTGAAGCCCAAAAACAGCGAGCCGGTGTCTCCCATGAAAATACGGGCCGGATGGAAATTGAAATAGAGAAAGCCGAGTATGGCTCCCAGCAGAACGAAGCAGTAAATCGCGATCGTGTCATAGTGAGCCGCCGCGCCGCTGCCGGACATAACCAGTGCCACGATGGCCATCGTAGCTGTCGCGATCGCCGATACCCCTGCGGACAGGCCGTCCAGGCCGTCGATCAGGTTGACGGCGTTGGTGACACCGACAATCCAGAAGATCGTGATCGGTACGCCGAGCCAGAGCAGCCAGCCGCTGGAGAAATCGATGCTGCCTTCATAAGGCAGGTTGACGACGCCTATTTTGAGGCCAAACGGAATGACGACGACTGCCGCTGCAAGCAGTTGGCCCATCAGCTTCCACTTGGGAGAGAGCTGGTATTTGTCATCCAGCATTCCTGTCGCCATCACGATCGTACCGCCGATGAAGATGCCGAGCATTTCTTTCATCGTAGTAAATGGAACAAATATGAAAAATGCAACAAAATATCCGAGATAAATCGCCAGACCACCCAGTCGCGGCATGATCCGCTTGTGAACCTTGCGCTGGTCCGGCGTGTCTGTCGCTCCGATGGATTCCGCCAGTTTTTTCACGTATGGTGTGGCTATAAATGATACTATCAGCGAAGTCAGTAATCCGAGGATTAGTGTAGACATCGACTGTTCTCCTCTCTACGGGTACGTTCAGGAGCGGCTTCCCCTTTTTTCCTTCAAGACTGTCCAGACAAACAGCGGAATAGCCAACTGTCTTCTCCAGCGCGACGGCTGGGCCAACAGTCGATACAGCCACTCCAGATGCAAGCGCTGCCACAGCTTTGGCGCTCTCTTTACTTTCCCGGCAATGACGTCAAGGCTGCCTCCGACTCCCATCGCGAGCGTAGCCTGAAGCTGATCGCGGTAGGCGGCGATCCATTCGTCCTGCCTGGGCGCTCCCATCGCCACGAACAGGAGATGGGGCTGTTTTTCGGCTATGTCTTGCACGACTCTTTGTTCTTCGTCTCGTTGAAAATAACCGTCTCGATACCCGACGACGCGCGCCCCCGGAAACCGCTCGGACAGCTTTTCCGCTGCCAGCCGGTTTACCTCCGGTGACGCTCCCAAAAGATATACTTTCCACTTTTCTCTGTCTGCCGCTGCCATCAATGCTTCCAGCAGCTCCACGCCCGCAACGCGCTCGCGAATCGGCTCTCCCGTCCACTTGGCCGCATAGACAATGCCGATCCCGTCCGGAACGACATAGGCTTGGTCCAATAGTTTCAGAAAGGAGCGATTTTCCTTCGCCAGCATGACAATTTCCGGGTTGGCCGTGACGACGTGCGTCTGTTTTCCTTCCCGGATCCGGTCGACAAGATGTGCCACCGTCTCGTCAAAACCGCGTGTAGAAAACGACACACCCAATATGTTTGCGACCTGTTTGGTCAACGTGTTCACCTTCATTACGTGATAGACGCAGAGCGCCTAAGAAATGTTGCACATACATTAGCCATTCTACCCCAAATAGGCCTTACATACAAGATGGGCGATTTTCTAGTCCTTTTGTGCTGCCGACAGGGCAAAAAGAAGTCCGCCCTCGGCCACGACCTTGCCGTTTACCTTGGCTGTTCCGTGTCCCTTGCCGATCGAGCCGCGCACTCGCGTCAATTCGACCTCAAGTGTCAGGGTATCGCCCGGCTTGACCTGATCCTTGAAGCGAAATTCGTCGATTCCGGCAAAAAAGGCGATTTTGCCTCTGTTTTCCTCCATGCTCAGTACCGCGACGGCTCCTACCTGGGCCAGCGCTTCGACGATCAGCACACCTGGCATGACCGGGTAGCCCGGGAAATGACCTTGGAAAAACGGCTCGTTTACCGTAACGTTTTTTAACCCGACTGCCCGCTTCCCCGACTCCAGCTCGGTAACCTTGTCCACCAATAAAAAAGGATAGCGATGGGGGATAATCGATTGAATGTCTGTTACGTCCAAAGGCAATTGAAATTCCATAAACAACGCTCCATTTCCATTCTTTATATCACTCATGCCATGCATGAAGAACATACTCGAAACTGAGAATAAAGACAACCCCCTATCTTCCACATGGGGAGATCGGGGTTAAGATAGAGGGGCACTTCCTGCACATGCGGCGGAAGTGCTCTTTTCATCCCTGGTTTGTATTAGTACACGCGATTCATCAGACGAAACTTGACCAGGTAAATGGCGGCGGTCACAAACGAGAACAGGATAGCCGTCCATAAGATAAGCTCGCCGTACTGAAACCTGTACATGACCATCGGGAACGCGATGTAAAACAAGACCGTCGTTATTTTGCCAAACGCATTGGCTGGCACTGTCTTTTTCCCACGGAAGTGGAAAAAGGCCGATGCCACGATCATTCCGGCGTCGCGAGCAAAGAAAAACAGGGCGGCCCATACACTGATCCGCTCTGTTAAAAACAATGAAGCGATCACTGCCATCATCATCAGCTTGTCTGCAAGCGGGTCCATCATCGTCCCAAACGTCGTTACAAGCTTGTGCTTTCGCGCGATGTATCCATCTGCAATGTCAGTCACTCCCGCGAGAATCAAGATGCCGAGGGCAACCTCAATATGAAACGGGAACTCCCGAAAAAACACGTACAAATACAAAGGGATGAGAACGATGCGAAAAACGGTCAGCGCATTTGGAAGATTCACGGATATCCCTCCGGATCAAATCGTCACTCCCTTTTTACCACTGTTCCATTATACTCTTTGGACAAAGGGCACAACAAGTCCCCGGAAGAGAGCCGGGAAGGCTTGCAAGCGATCAAAAAAATACCCCACACCTCCTGTGAAGTGCACCCCTTAGAATGGACATTGGATTAAACCCCTGGTAAATCCGATGAAATTTAAGGGGTGCATTTTTTATGGTGAAAAAGGGGCAAACGTTTAGAAGTTATTCTCACGAATTAAAGGTGGAAGCCATACGACTGCATATCGAAGAAGGATGGACATACCGTCGAG
>NZ_RHHO01000018.1 GCF_003710865.1 Brevibacillus borstelensis | reverse complement strand
TCGCGGTCGACACCCTTGCCTTGAGCTAACGGTTGGTACAGCCAACCCCCGTTCGGGACTTTCACCCTATAGCTATCGCCCATGCTGGGCGCACCAAGAAAAAAAGGTGCCGATTTGGCATCCTTTTTTATTCTTGAATCGAAAGCGATATGCCAAGAGGCTTAGTCTGGTTGGTGTTGAAACACAGGCCCTCCATCTTTTTCGTCGGCTTCACCATCTCGTTAATCATGGATTAACTCAAATAATTCGACAATCAAAACCGTATCATCTGTTAACGTAATCCCGATATCTTTCCAAGCAAGCCGATGGTCCTCCTGGAATTGAGCGACATCGTCTCCGTTTCCTTCTCCTTGGACAAGCCGCATATCTGGGTTTCCAAACGTCGTTTCAAAAACCTCCTTCAGTCTCACATTGCATCTGGGATTGCCATGCTTGTCATAGACGGTGACAATTTTTCCGACCGGCTCGTATGTTTGCTGCAATTCTTCCGCGGAATATTCTTCTTTGGGTGCACAAGTAGCCGTTTTCTCCCCCCTGAGGATTTGCTGAATCAATCTCTCGCCCAAGCCATTATCCTCTTCCCAGCCAAATATCATTTTGTGATTATGTACTGTAATTTCTGACATAGACTCTCCTCCAAAAGCTCACTTATCCATTCATCATAACATTTTGGCGAGTTGGCTTCATAGCTTGCCTGCCCTGTTATTCCCGTCAGCCTTTCCTTTGCCTGCCCATTTGGCATTGCCGCAAGTACTCGTTTTACCAGTTTTCGAATCGCTTATGGCCGCGGCGCAGGCATCAAAAAAGACGCTTCCGTGAGGAGCGTCTTTTAGCATTCCGAACATGTGTTCTTTTTTTGAAACATCCAAACTAACCAGACGTATATTCGACCTTCATATTAGTAGTATAAACCATTCTGAATTATAAGTCTATATTTACTTGAAAAAATGCTTTAAAGTTTGTATACCCGGCCGGGAAACTTGTGGTGTGTATCTGTTTGTAAACAGGAACATGCCTGCTTTGACAATAATGAGGAGGATATGGATGAAAATACGTTCATGGAATAACAATTTGAAAACCCGGTTAATCGGGGAAGCACTGTTTAACATGCTGTTTTGGATGTACTTTCCGTTTATCACTGTATATTTTGGTGCGGCATTGGGCAATCACATCGCTGGCATTTTGATGACGGCCCCTCCGATCTTCAGCCTGATCGGGAGTCTGCTCGGAGGAGCTTTGGCCGACCGGTGGGGAAGGCGTCCTGTCATGCTGCTGGGCGCTTTTCTTCAGACGGTGATGTTTGCCTTGTTTGCCGTGTCTTGGTCCCATTGGATCGATTATATCGCATTCATCGGTCTTGGTCTGGGAGGAGCCATTTACAGGCCGGCAAGCTCCGCTATGGTTGCCGATCTGGTTCCCGCACAATCCCGCCGCCAAGTATTCGCAACGTTTGCGACGGCCAACAACATAGGAGCGGTTCTCGGACCTGCACTCGGAGCCGTTTTCTTCTTTCATTACCGGCAAGAGCTGCTGTGGACCTGCGCACTGGTCTTGCTGCTGTATTTCATTGCCATGTATGCAATCGTCCATGAAACATTGCCGCGGTCGGCGAAAAACCCGGAAGCGCCGGCTTCGATTTCCCGCGCTTTCAAGGAACAATGGAAAGGCTACGGCGTTATTCTTCGCGACAAAGTGTTTCTGGTGTATACGTTGGCAGGCATCTTTGCGCTGATCCCGATCATGCAGCTGGATCTGTATTTGTCAGTATACGTGATCAATGAAGTCCCTGCCCAGCCACTGTTCCCGTGGAATGGCGATACCCTTTTGCTTTCCGGTACGGAGATATATGGATGGCTGCTGGGATTTAACGGTCTTTTGTTTGTCCTCTTCATCCTGCCTGTCACGAAGTGGTTCAACCATTGGCAGGAGCGCAATGTCTTTATTCTGTCGACGCTGTTGGCCGGCGGGGGCACATTCCTCGTCGGGATCAGCACGAATATATGGTTCCTGTTTTTCGTTACGGTTATCTTCACCTTTGGCGAGATCGTGCGCTCACCCGTGACACAGAGCTTTATCAGCCGCTATGCCCCGGAGCATGCCAGGGGGCAATACATGGGTGCTGACAGCTTGCAGGCCACGATCGGGAAATTTTTGGCCCCGGTCACCGTCTTCCTGTCCGGGTGGATGCCGCCTATGGGAATATTCAGCCTCATTTTGGCGCTCGCCTTGATCAGCACCGCGCTATACATTCAGTTATTCAGAATGTATGTGGAGAAGCCTGAAGCGGCGGGCTGATGGAAGCTTCAGCCCAATGCCGTACTAAGATCGATACCGTACCGTCAAATCGATTCCATCCTGCCAAAATAGTTGATCACAAACTGCTTGAATCGCAAGGCGGCAGGCGACAAGTACCGATCCTCAACATACGCGATCCCGATCACGCGTCTGCACTTTGGCTGCCGGATCGGGATATACACGATTTTGCTCTTGTCCAACCCTACGTCGGGGAGAAGCGAGAGGCCCAGACCAGCGGCGACCAGCCCTGCAACGGTAGACACTTCTTCTCCTTCGAACGTAACTTTCGGATTCATTCCCAATTGCCGGAACAAACCATCGGTAGTTTCACGCAGCGCGTACCCCTTTTTCAAAAAGATAAAGGGTTCGTCCGCTATTTCTTCCATCGAAATGCTCTGGGCATGAGCCAACCGATGATTCGTGGGCAGGATCACAAAAATCTCCTCGCTCCAGAGAGGCTTCCATTGGATCGGCACTTTTGTTTCGGTTGGCTCTGCTACAAGACAAAGGTCGAGCTTGGCGGCGTTCATCTGCTCTAACAGCGAGTAGCTGTGATTTTGGGTCAGCTGAAAACGGATCGCCGGGGAATGGACACGGAAGGCGCCAAGCAAGTCAGGGATCAGGCTGGTGCCGAGCGTATGCAAGAACCCTAACGCGACTTCTCCATGCTCCGGATTCACCATATCGTGCAGCTCCCGCTTCCCAACGTCAAATTCCATCAAAATGCGATTCACCCGCTTCAAAAAGAGCTGGCCATATCGATTCAGCACAATGGTACGCCCTTGTCGGTTGAATAACGGTACCCCAAGCTCCTCCTCCAGTCGGGCAATGGAACGGCTGAGGGCTGGCTGGGAAATGGACAGGTACTCGGCCGCACGCGTCACATGCTGCAAGTGAGCCAAGGTTTGAAAGTATTCGAGCTGTTGCCACTCCATGTTTGAATCCTCCTTTCTGTAAACATCGTGTGCTGATTTATCTATTACCCGTGTGCATGAAAAACATAATTACAATGAATTATACATCATGAGTTGCCGGTGATAGTATAAAAATGCGTACGGAAGAAGGTAAGGAGGTTCTTGTCATGGGTTACATTCAACAAGGCACCGCTGCTTTTCGCAAATCGAACCTGGCCTTTTTTGCAGCCGGATTCAACACGTTTGCGATTCTTTACAGCACGCAGCCATTAATGCCGGAATTCACCAAGGAATTTCACATCTCCCCTGCAATGGCCAGCCTGTCCCTTTCTTTGACCACCATATCTCTGGCGGTTAGTATGCTGTTGTTTGGCTCGATATCGGAAGTATGGGGACGCAAGCGAATCATGATGATCTCCATGCTATCCGCCTCCGTCTTGTCCATTTTGACTGCCTTCAGTACAACGTATGAAAGCCTGCTGGTCTTCCGGGTGATTCAGGGATTCGCTTTAGGCGGACTCCCCTCCATCGCAATGGCCTATTTGGGAGAGGAGATGGAACCAGCCAGTCTCGGTGTGGCGATGGGCCTGTACATCAGTGGAAACTCGCTGGGAGCCGTAGCAGGCAGAATCATTGCCGGAATGATGACAGACATGTTCAACTGGCACGCAGCGCTGGGAACCATTAGCGTCATCAGCATTGTGGCCAGCCTGATATTTTTTGCGAGTTTGCCCAAGTCCCAAAACTTTCACCCGCGTTCTCCTGAAATTGGCAAGCTGCTTGCGTCTCTGGTTGATCACTTGAAAAATCCGGCATTGCTTTCGCTCTATGTCATCGGGTTTCTCATCCTTGGCAGCAACATTGCCTTGTTTAACTACATCGGGTATGTCCTGACCGCGCCACCCTACTCATTGAGCCAGACGGTGATCGGCTGGATTTTTATCGTCTATCTCGTAGGCATGTTCAGTTCCGTCTGGATGGCAAAAATGGCAAGCAAATACGGTAGACAGAAGGCGCTTTTGCTCTCTTTGCTGATTACCTTGGCCGGAGTCATTCTGACATTGGATTCCCATGTGTGGCTCAAAATATTGGGCTTGCCGATCGTGTCTTTCGGATTTTTCGGCAGCCACTCCATCGCCAGCAGCTGGGTGGGATACCGCGCTCATCACGATAAGGCGCAAGCTTCTTCGCTCTACCTTTTCTTTTACTATATAGGCTCCAGTATCGGAGGGACGACAGCCGGCGTGTTTTGGTCTTCCCAAGGATGGGGCGGAGTCGTCGGTATGATCGCGGGATTTTTGCTGATCGCACTTGTACTTACGTTGCTTCAAGCAAAATGGGTTACGGCCGTGCAACATAAGAAAACCATTTCCTTTAAATGAAGCCATGCGTTGAAAAAATCCTCATCTGGCGAATGAGGATTTTTTTGTGTTTGAAAGAGTTAGCTGCCTCTCTAGGTTGTCTCATGCCGATACGCCTGCCGAATAGGAGAGCAACATTTGCGGATGTCGCAGCTTTCCTGGCCTCTCCGGAAAGCCGGTGGATTACTGGACAGTGCATCGATGCTAGCAGGGGATCGCATTTGTGATTGATCTCTTTCTTGCCAAGCGGGCTGCCGATCGTTTTCTCGGCAGCCCCAAAACGGTAACGTCCCGTTTTCACTTTGTGATTTTCTTTCGCCAAGATATTTGTAGGGCAGTTGAGATTCAACCGTCTGTCTTGGCTCCATTTTTCGTCACAAGCATGTTGTTCAACGGCTATGCAATCAAGTAGCTCTTGAGTAGCCTTTCCGTATACTTCATATTGCGTTCGATCGGGGCATTGCTGCCCGTCAAACGGCTCGCCATGATGGCCCCTTCCATGGAATCGATCAAAAAAGCGGCCATTTCGGCAGCATCCATATCCGGACGAAACTCCTTGTTGCGTATGCCTTGCTCAATGATCGATTGAACGAATTTGACCATGCCCGCGTAAGCTCCTGCGGCCTTCTGACGGAGTTCGGGGAACGTTCCGTCGCTTTCTACCGCCGTATTCAGCAGCGGACATCCGCCGGGTATGGGCGGGTTGTGGACAGCATCCTGGTAAACCGCCGAGATTTTCAGCAATTTATCGAGCGTACTCGTCCCCTCTCCCACAGCTTGTGTAAAAAACTGCTGCATGATTTGCCCCGCTCTCTCAAAGGCAGCCAGCACAATCAGTTCCTTGGTTTCAAACCGCCGGTAAATGGCTCCCTTCGGCAAACCGGTTGCTTGCATGATTTCTTGTATCGACGTTTGAGCAATGCCTTTCGTATTAAACAAAAGCATGGCGGCATTAACGATCTTTTCCTTTATCTCATCTGATTTCTTCATATGATTCATCCCCCTGGCAGGCAGTCCTATTCATTAGAACCTTCCGCGACTTCTTCATATTGTCACGAATTACGAGAAGCTGTCTATTTTAAATTAGCAGAAGACACCGTATAATGAAACCGTTCAGACCGGACGGTCCGGTCTGATCTATTATACATAAAAACAGCAAAGGATGGTTTGCCAGTGTGAAAAATCGAACGAAAGAAAAGAATGGCGTTGTTATTCTGCTGTCAGTCGTCGCGTTGATGTGGATCATGCATACGGTAACCAAAAATTTCGTGTCTGATCCCGAATTCATCAAGCTTCTTGCAACCAGGGATTCCTTTACCGCCGACCGGGCATTGTGGTTGTTTATGCTGAGGGCGCATATTGTGCTTGCGATTGTCTCTTTGATTACGGGGCCTGTCGGCATGCTGCGAAACATACGTACCCGGTCAATCGCCTGGCATCGATGGAATGGGCGAATCTACGTCGTTTCTATCCTGCTGAACTTCATTCCCGGGCTTTACGTTTCGTGGTTTGCGGCGGGAGGCTTGACAGTTGCCGGTTTCCTCCTCTTGAATTTGCTCTGGCTCGGGACCGCTTGGCTCGGATATCTCCATATTCGCCGCAAGCAAATTGCCGAGCATTCCAAGTGGATCACACGCAGCTTTTTTCTTACTTACGCGAATCTGGCCATTCATCTCCTGCTCCCGCTCGGCCAGCACGCAATCGGGCTTACGTACGCCTCTGCGTATGCGTTCGCCGTATGGGGGAGCATGCTGCTCAATCTGGGATTGGCAGAGATTTTCATCCGCAAAAAATGGATAACCTAGGAGGCGTCATAAAGGAGAAGTCAAACGTCCAGCGGTATCTACGTTTCATTCCCTTCTCATTTTCGAAAGCCCGCTGAGCTAATGTATAATAGTGTAAGCAAAGGGGGCGGAGAGCGGTGGAGTGGTTAATAGGTCTGGCCTGCAGCGCCGGGATTGCTGGAGCGGCTTATGCAAAACGGTCGCTGTCCGGTTCCGGCTTTTTCGCGGCGGTGATGCTGGGCACGGTGATGTACGCGCTCGGCAGCGCGGTCTGGTTCGGCTCCCTTATCGCTTTTTTTGTTTCGTCGACGTTATGGTCCAAGTGGAAAAAGCATGCAAAGGCAGCGGCAGAGAGCGGTTACGAGAAAACCGGGAGGCGCGATGCGGGCCAGGTGCTGGCGAATGGAGGAGTGGGGCTGCTGTTATGCGCGGCAAACTGGGCGTATCCGCATCCGCTTTGGTGGTACGCCTTCCTCGGCGTAATGGCGGCGGTCACAGCCGATACGTGGGCGACAGAAATCGGCGGCTTGAGCAGGACGCCTCCAATATCGATCAAGACGGGTCGGCGCGTTCCGCCCGGCACGTCCGGAGGCGTCTCAGGCCTCGGTATGGTCGCTTCGCTGGCTGGCGGCCTATTTATTGGCGTTGCAGCGTGGATGCTGCTTGTGGTGGTGCCCGGCCAATCCGCACCGGATACGACCTCGGCGGCTCTTAGACCGGCGGCCTGGATCGGAATAGCCGGTCTGGCGGGCATCATTGGATCGCTGGCCGATTCGTGGATCGGTGCGACATGGCAGCAAATGTACCGTTGCCCCGCTTGCGGCCGGGAGATCGAGCAGGTCCGCCACTGCGGCAGGCCAGCCGAGCGGATCCGCGGCCGCTCCGGCTGGAGCAACGATACCGTCAATGTCGCCGGATCGCTTGCTGGCGGCGTAGCAGCCGCCTCGCTGGCTCTGGCACTCGGCTTGGCCTGATGGGAAAAGCCGGAAGGGCTTTGTATCGTTGAACGATGCCTGGTCCTTCCGGTGATGCCGCATGCCTTGTACTATAGACGTACGGAACGTTAATAGAATTCCTATTAAAAAATGGTAGGCACCATGCCCCCATCCATACGGATTGGAGAACCTTTACATGCGGATGCATCAGGGCTGCATACGAATGCGGCCAGCCTGCCTATTCAGCTTGATAAACTTTCTCCACGATGCATAGCTTATTGTTTCACATGCGGAAATATTAGTGATATGGTCAGACCTGAACCAAGCGCTGATTTTGCATCCAACTGAATGGCTAAATCATAGGCCATCTTGCTTACCAAAAAGAGTCCCATCCCCGTAGCTTGCCTTGTACAAGTACCTCGCCTTCCGGTAAAGCCCTTATCAAATATAAATGGCAAATCTTCTTGAGGTACACCAGGCCCATTATCACTAATATGTAAAATAGTCTGATCACTCCCTTTGTCGTAAACCGTTTCAAACTTCAAAATGGGACTATCCTGATTCTGTGCAACATGTTTTGTACTATTAGCGATTATTTGTTCCAATATAAAAGCTAGCCCTTTGCGGTCGGAAAGAATTTCCCGCTCCTCACCTATGAATTGTATTTGAAAACCGGATTCATCCAGTAGCGTTTGATGATCTTCAATTGTCTGTTTACAAAAAGCCAGTAAGTCGATAGGTTCAAAAAAATAATCTTTATGAGTAGCCCCTAGTCTTGCAAAATACAAAATTCGCCCTACGTCTCCAAGCATTTGATCTCTAATATGAATCATACGCTGTCTAACAAGGGGAGACATTTCATCACTCCGGTTATCTAATACCAATGTCATTAGTGACAGAGGCTTTTTAATTTCATGAACCCATCCTTCTATATAGTTTTCATAATCGGTCAACTCAATAACTTGCTCATTAAGCTGCGCCTGATAAGACCTTATGACGCTCCCCATTCTACGGATAAACGGCCAATATGTCTTCGGAGATAGCCTGCATAATATTTCTTCGTTCGTCTCATTCGCCTCTACCAAAAAATCTTCAAAGGCCGCTTCGATTATTTTTTGCTTTCTGATGATAATGAATACTGACAACGATATCATTGCTAGAGTAAAAACAATCATGAGTCCTACTAACACCTTAAAGGTTTCCGGGTAGGCCAGCCAAGCGAAAAAGATAAACAGAAGATCTGTAGTAATGAAAATAAGAAACCATTGTTTATAAGCATGAAAGCAATCAAAGATTTGCTTTATCCATTTCATGCCTTCACCTACCCCTAAGTCGATAACCTTGACCTCTTATAGTCTCAATTTGATCTTCCAGGTTTAACTGTCGTAGCGTTTTGCGCAAGCGAGTCAGATTTACTTGAAGTGCATTTTCGTCGATATATTGGTCTGTTCCCCATAAAAGTTCACGTAATGCAGACTTGGATACAATCTCAGGTCTATGCTGCACTAAAGTCAATAAAATTTTTCCTTCATTTGCTGATAATACTATCGATTGAGATCCCTTATACAAGGTAAAGGTATTGGGGTCTAGGAAAAAACTGCCGCCATTTATCAAGCCTGGTCGTCCTTCAAATCTTCTTAGCAGGTTTTGAATGCGAGCCAACAATCTATCTCGATTGCACGGTTTTGTGAGATAATCATCTGCACCTAAATCAAGACCATGCAATTCATCCTGCAACTTATCTCTAGATGTAAGAATCAATATGGGACCAGTTCCTTGTGATTTTAGACTTTTGCAAATTTCAAATCCCGATTGTCCCGGTAAATTGATGTCCAACAAGACTAAGTCTGGTGCCAAAGTGGCTATTTGAGCCACTATATCTTGGAAGTCCGCAATGGCAGCCACTTCATAACCAGCTTTTTGCAGTATATCGATTAATTCTTCCCTCATCAGCGGATCATCTTCAACAATAGTAACCCTCGCCACTTCAGCACCACCCTTCGATGTAAATTGCAACTGTTTTTTACTCTATATTTGGTTTCCAACGCAATTTATCTAGTTCATGATCTGCTGAACGGGCAACTGCTACTCCATAAATCCCCAAAATTACGATTACAATACAGGCAGAGGCAAGGGCAATCGGATAAAGGGACGCTTTGTCATCGATGTGAATCATAACAAATGCAATCATAGCCCTTATGCCAACAGCTCCACTCACGCATGCAAGAGATACAGGTAACAGAAAAGTCAGCAACACCTGTCTGTGGATGGATTTCTTCATTTGATTACGTTTTGCCCCCAACATGGAAAGCGTTACATAGCGTTGTCCAGTCTGTTTCACCTGTGTCAAAAATTGTAAAGCCAATACCGTACAAGCAATAATCAAAAACAAGAATCCCATATATAGTGTTGCATAACTCCCAGCAACAACATAGAAGAGTTTGCGTCCAAAGTTTTGCAAATAACTTTCAAACGTGAAGCCTGAAGCTTTTAATAAATCTCTGGCCTCCATCATTGGTTTCAGTAAACCTTCCTGGTCTTGCAGCTTTTGCGGGATTCGAAAATTCCAATACGCCACATAGGTTTCCGTATTCATTAATTGTTCAAACATATGATCAGGGACGATAAATGCTGAAAAAATTTGTACGGAGCGGTCTGCTACTAAACCTCTCATTGGAATTGAGGGGTGTATATATACCGCCTGATCATGAATGCTCATCAAGCTTTTGCCCTCTTTGGCAGCCTTTTCAAGAATATGATCTAGTACAGGCATGCTTTCCAGATTATCCATCGGCATAAAATCCGGATTAAAGTATAAAGCAATTTCATCTGAATGCAGGTTCAACGTTTTTTTTCCTATGGCTTTTAAAAGACCATTATAAGATGATTCTGGAATGAGGTAAGGTGCTGTTGTATCCGTCTCCAGAACCCCAAAAAGATTAAGTGCTTCAGGGTTTTCCGAACTGAAACTGTAACTCTGTATTTCTCCCGATAAAACTTGCTCTTTATAGTTGTCTGGCAGAGCCATAATCATTTGTTCTCTCAATGCAGACCAGTCTACCAAAGACAAAGGGATGCCGTTTTCGCCGCGCTCATCCTTATATTTCATTCTCCCAATTTTCAGCAGGTTTAAGTCCTCTACATATGGTTCCATTTTTTCCGAAGCAAGAAATTGCTCAATTTTTTGACTATCTCCATTAACAGTAAAATCATAGACAGAGGAACTCCTAGCAAAAACACTTTCTAACCCTATAAAAGTTGAAGCACCATCTGCTATCAAAATGATAGACAACGTGATTAGAATAGATGTTACTGCAACAGAAGTAGATCTATTGGCTACGTTTTCTTGAAACTGCCTTACTGTAAATGTGTGCAGACCTTTTGTAGATTTATTTTTAGACAAGCTTGCCAATAAGCCTAGCAATTTCCCAAAACCCCTCATAAAAAGGACCGTACCTAAACTTCCGAGAGCCACTGCCACAAACAGAAGCAGTCCGGCAATATCCGTGAAACGATATAAAGCAACCCAATATGCGACACCCAGGAAAACAGCGCCTGCCAATAAAGTGAGTACATTGCCCGTAAAATGCCCCATATCTTGTTTCTTATCCATTTGCTCATAAAGTAATTGATGCACCTCTTGTTTAAACAACCTTCCGCCAAGAATGGCCAGTGCAATAAACTGAATGGATAAAAAACCGATGATGGTAAAGAAAATCGCACCTGCCGACAAGCTTATTTGATGACCGATAATTCCCTGTCCGACTAGTTTAGAAACCGTCAAGCTGATGATTTCTGCTAAGAATCCACCAATCAAGAGCCCTGCAATGAGTGCCAAAATAGAAGTAATGAACCCCTCTGCCAATAGTTGAAGAACAAGGCGTTTCTTGCGCATTCCCAACAAGAGATAGAGGCCAAACTCTTTACTCCTTCGATTTAATTGGTACCGATTCGCAAATAAAATCAAGAAAAACAATAAAAATAACGCAAATAGATACACAATGGGCATTTGAGCTAAAAGCTTGTCGATCGAATCACTTTCAAACTCCTTTAAGAACAAAATAACATCTTGTCTGCCCAGTGAAAGAATGATATAAAACGACGCTATTGCGATTACAAGTGTTGCAAAGTAAATGAGATTCTCCTTGCGACTTCGTTTCGCATTGCGATAAATCAGCTTAGAGAACATTTGCGCTTCCTCCCCCAAGCTGAGCTAGTACCTGCAAGATTCTTTCATAAAATTTCTCGCGAGTCTCATCATGTTTGCGACGCAGTTCATGAAATATCACACCATCTTGAATAAAAAGGATTCTTGAGCAAAAACTTGCTGCATTAGGATCGTGGCTGACCATTAAAATAGTTCTTCCGCTCGTTCTATTCATACCTTCCAACTTATTCATTAAAGTTCTTGCAGAGCGCGTGTCCAATGCCCCTGTCGGTTCATCCGCAAGAACGATATCTGGATCAGTAATGAAACAACGTGCGGCAGCTACCCTTTGCTTTTGTCCCCCAGACATCTGAGACGGGAATTTATGAAGGATATCCGTAATTTCTAAAAAACCGGCTAGCTCATCTAATTTAGCTCGTGCTTTTGCAAAATCCACCCCATGAATCGATAAAGGCAATAGTATATTTTCTTGTCCGGTTAGATTATCCAGCAATTCAAAGTCTTGAAACAAAAATCCAATCCGACTGCCGCGATACTCAGCTAAATCCTTACTGTCGAAAGCACTGATATTTTTACCGTGTAAAAGTACACGCCCAGATGTTGGTTTTATTATGGTTGCAATGCAGTTTAATAACGTAGTTTTGCCAGAACCGCTTGGTCCCATTATTCCCAAGAATTCTCCGGGGAGAACATCAAAACTGACACCGTTTAAAGCTTTTGTTATATTGTTCTTCTTCCCGTAGTTTTTTTGCAAGTCTTGAACCTCTAGTAATTTTCCTTGTCTGACCACTGTATAAGGCTCCTTTCTTCAACAACTAGAATCGAATTGAGCTATACACATTATAGTCAGTACGAAAGACGAGAAACACTTACAAATGGCGTAAGGAAAAATGCAGGACATGAAAAAAGCCGAGCAAATGTCAGAAAATAATCCTGATCTGCCCGGCTTAATGCGACTTTTAATTGCTTCAGCACAAGTTTAAACTGCTGGTATAGGACTTTATTTGCTTTTTGCACTTATGCTACTTCAAAAACCCCTTACTCCACCGTAACACTCTTCGCCAGATTCCGCGGCTTATCAACATCAAGCCCGCGCGCAGCAGAAGTGTAGTACGCCAGCAATTGCAATGGAATGACGGTCAAAATTGGCGTTAACATCGGCGTGGTGGCTGGGACGTGGATGACGCCGTCCACCGATTTGGCCAGGTCGCGGTCTCCTTCGAGAGCAAAGCCGAGCACATGGGCGCCGCGGGCTTTGACTTCCACGATATTGCTGACCATTTTTTCGTAAATGTCCGGTTGGGTAGCCAGCGCCACCACCGGGACGTTTTCTTCAATCAGCGCAAGCGTACCGTGCTTCAGTTCTCCCGCCGCATACGCTTCGGAGTGAATATAGGAGATCTCCTTGAGCTTGAGCGAGCCCTCCAGGGAGACCGCATAGTCCAGTCCCCGTCCGATAAAGAACAGGCTGGTCGCGTCCTGGATGCTTTGGGCAAACTGGCGGATCGGCTCGACGTTGGCCAGGATGGCGCCGATCTTCGCCGGCAGCTCCTGCAGATGCTCGACTACCTCTGCGATCTCTGCAGCCGCCAGTGTCCCTTTTACCTGCGCGAAGTACAGCGCAAACAGGTACAGGGCAATCACCTGGGACGTATAGGCTTTCGTCGAGGCCACCGCCACTTCCGGGCCGGCCCAGGTAAAGATTACTTCGTCCGCCTCGCGGGCTACGGAGCTGCCGACGACGTTGGTGATCGCCAGAACTCTGACCCCGCTCTTCTTCGCCTCGCGGAGCGCGGCCAGCGTGTCTGCCGTCTCACCGGACTGGCTGATGACGATCATCAGCGTCTTGTCGGTGTAGATCGGATCGCGGTAGCGGAATTCCGACGCGACGGCCACCTCTACCGGTACGCGGGTCCACTTTTCCAGGACGTCCTTCCCGACCAGTCCAGCGTGCATGGACGTTCCGCACGCCACGATATAGAGGCGGTCGTAGGAGGCCAGCTCCGCATCGCTCATATTCAGCTCAGGCAGGATGACCTGCTTTTTCTCCTGGTCGATCCGTGCGCCCATCGTGTCGCGTACGGCTTGCGGCTGCTCATAGATTTCCTTGAGCATGAACGAATCGTACCCGCCTTTTTCTGCTTGGACCAGATCCCAGTCTACGTGGAAGATATCGCGCTCGATCTTCTCGCCGCTTTGGGCATCCATCAGCTGAACGCCTTCCCGGGTCAATACCGCCATTTCGCCTTCATTGAGGATATAGACATCGCGCGTGTGCTCCAGGAGAGCCGGGATGTCTGAGCCGATGAAGCTCTCGCCCTCTCCGATTCCGACGATGAGCGGACTTGCGAGACGCACTGCTACCAGCTTATCCGGCTCGTGCTCCGTCATGATTCCCAATGCGTAGGCACCGCGCATGCGCTGTACGGCCTTGCGGGCGGTAGACACGATGTCCCCGTCGTAGAGATCCGCGAGCAGGTGCGCGATTACTTCGGTGTCCGTCTCCGAGGTAAAGGCGTATCCTTTTGCGATCAGCTCTTCCTTGATCGGCAGAAAGTTTTCGATGATGCCGTTATGGACGACAGCAAACTTGTGGCTCGAATCCGTATGCGGGTGGGAGTTTTCGTCAGACGGTTTTCCGTGCGTCGCCCAACGCGTGTGTCCGATCCCTGCATTTCCGGCCAGCGGCTGTGCTGCCAGCTTTCCTTCCAAAACAGCGAGGCGTCCTTTTGCCTTGTCTACGAGCAGCCCCTGCTCGGTCAATACCGCGATTCCGGCCGAGTCATACCCGCGGTACTCCAGCTTGCGAAGACCTCCGATAATTACCTCTTGCGCTTGTTTATCGCCAATGTATCCTACAATTCCGCACATGTGTGTTTGTCCCCTTCCCTATGACGGAGGACACAACCCAGTTGTCAATGGTACGGGGGTTGCTCCCCCGCCATTCCATTTGTATATGTGGTCAGCTTGATTTTTTCGATAAAACCATTCCATAAAACGATCATCTGTATCATGCGCGGGTCTTGTGCAACAAGTCGCCCTGTTGTTTTGCCCCCGCGCTCCGCGGCCGCGATACTCGGCCGGGAGGCATCCGCCGAATGCTTCGATAAACCTCCACCTCGTCCACTGCACTCCACGTCGGGCAGCTGCAGTGCTGGCGCTTTCCCATCAAGATCGATGCTATGTCATTGTCTCTTTTCGCTGCATTCCCCCTTTTTCATTGTGAGCCCAGGCACAAACCAAACTTTATCATAGATCCCTGTCCTTCACAATCATTCTTTTGTCTTATACTTGTATGCAAAAGGGAGTGGCACCGTACCACTCCCCTGACTTTTTACACGAGTTCCTTTTTCACGACCTCAACGATGCGGTTCACCAGCTCATCCAGTTGCGCTTCGTCTGGGCCTTCTGCCATGACACGGACGATTGGCTCCGTGCCGGACGGACGCACGAGCACGCGGCCGTTGCCAGCCAGCTCGGCCTCCACTTCACGGATCGCCTGTTCGATCGCTTCGTTTCCGTTCAGCTTGGTCTTGTCTTCTACGCGGACATTGACCAAAAGCTGCGGGTATTTGGTCATAACCTGCTTCAATTCAGACAAGGGCTTGCCCGATTCCTTGATGATGTTCAGGAGCTGAAGGCCGGTCAACAGGCCGTCTCCCGTCGTGTTGTAATCGAGAAACACGATGTGTCCGGACTGCTCGCCGCCGAGATTGTAGCCGCCACGCAGCATCTCTTCCACGACATAGCGGTCTCCCACCGCAGTTTTGGTCGTATTGATCGCGCATTCTTCCATGCCTTTGAAAAAGCCCATGTTCGCCATGACCGTCGTCACGACCGTGTTGTTGTTCAGCTTGCCTTTTGCCTTGAGAGCCCGGGCGCAGATCGCCATGATGTAGTCGCCGTCTACAATTTCACCGTTCTCATCTACCGCAATACAGCGGTCGGCATCGCCGTCAAAGGAAAGTCCCAGATGAGCCTTGTGCTTGACGACTTCCTCCTGCAGGCGTTCGGGATGCGTGGACCCGCACTGCTCATTGATGTTGACCCCGTTCGGATTCGCTCCGATGGTGATCACCTCTGCTTCCACGTCCGCAAACAGCCTTGCAGCCAGCGAGGAAACGGCACCATTGGCACAATCCAGCACGATCTTCAGCCCGTCAAAACGTTCCGTTACTGAGCTTTTCAAATGGGAGAGATACTTCTGTCCACCCTCCAGGAAGTCCAGCACCGCTCCGATGTGCTCCCCAGTCGGCCGCGGCAGCGTGTCTTCAGCCGCATCCAGGTATTGTTCGATCTCTGCTTCCACCTCGTCGGAAAGCTTGAACCCGTTGCTCCCGAAAAATTTGATTCCATTGTCCGGGTAAGGGTTGTGCGAGGCGGAAATCATGACACCGGCATCTGCTCCCAGCGCTCGTGTCAAATAAGCAACGCCGGAAGTAGAGATTACTCCCAGACGAACTACTTCTGCTCCAACAGAGAGGAGACCGGCCAACAGCGCGCTTTCCAGCATTTGACCGGAAATGCGCGTGTCGCGTCCAATGACTACCTTGGGCTTGCCTTCCTGTTTATGTCTGGTGAGAACGTAACCGCCTACGCGCCCGATTCGAAACGCCAGCTCCGGCGTCAACTGCGCATTGGCTACACCGCGCACACCATCAGTTCCGAAATACTTCCCCATGTTTGTCCCTCATTTCTTTCCTTGTACAAAACAGCTTATGCCCAGCGCTATTTTTTGGTGATTTCCACAGTAACCTTCGTGATCGCATTCTTGGCCGTCTTGACGTAATCCGGCTGGTTAAAGATGTAGGTGATCGGCACCTCATACACTCCCGCCGGCATGTTGCTGACATCTGCCACGACCTGCACATCCTCCGGTCTTAGTTTCTCCAGTATGGTCGGCGCTCCAACCGTGTCGACGTCCATCGTGGACATCTCTTGCCCCGTTCCGGACAGTACGCGCGCCTCCATGTCTTCGGCCAGACCGCTGATGCGGATTGGAATCTTCTCCAAGCGTTTGGTTTCGGACGGCACGACCTTCAGGGCTACCTTCAGGTAATCCGGCTCCACCTTTACGATGTTCTCCAATACCGGCATCTTTCGTTCGATGACGCGATCCGAGGTCACATCGCTCAGATCGATTTCCGGCCCCGGATACGTCTCCGATTTCATCGCATCGATGACTTCCTTCGGACCGTATACGGTGACCTCATCCACATTCGTATCCACACTAGCCAAACTATATCCATCGGGCAATTCATTCGTCAAGTTTAATTTGATCGGCACCTGTACATACGGGCTTGTCACCGGCACGCTGATCTCCGCCGTGAGCGGGATAACCTCCGCGCCCTGCAGCGTATTCCCCGACTTGTCCATCACCTTTAACGGCACTGTCGTCTTGATCGGAGACGTAGCCCCTTCCAGATCGACGGGAGCCTTTACTGCGGCTACCTTGTCGGCCTGACTCTCCGGTACCCGGACAAGTACGCGGAACGGCTTGACCAGCGGCTCTCCGGCTTTGTAGCCGGGGGCGACCTGGCCGAGCAGCTCGACCGTCACTTCCCGCTCTACGGTTTTCTTTTCCTCGAGCGTAATTTCGACAATACTGGGAATAATTCCGACTTTCACATCGTCGGGAAATCCTTTGTACTGGACCGGAACACGGTGTGTCCCCTTCCCCTTGTCCATGAGGTCGACATACACCTCTCTGGAGTCCTGGGGCACGAGATTATGCTTGTAAAACGGATTGTTTGTCTCCAGAGCAAGCTGCACGGTACGCGGCATTTTGGCGACGTAATAACGATCCGTGTCATACTTTACGTGCAGGTTGACGCTGTCGATCAAGAGCGGCGGCGCTGAATCCGTGGTCGGCGTTGTGTCGCTTTCCACATTGACCACCGTCCACATCATCACGGCCAACAACAGAGCAACAATGCGCGCAAACCAGTGACTGTTCAACCATTTATCCATGTTGTTTTCGCCTCCATTGCCAACGACTTCCCATGGATTTGCTCTTCAGGGCCGGATGCAGTTGCTCGGTGAGCAATTCAGCCAACTGCTCCTCGGTCAAATTCCGGTTCATTTGCCCGTTCGCGGTAAAGGAAACTTGTCCAGTCTCTTCGGAAACGACAATCGCCATACCGTCGGAAACCTCGCTTACTCCGATCGCAGCTCTGTGCCGGGTTCCCAGCTCTTTTGAGATCGAATTGTTTTCGGAGAGGGGCAAATAGCTCGCTGCTGCCAAGATAATATCTTTTCTCATGATGACCGCCCCGTCATGCAAAGGTGTATTTGGGATAAAAATATTGATCAACAGTTCTGAACTGACTCGTCCATTGATGGCAATTCCCGTCTCCACAAAATCATTCAGGCCCGTTTCCCGTTCAATGACGATCAAGGCCCCGATCCGACGCTTGGCCATGTACGTAACGGACTTGCACACTTCCTGTACGACCCGCTTGACCATTTCCTCATCCTGAATCGTATTGGTGCGAGAAAACAGCTTCCCGCGTCCCAACTGCTCCAGCGCTCGCCGCAGCTCCGGCTGAAAGATGATCACGATAGCCAGTACCCCGAAGGTAAACGCCTGGGACATCAGCCAGTGCAGGGTCTTCAGCTCGAAGTACTTGCTCAGCAGCCAAGTGACGATAATCACCATGATCCCTTTCAGCAGCTGGACCGCCCGCGTCCCCCGGATCAGCATAATTAATTTATAGATCACGTATGTGACGAGCGAAATATCGATCACATACCGCAATATATCTCCATATTCCAGTGATATCATAACGAAGCCCCCATATCTCGCTCCATCTCAATGCGGTCGCTCTTATTCCTGCGGAAAAAGCACGGCTTCTGGCGCCGTGCTCATTATTGTTGTACCCTTTATTTTCTCCTATGGGAAGACGGGAAGCAAGTCATTTCCAATATTTTTCACTTCGTACCAAATCCATTCGAAAATGGCTTCGATCGATTCAGCGCTTCCTGCCACGTGTGCAGTCGATGCCAGAACGACCTTCCCCTCAATTGCCACAACGTTCCCTCGCACTTCGCCCTGTACCTCGACATTGCCGTTGCGTACGACCAGATCTCCATCAATGGTGGTGCCGGCCGGAACCACGACGACATTGCGCGTACGGTCAATCTTCAGTTTATCCATGTTGGACGAGGCAATTTGCAGTGTATTGTCCCGTTCATACCAGTTGGCCATCGTGCTCCCCGTCATCAGGAAGAGAAAGACAGCTGCAGCTGTAAGAAACGGATGATTGCGCAGCCAAGAAGAAAAACGTTTTTTCCTCGTCGGCGTTGGCAGTTGCGCAAATACCCGGGCTGTAAAATCCGGAGATACTTGTATATGTGACGCGCTTTGTACAAAAGCGATCGCTCTTTGCAGCTCTTGAAGATGTTGACGACAGGAGGCACATGTTCTCATGTGGGTCTGTAATTTCTGATTGGACAATTCGTCAATTTCCCCGTCCAGAAACTCATGAATGAGAACAGACATTTCTCGGCATTCCATCGTGACTTTCTCCTTTCCTACATGAATCGCAGCTTGCTGCGCAATGCTTCCCGACCGCGATGGATACGGGTTTTGATGGTTGTGACTGGCAATTTGACGATATCGCTAATCTCCTGAAGCGACAGGTCTTCAATATAGCGCAAAATCATGATCGACCTATACTTTGGTGCCAGATGCGACAAGGCATCCTGTACGGTCTCCTGCAGCTCTTGCGTGACAAGCGAGTCTGCCGGGTTCTTTTCGTTTGAGGATAGGCGGGAATACCAGTCCATTCCCTGTCCGGGTTCTACTTCTTCATCCAGGGAAAAGTCAGGCCTTTTCTTTCTGCCCCGGTCAATACACAGATTGGTTGCAATCCTGTAAATCCACGTGGAGAACTTGTAGCTCTCGTCGTAGGTGTGCAGATTGGCATAGACCCGCAAAAAGGTTTCCTGCGCGATATCCTCCGCATCCTGACGGTTACCTACCATCCGGTATGCGAGTTGAAATATCTTGTCTTTATATATTTCGATCAACTCAGCAAAAGCCTCGCGATCTCCGCGTTTGGCGCGCTGAGTCAACCGTTTTTCTACAAAATCCATGCGATCCTCCCCGCAATACCGTAATCCTTATATACGGATAATACCTCAAATGGTTTCAGTTTTGATTATGTTTATCCCGCCAATTTTCTGGGAATGAGTGGAATAAAGATCAAGGTTCTCTCTATATAGTAGTGATGGTACCTCTTTTATCCTGATGGTGTAAAGGGAGCGTGGTTTAAATGAGTCAGGATGATGTTCTGTTCCAAATCGAACAGCTTCGTCAAGAGTTAAACGACAGGTATAAAGAACTGGCAGCCATAACTCCGGAAATGGTCGAGCTGAGCGTACGCCTCGACAATCTCCTTAACCAACTGCATTTCCATCCTTAGTCACTGTAACGCTTTCCCTGGCGCATGTAAAGATGTGGAAACAAAAAAGGAGAGGCCTGTTTCCCTCTCCTTTTGCCTTATAACAATTTGTCGCCAAAAGCGGAACTCATGAGTGCTACTGCTACACGTGCCGTCACATTTTCCCGGTCGAGGATTGGGTTTACCTCTACAAATTCAGCCGAACAGAGTATGTCCGCATCTGCCAGCATCTCCAGGGCCAGGTGTCCTTCCCGGTAGGATATCCCGCCTATGACCGGGGTACCTACGCCCGGAGCGTCATGAGGATCCAGACCATCCAGATCCAGACTGAGGTGCACCCCATCCGTGTTTTTGGACACGTGAGCCATGGCTTCCTCCATTACGCGAGCCATTCCCAGCTTGTCGATCTCATGCATGGTAAACACCTTGAGCCCGATCCTCTTGATCAATTCTCTTTCCCCTCTGTCCAAATCCCGCGCACCAATGATCACCACATTCTCTGGTTTCAGCTTCGGTGCAAAGCCTCCGATATTGACCAGACGTTCATGGCCAAAGCCTAGACTCGCAGCCAGAGGCATGCCATGGATATTCCCCGATGGAGAGGTCTCTCCCGTATTCAGGTCACCGTGAGCGTCAAACCAAATGACCCCCAGATTTTTCACGTTCTTGGCCACGCCTGCTACTGTCCCGAGAGCGATACTGTGGTCCCCTCCCAGCACCAAAGGAAAACGTCCTTCCTGCATGATACCGCTTACAACCTCAGCGAGCTTTTGATTCGCTTCAACTACCTCGTCCAAATACTTATGGTTCTCTGTCTCTGTAAAATTGCGAGGACGTGTAACGGGAATATCTCCTTTATCCTGGATGTTCAAACCCATTTGCTCCAGACGGGCAATCACTCCAGCGTAACGAATCGCACTCGGTCCCATATCGACACCGCGGCGGTCTGCTCCCAGATCAAGCGGTACACCAACGATACTGATGTTTTTGTTCATACTCGTTACCCCTTCCTCTCGGTTACCTTGTTGTTTGTTACTTATTGTAGCCTTGAAAGAAGAAATGACTCAACTCGACACAAATCTGCATAAATAAACCGATAGGAAAAGGGTCCTAGGAAAAAGAAAGAACGATCTGCCGCTAAAAATAAAAAAGGACTGCCAACGGCATGTCCTTTACACTTATGGAGCGGGTGATGGGAATCGAACCCACGCGACCAGCTTGGAAGGCTGGAGTTCTACCATTGAACTACACCCGCATAAGAAATAATCGCTTGAAAATGCATATAATCCCAATGGAATACACGGGATCATAAGAAGAAATGGTCGGGAAGACAGGATTCGAACCTGCGACCCCTTGGTCCCAAGCCAAGTACTCTACCAAGCTGAGCTACTTCCCGACACAAAATCAATTGTCTAATCCCCGGTGTCAACACTATGCGATGAACAAAGCTTCGCATTATTTTTAGGGGAAAAATGGCGTGCCCTGAGAGATTCGAACTCCCGACCTTTTGATTCGTAGTCAAACGCTCTATCCAGCTGAGCTAAGGGCACATCTCGTTCACTTTAAAAATAAAAAAACTGGTGAGCCATGAAGGACTCGAACCTTCGACCCTCTGATTAAAAGTCAGATGCTCTACCAACTGAGCTAATGGCTCAAACAAGTGGCTGGGGTACTAGGATTCGAACCTAGGAATGACGGAGTCAAAGTCCGTTGCCTTACCGCTTGGCTATACCCCAATATATATGAAGTGGTGGGGAGAGACGGATTCGAACCGCCGAACCCATAGGGAGCAGATTTACAGTCTGCCGCGTTTAGCCTCTTCGCTATCTCCCCATCGCATTTGCTCTTCGAGAGTAATTACGGAACGGTGACAACCCGTAACCGATATCTGTGAACAAAATAATAAATGGTGGAGGCTGACGGGATCGAACCGCCGACCCTCTGCTTGTAAGGCAGATGCTCTCCCAGCTGAGCTAAGCCTCCATCATCCCCACAAAGTGACGGTATGCTTGGCAGCATATTCCGAGTACTTTGCGGGGGTCCCAACAACTCGTTGGGTTTTTAAGTGACCCGTAGGGGATTCGAACCCCTGTATGACAGCGTGAAAGGCTGCTGTGTTAAACCGCTTCACCAACGGGCCATATATTCAATGGTATGGTGCTCCCGACAGGAATCGAACCTGCGACCTCTTCCTTACCATGGAAACGCTCTACCGACTGAGCTACAGGAGCAAGTATATGGCTCCTCGGGAGGGACTCGAACCCCCGACCGATCGGTTAACAGCCGATTGCTCTACCAACTGAGCTACCGAGGAACAATGATAAAGGCACTAACGCAATTCATGC
>NZ_RHHO01000017.1 GCF_003710865.1 Brevibacillus borstelensis | reverse complement strand
GCTCCTGCCTCGGTTGGACTTTCACCAACTAGCAATTAACGGCTTGCTGGGCACGCTTCATAAAAAAACGAGAGGGAAATTATCCCTCTCGTCTTCTCTCCTGGAGCTTTTCAGATTTCCTACAGATCTTCCTTCTCCAGATCGGTGATCAGGGTCTCGAATGTCGCTTCTACCTGCTCCCACTCTTCGTCGTCTTCGATCGGCTGGAGCATATCCGTGCCTTCGTAGCGGAGGAAGTGAACCTCGTACTCTTCTTCTTCCTCTTGATCGACAGGGACCAGGACCAGATACGAACGATCCTCGATGTCAAAGATATACATAATGCGGAAATCGCGAGGATCGTCGCTTCCTTCCTCGGTCAGCGCAATCACATCGCCTACTTCAAACTCCTCAAACAACTCTTCACTCATGCTCGTCACCTCGATTTCGCGTCCAAATAACCCTGCAGGATTAATACGGCCGCCATTTTGTCGATTACTTTTTTTCTTTTTTGCCGGCTGACATCGGCGGAAATCAGCATGCGCTCAGCGGCCATGGTCGTCAGACGCTCATCCCACAGGTGGACGGGCAAAGACGTATGTGCTTCGAGCTTGCTGGCAAAAGCTTGGCAAATCTCGCCTCGCGGGCCAATGGTGCCATTCATGTTCTTTGGCAAACCTACGACGATTTCACCCACGTCATACTGGGCGATCCACTCATCGAGGCGGGCAAAGTCCTTCTCTCTTGACTGCCGTCTGATCGTTTCCACGCCTTGGGCCGTCCAGCCCAGCTCATCACTGACGGCGACCCCGATCGTTTTGTCCCCGACATCCAAACCCATAATCCGTTTCATCCGACTCGCCTACTTACGCTGTTCTGATTAGATAACTCCGGCTTCGCCCGCATGTGGGCGAAGCCAATTGTACGACACACGGGATATGCGAATACCGCGGTACAACGGGGTGTTGCGTTTTTGCCGACCACCTTTTGGCAACAGGGATGATTACTTATCCCGATCGACCAAATAAACGGTTACCAGCTCTTCGATAATCCGGTCACGCTCAATTTTTCCGATCAAACTTCTAGCATTGTTGTGGCGGGGGATGAAAGCCGGGTCTCCGGACAGCAGGTAGCCGACAATCTGTGTAATCGGGTTGTACCCCTTTTCCTGCAGGGCCTGATACACCTCCGTCAAGGTTTCCCGCACTTCCTCTGACTTATTCTCTTTGGGCACCGTGAACTTCATGGTTTTATCCATCGAACTCACGATCAACACCTCGATTCATTGAGACTCTTCCGCTGGTTGCTTTGCCATTCCTTGTGTACTTCGCTTCGAACACACTCATTTCCTTGTTGTTTCTGCACTTTTCCACAAAAGTTGGCGAAAGTTGACGGACAGAGGCGGTATTACTTCGCCGCCAACTGTCCTTTTACCAGCTCATATACCAACTCAAGCGCTTCCTGCAGCTTGGACGGGTCTTTGCCGCCAGCCTGGGCCATATCTGGACGTCCGCCGCCGCCGCCACCGCAACGAGTCGCTACTTCTTTAATAATTTTGCCGGCATGCAAGCCTTGATCCATCAGGTCCTTGGTCACCCCTGTAACGAGGTTGACCTTTTCTCCATCGACGGAACCGAGCACGATTACGGCTGACCCGAGCTTGTTTTTCAGCTCATCGACCATACCGCGCAGGTTATCCATATCGGATGCAGATACACGTGCCGCCAGCACCTGCACGCCGTTTACCTGCTGGAGCTTGTCGGTCAAGGAAGCCGCTTCGATGTTTCCAAGCTTGGCGCGGAGGGATTCATTTTCGCGTTGTACGTCCTTGAGTTGCTGCTGGAGACTCTCTACACGGGCAGGTGCTTCTGCCAGCAGCGGGGCCTTCAGTGTTTGCGCCACTTCCTTCAAAATGCCGAGCTGTTCGTTCAGGAATTGGTAAGCGCCGCGTCCGGTCACCGCTTCGATCCGGCGCGTACCCGCTCCGATGCCGCTTTCGCTCAAAATCTTGAACAGACCGATCTCTGCCGTGTTGGCAACATGGCATCCGCCGCACAGCTCAAGGCTGTACTCGCCCACTTTGACGACACGAACGATATCGCCGTATTTTTCGCCGAACAAGGCCATTGCACCCATTGCCTTCGCTTCGGTCAACGAGCGATTCGAAATCTCGACAGCCAGATTGGCCCAAACTTTTTCGTTGACGATCTTTTCGATCTGCTCGAGCTCCTCAGGGGTGATCGCGCTGATGTGTGTAAAGTCGAAACGAAGCCGTTCCGGAGCCACCAGCGAGCCTGCCTGATTGACATGCGTTCCCAATACGTCTTTCAGCGCCTGATGGAGCAGGTGAGTAGCAGTATGGTTCTTCGTGATGTCGAGACGGGCTTCACGGTTTACCTCGGCCCGGACCTCGTCACCAACGCGAAGTGTGCCCGCTTCCACCGTCACCGTATGGATGTTTTGACCCATCGGCCCTTTTTGCACGTCGCTGACTCGTGCTTTGACGCTGTCGGAGATGAGTTCGCCTTCATCGTTGACCTGACCGCCGCTTTCCGCATAGAAAGGAGTGCGACTCAGGATGACCTGAACTGTTTGTCCTTCCTCCGCTTGATCAACCAATTGATTTGCTGACACAATCGCTTCGACTTTACCAGTCGCTACCAATTCAGTATACCCAACAAATTCGCTCGTAACCGTCAAATCGGAAAGCGGACCTCCCTGGATCTGCATGCTGTCCACGTCCTGACGGGCATCGCGGGCGCGCTGGCGCTGTTCCTCCATCGCTTGTTCAAAGCCGTCGCGGTCCACGGACAGACCTTGCTCACCCGCGAAATCTTCGGTGAGGTCGACCGGGAAGCCATACGTATCGTACATCTTGAACACTTCAGGCCCGGAAAGCTGGCTTTTGCCTTCTGCTTTCGCGGCTTTTACCATCTCGGACAAGATAGCAAGTCCATCGTTCAAGGTTTCGTGGAAACGCTCTTCCTCGGCGCGAATAACTTTTTCGATGAAAGCGCGCTTCTCCACCACTTCCGGATAAAACTCGCCCATCATGCTGCCGACTGTTTCCGTCAGGCGGTACAGGAACGGCTGCTCGATGCCCAGCTTTTTGCCCATCCGTACTGCACGGCGAAGCAAGCGGCGGATGACATAGCCGCGGCCCTCGTTGGACGGCAGGGCTCCGTCGCCGATAGCGAATGTGACCGTACGCGAATGGTCGGCGATAACTTTCAGGGCCACATCCAGTTCAGGGTCTTGTTTATAGGCTACGCCGGAAATGCGGCTGGCTGCTTCAATCAGCGGGAACAGCAGGTCTGTCTCGTAGTTGTTGTCCACTTCCTGAATGATCGAAGCCATCCGCTCCAGGCCCATGCCGGTATCGATGTTTTTCTTCGGCAGTGGCGTGTAGGTGCCGTCCGGATTGTGGTTGAACTGGGAGAATACGAGGTTCCACACCTCCAGGTAGCGCTCGTTTTCGCCGCCCGGGTACAGCTCCGGATCATTCGGGTCATTGCCGAAGCGCTCGCCCCGATCGTAGAAAATCTCTGTGTTGGGACCACTCGGGCCTTCCCCGATATCCCAGAAGTTTCCTTCCAGCCGGATAATCCGCTCTGCAGGAATGCCGATCTGCTTGTGCCAGATTTCGTACGCTTCCTCGTCCTCCGGGTGAATGGTGACGGAGAGCTTCTCCGGATCAAAGCCGATCCATTCCTTGCTTGTGAGGAACTCCCATGCCCAGTGAATCGATTCTTCCTTGAAGTAATCGCCGATGGAGAAGTTCCCCATCATTTCAAAGAAGGTATGGTGGCGCGCAGTGCGTCCTACGTTTTCGATGTCGTTGGTGCGAATCGATTTTTGCGCGTTGGTGATGCGTGGATTCTCAGGAATGATGCGGCCGTCAAAATATTTTTTGAGTGTGGCTACGCCGCTGTTGATCCAAAGCAGGGATGGATCGTCCACCGGCACCAGGGGCGCACTCGGTTCGATGCGATGGCCCTTTTGCACGAAAAAATCAAGAAACATTTTGCGAATTTGATTACCTGTCAGCTTCTTCATAAAAACTGCCCTCCTATTATGATGAAGTATGAAAATAAAAAAGTCCCCATCCCCTCAGGGACGAGAACTTGTCTCGCGGTACCACCCTGCTTACAGGCATCGTGATTCTGCGCATCCATGCCTGTCGCTCGATTAAGGCCGTAACGGTGCCTGGCCGCCGGTTTTTTCCCGGTCTTGGGAGTAGCCTTCCGTCGCTCTTCTTCTGGCCACTCTCTCAACCTGCGGAGTGTCCTCTCTGTAGAAGGGCTGCAACGTACTCGTTCCTTCATCGATCTGCGGGGTTATCCCCGTTACTCTTCATTGTCCGTATTATAAATTTTTTTACCGATTGCTGTCAACTTTCATGCATGATCAGAGCGATCCGGCTTATGACCACCTTGCAGACTGCCAAGACCGGGACAGCCACGATCAAGCCGATAATCCCGCCGATTGCCTCCCCGGTTAGTAGTGCGAGGATGATAAGCAGCGGATGCAATTGCAGGGAGCGGCCGACGACATTGGGCGAAAGAATATTTCCCTCCAGAATCTGGATGACCCCATTTACGGCCAAGACCAGCAAGGTCATCTTGAACGATATGGTCAGCGAAACGACGACGGCAGGGGCTGCGCCGATGATCGGGCCGATATAGGGAATGACGTTGGTCAGGCAGACGAAAGAGGCCAGCACGAACGGATACGGCATTCCGATAATCCAGTACCCGATATACGCGCACAGTCCCACGATGAGCGCGACGATCATCTGACCGTGTATGTAATTCCCCAATGACTCGTTGACATCTCGCAATACGGCAAGCACCTGTTTGCGGTAGCGGGCCGGTATGATCGCGATTCCCGTCCGGTGAAGATCTTTCATGTCCTTCAACAAATAAAAAGCGATAAACGGCACGACCGCATAGGCAAGCAGCTTTCCGAGCGTATTGCGGGCGTTGTTCACAAACTGCGTAATCGAGTGGGACATTTTCTCCTGTGACTGGATGATGACCCGGTCCACGCCATGTGAAATGCTGTCCGGCAAAAAGTATTTGTGCGACTCCCATTCACTCATCCATTTGTGATACCATTCGGTCAGTCTGGGAATATCGTCGGAGAGCTCGATCAACTGCGTCGTAAAAATGGGGATGGCGTTGACGACTGCGATAGCGATGATCAGTACGAACGAAGCATAGATCAACAGCACTGCCATCAGCCTCGGTACCCTGCGCCTCTCCAGCAACTGGACGATAGGATGCAGCAAATAAGCGATCAACAGCCCTACGATAAAAGGCAGGAGAATTTCTGTCAGCAGATGGTACCAGGCGCTAATCACAGGGCGCAGCAGCCAGAGCAAGTTGCCGATGATCAGCAGTACGATCAGCCAAATCGCAGCGGCAAACAGGCGGCTGTTGCGAAGTCCTTCCACGGCTGTGACCTCCTCTACGCAAATTTCGTATGGATTAGCATGTGTCAATTTGAAAAAAACATGTACATGGGTGACAGTTGCTTATTGACACATCTTGAGTAGCAGGTGTACGATATAAACACAAATGGATATTCTCCAAAGGGGAGTAGCTTTTTCGCAGCAAAGTCGTCATTACGGGAATTTTTTCCCCGGCTTTGTTGGCAACGTCACGTTCGTTGTAAGCAAGACCTTTGCCTGATTAGGTAAGGGTCTTTTCTGTTTTTTTCGACCTTTGCCTGTTAGGGTAAAGGTCGTTTTGTTTTCCTCATCGTGACACAGACTACATAAAAAGTGTCAAGCAGATTTGGAGCAGCGGCCTTTAGAGACATCCACAAAAAAGGAGGTTGGAGAAACATGGAGATGTTGTTTACACCTGCATTCTGGTCTGCGCTGCTTGCCATCATTGTCATCGATCTTGTGCTGGCGGGAGATAACGCTATCGTTATCGGGATGGCTGCTCGCAATTTGCCTGCCCATCAGCAAAAGAAAGCGATCATCTGGGGAACCGTCGGGGCGGTTGTCATTCGGGCAGCGGCGACTCTGGCTGTGGTCTGGCTGTTACAAATTCCGGGTCTTTTGCTCGTCGGCGGTTTGATGCTGATCTGGATCGCCATGAAGCTGCTTGTACAAGACGGAGGACATGAAACAGTCAAAGCAGGCTCCAGCCTGGGTGCGGCCATTTGGACGATTGTCGTCGCTGACGCTGTCATGGGACTGGACAATGTGATTGCAGTTGCCGGGGCAGCACACGGAAGCTTTCTGTTGGTGGTACTGGGCTTGATCATCAGTGTTCCCGTCATGGTCTGGGGCAGCACACTCGTGCTGAAGGTCATGGACCGCTACCCTGCCGTGATTTACATCGGATCAGCCGTACTTGCCTACACTGCGGGAAGCATGATTACAGGCGAGCCATTCCTGAAGGGCTTCTTTGTCGAATACCCGATCCTGAAATGGGCATTGATTGCCGTAATCGTTGTTGGCGTCCTGCTGATTGGCCGGATGAAAAATCAGGCGCAAAAACGGATGGCCGAACAATCGTAAACAAGAAACAGGCTTCGCCAGTTGGCGAAGCCTTCTTTGTTTGGTCATATCCCGTCGTTTACTTGCCCTCAGTCTTCATTTTCATCATCTATGAAGTCTCAAAAAACGGATAAAACTGCTGGATGCTCTCGTCGTACTGCTTGATTCGCCGCTGTACGTTGTTCCGGTCTGCCTGGACAACGCCGCTGACCAATACGTTCAACAAAGAAAAAATCGTAGCCATTCCTTTTAACGCTGTAGGCGAAGGAGTGCTTGCTTTGATCAGCACATCAGCAATCGGTCCGATCGGAGACAGCTCATCGTCGGTAATCGCCAGTATTTTTGCTCCCTTGTCCTTGGCTGCCGTGGAAAAAATGATCGTCTCTGACGTATAGCGGGGGAATGAAAAAGCAATCACCAGACTTTTGGCATCCACTTCCGTGATCAAGTAATTGGCATCATCAATCTGCCCTCGATACAGGTATGTGTTTCCCTTTACCACGTTTAGCGTGGAAGCAAGCCAGGTAGCGGGTCCGTGTGAGCTGCGGAACCCGACGACAATCAGCTTTTTCGCTTTCACAATCAGCTCCACCGCTCGCTGAAACTGCCCCGGATCCAAGGCGTTCATAGTCTTTCGAATATAGGCGATGTCCTGCTCCATATGGTAGGCGACCAGATCAGTCTCTCCTGCCACGTCTGTTGAGTACTGCTCCAACAGCTTGTCTTGTTTGCCCGAAAGCAGCATCAACTCGCGAATCTCATTTTGCAAAGCGGTATATCCGGAGTAGCCTAATGTATAACAAAGGCGGATGACAGTGGTTTCGCTCGTTCCCGTAAGCGAGCCGATTACCCTTGCCGGATGGAGCGCGACTTGCTTTGGCTCGTCCAGGATAAGCTTGGCAACCAATTTTTGCTGGTTGGTCAAAGTGTGGTAGTGCTTGCGGATCTGTTCGTTTACAGTGTCCATCTTTTCCTCCTCAACGCATTCTGACAGATCATCTTCTGTTCCGGCTGGCGGCAAAATTCGTCCCGCTCCCCGTCTCATCCATCTATCGATAAATGGGTATAGATTTTTGAAGAGAAAACTGCTCAATTATAAAATTTACGAAGCATAAGCACTGGCGTAGCCATTATATGGGACTAATCGTTATTTTACCAATACTTTTAAAATAATCTTCATTCCATTATGTGTATGCAAAAAAACCGGACGCACCTTGATCGCGTCCGGCTGATAGCTTGCCTAGCATGCTAACGAGCAAAAACTCGCATCAGCTTCTGGCTTGTTTTCATCATTTTTCTTACATCCCGCATGGAGACCGGCCAACGATTGATGTTCAACGCAAAACGTTTGCGGCGGCGCGGAGCCATCATATATCCGACAGCAGCCACGATGCCGCCTGCAGCTATAATGCCAAGCAGGTTTCGAGCAATCATTCGCGACACACCTCCGGTTTTGGATGTCTACATGCTTAACTGAGTCGGTACGATCTGTTCTTCGATAAACAGATCATTGAGCGAATGCAGTGAGCCGTCTTCTTCCACCTGGTAAACGGAAGCGATCTGCTCATTGGCTACGCTCATTTCAATAAAGCAGTTCCAGCAATAGTATTGATTGGTACCAATTTTGCCTATGTCTTTGGAACTGCAGTTCGGGCAAATCACACGCATCTATCTTTTCCTCCCTTTCACGCCTGGCTGCGAACCTTAATCCGGCACGATCAGGTTTTCTTCCCCAATAATGACGGACGGAGGAACGGACAGGCGTTTACGTCCTTCAGTAACGTCCGCCAGCCAACCGTTCGATAATTCGTACCCTACAATTTTCTCCCAGTCCGCAGAGAAGTAAACATCTTCCAATCGCCCGAGCAAGTTCCCCGAAGCGGAAATCACGGATTTCCCCTTCAGTTTCAGCTTCCCTGTCAGGACACCTGTGGGTTCCGAAGCGGCCAGTTGATCCAAGGAGGTAATTGCGTCTTTGCCCGAAACAGTGAGACAGGACTCTCCTACCGCATGAATGCGGCCCAGGGGAATATAGGTGCCGGATTGCAGCCAGCCCTGTTCGCTCAGCAAGACTCCTGCGACCTGCCAATTGTCGGAGTCAAAGAGAATGTCACGGATAACACCGATCTCTTCGCCTGTATCCAGGCAGACGACCGGCATGCCCACTACATCCAATGCCTTGCGCATAATGGGATTTCCCCCTTCCGCCTCTTTAGTATCGGGCGGATGGAATCGTTCCATACAGCGACAAAACAGGTTCCAACATCATCCTTGTTTCAGGCGTTCCTCCAGGTAGCTGTATCGTACGCCCTCTTCGTCTGTCTGGACGGCGATACGAAACGCTTCCGGCTCTCCACACATGATGAGAAATGATTTACTGCGCGTTATTCCTGTATACACCAGCTTCCGTCGCAGCATCCTGTGGTAATTTTTTACAAATGGCATGACGACGATTGGAAACTCGCTGCCTTGCGACTTATGAACGGAGCAGCAGTAGGCCAGCGTCAGCTGATGGTATGCAGACCGCTTGTACATCACTTCACGGCCATCAAAGGAGACGACGATCATTTCTTCATTCTCTGCGTTTTCATTTGGGTAAAAAATGGCGACAATCTCACCCATATCACCGTTGAACACGTGTTCTTCGGCGTTGTTTACAAGTTGAAGCACTTTGTCCCCCGTCCGAAATACGGTGTCGCCAAACGTCACTTCCCGTTTTTGGCCGGTCTTTGGATTAAACAGCTCCTGGAGCTCTTCATTCAACCGGTTTACACCCGCATTTCCTTTGTACATGGGCGCGAGGACTTGTACATCTTTTGCTGTATATCCTTTCTTTACGGCTCCCGAGCAAATTTGTTTCACAGCTTCGTTTACATCTTGTGGCGAACTTGTGAAAAATCTGCGATCAGGGGAGGAATCCAGCAGATCGGACGGGACAATTCCTTTCCGCACATCATGGGCGAGGCGAATAATCGACGATTCTTCCGCTTGCCGATAAATCTCCGTAAGCTGTACGCGCGGCAATAGCCCGGAACGAATCATGTCCTGCAAAACGTTCCCCGGGCCGACAGACGGAAGCTGGTCCGGATCGCCAACCATGATGATTTGCATGTCGCTTGGCAGCGCTCTGAACAATTGATTCGCAAGCCAAATGTCCACCATCGACATCTCATCTACGATCAACAGCTTTCCACGGATCTGGTGTTCGGCATCATGTTCAAAGCTGTCGCCTTTCCAGCCAAGCAGCCGGTGAAGCGTCATGGCGGGCAGCCCGGTCGTCTCCGCCATTCTCTTTGCCGCTCTGCCCGTAGGCGCGGCCAGCAGGATGGGAAAAGGATTGCTTTCGTCATATTTTTTCAGATCGAAGGAAATTCCATGCAGATGTGCAAATACACGACATATCCCCCGGATGACAGTAGTCTTCCCTGTACCCGGCCCACCTGTCAGCAGCATCAAGCCAGAAGTGATCGCCTGTTCGATCGCATCCCGCTGCGTCTGTGCATACGTAATATCCAGCTCTTCTTCGACTGCACCCATGGCCTGGTACAGCTCAGACACCGGAAAGGAAGCAAAGTCATCGCGGTCGGCAAAAAAACGAAGCCGCTTGGCCAAGCCGACCTCGGCAAAAAAGAGGCTTGGCAAGTAAACCCGCTCCTCGTCCCACATCACTTTGGAGGCGACAAACAGCGCTTCAATCGCCAGTCTGACCTCTTCCGGCGTAAAGGCATGTCCGCCGCACTCATGAAGCAAGCGCAGCGTTTTTTCACACAGCTCTTCGATCGGGAGAAAAACGTGGCCTTCGGCATAAGAAGCTTCCTGCAGCGTAAAAATAGCTGCTGCCTGGACCCGCTCCTCCGAGGACGCCGCGATCCCGGTTGAACGAGCGATCTCGTCCGCACGTTTGAAACCGATCCCCTGCACATCCTCGATCAGCCGGTACGGCTCCTCCGAAAGCACCTTCAAGGTCTCCAGCTTGTATGTCTGGTAGATGCGCAATGCGAGCTGCACTCCGATCCCGAACTCGTACAAAAACACCATAGCCTGTTCCAAAGAACGATGTTCCATCACCGATTCATAAATCTGCTTGGCACGTGCTTCCGATATCCCAGGCACCTCCGCCAACGACTCGGGACGGTCAGCGATAATCGACAACGCGTCGACTCCCAGATGCTCTACGATTCGTTTGGCCATCTTTTTGCCAATTCCCTGGAACAGGCCACTGGCCAGATACTTTTCTACGCCAGCCACCGTTTTCGGCGTTTCGCGCTCATAACGGGAAGCCGCGAATTGCTGCCCAAACCGGGGGTGTGTTTTCCATTCTCCGTAAAATGTGTACAGCTCTTCCGGATGAGGACGGGGGAAGTTTCCCACGACAACGACGTCATTCTCCTTGATCGCTTCCGAGGTCTCCTCTACTTTAAGACGAATAACTCCATACCACGTTTCTTCATTGTAAAAAATTTCTTGTTCCACATAGCCGCGAACGAATGGTTCAGCAAACAAAGGGAGTGTTTCCTGCGACATCATAGCGCCCCCTCGAAAGACATACTGGTTTTACACCTGCTGATACAGAAAAGAAACCCACCCGCAGCAGGAGCATCGCGGGCGGGGTCTACGCAATTCAGGAACCGTTCGTCAACGGGTCGACAAAACGGTCTGCCGATACTGATGTTTAGATTGTAAAACGATTTACTTGTTCTGACAACCGCTCCGCCATTTGAGCCAATTTCTCCGCAGCTGCTTTCATTTCCTCTGTCGTGGCCGTCTGCTGCTCGGAAGCGGCGGCAACCTCTTGGGTGTCAGGCGGAAACATGGCATGAAAAGCAGTTCTAGTGCCCTATTCTACATGTTTGTCCGCTGCCAATCCATCCACAATTTGGTGAAGAAGAGAAACAATGAAATCATTTGCCGGATATTGACAATGCAAATGGCTGATCGGCCTTGGGCTGTTTTCCGTGATGGTCAGCAGCATTCCGACTCTTTTTGTCTATCTCCTGGGTTGGCTTCTCAGTTTTCTGGGAGAAGCTACGCTGCTTCTCCTCCTGCGGCGGCAGCATGGAAAGCTGCGGGAAGCGCTGATGTACACTGCCGGCATCGGTCTTGTTGTTCTTTGGTCTGTCCTGTAAATGAAAAGAAACTCAAGAGAGCATGCAAAAAACCAACGGATACACGCACCGTTGGTTTTTATCGTCTGTTCAACTCTTCGTTTCAGTTGAGCCACACTCGTTCGTAAACGGTTACCGTTTCAGCCGATGTACGATCTGGGCCACCTTCCGGGCAGCCCGCTCTGCTTCCTCAACCGTATTGGTGATTCCGAAGCTGAACCGAATCGCCGATTGGGCTACAGGGTCATCCAGGCACATCGCTTCGAGCACATGCGACAGCTCCAGCGAGCCGGACGTACAGGCGGAGCCGCTCGCGGCTGCCACTCCCTCCAGATCGAGGTTCATCAGCATCGTTTCGGTATGGACACCGGGAAAGCTTACGTTCAGAATATGCGGGAGGTGTTTTTCCGGATGCCCGTTTACCTCAAAAGAGATGCCTTCCTGCTGCCAGCACTGGAGCATTGTGGTGCGCATCTGCCGGTACTTGGCTACGCGCTCCTCCATTTCCTCCTGCGCGATCCTGGCCGCTTCGGCAAATCCGATGATACTCGCCAGATTTTCCGTACCCGCCCTGCGTTTGCGCTCCTGCGAGCCGCCGTGCAGGTAAGGGGTAAACGGCACCTTGCGTCCCAAGAACAGCGCCCCGACTCCTTTGGGGCCATTGATTTTATGGGCGGAAACAGACAGCATGTCGACAGGCAGCTTGCTGACGCTGATCGGCAAAACGCCCACGGCCTGCACGGCATCCGTGTGAAAAACGATTTCGCGCTCGCGTAGATAGCTTCCCATTTCTTCGATCGGCTGAATCGTTCCGACCTCATTGTTGCCGTACATGATCGATACGAGGATTGTATCCGGCCGTACTGCTTTTTTCAGCTCGTCTGTGCTGATCAAGCCCGTTTTGTCCGCAGGGAGATACGTTACTTCAAAGCCGAGCTGTTCCAGATGCTCGCAAGCATGCAGAACGGCATGGTGTTCGATGCTGGACGTGATCACGTGGCGGCCACGCTCGCGCTGGGCCATCGCTCCGCCAATGATCGCCATATTGTCCGCTTCCGTGCCGCCGCTCGTAAAGACCAGGGTCTGCGGATCGGCATCGAGGAAGCGTGCGATCGTATCGCGGGCTCCTTCCAGAGCTTGTCTCGCTTCACGTCCAAAGCCGTGGACACTCGAGGGATTTCCGTACACTTCTGTCAAAAATGGATGCATCGCTTCCACCACACGGGGATGTACCGGTGTCGTGGCAGCGTGGTCCAGATAGATTCGCTCTCGCACTAATGTCACCTTCTATATATAGAACATGTAGCCGTCAGAATGGCCTTCATCCTTATAACTGATCAAATCCTGCAAGGATGTGGAATCGAGTACTGCGGAAATGCTGTCGCGGATACGCAGCCAGAGGTAGCGCTTGGCCGGGTCTTCCTCCTCGGCAAACTCGACCGGGCTGATCGGTCCCTCCAAAACGCGGATGATGTCTCCCGCAGAGATTTCCTCGGGCTGTTTCGCCAAGACGTAGCCGCCGTACGCTCCGCGAATGCTTTTTACCAATCCTGCGTTGCGCAGCGGCGCGACGAGCTGCTCCAGATAATGCTCAGACAAATCGTGGCGCTGGGCGATACTTCTCAGCGAAACCGGCCCCTCTCCAAAGCGGTTGGCCAGCTCCATCATGATCGTGAGGCCGTAACGTCCTTTCGTAGATATTTTCACAGTAACAACTCTCCTCTATCTGCAGTATTCCCCGCAAACCAGTTTCCCCGTCTCTTACATTTCTCGGCTCGTCGGGGACACACTAGCTTCCAGGGGGTGAATGCACGATGGCAACGAACAAACGCTCGGAGAGAGGGCGCAACCATCCCTCCGATACGCTTTACGACCAGCCGGCCGGTACCATTGCCCACAAAGCTCGTTTTGGCGCCAGCGAACAGAGCAAGCAGCCAAATGAAAACGGCGATCTGCCCAACAAACCGGGCGGAAATGTGCGAACCTAAGCGATGCTCCCCCGTACCTTGGGGGAGTTTTTTATACGATATCAGCTTTGCGAATCGTCTGTTACCTTGTTTCGCTCATTTTGCAGGCGGCCGATTTCCTGTTCGTAGCCGATCGGCTTCGGCCGGTAAAATGCATAGTCCACCCCGTCCGGCAAATATTGCTGCTCAACATAGCCGCCAGGGTAGTTGTGCGGATACAAATATCCTTTTCCATGCCCGAGGCGGGAAGCCCCTTTGTATGCGGAGTCGCGCAGATGGATCGGAACCGGCTTGTGGCCGTCTGTCCGAATCGTCTCTAGCGCCTGATTAATCCCGTTGTACGCCGCATTGCTCTTTGGAGCTGTCGCCAGATAGGTCGTCGCTTGGGCCAAAGGAATCCGTCCCTCCGGCATGCCGACCAGCTCCAGCGCCTGGAAACAGGATACGGCCACGGTAATTGCTTGCGGATCGGCATTTCCGATGTCTTCGGAAGCCGATATAATCAGGCGGCGGGCGATAAACCGCGGGTCTTCCCCAGCGTCGATCATCCGGGCAAGCCAATACAGGGCCGCGTCCGGATCAGAGCCGCGGATGGATTTGATGAAAGCAGAAGCCGTGTCGTAATGGTTGTCACCGCTTTTGTCGTAACGAACAGCACGCCGCTGGATCGACTCCACGGCCACATCGAGCGTGATGACGATGCGTCCGTCCGGTCCGGGAGGCGTTGTCGTTGCAGCCAGCTCCAGCGCGTTGAGCAGTCTGCGCGCATCGCCCTCGGCGTATTGGATCAAGTGATCCCTCGCCTCCGGCTCAACCTCCACATACAGCTCCGCCAAGCCGTTCTCTTCATCTGTCAAAGCCCGCTGTATCACCTGTTCAAGGTGTTCATGCGTCAATGGCTGGAGTTGGAAAATTTGCGACCGCGAAAGCAGTGCCGGATTTACCTCGAAAAACGGATTCTCCGTCGTCGCTCCAATTAGCGTAATGGTGCCCTCCTCCACATACGGAAGCAAGGCATCCTGCTGCGATTTATTGAAGCGATGGATCTCATCCACGAACAGCGTTGTCCGCTGGCCGCCCATAACCAGCCGTTCCTTCGCCTCGTCGACGACTTTGCGAATGTCAGCCACCCCTGCCGTTACGGCATTCAGCTCGGCAAAATGCGTCCGTGTCGTGCGGGCAATCACCTTGGCCAAGGTCGTTTTGCCTGTTCCCGGCGGCCCGTAAAAAATCAGCGAAGAAACCTGGTCAGCCTCAATCGCCCGGCGCAACAGCTTCCCTTCTCCAAGAATATGTTCCTGGCCGATCACATCGCGGATCGTCTGCGGTCGCATCCGGGCAGCAAGCGGCTTGCTTTGTCCCTTGTCGTTTGCTTCATGGGCAAATGAAAACAGATCCATGTCGCTCTACCCTTTTGCCGGCTGCCAGTCCAACAGATCGCGGACGACAACACTCGCTAGAATAAGTCCTGCTACGGAAGGGACAAATGCATTGCTGGCCGGGGGCTGACGCACTTTGCTGATCGGCGAATTCGGATCGGTTACGATCTGTTCGCGGACATCGGTGCGTATGGTCACCGGGATCTCCTTGGAGTACACCACTTTTACACCCTTGTAAATGCCGCTTTTTCTCAGTTCGCGGCGGATTACCTTGGCAATCGGATCGTAGCTGGTCTGGGAAATATCGGCCACTTCAAACTTTGTCGGGTCCATTTTGTTGGCCGCTCCCATGCTGGAGATGATCGGAATGTTGCGTCGTTTCGCTTCCAGTATCAGGTGCAGCTTGGCCGACATCGTATCCATCGCATCGACGATGTAATCAAGCTCATGGGCAAACAGCTGATCGGCCGTTTCCGCATTGTAAAACATGTTCAGCGTGACAACCTCGCAAGCCGGGTTGATGGCGGCAATCCGCTCTTTCATCAGTTCGGCTTTCTTTTGACCGATCGTATTGAGCGTAGCATGAATTTGGCGATTGATATTGGTAATGTCGACGACGTCCTTGTCCACCAGTACCAGCTTGCCTACGCCGGTGCGGGCCAAAGCTTCGACCGTGAAGGAACCGACACCCCCTACACCGAGTACCGCTACTGTGCTGTTTTTCATTTTTTCCAAACCTTCGGGACCGAAGGCCAATTCGCAACGAGAAAATTGATGAAGCATCCACCGTCAACCTTTCTGATCAAAGCATGACAATTCTTGAGGAACAAATCCAATCCGTTTATCGACTGGAAGGAGCATAAACGATATGCAATCGGAAAAGTAGGAATGTCAGACAAAAAAGGAGCCCCAAAATGCCGTGCTGCTCCTACAGTTTTGAACCTGCTCATCGCAGGTGGGTGTCTTGCCCAACCGTCCCGGACGTCCACTCGATGGAGGCATGTCCTCGCGATTGCGGACGAAAAACTCCCTAAAAAGACTTTGTGGCTCAAAACTATCGGAAGTCACGTACATCGCAGGGCTATTTATCAGTATTACCAATGTATCAAACGCTCATGCGACTGTGCAAGCCCGCTTATTCGGCTTCTTCGTCTTTTACCGTCGTCATGATGTTCAGCTCAGCCAGCTGCTTGTCGTCCACCGGACCTGGCGCATCTACCATCAGATCGCTTGCGCTCGCTGTTTTCGGGAACGCGATCACTTCACGCAGGTTGCTGCGGCCGGCCAGCAGCATGATCAAGCGGTCCAGACCGAGTGCGATCCCGCCGTGAGGAGGCGTACCGAAGTCGAATGCGTCAAGCAGGAAGCCGAACTTTTGTTTTGCTTCTTCTTCGGTCAGGCCGAGTGTACGGAACATTTTTTCCTGTACGTCGCGCTTGTAAATCCGCATCGAACCGCCGCCCAGCTCGTAGCCGTTGAGCACCATGTCGTAGGCCTGCGCCCGGACTTGGCCAGGATCGCTTTCCAACAGGTGCAAATCTTCGTCTTTTGGACGGGTGAACGGATGGTGCAGAGCCAGATAGCGCTGCGATTCCTCATCCCACTCGACCAGCGGGAAGTCGACGACCCAGAGGAAGGCGAACTGGCTGTGGTCGATCAGGCCAAGCTCGGCACCCAGCTTGGAGCGAAGCGCGCCCAAGGCATCGGCCACGACTTTCGGCTTGTCGGCCACAAACAGGAGCAGGTCTCCCTCTTCTACGGCCAGTCGTTCTTTCAGGCTGTTGATTTCTGCTTCGCCAAAGAACTTGGCGATCGGCCCTTTGACTTCGCCGTCCTTGAAGCCCATCCACGCCAGGCCTTTTGCACCGTAGCGGGACGCGAACTTGCCGAGATCATCCGCTTCTTTGCGGGAGTAATGTCCGCAGCCTTTCGCGTTGATCGCCTTTACCTGGCCACCGCCAGAGACGACGCTGGCAAACACTTTGAAATCGCTGGTTGCGACGAGGTCGGACACATCGGTCAGCTCCATGCCGAAGCGTACGTCCGGTTTGTCGGAACCGTAACGGGCCATCGCCTCCGCATACGTCAGACGCGGGAATGGTCTCGGCACGTCTACGCCGATCGTCGTTTTGAATACATGGGCAATCATTTCTTCCATCATCGGCAGCAGCTCTTCCATAGACAGGAACGAGGTCTCGATGTCCACCTGGGTGAATTCAGGCTGGCGGTCCGCACGCAAGTCTTCGTCACGGAAGCAGCGGGCGATCTGGTAGTAGCGCTCCATGCCGGATACCATCAGCAATTGCTTGAACAACTGCGGAGATTGCGGAAGCACGAAGAATTCGCCTGGATGCACGCGGGACGGCACCAGATACTCACGCGCTCCTTCCGGCGTGCTCTTGGTCAGCATCGGTGTTTCTACTTCGACAAAGCCCTTCTCGTCGAGGAAATCGCGGAATGCTTTGGCTGCCTTGCTGCGGAGAATCAGGGAGCGCTGCATTTCCGGTCGGCGAAGGTCCAGGTAACGGTATTTCAGGCGGACCTGCTCATCTACGTCGATGTCATCCTCGATTTGGAATGGAGGCGTTTTGGCGTCGTTCAGGATGATGATTTCGCTCACGATCACTTCGACTTCGCCCGTTTTCAGCTTCGGATTGACAGCCTCCGGTGCGCGCTTGACGACGGTCCCCTTTACAGCCAGCACGTACTCGCTGCGTACTTTGTCTGCCACTTCCCATGCGTTCTTGTTGTGCTCCGGATTAAAAACGATCTGGAGGATACCTGTTCTGTCGCGGAAGTCGATAAAGATAACGCCGCCGAGGTCGCGACGCTTTTGCACCCATCCGTTCAGGATGACTTCCTGTCCTACCTGTTCAAGTCCAACCTCTCCACATTGCACGGTACGATATTGCCAACTCATTTTTGATTTCCTCCACTCATTTTTCTGATGTCGATCTTGTATTTATCCCAAGCGGCTTGCGATGACAGCCGGCAGCTCAGCCAGCTTGATCTCCTGCTGCTCCCCAGTGGCCATTTCTTTCAGAACCGCTGTTCCGCTGGCCAGCTCGGACTCGCCAATAATGACGGTAAATCTCGCAGCCAGCCGGTCCGCTTGTTTCAACTGCGCTTTCATCTTGCGGTCGAGATAGTCCAGCTCAGCCGCCACACCTGCGCTGCGCAGACGGTCGACGAGGCGGAAGGCTGCCGACTTCGCATCCGGCGTCTGAATCGCCACGAAGCAGTCGATGCCGACGGACACCGGCAGTTGGACCCCCTGCTTCTCGAGAGCGAGCAGAAGCCGCTCGATACTGAGGGCAAAGCCGATTCCCGGCATGTCGTCGCCGCCGAGCTCTGCCACCAGCCCGTTGTAGCGTCCGCCGCCGCAGAGCGTTTCTACGGCACCGATTTCTGCCATTTTGATCTCGAAGGCAGTCTGGGTGTAGTAGTCGAGACCGCGAACCATGCGCGGGTTTACCGTGTAGGCGATTCCCAGCTCGGTCAGGTACGCTTTGACCGCTTCAAAATGCGCGGCAGACTCATCGCTCAAATACTCCAAAATAGAAGGAGCATCTTTTGTCAGCGTTTTGCAGGTTTCGTTTTTGCAGTCGAGCACACGCAGCGGATTGCGGTCAATCCGGGATTGACAGTCTGGGCAAAGCTGATCGCGCACGCCGTTCAGATGTTCGAGCAGGTGCTTGCGGTGGTTCGCCCGGTCCTCCAGCGTGCCCACGCTGTTGAGCTCGACACTCAGTCCTGTCAGCCCAAGCTCTTGATAGAGCCGCATCGCCAAAGCGATCACTTCCGCGTCAATCGCCGGATCGCTGGAGCCGATCGCTTCCGCTCCGAACTGGACGAACTGCCGGTAGCGTCCAGCTTGCGGGCGCTCGTGGCGGAACATCGGCCCGAGGTAGTACATCTTGACCGGCTGATTGGGCGAGCCGTACAGCTTGTTCTCCACGTAGGAGCGGACTACGCCAGCCGTTCCCTCCGGGCGAAGCGTCAAGGCGTCCTCGCTGCGCGGATTGGAGACGTTGTACATTTCCTTCTCGACGATGTCCGTCGTTTCTCCGACACCGCGCTGGAACAGCTCTGTGCTTTCAAACAGCGGTGTGCGGATCTCGTGATAGTTGAACCGTCTGCACAAGTCGCGCGCTTTGGCCTCGATGTAATGCCACAGTTCAACCGTACCTGGCATAATATCCTGCGTGCCGCGAGGAATTTGAATCTTTGCCATCTGTTAACCCTCCATCTTTGCTTCCTGCCGGAAACTAGTTCAAACCAAAACAAAAAATCTCCCGCCTCTGACATGCCGCTTGATGCAAACATGTCAGGGACGAGAGATCGGTTTTGCTCCCGTGGTGCCACCCTGCTTGGACTCCATTTCTCATACCGGAGCCCCACTTTTCCAGTCGTTAACGCCGACTTACGCCTGCCAGTTACTAAAAAGGGCAAAAAGCCGCTTCGTTCACTGCGGTCTTCGGGGATGTCATTCACCAAGTCGTCATAGGGAAATGCTCTCAGCCGCGGCAATTCCTCTCTGGCTATCCGTTTCCTGGGTACTTGTTCCCGTCATTAGATCGTTGTAAAAAAGGTCCTTTGAAAATCTTAATGCAAATCATAGCAAACGGCGAATCAGGCGTCAACAGGCACCGGATAAAACTTTTTTGACTGCGCCAAATTGACCAGCCGCACCTTACTTGCCTGCTCCGGCCTTTTCCACTGATGCTTGCGTGGACATTCCCCCGTACACCTGGTCGAGATCGCGGAGCTTCTCTTCGGTCAAAGTCCGGTACGTCTCGTTATACGTCTTCGGGTCCTTTGGATTCGGCCACCTGACAAGCTTGCCGCTGCCGGGGGCCATCAGCTTGGAGACGGCTCCGCAGCCGAGTCCGAGGATGGTCTGCGCCTCTTCCATGATCATGATGTTGTAGATGCTCTCCTGTCCCTCAAGGGCGTAGCCGACATTTTCCAGATTGCCCAGGATGTTTTTCTGGCGGTAAAGGTAGTAGGGATGATAGCCTTTTTCCCTCGTCCAACGGGAAGCAAGCTCCATCATCCGGCTCACTTCCTCCCGGCTGGCCACCTGGTAGCGCTCCTTGTTCTGCGTCATTTCGGAGGCCCGCTTGAATGAGAGGGTGTGAACCGTCAAGGAAGTAGGCATCAGCTTTTCTACTTCCCGCAGGCTGTGCTCCCATTCCTTCAGCCCTTCACCCGGCAAACCGATGATCAAATCCATATTGATGTTGGTCAAACCCATTTCCATCGCCAAATGGTATTTCTCAATCGTTTCCTCCACCGTATGATGACGTCCGATCGCCCGCAGCGTTTCCTGGGTGAACGATTGCGGATTGATGCTGATGCGGTCAACCTCCCACCGCTTCATCACGTCCAGCTTTTCACGGGTAATCGTGTCGGGCCTGCCTGCCTCCACTGTCAGCTCGCGTACGCCATCCATATGCGGAAAGGTCCGATGCATCGTCTGAAACAACTGATCCATGTCATCTGCCGTAATGCTCGTCGGCGTCCCTCCGCCAAAATAAATCGAGGTGATCCGCATATCCCGTTCCGTGAGCCATTGGCCCATTCGTTCGATCTCGTAGTGCAGCCCTTCCAGAAAAGGATTCACTGACGCTGTATGGCTGCGGATGGCGTATGCCGGAAAGGTGCAGTACGCACACTTGGTCGGGCAAAACGGAATCCCGATGTATACAGAAAGCTCCCGGTCGATCTGGTAAAAATCAGGAACGACTTTCAACTGCCTGTCGACGATCTCCTGAAGCAAGGAAAGCTTGTGGGGCCGAACCATGTAGTCCTTTTGCAAGCGGCGGTGAACGGCTTCCCGCTCCGCTCCTGACGAAAGCAGGCTATGCATCAGCTTGGTAGGCCGGATGCCGGTGAGCACGCCCCAGCCTTGCTCGATGCCCGTCAGTTCTTCCAGAAGTTGGAGCAAAACATAGCTGACAGCACGCTTGGCGATTTTCCGCTGTTCCTTTTCCTCCAGGACCGTGTACGGACGCTCCACCATCCGCTTTTCATGCCGGTCTCCTGCATGCAATTCTCCTGTGGCACAGACGCCATCTCCACGCTCCTCCAGGGAAAGCCGGATGCGAAGGCTGTCTGAGCCTTTCCATTCCGATACATATACAATTTCCGGGTCTTCATAAAACAAGGCGAGAATCAAACCGATTTCCCGCTCGAATTGATGTCCTTCACACTTCACCTGAATCATGGGTTCACCTGCTTTTCAGTCTGCCCCTTCATCTTATCCGACAAAAAAAGCGTGGTCAACCTGGCGAAAGCACCCGGAATTTCGTTCACCGGCGCAGCTTTCTTCTGAGCTCCTGCACATCTCTGATGCTGATGTGAAACTCCCTGGACATCTCCACGTCGTTCAATGTCGATTCCTTTTCCAGAAAGTCGTGAAAATCGACGGAGAACAACCGTCTGTTTGCCTCTTGCGCAAATGCTTCCTTGTTGGACTGCCTCATCTGCGTGCCTCCTTCTCTCATCCGTGCTGGTTGTATCCTAGTATGGCCCGCAGTGCAAAAAAGCATAAGGGACGCCCGGTCATCACGGAAATGGCCATCGCTGACGATGCTGTTTCCGGTTATGAAGAAAGCAATTTCAACCATAAAAATTTGGTATTTTATAAAGAAGTTTGTCGGAAAAAGCAGGAAAAGAAGAATGAGAGGACGAAAGAGTACTTTTGGTAAATTCCACTAAAATCGGTACTTCACATCTATAAAACTGGAAAGGGTGTCAAATTCGTGCGTTTTCGTCAACATCTCCTGCGGACACTCCTTGCTGTCGCCTGTGCCGTTACCTTGCCTGTCACTGCCGCCTTTGCAGCTGGAACCATCCAGGTTACGGTCGATAATCTCAACGTTCGTTCCGGTCCCAGCACACAGGATCAGGTAGTCACTACCCTGCCGATCAAAACGGTACTGCCTGTCATCTCTGAAAAGGGCGATTGGATCCATGTGCGTCTGCCAAACGGGAAAACCGGTTGGGTGGCCAATTGGCTGGTCACAAAGTCGGGCACAAGCACAAAACCGGCCCCACAGAGTGGCGCTCAATCAACCGCACCGGTAGAGAGCACTACCGACAATGTAAACGTTCGCTCGGGTCCGGGACAAAACTATTCTGTCGTCCAAAAGATTAATCCCGGCAAAAAATACACGGTTACGCAGCGCAGCGGCGAATGGGTCCAAATTCAGCTGTCTGCAAGCGCCAAGGGCTGGGTCGCAGGTTGGCTCGTTACTGAGCACAATGCCGGAAAGCCAGCCGGTCAGCCGAGCACAACTCCTGACGGAGGAAATCCGCCTGCGGCGCCAGCCCATTCTGGCGGCTCTGCCGGGGCTGGACAAGCAGGATCACAGGGCAATTCTTTGACGCTTGAATACAATCCGTACATTTACCCGTCACCGGATTTTTCATTGCCCGCCATCGGACAGCTTCATTCCGGGTACACCATTACCGTCACGAAAAAGCAGAATGGCTGGATCCAGTTTCCATACGATGGCATACAGGCGTGGATTCCCGAGGAAGGAACCACCCAGCCTGGCACCGGACAGGCTAACGCAGGCAGCGGAGCAGCCAACCAGAACCAGCAGCCACCTGATGTACAGCCTCCGGCAAACAACGGAAGCACGAATACACAGCAGCCTGCCAAGCAGACAGCAACCGTACAGACCGACGGGTTAAATCTCCGGGCCGAGTCGAGCACAGCCAGCGCTGTCCTCGGTACGCTGAAGGCGGGCAGTACCCTGACGGTGCTGGAGAAAAAAGAAGACTGGTACCGGGTGCAAACGCCGGACGGCAAAATTGGCTGGGTCGCAGGCTGGCTCGTAACTGTCCAACAGCCTGTCATGCCCGCTCCCCCGGGACCGCATGTCACTGTCCTCAACCCGGACACGAATGTCCGTTCTGGCCCTGGAACGAATCACCCCATCCTCAAGCAGATACAGCCGGGTGAAAAATACTCGATCATCAAGCGCGAGGGCGACTGGTTCGAGCTCAAATTCACGGATGGTTCCACAGGCTTTGTAGCCGGCTGGCTGGTATCCGCGACAGGAACGCCGGCAGTTGTAAAAACAAACGCGCTGGTCGGCAAGGTGATCGTTGTCGACCCGGGACATGGCGGCAATGACAACGGCGCTACCGGCTCCAGCTTCTCCACTTTGGAAAAAACCGTGAACCTTCAGGTCGCCCTGCTATTGCGGAATAAATTGGAGGCTGCCGGGGCCAAAGTGATCATGACCCGCAGCGACGACCGGAAGCTGACGCTCCAGCAGCGTGTTGATGTGGCGATTCAGAACAACGCGGACATATTTGTCAGCATCCATCACAACACGCATCCGAATTCAACGACGAACGGAACGATCATTTTCCATTACAACAAAGGGAATTCAAGCAAGCTGGCCTCCCTTGTGCAAGCAGAAGTCGTGAAAGCGACGTCCTACAAAGACTTGCAGTCCCGCTTCGGCAACTACTACGTTCTGAGAGAAAATCCTGTAACCTCGATTTTGGCGGAGATCGGTTTCCTCTCCAACTACAATGAAGAGCTCCGGCTTCGCTCTGAGAAACAGCAGGATTTAGCTGCAGAAGGCCTCTTTAACGGGATTTTGCAGTACTTCTCATCGCAGAGCGTACAAGAAGGATAACCGTCAAACCCTTGTCTTCCAATGTGAAGACAAGGGTTCGTTTATTTTATAGGCTTGACGTTGCATTTTTGGAATCATATACTATTCGCATACTATTTGGTATGTAATCCGCATTATATTTCGTTATACTGAGGTGCAAGCAATGAAATCGAGTCAGCAAATACGGGCAGCGGCTTTACATCTGAGTGAGAAACGTCCTTTCGACAAGATCAGCTTTGCCGATGTGGCGAAAGCTGCAGGCGTACATTGGACGGCAGTACGACGCCATTTCGGCTCCAAGCAGGAAATGAGGAAGTGGCTGGAGGCGCAGCAAGCTGCCAGCGGATCTTCACTTGCGGATACGCGGACGAAAATTTTGGATGCCGCAGCCCGCGTATTCTCCAAGCACGGGTTTTCCGGGACGTCTCTGGACCTGGTAGCAGCAGACGCTGGCATGACCAAGGGCGCTGTATACTGGCACTTCTCAAGTAAAAGCGACTTGTTTGCGGCTCTTTGCGAACACCAGTTAAGCCAACAGTTGAAAGTCCTGCCGCAAACAGGTCGGATGGCGTTTGGCAACGGAAACAGCATAGCCGCAGTGAAGGGTCTGGCAGCTATGTTAGCAGCCCAATTCGAATGCTTCGAGCCGGATTCCCACGCACCCATGCTCTTTTTTGATTTCGTCACTGCTTCCCGTGATCCACTCGTGGCCGATGCGCTTCGTTCCGCCTACGGCCAGATTATTGAGGGGACTGCCGCGATGATAATAGAGTGGCAGAAGGAACAACTGCTTGCTGATGACGTTGACCCGCAAGCAATCGCCATTCTGTTTCAATCATTGATCAACGGTCTGCTTCTCGGGTTGCTTATCGATCCAAAGCGTGTCCAATTGCCTTCGATCACATCACAGCTTGCTCAACTTCTCTGGCAAGGGATTCAGCATAAAGGCAAATAGAAGAAAAACCCGTCCTTGCAAAAAGACGGGATCATTAATGCCATCAACATACCAATCAGTACGTGATTAACACACCAGATAGAATTCATATAAGGAGGTTGGTTTTCATCTATGAGCTTCCATATGAACCTGATGTTTATTCTGACCGCTTTTACTTTTGTTTTACTCTTGCTCCTCTGTTTGTATGTGCACAACCGAAGACTCGACCGCACCACAAGGAAAGCTTTCCCGCCGGCCGGAGAATACGTAGAGGCAGAACATATCCGGCTCCATTTCACCTCAAAAGGAACCGGTCGCCCGATCGTTTTTCTCCATGGAGGCATCTTGTCTTCCCGCGATTTTTCTAACGTTGTCAGCGAAGCGGCTTCCCGCGGGTTCCGGGCGATTGCCTTTGATCGTCCAGGATACGGGTACAGCGAACGGCCAAAGACCGAATGGGCGACCCCCCGCGTACAGGCGCGACTGCTCAAGGAAGCCTTGCGCAAACTGGACGCAAAACAGCCTATTTTGGTCGGGCATTCCTGGAGCGCCTCGCTCGTTCTCGCCTACATGCTGGACTACCCCGGCGAGCTTGCTGGAGCGGTTCTGGTCGCTCCCGGCGCATATGGTGGAAAAGCATATCCCGCTGGAGCGATAGACCTGTTCCTCGGCCGACTGCTGCGCGTACCCTTTTTGGGCAGCCTGGCCGCTCATACAGTACTGCCTCCCCTGGCGAGAAAGCTGACCTCAACCATGCTGCAATCTACGTTCTCGCCGGACAAAGTTCCAGACGGCTATCAGAAAATAGCGAATGCTCTATGGTCTCGTCCAAGTCAATTGCGTGCCAATCGCGAGGATATTCTCGCATTTGCGCAAACTATTCCCGCCATGGAACAGCATTATTCCCGGATACAGACCCCGACAGTCATTGTTTGCGGCGAAAAGGATCCATTTAGGCCCGACCTGCATGCGTACCGGCTCCATCGCGAGATTAGCCATTCGCGCTTGATCGTTTTGCCGGATACCGGACATATGATCCCGGCCTTGAGGCCAGCAGCAGTTGTCGACGCTGTTGAGCTTCTGATCCGCGAAATGGAGGATTCACTCCATGTAAAATAAAAACGGTGTCCGCCATGGTTCCTTTCTGCTACTAGAGGCGGCTAATAAAATACGAAAAGGAGCCGAGATGTCTCGACTCCTTTTTCTCTGTCAAGTGGATAGGGCCATCCACGAAAGCGACCTGATGTTTATGTTTCCACGATCAGCGTAACGGGACCGTCGTTGACGAGACGCACGTCCATCATCGCTCCGAATCGGCCTGTTTCTACTATCAAGCCTTTTTCCCGCAGCTTGGCATTGAGCAGATCGTACAGCGGCTCGGCCTTTTCGGGACGGGCGGCAGCCATGAAATTGGGGCGCCTGCCTTTGCGGCAATCGCCATACAGGGTGAACTGGGAGACGGACAGGATTTGACCGCCTGTATCCAGCACCGAATGGTTCATTTTTTCTTCGCTGTCTTCAAAAATGCGCAGGTTGGCAATCTTGTCGGCAATGAACTCTACGTCTTTCTCTGTATCCTCATGCGTAATCCCGACCAAAAGCACAAGGCCGTGGTCAATACGGCCGACCACTTCGCCTGCCACGGTGACACTTGCTTCGCGGGAACGTTGGACTACTACTCGCACAGCAGCAAAAACTCCTTCCAGATCATTCATCTTGCAGTACCAAAGGCTTGTCTCGATGGTATCTTTCTAAATTGCTCGCCCGTAGCGCTGGGTACTGTCCTTTGCTTACACCAGAACGAAACAAGAACACCCGATCTTGTGGGATCAGGTGCTGAGAATCCGTCGGACGGAATAAATGTCCTTGATGCGCTTGATGCGCTCGACCACTTTGTGCAGGTGATCGATATTGCTGATAGAAATCGTCATGTGAATGGTGGCTACCCGATTTTTGTCTGCTTTGCCGCTGACCGCAGAGATATTCGTTTTCGTCTCTGCCACGACCTGCAAAACATCGTTCAGCAGGCCGCTTCGATCCTGACCGGTAATCTCGATATCCACATGGTAGTTATGCTTGAAGTCGGTATCCCACTCCACATCGATCAACCGTTCCATGCACTCTTCCGTCAGGACGTTGGGACAGTCCTTGCGGTGAACGGAAACGCCTCTGCCCCTGGTGATAAACCCGATGATCTGATCCCCAGGGACCGGCGTACAGCAGCGGGAAATCCGCACCAGCAGATTGTCGACGCCCTTTACCTTGACGCCCGACTCGCTGCGGCCTGTTGACTGCGCAGGAGCTGGCTTGTATTCCGGCACAGGCGGATTTTGTTCCTCCCGCTCTTTGCGCAGCTTGTCGATCAGCCTGGTGACGATCTGGGAGGCTGTGATTCCGCCATAGCCCACAGCGGCGAACATGTCCTCATGGCCCTGAAAGTTGAAGCGGGTTGCAGCTTCCTTCAAATTCGCATCGGTCATCGCATCCTTGAGATCGTAGCCTCTGGCCTTGATTTCGGCCTCGACCATCTGCTGTCCTTTGGCTACATTCTCTTCCCGCTTTTCCTTTTTAAACCACTGCTTGATTTTGTTTCGGGCGTGAGCCGATTTGGCGATCTTCAGCCAGTCCTGGCTCGGGCCGTACGAGTGCTTGGACGTCAAAATTTCCACGATGTCGCCCGTCTTCAGCGAATAGTCGAGCGGCACAATTTTGCCGTTTACCTTCGCCCCGATCGTCCGGTTGCCGACGGCGGAGTGGATGCGGTAAGCGAAATCGAGCGGCACAGAGCCTTTCGGAAGCTCGACCACGTCCCCTTTTGGAGTAAAGACAAACACCGTGTCGGAGAAGAGATCCTGTTTCAAGGACTCCATAAACTCCTGGGCGTTTGGAGCCTCCTCGGAGCCCCCTTCAATAATCTCCCGCAGGTTCCCGAGCTTCTCGGCAAAGGAGCCCTGGACGACACTTCTGCCTTCCTTGTAGGCCCAGTGCGCTGCGATCCCGATCTCCGCCGTCTGGTGCATATCCCATGTGCGAATCTGCACTTCCAGCGGCTCGCCTTTCGGACCGATGACAGTCGTGTGCAGCGACTGGTACATGTTTGCTTTCGGCATTGCGATATAATCCTTGAAACGGCCGGGCATCGGCTTCCAGAGCGTGTGGACGATCCCCAGAACCGCGTAGCAGTCGCGAATGTCATTGACGATGATGCGAAGCGCGAGAAGATCGTAAATCTCGTTGAACTGCTTGTTTTGCTTCGTCATCTTCTTGTAGATGCTGTAAATGTGCTTGGGACGGCCGGATATTTCGGCTTCGATGTTCAGTTCCTTCAGCTTATCCTTGATTGTGTCTGCAGCTTCGTTGATGTAGGCTTCCCGTTCGGTCCGCTTTTTCTGCATCAAATTGACAATGCGGTAGTATTGCTGTGGATTGAGATAGCGGAGCGATGTGTCTTCCAATTCCCATTTCACGGAAGCGATCCCCAGGCGGTGAGCCAGTGGAGCAAAAATCTCCAGTGTTTCATCTGAAATTTCCCGCTGCTTCTCCTCTGACATATGGCGGAGGGTCCGCATGTTGTGGAGGCGGTCAGCCAGCTTGATCATGATCACACGGATGTCCTGGGCCATCGCGACCAGCATCTTGCGGTGATTCTCGGCCAGCTGCTCCTCCTTTGACTTGTATTTGATTTTATCGAGCTTGGTCACGCCGTCAACCAACAAAGCTACTTCTTGGCCAAATTCGCCCTGAAGATGTTCGAGCGAAACCTCGGTGTCTTCCACTACATCATGCAAAAAGCCGGCAGCAATCGTTACCGCATCCATGTGCAGCTCTGCCAAAATGCCAGCAACCGCAATGGGATGCATGATGTAAGGAACGCCCGATTTGCGCACCTGGCCTTCATGGGCTTTCTCTGCCAGCTGGTACGCGCGCGTAATCAGATCCAGGTCCGCTTTGGACAAGTAACTGCCTGCTTTTGTGAGTACTTCATTAATGCCGGTGCTCATAGTTCCTTCCCTTATCCTCTCATTAGAAAACCTGGCTGAGCCAAGCTTTTTTTGCGAAGCCTTAGCCTGCGAAGTACGGGACGTGCGGGTGTACGGCATAGGGCAGGAGTGCGCTCTTTTTCGCTGCTCATGCCGATAACCGGTAACAATCTTGATACGTCCGATCGTATAAAAAAAGCTTCATCGGAAGCTCACGGAGAAGCTGACGTTATTTCGTGCCGCTTGTGCTCCCCTCACTGTTGCACAGAGGGGAAAAGATGAAAACTGTCTATTTATCCTATTATCTTGTATGTCCATTGTAATGTAAAGGTGATTCTCAAGGGAAAGTTTGCAGGATGGCCAAAAAACAAAAAAACGGGCATTGCGCCCGTCTTTGCTTAATACTGTACAAGGGTTTTGACTGGAATGTCACCCAGTCTTTGGCGGCCATCCAGATAGGAAAGCTCGATGAAGAAGGCTGCACCTACCACGATTCCTCCCAGCTGCTCAATCAGTTGAATCGTCGAGGTGATCGTTCCTCCTGTCGCCAGCAAATCGTCGGCAATCAGCACGCGCTGCCCGGGCTGGATCGCATCCACGTGAACGGCGAGCGCATCCTTTCCATACTCCAGGTTATACTCTGCCTTGATCGATTCGTACGGCAATTTGCCCGATTTGCGGACCGGCACAAAGCCGACACCAAGCGCATACGACAGCGGAGCACCGACGACAAAACCACGTGCTTCCGGACCCGCGATCACTTCGGCATTCACTTCCTTGGCAAAAGTGGTCAATTCCTCAATCGCCGCTTTATAGGCTGGGCCGTCCTTTAACAACGTAGTGATATCCTTGAAGCGAATACCCGGTTGTGGATAATCAGGAATCACGCGAATGTACGATTTAAAATCCATGAAAAAATTCCTCCTACGCGGTGGTCGCTGCCACCTGCTGTTGAAAATGAGTTACCAGTGAATCGTACGAAGAGAGCAGCAGTTCCGTTACCAATTCGCTTTCTTCTTTCCACTCCATATACAGGCGGGAGCTGTCGAGCGGACGCTTCGCTGCTTGGGCGTTGAGCCTGATGGCCCCTTCCTCCATTGTAATGAAGTCCAGCTCTGCGAATACGGCGAGCATCCCTTCCAGTACATCCCGCTTCAGCTTCAACCTGCGTGCCATCGCATCCAGATGAATTCGCTGCACCAGGGGAACCTGCATGAAAAATTGATAGACGAGTTTAAATTGTTCGCGGCCCGGACAGGAGATCCGCTCAAGTCCGAGGTCAGGGTCCCCGAACAAACAGTAAATCCGCTCCGCCCGCTCCAGATACGCCACCGCACCAGCGAGATCGCTGCGGGTCTTGGGCAGATCGTAGAGAATCACATTCGATCTGGCGGCGGGATTGGCAGCGTGGTTCGGCGAGAGGTACAACAAGCTGTCTGTGCTGCCTCCGAGCGCAGCGACGGGGAACAGCTCCTCGTAGCTTTCCTGCCGAAACATGATCGTCAATGTCTCGCTGCTCTCCTGCAGCTTCCGCCACTTGTCGAGCTTATCTCTGCAGCCGCGCCAATCAAAAATTTGACGGTGAGGCACAGCGATATCCCGGATGGTGATTTGCGGCTTCCGGTTTCCGTTCCATTCATTTACCGACATCTCGCCTAGCACCTGGTAACGTGCTTTCGGCGTCACCTGAGAAACAATATGGGCCCAGTTGAAGCCGATCGCATCGATCTGGCAGGCATCCTTCACCAGCGAGCACTTCAAGTGGGTATCGTCCCGCCCGATCGTGCGCATGCCCGAGGCCTCCACATCGTTTACCAGCACCAGCGGCGTCGGATTGCCCATCCCGAACGGGGCCAGCAGCTCCAATTGTTCGGCAGTCTCCAGTGTGATTTCCGGCATTTCCAGGGCGACATCCACTTTCGTCAACGGAATCAAATCTTCGTCCGTCAGCCATTCGAATGCCAGTTTATTTAGCTGTTTGCGAAAAGCCTCCAGGTTATCCACAGGCAGTGTCATCCCTGCTGCCATGGTGTGCCCGCCGTAATGGGGAAGCCACTCTTTGCAGGCTGTCAAAGCCTCATACATGTCAAAGCCGGCAATGCTTCTCGCCGAGCCCTTTGCCGTCCCTTTTTCCGGATCGATCCCGAGGACGATTGTCGGTCGGTAAAATTTTTCTACCAGTCGTGAAGCCACAATCCCGACTACCCCTACATTCCAGCCTTCCTTGGCGACGACCAGCACCCTGTTTTCATCCAAAGGGTACTTTTCCAAGACCATACTGATGGCTTCATCGGTCATTTTCTGGACAAGCTCCTGCCGCTCCCGGTTCAACTCATCCAGCTGCTGGGCTGCCTCTTCCGCTTCCTGACCATCCTCTGTAGTCAAGAGCTTCACGGCCGCTTCTGCCGTCTCCAGACGTCCTCCCGCATTCAGTCTCGGTCCCAAGGCAAAGCCGACATGGCCGGCTGTGAGCTTTTCGGCATCCGCCAAGCCGCTTACTTTAATCAATGCCTGCAAACCCGGATTGCGGGTATGATTCAAGCGCTGCAGACCGAGTCTTGCCAAAATCCGGTTCTCATCCACCAGCGGCACCAGGTCGGCAATCGTCCCGAGCGCAGCCAGATCAACCAGATCGAGCGGCGGCTCCTCCAGCAATGCATGGGCCAGCTTGAAAGCGACGCCCACGCCTGCGAGCATGTCAAACGGATAAGTGCATGCAGGCTGCTTCGGATTGATCACGGCAAATGCCTCCGGGATAACCTCCGGAGGTTCATGGTGGTCCGTCACAATGACGTCCAGACCGAGTTGTTTGGCAAAGTCGACTTGCTCCACGGCACTAATACCGGTATCGACGGTAATGATCAGCTTGAAGCCCCTCTCGTGAATCTGAGACATGGCCTCCTTATGTAAGCCGTATCCTTCCGTGAAGCGGTTGGGAATATAGTAATCAAACACGGCGCCCATCCGTCTCATCAAATGAACCATGAGCGATGTCGAGCTGACCCCGTCTGCATCGTAATCTCCGTAAATACAGATCGGTTCCTTGCGCTCGATGGCCTGACGGATTCGATACACGCTGCTCTCCATCCCGTACAGGGCAAACGGATCGTGGAAGAGCTCGGGGCCCGCTTGCAGAAATTCTTTCGCACGCTGGGGAGAATCGATTCCACGAATCGCGAGAAGCTTGGCTACCAGCGGAGCCAAACCACACTCACGGGCGATCAACTCTGCCAGCTCATTATCGTACGCAGCCAGTTGCCAGCGTGTTTTCGCTCTCAGCATAGGCCTTCCTCCAATCCTCATTCATTATAGAGGAAAGTGTGGGAGGCTGACAACAACAGAAAGCGCTTTATTCTCTCATGCCTACCGTACGGTCTGCGGGCTCGGGATCGTATGGATTTACATGAATGAATACATCACGGACATCGGGAAAGCGGGAGAGCAGTGATTGCTTCACTTCTTTCCCAATCCTGTGTCCTTCTTCCACCGTGATGTGAGGGTCGACACCGATCTTTACATCGACAATCTGATAATGGCCGTGCTCTCTGGCGCGGAGCGAGTCAATCCGCATCACTCCCTCGACCGCTTCGATGGCGTGGCGCAGCTCGACGGTCTGGTCTTCGTGGAGAACGTGATCCAGCGCGTTGTGAATAGACTCGCGCATGATCTCGTAGGCCATTTTCAAAACGAGGATGGAAACAAAAATACCGGCAATCGGATCGAGATACAGCAGCCAGGGAAGATCGAAGCGTCCACCCAGTATCGCTCCTCCGATGCCGACCAATGCAGCAAAAGATGAAAACACATCGGATCGGTGCTCAAAGGCATTGGCAATCAAGGAGGGGCTGTTCAATTCTTTTCCCAGCTTGTATTTGTAGCGGAACATCCATTCCTTAACCAGCATAGAGCCTGCCGCCGCCCAGACTGCGATGAAGCCAGGGGGCTCCAATGGCGAAAAAAGCGACTTGACCGATGCAGACCCGATTTCAAAGCCGACCACTCCAAGCAGCACCGAAACGATAATCGCGGCGATCGATTCCGCCTTTCCGTGTCCGTACGGGTGATCCTCGTCAGGCGGGCGTTCTGCCGCCTTCAGGCCGATCAGAACAGCCACCGAACCGACGACGTCAGATGCAGAGTGTACAGCGTCAGCGACGAGAGCTTGCGACTTGGCAGCCATGCCGATGAGCAGTTTGGCAGCAGCTAATGCAATGTTGCCGATGATTCCGACCCACGCGCCAAACTGGGCTTTCGCCAAACGATTGTCCATTCCCTACTGCCTCCCGTTATGGGGATTTGTCTTGAGAGTAAAAAACCGCGGGGGGATTCCCCGCGGTATCATTCAATCAGCTCTCTGTTGGAGCCGGAGAAAGACGTTTTTTTGCCAATTCCCGTTTTTTCAAGGTAACCCATACTTGTGCAGCCACGAAGATGGAGGAGTACGTACCGCTCACCAGACCGAAGATCAAGGCCAGGGAGAAGTTGCGAATGCTCTCGCTACCCAATACGGCAATGGCGACTGCAGTCAAGAAAACTGTCCCTACCGTAAAGACGGAGCGGCGCATCGTCTGCCACAGGGAGACGTTGACCAGATGCTCCAGATCCTCAACCGTTTTGGACTTCATTGTTCTTAGGTTTTCCCGAATCCGGTCAAAAATTACGATCGTATCGTTAATCGAGTAACCGACGATCGTCAAAATCGCCGCGATAAACGTCAAGTCCACTTCCAGACGGAATACCGAAAACAGCGCGATCGGGATGAAAACGTCGTGGATCAGACCGATGATGCAGGCGATCCCAAAGAGAAACTGGAACCGGATCGCGATGTAAATGATAATGCCGATCCCGGCGACGGCGACGGCAATCGCCGCTTTTTGCACCAGCTCTCTGGCGATGCTCGGGTCAACGGTAGCCTCTTGCTTGGATACCTGGTCGCCGTATTTCGCTTTCAATGCGCTCTCCAGCTTCTGCAATTGATCGGCCGGAATCGTGTGGTCAAAACGCGTTTGCGCCTGATCCTGCTTGTCTCCGTATTTGGTTACTGGAGTAAATACGGTGTTGGGCACGTTTTCTTTAATAAGCGTTTCGATGTCGGCAGTCTGGAATTCCTTGCCAACGTAAATATCCAGACGTGTACCGGATTTGAAGTCTACGCCGAGGTTCAATCCCATAACCAGCATGCAAATCAAACCGACGATCAAAATCGTTGCGGAAAGCATGTAAAATTTGCGTCTATTCTTTACGATGTCAAACTTGATGACATCCTCGTGTTGTCGTTTAGAGCTCACCGATTTCACTCTCCTTTACACCGAACCAAACAGGCTTTTTAGTCAAGTTGGCTCGGACGAGCAGCCCCAGAAGCAAACGGGAGCCAAATACGTTGGTCAGCAGGCTGACGATAATCGTCATCGCAAGCACGACCGCGAAGCCTTGGATGGAGCTTGTACCAAAGTAGAAAAGAACACCGGTAGCGATCAGCGTCGTAACGTGTCCATCGAGAATGGTAATCAATGAACGGCGTTCACCCGCACGGAATGCAGACAAAATCGTCTTGCCAGTGCGAATCTCCTCTTGAATACGCTCGTAGGTAATGATGTTGGCGTCGACCGCCATCCCTACGGACAAAATAAAGCCGGCAATACCAGGCAAGGTGAGCGTGGCATCCATCCAGTCGAGCACGACGATACTCAAATAGGTAAACGTCGCCAGCATGATATTGGCAACCAAGCCAGGAAGGCGATACACCACAAGCATAAAGACAAAGATCAAAGCCGCGCCTACATAGCCGGCGTTAATTGTTTTTTGCAAAGCGAGCTTACCGAGAGACGCACCTACAGAAGTAACCTGCTTTTCAACCAGTTTCGCAGGCATTGCGCCGGAGTTCAGCAAATCTGCCATTTCCTGTGCCGATTCCACTGTGTAGTCGCCGGAGATTTGTGCACTGCCGCCTGTAATGACGGTTTGAATAACCGGATTGGTCATCATCGTCTCATCCAGGTAAATCGCCATATGTTTATGCAGATTTTCCCGTGAGATTTGTTCCAGCTTTTTCGGATCGGAGATCTTCAGGGTGACGACTGGACGTTTCAGTTCATCATAGCCAACCCCTGCACCGCCGGGAGCCAGGTCGCTACCCTTCAAAATAATCTTGCCCTGCTCATCGCGGAACGTCAGTACTGCCGGTTTTCCGATCAATTCACGAAGCTTGTCCTGATCGGCAGCCTGTGACGCGATCTTTACGCGAAGGCGGTTGGGAAGCTCGGTTTCAATGACGGGTTCCGCCACTCCCCCGATGTTGATCCGCTTCTCGACCATACGCGCGGTCGCTTTCAACAGCTCGATATCCACCTTTTGGTTAGCCTCCATCGGCTCTACCACGTAGAGGATCTCAAAGCCGCCCTGCAAGTCCAAACCAAGTGTGATCTTGCCTGCCACCTGTGTAGTTGTCGTGGTCATCAATGTTGCCAATACCCCCACGATAACCAGGAACAGGAGGAATCTTCCCCATTTAATCATGTAGTAATACCCCTCTTTCCTTCCAGGGTTCCGTCGGTTGACGCGAAACCAATATGCCCATTATAGCGAAGTAAGAAAAAACGTGTCAATTTTTGTAGGAAAGCGGAACCATGGTAACCAACCCCTCGTTTAGCAAATAGGTTCCTATTTGCACATCCGCAATGAAGGGTTCGCCGAACGGACTGCCGTGTCAGGACCTCTTACACATTGCTTTCTCCCTCTACGAATAGACAGCAAAAAAGTTTCATTAGGAATTTTTGTACATCTGCACCATCAGGTAATTCATGTATTTATTCGGCTTTAAAGACAAAATGTCATTTACCAGCTGATGCAGCGGCGGCTCCTGCTTGTACGTGCTGACTACACACTCCCAGATGTCCTTTGGCCCTACATTTTCATACCCCAGAAGTCCGAATTCCTCTGCCTTGCTCTCGCATAGGCTGGCTACCTGCGCATACCAGTGATGCATCTCCATCTGCAATCCCCCTTTAAAGTAGTCATGCCGCTGGCGGCACGTCCATATTCTTATAGTGCACACTGTTCTTGAAATTTCGGCGGTAAAGGAGCCTGCCATGAGACAGTCTTTCTTATACGGAACCATTATCCTGATCATTGCCGGCGGCGTCACCAAATTGCTCGGTTTCGCCAACAGAATCGTGCTCTCCCGCATAATCGGGGCGGAAGGGATGGGGCTGTACCAGATGGTCGTCCCGCTGCTCTACTTCTTGATCACCTTGACGACCTTCGGCATGCCGGTTGCTATCGCAAAGCATGTGGCCGAGACGGAGGCGGCGAGCGACTCCCGCCAATCCAGGCGCTTTCTCATGCTTGCACTCGGTGTAACCGGAGCGATCAGCCTGGTGTTGTGCATCATTCTGTTCGCCTTTTCCGGCCCGATCGCCCGCCTCTTTTTTACGGATCCGCGAGCACATGTAGTCTTGCTGGCTGCCATACCGGTCATTCCCATCTCAAGCATCTCCATGGTGTTGCGCGGCTATTTTCAAGGGAAGCACAACATGACGCCTACAGCTGTCTCCCAATTGGTCGAACAAATTTGCCGCATGGCGCTGGTCGTCGTCATGACCATCTCTTTTATGCCGCTGGGGATTCAGTATGCTGCCGCTGGCGCGGTAGGAAGCATCGTCTTTGGCGAGGCAGCAGGCTTTTTGTACATCCTCTGGCAGTATCGGCGGGCTACACAGAAAACGGCCGCACAGGTATGGGAACGCCCTCTCCTGGCAGCCATGGTTAACAGCCGAAACAGTTTGCGCCAACTGTTGCACGTTTCGTTTCCTGTTACGATGAGCAAGCTGATCGGCTCGATCGCCTATGTGATGGAGCCGATGATCGTCCCGTTTGCCCTCGTCTTGGCCGGGCTCTCTACCTCAGCCGCCACCGGCTTGTACGGACAGTTTGCAGGAATGGCTGTGCCGCTGCTGCTGTTTCCCACTTTTCTTACCTATTCCTTGTCCGTGTCGCTCGTTCCTGCTGTCGCAGAGGCCGCCTATCAAAAAAATGCTCCGCTCGTGCATCGCCGCATCTACCAAGCGATGCGGATTTCACTGGTGATCGGAGCACCTTGTACTGTCTTGCTGTTTATTTTTGCCGAACCTCTTTCCGGACTGCTCTACGGTGAACATCAATCGGAGGTTGGCATCTTGCTGAAGGAATTGGCCCCGTTTTCCGTGTTTCTCTTCTTTCAGGCGCCTCTGGCCGCCGCCCTGCAAGGACTTGATTTTGCCCACGTCGTGTTTCGCAATACACTGATCGGAGCTGTCGTCAAGACCGTGGCGATGTTTGTCTTTACAGCCAGACCCGAGTTTGGAATTCACGGCGCTGTCATTGCGACTAATATCGGCATTACACTGGTGACATTTCTGCACATTGCCAGCCTGGTAAAGAAAATCGGGTTTACGGTAGACATTGTAGAGATGGGCAAAATCGTCACGGCTATGTTTGCGATGGGCTACGCCGGCTCCTACATGGCTTCGCACTGGTTTGCCGACGTTTCCGTTGGCCGCCTGCTGTTGATCTGTTCAGTGGCCAGTATGCTTTTATACCTTTTGCTGCTTGTCGCTTTCCGGATTTTGGGGAAGCAGGACGTACGCCGCATTCCGTGGATCGGGGAACAACTGGCCGTCTTTTTTCCACGCCGCTGACACACGCGTTGGCGGCTACTGTTTTTTCTGCTTGTCTTTTTTATCCAGGTACATGATGCCCCGCTCGTCGATACTGCAAAATGAGACATCCCGGATATCCTTGATCCCGTATTTGCGAATCTCCCGCTTCAGCCAGAGCTCGTTTTGTCCGATTTTACGCAGAGCTTCCACACGTACTTTGCCGTCCAAAATAAGCGGTATCGGCAGTCCGGTGAAGGTTACGGGGCCTTTTGGCAGCGGATCGGGCAAGTTCAGGTCCTCGCGGGTCAACGGGTGCTTGGACTGCTTGGGAAAAACGCTCATTTGGCCGGTCGGCTCCATCACAGCAAACTCGACATCCGCCAGATTCTTGATATTTTTTTGCCGCAGATGCACCATCAGATCGTCAAAGTTGAGTCGATTTCTCCTCATGGCATCCTCGCGAATTTCTCCGTTCTCGATAATCAGATCGGCAGAGCCGTCTATGACATCCCGGACTTTTTTGCTCTTCAGTGAAAGCCAGGAGATTACGATCTCCAGCAAGCAAATCAACAGCATCGGTATATAGAACAAACTGGCCTGTTTGTCAATCTGTTCAATAGACAAGACAGCCATCTCCGCCAGCATGATGGAGATGACCACATCGAATACGGAGAGCTTCCCCAGTTCCCGTTTTCCCATCAGGCGAAGCAGAACCAAAATGAAAAAATACGAGAACATGGTGCGCATGAGCGCCGTTGGCAATTCTTCCATGGAAGTCGACCCCCTCACGCAGAGATTTGTCTATAGTCTCCGCGGGAGGTTCATCAACTATAAGCTCCAAATTTGGCTAATGCCCTACAGCCACTTTCGCTTGCGGAAAATGTGCAGCATGACAAAGGTCATCGCAATCATGACAGTCAAAGCTACAATCAGCATGTACGGCTCGGCCGCTTCACCAAGCCAACTGAACGTATTCATTCCGAAAAGGCCGGTAATAAAGGTCAGCGGCAGGATGATGGTCGAGATAATGGTCAAAACCCGCATCGTCTCGGTTGTTTTTGCGCTAATGATGGTGTAATAGGTATCGAGTGCACCATTTACCAAATCGCGAAATGTCTCGGTAGAGTCTGCGATCCGCTCCAGGTGGTCAGTCAGGTCAGTGTAGAACGGAACGTTTTCCTCGGAGATGTCAAACGAATAGCGCCCATTGACATTGGCAAAAATTCGTTTCTGCGGCAGAATCACACGGCGGATCAAAATAATCGTCCGCTTCAGCGCCAGAAACTCCTCCGTGATCTCCTCCATCTGGTGGTCAAAAATTTCGTCTTCCAACTCGTCAATACGCACGCTGATACGATCCATAATCGGGAAATATTCATCGGTAATCCCGTCGACAATGGCATACAGCAAATAATCCGGACCGCGATTCAAATAGGAAATATTGCGGTGACAGATCGAAGCGATCCTTCCAATCGTATTCATCGGCGACTTGTGGATCGTGACGATATAGTTGGGCCCGAGAAACACGTTCAGTTCTACCGTTGTAATTTCGTCGTCGCTTTCTTCATTGTATCGCAGAGCGTGAAACACGAAGAAGTAATAATCATCGTATTTATCCACCTTTGCACGTGGGCTTACGTGCAGGCAATCCTCAATAGCCAGCGGGTGAAACTCAAAAATTTTGGCGATATACTGCAGCTCGTTGTTTCCCACATCGTACAGATCGATCCAGAGCAGATCCTCCGGCGATTTCAGGAATTGGTCTTTCTGGCTGAGGTCCACATCATGAAACATCTTCTGTTCCGAGTGGTTGTAGAAATAAGTTTTGATCATGTTTTCTCACCCCCGTCTGGTTCCTCATCCATTCTACGAAAATTCTTCATGATGTTCAACGCGAAGATGAATACCCGGGTCAAGCCTTTCATATAGATGGTACAAACGTGACGAGTAAGGAGGGTTATCCTTGCGGAGTGCTTCCACTTCAGTCTTTGCTGGTCTTTTGTACACGCTTGGTCTGGTCTTGCTGGGCGCCTTGATGGCTGCCTTACTTCTCTCTTTCACATCCATACGCGAAAGCTCCCTGCCCTATTTCACTTATGTGATCAATGCGATCGGGCTTTTGGTCGGCGGATACGTCACCGGACGCCGTTGCGGCGGCAAAGGCTGGTATTATGGCGGTCTGACAGGACTCTTTTATTTCCTGCTGGTGATCCTGATCGGATTTCTCGGTTTTGATGCCCCGATGCAATGGGGGACCTTTTTCTACCTGATTGGCGCTTTTCTGCTGGCATCCTTTGGCGGGATCATGGGGGTCAACTCCACCTCGAAGCGGTAAAATGGCTTGCATGCAAACGAAGGCGCAAAAAAGAGGGCAGCTCCACGTCTTGTACGGACTTGGAGTACCCTCTTTTTCCTTTGCCATCTATGCTTTCGACTCTTCCTTCGCTTCCTTGGACTCGGAAGCCGGCTCATTGCTGCTGGATACCACGTTGTTTACGGCGCCGCGGTCAAAAGTGACATGTACGTTGTGCGCGATACGCAGTGTAACGGTGTCGTCAGAGATATCCTGAATCGTTCCGTGCACACCGCCGATTGTCACAACCTTGTCCCCTTTTTTGATGGAAGCAAGCATCGCATTACGCTGTTTTTGCCGCTTCTGCTGCGGACGAATCAGCAGGAAATAAAAAATCACAAACATGATGATAAGGGGTAAAAATTGTTGTAAACCTTCCATGGGAGTCCTCCTTAAAAAGATCTATCTTCACTCAATCCATATTGAGCGAAAAACTGGTCTCGAAAATCGCCGAGGCGGTCTTCGGCAATCGCCTGGCGAACCTCTTTCATCAGGTTCACCAAGAAGTGCAGATTGTGATACGTAGTCAGCCTGATGCCAAACGTCTCTTCTGCCTTCACCAAATGACGGATATAGGCGCGGGTGTAGTTCTTGCAGGTGTAGCAGCTGCAATTCGGATCGAGTGGCCCGAAGTCCCGGGCATACTTGGCATTGCGGATCACAAGCCGTCCCTGGCTCGTCATGCATGTCCCATTTCGCGCAATACGCGTAGGCAGAACGCAGTCGAACATGTCAATGCCTCGCATCGCTCCCTCGATCAGGGCATCAGGTGAGCCTACCCCCATCAGATAGCGAGCCTTGCCAGTCGGCAGCAGCGGAACCGTATGCTCGAGAATCTCATACATCAACGGGAACGGCTCACCGACACTCAGTCCCCCGATCGCGTACCCGGGAAAGTCCATCGATACGAGATCGCGAGCGCTTATCTCCCTCAGATCCTTGAACATGCCGCCTTGCACAATCCCGAACAGGGCTTGCTCATTTGGGCGGGTATGCGCTTTCAGACAACGCTCAGCCCAGCGGCTCGTTCGTTCCATTGATTTTTTCACGTAATCGTACTCGGCCGGATACGGGGCACATTCGTCAAATGCCATGAAGATGTCGGCACCCAGGGCATTTTGAATCTGCGTGGCCTCCTCCGGACCGATAAACAGCTTTTCTCCGTTCAGATGGGAACGGAAGGAGACGCCTTCCTCCGTAATCTTGCGCAAATTGCTCAGACTAAAGACCTGAAAACCGCCCGAATCGGTCAATATGGCGCGATCCCAGTTCATAAAGCCGTGCAATCCTCCTGCTTCCCTGACAATTTCATGTCCGGGACGCAAGAAAAGATGGTATGTATTGCTGAGAATAATACCGGCCCCGAGCTCTTTCAGTTCCTCGGGACTCATGGTTTTTACGGTCGCTTGTGTACCCACCGGCATAAATACAGGAGTGTCGATGGTCCCATGCGGCGTATGCAGCTTCCCGAGGCGGGCCCCCGTTTGCTTGCAGGTTTTGATTAGTTCGTAGCGGACAGCCAAATTATGTACACTCCTCAAGAATGTAATTCCTTCCTATTATATAGAAACTGGCTCCTGAGCACAAGAAAAACCGGGCTTTCCCCGGTTTTAAATCAGCAGCATGGCATCGCCGAAGCTGAAGAAGCGATACTCCTCTTTGACAGCGGCCCGGTAGGCGTTCATGATATGATCCCGTCCTGCCAAAGCGCTGACCAGCATGACAAGGCTTGATTTGGGCAAATGGAAGTTGGTCAAAAGACCGTCGATGATTCGGAAGCGGTAGCCCGGGTAAATAAAAATGTCCGTCCATCCCGATTCGGCAGCAAGCTTGCCGTCATGAGCCTGTCCGACCGTCTCGAGCGTCCGGCAGGATGTCGTTCCGACCGCGATCACCCGCCTTCCTTCCGCCTTGGCGGCATTGACGATTTCAGCAGTTTTTTGCGGAATCTCGTAGTACTCGCTATGCATGACGTGTTCTTCCACGAGATCGGCTGTCACCGGACGAAAAGTGCCTAAACCGACATGAAGCGTAATGTATGCGATTTGCACTCCCTTTTCTTCCAGCCGTTTTAGATACGCTTCCGTAAAATGCAGCCCTGCTGTCGGAGCCGCTGCCGAGCCCCGCTCCTTGGCATAGACTGTCTGGTACCGCTCCTGGTCGTCCAGTTGGGCGTGGATGTATGGCGGGAGCGGCATCGAACCGAGCTGATCCAGGATCTCGTAAAAGATTCCCTCGTAATGAAACCGGACGATTCTGCCTCCCGTCTCTGTCACGTCCTCGCACACACAGCGCAATTGCCCGTTGCCGAACACAACCTCCGTGCCCGGTTTCACCCGCTTGCCCGGCTTGACCAGCGTTTCCCAGCGGTCTTCTCCAAGCGATTTGAGCAGCAGGACCTCTATTTTTGCACCTGTGTCAGCCTTCTCCCCGATCAGGCGCGCAGGGAGGACACGACTGTCGTTCAAAACGAGCACGTCTCCCGGATTCAGGTAGTCGATCAATTGGGTGAATTGACGGTGAGCCAGCTCTCCTGTTCGCTTGTTCATGACGAGCAGGCGCGAAGCAGTTCGATCCTCCAGCGGATGCTGGGCAATTAATCGTTCAGGCAACTCAAAGTCAAATTGTTGTACGTCCACAAGCTCTTACTCCTCGTTTGTCAGTTGTCGTATCTATTCTAGTACTGTTCAATCGAAATGTCTTGGTAGTAGTGTTGCAAGATTTGCCGATAGTCATACCCGCTCTCGGCCATCGCTTTGGCACCGTATTGGGACACGCCCAGACCGTGTCCATAACCGGTCCCGCGGAACAGGAACATCTGCTGCTTTGTCGCGACCCGCCACTCATTTGAACCGTTTAAAATGAGGAACTGGTCATTGTATCCATTGGCAGACGAAGCGTAGCCATCGGCTCCAATCGCCATGACGCTCCCGTATTTGGGATAGGCAGTAGTTTTGCCGCCAGCGCCCAACACTGTAAATGTCCCCGTCTCTTCCACGTCGAACTTTGTGCTTCTCAATGCCGCTCCGCCTTGCTGGAAAATGGAACGGTGGGCATCCGGGGAAGAGACCTTCAGCGGGCGGCCGTTGGCTTCCATTTCCAGCACCCTGCCGGATGGTCCGCGCTCTGTAACACGCAAGGTCTGTACGACACCGCTTATGCGCGGCCCTTTGTTTTTGTCCTGGCTGGCATTGATCATTGCGGTCACCTCTTCAGCCGTGTAAGGCCCCCGTGTCCAGCTGTAGGCATTTTCCTCCGGTTCTTCTGTTACGATTGTAACGCTTGTCCCTGCGGACAGGGAGGTCAACACCCGGTGATAAGCGGTACTCGGGCCGGAGCGCAGGTTGATGCCGTCACCAGTCACGACAGCCTCTTTCAGCCCCAGTGCGTTGGTTAAGCCGGTTTCCCGGACGAGATCGCTGCGGATAAACCCGAAGGTCCCGTCACCGAGCGAAACCTGGTACCATAATGCCGCCTTTTCCAACGGTTCCGTATCATCGCTCATGACCGAACGAATGTAAGGAACCTCATTTCCCCATACTTCCGTGCCGTCAGCGGTCAAACCTCCGGCATTGGAATAAAAGAGCGATTCGGCCACCTTGCCTTTATAGGTAATGACCTCTCCTTCGGTTTCGTCCACAGCTTTGCGGATGTCTTTGGACTCTTTGTCAAATCCGTAATACGCCTGCTCAAAGACTGTATCAGAAAGGTTCGCAATTCCGTACTTGTTCCCCTGGCCGACCGCTCTCGTCCGAGCCAGGACGGCCTGTGTTTTCAAAGCCTCCAACGGCCAGCCCGGCGCCATCTCCGAGCCAACTACGCCGTATAGATATTGCTCCAGCGGCAGTTCGTTGACAACCGCCATATTGCCTTTGTATTCCGAGAGTTCAATTTTCCCGCGATACTTTCGGCCATCCCGCTCCTCCACCTCGATTAGCGATTGGGAGCCCCCTTTCTCCGGCTTTACAGTCAGTGACGCCTGCGGAGAAAAAGCGTATTTCCAGACTGCTTCCGAGCCAAGCATGTCTTTTTTCAGAACGACATAGGACTTGCTGGCCGCCTCTTGATAGGAAAACCCGGGAAATGCGGATGCGGCTTTATTCGCCAGCTTTTGCACCGCATCTTTGCTTACCTCGTCCCCCAACCAAACGGCGTAGGACAGCTTGCCGCCATCGAGCAAAATGACCGGATAGGCGGATATCCCGGTAGAGGACAGGGCGGTTTGCCAGTCCTGCGCTTCTTTCAAACTGCCGAATCTCCCTGCTTCCACTCGCATCGGCCCTTTTACCACCGGCTGCTGACCCGTAGCTTGCGCGATTGACTTGGCTTGCGCCGAGGCCGCTTGCAAGGTGTCGTAGGTGCCGCTGACTACTTGGTACATCCGTTTGCCGCCTTGCTCGCTTTGCTGGATGGCGGCGTCTATCTTTCGCTGACTCAGTTGCTGAGCAACCTGCTGAGCCCGGTTGAGATCGCTTGTTTCGATTGCCTGCACATGATATTCATCTACCCGTACCCTGGCTGTATCTCCTGTCAAGGCCGGCAGTTTTGCAGCCCCGTCTTTTGTTCTCATGGATACTTCCAACCCGCCAGCCGCTGTCAATGTCACCGAAGGAACCACTCCCCGGTATCCCTGTCCATTATCAATAAACAGCGCAACCCGTATCGTATCCCCGGCTGCATCGGCCGGTATCTGCACCGCCAGTAGCGAAACCGATAACAGGCCCGCTGAAAGGACTTTTCCAATCTTCCGCTTCCACATGACGTCTTGTCCTTCCTCTCACCTGAATTGTTGAAAAGTCGAATTTTGGCATGAACTCCCATGTTTTTCGACAAAAACAGGCCATTTCCTGCCCAGACTGTACAATTTAGGTCCTCGGATGCAAGTCATGCGTGCATCTGCACATAGCAATGAACCCGCGTCAACGAGAACGCGGGCTTTTCGCATCTATTCCTCATTTAAACAAGCGAAACAAATAGGAAGCCAATGTTAGCACGATACTGATCACAATGCAGGTGACGACCGGAAAGTAGAACTTGAAATTCTCTTTTTCGACCACGATGTCTCCAGGCAGACGGCCCAAAGGCAAAAATCGTCCCCCGATTTGCCACAAAAGGCCAACAACAATCAGTACAGCCCCTCCGATGATGAGCAGTTTGGCTACCGGATTCATGTTTTTTTCATCTCCCGACCGAAATGTTCATAGGCGGCTGGTGTGGCGACGCGCCCTCTCGGCGTTCGCTGCATGAAGCCGATCTGGAGCAGGTAGGGCTCGCAGACGTCTTCAATCGTTTGGCTTTCTTCCCCGATCGTAGCGGCGATCGTGTCAAGGCCGACCGGTCCTCCATCAAATCTGTCGATGATGGCGAGCAGCAGCTTGTGATCGATATGATCCAGCCCGCAGGCGTCCACCTGCAGCCGCTCCAGCGCTTCCCTGGCGATCTGGGCCGTCACGACGCCGTCGCCTTGTACTTGTGCAAAGTCCCGGACACGTTTTAACAGGCGATTGGCCACACGCGGGGTTCCACGTGAGCGCTTGGCAATCTCGGCGGCCCCCTCCTCGCGAATCCCGATCTGCAGGATATCGGCGGCCCGGCTGACGATAAACGTCAATTCCGGCACTGTGTAAAATTCCAGGCGGTTTACCACCCCGAAACGGTCGCGCAGCGGTGAGGAAAGCATCCCGGCACGTGTGGTCGCACCCACGAGCGTAAACGGAGGCAGATCCAGGCGGACACTGCGGGCACTCGGCCCCTTCCCGATAATAATATCGAGCGCAAAGTCCTCCATCGCCGGGTACAATACCTCCTCCACGCTTCTGTTGAGGCGGTGGATCTCATCGATAAACAGCACGTCGCCTTCCTGAAGATTGGTCAGGATTGCCGCCAAGTCTCCCGGCCGTTCAATCGCCGGTCCTGACGTTGTCCGGATGCTGACACCCAGCTCGTTGGCGATAATCTGTGACAACGTCGTTTTCCCCAAGCCCGGCGGCCCGTAGAGCAATACGTGGTCAAGCGCTTCTTTGCGCATCTTGGCCGCTTCGATAAACACCTTCAGATTATCTTTCGCTTGTTGTTGACCAATATATTCATGCAAATAACGAGGGCGAAGACTGAGCTCTGCCGCATCCTCCTCCCAGTTCATTTGTGTCGTAATGATGCGCTGGTCCACTTCGCTACCCCCTCATAAACAAGGCAAGCCCCTGTTTGATTAATTGCTCGACCCCTGCGCCATTTTTGGCCGCTTCCGATAGCGTTCCGCGCACTTTTTGGATTTCCAGGTCTGAATAGCCCAACGCCTCAAGCGCATCCACTGCCTCCTGCAGAGCAGAAGCGGCTGTTTCCCCGGCCTTGAGCTCTGTCGCAGCTACTGTCTGGAAGGCGGAAGGTGTAAAGGCGGTGAGCTTATCCTTCAGATCGAGGATGAGCCGCTGGGCGGTTTTCTTCCCAATCCCCGGGAATTTCGTCAAATAAGCGACATTTTCCTGTTGGACTGCCATGACGATTTGTTCAGGAGTCGCTGCGGCCAGAATCGCAAGGCCGCCCTTGGGACCGATCCCGGAGACATCCAGCAGCTTGCGGAACAGGTCCCGTTCCTCCCTCGTAGGAAAGCCGTACAGCAGGATGGCATCCTCACGAACATGATGATGGGTGTAAAGCTTGGTCCTCGCCCCCTCGAACCGAACAAAATGATAGGGGTTTGGACAAAACAGGCGGTAACCGATCCCCCCCGCTTCCACCACGACAAAGTCAGTATCCAGATAGGCAAGCGTGCCCTCCACAAAATCAATCATTTCCGTACTCCTTCCGCAAGGGAAATAAATGTTCGAAATTGCGCATGGGTAATGGCAATTCCCAAAGCATCGGCCACGTCGTCCGGTTTTGGCGTTTCCTTCAATCGAAGCAGCATTTTGGTCATCTCCTGTATCTGCTTCTTCTCTGCTCCTCCGTATCCGGTAACAGCCTGCTTTACCTGCATCGGCGTATATTCGTATACCGGGATACCCGCCAACTCGGCCGCAAGCAGGATGACTCCCCGCGCCTGGCCTACTGTAAAGGCTGTCGTGACATTTTTGTTGAAGAACAGTTTTTCTACTGCCATCTCATCCGGTTTGTATGTATCGAGCAAGGTTTGCATGGCCTCAAAGATTTGCCTGAGTCTGAGCGGAACCGACAAGCCCGCCTCTGTCTGGATGCTGCCGTATTGAACAGGCTTCAACTGATTGCCTTGTTTATCTATCACCCCAAAGCCGACAATCGCAATTCCGGGGTCAATCCCGATGATGTGCATGGCTCACAACTCCATGTAGTTTTGATTTCTGTCTTTTACTGTACCATAAAGGACGGAAAAAGCGAACGTGCATTTCCATCTTGGTCTGCATTCGTCACACGAAAAAATCCGCCCCGGTCTGGGGCGGACTTTGCGGCGGCAGCTAGTGTTTGTTCATTCCAAGCGCATCAGCCTCGTCATGCTGCATGTGTGCATATTCATCCACATCATTTCGCATCTGTTCCTGGATCTGGTTGATCTGACGATAGTTCAGCTTGTTGTGCCCCTGGTTTAATTGAACGTACAAACGCTGATGGAACTGGTCTTTGTAGCTTCCTCTCGGCATCGAAGACATGCTGAAAGACTCCTCCTTGACCGCCGCTTGACATCAGTATGGGGAAAGATGCCTCTTGTTATGATGGCAAAAATTTGTCCCTGCCTCGCTTGCAATGGATGCACACTCTTATCCTCTCTGGCGCAAACTAAGACAAGAAAAGGAAAAGCTTCTCGCCTGGAGGTGGCCAACCTGCTTCGTTCTCTGCTGTTTTTGCTTTTATCCCTAGCTTTATCCTTTACTCAGCCTGCCGCAGCTGCTGCCAAAAAACGCAACGAAATGACCATCAGCGTCAGCGTCTCGCCAAACGCCGCTTTTGTTTCCCGGCTCGCCGTTGAACAGAAGAGCGGGTTGGCTCGGGCAATCACGCATAGTCCGACAGGCAATCCTGCCCAGGAGCCTTATCCTGTACGGGCTACTGTGCAAATTGGCGCGGATTCGTACCTGCTTGGCTTCGACGGCCTGTTCTACGATCGGAAGCGAAAAAGGGCTGTGCGTCTCTCCCCGAAAACGTTCGGGCAACTCGATTCATATGTATCCCTGCTGGAAGCCAGGCACTATGGAAGACCGACGCCCTGGAGCGAGGCTCGCCAAGAATTCAAGCGCATGAGCTATGCGACTGTGATTGATCTGGAGACCGGCAAGAGCTTTCGCGTACAGCGGCGGGCAGGAAGCAGGCATGCCGATGTGCAGCCCCTTACCCGTGAAGACACACTGATCATGAAACAGATTTATCAAGGGAAGTGGAGCTGGAAGAGACGGGCCATTCTGGTCCGGGTCAACGGAAAGCACTACGCGGCTTCCATGCACGGCATGCCTCACGGAGCAGGAGGGATCCCGGGAAACCAGTTTCCTGGCCATTTCTGCATCCATTTTCAAGGAAGCTCCACCCATCGAAAAACCGAACCGGATCCGGGTCACAGCTTGATGATACTGAAAGCGTCCGGAAAGCTGTACGAAGCCATTCAAACAGCCGACCCGCGGCAATTGGTCGATTATTTTCTGACCTCCTTGCACGAGCACGACTTCTTTTCCCTCAAAGTAGCGGCTGGTCCATACCCGCTGCCTCCTTTTTTGGAGAACATCGACTCCATCAAGCGGCAAAATGAACTTGATCAGTGGCATGACGATGCCTCGCTTACTGCCGAAATCCCTGTTCGCGTCTCCTTTTTTTACCGGCAAGGACCTGAACAAAAAGAACTGTGGACCTTTTCGCTGGTCCGCTTGTCTCCGCTTGACCCGTGGCGAATCTGCAGCATAACAGCAGAATAAGCTTCCCGCATTTCCTCCCAGAAGAAAAAGAAGGCTCCCCTTGTTGCAAGGGAAAGCCTTCTACTCATTTCCTGCACCGATCTGGAACTCGCCAAAAGTGGACAGGACGCTGTTGTACTCAGCCAGGTCGCGGACGCGGATGCCTTTTTTGAGTGAAGCCACCTGTTCTTTCGACAGCCTTGCCTCCATTTTTTCCGTATTAATCCGGTAAAACGTCTGGACGACTTCCGCCTCCTCTGGCAAGCCGTTGAACAGCGTTAGCATCCCGTCCTTGGATATTCCGAAGTGGCCGTTCTCCTTGCACTCGGGCGCAATATCGTTCTCGCGCTTGTACAAAATCAGCTTGTCCGCCTCGGCCGCCACGATCTCCGAGCCATTGTGCGCAGCCAAGGTTTGAGCCAGCTCGTTTCGCGGAATCTGGGAGACTTCTTCTTTTTTGACACCGCACAGATACGTTTTCGCCAGAACGACCTGATAGCTGTTGCTCATCGCCCCTACGCTTTCGGACGATTTGAGAAAAAGCAGTCCGTCCTGCTGTTTTCCAAACATATTGTCAAGCAAAACGCCTCCTGCCAAACCAGCTGCCAGAGCAGCAGCCCACGACGTGTAGATCATCCACTGCCGTCTCATTTTTCCATAGAACCCCTTCTGCCTCGTTTTCCTACCATTTTGGCCGAAATGGAAGAAAAGCATACCCTCATTCCCCAACATTCCCATCTTTACGACAAATTCACAAAGGAATTTCTACCATTTCCTTTCATTCGATGATAAACTGGCTGTGATTGTCATATTTTTCTTTATTAATGGAGGAATGCTAATTTATGAAAAAGGTGAGCACAGGCAAGCTTGTCGGTTGTTTACTGACTGCATCTCTAGCTGTCGGCGTACTGTCCTTCCCGTACAATACGGTAAGCGCAAATGCGGAAGCTACGCTTAAACTGCGTCTCCTGGAAACGACTGACCTTCATACCAACATCGTCAACTACGACTACTACCAGGACAAGCTGACGGATGAATTCGGACTGGCAAAAACCGCAACACTGATCAAAGCAGCTCGTGACGAAGCAAAGAACTCCATGCTTTTCGACAACGGCGACCTGATCCAGGGCAATCCTCTTGGTGATTATGTAGCCAAGATTGAGCCGCTGAAAGATGGACAAACCCACCCTGTATACAAAGCCATGAATCTGTTGAACTACGATGCGGGGAATATCGGAAACCATGAGTTCAACTTCGGGCTTGAACACCTCCAGCGCAGCCTGAAGGGCTCCAAATTCCCGTATGTAAATGCAAACGTTTACGTAGATGACAAGGACAAAAATCCTGACAACGACAAAAACTACTTTACGCCTTACCTGATCCTGGACCGCACCTTCAAGGATGAGGCCGGCAAAGACGTGAAGCTCAAGGTCGGCGTGATCGGTTTCGTGCCTCCGCAAATCATGAACTGGGATAAAGAGAACCTGCAAGGCAAAGTGATTGCCAAGGACATCGTGGAAACTGCGAAAAAATTTGTTCCGGAAATGAAGAAAAAGGGTGCCGATCTGATCGTCGCGATCCCTCACTCGGGCATCGGACCGGTAGAAGCGGGCCCTGACCTGGAGAACGCCAGCTACCAATTGACCAAAGTAGACGGCATTGACGCCGTTCTGTTCGGCCACTCCCACTCTGTATTCCCGGGAGCCGGCTTTGAAAACATCCCTGGCGTAGACAACGAAAAAGGGCTGATCAACGGAAAACCGGCAGTCATGCCCGGATTCTGGGGCAGCCATCTCGGTGTGATCGATCTCACGTTGAAAAAGGAAAATGGCAAATGGACTGTAGCTGAAGCTACTACCAAAGCGGTGCCTATCTATGACAAAACAGAGAAAAAATCGCTTGCTGATGCAGACCAGAAGATCGTCGAAGCGGTGAAGGAAGATCACGATCACACGGTCGCATGGGTGCGCTCTTCGGTAGGTACCACAACCTCCCCCATCTTCAGCTATTTCGCTTTGGTACAGGATGATCCGTCCATCCAGATCGTGACCAATGCACAGAAATGGTTCGTAGAGAAAAATATCAAAGGAACGGAATACGAAAACATCCCTGTCCTGTCTGCGGGTGCACCGTTTAAAGCAGGCGGCCGCAACGGAGCCGCTTACTACACGAACATCCCTGTTGGTACGATCGCGATCAAAAACGTGTCCGACCTGTACATTTATCCGAACACGCTGAAAGGCGTACTGGTCAACGGTGCCCAATTGAAGGATTGGCTGGAGCGCTCCGCCGGTCAGTTCAACCAGATTGACGTGAAGAAAACAGAAGAGCAACCGCTCATCAATGAAGCATTCCCGACTTACAACTTTGATGTGATCGACGGCGTAACCTATCAAATCGATGTAACCCAGCCGTCCAAGTTCGACCTTGAAGGAAAAGTGGTCAATCCGAATGCAAACCGCATTAAAAACCTGCAATACGAAGGAAAGCCAGTCAAACCGGAGGATAAATTCATCATCGTCACCAACAACTACCGCGCGAATAACGGCGGGAAATTCCCGGGCGCTGATGGTACCACCATTGTCATCGACTCTCCTGACGAAAATCGTCAAATCGTGATCGACTATATCCTTAGCCAAAAAGAAATCAACCCGGCTGCGGACAACAACTGGTCCTTCGCTCCGGTGAAAGAAAAGGTAAACGTAACCTTTACCACCTCTCCGGATGCAAAACCATTTGCGGAAAAAATGCCTCATCTGAAATACCTGAACACCTTGGAAAGCGGATTTGCGAAGTTCAGCATCGATCTTTCCAAAGCAGGCTCCAAATAAGCAGGAGCGGCTTTTATACGGCACCTTCGACATGAAAAAAGCTGATGGCATAGACCATCAGCTTTTTTCTTTACCCGACAAAATGATACTCCCCCCATGGAGAATGACGGAAGAGATGTTCCCCCGATTGCAGGAAGCTTTGACGCGCCTCGCGGAGTCTGGCTTCCATCTGTACCAACTGCAGTACTCCTCGTACATGATAACCTGGGCGATTGCCGTAAACACCCGTTACTTCACGCAGCAAGTTGTCCGGGTAACCGAGCAGCTGGTGGATCATCCAGATTTGCGTGTCGCTCAAATACTGAATGCGGCAGTAGGCCTCAATCGCTTCAATAAAGGAAGACATTCGGTATTCTTGAAGAAGCAGCATTCTCCCCATGAATTGGACGAGGTCAACAAGCTGCATATCCTGCCCGACTGTATCGAGGTCGATTAAGTAGCAGCTGCCGCGGGGAGTCAGCAAAAAATTGTGGCTGGCCACATCCCGGTGTGCTAGCGTGCCTTGTTCCATAGACGCGTAGAGCTCCGCTGTCAGCGGCAATTTGTAAGCAGCCTGGAGAGTGCCTCGCCCTTCGCGAATTGCATCTTCCGCCATTTCTGAAATCAGCTGTTCGAGCCGATTTTGCGGTTCTTTCTGCTCGATATGCCAGGTGATCTTTTCGAAATGCTCCAGTCTGCTTTCCCATTTATCGATCAGCGCTGGCTTTCCATCAAACGGAAATGGCTCCGCCAGCGGAAAATCACGAGCGGCCTGGTGAAATCTGGCGAGGGTCATCGCCGCTCTCTTGACATCGGAAAGAGAAGCGTTATCCGATTCACGTCCATCGATCATATTCATAATCGTATAGTACTTCCCCTGAAAGGGAAAAATCTTTTCTCCCTCATAGTCAGACACGTACTTGACGGTATGGGTAAATCCTTTATCCCGGAGTATCTCTGAAAGCTTTGTCACCCACTCTGCTTTCTCTCGCTGTTTATACCCTTTCAAAATCCAATGGCCCCGATCCGTTTTCAGGTAATTCACGTTCCGACGAGGTTTTACCCCGTAAATACGGCAGCGGAATGCTTTTTCAAGAGACGGAACAATGGATTTGTTCATGTCCGGGGAATCAGGAAGAAGATTCGTCATATCCCGTTTCCCAATCAGGCCACACTTCCGGTGCTGGGAGAGCCGGCTTCTCTTTGGAATCTGGATATGACTCTTGGTAAGCTATATGCTGGTATCCGCGGCCGCAATCATCGGAATCGGGCGTTATGTGATGACTCTCCCCCCTGCGTCTTCTGTGACCAGATGAGCTGGAAGAGGATTCAACATACGTTCTTCTTCTTCTCTGTTTACGAGAACGGGGATAACTTCCATACGGTTCCTCTGGCGAGTGATAATAAGGGTAAGCAGGCGGCATCATGTTCGGCAAGTGGTCCGGCATAAAGTCCGGCATTGCGTGTGGCATCATATTCGGCATGAAGTCCGGCATCGTATGTGGCATCATATTCGGCATAAAGTCTGGCATCGCATTTGGCATCATATTCGGCATAAAGTCTGGCATCGCATCTGGCATCATATTCGGCATAAAGTCTGGCATTACATGCGGGATCATTGGCGGCATCATATTCGGATACGGCATGGGTGGACAAAACGGCATCATTTCCGGGAGTACCTCTGCCTGCACTTGCGGCATTGGGATAATCGGTGGCTGGCCGCACGGCGGGCATGGTCTCACAAAATCATGGTAAGGCTGCGGCGGCTGATATGGGTAGTAAGGCTGCTGCGGTATCGCTGGGCTCACCTGGGTTGGCGGTTGCATTGGTCTTCTTGGAGTGGGACGGAACGGCTGCTGTTGGCCTTTTAGTGTCGGCGGCACGGTCGGCTGCAGCGGGCTGACTTGTGTCCTCGGCATTGGCGGCTGCACTGGTCTTACCTGTGTCTTCGGCAGCGGCGGCTGCAATGGACTTGCTTGTGTCCTCGGCAGCGGCGGTTGCAGCGGACTCACTTGTGTCTTCGGCTCCGGCTGCTGCAGCGGACTCACTTGTGTCTTCGGCTCGGGCTGCTGCAGCGGGCTTACCTGCGTCTTCGGCCTAGGTGTTGGCAGTGGACTGGTCTTTTTCGGCGTAGGCGGCATGATCGGACGTGGAAGGACAGGAGCTTCGGCCAATGGTGAGACTCGCTGCGGCGGACGAGGCTGTGCAGGCGGCAGTGGCGGGAGGGCAGGTGGCATATTATTATCTGGGATAAAGGGGAGTGCCTGAGGTGTTTCGATCTCGGATTCGATCTCCATGCTTTCTTCCCTGTCAAAGTCTTCTTCCGATTCAATATCAATGTCCTCAGGTATATCCTCTTCCATCTCCGGCTCTTCCTCCGAGGGCTCCATCGGGCGTGTCTCAATCCGCTCCGGCACTTCCGGCACCGGCTGCGGTGCTGGTTGCGGCGCTGGTTGCGGCGCTGGCTGCGGTGCTGGCTGCGGTGCTGGCTGCGGTGCTGGCTGTGGTTCCGGCTGCGGCAGCGGAGCCTCCTTTTGCTCTTGGATTGGCCGTTCCTTTACCAGGGGAGATTCGGCTGGCTGCTGGATCGGGCGCTCTTTTACCCGGGGAGATTCCGTTTCCCCAAAGATTTGACTTTCACTTGCCTGAGGAGATTCACTTGATGAAAATGGTCTGCTTTGCTGCGGACGGACTGGAATCCCCATTGACGGGATTTTAACCCTCAAGCCGGGGTAGATGAGATCGGGATTTTTAATTTGACTGTTCAGGCGAAGCAGTTCTTTAAAGTCCACTCCATATTTTTTTGCGATTTTCCACATGGTATCGCCTTTTTGAACTACATGGATTCTCACTGTTTCTCCTCCCTCTCGGAAACTCCCTACCATGGTATGCACCCATGGGCGTTTTGCTCACCCGGTTAAAAAAGGGTTGACGCCCATCTTTGTCACCCGGTTTTTGGACAATAAAAAAGCCACCTGCTCAGGTGGCTTTGTACATGTAAAACGGATACGTGCCAAGCTGTCTGACTTGACAGCCCAGCGCCTCAATTTCTGCAAAGGCTCCAGGCAGCAGCACATCATCCATTTTTTGTTCGATATCGATTACAAAATAGTAGCTGCCCAACCCTTTTTTCGTCGGACGCGATTCAATCTTTGACAAGTTGATCTTGCGCCACGCAAAGGCAGCCAAAACCTGATAAAGCGCTCCGGGAAAATCCTCTGGCAGTGTCACCAGGATGGTAGTCTTCTCTTTGGAGGAGGAGGGCAGATCCAACGGCTCTTTGCCGATGAGCAGGAATCGGGTATAGTTGTTGGAATAGTCTTGAATCTCCTGCCACGCGAAAGAAAGTGGGTAAATTTCCGGATTTAAACGGGTTCCAATCGCAGCCCATGGCTCTTCCGGATGCTCACTGACAGTCTGCGCAGCTTTTGCCGTGCTGTTCGTATACTCGATCACAGCCTGGGGCAGATGCTCCCGAATAAAATTATGGCATTGGGCGATCGCATGCGGGTGTGACAATATTCGTTCAATTGCGGACAATTCCAGCTGCTCTTCCCGCTTGGCTACCAATAGATGCTGGGAAATAGGCAGCGCCAGCTCCCCCATGATCGGCAGGTCCACTTCGTGAATCAACCAGTCCAATGCTGTATTCACGGTGCCCTCAATCGTGTTTTCAATCGGAACGACACCGTAGTCGACTTCGCCTTTGTCAACAGCGACGATCACGTCAATAATGCTTGGATACGGCAGACGTTGAATCTGCAGCCCGGCGGTCAATGCCAACGCGGCTTCCTCGCTGAAGGTTCCGTGCGGCCCAAGAAAAGCAAGTTTCTTCTCCATGGCAGTACTCCTATCCGTATTTATCTCTCTTCGAATACCACCTGTGCGCCATGCTTATCCGGTTTCAGCTGCATCGCTCGATAAGAAACGCCATGTTTGCTCATGACAGATTCTATAAATCCGCTGAGGTTGTGCAAATCCTCCTCTGTTTGATAAAAGCAGAGGATAGTGGGGCCGGCACCGCTAAGAGTAGCACCCAGAGCACCGCTTTCAGCCGCTCCTTCCAGTATTTCAGACAAGCCGGGTACCAGTTCGGCGCGATACGGCTGATGCATCCGATCCTTCATCGCCTGGCTCAACAGGTCAAGTCTGCCTTGCGCCAATGCGGCCACAAGCAAACTGCTATGACCAACATTATATATGACATCCTGCTTGCTGTACATCTGGGGTAGGACATTTCGCGCTTTTTCCGTGGAGAGCGGAAAATCCGGGATGATCGCCAACGTTTTGAGCTCGTCGGGCGGATCGAGCCGAACATACGGAATGGCTTGATGCTTCTCTTCAGGCATGGTAGCAACTACCACTCCGCCAAACAAAGACGCCCCTATATTGTCCGGGTGTCCCTCCAGCAAAGTCCCCATCCGGAACAGCTCGTCACGCGTATACGGCTCGCCTAAAAGGTGGTTGGCAGCCACCAGTGCACCAGCGATGGCTGCCGCACTGCTCCCTAAGCCCCTGGTCAACGGAGCATCGCTCGCGGCCCGGATATACAGCTCCGGGGCGGACTGTCCTGCTTCGCGAAACAGCCCGGCAGCTACTTCATACAGCAGATTGCTCTTGTCGGCAGGCAGCCCTTGCATTTCAGGTCCGATCAGTTCGATTGCGGTCGTCTCAGCTACCGCTATTTCCACCGAGGAGTACAATTGAAAGGCCATGCCGATCGTATCAAAGCCTGGGCCCATATTGGCCGTACTCGCGGGTACATTCACCCGAACTTGCGAACGACTTTCCATCATGCCATCCCTGCTTTCTCGGCAATGAACGACATCACCGCTTCACGGGTGGCCGGGATCGACCGCGGCTCTTCGCCGACCAGCTTCAAAGCAATGTTGGGATCCTTCAAACCGTTTCCGGTCAAGACACAGGCAATCTGTGCGCCATCCGACAGCTTCCCTTGCCTGCGCAGCTTGATGATACCCGCGAGCGACGCAGCCGAAGCCGGTTCGCAAAAGATGCCTTCATGCTTGGCCAGCATTTGGTACGCTTCCAGAATCTCGTCGTCCGTCACGCTGTCCACCAGACCGTTTGACTCGGAAACGGCCTGCAGCGCTCCTTCCTTGCTCGCCGGGTTGCCGATACGGATGGCCGTAGCGATGGTTTCCGGATTGGATACGGTTTCCCCCAGTACGAGCGGAGCCGCTCCGGCCGCTTGAAAACCGTACATGTTTGGCAGGCTGTCGATCAAGCCGAAATCACGATATTCTTTGAAGCCTTTCCAGTAGGCGGTTATATTTCCTGCATTCCCGACAGGGATAGCGAGAATGTCCGGCGCTTTTCCCAACGCGTCGCATATTTCAAACGCCGCGGTTTTTTGTCCTTCGATCCGGTACGGATTGACGGAGTTCACCAGCGTAATCGGCTCTGACGCGGTAATTTCGCGGACGATTTGCAGAGCTTCGTCAAAGTTGCCGTCGATCGCGATAACCTCCGCCCCATACGCGATGGCCTGAGCCAGCTTTCCGAGGGCGATATTGCCATTTGGTATCAATACGATGCAGCGAAGTCCAGCGCGGGCTGCATAAGCAGCGGCAGCGGCAGACGTATTTCCCGTGGAAGCACACATGATGGTGCGGCTGCCTTCTTCTACAGCCTTGGCTACTGCCATGACCATGCCCCGATCCTTGAATGAGCCTGTAGGATTGAGACCTTCATACTTAAAGTGAAGCTCAACGGCCAGTCTCTCGCTCAGGTTCGGTGCATGAATGAGCGGCGTGCTTCCCTCGTGAAGACTGATCAGCGGGGTGTTTTCCGTCACTGGCAAAAAGCTGCGGTACCTCTCCAGGATGCCGGTGTGCCGTTTGATCATGTTCGGTGATGGTGCCTGGTCCATGTTTATTCTCCTCCCTCTACCCGGTAGCAGCTTTTGATTTCATGAACGATGTCCATTTCTTCCATGTAGGTGAGTACCGCGTCCATGTCGCCTTTGGCCGCCGAGTGAGTCACCAGGATGATTTCAGCCTGCTGACCGTTGTTGTACGGCTGCTGAACGACTTGCTCGAGAGATATATTTTTCTCCGCTAAAAGCTGTGTGATCTGAGCAAGTACACCCCGCTTGTCTGCCACTACCATGCGGAGGAAGTACTTGGACAGCTTTTGACTGTCTTCCTTCAGGATTTTCTCCTTGTATGGAGCTACCATGCCGCGGCCGTTTACGCCGAGCTTCATGTTCTTCACCACTGTCACGAGGTCGGAAACTACCGCTGTTGCCGTCGGCAGCTCGCCTGCACCCGGTCCGTAAAACATCGTCTCGCCTACCGCTTCCCCGTGCACGTAAACCGCGTTGAACACACCGTTTACCGATGCCAGCGGATGACTTTTGGCCACCATGGTAGGCTGTACGCTTACTTCGATGGCTTCTCCGTCGCGACGGGCCAAACCGAGCAATTTCACCTCGTAGCCGAGTTTTTTTCCGTAGGCGATGTCCTCTTTGGATACGCGGCTGATCCCTTTTACATCTACGTCTTCGAGCTTCATCGGAACGCGGAAGCCGAGCGTTGCCAAAATCGCCATTTTACGGGCGGCGTCAAAGCCTTCCACATCGGAGGTGGGGTCTGCTTCCGCATAGCCCAAAGCTTGGGCCTCCTTGAGCACTTCCGCGTAATCGGCCCCTTCCTGGCTCATTTTGCTCAGGATGTAATTCGTCGTTCCATTTACAATTCCCATCATTTTGGTAATTCGGTCGGATGAGAAGCCTTCCACCAATGCGCGCAAGATTGGAATGCCGCCCGCGACGCTTGCTTCGTAAAAGACATCACAGCCTTTTTCCTCAGCCTTTTGCAGGATTTCCCCTCCGTGCAGCGCCATCAAATCCTTATTGGCCGTGACCACGTGCTTGCCACGATCCAATGCAGCCAATATGTAATCTTTAGCCTGCGAGATGCCGCCAATGACTTCCACCACGACATCAATGCCTTCGTCATCCAATATATCGTGAACATCGGTGGTAACGATTTTTTCCATCGAAGGGATGCTGCGGGATTTTTCCGCATTCTGCACGAGAATTTTGCTGATTTCAATGCCAAGCCCAGTCTGCTTTTGCAGATCCTCCTGGTGGGCTTGAATAATCCGGACTACCCCTGTTCCAACCGTTCCAAACCCCATCAATCCTACGCGTACCGTTTGCTTCTCCATGTGAACTCCTCCCAAATTCGGCGACTTATCCGCGACCTACAATCATCGCTCTTCGCACGCCGTTTATCTCTTGCAACCCTTCCAGAAACTCTGTGCTCGGCACCTTCAGGTTCGCCATATCGACGGACAAGGTGATATTGGCAATTCCCTGCAGCGGAATCGTTTGGTTAATCGTCAGTACATTGCCGCCCAAGTCTGCGACGAATTGCAGGACTTTTGACAATAAGCCGGATCGGTGCTCCAACGCGAAGGTGATCGTCATAATTTTTTCACTCATCATCGCGTTGAACGGAAAAATACTGTCCTTGTACTTGTAAAAGGCGCTCCGGCTCAGTCCGACCCGTTCTACTGCCTCATTGACCGTATCGACTTCGCCAGAATCCAGCAATTTTTTCGCTTCAATCGTCTTGGCGATTGACTCGGGCAGGATGTCCGACCGTATCAGATAGAACTTTTCTTCCCGCTTCACTTGCTATGTCCTCCTGAGAAAAACAGTTGTTTTTACATAGAGGACATTATAGCCCATATCTTTTGATCTGACAATCCTTATCCGACATTTTTCTCATTCCAGCGGTTCTCGGGTTCACAGGTACATGCAGACTAGCCCCTTGGCGCAGACTAAAACGGATCACGTACGAAGCGAGGTGAAGCAGGATGGCAGGACGAGGCAAAACGGACAAGTCGGAACGTCGCAATAACCACCCCGCTGGCAAGCCAAGCTCCTTGGATCAATTCGGGGATAACCTCCGTGGGAAAAAGATGGCGCAATCGCCGCATATTACAGAAGATCCGAGCGGCAATGGATAGTACAGACAGCGCTTGAGCGAAATCATCTAAACGCAAAAAAAGTATGCCCTTGTCCCGGGCATACTTTTCTCTTCACTATGACGGTTTGCAAGACTCTGCGGCTAAATGTACAAAGGACCGCTATACGCGTAATTCCCTTTGGTTTCGGCTCAAAAAAATACCGCTCCTCAGGAGGAAGCGGTTTGTGCCAGTTGGTGATAGTAATCGCGAATGACCTTGTGGTATTTTTCATCGATATCGGTAAAGATCAGCTTCACGACGGCTTTTCCATCTTGAAACGTTTTTTCCACGACTTTGGCCATCGCCACCAGCTCCTGCTTGACCGAGGGGATCTCAAAGGAGAGGTGCAGAAACTCCCCGACCGCGACATATCCTTCCGTACTCATGACGAGCCTGGTAGGTGAGAAGTATAGCAGAACCCCTTCTGCCTTCTCTTCGATAGGGCGGGCCCCCATTACTTTATACGGAATCTTTACCGTAACGTTGGGCTGGAGTAATTTCAATTCACCTTTTGTGGAAATTTCAATCCCGACCGGAAGCAGTCGAGCCATTTTCACCGGCCAGATTGTCTCTTCCTGAATGACTTCCAGATCCAGCGAAGTAACGGTCGCATCTGTTTCCCAGCGCAGTCGAACCCGGGAGCCGACAAGCGGCGGGCGCTGCTCTTTTTCCTGCGAATAAGACACAATAAGGTATCCTGCTTGAACGTGCTCGACCATCACTGTCAGAGACCCTTGCGGCTGCTTGGCAAGGATCATCTGCAGGACGGCACCGCGATGCAATCGATTGTCAGCGAGAAAAGACGCCAGGGAAACTACGTCAGCCATACCATTCATCACTCCACGAATTCAAACTCAAAATCTCCGATCCGAACGGTATCTTTATCCCGCGCCCCATGCTTGCGCAAAGCGTCATCAACACCCATATTCCGCATCATGCGGGCAAAACGCTGTACCGAATCATAGCTGTTCAGGTTCGTCATGCGCACCAGCTTTTCGATTTTCTCTCCACTGACCACAAATACGTCTTCTTCCTTGGTAATGAAGAATGGATCAGGTTCTTTCTCGGCACGAAATACGACGCGCTCCTCGACCTCTGCCACCTCTTCGACTGTCAGCTTGTCCGGCAGCGTATCCAGCAAGTCCGCCACGGCGTACATCAATTCCCGAACGCCTTGACGAGTGGCTGCCGAGATTTCGAAAACTGTCACATCAGGAAGTTTTTCCTTGAAGCGCTTCAGGTTTTCCTTTGCCTCTGGCAAATCCATCTTGTTCGCTGCGACGATCTGATGACGCTCTTCCAGCCGCAGGTTGTACAGCTTTAATTCCTTGTTGATCTGAATGTAATCCTCATAAGGGTCCCTGCCGTCCACTCCGGCCATGTCAATGACATGAACGATCAATCGGGTACGCTCGACATGCCGCAGGAATTGATGGCCTAGTCCCACACCCTGGTGGGCTCCTTCAATCAGACCGGGCAAATCGGCCATGACAAAGCTGCGTTCACCCAAGTCCACGACACCCAAATTGGGCGTAATGGTCGTGAAGTGATATTCGGCAATTTTCGGTTTCGCTGCCGTCACAGAAGAAAGCAGGGTGGATTTCCCTACAGAAGGGTACCCAACCAGCCCGACATCGGCCATTACCTTTAGTTCCAGCGTAATGTAGCGTTCCTGTCCCGGTTCGCCGTTTTCGGAGATATGCGGTGCCGGATTGGCTGGCGTAGAAAAACGCATGTTTCCGCGGCCTCCACGTCCTCCTTTGGCGATTACAGCCCTTTGGCCGTGCTCCACCAGATCCGCAATGACCTCTCCCGTATCATCGTCCACCACCGTTGTTCCCGGGGGTACACGGACGATCAAATCCTCGGCACCAGCTCCATGCTGCGCCTTGTTGCGGCCATGCTCGCCGCGCGGCGCCTTGAAATGCCGCTGGTATTTGAAATCGACCAGTGTACGCAGTCCTTCGTCAACGACAAAGACGACGTCACCGCCACGCCCTCCATCACCGCCAGCCGGTCCGCCGAGCGGCACGTATTTTTCCCGGCGGAAAGAGACGGCTCCGTTTCCACCGTCCCCCCCTTTTACAAACACTTTCGCTTGATCGACAAACATGATGTCACCTCTATCCTTCCGCAACCGGAACTACCAGCTCCAGTATCCAATCCTCATCTGTATGTATCCATTCGGTGACGATCACCGGGCCCTGCATTCCTTCACGTACCAGTTTTTCCAGTTCGACCATTCCGGATGCACGAATTTTCCCTGCCAGATCGAACCGGAAGTGAATCCCCCGCTCGCCTTTAAACAAGGATATTTGCATGCTGGCTGGTTCGAACATATTTTTTTCCAAATGCTTATTCACTGTACATACAATACCTGACACCGTGTCAAACAAAGCCTTTTCATCCAGGACCGTCAACGCCAAATCTACATGGCTGCACACGTCCACTTCCATGAGCATGTCTTTGTTCAGCGCGTTAAAGGTCAAGAAGAAGACGGACAACATCGAGCTGTTTAGCCGGGCCAGCATACTTTCCTGCATCGCGAGTTCAGAGACGCGCTTCAGGTATGCTTCCCCTTCCTCAGGGCGGCCCAAACGCAGATAGCCAAGCAGTACCTGAACATGATTCAGCCAGTCATGACGCTGCCGATTTAATACGGTCAGCAGTTCGTCTGTTTGCTCTGTAAACAGCTTCCGCTCGTCTATCATTTTTCCCACCCAAACCGATAAGAATTTCTTTCTTGTACCTATTGTAACACATGAAAACGTAGACATAAAGAAAACCCAGCAACAAGGCTGGGTTTTTCGTTTCCGTATTTACGCTTGGGAAGCGACCGGCTCGATCACCACTTGTTTGCGATCGCGGCCCAGACGCTTGAAGCGAACAACACCGTCTGCTGTTGCAAACAGAGTATCGTCGCCGCCTTTCATCACGTTTTCACCTGGGTAAATTTTCGTACCACGTTGGCGAACGAGGATGTTACCGGCTTTTACGAATTGACCATCGCCGCGTTTCACGCCAAGGCGCTTGGAGATGGAATCGCGACCGTTCTTGGTAGAACCTACCCCTTTTTTGGAGGCGAAGAACTGAAGGTCTACAGTAAACAGCATTTTCATTGTGAGGCACCTCCTTGCCATTTGTCATCTTGTACCGAAACGTATGATCCGTACTGCTCCGCAACCGCCAGCAAGGATATGACCATGCTCTCCGCCAGTAGCTGCTGTTTCTCGTGGAGCTCTGCATCCTCCAAGGATGAAATGCTCCAGCGGAGAAACCCGCCGTCTTTTGGAGCCTGCGAAACTTGAGGAACGATGCCGAGCAGAGGGTGAATTGCATTCAAAATGCCAAAACTGATCGCTGATACAGCAGAACATACAATGTCCGAGCCATAGGCAGCCGCATTGGCATGTCCGGAAATGCACACCTCTTTAATCCCGTACGGCGCTCGATTCACGATCACTTCAATCATGGCCGATCACTTACGCGTTGATCTTTTCGATCACAACTTTGGTGAACGGTTGACGGTGACCTTGCTTGCGACGGTAGTTTTTCTTGGATTTGTATTTGTACACGATAATTTTTTGGCCTTTACCGTGTTTTTCTACTTTACCAGTTACCGTTGCGCCAGCTACAGTAGGAGCTCCTGCTGTAACCTTGCCGTCTTTGCTTACAAACAGTACTTTGTCGAAAGTAACTACGTCACCTTCAGTAGCAGCCAGTTTCTCGATGAAGAGAACTGCTCCTTCTTCTACTTTGTACTGTTTTCCACCGGTTTCGATAATAGCGTACATTGTGTGCACCTCCTATACTCAGACTCGCCTGTGCAGGTGCGCCGCGAAGGGCGACTTGAGAACCTGATCCGAGCGGTTACAGTATGCCGAGGCATAACTGTATAACAACCACTAGGATACCATACGGTGATTCGCCCAGTCAAGAATTTTTCGCATGAGAAAGCCAGAGCCGCTCCGCTTCTTGCCGACTTCCGGCATATAAAATCCGATAGCGCCCGCCCGACAGCTCTTCTGCCTTGCGGACGTACAGAGTGACCGGCCATGCCGATCCGTCTGCCTGTCCATTCTGCCAGTATTCAAACAGCCGATCGGACAGCTCCACGAGAGCAGCCTCCGCATCCTGGACTTTGGCCAGAGCTTCAAGATCTTCCCTGAGGTATCGGAAGCACTCCTCTATTTTCAGCATGCGTCCGCCGCCTTCACAGCACGGACACGGCTCTGTCAAACGTTCAGCCAGACTTGCTCTCGTCCGCTTTCTCGTCATCTCCACCAGACCGAGGGACGTCATGCCCAGCACGGACACCGGTACCGGATCGGCTTTTAGTGCACTCTCCAAAGCCTTGAAAACGCGCTCCCGGTTTTTTTCCTCGCGCATGTTGATAAAATCAACGATGATCATTCCTCCGATGTCCCGCAAGCGAAGCTGGCGGGCAATCTCATCGGCCGCTTCCAGATTCGCCGCGGTGACTGCCTGTTCGCGCTGCTGTCCGCCTCTGCCCGAAAAAGCTCCGGTATTGACATCAATCACGGTCAGCGCTTCGGTCCGGTCGATCACGATATTGCCGCCGCCTGCGAGAGGCACTTGCCTTTGAAGCGCTAGAGCGAGCTGCTCTCTGACACCCCACTGCGCAAACAGCGGCTCCTTTTGCCGATGCCAGCGAAGCTTTGGCAGCTCTTCAGGGAACATGGCTTCCATCAGCTTGCCAACCTCGCGAAAAAGAGCCGCGTCCTCAACAATCACTTCCTCTGCGCCATCGGCCAAAAAGTCCCGCAGCGCCGCTTCGATGAGACTGTCGTCCAGCAATAAACGGCACGGGGCCTTCTTGCCTTGCACCGCTTGCCAAGCGTCCCGCCAACGGCCGCGCAAATACGCCCATTCCCGCCTGAGCTGCTCTTCATCCGCTTCGGCCGCTTCGGTACGGACAATCACGCCCTCCCCCTTTTCCAAAAGCGAGGACATGAGCGTGGTCAACCGCTCCCGTGCGCATTCGTTCCTGATTTTGCGGGAAACGGACACCGGCTCCTCACCCGCGCCCAGTCCTTCCGCCGGCAAATAGACGAGCAGCCGCCCCTGCAGGCTGACCCGCGCTGTCACTCGGGGAGCTTTCGTTTCCGTCCCTTCCTTGATCACCTGAACGAGCAGAGACTCGCCTTCACGCACATAGGCACTAATGGAACGCCCTGCTTTTTTGCCAGAGATCGGAGCTGCTTCGTCCACATACAAAAACGCTTGTTGATCATACCCGATATCGATAAATGCCGATTGAATGCCCGGCACTACCTTGGCCACTTTTCCGTAATAAATATCCCCTGACAGCGCCTCGCTCGCTTCCGCCTGGGTTCGCCATTCCACCAGCTTGCCCTTGTTCATGAGCGCTATGCGCAGCTGTCCACCAGCATTACTGATCCCCGCGCTTTTCAACAGACTGCCTCCTTGCCGATGCCCTTGATTATTCCCCCGTCCGGCCTGCTCATTTTGAGCAAAACACTTTCCGGCTTGCCGGCAGGATAATCATGCAGCGATCGAGTAATCTTTCATGATCCGTCCAAGACAGCTCCTTCAGAAGTAATCTAGCATAGCTGCGCGGGAATGAAAAGGGAAGGAGGATCGGCCAGGATGGTATCACATTCAGCAAAATAGGAGGGCCCCTGATGAGAGAAGAGAGGCAGCTGGGCATTCGCAAGCTTGCCCCGGAAGATGCCGTTCACTTGCGCGTGTGGCTGAATGACGAGCGTGTGCTGACTTATTATGAAGGGCGGGATCGGCCACATGACGACGCGATGATCCGTGCGAATTTTTTTCCGGAAGACGATGAAGGTGTCAGCCGTTTTCTTGTACTTTTCGGAGAGGAGCCAATCGGCTACGTACAATACTACCCCGTCGATAGCCAGGACAAGCTGGCATACGGGTACTCCCCCGATGAAGCCATCTACGGCATGGACCAGTTTATTGGCGAGCCGGTGTATTGGAACAAGGGACTTGGAAGCCGTCTCGTCTCAAGCGTAGTGCAAGCGCTCAGCACGGAAAAGCATGCTACCCGGGTGATCATGGACCCGCAAGCATGGAACAGGCGAGCCATCCGCTGCTACGAGAAGTGCGGATTTCGCAAGGTGAAGCTGCTTCCCCGGCATGAATGGCACGAGGGGAAAAAACGCAATTGCTGGCTGATGGAATGGCGTGCAGAAGACTGATCAGACGGCAGAAACGCCCGCTTGCTCAAAGCAGCTTGCCAACAGCTGTGTCGTGCTTCTTTTCAAACAGCATCGCATGCAGTAGCTGCTGCTCCGGCAACAGCCCCGTCCCTTTGACGTAGACCAGATGGGTATAGCCGCGGCATAACAAGTAGGATACCTCGATTACCGTCGCGGTCGGGGGTACTGTCAAAGCACGCACAGCCTGCTCTTCTGCAGAGCGGACGTATTTTTCCATCAAGAAACGGATGAACTGATAGGGGAAGCGCAAAAATGTCTGAATGTTGATGGCCAGAAGATAGACCGCGACAATGGCAACATTCAGTTGCAGCGAGAGGCTGGCCATTCCCAGCATGAAGGCAGCAAGCAATGTGCTTGCCGCTATTGAGGAAACTGCCGCTTTCCGGTACGGAAGATACCAGCATAGCAATGCCTGGAGTATCCGTCCTCCGTCCAAAGGCCAGATCGGCAAGAGGTTAAAGCCGGCGATGATCAGATTGCTCGTCAGAAAAAAGCGGGCCCACTCCTCTGTCCATAGGCCCAGTGTCCAACAGCCCCAAGAAAACGCCATCATAACGACATTGAGAAAAGGGCCGGCAAGAGCCACAACGATTTCATCCAAGGGATCGGTCGCATACGCCTCTTCCATCGTTGCCACGCCGCCAAACGGCAGCAACTGCACCTCCGTAACCCTCCATCCCAGCTCTCTGGCAACAGCCACATGTCCCATCTCATGAATGCAGACAATGATAAATAAAGAGAGTACTTCTGTGAACAAGCCCATGACCACTGAAAGGCCGATCACGAACCAAAAGAGCAGATGGATGCGAATACGGATGCCAAAGAGGCGCCAATCATTCAAAGGTGATCACTTCCAGCGGGTTGCTCGGTTGCTCCTGCACCTGCAGTCCTACGTACAGATGCCGTACTGTTTCATTGACCGCTCTCGGGACACCCACCACCTGCCCTGCCCCGAGAAAATCGTCGACCGCTACCTGGACCGTCTCCATATTGCCAAACCAAAGCTCCCTCCCCTTCGCCAACCGAACAACCACTGTCTTTCCGTACCCAGGCTTGTCGCCGATGAAAGTCACCCAGCCTGTCTCTCCCATCACAACATTCCCGTCCCCTTCGGTGCTCAGGATGACCTTTGTGCTTTTCGGGTCGAAGGGCTTAGCCACTCTCCAGTCCGCTGACCATTTCCAGACGTTCAAGGTCTGCGGCGTGCTTGCGGGAACGGCTTTTGTACCGGATAACGACGGCAAAAGGGTCGGCAGGGAGCCAAACCGGGCCTCGTACCAACCCGCCACACCGGAAAAATTAAAATCGCGCGTCATGACTTCGCGCGCTTGGTTTTTCCAGGAAGATGGCAGCAGCGATGATTGAAACAAAACATAGGCCAGACCAATCAACAGCAGGGACGCAACAATCTGCATGCTCCATTTTTCTTGTGGCGGCAGCGAGGGAAAGCTTCCTTTTTCTCCGCGGGATGACGTCGGAAACAAATCGGAATCCGTCTCGATCGGGTCCTTCCAGTCATCCACAAACGGGGCGAAGCTGTCTCTTGATTGGGTGCGAATCCGTTCTACCCGCTCTCGTCTTCTCTCTTTCACACCATCTACTTTATCGAACATGTACATCCCTCCGAAGGCCAAGCTTTGGTACATCTTATGACTTGTCTCCTGGCAATATTCGCAGGCTTCAGAGGGTCCATATACATGCAAAAAAGCAGTCCCTCAAACGAGAGACTGCTTTTCGTATCTGCCAATATTTACAGTTTTGCAACGTTGGCAGCTTGAGGACCACGGCTACCTTGAACGATTTCGAATTCTACTTTTTGGCCTTCTTCCAGGGTTTTGAAGCCTTCTGTCTGGATTGCGCTGTAGTGTACGAATACGTCATCTCCGCCTTCTACTTGGATGAAGCCGTATCCTTTCTCCGCGTTGAACCATTTTACGATACCTTGTTGCATGAAACAAACCTCCCTAAACATTGCGCCCATGAGGCGAGAAAGTGTACCGTTAACCTGTTTTTACAGAGAAGTTTTCTTCAGTATGGAAAAAAGTCATACCCTGGCGAGATTTGACCACATGGTGGTGTCTTCTCTTCGAAGGTACGACCCACAACCAATCCATCAAATCACTACAGCTAGTAAAAATGGTTAACTTAGGTTGAGTGTATCACATTCGGATGAAATTGTCACGCATTTTGAAATGTGTGTGAACAACTCTTTTTAATCAAATCTGAGCTTGTCTTTGCGCATCCCGATATTGAGCACGACTCCCATAATCAGAAAATTCGTGAGCAGTGAGCTCCCTCCGTAGCTGATAAATGGCAACGGAAGACCGGTAATCGGCATAAGCTGAATCGTCATTCCGATGTTTTCAAAGACCTGAAAGGTAAGCATGCCTACAACGCCCGCGACGACGTACGAACCAAACGGATCTTTGGCCTCCATGGCGATCCGGATCATCCGGTAAATCAGGAAAAAGAACAGGATCATCAGCAGACCCGCTCCGACAAAGCCCAGCTTCTCGGCGATGACGGTGAAAATAAAGTCGCTTTCCCCTACTGGCACCCAGCCGAAGCTTGCCTGCGTCGGCGTGTTTACTCCCTTGCCCAGCAATTGACCGGAACCGATGGCAATCAATGACTGTTTCAGTTGAAAGCCTTTTCCCATCGCTTCCAGATCGGGATCCAGCCAAAAGACGATCCTATCCCACTGGTATGGCTTGATGATCTTGAAGAAAAGCGGCTGCTTGTACATATAAATAAGCGCCATCGCTCCGAAAAAGCTGACGACCAGCGTACCCAAGTACAGGACGTGCTTGAGCCGGATTCCGCCTACGATCAGCATGGTGACCAGAATTCCGCAGTAGACAAGCGCACTTCCGAGGTCAGGCTGCACGAGAATGAGCAGCAAAGGTACGGCCACGATCAAGCCTACGGGAATGAGCTGATAAAAGTAATAGAACCGATTGTTGTCTTCCGCATGTTTGGCCAAAAGCCTGGCCACCGCGAGAATCGTAAATAATTTCATCGGTTCGGAAGGCTGAAATAGGATGACCCCCAAATTGTACCAGCTGGTCGCATTGTTGATCGGCTTCGTCTCAAAGACACCAATCAGCAGAATAATTCCGATCGCATAAAAAACGTATGCCAAAGAATGATACAGTCGATAATCGAACAGCAGTGTAACGGCGAGGACAACAAAGCCGATCGAGTACCAAAGCACTTGTTTCATGGCAGCATCCACGCCCTTGGCGGACCCGCTGATCCCGATGTAGCTGAATGCGCACAAGCCAAGCAAAATGACGAGAATAGCCCAGTCTATCTGTTTTAAATGTCGTTTTTCCAGGTCCATGGTTATCCTCCTAGAAAACCTTTCTCCCCTGTCAACAGACGGGGCTTTTGCCTCTGTTCATGATGTGTAGACGAAAGGAAAGAACAGGAGTGCTCCTGTTCTTTATCTATGTGCCATCATCGGTTTATTTAAAACCAAAGAATTTCCGGACTTTTTGAAACACCCCTGCTTTTTGTTCCAAAGGCTGCAATGGAACCGCTTCACCCAGCAGGCGGCGAGCAATGTTGCGGTAGGCAATGGCAGCACGCGACTCATGATTCATAACCGCCGGCTCACCTTGGTTGGCAGATTTGATGACATGATCATCATCTGGCACAACGCCCACCAAGTCAATGGCTAGCAAATCCAGAATATCTTCCACATCCAGCATATCGCCATTTTTCACCAAATGAGGGCGCACGCGATTGATGACCAGCTTGGGCATCCCCATTTTTTCCCGCTCCAAAAGCCCAATAATACGGTCCGCATCGCGTACAGCGGCTTTTTCCGGAGTGGTAACCACAATCGCCTGGTCAGCCCCGGCGACCGCATTGCGGAAGCCCTGTTCAATGCCTGCCGGACAATCAATGACCACATAATCGAATTCACGCTTCAGCTGGGTTACAATTTCTTCCATCTGCTCGGGGGAAACTGCCGATTTGTCTTTTGTCTGTGCAGCCGGCAGCAAGGACAGATTTTCGAACCGTTTGTCTTTGATCAAGGCTTGCTGCAAACGGCAGGACCCTTCCGCGACATCAACCAAGTCGTAAATGATCCGGTTCTCCAGACCCATCACCACATCCAGGTTGCGCAGCCCGATATCGGTATCCACCATGCATACCTTTTGGCCCAAAAGTGCAAGAGCCGTTCCCAGATTGGCGGAGGTGGTCGTCTTTCCCACGCCGCCTTTTCCTGATGTTACGACAATTCCAATACCCACATCCGTTCCTCCTTCAACTACGTCGAGTACCACATTTCACATCTGTATCCCGAATCGGCAAATTCTCTCCTAGTCGTCTCAATGTTTCCGTTCTCCCAGCTCTGGACGAATGCGGGGCAAATAGTTCATCTTGGCTACTAGCATCGTCCCATCTTCCAGGTACGCGAACTCGGTGCCGCCCGAACTACTGGCCCACTCTTCTCCCGGCTTGCTGATGACATCCGCAATCCTCAGTTGGGTAGGAGCCATGACCGCAGCGGCGATGATGGCCTGTGTATCTCCTTTGAATCCCGCGTGTACATAGCCGCGAAGATTGCCCAGAATGTAAATGTTACCGGTAGCACGAACAGTACCACCGGGATTGACATCACCCAACAGCAGCAGGTCTCCTTCAAACTCCAGCACCTGTCCGGAGCGAACCGTATGCACCTGAATGGAGAACGTTGATTTGAGGCGCTCGGCAAACGCTTCTTCTTTGCTAATGACATCCGCATCGATCGTATGGATGACAAGGTTCCCTTTTTGCCGAATGATATCCGTCAACTGCTCCTGCTGTTCAGGAGAGCAGTACCGCTTCCCCAGCTTGAGAGAAACGCGAATAAGCGGGCCTGACAGGATTTGTTGATGGCTGTGCTCTATTTTTTCACGCAAGTCGGTCAGCAGTTCTTCAAAGGAACAGGTATCGTCCATGAAAAAAACGAGTCCCTCTTTTGTCCCCTTGATCGTGACCTTGCTTTTTGCAGTCGTCACCTGTTTCACCTCGACCGATACCATTCGCCATGATGACAAAAGATTCCTGCTCTGCGTGAAAAAAATGCCGAATCGGGTCGGCAGCCCGGCAGCCCGTCTACCTGGTGGTAGACTGTTGGGATCCAGTAGCTGCCGTTGCCGTTGTTTGTGAACGCTCGGTTGTAGTAGTCGCAGTTCCAGATGGTGGTGCCGGAGTCAAAACTCCTGGATTCAACTCGTTATAGGCTTCAAGCAAACGACGGGCAACAGGTCCGGTAGCATCGGAACTCGAAGTCCCGTCACGCAAGCTGTTTGGCGCAACGACGACAAATACGACTTGGGGATTTTCATAAGGTGCATAGCCGACGAGAACGGCGTTTTCTGCTCTTTGGCCTGTTTGTGCGGTACCGGTCTTGGCCGCGACCGTAAACGGCAGGCCTGCAAACGTGCGATAAGCCGTACCTCCCGGCTGGGTTACCATTCGCATCCCTTCTTGCGCCACTTTAATGTACTTGGGATCGATTTCCACCCGGTTCAGAACCTGTGGCTCAATTACAGTCAGCGTTTGGCCGGGTTGTTTCGGATCAGTCGTACCGCTGCGGATTTCTTTTACCAGATGAGGACGCATCCGATAGCCGCCGTTGGCAATAGTTGAGACGTATTGTCCGATTTGCATCGGCGTGAACAGGTCGTACTGGCCGATCATGGCGTCTGCAAGGTTTCCGTAGAACAAGTTGGAGTTTTCCACTCCCTTTCGCTCTCCCGGCAGATCGATTCCTGTTTTCACGCCCAAGCCAAATTGGGCATTGTAGTAATCGAGAATGGAGAATTGCTCGGACCAGTGTGTCTTCGCCCGATTGGCCAAACGAATGGCCATTTCGTACATGTACGTGTTATTTGATACTTGCAGGGCACGCCGGGCGTTGACAATCCCATGGCCTCCCGGCTTCCAGTTCCGCTTGTACGACGTTCCGACCTTTAATCCGCCTCGGTCGTTAATCGATTCAGTTGGCGTGGTCAGCCCTTCCTGCAGCGCAATCATCACCGACAGCGGCTTATACGTAGAAGCCGGGGGATAAGCTGCATAAATGAAGCGATTTGATTCATTCGGGAGAATTTCTGTCGCGTATCTCTTGTTGAACTCTTTCCGGTCATAGTAAAGGTTCAAATCGTAATCAGGATAGCTGGCCATCGCCAGCACTTCGCCTGTATTCGGATTCATCACCAGCACATGGGCATCCTTGAATTCCTTCGGCGTGCTCGGTTTTTTCTTGAATGCCTCTACTTCTTCCTTCAAAATCGCCTCTACCTTGCTTTGGAAACGCCAGTCCAGCGACAGAACGAGATCGTCACCGGGCTCTGCGGGACGCCGGGGATTTCTCTCCACGGTTTCCGAATTTTTATTGACGTGCACCTCTTCAACGCCGTCTTTTCCCCGCAAGTAGCGTTCGTAGTAGCTCTCCAGACCCGTCACGCCTACTCGGTCGAATGGATTGTAGCCCTGTGCCTGGTATTCCTTTAGCTGTTCCGGCTTGATCGCGTTGGTGTAGCCGAGAATATGCGTAGCAAAGCCAGTACCGTCGGGATCCCGGAAAATTTCCCGGACCGGCTCGAGAACGACGGAGATTCCCGGCAGTTCAGACAGCCTTTCTTCAATCTTGAACCGCTCGTTGTCCGTGATATTTACCTTTACACGGCGGGGAATGTAGCTTGGCAGGTGGGACGAGCGCATCTCTTTCAACAGAGACAGCTTGTGCCATTGAAACTGGCGTTGCTGGTCATTCAGCTTCAAATTGATTTCCAGGCCAAACAGCGAAGCATACCGCAGTAAATCCATGTCGGATTTCGTGCCCAGCTCTGCCGGAGACGGCAGCTTCTCCAGCTGGTATTTTGTCTCTTTGACCAGATCGCTGCGGTCGTCCTTGTCCAGCGTCAGCTTCAACGGTACATTGGCAGCAATGGCGCTCTTCAATAGCTCCGTATCCGACATCCCGTCAAACGCGGACGACTGTCCTGGAGCACTCATCTTTGCTTTCAGCGCGTTCTGAACCGTCTTCCGCTCCTGATCGGTGAACGGAGATCGTACGCGCAAGCCCACGTAAAGCGCTGTTTTTACCAGATCCACATCGGACATTCCTTCCACTTCGCTTACCTTTGGCAGCTTTTGAAGCTTGGGAATGAGCTTGTTGATCAGCTCTTCCGTTTCTTTCGGCCCGAAGGCAACCGGCAATGTGGAATTCAGCTCGATCGTTTTTTTCAGCAATTCCTCATCCGTGCCCATCTTTTCCGCGTCTACAGTCAGGATTCGGGCCAAACGGTCGGCTACCTGTTCCTCATCAATGTCCTTTCCTTCCTCTTCCACATACGTAACGGTGTATACCGGTTTATTGGAAACGAGCACGGCTCCGTTCGTATCCAGAATTCGACCGCGGGGCGCAGGAATAGGCAGCTCTCGAATGCTGAACTTCTCCAATTCGTGCCGGTACTGTTCCCCTTCAACCAGCTGAACGTAGGCCAGTCGGAGGATGACAGCTGCAAAGAGCAGAAACACGATGATAAACAAGATGTTTAGCCGTACCGGAATATGCGATTTCTGTTCCTGGGTTTCACCCACGATCCTTCTCCTCCTCTCAGGGTGAATCGTCATACCAATGATTTATTCCAGCGGCACTTCCCGTTTGGAGATGACAGCCTTGCAGATGGTCTTCATCGGGAGATAAATCAATAGTCCAAACAGGATATTGAGAACCGTTGTCGGTATGATTTGCCAATTTAACATCCAGCGAACATCCAGCGGTGCAGTCGCAAATAACCGATGAGTGCTGTACAAAAGCCATTCGTGGCCAAACAGGATCAGGCTGCATGTGATGAAGACCATCGCAAAGCCGCGCTGAAACAAGACGACGATCAGCCCTGCGAAATAGCTGGCTACCATCATCGTCATCATGTACAGTCCTACAACCTGTCCATAAAGAACATCGTGGAGCAATCCGATGGCCAGGCCGTAGTACAATCCCTCACGCCTTCCCAGAAACATGGACACGAGCAAGGTACCTACAAGCGCAAATCGGGGTACTGTCATCCAGGACAGACCCCATGCGGAAGGCGACACAAACTGTATAACCGTTCCCTCAAGAACAAACAACAGCAGCAGCGTCAACGTCAGCAATAACCGAGACATTATTGTCCACCCCCGGCAGCCGGCGGAGCGGGTGGTGTCTGTGTCTGCTGGTTGGGAACCAATTCGCCTGTAGGCGTGAAGGTAAAGCTCCGTTCTACCACCATCACTTCATTTAATTGGGAGAAGTCTGCGCTGGGCTGGATGTAGGCCGTCTGCGTCAAACCGTAATCATCCGGCTCTACCCGGACAATATACCCGATCGGCAGATTTCGCGGTATCACCCCGCCCAGGCCGGAAGACACCACCTGCTGTTTTGCTTCAATTTTCTGTCCCCAAGGAATTTTTCGCATGATCAACAGACGCTCCTGAGGATCGTATTCTTCAATGACGCCGCTTACGGTTTGATAGGACGTCGTGCCGTTGGCCGCCTGCAGCTTCACCTGGATATAGGCAGATATGTGGTTTCGCCGCTCGTAGCTGGTCAACAGCTCGACTGTCGAAGAGAAATTGGCTACGCTCTGTACTCGTCCGATCAAGCCTTTGGCTGTCATCACTGCCATATCTTTTTTGATTCCGTGCTTTAATCCTTTGTCAATCGTAATCGTATTGTTCCAAGTGTCTGGATTTCGCGCCACTACCTCTGCGAAGCGGAGATCGTATGATTTTACCAGATTATCCTTCGCCTGCAGGGCGGACCGCAAACGTTCATTTTCCGCTTGCAGGTCGTGCAATTCGGCTGTCATTCTCGCGTATTGGTCCATACCAGCTTTCAGTGCACGATTCTCCTCGTAAACATCATACGCATCGCCAATTCCCTGAAAAAAGCCGGAAACAGCCTGGGCAGGGCGATAAAAAAAGCCCTGCACCACGCTGAATGTATCCTTCAAAAACATTTCCGGCCAGCTGAGTTTAGACCGTTCCCGGGAAGTGAAACCCACGATCGTAATGAGCAAAACCAGGCCCACAAGGACAATGATCAGTCGCTTATTCCCGAAAAACGACATGCCGCAACCTCCGTTTATCTACCGCGTTTTTGTCGGGAAGAGGTTATACCGTGCTTTGACTTGAACAAGTGCAGGTTCTCCAACGCACGGCCGGTTCCGATCGCTACACAATCCAGTGCGTTTTCCGCAACGTGAACCGGCATGCCGGTTTCTTTGCTCAGAAGACGATCCAAATTGCGGAGCAAGGCCCCGCCACCGGTCAGTACAATCCCTCTGTCCATAATGTCCGCAGCAAGCTCCGGCGGACTTTTTTCCAACGTAACTTTTACAGCTTCCACAATCGCCGCTACCGTCTCGGCCAGGGCTTCGGCGATCTCCGTACTGCTGACGCTCAGCGTCTTCGGCAATCCCGTTACGAGGTCGCGTCCGCGGATTTCTACCGACTCTACTACTTCCGGCGGAATGGCAGAACCGATCTCCAGCTTCAGTGTCTCCGAGCTGCGCTCCCCAATCATCAGATTGTACTTCCGTTTGATGTATTGAACGATCGCCTCGTCCATCTCGTCCCCTGCTACACGAATCGAGCGGGCAGTGACAATTCCGCCTAGCGAAATGATGGCAACCTCAGTCGTACCGCCGCCGATGTCCACAACCATGCTGCCAGTCGGCTCCCATACAGGCAGATCAGCCCCGATGGCAGCGGCAAAAGGTTCTTCGATCGTGAATGCTGCTTTTGCACCTGCTTGGGTAGTCGCATCTTCCACAGCGCGCTTTTCAACCGCTGTGATCCCGGATGGAACACACACCATTACATTTGGACGGCGGCTGAACAGCCCTTTGTTCTTTTGCGCCTGATTAATAAAGTATCGCATCATAGTGGCGGTTGTTTCAAAATCGGCGATGACACCGTCCTTCATCGGACGAACGGCGACGATATTGCCCGGTGTACGGCCGATCATGTTTTTCGCCGCGTTACCGACGGCCTCAATGGTATTCGTATCGGTACGGATCGCCACGACAGACGGCTCACGAACGACGATTCCTTTCCCTTTTGCATAAACGAGTGTATTGGCAGTGCCAAGGTCAATCCCCATGTCACGAGAAAATCCACCAAACATAGAAAAACTCCTTCCGCTAAGTTCCAAATGCTAGTAAGTATTGTAAGTCATTAGCGAAACAGGGGGATTACAAATATCCCTGCTCCTTTAGGCTGACAAAGCTGCCGTCACCGATGATGATATGATCGAGCAATGAAATGCCGATCAGTTCACCGGCCTCCTGCAGTGTCCGCGTAACGGCAATATCCTCCCTGCTGGGTGTAGGATCGCCGCTCGGATGATTATGCAAGCAGATGACCGAAGCACTGCTGCGCCTGATCGCTTCTTTGAAGACTTCTCTGGGGTGCACGATCGAAGCGTCGAGACTCCCGACAAAAATAGTCTGTTTTCCGATCACGTGATTTTTTGTGTTTAGAAACAAGCAAACAAAATGCTCTTGGGTCAAGTGCCTCATTTCCGGAAGCATCAGCTTGGCGACGTCACGCGGCAAGCGAATCGTTGTGCGCTTTTCGGGGGAAGAAAGGGCAACCCTTCTGCCCAGCTCGAACGCAGCCTGCAATTCCACCGCCTTGACGGTGCCTACTCCCTTGATCCTTGTCAGCTCAGCATGAGAGGCTTGGGCCAATTCGCCGATGTCGCCGAAGGTGGCCAACAAGCGCTGCGCCAGTTGAAAAACCGTCTCTTGTTCTCTTCCCGTACGGAGCATAATGGCAATCAGCTCGGTGTCCGAAAGGTAAGCCGCTCCCTCCCGAAGCAGTCTTTCCCTTGGACGGTCATAGTAAGGGACGTTTTTCATGTGCATTTTGTTACACTCTTTTTGCGCCAATTTTTACCGCCTCCAGCTTCCATAGGAAGGTTGTGCGAGTAACGGCTGGCGATGAAGGCGTTTCAAGTGCTGTGTGGCCGTTGCCGCGTTTTCTTACGTTACAACAAGGAAATCCCGAAACGGGAAAGCATGTTGGCCGTCAGACAAAGAGGCAGGCCAACTACAGTAAAATAGTCGCCTGTAATGCTTTCTACCATGGTTGCACCTATACCTTGAATGGCGTAGGAACCAGCCTTGTCCATCGGTTCTTTGGTACGAATGTATGCGTGAATCTCGCGATCGGTCAGCGCTCGAAACCGCACTTGTGTCTTGCTGTGCTTTACTTCGGAGCGACCGGTTTCGGCATCGATCAGAGCAACCCCGCTGTATACGACGTGCTCCCGTCCTTGAAGAGAAGAAAGCATCTGAAACGCCTCCTCTTCGTCAGCAGGCTTGCCCAAAATGATGTCATCCAAAACCACAACCGTATCGGAGCCCAAGACAATACCCTTCTCTACTCTGTCTGCCACAGCCCTGGCTTTTCGGTATGCCAATTGTTCGACTACTTCGTGGGGGAGCAGCCCCTCCTGCGTGGATTCATCTACGTCACTGGTCATGACCGTGAAGTCGAAGCCCACTGTCTTCAAGAGTTCGCGACGGCGAGGAGATGAGGATGCCAAAATGAGAGATGTACTGGTTTTCATGTCGTCTCTACCTACTTCATTCTTCGATATATCCAGAACGCGAGGGCAAGCCCTCCAATACTAGCCAGATTTAGTTTTACCTGAAGGTTCAAGTCGTACTTCAAAATTTCTAAATCGGCTGCTGGTGACCATGTTATCTCTTTGCTCTTCGTCAGAAAAGGGACCCATGGCCCCAAAACTTCTCCCAGGATGCTTCCACATAACAACCCGGAAATTAAAAGAAAAACAAGTGTAAGCGTTTCTTTCCCCTTCATCAATTCTCCACTCCCTTTTTAGCAAGGGAATCTATTTTTGCCAACCATAAGTGTAGCAAATGGGACCACTCGAAACAATCCCTGATTGCTCCTGGTACTTACTGTATAAAAAGAAAAGACTTCCAGCAAGAATATATGCCGCAAGTCCCGTGTCCATTTGTCTATCTTTTGATGTTTTATGTCGGAGCAATAATCTGCCGCAAAGGGAGCGTCATGAGGCGTATGAGCGATAAGCAGGCTTCGTTAGGCTAGCTGTTTTTTTGAAGCTGGGCTACCCAGTCGGAATAGGATTCCCAGAAGGAGAGCACGCCAGTCTGTACTTGCCAGGCATATGATTCTGCGCTGGCCTGTTTCTTTGCCGCCGCTGCTTCTGCCATTTTCCCCTGTGCGGTCATCGCCTGATTAATCCCGTTCACCATGCCGTTGATCATGGGCTGCCATTGCTCAGAGGTCTGCAGCAATCGACTCTCCTCCAAAAACTGACGGTGCTGCTCTTTTAGCTGAGCCTCCTCTTCCTTTGACAAAGGCGGCTGGGCCGTGCTGACAACCGCACCGGATTGAAGAGACAGGGTCTTGGCTATTTTCCATCCGTTCTGCAAAAACCCGTTTACATCCGGCAGCTTCTCGCCAGTTGTCGCCGCTTGCAGGGAGACTGCCTTGTCAATTCCCGGGAAGGTCATTTCCTTTACATACACATCGATGCCCTTTTGCTTCAATATGCTGGCAAAGCCCAGTACAGCATCCCTGTTGGGAGAACCTGCTGCAAACAAGTACTGCTTATCGCTCCCTTTGTACAGAAGATGCGGAAGTCCCGCATCCTTGAGCGGCATGACTACGTCCTCTCTTGGCACGTCAGGCTGAAATGCACCGGCCTGAGCGACAAACAGCTTTTCATCGGGCAGCTTCAATTTTACCTCTTGTCCCGGGGCCTGTGTCTGGGATGAGACGGGCTTCGTCAAAGCTGCTCCCGGGTCTGTCGCTGATTTCGGCTCCGGCTCCTGTGCAGTCAATGTATGAACGGTATCGCTCAAAACGGCTTGGTACGATTGCGTTACCTGCTCCTGGTTGAATACAGTCAAAACCAGCAAGCCAAACAGCAAGCCGATGGCTACTGCTCCTCCTGTGCTCAGCAAGGTTTTCGCCCACCCTTGATCACGCACCCAATCTGGCACAATGATGGGCCTTCTGCCACCTGGAGTGTGGTGCTCATTTCCACCTTCATCCACTGGCAGAATCACGTCTTGTCGCGGCTCTTTCGGCTCCGTCTGCGACGTGGCGCGAAGCTGGGCCAGCCGTGACCAAGCATCCTCGTTTCGGACCGGCTTTGCCACAGGCGCCTGGCTTTGAACCGAATTCCAACGCATCGGCTGCTCTGCTTTTTTCTCCTTTTCCGCTCTCTTTCCGTTCCACCGCTCCCCGTTCAGCCTCACCGTAACCTTGCTCTTGTCTCTTTCCCCGTTCACGATAAACGCCTCCTCCACCCAGGCTACTTTGTATCAGCATACGTCTGGGAGGGACAGGTTATGACTCTCGGGGCGGACGTGTTTACGGGTTCCAGGAAAGCAGCAGCCCGGCGTGCACCAGCCCTCCGCCGAAGCCGTACAGCAAAAGCGTATCTCCCGGTTTCACCCGCCCGTCCCGGATGCCCAGATGCAAGGCTAGCGGGATCGTCGCTGCAGAAGTATTGCCATAATATTTCAGGCTGTAGAGCGTCTTTTCCATCGGAAACCCGCTCTTCTCACAAATCGACTCGATCATCCGCAAATTGGCACTGTGCGGGATAAACCAATCCACATCATCCAGGCTTTTGCCTGCCTTCTCCACGACAGCCTGCATTCCTTTGGGAACGGTGGTTACGGCCCATTTGTACACCTCTCTGCCGTTTTGCACGATCAAGCCGTTCCCGGCAAGCTCGTGGTCACCCATCCGGCTAGACAGCCCTGATCGATAGACGTGAATGCCCCCTTCTCCTTTTGCCCCCACGTTTGCGGAGAGGAACGAACCGTGGCCCGGGGCCGCTTCCACCAGCATAGCGCCCGCACCATCCCCAAACAGAATGCAGGTGGTGCGATCCGTGTAGTCTGTAACTTTCGACATCGTTTCTGCTGCCACGACAAGGATGCGGCGGTGCAAACCCGCGCTGATCATGCCATCAGCCAGATGCAGGGCATAAGTAAACCCGGCACATGTCGCATTCAGGTCGAGCGCTCCCGCATGAGTCATCCCGAAATGAGCCTGCAGTTTGCTCGCTACACTGGGAAACGGATAATCCGGCGTCGTCGTCGACACCAGGACCAGATCGACATCGGAGACGTCCTTGCCCCAGGTCTGCATCAGGTTTTCTACCGCAGCAATCGCCAAATCGCTCGTGTATTGATCTTCCGCTGCAATTCTTCGCTCATGGATTCCTGTGCGCTGCACAATCCATTCATTGGATGTATCCACCATTTCCTCCAGATCGGAATTGGTCATAATCCGCTGAGGCACATACGTCCCGATTGCCGTTATTCTCGCTGAGGATTTTCTTTCCAAAGACATATTGCAGCCACCCCTTTATCACTTAGTATTAGTACCTGGTACTAATTATATGGATTTTTGCTCCTTTTGACAAGAAAAAAAGCCCGGACTGTCGTCCAGGCTCCCATACATATCTGTCTTGCTTTCATTTGCACGCGTTATTTCACCAGTTTTTCCGCCAGCCAGTGCGCCGACTTCCAGATGTCCCCGGCACCCATTGTCAGCACGAGGTCGCCCGGTTTGAGCGATCGCGCGAGATGATCCTGCACGAGCTCCTTGGTCGGAATGTACTGGGCGCGCGGATGGCTGTTGGTGCGGATTTTTTCAACCAGCACCTCTGCCGTGACGCCTTCGATCCGCGCTTCTCCCGCAGGTGAATAGATGTCTGTAATAATGACTTCATCTGCTTCCCCGAAGGCTTTGCTAAACTCATCCATCAAAAAGTACGTTCGGGTATAGCGCTGCGGCTGAAACACCGCAATTACGCGACGGCCCGATGCCCGCGCGCCATTCAAGGTCGCCATAATCTCTGTCGGATGATGGGCGTAGTCATCTACCACCAAAATGTCCTGTGCATCCCCGATGATCTGGAAACGCCTTTTGGCTCCGCTGAATGAGGTAAAGGCGGCTGCGATCTGTTCAAACGCAAGACCAGCCTCGAGGCATACGACAACTGCCGCCAATGCGTTGGCGATGTTGTGTTTACCCGGCACAAACAGCACGAGCTCTCCCAGCAAGACATCCTTGCGGTAAATTTTGCAGTTGGTCCGCCTGTCTCCGCAAACGATCTCCCTGGCACTGAAATCTGCCTGATCCACATATGCAGGCTGAATGGAGTACGTGATTGCCTCTCCCGTCATGTCTGCCATCAGTTCCCGGATATGCGGGTCATCCAAACAGAGGACAGCCTTTCCTCCCGGCTTCAAGTGGCTCAGGAATTTGGCGTAGGCACGCTTCAGGTTGGCAAAATCGCCGTCAAAATGCTCCAGATGATCCGGTTCGATATTGGTTACAACTTCATAAACCGGCCGGTATTCCAGAAATGAGCCATCGCTTTCATCGGCTTCGGCAATGACGAGGTCGCTTTTGCCTGCTTTCGCGTTGGTTCCTGCGCTCATCAGCTCGCCGCCAATGATGAACGTCGGATCAACACCGCATTCCTCGAGCACATGGGCAATCATCGAGGTCGTCGTCGTTTTACCGTGTGCGCCAGCTACAGCCACACCCGTACGCTCATTCAAAATACTGGCCAGCATTTGGGAACGGTGCAAAACCGGAATCCCTCTTTCCGCCGCCGCAACCACCTCCGGATTGTCCGGGGAGATGCTGGTGGAATATACAACCTTATCGCATCCTGCAACGTGACTGGCGTCGTGTCCAATATGCACGACAGCCCCACGCTGTACTAGTTTTTTGGCCAAGTCGTTCATTGCGACATCGGAGCCGGTTACCTTGTAGCCAAGGTCGATCAAGACGCGGGCGATGGCGCTCATGCCATATCCGCCTATGCCCACAAAGTGGACGTGTTGGGCCTGATCCACCCTATTCACCTGCCTCTTCTACAGTAGTGGGAAAGAATGTGCGCACTTGGGCGATGAAATAGAGCGAACCGCAGACAACCAACCAGTCGTCGCCGTTTGCTGCTCGGTTGTCCTTCACCCAAGAAGCGAGAAACTGGCGCCAATCGGAGACAATATCCAAGCGTGCAGCTTCCCAGCCTCCCGCAAGAAATGCCTCTTGCAATTGACCAGTCTCCGCGGCGCGGGGGAAGTCAAACTTCGTCAGTCGAACGGTTTCTACGTTTGTCTGCAATCCTCTCAGCGCTTCGGCCATCCTTTTCAGCGGCTTATCCGCCAACCCGGAGAACAGCAAATGCAGCCGGGTATTTGGCGTCGTCAACCGGTTCAAGCTGGCAACCAGCGCCTCGATTCCTTCCTGATTGTGAGCCCCATCCAACATGACCATTGGTCTTGGCGAGACTACCTCTAGACGCCCAGGCCAGCGAGTTTGTTGCAGTCCGCGCACAATTTCTTCTTCCTCCAGGAGATAAGACAGGTAATTGCGCAGAACGTCGATGGTCATCAGCGATACCGCGGCGTTTTCTGCCTGATGGGGGCCATTCATTGCCAGCCGGTATTCTGACTCGGCCCGCCGGAAAATGCTCCGGTAGCGGATCTGTTGTTCACCGATCCGCTCCTGCAGCTGCTCTGCATCAAAATGGGAACCGATGCGATACAGCGTACTTCGCGACCTGTCTGCGGCCTCCTGCAGGACCGCGAGCACTTCTGCCCGCCTTTCACCAGTGATGACGGGTACCCCCGGCTTGATGATCCCCGCCTTTTCCCGGGCAATCTCGGGAAGGCTGTTTCCGAGTACGTCCATGTGATCCATGCCTATGTTCGTAATGACGGTTGCGATCGGGAAAACGACATTGGTCGAGTCCAGTCGTCCGCCCAAGCCCGTTTCCCAGACCACGACTGCCGGTCTTGTCACGTTGGCAAAATAGAGGATGGCAATGAGTGTAATCACTTCAAATTCGGTAGGAGAGCCAAATCCTGATTCTGCTTCGCAGCGCTCCACAAGAACCCTTGCCTGTTCCACCAATTCGACCAAATCGGCTTGCGGAATCATCGCCCCGTTGTATCGAATCCTTTCCCGGAAATCGATCAGGTACGGGGAAGTGAACATCCCTACACTGTATCCGGCCTCCATCAGCATATGGCTCAGATAAGAGCAGGTAGAGCCTTTCCCGTTCGTACCGGCGACGTGAATAAAAGCAAGCCGTCTCTCGGGATTCCCCAATTGCCCCAGCATCCACTGCATTCTTTCCAGTCCCGGCTTTTGGCCAAACCGAAGCAGTCCGTGCAGCCAGTCTAGCGCTTTTGTGTATCCTTCCAATCCTTCAGCATTCATGCCGCATTGCTCCATTCTCAAAAATATGCGAAGGTACGGCGGTTCATTCGCCTTTTAGCTCAGATAGGCGGGCCATTACTTTCTCGCGTTTTTCCATGTAACCGGCCATCTTCGCCCGTTCCTCTTCGACTACTTTTTCCGGAGCCTTAGCCATGAAGCCCGGATTGTTCAGCTTTTTCTCGATTCGCTCGACTTCTCCGTGCAGCGTCGCCAGTTCTTTTTCCAGACGCTTCACTTCTTGGTCCAGATCAATCAATCCCGCCAGCGGCAAGAAAAGCTCCGCGCCTGACACGACTGCGGACATCGCTTTGTCCGGTGTCTTTAGCTGCTCGCTGATCTCCAGGCGCTCCGGATTGCAGAAACGGACCAGGTACTCTTCACCGCGTTGGAGACGTTCCAGCGTGAGAGAATCGCCCGGCTTGATCAAGAGCTCGATTTTCTTGGACATCGGCACATTCACTTCGGCCCGGATGTTGCGGACACTGCGAATGACTTCCACGAGCAGATTCATTTCTGCCTCTGCGTCCGGGAAAATCAATTGCTCATTTACTGTCGGCCAGGCTGCAACCGTGATGCTTTCTCCCTGATGCGGCAGTGCTTGCCAAATTTCCTCGGTCATGTAAGGCATGAACGGATGCAAGAGACGCAAGGTCTGATCGAGTACAGTGACCAGGACGGATTGGGTCGTCTTTTTCGCTGCCTCGTCATTGCCGTACAGCGGCAGCTTCGCCATTTCGATGTACCAGTCGCAAAGGTCATCCCAGATGAAGTTGTACAGGACGCGGCCAGCTTCGCCGAATTCAAACGCATCCATGAGACGGGTAACGTCTTTGATCGTCGCCTGCAGGCGGGACAGAACCCATTTGTCCGGTGTGGACAGGTTTCCACTAAGATCGATGTCCTCGTAGCCAAACCCTGTCAGATTCATCAAAGCAAAGCGGGACGCATTCCAAATTTTGTTGGCGAAGTTGCGGTTCGCCTCTACTTTTTCCCAGTAGAAACGCTGGTCGTTACCCGGCGAATTTCCCGTTGCGAGCGTAAAGCGCAGGGCGTCCGCTCCGTACTTCTCGATTACTTCCATCGGGTCAACCCCGTTGCCCAGCGACTTGGACATTTTCCGTCCTTCGGAGTCCCGAATAATGCCGTGAATCAAAACGGTGTCAAACGGATTTTTACCGGTAAATTCGAGTCCGCTGAAAATCATCCGCGCTACCCAGAAGAAGATGATATCGTAGCCGGTAACCAGTACATTGGTCGGATAGAAGTACTTCATATCCTCTGTCTCTTCCGGCCAGCCCAGCGTCGAGAATGGCCAGAGGGCCGAGGAGAACCAGGTGTCGAGAACGTCCTGATCCTGCACTAGCTGATGGCTGTGGCAGTGCGGGCACTCACCTGCATCTTCGCGGGAAACGATGGTCTCGCTGCAATCCTGGCAGTACCAGGCCGGAATCCGGTGGCCCCACCAGAGCTGGCGGGAGATGCACCAATCGCGGATATTCTCGATCCAGCGCAGGTAGTTTGTCTTGAAGCGCTCCGGCACGAATTTGACACTGTCCTCGCTGTACGCGTTGGCAATCGCCGCATCTGCCAGAGGCTGCATTTTGACAAACCACTGGGTGGACAGATACGGTTCAACGACGGCATCGCTGCGTTCACTGTGTCCAACCTGATGGATGTGCTCCTCGATCTTGAACATGACGCCTTGTTCGGTCAAGTCCTTGATGATTTGCTTGCGGCACTCAAAACGGTCCAGCCCTTTATAGCCAGCCGCATTTTCGTTCATCGTCCCTGATTCGTCCATGACGACGATTTGCGGAAGCTGATGTCTTTGACCGAGCTCAAAGTCGTTCGGGTCATGGGCCGGTGTAATTTTTACGGCACCGGAACCAAACTCAGGGTCTACATAGTCATCTGCCACGATCGGAATTTCCCGGCCAACGATCGGCAGAATGACGGTTTTGCCGATCAGATGCTTGTAACGCTCGTCTTCGGGATGAACGGCTACTGCCGTATCACCAAGCATGGTTTCCGGACGCGTCGTCGCCACTTCGATGTAGCCGCTTCCGTCTGCCAATGGGTAGCGCATGTGATGCAGGGCGCCCTTTACTTCTTTATAGATGACCTCGATATCGGACAGGGCCGTGCGGGCAGCAGGGTCCCAGTTGATAATCCGATTGCCGCGGTAAATGAGTCCTTTTTCATACAGACGTACAAATACCTCGCGAACGGCACGGGAAAGTCCTTCGTCCATCGTAAAGCGCTCGCGCGAGTAATCAAGGGCAAGACCGAGCTTTTCCCACTGCTCGCGAATATGCTCGGCGTAGATGTGCTTCCATTCCCACACCTTCTCGAGGAATTTTTCACGTCCCAGATCGTGACGGGAGATGCCTTCCTCGCGCAGCGTCGCTTCTACACGAGCTTGCGTCGCGATACCGGCGTGGTCCATTCCCGGCAAAAACAGCGCACTGTATCCCTGCATGCGCTTGGTTCGGGTGATGATGTCCTGCAGTGTCGTGTCCAGGGCATGGCCCAGGTGCAGCTTTCCCGTTACGTTTGGCGGCGGGATAACGATTGTAAACGGACGTTTCTGGGGGTCTCTCTCTGCTTTGAAAAAGCCTTTTTCGATCCAGTACGGATACCATTTGGATTCGGCTGCCTTTGGATCGTAGTTTTTCGGCAGCAGCTGATCAATGTCATTGGTCGCTTGTTGATTCGACATGGCAATGCCTCCTTAAGAAAATAAAAAAACCTTCCATCCCAAAGGACGAAAGGATTGTTTCGCGGTACCACCTTTGTTAATGCAAGCCTTCGCATCCATTGCCGAAGTGCCGCATTCACTCTGACAAGATAACGGTTGTTAGCCGGTCGCGGCTACAGCACAAAATATGTGCATTCACCGAAACAACTCCCGGGCGACCTTCGACCAATCCCTTCCTTAGAGAATCTCGCAGCTACTGATTCTCCTCTCTGCCAAGGCGTCCTGGTCTACTCTTCCCGTTCACAGCAATCACTTTGTTTCATTTCATGTCAATCGTATTATATACAATCCAGGTGCAGCCCGTCAAACCCGGTTTCACCTGGCTAATTCACGGTGATTCCGAGCGCTTCCGCAAATCCAAGGACGTGCAGGATGTCCATTATTTCTTCGCGTACATTGATGATCTCTACCCGCTTTCCCAAAGCGAGCAAATCTTTCGTCGTAAAAAACAGATTGCCGATGCCGGAAGAATCGACGAACGTCACATCCCGAAAATCAACCGTAACCGAGCCGTTTCTTTCTCCGTATTCGCGCAATAGATTGCCGACCTTGTCACCTACAGCCATGTCCAATTCACCGGCAAAGTAAAGGGTAGCCTGTCCGTTCGTTTCTGTTGCCTGGAAGTCCATGCACACATACTCCTCTCACGCTTTCATTCTTTATTTATGTAACGAATTACCCCGTTATCAAGTTACCCAAGTTTTTCTATTTCCAAACATCGGAATTAACCGATCATACACTCTAAAATCAACCTCGTACCAGATGGAGAGGTGCCCAGACATACCCGGTCGCAAAACTGGAGCATGGCGTGAAAGCCAACCCCCAGCGAATGCTTGCTCGAGTAGCCTTGTCGCAGTGTCGCTCTCGGCAGCTCCTCCAGGAGAATTCCGTTCCCGTGATCATGTACAATGACACGTACTGTATTTTCCGCAGATGCGAGGTGGATGGTCACGGTCCCGCCGGTGCCATGCTTCAACGTATTCGTCGCCGCTTCATTGACAGCCACGACATACTGGAACTTCCGCTTTTCCTCTACCTGGAGCGCATCCATGATCCGCCTGCACTCCGTTCTGAGGAATGCCAGGTCTTCCGCCGACTGGATCAACACCGTTGCCAGCTTCAGTCCGTCTTCGGCCAGTACCGTCAACTCCGCATCTGTCAATAAAACAAGCTTGTCCTGGGTGACTGCCCCCAAGACCTGCTTGTACATGTCCCATTCTTTTTGCTGGCGCCGACGCTCTTCGGCAATGGCCTCTGTCACATCGATCAACGCCAGTCCACAGGTCTGATCCGGCAGAGGGGAGGCATACATTTCGTACATCTTGCTGCCATCGGACGAGACCAGCTGCTCCCTTACAGAAGTGCCGCTCTTTATGGCCTCTAGAGCTACTCGCCTCATGTCCCCTTCCATCAATTCTTCTGTCCGCTGGGCTCCAATCGGTCTTATGTCTCCATTCTCCATTACGTACAAGTAAATGCTCTGCACCTGACGCAAGATAGAGAGCTTTTGCAGCTCTTCCTTGATGAGGCGGTGCCGTTCATCCTCTGGCTCTTTCAACTCGGCCAGCATGTCTGTCGGTTGCTTTTCCGCACTATGATGCCATTGCAGGAATTCCTCCATGAGCAATCGCCCCAAAACCTCTTCCCGGCGAAGCACTTTTTCGATATCCAGCACATAGTAGGGAACATCGTGAATTCCTTGGAAAGCGTTCCCAATAATCCGGAAGTCGGACGCCAATTCTACTTCGACCCGATCTGACAGCTTTTGTTCATGACAGAACAGACCGATTGCGGTCCGGCAGATAGCGCGGAGTTCAGCCGATGCGACTTCGCCGGAATCCAGCTTCACCCTGACTGTGCGGGCAGGTATCACTTTTTGTCCTGCTCCTGCCCGCAATGCAGCTAGACAGTTCTGACACGCAGGATTCTGCGGGCACTCCTCACACAACATCATCGTTTCCTTTCCTCCTGTTCCGTACCTGATTGAAACCGCAGGATTAACAGGGATATATCATCGGACTGCAGACCCTCTTTCGTCCTCGCCCAGACATAGTTCTCCACCAACGCAATACTGTCGGTTTCACCCGACCGCTTTTCCTCGCTTAGCAAGCTCGAAAATCCTTTCAACCACGTTTGCAAGCATTGCTGGGAGTCTTTTCTGCTCATCTCCAGCAAACCGTCTGTATAGGCTAGCAGCATGCCGTCTTGGTCCAGGGGTACTTCGTCTGAAACGTAGACGCTATTCGGGAGCAACCCCAGACCCAGGCCGCCGCTGCATGGAAGGAGCCTTGCCCCGGAGCCGTCCAATATGAACGGCTGCGGGTGCCCGGCACGACTGATCGATAATGTGTGGTCTACCGAATCGTAGACTGCGATCAGCATCGTAATAAACGAGCGTGTTTTGCTCAAATCTTCGTAGAGCAATTTGTTCAGTTGATGCAAAATCAGTTCAGGTTTCCAATAGGTTTGCGTCACGGCCCGGACAGCGCTGCGGATTCCTGTCGTCATCAGGCTGGCTGGCAGGCCGTGGCCCGAAACGTCGGCCACCACAAAGCAAGTAAAGCGCTCATCGAGCATCAGGTAGTCCACATAATCTCCGCCCACATAGGTATAAGGGAGGAACACAGCCTTGGCTTGAAGACCGGGCAGGACAAGCCGTTCTCGGGGAATCAGCAAAAACTGGATTTTTTGCGCCAGTTCCATCTCCTGCTCCATCAAGCGCAGCTCCAGCAGCTGATTTTCCTGCAAGCATCTGAGGATCAGTCCGCGCACGTTTACGACCAGCAATTGAAAAAAGGATTGCTCCAGTTCAAGTTCTTCCACGCTCTCTGTAGTGCTTTTCGCCAGCATGACTACATACCTGGGTGCCAGCGGCGTATCCCTCTGTTCATCTACCACAATTTGTTCCGATATGTCTCTCTGGATATAGGGATGGTTGGGATCTCCCCTGACCACTTCATAATAAACTACACCTTCCTGCGATTCCAGAGAAATGCGCAAGTAAACGAGGTTGTCCATTTTGGAAAACCAGGCATCCACCAGCTCTTCGATCACCTGCTGCAGATTTTCATAGCTGACCTCGCGCAAGCTTTGTTCATTGCTAGCCAGCAAAATTTTTTCATAGGTTTGCTTGATGGCAAGGATTTGCGAGAGTTGATCATTCTTTCGTTGAATCTGATCCATATGTTCGGTAAATTTTTTCTCCAGACTGCTTGCTGTGTCCATCATCTGACGGACCAAGGATTGATTCCAACCTTTTGTCAGGAATAATCTGAAAACAGTGATAAGGGCACCAATTCCAATCCCGATTATATGGATGCGGGAATCGGGCCAGGTAAACATCGCGACTACCTCTACAAACAGCAATACCTGCATGGAATTCGAGTCAAGAAAGCTGAACCTCAACTGTTCATGCAAATAGCCATATTCGTTCATCAGTCGCCCTTTTGAAGGGTTGCGTGGAAAACGAATGTGAGCCCACAGCAAGATGCCAAGCGACAGTGAACCCATGATCATAAAAAGCGCCGTGGGCATGATCGGTTGAAACATGACAGCCACCGTAAACAGCAAAGTCGCAACCAACAATTTCGATTCTTTTTCTTGTTTACCGTGTACCAGCCCGTTTGCCAGAAAAACGGTTGTCCACGGAGCCAGCAGCAGAATGCCGCTCAGGATGTGCAGCAGGACAATCATCATACCCGCATCCTCTTGGTACAGCCATGAGCAAAGGGCCATCGCGCCGTAAACCGCTACAAATGCCATTGCATCCAGAATACTCTTCCACCGGTCATAGTAGATATGCGGCGCCAATGGGTACGCATGTATAGACATGAGAAAAAACAGGTAATACAGCATATCAAAGGGGAGGCTTAGTTGCTGGATGAGAATGTCGGGATGGTTTACCATCAGATGTGACAATCCCCAGGCGATCAAGCCGGCACCTTGTAAAAACGAAAGGTCGTACCAACGCTTTATCGATACCAATTGACGGGAGAGAAGCATGATGTATACGCCTGCCCCTATGCCGCTCGCGTAAAGCAACGCTTTCCATACCATTACGGATCACCTTTTTGCATTTGCATGTCTCTGCTACCCCTCTGCATTCTGTTCCCCGGTAAGGGCAGGTCCAAACGTCGGTTTTTTCATTATACAGCATCCGGCTCCGTTTCGAGCAGGGGGTTTCGAGAAAGGAGACACTGGCCTTTCGTCTTGTGCATATACTGGAGCTGAGAGGTGATCGCGATGTCTCGCTGGAAATACCACCCCACTTACTTGCGGATCAAATTCGGCTGCAGGCAAATTCTCCTTCCGTTGATTGTGTTTCAATTTATTCGCACGATATTCGTTCCTACATCCTTTGATGTCATCCTGCTGGGACTGCTGGCTATCCTGTACGTCGCCATTCTTCTTGAATGGCTCTGATAGCTGGTGCATGTACGCAAAAAAACGCCCCACCTGGTGAGACGTCTTTTGTGTCTAAAAAGCTTGCTGCACCCAGCGTTGCAGGCGTATCAAACGGTCCATATCCTTCTCCAGTCGTTTGACCGCGTACAATTCGCTCCACTCATTTTTCTCGCTGTAATAGGTACTGATATCTCGCATGATTCTTTCCGGATAAGTCAGAAAAGCGGCAAGCAAATTCGTTTCTTCCGGCCGCAGCGGAAAGATCTCTGAATAGTGCCGGTAAAGCTGACTGGCACCCGCCTCATCTCCGGCCAGGTAAAAATACGTCCGGTAGAACATGGCCAAGTCTCGGGTCGGGGTATCGAACACAGCCCGGTCAAAGTTCAGCATCCGTACTTTTCCGTTACGATCAGGCAAAAAGTGGGCTGGCTGTGGCGAACCGTGGATGAACGACAAGCGAAAATGAGCATGAGTCCGATGCCTTTCACGCCAGTCCCGCAGCAAGCCGATCGCACTTTGAGCCATCTCCTTGACGTAAGCGTGGTTGGCCAAAAAAACGACATCGAACGGGGAAGGATAGAGACGATGTCCTGCCGCCTCAGCCGCTCTTTCCGTCATATGCAGCATCGAGTCCCACCTGCGGAGCAAGGAATCGATCAATGGCTCCACTTGTCTCGGATCATCGAAACGAAAGTTCTGGGTCAGGTGATGAAGCTCTGCCAGGCGCTCTACAGCTGGCTTCGCCCAGGCTAACGGCTCTTCCTCCCACTTCTCTGCCCCCGGTTGCCAGGCGGTTAGATAATACGTATCTTCACCATGCAGAACATACGGTTCGTCGTATTTTGTATGAAAAAATGGGACAGCCCCATCCCACCCCTTTTGCTCCAGGTGACGGAGAACTCCGCTGACCAAATGCAAGCGCTGGGGAGCGGCTTGTGTCCTTTTGCAAATAAACGATCCATACGGAGTGATCGCTTTGTACACATTCGGGGCCTTCACCACGTCAACGGTCTGTGCGAACATGTCATATTCCTGAAACAGCGGAAAGATATCGTCAAAGCGACTCATGCTTTTGACTCACTCCTCGTTTCCTCGGCCCGTTCGGCTATATATTTCAAGAGCTGATCAACCATCTGCTGGCGGTTGACAGCCTGCTCGATTCGCGCCAAACGCGCCTCTCCCGGCTCGCGATACACCTCAATGCTAGACTGCACCATATGCGATATTTCCTCTGGATAGGCCATGAAAGCCAACAGGAGCGTGTAGTCGGTTTGACCAAGCGGCCGAATTTCCTCGTAACCACTTAAAAACGCTTCGATCAGTGACAAATCCTCGTGGCGGACAAACAGATCTCTCAGGTACCCGGCTGTATCCCGCTGAGCGACCGATAAAACCGGCTGGAAAAAACCGCGCAAAAACAGCTTGTCGTTTACCAGCCCCCAATTGTCCGGGCGCAAAGTGCCGTGGGAGACAAAGAGCTCTTTCTGATCGATCCTGGTACTCAAAAGCATGTCGGTGCAGCGCTCCATTCTCTCCAAAAGGGGCGGAAATAGCCAGCTATAAAAACGATGATCCCTGCCTGATTGTCTGCCGCGATAACGGAGAGATTCCCAAAAATCTTTTACCCTTCTCGTTGTCGCAGCCATTCTCGCCTGTTCTCGTTCCCAAAAATCGGCGGGGTGAAAGATACTGCCGTCCCGCTGGGATTCATGCATCATCGCAACGATCTTGCCGCATTGACGCATGGTATCCGTTCCCAGTGGTATCGATTCGATGCGGCGAAGATGATCTGTGAGCGTAATTCCGCGTTGGCCTACCACCAAATACGGCTTTGAATCCTTCGTCCGAATAAATCTCTCCAAATCGCGGAAACCTTGGCGAACCATTCGTTCACGCCATGCAAACGACCAACGCATGATGTCTACCCGTGGCCATATGCGCAGCTCTTTCGGACCGCGGTTTGTCTCCAACAGATGGCAATCGTTCAGCGGGGTGATGTGGATTACCCTTGCCCGATACCGTTGACACACTTCGGACAGATTGATTTTCTCCACGGCCCCCCGCTCCTCACTGTGGAATATAGAGTATTTGCCCGGCCACGATCTGGTCTGAACGCAGGTTGTTTACCTCCAGAATCCGAGACTGAGGAATGGCATAACGCTGACAGATCGTTTCCAGCGTCTCGTCGCGTTGAATGATGCACAACTTTAGCCGGCTTTGCTTTTCCTCTTTGCTGCGGACAAAGGAAGTGAGATTGTGCATCGTCTCGATCGAAGCCGAATCTGCTTCAAAGGAACCTTTTCGCGACGCCTGTGAAGAAGACTCTTCTTCCATTTTGGCCTCTTGCTGCACCCGGGTCGCTTGCGAAAAGATCGACGTGAGATTTACCTTGCCGCCTTCTTCACGCGCCGGTTTGCCCGATATCGCTACACGCACTTCCTTCTCTTCCACTGCCTCCTGAGGCTGCTGGGCAATGACCTCTACCGCCTCCTCGTCTGCTGTCTCCTGTGCTGCTGCTTCTACAGCGGCTTCATCCGCATCCGCTGTGGCCGGCTCAGCTTGCGCTTCCTCCCTGCTTTCATCGGAGACTCCCGTCGCGACGGTTTCTTCTTGCACAGCCTCCGGTTGGGTGCGAGGAGTCTCGGTCGACTGTGAGTCTGCCACCTCCCGCAACTCCAAAGGCGGTGCGGGCAGCGTCTCTTCGGATTGCTTTTCCGGTCGGGAATGAACCGGTTCAGCCGCCTGTGACTCTGCCACTTTGCCCACTTCCAAGGACGGCTCGGGAGCTATATCCCCGAATTTTCTTTCCGGTTGGAAGCGAACCGGTTGGGCCGCCTGCGACTCTGCCACCTTCCGCAGCTCCAAGGACGGCTCGGAAGCCGTTTCCTCGGATTGCCTCTCGACATGCGATACGAACTTCTTCTCGGGGGCCATCCCTTCGTAGAGCGCCGGATTCGCTTCAGGCTCATTCCATGACACCTGTTCGATAGAGGGGCTGCTATCGCGATCGGAGCCTTTTCCTTGTTCTTTGACCGTGAGCGCCTCGGTTACATCCCCAAATCCTAGACTTTCATTTTCTGTCCGGTTTGAAGTCCCCTTGTGCTGAGAAGCTTCAAACATCGCTGCAAACCCGCTCGGGCTTTGCTGTGCGGCTGGGGTCTGTTGCATCGCGTGGGTCTGTTGCATCGCGTGGGTCTGTTGCACCCCGTGGGTCTGTTGCACTGCGTGGGTCTGTTGCACTGCGTGAGTCTGCTGTGCTTCCTCCAGCGGGATTTGCCGATGCAATTCACTTTCCAGCTCCGCCAGCTTCCGCTCGATGTCCTCTAGCGAGATAGGCTGTGCAAGTTCTTCTGACTGATCTTGCGAAGCATGGGCAAATTGCCACTCTCCGCTAGAGGGAACTTCTCCATAGGAGACTGGTTCAGGATTGCCCGCAGGTTGTCCTGTCTGATAATTGGTCTCGGCAAACTTGATGCCCGCGATTTTCAGATCAGCCTCTATCATCACCTGATGGGGAGAATCAAGCTGGTAATCAAAGCTGTCGACAACTGCGTAAATATCCTCTATTTCAGCGATTCGATTCAAAGGAATCGTGATGTTTAGCGGAATCCTGTGGTGCAGTTGTTCCTCCTGGCCGTACAGCTGCCCGTCTGACCCGCCCGGCCGAAAAGGTGAAAAGGTCACCGCCTCAACCAAGGATTCCGTACCGCCTCCAGCTGTCTCAGAGGTGTCCTTGATCGGCTTGTATTTCCCGAATAATTGCAGGCAACCGGTGATGGAGATCGCTGACTCTGTTTCCAGCACCTCGACATCAGGAAACAACTCCAATTCTCTCCACTCGTCTATTCCGGCTTTATCCGATGAGAGGAAAATGGTTTCCTTGATGGCAAACGAAAGCAGTCCATCCTGTAGCGCCATCCGTGCTCCTCCTTTCAAGTGCAGGACATTTCTTTACACTATATGGGGCAGACGAGCCTTTTAGCACCGGAAAATTGGGTTTGGAAGAAGTCGCCTTGATTTTCAACCGAGAGTAGTAGGCAGTTACGTTGGAATAACCCCCCGTTTAAAGCTGCTGTAGCGGAGAGAAGCCTGTTTCCATTCTCCGCTCCGGTCTACGCTCCGCATGGAAGCGAACACTGTCCGCTCCGCAATGCTCCCGAGGGAATCGCAAAACGGCGCGCAGCTTTGAAGTGTAGTCATAGGTTGCGATTCTGTTTCCTCGGGATCATTGCGGAGCTGGGTGGGACTTCGCTAGTCGCTCCGACTGGAAACAGGCTTCTCTGGCGATCTGATCTGCTTCTGCGAGCTTTACAAAGCATGTGGGAGGGTTCAGGTTGTCTGTAGTTTTTCGCAGCCTTTATCAGTAGCTGTAGAGATGAAAAAGGAGAAAACGGCGAAGGTCTTTGGGACACTACCCAGGCGGAATGGAAAAAGCAAAACACGTTTTCAGCGTCCAACTCTGAGACGCTGCCCTGAGCAGACTGCTTTTGGACGCGGTTTTGCTTTTGGAATGGAGCCGGACAGTACAGCCCCCAGCAGTGTCCCACCGAACCTGTAGCCGTTTTCTCCTTTTTCATCTCCTCCACCAAAGCCTGTCCAACCGCTAAAATAGAAAAGCTGCGGCGGAAGAAAATCTCGATTCTTCGTCATAAGGAGCAAGGGCAGCACTTATCAGAACCAATCCGAGGGAATCGTACAACGTAAAAAAACCAGGGTATCAGCTCCCTGGTTTTTGCGTCCAATATTCCAATAATTCCTGTACAGTCTGTTTTGCCTGGTCAATACAGTCCGGCACCCCGACACCTCCGTAGGAACCGCCGGTCAGCCATACACCGGGCAGATGCTCCTTCATCTTGGCGGTGGCCCCTTTGAGCCATTGCTTGTGACCAACCAAGTACGGCAAGCCCCTGTTCCAACGGGTAACCTTGTAAAATTCGGGATGGTCATCGATCTGCATGACTTTCTGGAGATCGCGGACGACCACGTCGACGATTTCTTCATCAGAACGGTCTACAATCTCTTCGGCGCCCGGCTTGCCCACGTAGCAGCGTACAAGCGCCTTGCCTTTCGGCGTCGTATGCGGCCACTTTCGCTGAGTCCACGTGCACGCCGTGATCGTAAACTTTTCCTTGCGAGGGACGACAAAGCCTGTCCCTTCTTTATCGATCCTTACGCCTTGCTCGGGATAGGCGAGAGCGACTGTCGCCATAATCGTAGGCTTGGCGCCGCTGATCGGCGGTATATCGACATGCTCCTTGACAACTTCCCTGGCCAAATGATGAGGGATCGCTAAAATAACAGCGTCGGTATCAAAAACCTCACCATGAGCCAGTTCGACGCTATATCCGTCCTGGCGCTTTTCCAAGCGCTTGACAGCCGTGCTTTTCCGGACCGAGTCAGCAGGCAGCAGTTCTTCCAGTCGATCAGCGAGTGATTGCAAGCCGCTGGTCAAGCTCACGAACATTCCCTTTGACTTTGGCTGTCCCTCGGACTGTTTGCTCTGCTTAGGGCGAGAATTCCTCATCGCCATAATGAGGCTGCGGTGCTTCTGTTCCATCTGGGCGTATTGCGGAAAGGTGGAGAGAAGACTCAATTTGTCGATATCGCCACCGTAAACGCCGGAGATCAAAGGCTCGATTACATTCTCGATGACTTCATCTCCAAGCCGGCGACGGAAAAAATTCCCAACGGACTCGTCTTCGCCAGTTTGCGCCCCCGGCAATATCAAATCTACCGCCGCTCTGAGCTTGCCCAACGGAGAGATAAGCGGTGTCATGGCAAAAGGCATCAGCTTGGTCGGTACACCCATCACGGCTCCCTCCGGAATCGTGTACAAACCGTTTTTATGCAGAATATACGCCTGACCCGCGTTGTTGTTTACCAGCCGATCACCCAGGCCGACATCTTTGATGAGCTCGGTTGCGCTCGTTTTTCGTTCCAAAAAGGAGTCTGCTCCCAGCTCAATGGTAAATCCCTCGTGCTTCCAGGTCTGAACCTTCCCGCCGGTCCTGTCGCTTGCTTCCAGCAATGTGAACCGGACTGGCAATCCTTGTTCCCGCGTCCATTTCTGCAGGTAGTAGGCAGCCGTAAGTCCAGTCATACCGCCGCCTACGATCGTGACATGCAGCTGTTTTTCGCTCATTTGCTATTTCCCCATTGCCGGCAGCTTTTTCCCGATTACATCAGCCAGACAGGAGATAAAAGCAGGTCTGGCATTCGGCATCGGGGGCCGGTAGTAATTGGCTCCGAGTTCATCGGTTACCGCTTTGCATTCGATGTCATTGTCGTAGAGCACTTCCAGATGCTCTGCGACGAAGCCGACCGGGCAGTACACGAAGGTTTGGTATCCATGAGCGTTGTGCAGGTCGCGGGTCAAATCCTGCACGTCCGGTCCGAGCCATGGCTCGGGTGTATTGCCTGCACTCTGCCAGCCGATAGCGTAGTGCGAAATGCCCGCTTCTTTTGCGATCAATGCAGCCGTTTCCTCCAGCTGATGGGGATACGGATCACCCGATTGGAGGATTTTTTCCGGGAGACTGTGGGCAGAGAAAATCACCACGGCTTTGTCTCGTTGCGCTTCCGGCATCGATCTGAACGTATCCTTGATCGCATCGCTCCAATAGGAAATAAACCCGGGCTCCGTATACCAGCTCTCCACTGAATGGATTTCAGGGCCGCCGATGCTCGCTGCGTGTTCCTTTGCCCTGCCATTGTATTCTTTTACACTGTAGCTGGAATAGTGGGGAGCCAGCACCAAGCTGATCGCCTTTTCGATGCCATCGCGATGCATTGCCTCGACTGCATCCTCCACGAAAGGAGCGATGTGCTTTAGACCAAGATAGCCGACAAATTCCTTATCCGGAAAACGGCGGTTCATCTCCTGTTCAAGCTGGCGTACCTGCTCGTCCGTAATTTCGGCAAAGCGATTGACGCCACCCACCGCTTCATAGCGGGCTGTCAGATCGTCCAGCAATTCCTGCGAAGGCTTGCGGCCCCGGCGAATATGCGTGTAATAGGGTTCAATCTCTTCCTTCTTGCGCGGTGTTCCGTACGCCATCAGGAGTAATCCGATCTTTTGCTTGGACATAAGTTGCACCTCCGTATTACGCGTTCCGGCGATAACTGTGAATGAAGCTGGTCAGCTTTTGCAAGGTTTCTACTTTGGCGTCTGGGAACACTCCATGACCCAGGTTAAAGATATAGCCGGGCTGCTGCGTGCCCTCGTCAAGTATTTCCTTTGCTTTCGCCTCCAATTTTTCCCAAGGAGCCAAAAGCAGTGTAGGATCCAGATTTCCTTGCAAGGTTTTGGTGACGCCCAGCTCACGCGCTTTTGTGATCGAAGTCCGCCAGTCGAGGCCGACCACATCGACCGGCAGCTTGTTCCACTCCTCAAGCAGGTGACCACAGCCTACGCCGAAATAGATTGTCGGCACGCCCGTCTCCCGCAGCGACAGCAAGATGCGGTTCATGACCGGAGCGATAAATGTCCGGTAGTCTTCATCGTTCAGGGCGCCTACCCAGGAGTCAAATACTTGGACAGCTTGCGCGCCTGCGGCAATTTGCGCTTTCAGATATGTAATGGTCAACGTGCCCAGCTTCTCCATCAGCTTTTCCCAAGCTGCCGGCTGCGTGTACATGAACGATTTGGTTTTGTGATAATGCTTGGAAGGACCTCCCTCGATCATGTAGCTGGCAAGGGTAAACGGAGCTCCTGCAAAACCGATCAGCGGTACAGAGAGCTGCTGGCGCAAAATTTTGATCGCTTCCATGATGTATGGCACGTGCGTATCCGGGTCGAGCTCGCCCAGGCGATGGACATCTTCGAGCGATCCAATCGGGTTGGCAATGACAGGTCCGATCCCCGATTCAATGTTTACATCGACCCCGATCGGCTTGAGTGGAGTCATAATGTCAGCAAAAAGAATCGCAGCATCCACCCCGAGCTGCTCAACCGGCAGACGGGTTACTTCCGCGCAAACTTCGGGTATATAGTTCATTTCAAAAAATGTGTGCTTGGCACGGATAGCCCGGTATTCGGGTTGATAACGCCCCGCCTGGCGCATGTACCATACCGGCACATGATCTGTCGGTTCCTGGCGACAAGCTTTTAAAAACGTATCGTTAAACGGTTTTGCAGTCATGAATAAACCTCGCTTTACACGGTAATATTCCTTATCCTTATGATACCACTCGGCAATCGACAAAAAATGCATTGATTGTGTCAAAATCGTTATCGTTTCAACCGCTGTTCTCCTGGTACCATTGTTTCCCAAAAGCTCAGTGACGAATACGAATATCCCCTGTTGAGCTGCTGACAGTCAGCGCCGGACCTTCCGTGCCTACCGATCCCGCTACTCTCTGCTCCCCTTTTTCCGAGTAAGACATTTCCGGCCAATCGGCTTTTATATCTCCCGTATCCGTAGCCAGTTCCATCTTTACTGCTTCGGGCAGTTTTAACAAGGATACCGTGATGTCTCCTGTATCCGTTCGGACATTTACGTCGTGCTTCATGTCTTTCAGTTGCAGCGAATCGATATCACCTGTACTGCTGAAGGCATCCACTTTTGCACTGACGGAGGATATGTCCATGTCGCCTGTATCTGTTCTCAGGGTGAGTGTTTCTCCTTCAAACCCCGCCAACTCGATATCGCCCGTGCTCGTTTTCAGCGTTCCTTCCTTTGCTTTGATCGCATTGATACGGAAGTCTCCCGTGCCGCTGTTCACGGCTATTTTTTCGTAGACCGCTTCCGGAATCATCACCTGGAGCTCCAGGTCTACCCGTTGATGAAAGAAAAAGCCGAACTGCATTTCAGTTGGTTCCTTTATCCTTACCTGCAGAATTCCGTCAGGGGTGACTTCCGTCGTAAACTTGATTTTGTCCAATCGCTTTCTATCAACCTCCCCGACCATTCTTGCAGTCGCACTGGACAAATTGCTCGTAGTCAACACGACGTCAGCGATGTCCGTTTCCACTTCGACACCCTTGATAGGCTGGTCGATTGTACGCAGTTCACTGACTGTCTCCGTGTCTCCCTTAAAGTCGGGGTTCAGTTTGAACTGCCAGACAAATCCGATCGCTCCAACGAGAAACAACAGACAGAAAAAGACGAACAAGACATTTATCATTCTTCTCATGCTATTTCCCCCTAATCATGCGGACATTAAAGTTCAGATAACGCAAAAATTGCCGATACAGCCATCGGCTCAAGCGGGCCAACCCGATCGCAAGCATTCCGCCCAAACCAAATGATGCCATCCCCGAGAAGAGAACCAGATATTGCTCATCTGCGTTTCCCGGAATTCCGTACTTCAAAAACAAGCCAATCGGTGTAAGCAGCAATGCCAGAGCGACGGCAAACAAACCGATAAGGACAGCAATCAGTCCGACAAATGGGCCCAATACGAAAACAAGGTTAAAAAAGCCCAAACTGACGGTCGCCAAAACAGCTCTCGTCATATTACTGATGGATGCGTTCGATTGTGCCTGATGAATGCGGTATCCGGCTAATATCTCGCGGGCAAGAACCCTTGGACTGCCCAGACTGTCGGCAATCTCCTGTTCGCTTTTCCCCCTGTCCACTCCGATCAAGAAATGTTCGGTATAGTCTGCCAATATGTCCAGGCGATCCTTGTCGGGCAATTCGCGGAGAAGCCTGTCAAGCTCATCCATAAATTCGCGTCTCGTCATAAACCGATTCCCTCCTCGATAATCTGGTTGACCCCGCGCGTAAATATTTTCCATTCCAGCACGAGGTCGTTCATATATCTGCGCCCTTTATCGGTGAGCTGATAGTACTTGCGCGGCGGGCCTTCCTGCGATTCGGCCAAGTAAGTAATAAAAAAGCCTTCCGTGGTCAACCTGCGAAGCAGGGGATAAACGGTTCCTTCTGCGATGTGAAATTTCTCTGAGATGCTGGCCACCAGTTCGTACCCATATCTGTCTTTTTGGGCAACAAGCACCAGTACGCAAAGTTCCAGTACGCCTTTTTTAAATTGAACGTTCACTTAGCATCACCATGTTAGATCTTACCAGAGCACTATTATACAATGCAAGGTACTTTATAAAAATAGATAAATGCACACGGGTAAAAATTGTGCAAAAAGGGCCCTCTTCCCTCAAAGGGAACAGGGCCCGAATGATCCGCTTTCCTTATATGCCGGAATGCAATGATCAAATCCTATTCGTTTACTTCGACGATGCGACCTTCTACTTTCGGATTAACCGTCTTGCGTTTGATCAGCTCTTCTTCCACAATGCTGTAGAAAGTCAGACCTGTATTGAACGCAGGTTTGTTAAAGCTCTCATATCCGTCTCCGCCTGTTGCCAGGAAGTCATTGGTTGCGACCTTGTACGTCTTCTTCAGGTCGAGCGGCTGACCGCCTACCTTTACCTCGACAACGCGCTGACCCGCAGGCTTGCTTGGATTGTAGGTAAAAGACATGCCGCTGATTTGCGGGAAGCGTCCCTCTCCCGTCTCCACCTTGCTTACACCGCTTTCCAGCGCTTGACGCAGCTCTTCGCCGGTCACCTCGATCACGACCAGGGTATTCGGGAATGGCAGCAGGGTGTACAGATTTTTCTTCGTGATGTCGCCCGCCTTTAGCTGTGTACGGATACCGCCTGCGTTGGTCAGCGCAACGTCTGCTTCATGCCCCGGGATGGATTTCGTGCGCTCCAGCATGATGTCGGCGATCAGGTTTCCTACGTTTGTCTCCTTTTTGCGAACCAGCGCTCTGTCGCCATCAAGGTCTACCTCAGACTTGGCGATGACCACGTCCATGACTTCGTCGATTTTCTTGACGATCTCTTGAACCATTTTCTCTACCTCAGGATCAGCTTGAACGGTTTCGTCATACGCTTTCAAACCGCCGCTGAACGCAACCAGCTCCTTGCCGAGGTAGTACAGGTCTGCGCGTCCGAGAGACTTGCCGTACTCCCAGTCCTGTACGATGTACGTGCCGTTCACCAGCTCCGGCTTTTCCAGCGGCGTATGGGAATGTCCGCCGACGATCAGATCGATGCCCGGTACGTTTTTCGCGATCTCACGGTCAACATCCACGCCGACGTGGGAAACGACGATTACATGGTCAACCTCTTTTTTCAGCTGTGGCACGACGGTCTTCGCCACTTCTACAGGGTTTTTGAAGGTAAGGCCTTTCACGTTGTTCGGGTGGGTGAGGATCGGTGTATCCTCCGCTACAAAACCGACGAAGGCAAACTTTTTGCCGCCGATTTCCGCCTTGAAGGTAGGTACGAGCAGTTCTTTTCCATCCGCTTTGAACACGTTTGCGGAAATAACCGGGTGCTTCAGCATGTCGCGCAGCTTCAGCAGCTGTTCATAGCCAAAATCAAACTCGTGGTTCCCTGCCGCCATTACGTTGTAGCCCAAGTAATTGAGGATCGGTACGACAGACTCCCCTTGGAATTGGTTGACGTAGACGGTGCCCTGGAAGGTATCACCCGCATCAAGCAGGAGGAAGTTGTCGTTCTCCTCACGCCAGTCCTTCAGCAGCGTGGCGATCTTGGCGTAACCGAATTCCTTCAAGTTTTTATCTTCTGTAATATGTCCGTGCGTATCATTGGTATGCGCGATCGTAATGTGTGTAGTAGCCGCATCCCCGAGCGCCTGGAAGAAATCGCCGCGGGTCACTTGCGCCTTGTTTTCCATTTCAATGGTGTAGCCCAGCTTTTTGGCGACCTCTGTCAATTTTGCCGAAGAAAGAACTTGTGTCGGGTTTTTGAAGTCATCCTGCATAATTGCTCCCTTGGTTTTTGCCCAAGCGAGGTAAGGCGCAGACCAATGCGCCCCTTTGTCAGGAGCAGAAATTTTGCTTCCGCCCAGTTTGGCAAAAACGACAACTGCTTCCGCCAAAGTCACGTTGCGCTCAAGGGCAAGATCACCGTTTGCTCCCGGAGATACGATGGATTTCTTTACCATCCAGTCTACGTGCTGAACCGGATGCAGCGGTGCTGCCAGGACCGATCCGGCCATCAGGGACGAACAGATGGCAGCTGCCAGAGCGGCCAGGGTAATGCGACGTGCTTTTTTCATTCGCGCTTCTCCTCCCGTTATGTAAAAAATAAAAAATAGGACATCTCTGATTATAGCAAATATTTCTGGATAGATGTTCAGCTTCCTGCTAGATATTGGACAGGAATTGCTTGATCGCATCAGCCATTTTCTCGGGGGTTTCCAGCATTCCCATGTGACCAGCCTCCGCAAGCAGTACCCGAGTGACATTCGCCCCATCTGCTGTAAAGGTTTTGTCTGCCGGAATGATCTGGTCTTGTTCCCCTGCGATAAGCAGGACGGGACAAGCAAGCTTTCTGAGGACATGCTGCCGGTCTGCTCTTTCCCGCATCGCTTCCAATGTCCGGATCGCGCCGTCTGGCGGTGTTTGCAGGCCGACCTGTTTGACCCGCTCCCATTCTTCCGGATAACGGGATAAAGCGCCAGGGGCGAACAGCTTGGGAACCAGCGCCTTGATAAAGGGCTCTATCCCGTTTTGACGGATGCTCTCCATTCCTTTGGTCCGGTTTTCCTTTGCCTGCTCATCATCGGGAAACGCGGTAGAATGGATCAGCCCCATCGCACTCAGCCTGTCGGGGTAGCGCTCGGCAAAAGCCAAGGCGACATAACCGCCCAAGGAATGTCCGAGGAGCGTCATCTTTTCAATCCCGGTCTCATCCATGAAAAAGGCAAGATCCTCTGCCATTCTCTCCACGGTGTACGTTTCATCCGGAACCGAACTGCCTCCGTGGCCGCGCAAGTCGGGAGCAAGCACCCTGCTTGATTGCTCCAGTCTCGGGATGAGCTTTTTCCAATATGCCGAGCTTCCGCAAAAGCCGTGCACGAGACAGACGGCGTCTCCCGTCCCCCTGTCTTCGTAAGCCAGTTCGACTCCATTTTGCAATACCGCTTTTTTCATCTACTTCTCCTCCTTTTTCTATAGTCTCGCCATTTTTTCCAACATTTTTTCCCAACCAGGTTTACAATACAGGTAGAATTCTGGAGCCTGCCTCCCCGCAAAAGAGGGACGTTGATGCTCCAGGACGTAGAGGCCGTCGTCCGGCATGTGCTGGCGGATCAGCCCCGCAAGGAAATTCTGTTTATCGGTAAATCGATCGGCACGCTCCCCATTGTCAGCGGATTTGGCGAGTCCATGCTTCCCTCCGAGGCCTCCGCTATCCTGCTCACGCCGCTATTGAATCAGGAAGGATTTGCAGAGAGCTTGCTGGCCTGCAAGCAGAACATGTATCTGGTGACCGGCACGGCGGACCATTATTACCACAGCGAGACGATCGAACAGATTCGCGACAAACACGCCAACATCGAGTTGGACATCGTGCCGAACGCCGATCATTCACTGGAGATTCCTTTTGATACGACAGTGTCTTTGGAGACACTGCAGCAAGTTTTCTCCGGCATCAGCCGTTTTACGTCGGACACGCTTCGCTCGGACAATTCCCGCTAAGCGAGCGGGATCAGGATGTCATAGGCGTTTTCTTCCCGCTCTGCAGCATGACGGGGCGGGAGATATCGCTCATCGTACCGCTCAAGGCGAAGCGCCTTTTCCTCTACCGCAAGCCCCTGGCGCTTTATCCAGTCAAAAGCGCGATGATACGTTGGTCCATGGGGCCCTGATGAGTGAACAGGGCGTAGCTTCTTGCCGGAATCGTAAATCCGACCATTCCTTCCGGGACGCGGTCAAATTTTGCTACTTCAACGGAAATGTACTCCGTGAACAATTGATAGGAACCGACTTTGCGTTCATCACTGACACCGTAAAAGCATAGCGGGTATTTCAGATTGCCAATTTCGTTCACCCTCTGCGAAAAAACGTCCCACAGCTTCGGCATTTCCACTCCCAAGCTTTGAAAGGGACCGGTAAAGCTTGCGCCTACCATCCACATTTCCGGCAATTGAACGATCGCTCCCTGCATCGCACACAGCTCCTTTTCTATCAATTTGGCTGGCATTTCCCTTTTTGCTATCTTAGCATGAAAGGCAGCTATTTTTATCTGCATGACATCCTCTTTTTGGAACAAACTATCATTAAACTTCTATCTCGATGCCTGCAGGGCGTCTCCCTTTCCTTTTACCCAGATCTGTCCCCCGCCCCATTCACGGTCCTGGTCAATTCGACCCCTTTTTGCCTGGAAACCTTCTTCGCTATTATCAACTCTTCCAGCCCTACCGATATGAGTAAGGTATATCGTTATTGAGGGCAGTGCTCAATGACATCAGGAGGATACACGATGAAGCAGTTTTCGCGTACGGCACTTTTCTTTCTCATGTTCCCCGCTTTATTTCTGACCGGCTTTTCGTCGGGAGAAAAACCGGTAAAAGCTACTTGGCTGTGGCAAACATACCAGACTGCGTCAGCCCCTGATCAGATCGTTGCGTTTGCAGCGGCAAAAGGGGTAAACCTGCTGTATCTGAAGATCGACACTTCGCTGAGACCTTCCTATTACCACACTTTTATCCAGAAAGCCCGCGCCAACGGAATGGAAGTACACGCACTTGGCGGCAAATCCGGCTGGGGACTGGAGCGAAACCGCCCGGAAATTTTGTCGCTCGTAGACTGGGTAGGCCGCTACAACCAGACGGTGGAGACGGATGCAGCCATAACCGGTATCCATCTCGATATCGAGCCGTATACACTCCCCGAGTGGAAAAGCGATCAAAATGAAGTGATCCGGCAGTGGATGGGCAATGTGAATGCTTACGTGACGAAGGCAAAAGAGCTGGACCCGTCCCTCCAGGTTGGCTGTGACATTCCTTTTTGGCTGGACAAGACGGCCTTGCCCGATCAGCCTGTTGTCTCGATTAGCGAGTGGCTCATCTCCAGGCACGATCATGTTACAGTCATGGCATACCGCGATCGGGCGGAAGGCCCAAACAGCATTTCGGCCCTCGTCACGCAAGAGCTGGAGATGGCGGACCGACTTGGTAAAAAAGTAATCGTCGCTGTAGAGACAAAGGAGAGCAATGAAGGCAATTTTGTCAGCTTTTATGAGGAGGGAACCGCTCGGATGGAAGACGAGCTAAGCAAGCTGAGTGAACTGTTGGCAAGCCATCCTTCTTTTGCTGGAGTCGCAATTCATTCCTATGAGTATTGGAGTGTATTAAAAGAGTAGTTCAAGAGAATAGTTTCAGAGAGCAGCGAAAACTCTTTTAGCCGCGGGCAGTAAAAACTCCGCCGTCGACTTGGCGGAGTTTTCGTGCTTTCATTCGACTGTTCCGGCGAGCTCGCTGGCCATGGAGATAAGCAGCTTCGTTCCCTCGCGAAGCTGCTTTTCACTGATATACGAGTAGCTAAGACGAAGCCACGACTTTGTCTCCTTTAATGGATCGCATATAGAGCCCGGTACAAACGAGATCGACTGCTCGATGCTTTTGGCAAGCAGCGCCTCCATGGAAAGGGATTCCGGCAGCTTGACCCAAAGGTTCAGACCGCCGGCAGGACTGTTCCATCTCCAGGCAGTAGCGGAGAGCTCCTCTTCCATAATTGTTTTTCGCACATTCAGGGCGGTTCGCAGCTTTTCAATATGCTGCTGCATGCGGCTGGAGGAAAAGTAATGGAGGAAGATTTTCTGATTGAGCAGCGGGCTCCCATTATCCGCCAGCGACTTGACCGTAAAGAAATGGCTCACCAGCGAAGGATGGAGGCAAACAGCGGCAATCCTCAATCCGGGCGCCACGTATTTGCTGAAGCTGCGGATATACACGACGTAGCCTTCCACGCTGTAAGAAAAGAGAGGCGGGGGCGGTTCGCTCTCAAAATACATGTCACGGAACGGGTCGTCTTCGATCACAAAACAGCGATACCGCTCGGCAAGCTCTACAAGCTGCTTTCTCTGCTCGGCCGGTACGGTGTAGCCCGTCGGGTTGTGATAGGTCGGGTTCAGGTAAAACAGACGCGGCTTGTACCGCTTCATATAAGCTTCAACCTGATCCAGGTCATAGCCGTTCGGATGAATCTCGACGGGGATAAGCTGGGCGCCAAGCTGCCTGAAAATATCAATAGCCGCACTGTATGTCGGACGCTCAATCAACACAGCGTCCCTCGGCTGGACAAGCATCCGCGCGAGCAAGTCTATGGCTTGCTGGGAGCCGGACGTAATCATGATGTCCTCTGGCGACAGGTGAAACCGGTGCTTGTGCATGAAGTATCGGCAAAGCGCCTCCCGCAGCTCCTCATCTCCTTGCACAGTGGAATAGGAGCTGAGCACCTTTGGATACAAGTCAAAAATCTCTTTTACGTATTCGGAAAAAAACCGGTTCGGCAACAGGTTGGGGTCGATCAGCGCATAGGAAAACTGATAAGTGACCGGCACTTTGTGAATTTCGGATAAATGGCTTTTTTTAACATAGGAGGAGACAATCGGCGAATCCAGATTGTCCAATGGCATCGCACCGCCGGGATACACATAGTAGCCCGACTTGTCTTTGACATAGACTTTCTTTTCTTCCTTGAGCAACTGATACGCCTTGAATACGGTCAGGCGGTGGACGTTCAGTTCGGCTGCCAGCAGGCGGACGGACGGGAGCTTTTCATGCTCCTTCCACTCCCCGCGCTGGATTCGCGTCCAGATGTATTCATACACTTGTGCAAACAGCGTTTGGGTACTTGCTCTTGAAGAAAAACGGACGTCCATGCTTGCCTGCCTCCTTTGCCCTTATGTTTATCTTATACAAGCATTTCAGAATCTGTTCTGTTGTTTGAAAACTGTTCTATTCACCTCTTTTTATGATGATACCAAGGAGGCGTTACTATGGTCATCATCAATTATGTCGTGATGTGCTTGGTGTTTGGAACAACGTTTTTGGCGATCAAAATCGGGATCGATGCGGGAGCACCTCCCTTTTTCTCGGCTGGCCTGCGTTTTTTGGCCGCAGGTCTCCTGCTTTTCATTTGGATGGTCTGGAAAAAGCAAGCCCGTTTTTCTTTGCTTTTGCACAAGGAAATGTGGATTACCGGCCTTTGTCTGACATTCGGAACGTTTTCCACGCTGTATTGGGCGGAGCAGCATGTCACGTCAGGAGCGGCAGCGATTCTTTCCGCGACCGGTCCGATCATGATATTGCTGCTTCAGGCGACTGTCCTGCGAGAGCGGGTAACGGGCAAAGCGCTGCTTGGCTGCCTGCTTGGCTTTGCCGGTGTCGTACTCCTCGTCTTCCCGCAGGTTTCGATCACGGTCAGTCTGTTCTGGCTGCTCGGGTGTGTCGCTATTTTGATCGGAGAGCTGTTTTATTCCAGTGGCGCCCTGTATTCGAAACGCGTCATCCAGCGTTTTGCAGACGCATCGCCGATCGCCCTGAATGCAGCCCAAATGATTTACGGCGGTACCGCTCTGCTTGTACTTTCGCTTTTTACGGAGAAGATTCACCCCGAGACAATGCTTGCCCCAAGCGCCATCGGTTCGCTCTTGTATTTGATCATGTTCGGCTCGATGGTCGGACATACGATTTTTTACTGGCTGGTCGCCAAAACCAATCCGGTGTTTCCCTCCACCTGGCTCTACATTTCACCGATCATCGCCATGGCCCTGGGGGCGATCCTGTACCGGGAAGCTGTATCCTGGCCGATGGCCGCAGGGGCCGCTACGACAATTTTGGGGATTGTTTTCATCAACGCTGATACGCTGCGGCAGATGATGAAAAGACCTGAAAAAGCCAAAGAGCTTGTTTGCCCCGTCCAATCCCGAACATAAACAAAAAAGTCCCCAACCGGGGACTTTCTTTGTTATTTACAGCCTTTTCATCGCTTTGTAGCTGGCGTCGATTGTCCGCTCGATATCCTCTTCCGTATGAGCAAGGGAAACGAACATTCCCTCGAATTGGGACGGCGGAATCATCACGCCTTCCTCCAGCAAATAGCGGAAGTAGGCAGAGAATTTGTCCAGATCGGCAGTCTTGGCCGTGTCGTAATTGACGACAGGCGTATCGGTAAAGAACAGGCAAACCATGGAGCCAACGCGGTTCAGCGTATGCGGAATACCGAGTTTGCGGGCATTTTCCGCAAGCCCCTCCGCCAGGCGGGCAGAGAGCGCCTCCAGTTTTTCATAGGCTCCCGGCTGTCCCAGCTCCTGCAGGGTGGTCAGTCCGGCCGCCATTGCCAGCGGGTTGCCCGAAAGCGTACCTGCCTGATAGATCGGTCCTGCCGGCGCGATTTGCTGCATGATCTCCCGTTTGCCGCCATAAGCGCCGACCGGAAGTCCGCCGCCAATTACCTTGCCCATGGTCGTCAGATCCGGAGTGATGCCGTACAGCTCCTGTGCCCCGCCACGGGATACACGGAAGCCGGTCATGACTTCATCAAAAATCAGCAGTGTGCCGTGTTGCTGCGTAATTTCACGCAGCGCCTCCAAAAAGCCCGGCTGCGGCGGCACAACACCCATGTTTCCGGCGATCGGTTCCACGATCACGGCAGCCAGGTCAGCGCCGAAGTTTTCAAATGCCAGCTTGACGCTTTCCAGATCGTTGTACGGGACCGTAATGGTGTTGACTGCTGTCGCTTCCGGCACACCTGGGCTGTCAGGCAAGCCGAGCGTAGCTACCCCGGAGCCGGCCTTGATGAGCAGGCTGTCGGCATGACCATGATAGCAGCCTTCAAACTTCATGATTTTATTGCGCTTCGTATAACCGCGGGCGAGTCGCAGAGCGCTCATCGTCGCTTCCGTTCCGGAGTTGACCATGCGAACAACCTCGACAGACGGTACGATTTCACAAACCAGCTTGGCCATTTCCGTTTCCCGTTCGGTTGGAGCGCCGAAGCTTGTTCCCAGCACAGCCGCTTCCTGAATGGCCGCCAGCACCTTTGGATGAGCGTGGCCCAAAATCAACGGACCCCAAGAGCCGATGAAATCGATGTAGCTGTTGCCGTCGACGTCTGTAATCCGCGAGCCTTCGCCTTTCGCGATGTAGACAGGGTTTCCGCCGACACTTTTAAAAGCGCGCACCGGGCTGTTTACGCCGCCCGGTATGTAACGCTGGGCTTCTTCAAACATGCGGGACGAATTGTCCATTTTCATTGTCTACTCACCTCGCAGCCATTTTGCCACGTCTTTGGCATGATAGGTAATGATCAGATCGGCCCCGGCGCGTTTGAAGCCGAGGAGCGTTTCCATCACGATCTGCTGTTCGTTGATCCAGCCGTTGGCAGAAGCTGCTTTGACCATGGAATACTCTGCGCTGACGTTGTACACCACGAGAGGCAAATCGAAGCTTTCCCGCAGTCTCAGCACCATGTCCATAAAAGCGAGGCCTGGCTTCACCATCAAAAAGTCTGCTCCTTCGGCTACGTCGGAAGCCGCTTCCCGCAGCCCCTCCCGCGCATTGGCCGGGTCCATCTGATAGGTTTTGCGATCACCCGATTTCGGCGTGGAGTGAGCTGCATCGCGGAATGGACCGTAAAAGCTGGAGGCGTATTTGACTGAGTAGGACATGATCGGAACATGAACGAAGCCAGCCTCGTCCAAACCTTCGCGAATCGCTGCGACAAACCCGTCCATCATGTTGGAAGGCGCGATTATATCGGCTCCCGCCTTCGCTTGAGACACAGCTGTGGCTACCAGAAGCTTCAGAGACTCGTCGTTGTCGATCTCTCCCTCGTGCAAAACGCCGCAATGCCCGTGATCGGTATACTGGCACAGGCACGTATCGGCGATCACGACCATATCCGGGTAGGCTTCCTTGATCTGGCGGATCGCCTGCTGTGTGATCGCGTTGTCATTGTAAGCCTCGGAACCACAGGCATCCTTGTGCTCGGGCACCCCGAACATCATCAGCGATTTGATCCCCAGCGAAGCGATTTCGTCCAGCTCTTCGCGCAGCCTGTCGAGAGAAAAGTGATACACGCCAGGCATGGACGGAATCTCTTCTTTTACATTCGTTCCTTCCACCACAAACAGCGGGTAAATCAAATCTTCCAGACGAACATGGTTTTCGCGAACAAGATCGCGCATACCCGCGCTTGTACGCAATCTGCGATGACGATCAAATGAAATGGCCATTTCCATTCCCTCCCCAATATGCTTTCAATGCTTCCAGCAAGCCTTCGACGGTGTACTCGCGGGCGACGACATCTGCCTGCAAGCCGTGCGCTCTTGCCGTATCGGCCGTGATCGGGCCGATGCAGGCAATGGTTACGCCCGCCAGCAGCTGCTTCCCCCCATAAGGGGTCATCGCTTCCATAAAATACGAAACGGTCGAAGAGCTCGTAAATGCGATAACGTCAATCAAGCCGTTCCGCAGGCGCTCCGCCGCTTCCGGAGCGTCCTTTGCATCGATCACGGTATGGTACACATCCACCTCCGTGACATCCAGGCCCATGCGGCGCAGCTCCTCCGGCAAGGTTTTGCGGGCAATGTCAGCCCGCGGCAGCAGCACGCGCTCGCCGGGCTGAAGCCGATCTTTCAGACTGGCGAGCATGCCCTCCGCCACATAATCGGAAGGTATCACCTCTGCTCTCAGCCCGTGCAAAGCGAGCTCTGCCGCTGTCTTGGGACCGACCGCAGCGAGGTGCCCCGTCAGCCTGTCGATCCCGATTCCGAGCTGCCGCATCCGATCAAGAAAAAAGCGAACCCCGTTTACGCTGGTAAACATGACCCAGTCAAAGCTGCCGATGCGGGATAAGGCTTCATCCAAACGGCTGCTGTCTTGCGGAGGCACCATTTTCAATAGCGGAAACGCATACGCTTCCCCGCCCAGAGCTTCCAACTGACTGATCAGCTCCCTCGCCTGCCCCCGCGATCTGGTCACCATCATGCGTATGCCGGCAAGCGGCCCCACATGCCCGCCTTCAACCGAGTGAATCATGCCTGGCTCTCCCTTTTCACCTGCTCCAGAACCTCTTGTGCCCCTTCTGCCGCCAGGACGTCAGCCACTTCGCGTCCGAGAGCAAGCGGGTCAACACCCGTAGCCGTCCGCTTGAACACACGCTTGCCATCCGGCGTAGCGACGAGACCGGTCAATGTAATGACAGGCTGCTTGCCACCCCCGTCGGAGACGGTCGCGTAGGCGCCGATCGGCACCTGGCAGCCGCCCTCCAGGCGATGCAAGAAGCTCCGCTCTGCCGTCACGGCAAGACGAGTTTCAGGATGATCAAACTTGCTCAGCAGCGCCAATGTCTCTTCGTCATCAGCTCGGCACTCGATCGCGAGCGCCCCTTGCCCGACGGCAGGAAGGCTGATCTCCACCGGCAAAAATTGGCTGATCGTACCATCCCAGTTCACCCGCTCCAATCCGGCTGCCGCGAGGACGATGGCATCGAAGTTTCCTTCGTTCAGCTTGCGGATGCGCGTATCGATATTGCCGCGCAAGGATTCGATCTGGATGTCGGGCCGGTACGCCAGCAGCTGAGCCGAACGGCGCAAGCTGCTCGTTCCTACCAAAGCCCCATGCGGAAGCTCGTCAAGCGTCTTTCCGTCTTTGGAAAGAAGCACGTCACGAGGATCGACACGTTTCGGAATCGCTCCGATGACCAGCCCCTCCGGCAGCTCGGCCGGCATATCCTTCAGGCTGTGGACGGCCAGATCCGTTTCTTTGTCCAGCAGAGACTGCTCGATCTCTTTTACGAACAGTCCCTTGCCCCCGACCTTGGATAAAGTGACGTCCAGGATGCGATCTCCTTTCGTCACGATTTCGTGAAGCTCAAATGACGCGCTTTGATCAAGCTGTTTCAATTGGTCGACGACCCAGTTCGTCTGCGTGAGCGCCAGCATGCTGCGGCGCGTTCCTACTTTCCATGTTCTCATGGTAGCCTCCTAACATAGCCACTCGATTATAGCCAGTTATGAAATTTCGAAAAATCGGTAGCCAGAAAATTGATCAACACCAGCCCGAAGCTCGCCAGATTAAACAGCGCCAGACTGCGCATTTGCCATGTGTCGCTGTACCGTTTGTAGAGCCCGAACGAGTACACGCCCAGGACGACGAGCGACCATACAACCTTGGCATCCAGCCAAAACTTTTCGGGCAGTACCAGTTTTCCCCAAATGATGCCGACCAAAATGGCCAGCAGCAGCATAGGGACGCCCAGCATGTTCATTCGGTACGCGTACCCCTCCAACACATCCAGACTTGGCAGCCGGCGAAGCATCGGCGTCCAGCGCTTCGCTTTCAGCATGTTGTGCTGCAGCAGATACATGGCCGAGAAAACCATGGAAAGCGAGAAAGCCCCATAGCTGAACATCGCCAGCGTGATGTGAACCAGAAGCAGCTCCGACGTCAATGGACCGGATACGGCGTTCAGCGGCGTCTCAGGCAAGAACATGGACAGAACCAGCACGACAAACCCGATCACATTGGTAAAAAACACCAGCAAATCTATGCGAAAAAAATAGTTGATCACAAGCGATAACGTAACCAGCACCCACGAATAAAAGAACAAAGTCTCAAATAAAGTAATGACGGGGAAGTATGCCTTTTCCGCCATTTGCGAGACAAAAAAAGCAGTTTGCAAGGCCCAAACGACAGCAAGCAACCCGAAAGCCAGTCGATTGACTTTCCGGTTGCTTTGCAAGAAGTCGTTGAAATAGAAGAGAACACTTGCAGCGTAGAGAAAGATCGTCAAATCATAGATCCATCTCGCATCGGCCATGTACTCTCTCCTCTCTTTCCGTATCGGTATCTACTCAGGGATCCGGGATGCGAGCACCTGTTCACGCGCGGAAGTCTGCTTTGCTTTTTCTTTTTCCCAGTTCGCTTCCCGCTCGGCCCGCTCCAGAATCTCTTCGAGTGCAAAAATCGTAGAGAACATGTCCAACACATCGGGGCCATCCTTCTTGGCTGCCAGCTCCTTTAGGCGAACGACCGGATCGTGCAATAACTGATTAATCATTCCTTTGGTCGTCTTGCGGATGATGTGCAGCTCTTTTTCTGTCAGGCCGCTTAGCTTGTTCTCCATCTTGCGCATGCCTTCGCTGTGAATATCAAACGCTTTTTCACGCAAGGCTGCAATCAGAGGAGAAACGCCCAATGTCTGGTACCAGGTCGTAAAGGCGACAATCTCCTCGGCAATCATGCCTTCCAGTCGTTCCGCTTCTCTGGAACGCTCTTCCAGGTTGCTGGCGACAATGCCTTCGAGATCGTCGATGTCGTACAGGTATACGTTGTCGAGATCGTGCAGGCTCGGGTCCAGATCCCGCGGTACCGCAATGTCGATCATAAACAGCGGGCGATGCCTGCGCTGCTTCATGATCGGCTGCAGCTGCTCCTTGGTGATGACGTATCCCGTCGCCCCCGTCGAGCTGATGACGATGTCTGCTGTGAGCAGTGCCGATGACAACTGCTCCATCGTACAGGCGTCCCCTTGGAATTTCTCGGCAAGCAGCTGTGCCCGCTCCAGTGTCCGGTTGGCTACACGAACATGTCCCGAACCATTGGCATGCAGATGTTTGGCAGTCAGCTCGCTCATTTTTCCCGCTCCGACGATCAGCACTTCTTTGCCGGAAAACGATCCGAAAATCTTTTTCCCCAGCTCGATCGCCGCGTAGCTGACAGACACAGCATTCTGTCCGATGGCCGTCTCTGTATGCGCCCTTTTCGCAAAGGTGATCGCCTGCTTAAACAGCATATTGAATACGGTTCCGGTCGTCTCCTGCTGCTGCGCTTGTGTAAAAGCATCGCGCACTTGACCGAGTATCTGCGTTTCTCCCACCACCATCGAATCCATGCCGCAGGAGACGCGGAACAGGTGCTCGATGGCTTGTTCGTTCCCTTTTATATAGAGATGTTCCTTAAAAGATTCCTTGCTCACACCAAACCATTCCGCCAAAAATCGAAGCGTGTAATCGCGACCGACGTTCAGCTGATCGCAAACCACGTAAATTTCCGTGCGGTTGCAAGTCCCGAGGATCACGCATTCCGCGATGCTCTTCGTCTGGGAGAGGAGATAAAGAGCCCGAGACGTGCCGTCGTCGCTGAAAGTAAACTTCTCGCGAATTTCGACAGGTGCCGTTTTGTAGTTAAGACCCAGCAAAAGAATATCCATAGCGTCCTCCCGGTCATACATGCCAGTCAATTCTCTAATAAATGCACTATCATTATATCATTATGTCCTGAACGGGTCAGTTGTAATTGTGAAAAGTTTATTAACGGCCGACACTTTGGCGACAGAGCGCGCGATATTCGTCGAAAGGCAGCCCCATACGAAACCGTTTTGCAATCCGCTTCAGGGTGTTCGGTAAGCTTCTGACGACAATGTCCCTTCTCTATCCCCATCCTCTAACCGGATAAGCCAAGTCCGGGTTTTCTTTATTTTCAGACACCTTGTCAAAAAGGCAAGGCACAGGCAAAGTTTTTCCCTTGCTTTCCCGCTTTCTATCCCTTATCATGCTTGCAAGATCATTTGAACGTTTTGAATCATCTGATGATGGTGGAAGGAGAGAAGATGCCTTTGAAAAAACCGTGGATGGCGGATGTGACCCTGTTTTTGATCGCATTTGTCTGGGGAGCGACGTTTCTCGTCGTCCAACAAGCGATCTCAGCGCTGCCGCCGAACGCTTTCAATGCCATTCGCTTTACGATCGCCGCCCTGTTCCTGCTCGTGATACAACTCCTGTTCTTTCGCAGCCAGTGGAGGGCATGGAGCGGCGCCTTGCTCAAAGCCGGCTGTATCATCGGGTTTTGGCTTTGCCTCGGGTATGGGCTGCAAACAGTAGGGCTGTTGTATACAACGCCGTCCAAAGCCGGATTTATCACCGGCCTGTCCGTTGTGCTGGTCCCTCTTTTCGCTTTTCTGATCCTGCGCAGCCGCATCAAACCCGCGGCAATCGTCGGCGTCTTGCTGGCCGCGATTGGTCTGTATTTATTGACCCTGAACCAGACGCTCAGCTTCAACATCGGGGACCTCCTTGTATTTGGATGCGCGATCTGCTTTGCGCTGCAAATCGTCGTCACCGGCAAGTACGCGCCGCAATTTTCGGCTTTGCCGCTCGCCATCGTGCAGCTGGCAACAGTAGCGGTTCTCAGTTGGGTCTATACCTTCTTGTTTGAAGACTGGAGCAGGGCATTTAATCTGGAGATTCTTTTGATTCCGGAAGTCGCACGAGGACTGCTCATCACCTCGATATTTGCGACTGCGCTTGCCTTTCTCGCACAGACGGCTCTGCAAAAGCAGACCAGTTCTACCCGTGTCGCACTCATTTTTGCTCTCGAACCCGTATTTGCCGCCCTTACCTCTTATCTGTGGATCAATGAGGTGCTTACCGGTCGTCAAATCCTGGGGGGCTTGCTCATTTTCTTCGGAATGATCCTGGCTGAGCTTCCGATTGGCCAATGGCTAAAACTATCGCGAAGCCGACGCGAGAGCGAGGAAGAAAACAGAAGTTCGGCTTGAGAAAGTTCGGAAAGCGTGAGATCGGCATTTGATGATTGGAACGAAGACTGAAACGAACTATCGAACAAAAAAAGGAGCGGGTCTGTCTCGTACGTACGAGAGCCCCGCTCCTTTTCATTTCTATGTCGCCTTTTTTACTTCCTGCAATAGCGCTTCGACAAAGATGGGCATCACCTGACCGCAAACCTTTTGCGGCAGTCTTTCGGTCCGCTTCAGCCATCTTTTCAGGCGGAGCAAATGATAGGCCGCTTGTGGCACCCTGCCACTGCTGCCAGCATCGATCAAGGCAATTGCCGTCTGTCCTACCTTGGCCCAGTGCCAATACTTTTCGACCCATGGGCGTATTTCTGCAGACAGCTTCTGATTCTGCATACCCGTCAGCAGATGATTGGCTGTTTCCTCCATCTCGGCGAACAATCGCCTGAGCTCCTCGGTACCCTGCCTTTTGTCTCCATACAGAAAATGGAAACGAAACTGCATAAATGTCTCCATCAGAGCTGGGGACTCTGTTTCGTTCAAAAATGAGCTTTGCACATTGTCGGCAAAACGGAGAAAAGCTTCCGCATCGTCGGCTCCAGCCACTTCCTCCACTGCCCGCCTCCACGACTGAACGGGATCGTAGCCCTCCGGGTCGTTCAAGTAATCCGCTACCGTGATCAGCGGTATCTTGGAGCTCTCCGCCCACTCCATCGCATTCGCCACATAGCCTGCGGAAAGCCGGCCCAAACCCGGATCTCTGTGCCGCAACGGACCGATATGGAGCTCGTTTGCCATTGCAAGGTCATTTACAGGGTAGTTGTCCCAGTACAACGGGCGATGTCCTGTGTATTCCCGGAAGCGGACAGCGTCCCCTTCTGTAAGAAAAGGGGAACAGACGAATCTTCCTGTCCAAAACAGATCGATCTCATCAGGCAAGAGCTGCCCCAGTGTCGTAATGTATGGTTCATTTCCCATGCCGGAATACTGCGTCGGACACAGCACCAATTTGACAGGCTCCGGCCAGCTTGCCATCTGCTTGTACAGCTGCAACGCCGTTTCCGCATGAGCCTCCGCCAATGTGCCAAACTTCCTCGTATCCACTTCATGCAAGAGAGCCAGCGGAATATCGTCAAACTGGAGAGCGAAGTGCCTGACTCCCCTCTTGTACATAAACCGGTATTTATCCAGCAGTTGATCGGCATGAGCGCGGTTCGCGTACTCCATGTTCAAGCCGGGACTCAAACAGTAATAGAATGACAGCTTCGCCTTATGTGCTGCAGCGATGAGTTGATCGATTTGCTCCCGTTCAACTGGAGGATGGTACTCCTGCCACCTCTCACGGAGAAACGGATCGTCCTTGGGAGCGTAAAAGTACGCATTAAACTGATGCTTGCCTAAAAAATCAATCATGTCCAAGCGCTCTTCATGGGTCCATGGCTTGCCATAGAACCCTTCGATGACACCCCGTATGGGAAAGCGTTCGTGACACGTCACAAAATGGCCTCCTCTCCCGTCCGGCGTATACCAGCTTGCTATTGCGCCTTGCCTTCTGCCTGTTCGGCAGAGGAGGGAACCTTCTCTTCTTTCGCCTGTTCTCGCTTGGCCTCTTCGTATTCATAGAGGCGCCGCTTGATCTCAGACCATAATTCGTCCCGTCCTTGTCCCGTCTCGGACGAGAAAATGAGGATCGTATCGTCTCCGCGCATATTCAGATGCTGGCGGATCACTTTTGTATGCTGCAGCCAGCGGCCACGGGCAATTTTATCTCCCTTGGTGGCGACGACAACGGTCGGAATGCCGATCTCCTTGCACCATTCATACATGGCGATATCGTCCTTGCTTGGCGCATGGCGAATATCGACCAGCTGGATGATGAACCGCAGCTCCTTCCGCTGCTTCAGATACGTCTCGATCATTTTTCCCCATTGGCCTTTGATCGATTTGGCTACTTTGGCATAGCCGTAGCCGGGAAAATCGACAAAGTAAAGCTGCTTGTTGACTTGAAAATAGTTAAGGGTTTGCGTTTTACCCGGTTTTTGACTGGTTCTGGCAAGCCCTTTGCGATTCATCATTTTGTTCAGCAGCGAGGATTTGCCGACATTGGATCGACCTACCAGAGCAATCTCCGGTAGGCCGTCAGTCGGATATTGATTGGGGCCGACAGCGCTGGTGATAAATTCGGCAGAGGTAATCTTCATTCGTGATCACCAACCGTCTTTTTAACGAGCGCGTGGCGAAGCACTTCATCCAGGTGCTCGACAGGGATAAACTTCAAATCCTTCCGTACGCTCTCTGGAATATCGTCAATGTCTTTTTCGTTTTCTTTTGGCAAAATGACAGTCGTCAAACCTGCGCGATGTGCAGAAAGCGACTTTTCCTTCAGCCCGCCGATGGGCAGGACGCGGCCACGCAGTGTGATCTCCCCGGTCATCCCTACCTCTTTCCGAACCGGAATCCCGGTCAGAGCCGATACAAGAGCAGTGGCCATCGTAATGCCTGCGGAAGGACCATCCTTTGGTATCGCACCCTCGGGAACGTGGATATGAATGTCGTTCTTTTCATGGAAATCGGGGTCGACGTTCCACTCGGCAGCCCGCGAGCGAATATAGCTGAATGCAGCCTGAGCGGACTCCTTCATGACATCCCCCAATTGGCCTGTCAAAGTAAGCTTCCCTTTTCCAGGCAAGACCGTTACTTCAACATTCAGCGTGTCGCCGCCCGCTTCGGTCCAAGCGAGACCCGTAACCGAGCCAACCTGATCCTCTTTTTCAGCAAGTCCATAGCGATAGCGCGGCTTGCCGAGAAGACTTTCCACTGTCTTCGCCGTTACGACCACACGCTTCTTGTCGCCGGCAACGATCAGTTTGGCTGCCTTTCGACACACATTGGCCGCCTCGCGATTCAGATTCCGCACACCGGCTTCACGGGTATACTGACGAATGATCTTTAGCATTGCTTCTTCCTGCACTTGCAATTTATCCTTGCCAAGACCGTGGTCCTGCATTTGTTTCGGCAACAGATAGCCGCGCATGATATTCAGCTTCTCCAGCTCGGTATAGCCGGAAATGGAGATGACCTCCATGCGGTCCAGGAGCGGTCGGGGAATTGTATGCAGGCTGTTGGCCGTTGTGATAAACATGACATTGGTCAAATCGTACGTCTCTTCGATGTAGTGGTCGCTAAACTTGTCGTTCTGATTCGGGTCCAGCACTTCCAGCAGAGCGGAAGCAGGATCGCCGCGGAAATCGGAAGCGAGCTTGTCGATCTCATCGAGAAGGAACACCGGATTGACTGTGCCAGCCTGTTTCATTCCCTGGATAATCCGGCCTGGCAGGGCACCTACATAGGTCCGGCGATGGCCGCGAATTTCCGCTTCGTCACGCACGCCGCCCAGGGAGATCCGCACGAATTCCCGCTCCAGCGCACGGGCGATGGAACGAGCCAATGAGGTTTTCCCTACCCCCGGAGGTCCGACCAGACACAGAATCGGGCCTCGCATGGAATTGACCAGCTTCTGAACGGCCAGATACTCCAGTACCCGTTCCTTTGGCTTTTCCAGACCGTAATGATCCTCGTTCAAAATGTCTTCCGCATGCTTGATGTCCAGATTGTCTACCGTTTTTCTCGTCCAAGGGAGCGCCAGCAGCGTATCGATGTACGTGCGAATGACGGACCCTTCTGCGGAGGTCGACGGCATTTTTTCCAGACGTTCCAGCTCTTTTTCGATTTTGTTCTTGATCCGTTCAGGAGCGTCCGATTTGTCCAACTGGGCACGCAGCTCGTCTACTTCGCCCTGCCGTCCGTCGCGGTCGCCGAGCTCCTTTTGGATCGCTTTCATTTGCTCGCGCAAGTAGTATTCCTTTTGCGTCCGCTCCATCTGTTTCTTGACGCGGCCGCTGATCTTGCGCTCCAGCTCCAAAACCTCTCGCTCGTTGTTTAAGATGTCGAGGAGAATGTTCAGGCGCTCCTTGATGTTGGTCGTCTCCAGAATTTCCTGCTTGTCGCGCATTTTCAGCGGCAGGTGGGAGGCGATGACATCCGCCAGACGACCTGGTTCTTCAATATCTGTAACCGAGCTGAGCGTCTCTGGAGATACCTTCTTGGAAAGCTTGATGAACTGCTCAAAGTGGTTGAGTACGGCGCGCATCAGCGCTTCCACTTCGTTTTCGTCTCCGCTTTCCTCCTCCAGATACGTAATGGTTACCTGAAAGAAATCTTCCTGGCGAACATACTCTTCAATTTTGGCCCGTTGCAATCCCTCGACCAACACCCGGATGGTCCCGTTTGGGAGCTTCAGCATCTGTTTGACGCGGGCTACGGTGCCGACATTGTAAATTTGTTCGGCCTCAGGTTCTTCTATATGGACTTCCTCCTGCGTTGCAAGCAAAATCTTGTTGTCATCCACCATGGCCTGCTCCAGTGCACGGACAGACTTTTCCCGTCCGACATCCAGATGCAGCACCATCGATGGATACACAAGCAGCCCACGCAGCGGGAGGAGCGGAATCTCTCGTTTACCGGAACGATCGCCCAATCTTATGCACCTCTCCTTGATCTGAACAGTCTCTTGCAGTTTTTGTGTGAAAAAGCGGGTTAACCATGCTTGCCCAAAATGAAAGACTTGGTCGGACCGCCTTTTTTATACAAGCAAAAACGGCTCCTGAACAGCCGTTTTTGGTCACCAAGACACGCTGCTTTCTCCCTTCTTTTGGAGAAAGTCGAAGCTTCTTACCATTGTAGCGCAAACACATTCCGATGTCTAATTTCAAGGTGCGATCCTTCTTTACAAGGAGAGTGGCGAGGACGCCAGGTCTTCTGCAGGCAGCTGCAGCGTAAATCCGGCACTTTCAACCTCCGGCTCGGCATGATCCTTAAAGGCCAGCTCCAAAACCTGCTGCACCGTTGAAACAGGAATGACTTCGATCCCCTTCATGTCGGAAAACAGGCTTTGCCAGTTCTCTTCCGGGATAAACACACGCGTCGCTCCTGCTGCGCGGGCAGCCTCCACCTTGGCTACCACTCCGCCGACAGGCTTTACCTTTCCGTGAATGCTGACTTCCCCTGTCATCGCCAGCAGATTATCTACCGGAATTTCCTTGATCGCAGAATAGATGGCTGTCGTAATCGCGATACCAGCAGATGGCCCATCTACAGGCACTCCGCCGGGGAAGTTGATGTGGAGATCGTAATTGTAAGGGTGGATGCCCAAGCGGTGCAGCACTGTCAGGACGTTGTCGATCGAACCCTTGGCCATGGACTTGCGCCTGATCGTTCTGCTTCTGCCGCCGATTTCCTCCTCTTCGGCGAGGCCGGTCGTCGTGATGCGTCCGTTTCCTGCGATCGCTGCACGTGTCGCAGTTACTTCCAGTTCCATTACGCTGCCCATATTCGGTCCGTAGACGGCCAGACCGTTGACCAAACCGACCTGCGGAGTGGAGTGTACCTGCTTTTCCTGTCTCGGCGACTTTTGACTGCTATGAACGACCCATTCGACATCGGAGGACTGTATAACTTTTCTCTCCTCCGTCAAGGCAATCCCTGCGGCGATCTGCACTGTATTGATCGCTTCCCGTCCATTGGTCGCGTACCGCTCAATCACATGTACAGCGGCATCCTCCATCGTCATGTCCATTTTCGAAACAGCCGTACGAACGATGCTGCCGATCTCGGCCGGTTTGAGCGGACGGAAAAAGATTTCCAGACAGCGGGAACGAAGAGCGGCAGGCAATTCCTCCGGCATCCTCGTCGTTGCTCCGACCAGGCGAAAATCAGCCGGGAGCCCGTACTTGAATACTTCGTGTATATGCGAAGGAATCTGCGTGTTTTCTTCGCTGTAGTAGGCACTCTCCAGCATGACTTTTCGGTCTTCCAATACTTTCAGCAGCTTATTCATCTGAACGGGGTGAAGCTCCCCGATCTCATCCAAAAACAGTATGCCTCCATGCGCTTTGGTCACGGCTCCGGGCTTTGGCTGCGGCACCCCGGCTTGGCCCAAGGCACCCGCCCCCTGGTAAATGGGATCGTGGACAGAGCCGATCAACGGGTCGGCGATGCCTCTCTCATCAAAACGGGCAATCGTGGCGTCTATTTCGACAAATTTGGCTTCCGAATTGAAAGGCGACATCTTGTTTTTCTTCGCTTCTTCCAATACTACCCGCGCAGCAGCCGTCTTCCCAACGCCCGGGGGTCCGTAAATGATCACATGCTGCGGATTGGGACCGCACAGAGCTGCGCGCAGCGCTCTCAGGCCGTCCTCCTGCCCGACAATTTCTTCCATAGCAGCAGGCCGTGTTTTTTCTGACAGCGGCTCGGTCAAGGCAATCATGCGCATCCGGCGCAACTGATCCAGATCTTTGCGCGATTCCTTTTCGGTTGAGGTCTTGTTGGCCCGCTGGGTTCGCAGCAAATTCCAAAAGTAGGTTCCTATGATAATCCCGACAATCACTTCAATGCAGGCAATGACTAGTGTCGTATAGTTCATCCGCAGTCCCTCCCATGCTCATGGCAACTATTTAGCAGGCTGTCCGTACTCATCGGCGTTACTATCCCAGAACGGCCTTTCGTTCGCGTCTCTTGAACTATAATGAGTAGTATTGCCTCGCAGTGCGGGACATAAACTCAAAAACGAGCAGGTCCCGTCTATTGCCGTGATGCAGAAAGCCGGATTGGAGATTAGATCTGGACTTGGCCGTGAAAAAGAAAAAAGTCCGTCCCCGACGAAAAAAACCACCTCGGGTTGAGGTGGTTTCTGCGCATTAGTATGAATCAGGCGCTCTCGTGCTTTCGCTCCTGGCCTTCCTTTGTCAAAAGCTGGGGCTTCACTTTATCGCGAACCGTTTCTTCCGTGATGACGCATTTGCTCACGTCTTCACGAGACGGCAGCTCGTACATCATATCCAGCATGATCTGCTCGATGATGGCACGAAGTCCGCGCGCACCCGTATTGCGCTTGATCGCTTCCTTGGCGATCTGGCTCAATGCCCCTGCATCGAACTCCAGCTCGACGTTATCAAGGCTCATCAGCTTCTGGAACTGTTTGACCAACGCATTTTTCGGCTCGGTGAGAATTTTCACCAGCGTCTCTTCATCCAGCGGTTCGAGCGTGGCAAGAACCGGCAGACGGCCGACGAATTCCGGGATCAAGCCAAACTTCAACAAATCCTCCGGCAAGACGTACTTCAGGTACTCGCCTTGCTTGAGGTCGCCTTTTACGCCTTCGTTCATATCTGTGCCAAAGCCGATTACTTTTTTGCCCAGACGGCGCTTGATAATCTGTTCAACACCGTCAAACGCACCGCCGCAGATGAACAGGATATTGGAGGTATCGATCTGGATGAACTCTTGATGCGGATGCTTGCGGCCGCCTTGTGGCGGAACACTTGCAACCGTTCCTTCCAGAATCTTCAGCAGGGCCTGCTGTACACCTTCACCGGATACGTCGCGGGTAATCGACGGATTTTCCGATTTGCGTGCGACTTTATCGATCTCATCAATGTAAATTATGCCTTTTTCGGCCTTTTCCACATCGTAATCTGCCGCCTGAATCAGTTTCAGAAGAATGTTTTCCACATCTTCGCCCACATAACCCGCTTCGGTCAGCGATGTCGCATCAGCGATGGCAAACGGAACATTTAAAATCCGCGCCAGTGTTTGGGCCAGCAGCGTTTTACCGCTGCCTGTCGGTCCGATCAGCAGGATGTTGGATTTTTGCAGCTCCACATCCTCGATCTTGGCACCGGAATTGATCCGTTTATAGTGGTTGTAAACCGCAACCGAGAGAGATTTTTTCGCCATGTCCTGCCCGATCACATAATCGTCGAGGATGTTGCGAATTTCCATCGGCTTCGGAATTTCTTTCATGTCGATTTCTTCTTCGGTACCCAGCTCTTCCTGAACGATTTCATTGCACAGCTCGATGCACTCATCACAAATGTAAACGCCAGGTCCAGCAACGAGCTTCCTTACCTGCTCCTGGGATTTTCCGCAGAACGAGCATTTCAGCTGTCCTTTATCATCATTAAACTTAAACATGCGCGTATCACCTCACACCGGGTCAGTTTTTCCGTTCAATAATGGCATCGATCAATCCGTAGGCTTTGGCTTCCTCTGCGCTCATAAAGTTGTCACGATCGCTATCTTTTTCCACGCGCTCATAAGGCTGACCGGACCGGTCCGCCAAAATCTGGGTCAGCTGCTTCTTTGTTTTCAAAATCCATTCGGTATGAATCCGAATGTCCTCTGCTTGACCGCGGACTCCGCCCAGTGGCTGGTGAATCATCACTTCACTGTTGGGCAGGGCGAAGCGTTTTCCCTTTGCGCCTGCTGTCAGAAGCACGGCTCCCATGCTTGCAGCCATACCGACGCAAATAGTGGAGACATCGGGCTTGATAAATTGCATCGTGTCGTAAATGGCAAGTCCCGCAGTCACGGAACCGCCTGGAGAGTTTATGTAGAGACTGATGTCTTTTTCCGGATCCTCTGCTTGCAAGAAAAGCAATTGAGCGACTACGACATTGGCCACTTCATCGTCAATTTCACTGCCGAGAAAAATAATCCGGTCCTTCAGGAGCCGCGAATAAATATCGTATGCGCGTTCTCCCCGATTGGTCTGTTCGATTACCATTGGAATTAACATATGTATTTCCTCCTCTGTCAGCAAAAGAGGTATTGCAGCTTACCCTGGCGGTTTTTTGGCCGCCGGCCGGCTGCAGATGAAGCATTTCCCGCTTGTACGGCGGGACGGATACAAAAAAGAAACGCGATGGTGAAAAACAAGGCACGAGGGTATCGTGCCTTGGTATCGAAGGTTCGGGAACGAAAATTCGCCCCCGAACGATCATGCGGTCTTCCTAAGATTATGCACTAACTTTGCTTTCTGCAACCAGGAAATCGACTGTTTTGCGAGTTTGCACATCACGGTACAGTGCAGCCAGTCCGTCTTGCGCAGTGAAAATTTTGCGAAGCTCGTCAGCTGGACGGCCGTAAACGCTAGACAGTTTTTCCAACTCAGCAGTTACATCCTCTTCACTGACTTCGATGTTTTCTGCTTTTCCGATTGCTTCCAGCACCAGAGAAGTGCGAACACGGGAAGTAGCGTCAGCGCGCAGTTGATCACGCAGTTGGCTTTCATCCATGCCGGAGAATTGGTAGTACAGATCCAGAGTCAGACCTTGGAATTGCAGGCGTTGTCCGAACTCATTGACCATTTGATCCAGTTCGTGTTCGATCATGACTTCTGGAATATCGATTTCAGCGTTTTCAGCCGCTTTCAGAACGAGCTGCTCGCGCACGTATTGTTCCTTGTCCTGTGCAGCTTTCTCTTCCAGCTTTTTCTTGGAGTCTGCTTTCAGTTCGTCCAATGTATCGAACTCGCTTACGTCCTTGGCAAACTCGTCGTCCAATGCCGGCAGGTTTTTGCGCTTCAGGCTGTTCAGCTTCACTTTGAAAACAGCTTCTTTGCCAGCCAGGTTCGGAGAGTGGTACTCTTCCGGGAATGTTACGGTGATCTCTTTTTCCTCGCCGATGTTCATGCCGACAACCTGCTCTTCAAAACCAGCGATGAACGTTCCGGAACCGAGCTCCAGAGAATAGTCTTCCGCTTTGCCGCCTTCAAATGCCACTCCATCCTGGAAGCCTTCGAAGTCGATCATTACGACATCGCCGTTTTGAGCTTGGCCTTCTTCTACAGCAACCAGCTCGGCGTGACGCTCTTGCATGCGCTTCAGTTCAGCGTCTACATCCTCGTCAGTTACCGCGAACTCTTTCGGCTCGATGGTCAGGTTTTTGTATTCGCCCAGTTTTACTTCCGGCTTAACAGTAACTGTCGCCTTGAAGATCAGGCTTTTGCCTTTTTCCATTTGTTCTACGTCTACTTCCGGACGGTCCACAGGCTCGATGCCCGTTTCGCGAACAGCTTGTCCGTAAGCGGTTGGAAGAATGATATCAAGCGCATCCTGATAGAGAGATTCCACGCCAAAACGCGCTTCGAACATTTTGCGCGGTACTTTTCCCTTGCGGAAGCCTGGTACATTAACCTTTTTTGAAACTTTTTTGAACGCCTGGTCAAGTGCTGCATCTACTTGCGTAGCGTCTACTTCTACCGTCAGGACTCCCTGGTTATTCTCTAACTTTTCCCATTTTGCTGCCACGTAAACTTCCCCTCCTAGATTGATTCAAGAGAAACACGCCTGTCGGGTCTGGCAAGGACCGTGATGACAGGGCGGTGCAATTCTAGCCATTATAACCATTCAAGTATAGCACATATTCTCCATTTTTCAAGAAGTCAGCTCCGCAGGGAAAAAGTTCCCCCCAGCTTCGGAGCTACCTTGCCCTTGTGGTCGTAGTAGGTTACCTGAACGACCACGGCCGACTCTTTTTGCTCGACTTTTTTCAAAATCGCATACGTCGGGACATCATACCCCCGCGGAAGCTGCAGGCTCCCCGGATTCAAAAAAAGGATGTCGCGCTCAACTGCGCATCCCGGCACGTGGGAATGACCGAACAGCACTACGTTCGCCCCTGTTTCCTCTGCTCGGTAATGAAGGCGCAGCAGCGAGCTTTTCACGCCAAACAAATGTCCATGTGTCTGGAGGATCGTAAGTCCCTTCCAGGAGGTCTTCCTCTCAGTCGGCACGTCCGAAGGGAAATCGCAATTTCCCTTGACCAGTTTCATGCCCGAAAACGGCTCGCGCTGATGGTCGACGCAGTAATCGCCGCAGTGAAAGACCATCTCCGCCTTGTGTCTTTCGACTACTTCCTTTACTTCACGGACCAGTCCATGGGTATCGCTCAGGATGAGAATGCTCACTTTTCCTCACTCTCCTTGCGTACACTGAATTACTCGCCGGACTTTAAGGTCGTCAGCAAATTCTGCATGGCCATGGCGCGGTGGCTGATCTGATTTTTTTCCTCGGATGTCAGCTCGGCCATCATTTTCTTTTGCTGCGGCAGATAAAAAACCGGGTCGTAGCCGAAGCCATTGGTGCCTTTTGGTTCGCGGGCGATCACACCCTCGCAGGAGCCCGCTGCCACTACCGGCTCCCGTCCCGGCTCCACGAGGGCGAGTACGCAGCGAAATCTCGCCGTCCTCTGCTCGTCCGGCACGTCAGCCAGCTCGCCCAGCAGTTTTCGCCAGTTGGCTTCATCAGACGCATTCTCGCCGGAGTACCGGGCGGAGTAGACGCCGGGACGGCCGCCCAGCGCATCTACCTCCAGACCGGAATCGTCACCGACTGCCGGCATGTTCAAGTATGTAGAAATGGTTACAGCTTTTTTCAGTGCGTTGGCTTCAAACGTATCGCCGTCCTCCACCACTTCCGGAACGCCTTCGAACGCATCCAGGCTGATTCCTTCCCATCCCAATTCTGCAAAGAGCTTGTTAAACTCCTTCACTTTTCCTTTGTTCCGCGTAGCGAGTACGACTTTTTTCGGTTCAGACATGATTTTCCTCCGCCTCTTTCTCCTGATCGCCTTCGCCTTTGTTCTCAAAAGAGAGCGTCAGCTCGGACAAGGCCTCCCTTTGAGCGGCAAATAGCTGGTCAATGCCCTTTTTCGCCAGTGCAAGCAGCTCCTGCAGCTGTTCTACGGAAAAAGGAGCCTCTTCCCCGGTGCCTTGCAGCTCGACGAATTTTCCTTCCCCGGTCATCACGATGTTCATATCGACCGTCGCTGTCGAGTCTTCCTTGTAGTTCAGATCAAGCAAGACTTCCCCGTCGATAATTCCGACAGATGTCGCTGCGAGAAAATCAGTCAGCGGGTACTGTTTCCACGTACCGTTTTCGACGAGCTTTGACATTGCTTCTACCATCGCCACGTAGGCTCCGGTAATCGACGCTGTCCGGGTGCCTCCGTCCGCCTGGATTACGTCGCAGTCCAGCCAGATCGTACGTTCACCCATCGCTTCCAGTTGAACGACAGACCGCAGTGCCCGACCGATCAGACGCTGGATTTCCATGGTTCGCCCTGCCACTTTCCCTTTGGAAGACTCTCGGGCATTGCGTGATTCCGTAGCCCGGGGGAGCATGGCGTATTCGGCTGTAATCCATCCTTTGCCGCCACCGCGCATGAACGGCGGAACGCGGTCCTCCAGCGTCGCCGTGCAGATTACTTTGGTGTCTCCCACCTCGATCAGGCAAGAACCTTCCGCGTGCTTGATGTAATTCCGCGTAATCTTAACAGGACGCAGTTGGTCATGGGTGCGGCCATCATTTCTCATTCCATGTTCCTCCTAGTGTACTTTCATCAACTCCGCCCATTATACCAGAGAGACAAAACCACTTGCCACTCTGCACGGGGTTTGACTTGCGCAGGTGCGTTGAAAGTTTGCCGGCCGACTTTCGGAAAAGCAAAACCACGCCGGGACCAGAGGCGTGGAATGATATCCTTCCTTAATATTGGATCGGGTTGATGTGAACGGACCGGCTGACCGGCTTGCTGAAATCAAAGCTTCCGCTCTTGAGCGGCTTGCCTTCCACCATGAGCTGAACATTTTTCGCTCCCGTACTGTCGGAAAGCGACAACACCAGCGATTCCAAAGCCTCCGGACTCGCTTCCCTGCCGTCATCGTATTTCAGGATATCATCGCTCAGATTGACAGTGACCAGCCCGTTTTCCTGGCGAACATCGAGAACGCGGGTCGTCTGCAGCAGCGAGCTGAAAAGAGGCGAGCCTTCTTTTGGTCCCTTGATCAATTCCTCTACAGCTGCTTTGGCAAGGTTCTCTGTTTCTGGCACCAGCCTCGTCACCGGTACAAAATACGTCCGTTTGTCATCGAGCTGCCCCTGAAAATAGACGGTGACCGAGGACGTTTTCCCGGGTACCGCCCCCTCTCCGAGCTCCACGTTGACTCCCTGATTGCGGTCGAGGTACGTGGTTGGCGTGTTGCTTGCCGGCATTTCCGAGAGCGGCGTGCCGTTTACCCAGATCTGTACCGATTTTACGTTGCCAAACTCAGTGAGTGCCCGCGTCACCGCATCGACAATCTTTTTTTCCTGCTTTTCGTCGTACTTCTTAAACTCCTTGGAAAAGTCGACCGTAGCCACACCTTCCTTGATGACAAGCCCCTTTACCTCTGTCCCTTTTGGCAGGACGGCCGAAAAACCGCTGGGCAGCATGCTCTCTACCGGACCGCCTTTCACCATGTAGGTCAGTACCTGCTTTGCCATGCCTTCCACCTTTGGCAGCGTCAACGATACAGGTACGACGTATCCATTATTATCAAGCAGATAAACGGTTCGGTCGACCGATTCCTGTGTTGCCGCCACTGTCTCTCCGGCTGCAGCGTCTGCGGGGGTTTGGGTACCTGGCGTCTCCACCGCCACTTCCGACAACGGGGGCGGGTCGATGCTGGTCGCTTCCTTTTCCGGCCCAAACAATCCGCACCCTGAAAGCAGCAGGGCGCTAACCCCGATCACGGCCGTCATTTTGCCGATGCGTCGTATTTCCATGTTATCCAGCCTCCTCCAGACACTTTGTACTAACATGTATACGAGCATGGCTTGGGTTTATGCGTTGTTTGTCCGCAAAAAGGAAGGTTCTTTCGCGTCAATCAGAGAATGACTGACGAAAAAGAACCTCCTGCGTTTATTTGCCGACTCAGGATTGATACAGCTTTTCCAGCGACCTGCTTTCAACCTGTACCGGAAAGCCCAGCCATTCTTCCGCTATTCGCTGGAAGGAAAGCGCATTTCCGCTCGTGTAAAAGCAGTGTATGGGAGGATCTGCAGGTCGCTCTTTTCCCCGCGCCAAACCGTTCGTGACGTCTCCCAGCAACCGGCTTACCTCGCGTGCCGTTTCCTCCGCCGAGCTGATGAGGGCAACCCCCGATCCGACGGCTTTCTGAATCAATGGCGCAAGCAGCGGATAGTGCGTGCACCCGAGAATCAAGGTGTCCAGTTCGAGACCCTGCAACGGCTCAAGGGTCCGCTCCACCTCTTTTTGCGCTTCCTCTGAATGCTGACAATGCGTCTCCACCAGAGGCACGAAGGCAGGACAAGCAAGTCCGACTACACATGAATCGGGTCTCAACTGCTTGACAGCCTGCTCATATGCTTTGGTGCGGATCGTGGTTTCTGTTCCGATCACCCCAATCCGGTCTGTTTTCGTTACGCTGATCGCTGCCCTTGCCCCCGGCTCGATTACCCCAATGACCGGCAACGGAAGCCTTCTCCTCGCTTCTTCCAGCACCACCGCTGTCGCTGTGTTGCAGGCAATGACGAGCGCCTTGATCGGAAACTTCGAGACAAACTCAATCATCTGAAAACTGTAGGCACGTATTTCTTCCGGCGTCCTGGACCCATAAGGACAGCGGGCATTATCGCCGAAATAGAGAATGGATTCACCGGGCAACTGCCGCATGACTTCTTTGGCAACAGTCAGCCCCCCCACTCCGGAATCAATGATTGCAATGGATTCATGGTCGCTCATCGGTGTGTCTCCCCTGTTGTGTTGTCCATACCTAATAGCATACCACTTCCTTTTATTTTCGCTACTACCATATGCGCTGGATATTTACCATGTACTCCGCGAATGCCGCACATCCGCTGGGCTTCTGTCATACGTTGTAGATGAGATTGCAAGCGAGGAGGAAAACCATTGCAGGAGCATACCCGACACCTGTCCAACTGGAGCCAGTGGGGCATTCAATGGATTGAGCATCTCCGCCGCCAGCATCGCTTCAATCGCGAACTGGAAAGGCATATGCACAAATTTGAAGAAGCCTTTAGCCAAATAGGCCGCAGGGCGAATTCACTTAAAAATGAAGAATCCGCAACAGCCATTCCTGCGCTGATGCAACAGGCAGAAGCTGTACAGCAGCAATTCCACCAGTTCCTGCGTCTGATCCAGGACCGCGAAAAACAGGAGCCCGAAGTCAGCCAGTCGGTGTACCCGCCTGCTCGCCAACCGGCACCGGTACCCATCGCTCGGCCTGTACCTATAGGCAAGCATACATTGCCCCCGATTCCCTATGCCTACGATGCACTGGAGCCGTATATCGATGCCGAGACGATGCGCATCCATCACGACAAGCTGCATCGCAAGTACGTAGAGGATCTCAACAAGGCGGAGAGTAAGCTTGCGGAAGCTCGCGCCAGAAACGACTTTGAGCTCGTCCGCCACTGGGAACGGGAGCTGGCCTTCAACGGAGCCGGACATTACCTCCATACGATTTTTTGGAACGTAATGAGTCCGGAGGGCGGCGGCGAGCCGACAGGAGATCTTGCGCGACAGCTCGCCCGCGATTTTGGCTCATTCGCCGCATTTCAAGCCCATTTCTCCCAGGCCGCCGAAAAAGTGGAGGGGCCGGGCTGGGCTATTCTCGTCTGGTCCCCGCGTGCACAGCACCTGGAGATTTTGCAGGCCGAAAAGCACCAGAATCTGTCGCAGTGGGATGTCATCCCGCTGCTCGTCCTCGATGTCTGGGAGCATTCCTATTTCTTGCGGTACAAGAACGACCGGGCCCACTACGTGGAAAACTGGTGGAAGCTGGTCAACTGGCCCTATGTAGAGGAGCGCTTTGGGCAAGCGAGAAACCTGCGCTGGCAGCCATTTTGACGAAGGAAACCTGTCGAAACCAAAGCCTATCCAAAAACTGCTTCATCAAAATATCCCCGGCCAAACAAGCGGCACGGGGATATTTGTTTGGCCCTCCACACTCGCCGCCTATCATATTGATGAAAGGCTTTTACAAGTTTCCTAAGCTTCCAAAGGTTTAGACACAAGAGAGCGGAAAAATACGTTATCATAGGATTATGGAAAAATGAATCCGTTCAACCTCACTGTACAAAGGACGTGGATCACACCATGGGCAAACGGCTTACATACCTGCTCCCCGCGGCGCTGCTGCTCGCACTCGCCGCAGGCTTCCTCTTCTCTTCGCAGACGCTCCTGGGGCTGATCAACCAAAGCTTTCTGGCGGGACTGTTCTTCTTGCTTCTCGGCAGCATCTCTCTGGTGCTTCGCTCCGGCTTTTTCACTGTCTTCCTCCAAGGCTTCAAGCAAGTAAAGCTGCTTTTTTTCAAGCGGCCCAGAATCATGGAAAGTGATTGGTTTCAGGAAAAAGACCCGGTATTGCAAAAAAAGACAGAGACGCTGATCCGAATCTGCACGTCTCTGTCATTATGGGCGGGGGCTGCCCTGCTGATGTTTTCGGTTGTGCTGACTTGCTTCTATCTCTATCAGTCGTAAAGGTGGCAGGCTACCCAGTGGCCTGCCTCCGCTTCTTTCCAGACAGGCTCTTCCAGCGCGCAGCGCTCGGTCGCCTTCGGACAGCGGGTACGGAAACCGCAGCCGCTCGGGCGGTTGGCCGGACTTGGCAGGTCTCCCTGCAAAATAATTCTCTCCCGCTTGACGGTCGGGTCTGGCACCGGCACCGAGGAGAGCAGCGCCTGCGTATACGGATGCAGCGGCAGCTTGTACAATTCGTTGCTGGTTGCAAGCTCTACCATTTTCCCCAAATACATGACGCCGATGCGCGTCGAGATATGCTTCACCATCGACAGATCATGGGCAATGAACAGATAAGTAAGCCCGCGCTCCGCCTGCAAATCCTCCAGCAGATTGACCACCTGCGCCTGAATCGAAACGTCCAGGGCGGAAATCGGCTCGTCCGCAATGATAAATTCAGGCTCCACCGCAAGCGCCCTGGCGATGCCGATCCGCTGCCGCTGACCGCCGCTGAATTCATGCGGAAAACGGGAAGCGTGTTCCTTTCTCAGGCCGACGAGCTGCAGCAGCTCGGTAACGCGCTCCCGGCGCATTCCCCTGGCGAGGCCGTGGATGTCCAGTCCCTCTGCAATAATGTCCTCCACCGTCATCCGCGGATTCAGACTCGCCTGCGGGTCCTGGAAGATCATCTGTACATCCCGGTTGAACTGGCCCGCTTCCTTCCCTTTCAGGCGATGGACGTTCTTTCCTTTGTACAGCACTTCTCCGTCCGTATTTTCGTAAAGACGGATGATCGTCCGCCCCAGCGTAGACTTTCCGCAGCCGCTCTCTCCCACCAGGCCGAGCGTCTCGCCCTGCCTGATGGAAAATGTCACGCCGTCGACCGCCTTCAAAAGCTGGCCGTTTCCGATATGAAAGTGCTTCTTCAGGTTGTTTACTTCTACCAAGCTGTCTTTCATTCTCCCTGCCTCCCTGCTGCAACCAATTCCTCGATACGCGGCGCACGCGGATCATGCAACCAGCAGGCTGCCTGATGTCCCGGCTCGAACGTGCTGATCTCGGGCATTTGCTGATTGCAGATTTCCATGGCGTAATCGCAGCGGGCTGCAAAAGGACAGCCCTTCGGCGGGTTGAACAAGTCCGGCGGCGTTCCGTCGATCGGGACAAGCCGCTGCTTTTCCTCTCCGTCAATTCGCGGCAGAGAACGCATCAGACCCCATGTATACGGGTGGCGCGGCGCGGCAAACACGTCTTCAACCGTTCCCGTCTCCACCACGATCCCCGCGTACATGACAACCATGCGGTGGGCGATTTCAGACACGACGCCGAGATCATGGGTAATGATGACGACAGAGAGCTCCTGCTCCTCCTGCAGACGCCGCAGCAGGTCGAGGATTTGTGCTTGAATCGTCACGTCCAGCGCTGTCGTCGGCTCGTCTGCGATGACAAGCTGGGGCTGGCACGCCAGTGCGATCGCGATGACGACACGCTGGCGCATCCCGCCGCTGAATTGGTGCGGATACTGGTCGACCCGTTTTTCCGGATCGGGAATCCCGACGAGACGCAGCATCTCAATCGCGCGTTTTTGCGCTTCCTCGCGGGTTACCTGATGGTTGCGGATAAATCCTTCGACGATTTGCGTTCCGACCTTCATCGTCGGATTGAGCGCAGTCATCGGGTCCTGGAACACCATCCCGATCTTGGAGCCGCGGATTTGCATCCACTCTTTTTTCGTCAGATGGGTGATGTCGCTTCCTTCAAAGACGATCTTTCCGTCCACGATCCGGCCCGGAGGATTGGGAATCAAGCCCATGATCGCCTGGGCGGTTACGCTTTTTCCGCAGCCGCTCTCGCCGACGATCGCCAGCGTCTCCCCTTTGTCCACATGGAAGGATACGCCACGAACAGCTTGTACTTCGCCGCCGTATGTCTTAAAGTTCACTTTCAGGTTGTCAATCGTTAGCAGATGTTTTTCCATCGCGGTTCCTCCCTCCAGTCCTACTCGCGCAGACGCGGATCAAGTGCATCCTGCAAGCCGTCTCCAAATACGTTAAACGCAAACATCGTCAGTGAAATCATCAGGCCAGGGAAGAAAAGCCGCCACCAGTCGCCTGTCAAAATAACCCCCATCGCATCGTTGGTCATGGTTCCCCAGCTTGCGTCCGGCGCTTGCACGCCCAGGCCCAGGAAGCTGAGGAATGATTCCGCGAAAATCGCAGACGGAATCGTAAAGGTCAGGTTGACGATGATGACACCGATCGTATTGGGAATCAGATGTTTAAACAAAATTCGGGAAAACTTGGCTCCCAGCACTTGAGAGGCAAGGATGAACTCCTGGTTCTTCAACTGGAGGATTTGACCGCGCACAAGCCGCGCCATCCCTGTCCAGCCGGTAGCCGAGAGCGCGATGATAATAGTGAGCATCCCCGGTTCCATCACGACCATCAGCAAAATGACGACGAGCAGATACGGCAACCCGTACAGTACCTCGATCACACGCATGATGATGGTGTCGATCCGCTCACCCCGCTTTCCTCTGCCGGCCATGTAACCGGCAATACCGCCGACGGTCACGCCGATAATCAAATCGATCAGAGCGGCAACTACGCCAATCGTGAGGGAGATGCGGGCTCCGGCCCAGGTACGGGCGAACATGTCCCGGCCGAGATCATCCGTTCCGAACCAGTGCTCTGCCGACACCGGCTTGTTTTTCGTGAGCAGGCTTTGATCCGATGCGCTGTAAGGCACCAGATGGGGACCGATGATTGCCATCACCACGAGCAGCAGGATGATCGCAAGACCGAGCATGGCCAGTTTGTTTTTTACGAGTTTGCGCACCACTTGCTGAACATTTGTCAGACTGGGGCGCATGGATATGTCATGGGCTTCCGACTGCTTGGAAAGCGGTCGGAACAGCGGATCGATACGTTGTTCCATCGCCACTGGTTATCCCTCCTTGTTCGTCAGCTTAATTCTCGGGTCAATCAGGGTGTACGCCAAGTCGATCAGGAAGATCGTTACGATCAGGATGGAGCTGTAGAAAATCGTCGTTCCCAAAATTACCGGGTAGTCGCGGTTAAAGATTCCATCCACAAAGTATTTCCCGATGCCCGGAACGGCGAAGATTTTCTCCACCACGAACGTTCCCGTAATCAACGAAGCGATAAGCGGTCCCAAGAAGGTGACGACCGGCAGGATCGCGTTGCGAATGCCGTGCTTGACCACAAGCGCAAAGGTAGGAACACCTTTGGCTTCTGCGGTGCGAATGTAGTTCTGGTTCATCACTTCGATCATGCTGGCCCGCATGTAACGGGTGATGATCGCCAGCGGCCCGAAAGCCAAGGCGAGCGACGGCAGAACCGTATGCATCCAGGTGCCCCACGTTGCGACCGGAAAGATCGGAAACTTGATCGCAAAAAAGTTGATCAGGAGCGGCGCCATGATAAAGCTCGGAATGGCAATGCCTAGGACGGCTATCGCCATCGCAGCGTAATCAAGCCATTTGTTTCGGTTCAGCGCTGCGATGATTCCAAAGGTGATCCCGAAAAATATTGCAATGACAATCGCTTGCGCCCCCAAGGTAGCGGAAGCGGAAAATCCGTCGGCGATCATATCGTTTACGCCGCGCGTGTCTGACTTGATCGATGGACCGAGGTCAAGCATGACGAGGTTTTTCAAATAGAGCACATACTGTACGGGCAACGGCTCATCGAGGTTGTATTTGGCGCGCAGGTTGGCCAAAATTTGTTCCGGGAGCTGATCCGATTCGGAAGCAAACGGATCACCAGGGATGGCATGCATCAAAGAAAACGTCAGCGTCACGATGATCCACAGTGTGAGCAGCATCATCAGAACGCGTTTTACGAGGTAATGGGACATGGCTCAACCTCCATGATGTTATTTCGCCAGTTCGTACATGGCTTCCGCGTAGATAGCCATCGCCCTGAGCAAGTCGTCAATCTCTGCGTACTCATCGGTGAGATGAGCCATCGATTTCTTTCCGGGGAAGAGAGGGCCGAATGCGACTCCTGCTTTCAGCGATTTGGCATAGGTTGCACCGCCGGACGAAAGCAGTGTCGCTTCCTCTCCCGTATGATTGGTGTAGACGCGGGAGAGTGTTTGGATGACCGGATGATCCTTCGGTACGTAATGGGAGCGCGACGTCCTCAGGCTGGCTATCGTGACGTCCAGCTGCGGGGCCCGTTCCTTCAGTTTTTCAACGTACTCTTCCGGATTAATCGTCGCAGGGTAGCGAATATTCAGTCTGACAGAGCCGCCTTCGTTGCGGTCATAGGTCAGGATGCCGGCATTGACGGTCAAGCGCCCTGTAGCTTCGTCGGCGCAGGCAAGACCGAGCTTTTCTCCGTAGTAGTCCTCATGCAAAACATCGGACAACAGATTCAGGAAAGTTCGATCAGATCCGGCGAACGGCAGGCGATTGAGGAAGCTTGCCATAATTGTCCCCGCATTTTTTCCCTTGAACGGCTCCATGCCGTGGGCAGGCAAGCCTTTGGCAAAAAAGCGAAGTGAACCGTCGCCGCCCGGAATCACCTCTCCTGTGGCTCCATGTGCGAAAAGATGCTTTTGAAAGCTCTCTTGCAGATCCCGAATGGCTTGTTCGTTATCCGCGGCGGCCGGCAGAGAAACGATGGCAACCGCTTTTTCCGGTACGCTGTTCCCCTGGTCGCCAGAAGCAAACGAGAGCAAATTCCAAGACGACGAGTCATTAGACGCAATGCGCGGCGCAATCGCCAGCGTCGGATTGATCTGTCCCTTTTCCGCGTGAATCATAGGGAAGGATGCATCCGGGGAAAAGCCTACCTCCGGCAGCTTTTCTACCTTGGTGTAATGCTGCATGCAGAGCCAGCCACTCTCTTCATCCGTGCCGATAATGAGGCGAATCCGTTTGGATATCGGGAGCCCGGAGTCCTTCAACAGCTTCAGGGCAAAATACGCAGCCAATGCGGGCCCTTTGTCATCAATTGCCCCCCGGGCGTAAATTTTGCCGTCCCGAATGTCGGGCTCAAACGGCGGCGTCGTCCATCCTTCGCCAACCGTTACAACGTCGACGTGCACGAGAACGCCGATTTCCTCTTCGCCCTCGCCGTACTCCACATATCCGGCGTAGCCATCCAGATTTTTTGTGGCAAAACCGTCCGCTTCGCCCAGCTTGAGCAAGTATTCAAGCGCCTGAGCGACACCCTCGCCGAACGGCTTGCCCTCAGATGCGGTCGTCAAATCCTCAATGCTGTTGATTGACAAAAACGGAATCAGCTTGTCCAGATAACTCTCATTCTGCGCTACAGCCGCTTCTTTCCAGTTTCCGCTCATCTCGATTCCTCCCTATCCGGTAGCTTTACTTGCAAAAGGCGAGAAACGCTTCTCCCTTTGATGAGATACTGCTGCCCTGCCGGCCCTTGCCGACACGGATCAATTCATCCTGCTGAAGCATTTTCAGACGGTAGCGCAGCTGCTGCGTGGTCAAGTCGATTCCTCGCTCGCGCAACTGCTCCTGAAGTGCGTATCTCCCGCCTCCTGCCGTGGACAGCTCTTGAAGAATGGCGGTCATTTCGAGCAGAAACCCGCGCTTTTCGTACGCCTGATAGACTTCTTCACATTCATGCTGCAAGCCATCTGCTTCCAACGGGACAACGGCTGCAGTCTGCAAAAAGGGCAGATGATACGCGTAAACCTCTTCCTCCACCACGTGTGCCAAATACTCCACGACATTTTCCAGCTCGCGGATATTTCCCGGCCAGTCGTACGCCTGCATGGCGTTCAAAGCTTCGCGCGACAGGGTAAAAGGAGGGCGTCTCAAATCTACACAATAACGACGGATAAATGCGTCTACCAACCACGGAATATCTTCCGCCCGTTTTCGCAGCGGCGGCAAATGAATCGGCAAAATATTGAGCCGGTAATACAAGTCGGCCCGAAACCTTCCCTCTTTGACCATTTGCTGCAAATCCTGATTTGTGGCGGCGATGACCCGGATGTTGATCGGGATTACCTTGTTGCCCCCTACGCGCATGATCTGCCGCTCTTGCAGCACCCGCAGCAGCCGATTTTGGATCGCTCCGCTTGCGTCCCCGATTTCATCGAGAAAAATCGTCCCTTTGTGCGCCAATTCAAACCAGCCGATGTGTCCGCCCTTTCTCGCCCCGGTAAAAGCTCCCTCCTCGTAGCCGAAGAGCTCGCTTTCCAGAAGCGATTCGGAAATCGCGGCAAAGTTTACGCCGACGAACGGCTCCCGTTTTCGCGGGGAGGCATTGTGAATGGCTTGTGCCAGCAATTCCTTGCCTGTTCCCGTTTCGCCGAGCAGCAGCACGGTGGAATTGCTTCTGGCAATTTTTTTGGCGATCTGGATGACCTGTTGAAAGGACTGGCTTTTGCCGTAAATTTCGTCAAAGCTGTACTTGGCGATCAAGCCTTTGCTGTACAAGCGCAACCGGTAGTCGTGCTCCATCTTTTCGATCTCCGCTGCCTTCCGAAACAACAGCAGACTCCCCAGATAGCGTCCTTCCATGACGATGTGCATTTTTCGGAAAAAGTAAGTCCGGCCTGCCCAGTCCACGAGCACTTCTTCATTTTCGTCGCAGTCGCGAACCGTCTCCATAAAGTCTTCCGGCAGACAAACGGCCGCTTTCTCCCCTTGGACACCCGGTCCGTGCAAATGAAGCGTATCGATGGCTTTCTGATTGATAAACCGGATGACTTCTTGCTCGTCCAAAGCGATGACTGCGTCTTCAATCCGGTTGACAATACCCTCCAGATACATTTGCAGCAGGCGGGCATGAAGAATTTCATTGTTCAACTGCTTCGTGATGTAAATGAGCGACTGCATGGTGCGGGCTGTTACCTTTTGGAAATTCCCGTTGTCAAAATGGGCGTAAATCTCCAACCACGTAGACAAGTCGATGACCCGAAAGCCGATGTCGACGACCTTGCGAATCGTCGGAGGAACATGCTCGGCCTCGCCCGGCGTTACGGCGATGTCAATGTCCAGCGGATAATCAGATCCGGGGTAATACGGATACAGCTCAAAGTCCATCCCCGATGCGATCAAAAGCCTCATCGTTTCGTCCACCGTCTCGGCCGTATCGCTGACGAGCAGTACCTTCACACCTCTTGGTATCTCCAGCATTTCCCGCAGGTTGTGATAGGGCAGCATCCGCTTTGCCACGATCGCCCTGGAGTCTTGCGGCAAATACGGCTCCACCTGTTCGTAGATGCTTTTCGTGGAGAGTACAACCAGTGAACCTTCGGCAATCGGCCGGTAAGGCAGCTGGTCGACCCGCCGACCTTCGATATGAAAGTCTTGCGAGATGCCCAATTCATGGCATTGACTAACCACGGATTGTAAAAATTCGTCCATCTTCGCAACAAAGGTTACAGTCTTTTTTTCCATGAGTACCCGCTCCAAGATGTATAGTGAGGACAAGGGCGGGATTGCAAGCCCTTGTCCTCACTATCGTACTATTTTTTCGAAATTTCGGCCCACTTGAAGTCAAGCGTTCCAACAGGGTGACGGATAATGCCTTTTACATTCGGCTGATCCATGAACACTTTGGTACCAAAGTAGATCGGCACAAGCGGCATATCGTCCATGAACATCTTCTCGGCATCGTGCATCAGCTGGAAGCGTTCTTTTTCGTCAGCCGTATTGCGGATTTTTTCTACCAGCGCATCGTACTCTTTGTTGCTGTAGTTGATGCGGTTGCCAGGATGATCGGTCACGAACAGCTCCAGGTAGTTGAGCGGATCGCCGTAATCAGCCGGGATGGTGGAACGGGAGATTTGCAATTGACGGGCGCGCTGGTCGGCCAGGAACACTTTCCATTCCTTGTTCTCCAGCTTTACATCAACACCCAGGTTTTTCTTGTACATTTCTTGCAGTACTTGCGCGATCTGCTTGTGGGCGTCGCTTGTGTTGTACGTCAAAGTAACCGGCGGAAGAGTCGTGTAGCCTTCTTCTTCCATCCCTTTTTTCAACAGCGCTTTTGCCTGTTCTACATCGTTGTCCTTGATGAAATCGCCGCCGACTTCACGGAAATCGCGGCCGTCCGGTTCAGGGAAGCCGACCGGGATATGCGCCAGTGCCGGAAGCTGTTTTCCTTGTGCCACGTTGTCGATCAGAGCCTGACGGTCGATCGCCAGTGCAAATGCCTTGCGGATGTTTGCGTTTTGGAACGGCTCCATTTTGACGTTCATCCGGTAGTAGTAGATGGATGCTTCCGGTTCCACTTTCGCTTCGCCAGAATCGATCAGTTGCTTTTTCATATCGTTTGGCACGGTTTGGATCATGTCCAATTGGCCTGTTTTGTACATTTGGTATTGGGTGTTTTCGTCGTTTACCATGACCCAATCGATGCCCGCGTATTTCACGGAATCCTTATCCCAGTAGCCTTCGTTCTTTTCTACTTTGACGGATTGATCATGTACCCATTCGGTGATTTTGAACGGTCCGTTGCTCACGAGAGTAGATGCTTCCGCAGCAAAGTTCGGATTGCTTTCTACCACTTTTTGTTAACCGGGAAGAAGGTTGGCTGAGTCAGGATGTGCAGGAAAAATCCCGCAGGAGACTTCAGCTTTACTTCCAGTGTCTTCTCATCGATTGCTTTGACTTTTACGCCGTCGGCTGTGCCTTCGCCCTTGTTGAACTCCTCGGCTCCCTCGATGTAGTAAGCCAGGAATGCGGACGGGAATGCGTTCTTCGGATCGACGATGCGCTTGAACGCGTATTCAAAGTCTTGCGCCGTTACCGGATCGCCATTGGACCATTTGCTGTCGCGAAGCGTAAAGGTGTATGTTTTTCCGTCTTCGCTCACTTCCCACTTCTCGGCCATCGCCGGCTGCGGCTTGTGATCCTTGTCCAGGCGGGCAAGGCCCTCCATCGTTGCGTTCAGCACTTCGTTGGAGGTGCTGTCAAACCCTTTCGGCGGATCGAGAGAAGGCGGCTCCGTCTTCAGGTTCAACCGAAGCTTGGCCGAAGCGTCTGCTTGTCCTCCCGTTTCCCCCGCTTGCTGCTTGCCTGGATCTGCCGGTGCTGCTGACTGGCTGCAGCCTGTCAGCACCAGCGAGAGCAGCAAAGCGGAAGTGCTCAGTACTTTCCATCCTTTGCGCAAATTCATCGCAGGATTTCCCCCTTTTTTATGCTTGTTGTATATATGCGTAAACGGCTGTCAGGAAGCAACGAGCCTTTACACGCCCAGTGGAGTGTTGCTTGCGTGCAGGGTAAAGGCAGTTTCAATACGGCCTACTGCCTTTCCGCTCATGTTCTTTACGATCGGGTTGGTGTACTCTGCGAGCTTCTCAAGCGGACCGTCCGTGCCGATGCCGAGCTGGCGAAGCACTTCATTGACCACCGCGTATATAGCGCGCGGTCCACCGTCCTCGATCTTCACAGCGATGCCGATGCCTGTTTGACGGTCGCCCAGGCAGTATACGGACTCTGCACCTGCCTTGCCAAACACTCGTCCGGCAAAGGCCGTCATCAAATCGGTACAGTAGCGGTTATTGCCGCCGACCATTTCCGGATGCGCAATCATCGCATCGGTGATCCGGGCAACCGCCTGACGGCGAGTCGGATTTTCGATCACGTCGGGCCTTGCCATTTTGGCGTACGCCCAGGCGTAGTGGGCCAGTGGCAGGCGGTGAACAGGAACGCCGCAACCATCCGTTCCCAGAACGATTTTGCCTTTTGGATAGGAAGTCAGATCGACAACTGCATCCAAAATGCGCTGCTGCACGGGGTGCTCAGGCAGATGGTACGTGGCTACTTCTTCTCCCATGTGTACAGCTGTAGCGATCATCCCTGCATGCTTGCCGGAACAGTTGCTGTAGATCGGGGTCAATGGCTTGCCCGCACGGATCAGTTCCTTATAGCTTTCCTCGTCGCGAGGCACATGGGTTCCACATTGGAGCATTTCTTCCGGCTGTCCGGCGCGTATCAGCATTTCCATCGCCCGCGAGCGGTGACGCGGCTCGCCGCTGTGTGAAGCGCAGCAGAGAGACAGATCGGCTGGTTCCAGTCCAAACTTGTCCGCTGTTCCCGTCTCAATGACCGGAATCGCCTGGATCGGCTTCATGCTGGAACGCGCGAAGGTTTGGCGATGAGGATCACCGTAGGAATAAAGCAAGTTTCCGTTTGCATCGACGACAGCTACATGACCGAGGTGTGTGCTTTCTACCGCATCCCCCCGGTATACGTTGGCTACCAGGTTCATGACTAATCTCCTTTGGTGTTGAAATATGGAGTTGCTATATAAACGAGTTATTGCAAGATGCGTGCCAACCATTCCGACAAGTCGAAGGACGTTGAATTTTCGCTTAATTCCTACGCTTCAGGCTGTTCCATAGATTGTGACCAATTAGTATTAGGTTACCCTATTTTTATTAATAGGTGAACAATTTGTTTAAAATAGGTGAAATAAATTCTAACAAAAATGAAAAGCACCCCTTTTCCCCCAGCACCGGGGAAAAAGGGGCACCCATTGGCCCAGTTATTCGGTTGCTCCTTCTTTGCGCAGGCATTCGGCCTTCTCCAAGCTGACGAATGTATCCTCCCACATGACCAGATACTGCTCTCCCTTTATGTCCAGGATGATTCCCCTCGCCCCGTCACCCGCGTACGTCACGACTTCGCCCACTTTAAACATCATCCATCGCCTGTTACCCCAATCTGAAGATGATGCCGTGTCCGCCTTTGGGGTATACCCATTTGATGTTTTCATGTGGACAACCGATCCGGCAGCTTCCGCATTCGTGACACCCTTCGTATCCCACATGCATTCGCACCTCTTCCCACTTGTACACTTCTGCCGGACAAAAAATCGTACACAGCTTGTCGGGACATTTTGTGGCACATACATCCGTATCCAATACGTGCAGGTGCGACTCCGTATCCGCCTTGAAGCGGACCAGGTACTGCTTTTCCTCGATCGATTGACCTTTGGGCAGTTCCTTCATCACTTCATCACCCTCCAAGCCTGCATCAGATCGCGGGCCATTTTCCACTTTTCTTTGGCGGAGCCAAGCTCCCTCCAGATTTTCTTTTGCTTCTCCCACTTGGAGCTGCCATCGACGGTGAACATCTGGCTGGCGGCCCTGTTCATGAGCGGAATGTACTTCTCGAAGTAATGCGGGTACTTTTCAAAGTGGTGCGTGGCATCCTTGTATTTTTTCATGTCCTGTCCAACGAAGCTGTCCATCAGCCTCTGCCGGTAAGAGTCGAGCATGGAAGCCGAAAAGTCTCCCGCAGCTTTAGCTTCGAGGATGGCCTCTGCCGCCAGCACCCCTGAAGTCATCGCCATATTGGAGCCTTCCCGGTGAATCGCGTTGACCAGTTGAGCCGCGTCCCCCACTACAATCACGCCATCGCCTACGACCTTCGGGATCGAGCGGTAGCCTCCCTCCGGAATCAGATGCGCCAGGTATTCCTGCTGCTCCGTTCCCTGAATGTACGGCCGGATGATCGGGTGCTTCTTGACGTAATCCAGTAGCTGATGCGGCTTGATCTTGTTCTTGATCAGGCCGGACAGCATCGCGCCGACGCCGATATTGAGGCTGTCCTTGTTGGTGTAGAGCCAGGCTGTTCCGAGAATTCCTTTGGTCGCGTCGCCGAAAATTTCAAACGTGCAGCCCTGGTCCTGCTCCAGGCTGAAGCGGTCTTCGATGATTTTCCGGTCGAGCTTGAGCACTTCCATGACCGCCAGCGCCACCTCGTCCGGGCGAAACTCCTTGTGAAAGCCGAGCGATTTGGCCAAAAGGGAGTTTACCCCGTCAGCCAGCACGACCACATCGGCAAACAGATCGCCGTCCGGGCGGTCTGTCCTCACCCCGATGACCTTCCCGTTTTCAACCAGACACTCAGTCACAACCGTTTCATTGACGAGCAGGGCTCCCTGCTGAACCGCCTTTTCTGCAAACCACTGGTCAAACTTCGCCCGAAGGACGGTGAAGTTGTTGTACGGCTCCTCTCCCCACTCCAGGCCCTTGTAGCTAAAGGTGACGGCGGATTTTTCATCGAGCAGCATGAACCGCTGCTCCACGATCAGCCGTTCGACTGGCGCTTCCTTGTAGAAGCCGGGGATAATATCCTCCATCATTTTGCGGTACAAGACGCCGCCCATCACGTTTTTGGAGCCCGGATACTCGCCCCGCTCGAGGAGCAGGACGTTGACACCCGCCTTTGCCAGCGTATACGCGCAGGACGTACCGGCCGGCCCCGCTCCCACGACAATGACATCAAATTTTTCCGCCATACTGTACCTCCTTGCCAGCTGTCACCTGGAACGCGTCGATCAGCATCGGAACGATCTCGAATGCATCCCCGGCAATGCCGTAATGACAGGATTGGAAAATGGGCGCCTGCGGGTCTTTGTTGATGGCAATGATCAGGCCGGAGTTCTGCATGCCGACCAGATGCTGGATCGCTCCGGAAATGCCAATGGCAACATACAGCTTGGGCGTGACTGTCACCCCGGTTTGGCCTACCTGGTGGGCGTGGTCGATCCATCCCGCCTCGACGGCATCCCGGCTCGCCCCTACAGTGCCTCCGATCGCCTCGGCCAGGCGATGGATGAGCTGAAAGCCTTCCTTGCTGCCGAGCCCCTTGCCCCCTGCGACGATAATGTCAGCCTCGTCCAGGCGGATTTTTGTCTGCGTTTCCCGGACGATCTTCAGCACCTTGGTCCGAATGTCTTCCTCCCGCAACGGGATGGATTCCTCGATGAGCTCTCCTTTGCGGCTGGTGTCGATCGGGAGCGCTTTCATGACCTTCGGCCGCACCGTGGCCATTTGCGGCCGGTGCTTTTTGCAGAGAATCGTGGCCATGATGTTGCCGCCGAATGCGGGCCGGCTCGCTTCCAAAAGCCCTGTCGCCTCATCCACATCGAGCATCGTCGTATCCGCAGTCAGCCCTGTCTCCAGATCGGTGGCAACCGCGCTGGCGAGGTCCTTGCCCGTCGAGGTCGCACCGTACAGGATCGTTTCCGGCTTGTGCTTTTCTACGCAAGCAATGACTGCACGCATGTACGATTCGGTCCGGTAATCCCGGAAAACGGGATCATCGTAGAGATAGACCGTATCGGCACCGTAGTGAAACGCGGTCGCGGCCAACTGCCGAACTCCCTCTCCAATCAGTATGCCGGCCAGGGGTACTCTCCGCTTGTCTGCCAGCTTTCGCCCCGCTCCCAAAAGCTCCAGGGAGACAGGCACGATTTTCCCGTCCTGGTGTTCGAGGAATACCCACACGCCTTTGTACTCGTCCAGATTCATGCCCGTGCCTCCTTCCCTGCAAAGAGCTCTTGTTTCTGCTGCAAAATTTCCATCAATCGCTCAACCTGCTGCTGTGCCGATCCCTCCAGCATTTCGCCGCCTTTTGGCTTTTCCGGAGGCCAGACCTTGGCCACAATCGTCGGGGAGCCTTTGAGACCCAGCAGTGTCCTGTCGACGTCCTCCAGATCGCTGACCGCCCAGATTACGGGCTGGTAGCGTGCGGCGCGAAGCATGTTGGGCAGCGGCGAATAGGGTACCTCGTTGATTTCCTTTTCCACCGAAAACAGGCAGGGCAAAGCGGACTGAATCACTTCATAGCCGTCCTCCAGCTTGCGGTGGACGATGGCATAGCCTTGCTGCTTGTTTACCTCGACCACCTTTTTCACGCTGGTCAAAGGCGGGATGTCGAGCCGTCTGGCAATGCCCGGTCCTACCTGGCCCGTATCCCCGTCGATCGTCATCTTTCCGCAGATGATCAGGTCGATCGGCTTTTCCTTGGCGATTTTTTCGAGGGCTTTCGTCAGCGCATAGCTGGTGGCCAGCGTATCTGCCCCGGCAAAGGCCCGGTCGGTAATCATGTACCCCTCATCCGCACCGATCTCGATGCATTTCCGGATCGCTTTGACAGCGGGCGGAGGCCCCATGGTCAGGACGGAAACTGTTCCCCCGTACCTTTTTTTCAAGCGGACAGCTTCCTCCACGGCATGCGCATCGTACGGATTCAAAATGGCAGGCGCGCTGGAACGGTCCATCGTATTTGTCTTCGGGTTCATCTTGATGATCTTCGTGTCCGGCACCTGTTTGATACAGGCGACGATATGCAGCATGAAAAACTCCCCCCTTGCAGCCCGGCGGGGCATCGTTTCGATGGCAGCTCTTGCACAGGTTGTCTCTTTTTGACACGACGCTTCGGGCGGCATGTTCATCATTGATATAACGTATTGCTCAGCGCTGTCGAATAGACCAAGAACTGCCAGAAGCGGGGGATCGATCAATTTTTTTCAATCCATTGACAAGCTCGCTTCGCTCCTTATAATTGATTTATAAATCACATATCGTTCGGATGAACCATTCAGGAGAAGACAGATGTCTACCGACGGGGCAAGGGAACCTTCCCGAAACTCTCAGGTCTAGGAAACTAGTAAAACTGCATGGGGACGAGCCTCTGGAGAGACTCCCTCTTTTTTCAAAAAGAGGATTGGGCACCGAAGGAGCAAATTCGCCGCGGCGAATAATCTCTCAGGTAAAAGGACAGAGTGGACGCTTGGACTTATACAAAAACGGTTAGTAATTTGTCGATAAAAAGCTTTGCTGTCAGTTCTCTCGAAGATATTCGTTCTTCGTATGACGAAGTTTTTTATGTGTTGCAGAAGATTGAACATTTTTCATGTTGCTAAACTTTTCTGCACCCATCAACAAATGCGGTTTGCCGCCGGTTTTTTGTATTCTTATTTACGTAATTTTGTACGTCCTGCGACCGTCTCCAGAGAACATTTCATTTTCGGGTGAAATGTTTTTTCTTTTTCTCTTCAAAAACAGCAAGGGGGAAACCGAGATGGACATGCTTATGCAATGGTTGGAAATGGTGAATGGATTTGTGTGGGGACTGCCTACGCTGATACTGCTCGTCGGCACTGGGGTAATGCTGACGATCCGCCTTCGAGGGCTGCAGTTCAGAAAGCTGTGGTATGCGCTGCGCCTCGCTTTTGGGAAGCAGCAGGAGCAAACAGCGGCTGGGGACATCAACCACTTTCAGGCGCTGATGACCGCGCTTGCGGCAACGATCGGGATGGGAAATATCGCCGGGGTGGCCACGGCTGTCGCGGTCGGCGGACCGGGTGCTCTGTTCTGGATGTGGATCACAGCTCTGTTCGGGATGGCGACGAAATACGCCGAAGCGATTCTCGCTGTCAAGTACCGCATCCGGCAGGCTGACGGCACTTTTTCCGGCGGACCGATGTACTATTTGGAGAAAGGGTTGAAGCAAAAATGGCTCGCTGTTTTGTTCGCCTTGTTTGGAACAATGGCTTCCTTCGGGATCGGAAACATGGTCCAGTCCCATTCCGTCGCTGAAGCGGTACAGTTGAACTTCTCGATCCCTCCGGTCGCAACGGGGATTGTACTGGCTGCCTTTACCGCCTTTGTCATTCTCGGCGGCGTAAAAAAGATCGGACAGGTCACCGGCGTCATGGTGCCGTTTATGGCCCTTTTCTATATCGTTGCCGGAATCATTGTCGTGCTCTTTCATGCGGGTCAAGTACCGCAGGCATTGGCAGACATTGTACACGGAGCGTTTAACGGCACTTCGGCTGCAGGCGGCTTTTTGGGAGCGACCGTAGCCATGGCGATCCAAAAAGGGGTTGCCCGGGGTGTCTTCTCCAACGAGGCCGGTCTGGGCAGCGCACCGATCGCAGCCGCGGCGGCAAAAACAGACGAACCGGCCAAGCAGGCGCTCGTTTCCATGACAGGGACGTTTATTGATACGATTCTCGTCTGTACGATCACAGGGCTTGCTTTGGTCACTACGGGAGCCTGGTCCACCGGTATGTCTGGCGTGGAAGCGACTACCTACGCCTTCCAAAGCGTCTTCGGTCAAGCCGGCAGCTACGTGCTGGCCGTTGCGATCATCCTGTTTGCCTACTCCACCATCCTCGGGTGGGCGTATTACGGCGAGAAATGCTTTGAATATTTGTTCGGCAAAGGCTCTGCCAAATACTACCGATTCGTCTGGGTAGTCATGGTCGCTGTCGGAGCAACGATGAAGCTCGATCTGGTCTGGACGCTCTCCGACATCATGAACGGCTTGATGGCAGTGCCCAACCTGATCGGCCTGATCGGACTCTCCGGTGTGGTCGTTGCCGAGACGAAGCGCTTTTTGAATGGGCCTCTGGAGTCGAAGCTGTCACAGTAAATATGCTCGCACCCCAAAAATTCCCCCCTCATAATGAGGGGGTTTTCCTATTTCTGCGGGATTCGTTTTGCGGGACGAGCGCACTTGCGGAGCGGATGCTCCCCCCTCCTCGTGACATTACCGGACTTGCGGAAAAAAGTGTGTATAATAGAAGGCATATCTTCTATGCACGGATCAAACCGGTTGGAGGGCATTGTCATGTTGGAAACATTCGGATTTTCCCATTACGAAAGCAAAGTATATGAGACGCTCGCGGCAAGCGAGTCTCCCATGGATGCCACAATGATCGTCAAGCATTCCGGCGTTCCCAAAGCGAAAATTTACGAAGTGCTGACCCGTCTGGTAGACAAGGGCCTGGTCCTCGATTCTGTGTCGGATAAAAAGAAATGGTATACCGCTCTGCCGCTAAACAGCCTGATCGACAAGCTGACCAGTCAATTTCAGCACGACGTGGAGCGGCTCAAAACCTCTTTGGCCAGCAAGCAGGTACGGGATGACCGGATTTGGAACCTCAAGGTCGACTCCTCCATACGCGCTGAAAGCAAGCACTTGATTCAGCGAGCCGTCAAGTCCATCCGCATCTCCGCCTGGAATGACGATTTTGCCGGATTTATCCCTCTCCTCGAGGAAAAGGAACGGGAAGGCGTAGAAGTGGAAGCGCTGGTGGTCGGAGAGATACAGACAAACCTCAAACGGGTCCACGTCTTAATCCCTTCGGAGGAGCACGAGGGATTGGAACGCTTCCAGCTCATCGTAGCGGATCAGGAGGAGATCATGTTTGCCGGAGAAGAAGACGGCAACTGGCAAGCTATTCAGACGAGAGCACAGCCGTTTGTCAAATTCTTCGCCGACTTCTTTTTCCATGACGTAGCATTGGCCCGCATTACGCAAAAGCATTACGACCTGCTTTTTGGAGACGAAGAGATACGGCGCATGCTCATCCGGCTCCGTTACTAACATCATCCATGATTTTTTTCTTGAATGCGCAGACCAAAAAGGTTACCATCATGGTGGTAACCTTTTTCAGGTGCAGAAAGGAGCTCTTCTGTGTGAATCCTCGCGTTTTTATTCTTGCTATTGCAACCTTTGTGGTCGGGACGGTGGAGCTGATCATCGGCGGGACGATGAATCTGATCACCGCAGACCTGAATATTCCGCTTAGCGCCGCCGGGCAGTTGATTACAGTGTTTTCCCTGTCGTTTGCCGTTTCAGCGCCAATCCTAATGCACGTCACTCGAAAAATTGCCCGCAAGCGCCTTTATTTGCTGGCCCTGTTCGGCTTTTTTCTGAGCAATGTGCTAGCCGCGCTCAGTCCGGTGTACTCGGTCCTGCTCATCGCCCGGATTCTTTCCGCCTCCTGCGGGGCCCTGCTGACCGTCTTGTCCATTTCAATCGCCACGCAAATCGTCGAGCCTGCCTACCGGGGCCGGGCATTGGGCATCATCTTCATGGGGATCAGCGGCTCTTTGGTGCTCGGTGTCCCGATGGGAATGACACTCGGCAACGCATTTGGCTGGCGTGCTCCGTTTTGGCTCATCGCCGGACTTAGCCTTGTGGCGATGCTCTGCCTCAGCATTATGCTGACCAATGTTCAAACGCCTCCGGCGATACCGCTGCGGCAACAGCTCGCTTCATTGAAAAGCGAGAAGATCGTCAGCGCCCAGTTGATTACGATGCTGATGCTGACCGGCCATTTGACGCTGTATGCGTACTTTACTCCCTTTTTGCAGGAAACGATGCAGTTGGAAGGAGCCTGGCTCAGTTTTGTCTATCTGCTGTTCGGCGTCGCTGCAGTCATGGGCGGGGGCGTAGGCGGATGGATTTCCGATAAATGGGGGCCGCCCAAATCAATCCTCGTCATCGTTTCGGCCTTCGGGCTGGTGATGGCATCCCTGCCCTTTACCACCGGATCGCTCTACGTATTTTTGATCGTGATGGTGGTGTGGAGCGCACTGAGCTGGGCCATTTCACCCGCCCAGCAGAACTACTTGATCCAGACCTCTCCCCGGACAGCCGACATTCTGCTTGGGTTGAACACCTCTGTCCTGCACGTCGGGATCGCGCTTGGATCGGCTGTCGGAGGCATCGTGATCGAGAAAGCCTCGGTTCAGTACAACGCGTGGGTCGGCGCCTGCTTCGTCCTGGTTTCGCTGGGGTGTGCGGTCTTTTCCATTACCCGTCCCGGTTCCGAAAAGACGACTGCAGACGCTGCTTCAACTATCGACGCCTGAATCGCCAATCAACAAATCAGATCGTCCACAGCCGGCCCGTCCGGCTGCCCAGAAAAAGGCTTTGCGAGCGATGGCCCCGCTCCCGAAGCCTTTTTCTCGTTTCCAGCCGAATCTGGACGGTTCGGCTGGCCCCCTATTGGCATCTTTTCTGCCGAGAAAGCTTCCTGCGCCGGACAGACCGACCTCTTATTCCAGACCATTACAAAAAATGTAACTTTCCATCCTGTCATTCGTATCGATTTATGGCAGATTAAAAAATTGCCAAATATGGTGAATACCATTAAAAAGGGAGCAAGTTTGCCATGCAGCAAAAAAGGACTATAGCCGTCTTTTGACGGTCAATAAGCTTTTGCTACCGTCGAACAATGCATGCCAGGGAAGGAAGCGGATTGCCTTGATCCAGGCCTGATCCGGCAAGCGGGGGAATGGCTGGGAGCCATGCATCGCCTCTCCGCAGAAGACGCCATTCCGTTTACTTCTTTCAGCCCGTGGAGCATGTTCGGCCCAACTGACGATCTCGCTGAAGACGTCTGCACCCTCCAAAAAGCCGTGCAAGCCAGCGAAGCGAATCAAAGCTTGTGGCAGGAGATTTACGCGTTATACGAGAAAAAACGGGCGTTTCTGGAGATATTGTGGCCAGATTTCCCCGCAGAAGCGGTATAAGGGGATTTTTCTCTGAATAACCTGCTCGTGGATGATGACGGCAGCCTGTGCAGCATCATTGACTTTCACCTTGCAGGAAACGATGGTATTCTCTGTCACTTCGCCGGTGAAGCAGCGTTCTTGGCCTACGAAGGGAACCGGAAGGATGATGACTCCGAAGAGACGGGAGATCTGTACTTTGGCGCATTTGCCGCAGGATATTTCAAAAACCGGCAGCTCCATGATCTGGAACGGGACTGCTTGCAGGATGTGCTCAGGATAAAAAGAGCGTTTGCCTGTCATCAAGTGGACGATGTGCTGGACAAGTTCAACGCCGGAGAAATCGGCCAGGTTGACATGGCACTGGAAAAGATCCGATTTTGTTTAACGAAAACACTTCCTGTCTGATTGCTCATTTGTGAAGGGAGACGAATGGAAAATGACTATCCGTATCGAACAAGCATCACATGATCATTTTACCGACATCATCAAGCTGTGGAATGAAAATTGCAAAGAAGTAGCAGAAAGCGAACTGTCTGCCGAAGAACAGGAGAGTATCCATGACCAGCTCGTGCAATACACCCAATCCCGTTTCGGCGTGGTGTATGTAGCGCTCGACAGCGCTTCCAGACTGATCGGCTATGCTCTTGCCTCTCTGAAAAAAGATTTGATCGAAGACATCTTCCTCGGCCAAATCGACGAAGTATACGTTGTGCCGGAATATCGCAGACAGCACACGGCAAAAGCGCTTGTGGCAGAAATGAATGACTGGTTTCAGCGCCAGGAGGTCTCAGCCGTTTCCGTACTTGTCGATGTGGAGAACACTTCAGCGCAAAAATTCTGGGAGAAGATCGGCTACGGCAAGGAGTTTTTCGTTATGTCCAGCGATGAGTGATTGGGACGAAAGAAGCTGCCCTTAAAAAGGGGCAGCTTCTTAGAAATATTCATCTCTTCTTCACAGGCAAACGAACCTGAAACCTCGTGACTCCGTTCGCCGATTCGACGTCAATTTCTCCTGCGTACTTCCTTATGACCTCCCGGACGATCGAAAGACCGATGCCTCTGGGCGGCTCGCCATCGCGCCGTTTCGTGCTGACCCCCTCCTGGAAGATCGCCGTCAGTTGACGGGGCGGGATTTCGGGGCCGGTATTTTCCACCGTAAACCGGTACGCCGAATCATCCTCCTGGCAGCACAGCCGGATTCGCTTTTCTCCTTCCGCCTCCTCGGCCGCCTCAATTGCATTGTCCAGCAAATTGGACAAAATCTTGATCAGATCAACGGAAGGAATCTGGTCAAATGGGTGCTGGCTGACCTCCAATTGCATCAAAATTTGACGTGTCCGTGCCTTTTCCCATTTGGTATGCAGCAAGACCATCAACGCCGGATTTTGTATCCGTACGGACAGATCGAGTACTTTGGCCTCCCGAATCAGGGTCCTGATGTACTCATGCGCCTTGTCGTAATACCTGCATTCGATCAAGCCGTACAGAACCTGCATGTGATTGACAAAGTCGTGGCGGATCGAACGCATCGAGGCAATCACGGAACGGATCTCGTCCTGATACGTTCTCTCCGTATCCCCGACGGCCGCTTTCAGCTCGCGACGGTACCATTTTTGCAGCAAGAGGAAAATTGCCGCCAGCAGCGCGACAAACAATGCATGAAAGACAAAAGTGTATGTGCTGCTGCGCAACACTTCCCGGCCGATGCTGTACATATTGTCCGCGCTGACATCCACACCGAGAATGCCGATCACATGTCCGGCTTCGTCGTAGATGGGTGCCCCTGCCGACACGTACTCCCCATAAATCGGGTCTTTGATGACATCGGAATAGTAGCTGTAGCCCTGTTTCACCTGCCCGATTTGCTGTTCCGTCACGTTGCAAATTTGTCCAGGCGGAAACGAAAGCGGCGAATCGGGCGGGTGGGCGGTTACAACGGTTTTGGCAATTTTTTGGCGATCATCGATTTGCATCGTATAGACGTACAAAGCACCTGCCATCTCACGAGCGGCTTGCAGCTGCTCCTGAATTCTGGCAAAGGCGGCTTGATTGCTTGCAGGCGCTCGCAACAGCGTCCTGTAGGCCGATACGTCCAGTTTCCCGGCAATATATGCTGCTTCCTGCATGCTTTTGGATGCGAGGGAGATGTGCACGGATTTCATCGTGTTTCGATAGGAAACGGCCACATTAACGGCTGTCAGCACGAGCAGTATAATCGCGGCTATCCATAACACCAGCATGACACGGGGTTTTTTATATATGGTTACAAACATGTTCTCTACCCCATTGCGGACCCTATGGCATCCCCTTATCTTACAGCCATTTGTCTCCAGTCTCGGTCACGTTCATTCTAGTACACCTGCAGGGACGTGTCTATATTTACTTCGTTTCCGATCAGCTTGCGGATGACCAGATCGGTTAGCTGCGGAACGATTTCAGTCGAGAACGCGATTTCCATCCGCTCGTATTTTTTGTGCGCGTCATACCCATAAGGGCCGATATTAATGGCAGGAACATTGAGGTCGCGGATGTCTTCGTAATTCACATAGTGCTTGGTCCCCCAACCCGGGTTGTTGTCGCTTACGGCGCGAATCCCTGCTTCGTCATCACGCAAGCAAACCATGCTCATGTCGCAAATATAAGGAAAGAAATTTTTTGCTACGATCGGATGGGCATAGTTCGGTTGAACGGCTTCGACTGCCTCCTCCAATGCACGCAGCAGCTGCCTCTCCCGTTCGTCTTTGCCGCTCAAATCGATCGGCGGTGAATACAGCGAGGAATAAAACAGGATGATCGCCGGGCTTTTGTCCCTCATCCAGCTCCACTCTTCTTCTACCACTCTCGCGGCAAACATTCTCGTATCCAATGTCTTGTCTTGCATAAGCTCCTCTTTGAAGGCTTTCATATGAAGGGCGAAGCTTTCCCCATGCTCCTCCAGCAGCTGCCGGTGCATCTCCTCGTAGATCATGACCCGGGGCTTCCACGGCAGCGGCTGATACGCTTCATTGCAGCGCTCGCGGTAACGGCGGTAGCGGTCTTCCAAAACACAGAGCGCATTGGCAAAGGCAATCTCCGCCTGCTCCTTCAACTTGTCCAGCACTTCCTTCGGCGACCAGGAAACGGTGAAAAAGTTGTAGTACACATAGGCTGACAGCGCGGTTTGAACCGTATAGGTCGGCTTCAAATCCATTTGCTTCAACGAAACCGGCGGTACCGGGATCTCACCCAACGCCTCGTCGCACAGCTCCGGATTGTAGCTGATCTGCCGCGTCAGCTCGGCGGCGAGAAAATTCGGGTCCAGGCCTTCAAAGCAGGAGCCTACATGCGTCTCCGCTCCCGTGATGAAAAAGGAAGGCAGGAGTTTGCCAATCGTCCCCTTGTAAACATAACGGTTTTCGTCTCCCTCATAAAGCGGCGCCACAAAATCCGAATTGATCAGCGCAATATATTCGAAGCCATGCTCTTCCTTCCAGCGTTTCAAGTCTTTGATGCCGGACAGTACTCCATGCGAACTGTCTTCTTCATCGCATTCAGCCAGCAGCACCAGGTTGCCCGCCAGCTCGTCGGGGTGCTCGGCGTAATATTTCAGCAAATATACATGGCTGGCCACCCCGCTTTTCATATCCAGCACACCGCGCCCGAAATGCCACTCGCCCGACTCCAACTGTTCTTTTACCAGAGGTGGCAGCGATTCCTGTCGAAGCGCTTTCATAAGTTCCTGCGGATGGCAAGCCTTGTCTTTCAAATGGCCAAAATCTTCGATGCCGACCGTATCGGTGTGTCCCATCAAAATGACGGTTCGACTGTCAGCAGCCTTGGTTCCCTTTACGAAGGCAAGCACATTGTACCGCTCTACCTCATCGTCTACGGTACGTGAAAGGAGCAGTCTGTCCGGATGTTCCTGAAAATAGGGCAACGAGGATAACAGCTCATACAAGGCTCGGGCGACATCGATCTCTCCCGGCGTGTTGACCACACTCTCTACCTTCACCAATTGATCTGTCAATTGCAACACCACTTCACGAGAGGACAACATCTGAACACTCCTTTTCGCAAATCGCGGATCTGGAATAGAAACGGCCCGTCATGCTTTACCCAGGTCCATCTCCCTACATAACCCATTCGTCAGACGCATGGTTCATCCTGCCGATGGTCTTGATTTTTTCTGGCAGCTACCCTTTGCAATCATATGCTTTACAAGGTGATATTGCGAAAATTCGGTAAATTTATCTATACTAAAAGTGTTTCTTCATCTCTACATGCCCCGGCGTTCGTTGAAAACTATGGAATGGGAGTGAATTGCATGCGTGAACAATTATTTGCCCGGCTTCAAGAGCTGTACCCGGAAATGGTGAGCCTGCGGCGCGACCTGCACATGTACCCCGAGCTTTCTTATGAAGAAGTAAACACGGCAAAAAAAGTGGCAGATCGACTGGCGTCACTCGGCATCGAGGTACGTACCGGCGTTGGCGGCATGGGGGTCGTCGGGCTGCTCAGGGGCGGCAAACCGGGGAAAACGGTTGCTTTGCGGGCCGACTTTGACGCCCTTCCGATCCAGGATGAAAAAGAGGTTGCGTACAAATCCCGCGTCCCTGGCGTCATGCATGCCTGCGGCCACGACATTCACACCTCCGCCCTGCTCGGTGTCGCACAGGTATTGAGTGAAGTCCGTGATAAGCTGCCGGGCAATGTCGTATTCATTCACCAGTTCGCAGAGGAGCTGCCTCCCGGGGGAGCGCAGGCCATGGTGGCAGATGGCTGTCTCGATGGGGTGGACGTCGTATATGGCGCCCACGTCGCTTCCGACATTCCTTGCGGCGTCGTCGGGATCGGGAACGGTTTTGTCTCCGCCGCATCCGATCAGTTTGAGATTGTCGTCTCCGGCAAGGGCGGTCACGCTGCCCATCCCCATCAGGCCATCGACCCGATCGTCATCGGCAGCCAGATCGTGATGAATCTGCAGCTCATAGCCAGCCGACGAGTAGATCCGCTGGAGCAAATCGTCGTGTCCGTCTGTTCCTTCCAGGGCGGGGATGCTTTCAACGTCATTCCAGATTCCGTAAAACTGAAGGGAACTGTTCGTACATATAATGAAGAGGTTCGGGAAATGGCCGAAAAAGCGATCTTCCAAATCGCGGAGGCCGCTTGCCAGGCTTCGGGCGCAAGCTGCGAGGTCGTCTACCGGCGCGGCTACCCGGCCACCTGGAACCACCCCGAAGAGACACAAGCGCTATTTGATGTCGCCAAACAAATCTGGGGCGACAAAGAAGTCATGGAAGTCCCGCCGGGCATGGGAGGCGAAGACTTCGCCTACTACGTCAAGGAAAGACCCGGTACATTTTTCAACGTAGGCGGACAAAACCCGGACATTCAGGCGACCTATCCGCATCATCACCCCAAATTTGACGTCGACGAGCGCTCCATGGTCCGCATCGGGCAAGTATTCATCGCCGCTCTGCTCGACTATCAGGAACGGCATCAATAGCGGAAATACGTTCTCCAAACGCAAGTCAAGCTGATCGGAGGCCCTAGCGAAATATTGAATGCAGGGCCTCTTTTTTTGCAATGTTATACCTCATGCCCCACGATCCAATCGAGCCGCTTGCTTTGCAGGCGAGCCGGAATCATCCTCATGGCAAGATTGCGAACAGCGAGCGCCAACGGATTTTCCAGCTGGACAATCCTGCCCATCATGCGCGAGCCTCGTACAATCGCCTTGGTGCGCTTGAGCCTCAGCAGCTCGTATCGCTGGCATGCAGCCTCTATGCCTGAAGCAGTTACCGCGTTTTCAGCAGAATTAGCGGCGTTTTCCCGATACTTGGACAAAGACAAGCACCGGGCCAACACCAGCGCGTCTTCCATCCCTTGTCCAGCTCCCTGTCCCAAATTCGGCAGCATCGGATGAGCCGCGTCCCCGGCCAGTGTCACCCTCCCCGCGCTCCAGGACTTTAATGGCTTCCGGTCATAGATGTCGTTCCATAGCATGGCAGACACATCTGTGGCCGCGATCACTTCGCGTATTGGTTCGTACCAGCCTTCAAAGCGTTTCAGGAGGTCTTCCTTGTTTCCGGCAAAACGCTTTTCCGCGCCCTCCGGCGCATTGATCGCCGCAAACCAGTGAATCCGCCCGTGGCCAATGTGCGAAAAACCAAACCGAACCCCTTTTCCCCACGCCTCAAACCCGCCTCCCGTCTCCACGGGGTAGCGTTCATTCCTGTAGACAGCAATGCCCCGGACAGCCGTATACCCGGAATATCGCAGCAGCTCTTCGCCAAACAGCTGCTTTCGAACGTTCGAATGAATCCCGTCCGCCCCGATCAGCACATCGCCGCAAGCCGCCTCGCCGTTTTCAAAAAACGCCCGAACCCCGTTCTCTTCCGTCTCAAAACGGCTGAACGAATGCCCCAGGCAGATCGACTCCTTGCGTATGCACCCAAGCAAGGCCTGCTGGAGGTCAGCGCGGTGGATCATATAGCTGTCCGCCCCGCATCTCTGCGCTTGCTCCCTCACCGGCAGCCTGACGAGCAGCCTACCCGTCCAGTCGCGAATCTCCGCAGTCCGGACAGGGGCGCCCAATGCCCGGACTCGTTCTCCGGCTCCCAGCCTATCGAGCGCCTTCATCGCATTCGCGGCCAAAACAATACCGGCCCCGATCCCTTTCAATTCGCGTGCACGCTCATAGATGACTGCCTCCCAGCCGATCTGCTCCAGGGCAATCGCTGTACACAGGCCGCCGATCCCTGCACCGATGACGATCGCTTTTCCTTGTTTGCCAAAACGATTCTGCATCCCGGCTCCTCCACTTTCCGCTTCGTCTGTGCTTTCTTGCCCTTAGTCTACGGGCTTTCGGCATCGGCGTCCAGCTTCTTCCCTTGTGGGCAACTCTTTGCAAGTCTTACAGCTCATTAGCATCTCTCCCCTTCGCCCTTCTACTTAGGAACACAGAAAACCTCCTTTTGCCCATGGGGCATAAAGGAGGCCTGGATTTGTACGGAATGAAGTCAAGCGTTTATCTGCACCCGCGTTCTTTCCAGGAGCAGCGCCTTTACTTGCTCCTGACCCTCCAGCTTCAGGGCGGCTTCCGCGAGCTCCTTCATCTCTTCGAAGGACAGATGATTGATCAGCTCACGGGCAGCCAGCACAGACGATGCGCTCATGCTGAACCCGTCAAGACCCATGCCCAGAAGCAGCGGGATAGCCAGGGGATCGGAAGCCATCTCACCGCACATGCTTACACGGCGGCCGTATCGGTGAGCGGCATCGATCACCTGCCGGATCAGACGCAGAATGGCTGGATGAAACGGCTGATACAAGCCGGATACTTGTTCGTTCATCCGGTCGCAGGCGAGGGTATACTGGATCAGATCGTTGGTCCCGATCGACAAAAAGTCGGCGTCCCGGGCAAACAGCTCGCTGGCCAGGGCCGCTGCCGGCACTTCGATCATCAAGCCTACCTCAATGGCAGGGTCAAACGGAATCCCCGCTCGGGCAAGCGTTTCTTTTGCCTCCGCCAGCAACCGGTTCGCCGCCCGCCATTCTTCCAGCGTAGCGATCATCGGGTACATCAGCTTGACGGAGCCGTAGTGCGAAGCGCGGAGAATCGCCCGCAGCTGGGTAAGAAACAATTCCTCCCGATCGAGACACAACCGGATCGCGCGATAGCCGAGAAACGGGTTCAGCTCGCTTTGCAGGTTCATATACGGCAGCTCTTTGTCGCCGCCGATATCCAGCGTCCGGATGACGACCGGCTTACCATTCATGTCTTGCGCGACCTGCCGATACGCCTGGAACTGCTCTTCTTCATCCGGCATACTTGCCCTGTTCATGAACAAAAACTCGGAGCGAAACAGTCCGATCCCCTCTCCGCCAACCTGCTGCACAGCCCGACATTCATCCGGATGGCCGATGTTTGCTCCCAATTCGACACGATGTCCATCCTGGGTTACCGTGGGTAGCTCTGCCCAGCGTGCCTGCCTCTTTTTCTCTCGTAACCAGTCGGCTCGCTTTTGTTCGTAGGACGAAAGCTCCTCCTCGTCCGGTCGCAGACAAAGCAGTCCTGCTGTCCCATCCAGCACGATCAGGTCCCCATCCTCCACCTGCTCCAAAGCCTGTCCGAGGCCGACGACTGCCGGAATCCCAAGAGCACGGGCCATAACCGCGGAATGCGAGGTGCCGCCTCCGATTTGTGTGGCAAAACCCTTGATCAGGCCGGTATCAAGCTGGGCCGTATCGGATGGAGACAAGTCATGTGCGACAACGATGACCGCATCAAGCGAAGTTCCTTTCTCTTCCCGTGCAGTTCCTTGCAGATTTCCCCATACAGCTTCTTGCAGACAGGACAGAAGACGCTGGCCCACATCCCGAATATCTGCCGCGCGCTCCCGCATGTACTCGTCTTCCAGCGATGAAAATAAAGTCGCCAGCTCGCCGGTCGCTTGCTGTACAGCCGCTTCCGCGTTTATGTTTCCTGCTGCCAGCAGCACCTCGATTTGACCGATCAGCTCCGGGTCTTGCAGCAGCATCATATGGGCCTGAAAAATATCGGCTTCCTTCTGTCCCAAACGCAACCTGGTCTCTTCATATAATGTCGCCAGTCCGCTCAATGCCAGCTCGCTTGCTGTTTTGAAACGAGCCAGCTCCTCTTCAGGCGATCTTACTTCCTGACTGATTTTTTGGTCCTGCTTTTTCCACACCTGTGCTCTGGCGATCGCGATTCCGGCGGATGCGCCTATCCCATGTACGCGTACGGTTCCCATGACTACTCGGCTCCTTGTTCCAGAAAGGCGGCCAGCTTATCCAACGCTTCTTCCTCATCGGAACCGTCGGCGGTAAGCTTCACGGTCTCCCCGTTTGCCACGGCAAGCGACATCACGCCAATGATGCTTTTGGCGTTTGCGCTTTTGTCCCCCTTGACCAAACCGATCTCACTGGAAAAGGCGGTGGCCGTTTTTACAAACAGCGTAGCCGGCCGGGCATGCAGTCCCTGGGGAAGGTGAACAACGACTTGCTTCTCTCTCATCTCGCTTCACTCCTATCTCAATTCGTTGAAAAGCTATACGGCAGGCAAGGCGGCGAGCAAATCTTCCACCTGATCGAGCCGCGTCAGTCCCGTCTCCCGGTCCACGATGGACGTATAGACGTGCGGGATGACCTCTTTTACGCCTTGCTCCAGGCAGGTTTCCACGATGGGTCGGATGGATTTTTCATCGATTCCGCCCGTCGGCTCGAATACGGGGATGCCGTAGCGGACGGCTGCTTTTGCCATCATTTTGACTTCGTCCAGCTTTTCGGTTCCGCCGACCGGATAAAATTTGACGGAATGAACGCCGATCTCGGCAAGCATGGCGGCAGCGGCATCGCAGGATACCAAGTCTTGAGCCTGCCCGCTGAGCGGACCAGTTGCGACAATGACCTTTCCCGGCGTGCCGCTCGGCGCTATCAGGGCATTGACCAGCGTGTGCCGGCTGTCAACCGCCTGCAAGGCACCCAACGTATAGCCGGCGGCAGGAAAAACCTGATTGACGTGATCGGGCTTCGTGAGCACAGCGGTCTCGGCGACCTTTTTCCACTGGCTTGGATCGCCTGCACCAAGTCCTACAGACACGGGAATGCTTGCCTGCTGGTATGCTCTGATCGTTTCCGCAGCTGCCTCCACGGAGGGGTAACCCTTGACCATAATGCCGATCAAAACGCGACCCTCTGCCGCATCTACGATCTGTCTGGCATTGTCTACATCTCTGGCCAGTACGTTTAAACGGATGACTGGATGTATCGTCACGACTTATCACTCACTTTCTGTTGTCCCATATCTCTTTGAAGCGTGCGGCAATGACCTTCTCCTGGCCTTCATGGAGCGGGCGGGGATCGAGGAAAATCACTCCCGTATTGGCGTAATGGTTTCGCGTGAAAATGGCGGGATCACCCTTTTCGAGGAGCCGGATCACTTCCTTTGCCGAATATCCCGACTCGCGTTCATCGATCCGTACTTGTGTCCTGTAGATGTCCCGGCCAGCTTCGTCCTTGACCACGCTGGCTGAGAGTCCGGGCAACTGGTTCAATTCCTGGGCGAGCCGTTCCGCCCGATCACGCCATTCTCCGCCATGGCCTGCTGCCTGACTGTACCTGGCAAGCGCGGAGAGCAGTCCGACGATCGCCTCCTTGCCCGTTTTCATGGCGCGCCCCACGCCTTTATACTGGGCCCGGCACGCTTCGATCAGGTCTTTGCGGCCGGTGATAAAGCCCGATGTCGGTCCGCCAATTGCTTTCCCCCCACTGTATATGACCAGATCGGCCCCCATCGCCACATAGCGGCGCAATTCCTCTTCCGCAGCGGCATCGACAATCACCGGGACCTTGTGATCGCGTCCGAGCTGTATCATCGTCTCAAGCGACTGCATGCCTTTTTGCACCGCATGATGGGATTGCACGAACAAAAGCGCCGCTGTCTGCTCGTCTATCTCCGCACGCAAATGCGCTTCCTCCACGTGATTCGCATGACCCGCTTCGATGGCCTGCCCCCCTCCGAGGGCAACCATCTGCCGCAGCGACGCTCCAAAATGCACCGCGTGTCCTTTTTGCAAAATGATTTTGTTTTTCAGTCCTGCCGAGTCTGGCAAACGTTCGATCAGACGCAGATCGGTACCGGCGATGACAGCCGCCACGCTGATCGCGATCCCCGCTCCCGCTCCCGCCGTCGGACAGCCGTCCTCGCCGCCGGTAGCCTCCGCGATCAGCTTTCCCGCTTTTTCGATCAGTTCGCTGATCTCTACGTAATCCATCGCCGCCTCACCCATGGCCCGGGCTACCTCCGGATGGACGGCGCTTCCGCCTAGCGCCGTCATTTTTCCGCTTGCATTGATGACTTGCTTCAGCCCTAGCTGCTGATAGATGCCCATATCTCATATCCCGTCCTTCCTGATTCTGTTTCCGACCCCCTGTTTACTGGGTAGGAATGGGGAAAATCGCGCCGAGAACCATCGCTCCGATGATCGCTCCTCCGGCGATCGGCTTATTGAAGTAGTAAAAGATGGCCGCTCCTGCCGTTGCACCGATTCCAACCGGAATGGAGGCCATGATGGCGGAAATGACGATGAGCGGACCGAGATAGCGTCCTGCGGCATTCCCTGCACCCATCATGACATCGGCTCCAAAGGTAGAGTTGACCGAATTGATCGTAAATTTGCGAATCAAAATAATTACCGCTCCAATCGCCAAACCCAATACCGCCCCCGTCGTCAAAGCCAAGGGAAAGGAAATCAGTGGCGCAGTAAACCCGGCACCCAGCATCAGAGCCGGAACGCCGATTCCGATACCTGTTTGCAGAGAACCGCCGATGTCGAGGATGCCGACCAGCGGCCCCTCCAAAATCCGGGCAAACAGAAAGCTTGCGCCAAACGCGGCCGCAGCTCCGTATCCGCCTCCCTTGATACCCGCCTCGAGCATGGCGACAATCGCGATGTCGTTAAAAGCACCTACGTGATAGACGTAATACAGATGAGTACCGGCAAAGATTCCCGACGAGAGGCACGCGACAAAGAGGGCAAACGCCCATTCCGAATACCAAAATCCTTTTGCTTGCAGCTCATTCATTATTTCTTCACCGCCGATCCAAATGTTTCGTGAAGCTCAACCAGCCATTGCGGAATTTCTACTTGCAGACTCTTCAACAAAGCGACATCAAAGGCACGGAAGAAGCCGCTCAGAACAAACAAGAGTGCGACAGCCACGACCATCGTTTTTGTAATTCGGTTCCAGCCGCTGTCGTCCAGCCCTTTTCCGATCAGGATACCGAGCACGATGCCAGGCACGGCGTTGCCCATGACCAGGTGGGACATCCCGCCCAATACGGTGCCCCAGATTCCTGTGCGCTTCCCCGCATCCAAGGCCGCCATCCAGAAAACAATCGGCATGATCGGGTTGATCAGCCAGTTGGCGGCAGGGACCAGCACTTTTGTCGCCACCAGCTGCATCGATTGGGGAATGGCGGTTGCCGTCGAGTTGAGCAGCGTCACAACGACGACACCGACGAGTGCTCCGGCGAACGCCATCCGCTTCGGATTGTGCAGCGTTTCCTCGACGTTTTTGTTTTTCCAAAGAAGGATCGCAGCCGCCCAGTTCGGGATGACCCGGTGATCGACGTCCTGCGTCAGAGCTCCCGCCCCGACCACGGAAGCCCATGAGTTGAACAAGAAGCCAAGTCCGAACGAAAAATGGGAAATCGGATCTCCGGCGCAAGCATTCAGTTCTCCGAACGTGCGAAATGCCCCCATCCCCTGGACGTTCGGCGCGTGAAACATGCGAGCGGCACCCGCCCCCACGCCGAAGCCGACCAATGCGCCAATGACAATCGACTTCAAAACGATGATGATCGTTACCATGAACCTTCCCCCCTTTACTATCTATCGCTGACTTGCCACCTGTCCCAGCCTTGCTGTCTGTTCTGTCTGCGTTTGAAACGGAATGCTTGCCACGTCCACCACACCCAGCCGCACCTGGATATCTACGGTGATGTCGTACCTCGTTCGCGTGCGCGGGAAAAACAGGCCGAACAGACGCTCTTTGTACATGCTCTCTGTTGCTGATACGACCTCGATGCGGACCGGCTCGATACGAACGACGAGATCACTTGTCTGTCTGGCCACGACGTGCTTGATCTGTCCGAAGATCTTGTTAAATGCTCCTTCCTTCGTATCCCCGCTGCCCGTCAGCCGCAAGCTCTCGATCCTCTCTCTGTACATGGCTTACCTCCCCCTCAGCTTTATGCATTCTTCGGTCATTCTTCTGCCGAGTTCCTCTGTATCCATAAAGCCAAAACCGATTACTTTCTTGCCGCTGCGCAGGGCTGTAATTCCCGCGTCCACAGAGCGCAGGCCATATTCGACGGGATAGCCGTACTTTGTCTTGGCCGTCAAAGCGCCTGCTCCTCCGCTGCCGCAAAACGACAAGCCGAGATCGGCCCCTTCCTGCATCATGACATCTCCTACTTTCATGTCAGCCCCTACCCCAGAAATAACAATCGGGATCCCTCCGGCAGCCTCCACACCTTTGGCGATGTTCTGTCCCTTTCCCAAACGATCTCCGATGACGATCTTTACTTTTGTCATCCTTTCAGCCTCCCTTTGTGCAATGGTTTGCAGGTTTGTGTTCATTTCCCCTGGTTTGCTCGTATCGCCTCAAAATGGACAGCGAGCAGAAACACTTCCGTTCCGTCTTCCTGCGAGCACGTTTCCTCGCCAAACAGGACGCGGCTAGACAGCGACAACATTTCTGGGTGAATCTCCTCGAACAATTCCGCTTCGACCTGCGGCAGCTTTTCACCGCTTGCCATCCGGCGGACGAAAGCGAGCAGATGGGCGCAAATGGCCAGCCATCGATCACGCGGTATATCGATTTTTTTCTCCCGCATTTCCGACTCAATCATTCGCATGAGTCGTTTGCATTCTGAATATTCCGACATATTTTCATCTGCTGGTCCTGCTACTTCTCTCACAATCTCCTCAATCATGTGCATGTCAAAACCTTTCCTGATGAAATGACCTGTTGGGCAAACACGGTTTCTTTGGCAAAAATCGTTTCCTGTTCCGAATCGGTCAAAGCGGCGGGCACCTGTTCCTTTTTCAAGATTGTGACATCCGCATGGGCTCCAGGCGCTAGCGTCCCGATCTCCCGCTCAAGCCCCAGAACCTTGGCCGGGGCGGCAGTGCAAGCCGCTACTATGTCATACAAGGTGTAGCCCAGGGCGAGAAATTTGCTCATCGTATGCGTCAGGCTGTGGACAGGACCGTTCAGATTGCGCACATGGACGTCCGTGCTGATGGAGTAAGGGGCGATTCCCAGCGCTTTTGCCTGCTGCATGGTGCGAAAGCTGAAGCTGGCTTCGCCGTGCCCGACATCAAACAGCACTCCTCTGGCGAGAGCGGACTCTGCTTCCGGGATAAGCTGTCCCTGTTCATCCAGGATGCCTCCTTTTTTTCCATGGAACGCGTGCGTTACCACGTCCCCCTTGTCGAGCAGGCCGAGCACATCGGAAAGGGCTGGCGGAGCATTGCCGATGTGGACCATCAGCGGCACCCCGGCCTCTCGGGCAGCCTGCTTTGCCACCACCAAGGGAGCGAGGCCGTTCGCTTTGACCACAGACGCGCTCATCCTCGCCTTGATCCCGCGGATTGACGGCTGCTCGGAAATGAGCGTTACCGCGTCCTTCACTGCCAGTCTGGACATGTCGGACAGTTCGGCTCCGCCTTTGCACAAGCCGTCGCCTGAAATATTGAGAAACGCCAAAACACGTGTGACAGATGGCTCCACCGCCTCCTTCAGGAAAGCGTCGAATGTCCATGCCCCGGCGCTGCCCGCGTCGACCAGTGTGGTCACTCCCTGCTCAATGCCAACGGAATCAGCCCTAACCCCCAGCTGCGTGCTCTCAGGCATGACATGAGCATGCAAGTCGATCAGCCCCGGCGTAACAAAACATCCGGCGGCATCTATCGTTTCCCGCGCCCCAATAGGCTCTTTTGCCTGCCCCTCATCGGCCCTCTCGACGTCGAGGATGCGTCCATCTGAAATGACGATATCATATAATCCATTCAGCTTCTGGGAAGGATCGATCACCCACCCGTTCCGAATCAGCAAATCAGCACTCATCGTCTCCCCCCTCCTTTTTCGCAAGATAACGCAGGATGGCCGTTACTTCACTTTGCGGAACAATGATTCCCGCTTCCTGCATAATTTGGTTGATGCGACTGCGCCAAGCGGAATGCGCTGCGCTCTCTTCCCCGCCATGTACGTCCCATTCGTCATAGGAGGAACCGAATGCCAGCCGGTTTACCATCAGCAGCACATGGAGCACAAGCCCGCTTGCCGTCTGCTCCGTCAGTTGGCTGCGGAAGGCTTCCGTCAGCTTGCAGCTGATCTCGTATCCTTTTACAATCACATCCTGGGAAAGCCTCTCCACCAATGGCAAATCCCGCGGACTTATCTCCGTTGTCTCTATCGGCATCCAGGTATGTGGTGACTTCGCTGAGCTTTTCCTCACTCCGTCTGTTTCCGGCTCCAGCTCGAGCGCTTCCAGACAGGCATGGATGCGGCTGATGTCCTGACGGGTCGGCAGCGGATTCACGATGACCACAGGCACCTCCGTTTTCACTGGCAGCACACTGATGATCACGTCTACTTTGCGAGTAGCCAAATACTTTTCTACCTCCATGGTGGAACAAAGGCCGACGACCCTCAGGGAACGCACTTCGCTCTCCAGATGGGTCTTCAGGAACCGGGACGTCCCTCGCCCCGTACCGCAGACGACAAGCGCACATGCTTTTTTCTTGTCTTGCCAGCGGTCGTAGCCGGCCTGGAAATGCAGAACGAGGTAGGCGATGTCCGCATCCATCAAATAAATCCCGTAGGGCCAGAATACTTCTTCACACGATCGTTTTACCGCATCAAACATGCGCGCGTAGGAACGGCGAATCTCCTCGGTCAACGGATTGGGATAGAGGACGCCTTGCATATACCGGGTCATGCGGTCATTTACATGGGCGAAAAGGTGTTCACTGAGCTCCGGATCATCCCACAGCGGCGTTCGTACCATCTCCCCTACCTTTTTGATCAGCTCCCGGGTCGCCACATAAACGTCCAACGGCTGCCTGCTGGTCCGTCGCTTCAGGTGCACCTGTTCCGCTTCGAGCAGCGGCAGAGAGGAATAGGCAATTTCATGCTCGGGCATTTCCATACCCAAACGCGCGCACATCTCCCGCACTGCCCGCGCGTACAGAGAATAACTGCCCCACCCAGCCGCTTCCGCCATATCTGCCTCGTCCATCGAGACGATTTGCCCTCTCTTGACGCGGTTGACGACCATACACAATCGGATCATGATACTGATCAGCGTCCGATCCGGCAGGCTTTTGTCCAGCTTCGCCACGAATCCCTTGGTTAACCTGATGATTTCATCCAGCTCCGGCGGACTGATGAGCCACCTTTCCAAAAGCGGCCCTGCTCCGGTGCCGGGACCATGCTCCGGCAGGACCCCCTGGACCAAACGATACATGACGCTGCCATCCAGCAAATCATGTGTCAAACACTCGAGGGCATAGCGCTTCTGGCGTTCGCTGCCTTCCACCCGGATACCGTATCTCTGCTTGGAGACCAGCTCCAGGTGCAATCCGTCGAGCAGTTTCTCCGTCTCTTTTACATCGGCGATAACGGTATTGCGGCTCACCCCCACATGATCGGCCAAATCGTTCAGACGCTGGTAGCCGTCGGACAGGAGCAGGATAAACGCCAGATGTTTGGCCCGCTCTTTTTGGTGAAGGATGACGTCCTTGCTGCCGTGCTCATTGAGCTTGTGCCGCAGCTTTTGCAGGACCTCCTCGGCTTCGCTGATCCAGATTCCTTTATTCGGTTGGGAATGAAGAATAATGTTGCGGTCTTTCAGCCATTGCCTGATGTTCTCCAGATCGTATTTGATCGTCCGCTCGCTCACTTGAAAATCGTTTGCAACCTCGCGGATTTTCAGCGGGTTGGAACTGTCCAGGATCACCTTCAAAAGTGCTTGGGAACGCGATGTCAGCAGCATTCTTTTTCTCTTCACCCCCGTTGTGATCGACATTGATCTAACCCGAGTTCATTATATGAAACCGTTTTCTTGCGGTAAAGAACGATTCCTTTCCCCATTGATTGGTGCAATTTTTGCAATAGTCAGCTAAATGTTGGACTAATGGCTCTTTTCCTCTTGGACTAGTGATTTCTCGAACGAACTCCGTGAGCACAGAAAAGCCGCTGAACGACACAGCATCCAGCGGCGATGATTCCGTTTTAGAAAAAATTCATGCTCAAATAGCGTTCCCCCGTATCCGGTGCGATGCAAACCACACGTTTGCCCTCCCCGAGCCAAGCAGCCACCCGGATCGCCGCAAAAACGGCAGCTCCGGCAGACGGTCCCACGAGGATGCCTTCTTTGGAGGCGAGCGCCCGCATGCTCTCCAGCGCGTCTTCATCGGCGATCTGCATGATCTCGTCGTAGATCGCGGTATTCAGGATTTTTGGCACAAAGCCCGGGCTTGTGCCCACCAGCTTGTGCGGTCCCGGCTTTCCACCGGACAGGACAGGCGAGCCTTTTGGTTCCACAACCCCGATATACAGCTGTGGCAGCTTTTCTCTGAGCGCTTCCCCGGTACCCGTGATCGTGCCCCCTGTTCCCGCTGTGGCGATGAAGGCATCCAGCCGTCCTTCCATCTGCTCGTAAATCTCGCGGGCTGTGGTCACACGATGGATATCGGGGTTCGCTTTGTTTTCAAATTGATGGGGAATGAAGCTTCCGGGAATCTCTTTTTGCAGCTCCAACGCTTTGGCGATCGCCCCCGGCATCCGCTGCTCGCTCGGCGTGAGCACGACTTCTGCTCCGTATGCCTTGAGCAGATTGATCCGCTCTTTGGACATATTGTCGGGCATGACGAGGATCGCTTTGTACCCTTTCGCTGCCGCGTTCATGGCCAGTCCGATGCCCGTGTTGCCGCTCGTCGGCTCAATGATCGTGTCTCCCGGCTTGATCAGCCCCTCTGCCTCGGCGGTGGCGATCATGTTGTAGGCAGCCCGGTCCTTCACACTGCGGGAAGGGTTGTACATTTCCAATTTGACAAAAACATCTGCCGCACCCCCGGGCACGATCCGGTTAAGGCGAACCATTGGAGTATTGCCGATACAGTCTGTTATGTGTTGGTAAACGTTCATGAAGACCTCCTGTGTGGGAGCGGATTTTAATGTTTAGTATTACACTAAGAATACTACACTTTAACGATTTGCACGAGATTCTTTTCACCCTCTCCGCTGTTCCCAGCATGATCGTCGATGCGGGAACGACAGCCCCACACTTTCATTCGAGTTAAAGCCCGTTTTCCTCGTCTGGAATGAAACCCTATCTGGCAACAAGCAGACAAAAAGTTATTCCTTTGGATATCCCTCATGTATAATTTTTTCCATAAAGCGATTCCCGTAAAAAGGAGTGGTGCAAATATGAACCCGCACAACCAATTGCTGACGGCCTATAAACAGACCGCTTATCCACTGGTTGGGCATGGAAAAAGAAATCTTCATGTGCTGAAAACTGTCTTGAATGAAATGGACGGGGATATAGAAAGCGATGCGTATGGTACAGGCGCGGTGATCGAAAACTTTCAAAAGAAACTGGCAGACTACTTAGGCAAAGAATCCGCCGTATTTTTTCCGAGCGGTACCATGGCCCAGCAAATTGCCATGCGAATCTGGTGTGAGCAAAAAGGGCTGAATAAGGTGGCCTATCATCCCTTATGCCATCTGGAAATTCATGAAGAAGACGGGTTGAAAAAGTTGCACCAGATCGAACCAGTCCTGCTTGCGGATGAGAACAGATTGATTCGATTGGAAGATGTTCTAACGATGCAGGAGAATATCGCGTGCTTGCTGCTTGAGCTGCCTCAGCGTGAAATTGGCGGGGAATTGCCTGAATATACAGAGCTTGAAGCCATTTCCGCCTATTGCCGCGCAAATGGAATCAAGCTGCATCTGGATGGCGCTCGCCTTTTTGAAATACTGCCTTATTACCAAAAATCGGCCGCTGACCTTTGCCGGCTTTTTGACAGTGTGTATGTTTCTTTTTACAAAGGAATTGGGGGAATTGCAGGAGCCATTCTTGCAGGCGAAGAGGATTTTACAAAGGAAGCAAAGGTGTGGAAGAGACGCCACGGCGGCGATTTAATCAGCCTTTACCCTTATATCGTCAGTGCCGATTATTATTTCGATCAACGATTGCATAGCTTCCAGCAGTATTTCGAGGAAGCGAAAGAGCTCGCTTCGCTCTACAATCAGTGCCACGCCGTCGAAACAAGGCCGCTCGTTCCCGTATCGAATATGTTTCATGTTCATGTTCGTTTGCCAAAAGAGCAGCTTGAGGCCGTATTGCTTTCCATTTATGAGGAAACAGGGGTTGGGCTCACTACACATCTAAAGAAAGTCGACGAGAGATTGTGCTCTTTTGAAGTGTCAATCGGCGATCAGTACGCGCAAGTCCCGAAAACAGCGCTTCGTAAAGCATTTCACATGCTGGATGAGAAAATAAGAGAAATCGTTTTTCGGGAAGGAAAAGATTGATCGCGGTGATAGATGGGCTGCCCCCTTCTGAACCATCCAGTGTTTTTTGGAGGGGGCAGTTGTTTACATTGTATTCCTTATTCCATCTCAAAATCCTCTCGTGCCTCTTCACCCGTCGGGGTTAGCCGATACTGTCCTTTGCGCTCCGGATGCTTCTCGGCCAAGCCTTTTGCAATCAAGGCCTTGAGCGGTTGGTTGACGTAAAGGGAGCCTTTCGTTTCGACGATATGGGGATGCAGTCCCGGCAGTTTCCTAGCAATCCTGGTCGGGGTCTGCCAATCTTTGGTCAAAACAAGCAAAACGCTGAGTTGCTTTTCAGAGAGCGTTACGGCATGTTTTGCGGCATGTTTTTTTGGTACAGCTCCGTTTGCTTTTTGATTTGTCCCTCCCGGAAGGGCTGTCTCCACGTCCCGGAAACGGAAATACAGCTTTCCAGCCTCCTTCTTTCTCTCGCACCACCCCGCTTCATATTCCAGAAGCGCTTTCGCCAGTGATGCACGCGGACTGGCATAATGCGTTTCGCAATGGTCCAGGATTTCCTTGATGCTGCACCAGTCTCCTGCCCTTTTCAAGAAGTGTTTGACCTTGTTGATGGTGATCCGGTACGGAGTGATGTATCCGCCTCCGCTGTGGCCGCCTTTTATCCCGGAAGTCTGGTGATGTTCGGTCAGGGACTGTTGCAAATGAGGGACCGTCCGACGCATGAACCGAGCCTTCCCCTCCGTCCATACAGTTCCATGCTTGCTGACAAAGAGGACCCCGATCCCGTAATCCCGCAGCACCATGTTTACAAACTGCCTGTAGCCATTTTTCCGGTATGGAATGGCGATCCAAATGTAGTTGGCAAACCCGCGCCAGCGAAGTGCCTGATCAAGTAAATCCAGCGAAAGGGATTGCTTCATTTCCACAACGCCGACGAGCGGGCCGCTGGTCACGACGATATCGGCTCGTCCACCGGCCCGGCGGCATTCCACCTCCGGAAAAACCGTAAATCCCCGCTCTTCCATCCATTGCTTGATTGGATCGTATAAATCTGATTCTTTCACGTACTGTTCTCCTTTTCGGGGCTGGCTGTTCCTCCCGATACTCTTCCTGTTTGGCTCCGAACGAAAGGAATGTAATGCAAGCCGTCCGGACAAATTAAGCATGAATGCAAAGTCGAAGAGAAAGGGAGCTGCCGATCCATGACAAAGAAAGATTATGTAGCAAGTATTATCAAAAATATTCAAAAGCACAACGACATTATCCCTTCCCATCTGCAGGAGCTGTTGCAGGAAGTGAGCAGGAATGTAGAGACGGTCTCCTCGCAATCGTTTTTTATGCAGACAAATCACGTCGTGACTGAACCTGCTTCGCAGCGGACCTACAACCCGAACGAGCCCCTCTTTCGATTGTCGGAAGGATATCGTGAGCTTAAGACATTGGCGGAGACGAACAGAGCGTCAAGGCCTGATTTAAAATCGGCAGTTGACCAGCTCGAAGGGCTATTGGGCACCTCCGAGAGCTATTCCCCTGAATAAAGGGGCGTACTCGGATTTTCGGAGACAGGTATTGGTCGTAAATCGGATATTTTATGCGGAGGGCATGCCCTTTTCTTTGGCGTTTTATTGGAAGCTCTTCCAGGTAATATCAATACTCAGGTACCCTACAGGAGCTTCCTTCAGCGTTGCCTTTTCTTTTGTAGCCAGCTCCGGCTTGCGGAAACAGACCAGGTCTTTGTGAAAGCCAAACATACGGCAAATTTCAGGCCGAACAGCATGAATTCCACATTGGTCTTTATCCAGGTCGTAGAAAATGCACGTTCCGAAAAATCTCGGCTGATTTTCTAGCTCTTCGCGGATCTTGCGCGGCATGGATGCAACCTTCTTCTGAATTTTTTTCAATTCTCTCTCCGTTACGGGAACAGGGCCGCAGCATAAACCTTTGCAACCTTGACAAGGCAAAGTATCCATCTAATGTACAACCTTTCTAAATATTCTTGATAGATGTTTCTCCAAGAACATTATGTAAGGTTTTAATCTTTTTGTAAACAAGTCAAATATTTTACAATAACATAAAAAATATTTTTTGTCAAGAACAATCCGAAGGTCAATGGTTTTTACAATCTCCCGATAGGCGGAACTGTGTCCCCTCAAAATATACAACGAACCTGTTATGCCATCTGGTCTATTGTGTAAAATTACCTTCATAACTCTTCGTCCCTAGGCACACCCTAACATCGGGTTAAAAGAACCAGCAAGGAGACCCTACATGGACTTGAAAACTTTAATGAATTCCGGGAGGGCATTAATGGGAATCCTGAGTGGCAATCCACAAGATGAACCGATGCACTATGGTGAAGTGTTTGGAGTATGGAGTTATCTTTCGGCTTCAAAAGGCCTATTGGTGACGTATCAAACGTTTATCAATCACACCGGTGACAAAGATCTAAAAGGTTTTCTTGAAGATCTCACACGGGCGATGCAGCAAGAAATCCAGCAGGTCGAAAACCTGCTGAAAGCAAATGGAGTTGCACCTCCGCCTACCCCAGCCGAGCGTCCAGTCGCATCACTGGAAAGTATTCCGGCGGGTGCACGTTTTAACGATCCTGAAATTGCTGCAGGTGTCGGACATGATCTTGCCGCTGGACTGGTTGCGTGCAGCCAGATCATCGGGCAATGCATTCGGGAAGACATTGCCATGATGTATTCGCAATTCCATTCGGCAAAGGTTCAATTCGGTCAACGGTTGTTGCGGATCAGCAAAGAGAAAGGCTGGTTAGTGCCGCCGCCTCTTCATCTGCAGACACCCGAGCTCGTACATGCTTAGTTTTGTCGATAAGCGCTGCCGCAAGGGCAGTGCTTATCAGCTTTTATCTACGTGAGATGGTTATTGACGATTGAGGGAGGAGGCCCGTTTTTTGAAAACAACATGTATAGGAGCCTTTTTGTTTGGGGTCGGCATGATCGGCATGCTCGATGGGATTGTTTTTCACCAAATACTGCAGTGGCATAGTGTGAACATGCATACGGATCGATTTCACCAGATCATGAGCGACGGCCTTTTTCATTTAATCGTAACGCTATTTATATTCATTTCCGGTGTTTTGCTGTGGAAAGGAGACCCCAAGGTCGGGGCAAGCAAATTTTGGGGCTGTTTCTTAGTAGGGGCTGGCGTATTTAATCTCATCGAAGGAATCACCAACCACCACATCTTGCAGGTCCACCATGTCAAACCGGGACCCAGCCAGCCTCTTTACGACATTTCATACGATCTGTTCGCCTTGCTGCTAGTGGTTATAGGCTGGATATTGCTGCGCCGGAAAAGCGCAGCGTAATTTTTTCGTTGCTGTATTCAAGTCGTACTAATTGTCTGCACACCCGCAACAACCTTCCCGAATGCTCGTCATATATTTTAGGATCATCCCTATTCAAGGAGGGCCCATCTTGTTTTCGTTTCATGCGGCCTTTGTGGCTTTTGGCTTTTGTCATTGGCCCGTGCCTGGTCTTGCGAAGGGCTGGGGTGATTTACCCGTTTTCACCTTTTTCTCTTGCTTCTCTTTCCGGAAGCAGGACTGATTTCATGATTCACCTTTTTAAACCTTTTGAATCATCGGCTTGGGAAGCAAGACTGCGTTGATGATCCAGCTTTAATACTTTTTTGAATTATCGGCTTACGAAAGGATGGTTCTATGTTAATCTTTATCGCTTTCATCGGGGCGATCTTCATCTTGATGTTTCTCAATACAATTGCATACATTGTTCATAAACCCAAAAAATATATACCCCCAGCTATCATTACAGCCATTCTGGGGGCGCTTTTGATTTCCTTCATTCTTTTAGCATTAAAATAGTTAGCATCTGTTGCCATTCATAAAAAAAGTTGCGTTTATTTCTGCAAAGGGGCGACCGGCAATAATCTGAACTTCGTTTTCATATCGTTCGGCAGTGTCCGTGACAGCAAGCAGTCTTCCCCAAATTGCTGCGTCTTTCATTTACTTCACAATTCCAAGAATGAAGCCATCATAGCCTTTACTGCCGACTGTTTGCACTGCCGTCGAATCTATTCGGGTATCTTCGGACAGCAAATCGACGAATTGACGGATACCTTGGACGCTTGCGTCTTCGGGATCGATGACACGCCCCTTGCGAACGACGTTGTCTGCAATAATAACGGTTCCTGATCTTGAATAATTCAACGCCCATTTCAAATAATGGGGGTAGTTTGGTTTATCAGCGTCGATAAAAATAAAATCGAAAGCGGTGAACCCTTTTTCTTTTAGAGTTGGCAGGGTATCAAGGGCTGGGCCGACAATGACTTCCACTTTGTTTTCCAACCCTGCTTTTCTTATATTTTCTTCGGCAACCTTGGCATGATGCTCATCAAGCTCAAGTGTGACCAGACGCCCTCCCTCCGGCAATGCACGTCCAAGCCATATACTGCTGTATCCTCCGAGTGTGCCCAGTTCTAATATATTTTTTGCCCCTGCGAGCTTTGCGAGCAAATAAAGCAATTTGCCTTGATTGGGAGCAACATCTATAGCAGGCAGACCCGCTTCCGTATTTGCTTTTAGGATGGAATCCGGTACGGGATCGGACGTGTGAAGTTTCGTTTTAAAATAAAGATCAATGTCATTCCATTGTTCAGGTGTACTCATCTTTTTCCTCCTTGGATATGTTTCGGCAAGCTTCTTGTTTTCTCAAGTCTTTGTTGGAAAAATATGGATATGTAGGAAGGACGAGGACATCCGATAGCTCCCTGTCAGCCTTTGTCCTTGGTATCGTCATCAGGCGGAGCATCCGATACTTTATTGGGCTCCTCATCCGAAGCCGCGAGCTCATATAGGCTATGGTGAAGATTGATCATGATTTCCTTAAACTGGGATGCCTGTTTCGAGTCAGGGGTTTCCCGTGCCATCCTGGCTGCTTTGACCATCAGGGTAAATACATCTGGCCAATCTTCGATGAGCTTCTTTACATCGCGCTTCTCAATTGCCCGGTGGCTGCCTTGCCAATTCCAACGATCCTTTTCCTGTACCGCCCGGGTTCTTCTCTCCTGAAGATACTCGCCACCCTTATCCGTAATATGATACAGCTTTTTGCCATCTTCCTCGCTCGATACGACAAGCTCCATTTCTTCAAGCAGCTGCAAATTAGGGTAAATGGAACCCGGACTCGGGGAGTATAAACCACCGGTTTTCTCTTCCATCGCCTTAATCAGCTGATATCCGTGCATGGGAGCTTCTGATAGAAGTTCGAGTAAAGCGAATTTGAACTCACCTCGTTCAAAAAAACGCCGCTTACCTTCACCGCTCCCCCCAAAACCACCTCCGGATCCACCATGACGATGTCTCAGGTATGGTTCCGACCGCCCCCCTTCCATGTGTGAACCTCCAAATCCTTTCCATTCATGATTATGTCCCCATCGATTTCGTTGATTACAAAATTTCAACATCGGCACTCCTTATTTGTTTCAATACGATATATCGCGTGACAAGTCGAGTTTAATACGATATATCGTATTGTGTCAACGAGAAATTCGCTAGATGAACCTTTTATTCCCGCTGCCTTTATCCCTCCGTCTATTTTCGATTCATGAAAACTCTCGTCCAATCAAAAGGGGGATTTTGGTAGTACACTACTTTAGATCGTTATAAGGAGGGAAGTTCACTTGAAAAAGAAAAAGTCGAAAAGCAAGGCAATCAAGAAAGCAAATGTTCGCTTGGTGCATTATCCCACTCAAATAACCGGTTGTTTTCGGTGTTGCGGGCGCGGTTGGTGCGGTTGGTGCTGCCCAGAGCAAATTATGTGACCGCATCAGGAAATAACATTTGATTGCCAACAGGCACTCCCTATTCATTCGGGAGTGCCTGTTTTATGAGCTATTTACTATCTTTGGTTTCAAAGAAACGTGCTTCGCTGCAAAAAAATACGTTGTGTCGATCCGCTGCTCATTCACAAATGAGTGAGACAATCCCCCTATTTGTCATACCCATTACTAGAAAAATAGGTAATTCCACTCAACTTCTCCCCAAGCATCAACTGCTCCACGGAATAATCTGTACAAAACAGAAGGAGTGGTGGGGTCAAATGAGTAAATTTTCTTTTACCGGGTCGTTTAGCTATCGGAGCGCTGGTAAAAAGTTTTTACTTTTTGTTCCAAAAGGGGTAAGCGGAACATTCGCAATCTCCAACAACAGCCGGAGATCTTTTGTTCTCATTTTGGATGGCATCAAAGAGTTTTCCGTAAAGCCATATAGCATAGCCAGAATTGGTATTGCATCCCCAGGGTTCCCGACAAGAATTTCCATACAAACTCGCGGAGCAGCCAGAGGATCATTTATCTATCAACAAAACCAACAAAAATAACGAAGCGAATGCAGGATCTGCTGAATAAGCAGATTTTTCTTTTTGCCTCTTGTCATGAGTCGTTTTTCGCCCGTCGGTCAAGAGCCAATTATAAGACGTGCGTGAGAACAGTCCACCCCCCTGCTTGCATCCGAGCATAGTTTACAGAAGTTCAAAATTAGGGAGGAATGGAACAATGCCTCAGACCCAACTTCGTCTGCCGAGACTAACACTTTTTGATGATGAAAACTATCGTGGAAGGAGCAGAGTTTTCCGCGGCAACGTAGCAATCCGCAATGTGGAAAGAATCTTTGATGAACCGGAAAGTTTACGATTTCGTTCAAATGGCAGAGGTGCAACTTTAGTTTTATTCTCAAGAAATAATTTTAAAGGTGCTTTTCGAATCATTCGCGTCAGCAGAAGTATAGCTGATGTCGAAAGAATCATCGGATTCGATTTCGAAGCCAACTCCATCATCATGACAAGCAGACGATTGACACTGCAACAAGTATTAAATATTCGGAGAACCGGAAAACTCCCGAGTGGAATTTTTTAATAGTGGATCATGTAAAACGGTCTATTTAGCATAAGGCGATCTATTAATACCACTCTGTTATGAGTGAAGTGACCTATAAGATGGTCACTTTTTTTAAAGTTTCCATCAAGAGGGGCGCAGTCCAGTCTGCTGATGAAGCAGACTTTTCTATTGCCTATTTTTGGTTAGGTTGGTTCTCTTTGGCTATAAGTCTAACTACTTACGTTGCAAATTAACGTAGCATAAGTTAAGCCATGATGTGGAGGTGTCTGCATGCTATGCCGACGATCAAAAGGGGCTGAAAAAAGAAACAGGAAAAAAATAAAGTGCTTACGTCCTCGCAAGAAGAAGTGTCCGAAGAAAAAACAAAAAATTGTTTGGGTTAAATGTCCGCGTCCCAAAATTATTGTACGCGCTCCTGCTGGGCCTCCTGGGCCCCAAGGAACACAAGGACCCCAGGGATTCCGTGGACTTCCAGGACTTCCAGGACCTCAAGAACCTCAAGGACCTCAAGGACCTCAAGGACCTCAAGGACCTCAAGGACCTCAAGGACCTCAGGGACTTCCAGGACCTCAAGGACCTGGTGGATATGAAGGCACCATAACAATCCTTCCAGAAGTATACCGATATTTTTATATTGCACCCGAAGATATTCAATTGACCCGCACAGTTACAATTGCCGCAACCCATTTCACGGACAATCAGAGAAATTTGGCAACAAGTTTTAGAGGACTAAGTCCCAGCAGCTACATCAGCCTCTTCGTAAACGGGATTTTGCAAGAGTCCAGTTTGAGTGAGATCAGTGAAAATGAACTGACACTCCTTGGAACAGGAGACACTATTTATTCAGGAACTCCTATTATTCTTGAGATCGTTAAATTCTCTGCTATAATCACCCCTGAAAATGAGGAATTCAACGGAGTCGATTAGCACTTACAAACTTCCAAAATCTTGCATTTGCTAAAAGCGAAGGAGGTGATACCAGATGCCAATCGTAAAACCCTTTATTGCAGGCAGAAGGTTCTCAGGCACAGCAGGTGCGGGTACAGGAACGGGGGCTACGTTTTCCATTGCAGCAACCACTTTCACAGATGATACAGGTGCGGCGGCCACAGCATTCCCAGCTTCTTATTCCTACTACAATCTGTACATTAATGCCGTGATTCAAACTGCTGATACTTCCACTGCTACTACCACAGCGATAACGATCCCCGGCGGAGACGTATTGGATCCCGCAACACCGATTATTATTGAGTTTGTCGTTACGTAAGCCTTTTGCCAACAACGTCGACATTCCATTTTTTTCATGAATGTCGGCATTGTTGTTTTTTTATCCTCAAAGAGCCGAAATGTATTGTTAACGCTCCTTATTCCTCCCCATAGTTTGCAACCATAACCACATTCATTTGAAATCAGACGTAAAAAATGACCGCTAAAGCTTACCTAAGGGTGGTTAATCGATTGTTCAACAGTGTATGTTGAAGCTCCATCAGTCAGGTAACTGCAGAACTAGTTGCCGAGAGCTCCATTGACTTCAGCCCATGAATGCAAAATTGTACGGTAATACCTTGCTTCCCATTTCTTGAGACGGAAACCGATCAGCATAAATAAAAAGAAAAAGGTTCATAAAGTACCCTTAAACTCCTTTACGGAGCATCTATACAGCTTAGAAATAATAAATTTCTTGGCAAACACGTTGTGCATAACAACCTTGTGGTTCAGCCGCAAAGGCAGCACCTGAGACAGACATAACCATCATGATTGCAAAAGAAATAGCCAATCATTATTTCATAGGTATCACCTCCTTAATAGTAGATTATGATAAACAAGTTTACATACTTGCCATTTGTTTTAAAATTTTTGGTGTACGGGTGGCGAGCGTAACCAGATATGCTTCAGCCTTACTCATGCCTCGCATCGCAGCGCCGAGAAGGAAGAACTCATTAGAACAAGCGCAATCGTACCAGAGACGGTAAAGTTGGGGCCGGATTTTCCAAAAAAGACCTTGATGTTTGAATGAATTTTGGCACCCCCCGTAACTTCTCTACCCAAAATTGATTCACCGGTCGTAGAGTGGCTAAACTCGGACGATGCAAAGCCTGTTCTCCTGAATTTGGGCAAAAAAAAATCCTCCCTTCCATCGCAAGGGAAGAAAAGGGAGGCTGGGTGGGCTGGGTTCAAATCTCTAACTCACCAAGTCGAACGAGTTCGACTACTGCTTGAGATCGACCTTTGACACCTAATTTTTGCATGACATTGCTGATGTGATTGCGTACGGTTTTTTCACTGATGAAGAGTTGTCCGGCAATCTCTTTTGTTGTCTTATCCTGGACCAAGAGTTCAAATACTTCTCTTTCTCGATTTGTCAACAACGGCTTGGTTTGGTCGCTCCCCTTCAATCGTGCCACCCCTCCTTGTGGGCTCTACAGGAACAAGGTTGAGGGATTACAGAGTCACCTTATCCTATGTAGGGGGGTGGGTGGTGGTGCCGGAATTACGGGGATTTTAGGCTTTTGCCTTACATCCTATTCAAAAAATGGGCGATGGGTTCCGCCGGGAAAGCCCCCTTTCCCAACTAAATAAACGGTGTCCGTTGATACGTTTCCTGAAACCGGTCGCGAAGCCCCTTTGCCAGGAGCGAAAAGGAACCGATGGCAATGATAAAAGCAGCCAGCGGGATCATAAAAATCCAGGCGTTGTTCCCGTAGACAAACCCTCTGTACGAGCCGAGCAGACCAGCCCACTCGTTCGTAACGGAGTGATAAATGACCGGATCGTAGGTGACATAGGTGCCGCCCACAAACAGATCAAACATACCGAGCAGCCCCATCAAGGCCATGATGGAAATCATCTCGGTGACGGCGATCAGGACAAGCTGTTCTTTTAGCTGCGGGAGGACATGACGAAAAATGATCTGCTCGCGTCCGGCCCCGAGAGAGACGGCAGCCAGCACATACTGCGTTTCCTTGATCTGTTCGGTCTTTTGCCGGATCGAAGACGCGACGCTGGGGGCGCCAAGCAGTGCGACGAGGCCGATAAACAACAGCACCAGGGTGCCGATGGCCAGCTCCGAGTTCCGATTCAGCCCAACGAGTAAAAAGTACACCGGCAAAAAGAGAGGCATGTATCCCCAGGCGTTTTCGATCGAGAGCCACCACTTTTGCGGCTTGTCCTGAATGCCGATATAAAGGCCGATGATCGTACCGATCAAGAGGCGTGCGACAGCGGCGAGCATCGTGACGAACACGGTGTACGGCGCTCCGTGAAGCAGCTTTGTCAACAGATCATAGCCCCATTTGTCGGTGCCAAGCCAGTGCTCGCTTGAGGGGGAGAGCGGCGGAGAGATGATGACGGTCTTTCCATTCACTTCGACATTTCTCACTTTTTCTTGATGTTCCAGATCGTAGGGAGCGATATAGGGGCCAATGATCCCGAGAACGATCAGGAGCATCACAAGCACCGCTCCGACCCACAGGGATACATTCACTCGACGCTTCTGCATGGCAAAACCTCACTCTTTTTTACACTCTGCTTATTTGTAGACAGCAATCTGTTCAAACAGATACAAAATAGCCCGAATCAACAGGTACACCAATATGGAAAGCAATATAATGCCCATCAGACCCATTACGGCCGCGTTAAACTGATAAATGCCATTTTTGGAAAAAATGAACCGGGTCAAGCCCACTACATTTAGAAGATATTCCACGATGAACAAGTTGGCCACCGTAATCGCGATGGTCTTCTTCAGATCCGCCAGCAGAAACGGCTTCACATTTTTATACACATGGTGAACGAGAATATGCCAAATGCCCATCCCCTTTGCCAAAGCGGTCTTGATGTAGTCCTCACCGCCGATTTGCCCGTATTTGAGACTGATTACCTTCATCAGGAAAATGGTCGGACCGATCGCCAGCATCGTGAGTGGGAACCACATGTTGCTGGAGTCACTTGTCGGGGAAAGTGTAATAATCCGAATATTCGTCCACTTGTAAAACTGAATCGCCGCCAAAATGGATAAAAATATCAGTACAAAGTCAGGAATCGTGGAGAGCAGATTCAATAGTTTTTGAAAGTAGCGAACAAATGCAAACCGCTGCAGGAACAGCCCGAATAACAAACTTGCCAAAACAGCGATCAATACACTGTAAAACATCAGTTCAAAGGAGTTGATCGCAAAAGGAACGATATCCTCCGCAATGCTCCGTTCATCATTTCCCGAGTAATAAGTACCCAGTGATCCTTCCCCTATCTGCTGAAGCAAATAGACGGTGTATGTGACGACTCTTTCCGGCGCAAAATGCACTTCCTCTTTCTCAACATAAAGCATGTACGGGCCGCCGCAGACAATCACAACGAGGAAAAACATCCCGATTAGCTGCCTAATATATGACAAACATTCATTCCCCCTTACTATCTCAAACAATACACGATCTGGAAAAAAACGACCAGACAATCAAAAATATTTTATCTTTTTTTATTATTCCAACTCTTGCACAGATTCGTCAACCCTTCGCGAACCGAAAAAAAGGCGTTCTGCCAATGCAGAGCGCCCACCTTCCTACTTTCCTACCAGGACTTGGATTTCCATACGGCCCATGTCGCTTAAGTCAAGCGGGACTGTATATGCGGTCCGAGAACCCCATCTATTCTCCTGTGCCTGAATAAACTGCGGCGGAGTAATATCAATCACTACGCCTTGATTGTAAAGCATTGTGCTGGCGTTGCCGGAGATCATATTCCCGAGTTCCGATATAGCGCTTTTCCCGATTTCATCAAGTTCATTAACGGGGAAGCCCCCCATCATCGCTGATACAAGACGCAAGGCGAGGTCGTTTTGCAAGCCGAAAAACACGTCGCCTTCCAATTGACCGGTCATTCCAATGCGGATCCAGGTATGATCGTCCCGATAGTACCACTCTGTCATCTCCAATTCTCCCCGTTTGATCGTCACGTTGCAAAGCTGTTCAATCACAAAGGAAGCCGAATCCAGAAACGGATTGAGGTACTGGACGTTCATCTTCATTTCCTTCCTTCCCGTACGAATTTCTCCTCATGAGGCCCATTATAATGTCGAAAAATGGCAGAGACAAGTCGTTATCCAAAATATTTAAGGACTTTCGGTGTATAAAACAGGTACATCCGGAAAGAGAACCTGTACATTAGCACTAGTTTCTCTTGTGAAAATGAGACTGCATTTGCGCAAGTCAAGCACCTCGACTCCCACTTCATGACAGCTCAACTGCCACAAAGGGCTGCTTACTTCCTTAAAAGCAAAGACCGTATCTCCAAAAGCCAGACATTCTCTAATGCAGCGCTCTGCCGGAAAATCCGGCCCCTCCTCCAGCAAATGAACGGGCTCCACGCCAAACTGCTGCAACAGATGAACCCTGTCAGCGAGCTGCTCAGGGCGCTTTCGCGACACGTTTCTTCGCGGTGAAAGCAGCGGATATTCCTTTTTTACATATACCCAATCAATTCCATGATAAAACACGTTCACTCCTCCCTGCACAAAACATTTCAGACCCCGAAACAGAGAAAAGGATGCCGGCTGGCACCCTTATCTCTTTTTCCCTACGATGACCATCTCTGCTTTTGTTTCGCGCCCGAGGGCATCGACTGCCACTACGGACAGCTTCTGCTTGCCTTCCTTGACGCTGTTTACAAGCGCACGGAATTCTCCTCTGTCATTCACATCGACGAACACATGCTGGTCTGCATAATCCAGATGCATCCGTACGGTCCCCGGAGCCGTCACTCTCCCGGAAATCTGCATGCTTTCTCCCGCATATACCTCTTTGTTCTTCTCTTCTATATGCAGTGCCGGCGCCGGAAAAGGCTTCGCCTGATACGTGTAGCGCTGCTCGGCGTGATGCATCACGAGCGAACCGGCCTGGGCATCCACATAAGCGTATACCGTCATAGAGGACTCATTGCCCGCGGCGTCTTTCCCCTCAAGCAAAATACGGTTTTCGCCGTGCTGAAGGGGGAGCGTCTGGGTGAAGTTTTTCTGCACGGCTTTCTCCAGGTGATCTTCCTCCCAACTGGAGACGATCTGTCCGTTGATGCTTACCTGGCCTTTGTATGTCTGATCGCGATACGCAAACTTTACGGGTACCAGCATTCGTTTGGTCCCTGCATCAAACCAGATTGTCTCGCTGCCGTCGTTGGTCAGCTGAAGCTGCGGAGGTGTCGTGTCTACGATGATCCGCTGCGTAAAATGTCTGCTGTTCCCATGCATGTCCTGGGCATGATAGGGAACGTAATTGAGCCCTTCCGGCAGCTTCAGGATGGTTTTAAATGAACCGTCCGTCTCGACCTGGACCGGATTTTTATTGATTTGCAGACGCACTCTGTCCAGCATGTCTTCACCCGCAATCCTGCCGTTGACCGCTACCTCAGGCTGACGGGTGACCAGCACCGAGGTGTACAGGTCATTGGGAAACTGGACAAACGGAGGGGTGACATCGCTCTTTCCATTGATGTTGACAACACTCATATTTCCCGCATAGTCATACGCCACCAGGGAAATCCGTTTGTCCGGCTGACTGACAATGGTGCTGGTTATGCTCGCAGAATAGGGTCCGCCCACTTTTTTCCCGCCTACATACAACAGGTAGCCTTGAATGTCCTTGTCGCGGGAGCTCCAATGTACTTTGTTCCCGGACAGGGAAGCAGTGACGACCGGGGCTTTTGTGTCTACTTTAATCGGAAGAGTCAGCGTGTGCCAATTGGCATGACGGCTGTCGATGCGGGCCCGGACGACGAATCGGTAGGCTCCATCCGGGACGGTTTCATAAACGCCCTTCTCGGGATTGTACTTTTTCCCGTCCCAGCTCCATTCTTCCCGCTCCGTATAGTAATAAGGGGTCCCCAGCTTTGATTGATCAAATTTGCTGATTTTCTCATCGCGTGACAGCGACCGGATGATTGTTCCTCCGCTGTCCACCACATCCACCGTCACTTGGCGGGCATTGCGCAAAAATGTAATCGAAGGAGCTGCAACATCATAGTGTCCGTCTCCATTTGGCGAAAATGCAATCTTGGCCGGATCGACCTGTACATGTCCGTCCTCGCTCACGCCAGTGACACCAAGGTAATCGCGGTATTTCCACTTGTCATTTTCCTTGTCGTGATACCAGGTCGTCTTGACGCCTGTACGGTGCTCCTGGCTCCCCGGGTCCCACATCGGCTGATCCATTACGCGCGGTTCATCCCATTTTCCGTAAAACCCGTAATAAGGCACCCGCAGCACAGGAATTTCGGAGTCGGTCGGCTGAAAAACAACATATCCCTCGGCAAAAATATTGCGGGGAGCGTTTTTCGGAATGTGCAGCGTTACCTTTACTTCTGCCCGCTGTCCGGGCTGAACGGTGACCTGCTGAGCGGAAAATCGCAATGCGGCCCCCTGCAGTGCTGTATCGGTAAGCATGTTAATCCCGTCCTGCCGCTTGTCCGTCAAGACCCCGAACTCATCCTTGACCTGATACGTGACCGGCTTTTTTCCGAACTTGTTCTCGACAAACAGGGAAAACGTCGTCGTTTCTCCAACCTCGCCCAGCGATACGCCAGCTTTCCCCTTGGCATCAGTGATAATGCTCGGGGTTTTAATCGCTTTGGCGATCTGCATCACGCCCGCACCTTGCACGCGCGGACTGTACGGCACTTTACCCGTCATCCCGCCGCTTGCCGTGCTTGCAGCACTGCGCGGGTCGAGTACCGGCTGCGCTGTATTCATTGCCGCGGCCTTCATCGTTTCAACCAGTTGTCGTCCGGACAACTGGTAGCCCTGTTTTTGGTAGGCCTGCTTCAGAAGAGCCATCCCGCCTGCCACATGAGGGGTAGCCATGGAGGTTCCGCTCTTGACGGCATAATCGGTTTCGCGGACGAGCGACAAAATGCCTCCGCCTGGGGCGGCAATCTCCGGCTTGAATTGCAAATCCGGCGTCGGTCCCCAGGAGGTGAAGGCGGAAACCGTTCCCCCATCCGGATACGGCATCGGATTTTGCGCGAACTGACCGTCAAAGTTGATTTTTACTTTTTTTCCCTTTTTCAACGCCTGCGTCAGCATTTCCCCCGTTTGCTTCAAAATCGAGACAGCCGGCAAGGCAGTGGTGGTCTCGGCGGAAATGATGAGCGGCCCCGGCTGATTGTTGTAGATTACAGCCCCTGCCGCTCCTTTCTCCTTGGCCAAACGCAGCTTCTCGTCAAAGGAAATGTCGCCTCTCTCCAGAAGGACCACTTTCCCTTTTACCGAGACGTTGTAATCCTCTTTTTTCCCTTTGCCCATGTACATCAGTTCGTACTGCTTCATCAGGGCTTGCACGGGATTCAACGCTTGTCCGCTGGCTGCGTGCCCATGGAGATACACGACCCTTTCGAGGCCCGGCACTCCCTCGACGGCGAAGCTGAGACCGGCAAGCGTGGTCGCATTTACAGACGCAACAGAGAAGGCGTCAGGAGCGAGACCCGGAGAGCCGATCATCGAGACATCCGGATTCTGCGCCTTTACCTTGTCACTGCCAAAGTAGGCGTCATTTCCTGCCGCGGCGACGACGATGACTCCGTTGTCGACAGCCCGTTTGACAGCATACTGCTCGGTATTGGTTTCATCTACATATCCTGCTGACGAGCCCAGACTGAGATTGATCACATCCGCTTTTTTGGCGATGGAATCATTGATCGCAAACAAAATAGACTCGCTCAGCCCGGGGACCTCCCCCTGGTAATTGCTGAAAACCTTTTGGCTCAAAAGCTGTGCTTCAGGAGCAACGCCTTTTATTTTTCCGTTGGCAGCCACAATGCCAGCCACATGAATGCCGTGTTGGGACTCGCCTACATCCTCTGTAATTTGATTGCGGTCTGCCCAGTTGTACCCGGGTATTACTTTTTTCGCTACTCCTGATTTTTGCTGTGCGGAACGCTTGTCCCGCGGGGCAGGCAAATCGGGATGCTTTCCGTTAATTCCTGTATCGATCACAGAGATGAGCATGCCTTCTCCCTTGACCCCGATCTCCTCCCAAGCCTTCTTCGCTTCGATCATATCCAGGTTGGAAGTGGGGGGATCCGCTACCTGCTCCCCCATCAGCACATGTTCGGCACGCGTCCATTCATCTGCAGATGCAGACTGGACTGTACCAGCATGAGTAGCGCTTTGCATAGCTGGACTTGTCTGTCCGTCGTCAGGACGCAAATCGGACCAGACCTGCTGCTTGGTAATGGCGGCTACGGCTTCAGGAAAGTCGCCCTTTGTGCTCCAGGTGCCCGCCGTCGTTGACGGAAGCAAAACCAACGATAACCCGATGTAAAAGACCTGTTTCTTCATCGTTTGCCCCCTTCCTAAAAAACACCGAATACCATAAGTCTTCCATGGAAAGCAGACACCTATTCTCAAAAGGGAGATTTCACCTGTCTCGAGAATGCGGGATCTGCGGGCATACTACTGGGAAGAAAAAGACCGTGGCATCCGCAGTACGCCTATGGACAGGAGAGATACACGATGGAAACGCAAAAAAATAGAGGATTGTTGATTACTGGCCTGCTCGTCGCGATGTTGTTCGCATCTCTTGACAATACGATTGTGGGAACAGCAATGCCGCGGATTGTCGGTGAGCTGGGGGGACTGGGGATTATGACCTGGCTGACCACCGCCTACATGCTCAGCTCCACTACGGTTGTCCCTATCGCCGGCAAAATGGCCGATCTGATCGGTCGGAAAACGGTTTATGTAACGGGCCTGATCATTTTCATGCTCGGCTCTGCGCTTTGCGGTATGGCTCAGTCCATGACCCAGCTCATCTTTTTTCGCGCTGTGCAGGGAATTGGCGGCGGCGTTATGATGCCGATGGCGATGATTATTATCGGGGACATTTTTACAGGGGAACAACGGGCCAAATGGCAAGGGGTGTTTGGAGCTGTATTCGGTCTGTCTTCGATCATCGGTCCGCAGGTGGGCGGTTGGATTGTAGACGCATCCAACTGGCGCTGGGTTTTTTACATCAACATGCCGGTCGGAGTACTGGCTACCATCCTGATCGCCATTGCGCTTAAAAACCGCCAGCAAACAGGTCCGGTCACCTTTGATATCTGGGGAATGTTTACGATGGTCGGAGGAGTCGTCAGCCTCCTTCTGGCGCTTACCTTCGGGGGCAAAAATTACCCTTGGCTCTCTTGGCAGATTCTTTCTCTATTCGCCTTGTCCGCCGCCTTCATTACCGGATTCATATGGATCGAAGGCCGAACAAAAGAGCCAATCCTGCCGCTGCGCCTGTTTCAAAACAGAACCTTTTCGCTCTTGAGCGGAATTGGCTTTCTGATGTCGGTCGGGATGTTTGGCGCGATTATGTTCGTCCCGCTGTTTATGCAAGGTGTCGTAGGCATCAGTCCCTCGGAATCCGGAACCGTCATGGTGCCGATGATGCTCTCGATGATGGCTGCCAGCATGCTTGGCGGGAGAATCGTCAAGTTTTTGGGAGTGCGGCTCCAGATGATTCTTGGCATGGTCGCGATGGGCGCCGGCTTTTGGCTTTTGTCGACGATGGGCATGGAGACAACAAAATATACGACGATGGTGCATATGGTCGTGCTCGGATTGGGAATCGGGCTGGTCATGCCGATGATTACCATTGCCTTGCAGGAGTCCTTTCCCAAATCTCAGCTTGGCGTAGTGACTTCCTCCAGTCAGTTTTTCCGGCAAATTGGCGGGACGTTCGGGATGACGATCCTCGGTGCTGTAATGAACTATCATTCGACCAATTTGCTTACAGCAAGCTTGGTACCGTATCTGGAGCAGCTGCCGCCTCAGGCCCACGATATGGTCGTCCATTTTGAATCGATGATCAGGACGAATCCACAGGGGATGTATTCGATGCTTCTTAGTCCAGAGGCCCTGTCCCAAATCCCTGCGGCCATCCAGCAAACGCTGCTGCCCATCTTGAAAGTCTCGATGGTCGAATCCCTGCACCATGTGTACCGATACGGGCTGCTCTTCGTCCTGCTGGGAGCGATTTGCACGCTTTTCCTCGGCAACATCAAACTGTCCACCACACAGAAGAGTGAGGAAAAAAAGCCAAACAGACGTCCGGAGCCGGAGACACAACAGTGATAGGGACGATTTACAACAACAAGGCCCCTGTCGCAGAGCCGGTAGCATCCAACTCGCGGCAAGGGCCGTTTATCAATTCCCATCGTATGTACACCGGGTTTCAGCAATACCTCTTTACAGCTCGACAAGCTCGCCGGACTCACCATCGTACATGCAGTCACAGTCAATGACGTAGACAGGAATCGCTTTCTTTCTGCCGCGTCCGCTAGGGTCCGGGTAGTGGGGATCAAACATGTATCTCAGTTTGACAGTTACTCTGCCCTTCAGCGCATCCCAGGCTTCCGCTCTGGTTCGCAGAGCTTTCCGGAAATGGTCGTTTCCTGCTATTCCTTTCTCTTCGGCATGATCGCCTTCTCCCGCTTTGACACTCCGCCAGAAATCCAAAGCGTCCATAATCTGAACGAGTTCCCATGTATCTCGGTCAAAAAAGAAACGGATGCCTCCCCCCATCAAGAGCGGTATGCCGTGAATCATACGATGTACGTGGACGACTACCCGATTTTGGGGGAAGCTCTCGACAGCTTCCTGATCCGGTTTGCGGGTGTAGACGTACTCAAATGGATCGTCAGCATAGGCGGTGGATAAGTACGATCGGACAAGTTCCTTGGCAAGCTCTTTTTCCTCCATCGCAAGATCAGGGAAAAGCGGATGGGGCGCGTCGATCTCTGCTTCTGTCACGTGGTCGGAAAGACGCAGCAGCTCACGGTAGTCCTTGGTCCAAATCGGCTGTTCGTTCCATTTCACTGGCTTTGCGTCCGCTTCGTTCTGATACAATGCAATTCGCTCCAGCACCACGATTTCATCCGAAAACAGAAGTTCCCCCGTTTTGGCGTGAATGACATGCTCATGGCAGACATAGAACGGTTTTTCCAGCGAAAGGACCGGAAGATAGCCCAGGGACAATTGTTCTTCCGTGAGCTTTGCCAAAAGATTGCCGTCCGATATCCGTTCTTCGCCCTCTTCAAACTCGCAGTCATCCCATCTGCAATACAGGTGAAGAAGCTGATTATCATCTGCGTCCAGCCTTATGTCAAATTGCTGGTAGCTTCGGAATGGAATGCCGGCGCGGGCCCGGGAAAAGCTGAGCTCGTACCATTTGTCTCCGCATAACCGCTTTTTCCGGACTACAAGCTCGCCCAGATCAATCGGCAATCCGAGCTTTTCTATCCATTGGATGATGTGCCCCGAGACCTTCCTGTACATCTCATCGTCCATGTCCTCTACATCAAGATTCTCAGCCGTCTGGTCACTGCCATACCGATAGAAGGCAGTCAGCTTTCCCGTGCACGCATCCAGCACGGCGAGTATCGTATTTTTGTTTACCAGGCCTTCCTCATCCAGCTCCGGCTCTCCTCTTTTGTTCCACATCACTTCCATTGTATAGAAGGGCGTCTGGTTCTGTTCGCTATTTCGATAGATGCCGCTCGTTATGACTTCATGCGTACACGGTATGTCTGTCCACTGCTCTATTCTCTTGATCGCTTCTTCAACGGTTATCAGCTTCAAGGGCCATTCCTCCAAAGTACAAAAAATACACCTCTCTTTCAGTACGTGTGAAGAGCCCTGGTGGTTTCCTGAAAAAAAAAGCGTACATCCCAGAGCGGATGCACGCTTTTTGAAAGCTGTGTTTCTTCTTACGAGAAGAAGAAGCGTTTCACAGCGTATTTGGTTGTTTCTTTGTTCATGTGAGCGATCGAAGTGGTGAGCGGAATACCTTTCGGGCAAGCCTGCACGCAGTTTTGCGAGTTTCCGCAGTCACCGATACCGCCGTCCTCCATCAATGCTTCCAGACGCTCATGCTTGTTCATTGCACCAGTCGGATGCTGGTTGAACAAGCGCACTTGCGAGATAGCGAAAGGACCGATGAAGTCGGATTTTTGGTTGACGTTCGGGCATGCTTCCAGACAAACCCCGCACGTCATGCACTTGGACAGCTCATAAGCCCATTGGCGCTCTACCTCAGGCATGCGCGGACCTGGTCCCAGATCGTGGGTACCATCGATCGGAATCCATGCTTTGACGCGTTTCAGGGCGTCAAACATGCGGCTTCGGTCGATAGAGAGGTCGCGCTGAACCGGGAAGGTGCTCATCGGCTCAAGACGGATTGGCTGCTCCAGCTTGTCGATCAGAGCGGAACATGCCTGACGCGGCTTGCCGTTAATCACCATCGAACAAGCGCCGCACACTTCCTCCAGACAGTTGGACTCCCAGTTGACCGGGGAAGTCTTTTGTCCTTGTGCGTTTACAGGGTTGCGCTGAATCTCCATCAACGCACCGATCACGTTCATGTTCGGACGGTACGGGATTTTAAATTCTTCCACATACGGAGCGCTGTTAGGGCTGTCTTGACGAGTGATTTTCAGATGAATAAGCTTTTCTGCCATGATCAGTTCCCTCCCCTCTTACTTCTTCTTCTTGTCAGACGTATAGTCACGTTTACGCGGCGGAATCAGGGAAACATCCACGTCTTCGTAGTAAATTTCCGGTGCAGTCGTCTCCGGATTGTACTTGGCCATCGTTGTTTTCATGAAGTTCTCGTCGTCGCGCTCTGGGAATTCAGGCTTGTAGTGAGCGCCGCGGCTCTCGTTGCGGTTCAATGCGCCGAGCGTGATCACGCGGGCGAGCACAAGCATGTTCCACAGGTGACGAGTGAAGGATGCGCCGGAGTTGCTCCATTTGCTCGTATCGTTGATGTTGATCTTCTTGTAGCGCTCCATCAGTTCCTGAATTTTTTCATCCGTTTTTTGCAGACGGTCATTGTAGCGCACTACCGTTACGTTATCGGTCATCCACTCACCCAGTTCCTTGTGGAGGAGGTATGCGTTTTCAGTGCCGTCCATCTTGAGGATGTTGTCGTACTTCTCTTGGTTTTGCTTGGTATAGCTGTCGAAGATCGCAGAAGACAGATCGTCGGCAGACTCATCCAGACCGTTGATGTACTCGATCGCTTTCGGACCAGCCACCATTCCGCCAAAGATCGCGGACAGAAGCGAGTTCGCACCCAAACGGTTTGCACCGTGCTGGGAGTAATCGCACTCACCTGCAGCAAACAGACCAGGAATATTGGTCATTTGGTTGTAGTCTACCCACATGCCGCCCATCGAGTAGTGAACAGCCGGGAAGATTTTCATCGGAACTTTGCGCGGGTCATCCCCGACAAACTTCTCGTAGATCTCAATGATTCCGCCCAGTTTTACGTCGAGCTCTTTCGGGTCTTTGTGAGACAGGTCCAGATATACCATGTTCTCGCCATTGATACCCAGCTTCATGTCTACACAGACGTGGAAGATTTCGCGGGTCGCAATGTCGCGCGGAACGAGGTTTCCGTACGCCGGGTATTTTTCCTCAAGGAAGTACCACGGTTTTCCGTCTTTGTATGTCCAGACGCGGCCACCCTCACCACGAGCGGATTCAGACATCAGGCGCAGCTTGTCGTCGCCAGGAATCGCAGTCGGGTGAATTTGGATCATTTCGCCGTTCGCGTAAATGACGCCCTGCTGATAAGCCGCAGACGCTGCTGTACCCGTATTGATGATGGAGTTGGTGGATTTACCGAAGATGATACCAGGTCCACCGGTAGCCATAATGACGGCATCTGCGCGGAAAGAGCGAATTTCTGCAGAGCGCAGGTTTTGTGCCGTAATCCCCTTACAGGTGCCTTTCTCATCCAACACGACACCGAGGAAATCCCAATATTCGTACTTGGTCACAAGACCTTCCGCTTCAAAACGGCGAACTTGCTCGTCCAGAGCGTACAGGAGCTGCTGACCGGTTGTCGCACCAGCAAAAGCGGTACGGTGATGCTTGGTTCCCCCGAAACGGCGGAAGTCCAGAAGTCCTTCTGGTGTACGGTTGAACATGACGCCCATCCGGTCCAGCATGTAGATGATGCCGGGAGCGGCGTCACACATTGCTTTTACAGGCGGCTGGTTGGCCAGGAAGTCTCCCCCGTATACGGTGTCATCAAAGTGTTCCCAGGTGGAGTCGCCTTCCCCTTTTGTATTAACGGCACCGTTGATACCGCCCTGCGCACATACGGAGTGGGATCGCTTTACCGGAACCAGGGAGAACAATTCGACGGGAACGCCTTTTTCTGCTGCTTTAATGGTAGCCATCAAGCCGGCCAAGCCACCACCGACAATGATCAGTTTACCTTTTGCCATGTATGAGTCCCCCTATCCCTATTGAATGAACGCTGCCATCGCGCTTAAGCCGATGAACGAAACGATAACGAAAATACCCATGGTTACGTAAGTGGCAATGCGTTGGGAACGCGGGCCGACAGTGATTCCCCAGTGAACGAGGAAAGACCAGATACCGTTGGAAAAGTGGAACACGGTGCTGAGAATCCCGATTGCGTAGAAAATGATCATTACAGGACTGCTCAGGATATTGGCCATCATGTCATAGTTGACTTCGGCACCCATCGCTTTTGGAATACGTGTCTCAAATACGTGCCATGCGATAAAGATGAGCGTGATAATACCTGTCAGGCGCTGCCACAGGAACATCTGGTTCCGGAATTGACTGAAGCTGCCGACGTTGTGCTTTGCTTGGAAAGCAATGTAGATCCCATACACAGCGTGGAACAGGATGGGAATGTAGATAAAGACAAATTCCAAGACAATCAAAAACGGAACATGTTCAATCAATCCTACGACCTCATTGAACGCTTCCGGTCCTCGGGTTGCCTGATAGTTCGCTGTCAAGTGGAACAAGAGAAACAGCCCGACTGGGAACAAACCGAGTAATGAGTGAAGCCTGTGACTCAAAAAGCTATGGCCTTTTGCCATACAGTGGTCCCCCTTTCAATTATATGTCGCGTCCTTTTCATAGAGCTTTTCTCCACTATCCTAACCCATTGCCACCATGGTTACACATAATCGAAGGGCGACTTTCTCCCTGGGCGTGGCAAATTGTGTCGGAATACGGAAAAAAGTTGGGCAAAACGTTGACCAAAACCAATTGTACTCCTGTCTTTATAGAGCGTCAAGACAATGAATAGACTAATTCTATTTTTAGAATGGACTAAAAAAATTTGCTATTTTCTATGAATCTGTCATATCCCGCTTCTCTTTCTCATACTACTATATCAAGTAACAAACCAGACCGCATTCTCTCGCAGGCCTCGGTACAAAACCTTTGCAAAAAGGGACAAGCACCGGCCGCCTGTGCTAGAAAAGGAGGCATCCCGGTGAAAGAACAGGAACAACTCGGGGCACTGCTCCCCTCCCGTGTCATTACCGACATCGAACGCATTCACATGCCCTACCTGGGCTATCATCTGCTTCGCGAAAAACTGACAAGCACTCTTTTGGGAGAAAGCGAGCAAGCCATTCTCCACTGGCTGGGAAAAGACATTGGCCGTCAGATTCCGATCCAGTCCGCAGCGGGCCTCGTCATGCCTTTTATCAGGCTGGGCCTCGGCAAGCTGGATGTCCTGGAGGAGGGAGAGCGTCATTATCGATATCGATTGACGCACACGATTTTTTCATACATGCCGCCTGAACGAATTTTGCGCTCTCTGGCCCTGGAATGCGGAATCATTGCCGGAGCCGTCAACAGGTGGCAGGGCAGGGAGCCGGAGGTGCGAATGGAGCTGGCCGAGAAGGGGAGCGTCTTGATCTCTTTGGCTGTTTGAATGCGTGATTCTTCTGGTGCCATCACCTGAACAAAAGTCCCGGATCAGCTTCCCTATATTTATATAGAAGAAACAGGAAAATGGAATCAAATGCGCCTCGCTGCAATGAACAGCCAGACGGTCATATTTAACCCCCCTCTTCAACGAAAAGGGGGGAGGCGACTCTTGTATGTGGTTGTGCTTACAAACTGTGCACCACGGCTTCTTCGCTTACGTCCAAGCCGTAGGCCGTATGCAAGCTGCGAACTGCCAGTTCCGTAAGTTCTGCGGGAATCACGCAAGAAACCTTGATGTCGGAGGTGGATACCATTTTGATCGTGATGTCCTGCTCGGCCAAGACGCGGAACATCTCGGCGGCAACCCCCGGATTGTTCACCATGCCGGCACCGACGATCGATACCTTGGTCAGGCCCTCTTCATGATCGACTTTTTCAAAGCCAAGCTCTGCCTGATTGGAGGAGAGGGTTTCCAGCGCTTTTGGCAGGTCGCTGGCAGCCACCGTGAACGAGATGTTCGTCACGTCCGCATCATAGGAGCTTTGGATAATGATGTCTACGTTTACCTGGTTGTCAGCCAGCGTATTGAAGAGGCGGGACAGGGTTCCCACTCGCGCAGGCATGCCCACGACCGTCAGTTTTGCCACATCTTCATCATGTGCCACGCCGCTTACTACTCTTCCTGTTTCCATATTGGCAACCTCCTCTACGTACGTACCTTCTTCAGCCGTAAAACTGGATCGGACGACGAGCCGCACTTTGTATGTTTTGGCCGCTTCCACAGAGCGCGGGTGAAGAACACCGGCCCCCAGATTGGCCAGCTCCAGCATTTCGTCATATGAGATACTGTCCAGCTTTTGCGCGGACGGAACGACCCGCGGATCGGCCGTATACACGCCGGCCACATCCGTAAAGATCTCGCATCTGTCGGCATTCAGGCCGGCTGCAAGCGCTACGGCAGAAGTATCGGAACCGCCTCGTCCCAATGTGGTTATTTCTCCTTCGGCACTGACCCCTTGAAACCCTGCCACAATGACGACACGTCCCCGGGCCAGTTCCTTTTGAATCCGCTCGGTTTTGATTTCCGTGATCCGCGCTTTGCTGTGGATCGCTTCTGTTGTGACACCAGCCTGCCAGCCGGTGAGAGAAATGGCGTCATAGCCGCGCTGATGCAGAGCCATGGACAAAAGTGCGATGGAGACCTGTTCACCTGTCGCCAAGAGCATATCCATCTCGCGCTCCGAAGGGTAGGCGGAAATTTGTTTGGCCATATCCACCAGCACATCTGTCGACTTGCCCATCGCGGATACGACAATGACCATATCATGGCCCGCTTTTTTATATTCAATAATCCGGTCTGCTACTCGAAAAATGCGTTCAATGCTACCAACGGAGGTCCCTCCGTATTTCTGCACGATCAACCCCATGCGGCTTCTCTCCCTTTTCCTTGAATAGACCAATGTCTCTATGGATATTCTCTGTCGAAACGAAACGTTGCATGAGTCTTTTCCTTATCAAAAAAGGCAACGACAAGGAAAATACCTGCCGTTGCCTACGTAATAGACAATATCGGTTCCTCCTTCCCTGGACCACGCAAGCCGCTGGCACAAAGCATGACAGTACAGCCCCTGTCATCTACACGCAGCAGACTCGTGAGATAGCTCTCCATCCGGCAATGGGGTATTGCTCGGATGACAGTCCTGTATTTGTTCAACACAGGCCCAGCACGCAAGGAAGCGGGTCTTCCCTCCGTACTTCGGCGAATCCCCCTTTCCGCTACCCGTCAACGATCCCGATCTCAGGGTGGTACTCATGGTTTTCGCGCCTCTACCTCACTCCAATAAAGGGAAGTGAGGTTACATATTCTGTTTGAAAGGGATTATATCACGCAAAAGGCACCGGTTCAAATATTATTTTGAACAATTTCTCAGCTCACATCTTCCTGAGATGGGCGATAATCTCCCGGGCCAGCTTGTCGCCAATCCCGAGCTGCCTGAAATCCTCGACAGTCGCCTCTTTCATCTTTTTCAGCGAACCAAAATGCTGGAACAGAAGCTTGCGCCGTTTTTCGCCGATGCCGGGAATGTCGTCCAACTGGGAAGAGAGCATCGTCTTTGTCCGGGCCTGCCGGTGAAACGTAATCGCAAATCGGTGGACCTCATCCTGCACGCGCTGGAGCAGGTAAAACTCATAGCTGTCCCGCTTCAGCTCGACCGGCTCGGGCGGATTCCCGTAGAGGAGCTGGGCAGTCTTGTGCTTTTCATCCTTGGCCAGACCGCATACCGGGATGTAGAGCCCCAATTCATTTTCCAGCACATCCATCGCAGCGCTGATCTGTCCTTTGCCTCCGTCGATTACGATCAGGTCGGGCAGCGTCTGGTTTTCCTTCAGCAGGCGCGTGTACCGGCGCCGGACTACCTCGCGCATCGAGCCGTAATCATCCGGCCCCTCGACGCTTTTGATCTTGAATTTCCGGTACTCTTTTTTGTCCGGGCGTCCATCCGTAAACACGACCATCGCAGAGACCGGCTCTGTCCCCTGAATGTTGGAGTTGTCAAACGCTTCGATCCGGTGCGGGGTTCCGATCCCGAGAATATGGCCCAGATTGTGCACAGCCTGAATCGTCCGGGCATCGTCCTTGGACATGAGCGCAAATTTCTCCTGCAGGGCGATGCGGGCATTCTCGCTGGCCATCTGCACCAGCTCCCGCTTTTTGCCGCGCTTCGGCGCATGCACCTTCACGCCCAGCCACTCGGCGAGCAGCTCCGGATCGCTTTCCTCCGGCAGCAGGATTTCCCGGGGGAGGGCATTCTGCTTGTCAAAGTAAAACTGGCTGACGTAGGACATGAAATCCTCTTTTTCGCCGCCGTAGTAAGGAAAAGAGGTCGTATCCCGCTCAATCATTTTGCCTTGCCTCATATAGAAAACCTGGACGCACATCCAGCCTTTCTCTACAGAAAATCCGATGATGTCGCGGTCGACCGTATCGGTGAAGGTCACCTTTTGCTTCTCCATGACCGCCTCGATGCTGCGGATCTGGTCACGGTACTCCTTGGCCCGTTCAAACTCCATATTCTCCGCCGCCTGCTGCATTTTCTCCGTCAACTGCTTTTTCATTTCCTCGTGGCCGCCGTCGAGAAAACGGGCAATCTCCTCGACCAGCCGCTGATTCTCCGCCGCCTCTACCTCGTACACACAAGGCGCCAGACATTGTCCCAAATGGTAGTAGAGACAGACCTGCTTCGGCATCGTTTTGCACTTGCGCAGCGGGTAGAGTCGATCCAGCAGCTTTTTCACCTCGGAAGCCGCGCCCGCGTTCGCGTACGGACCGAAGTAACGTGCCTTGTCCTTCAGCACTTTGCGGGTAATCTCCAGCCGCGGCTGCGCTTCGTTGGTGATCTTGATGTAGGGGTACGTCTTGTCGTCCATCAGTTTGACATTGTAGCGCGGATTGTGCTTTTTGATCAGATTGCACTCCAGGATGAGCGCTTCGATCGCTGAAGAGACGACGATGTATTCAAAATCGGCAATCTCGCTGACCAACAGCTGCGTCTTGCCGTCATGGCTTCCGGTAAAATAGGAGCGAACGCGGTTTTTCAGCACTTTGGCCTTGCCCACGTAAATAATTTCGCCCTCTTCGTTCTTCATCAGGTAGCAGCCCGGCTTATCCGGCAGGACTGCCAGCTTGTCTTTCAAGGAGCTGTTCACGGCTGCTCCCTCCCTTTCATGTACTCTCTACTCTCATAGACCGCTTCTGCGGTGCTGGGCAAGCGGTTGTTCCAGTGTATAAAAATCATCCTCCAGAGCGCTCATCCGCTCCAGCATCAGCTTGCGGCAATCCTCAACCGCCTGATTGTAAACGACAGGACCCAGGGTTTTCACAAAAAAATCAAGCATCTGCTCTGCGGCCAGACGCCCCAGCTCTTCTCCCCGCTCATCCTGAAAATACAACTGAACCTGGTTGATCACATGCTCTCTCTGTTCACGTGGAAACTTTGTCATTTTCACCTGAGTTCCTCCTCCCGCTCATTTGTCACACGTTTCTTTCATAAAAGATTTTGCAGGAAAACCATGTATGGCAATCTCGGTACATCGAGGTGACTGGCTCAAATTTGAAATGCGCACCGAATTCCCCCGCACACATCTGAAAAAAGCAGATTGAGGGAACATACGTTGTCCTTCCATGTTACCATGTTTTCAGTGAAAACTCGACGGAATCTCTCCCCATCCGTTTGAAAAAGCACCGTATCCATCCTTGGCCAAGCCGAAAAAAGCAGCACCCGCCATTGGCGAATGCTGCTTTTTATAGACCGTATTGCAAGGCTTACAGGTGTTTGCCGACAGTTCCCATGAGGGCTTCCTTCGGTTGGAAACCGATCACTTTATCTACCGGTTGACCGTCTTTGAATACGATCAGGGTAGGGATGGACATGACGCCAAAACGGCCTGCAGACTCCGGATTGTCATCGACGTTTACTTTCACGATTTTGAGCTTGCTGCCTACTTCGCTGTCGATTTGCTCCAATACAGGTGCGATCATTTTGCAAGGGCCGCACCAAGGAGCCCAGAAGTCAACCAGGACAGTTCCGCCTTGCTCTACTTCCTGGGAAAAGGTCTGATCGGTTGCATTAACGATAGCCATGGAATATTACCTCCTTAAATTCGGTACGGAAAAAGGTTCCACACGCCACTCAGTATACCATCCCCCGTAAAAAAAGACTACGTGCGGCGACACTTTCTGACATGTCAAAGTATAGTTTGTCCGAAGCGCCCGTTCCCTATCGCCTTCTTGGGCTGCCTCCGCAAAAAACAGCCTCGCTTCAGAGGAAGCAAGGCTGCAGATGTTCGTAAGCCAAGGGTTACACCAAAACCTTTTTAAATTCTGCAGTCAGCAGCGGAACGACCTCAAACAGGTCTCCCACGATACCGTAATCAGCTACTTGGAAAATTGGCGCTTCCGGATCTTTGTTGATCGCGACAATGACTTTGGAATTGGACATTCCCGCCAAATGCTGAATCGCACCGGAAATGCCGCAGGCGATGTACAGGTCCGGCGTCACCACTTTTCCGGTCTGGCCGATCTGCATGGAGTAATCGCAATAGTCGGCATCGCAGGCCCCGCGGGACGCTCCTACCGCCGCTCCCAGCACGTCAGCCAGCTCATTGAGCGGCTGGAAGCCATCCGCGCTCTTTACGCCGCGGCCGCCGGAGACGATGATCTTCGCTTCTGAAAGGTCGACCTTTCCGCTCGTTTTGCGAACGACTTCGCGCACGATGGAACGAAGGTCTTTGATCTCGACTTCAAATGGCACGACCGTCACGGTTTTGCCTGTGTCGGCAGTACCTGCGGCGATGTTGTTCGGACGGATCGTAACCATGATTTTTCCGTCTTCAAAACGGCGCTTTTGAAACGCCTTCCCTGCGTAAATCGGCCTGACGAAAACTGGACCCGCTTCGAGCGCGGTAACATCCGAAACCAGTCCCCATCCAAGGCGTGCAGAAACGCGAGGAGCCACGTCACGGCCGATCGCCGTATGTCCGAGGACGACTGCGTCAGGACCGACAAACTCGATCAACTGCTTCAGCGCCTGGCTGTAAGCATCTGGTGTGTATTGTGCCAGATCGGCGTGATCAACCACATAGACCGTGCCCGCTCCATGGTGTCCGAGAGCTTCGGCATGTGAAGCCGTATTCGGCCCGAACAGTGCAGCGACCACTTCTCCTCCCTCTGCAAGTATCCCTGCTGCGGCGAGTGCTTCCAGAGAGACATTGCGCAATTGTCCGTCACGTACTTCTGCTACTACCAGTACTTTTTTCATCTGAATCTCTCCCTCTCGCTTAGATTACTTTTGCTTCATTTCGCAGCAATTGCACCAATTCGGACACTTGTGCCGGGATTTCGCCGGCAAGGATGCGGCCTGCTTCCTTCTTCGGCGGCAGTGTCTGATCGACAACCTGTGTCTTCGGCGCAACATCTGCGGCAGAAAGGCCAAGATCGTCAGCAGTCAGGCGCTCCAAAGGCTTTTTCTTGGCCTTCATGATGCCTGGGAGAGAAGGATAGCGAGGCTCGTTCAGCCCTTGCTGTGCCGTGATCAGAACTGGGAGGCTCGTCTCCACCACTTCCGTATCCCCTTCGACGTCGCGCTCCACGCGAACGGAGCTGCCGTTGATCTCCAGCTTGACCGCTGTGGACACATGGTTGATGCCCAGCTCCTCCGCAAGGCGTGGACCGCCTTGTCCGGCTCCCGAGTCGACCGCCATTTGTCCGCCCAGGATCAGGTCGTAGCCGGTTTTGCGAGCTACCGCGGCCAATACCTTCGCCGTCGTATACTCGTCGCCGAACAGCGACTCGTCATCCACCAGAATGGCTTTGTCCGCTCCCATTGCCAATGCGGTACGGAGTTCTTTTTCCACGCGATCCGGACCTACCGAGACGACGGTCACTTCGCCCCCGTGCTCTTCCTTCAGCTTGATCGCTTCTTCAATGGCGTATTCATCGTATGGATTGATGATAAACTCCACGCCGTCATCCTGGATTTTGCCGTCTTGAATCACGATTTTTTCCTCGGTATCAAACGTTTGCTTCATGACAACCAGAATATTCACAAGAATACCTCCCTCATAGTGACGCTGCTGCCTCACGTATGCTGCTGCGGCGAGCTGCATCCTGGTGCCCCCCCGGAAACGCTGGGCAACGAATCCCTTTACCGTGCCTTCCATGTAGGTTCTAGCGATCGGCGAATTGCGGCTTTCGCTTTTCCAGAAAAGCGGCAACTCCTTCTTTTATGTCCTCTGTCCCGAATGCTTGGCCAAACAGCTTTGCCTCCTGTTCGATACCGGCAACGGGACCGTCTGTCATTCCTGTATGAATCGCGTTCAAAGCGAGCTTCATCGTGACGGAGCTCTTTTGGGCGATGACCGCAGCCAGTTCCTTTGCTTTTGCGAGCAGTTCATCGAGCGGGTACACAGCCTCCACCAGTCCGATCCGCAGCGCTTCTTCGCCGCCGATCATCTCCGAGGTGAGGATCATCTGTGTCGCTTTTCCTCGTCCCACCAGCCGGGGCAGTCTTTGCGTGCCGCCGTAGCCCGGGATGAGTCCGAGGTTCAGCTCCGGCAGACCCAGCTTCGCTTCCGGAGCAGCCAGTCTGATGTGGCAAGCCATGGCCAGTTCGAGGCCGCCGCCGAGGCAGGCTCCGTTGATGGCCGCTATAATCGGCTTGGGAAAGCTCTCCAGACGGTCAAACAGCTTCTGGCCGCGCTTCGCCATTTCTTCCGCATCTGCCGGCGAAAGCTCGGTAAACTCTTTAATGTCAGCGCCGGCGATAAAGAAGCGGCCTTCCCCGGTAACGACAATCGCCTTTACGAGCGCGTCATTTTCCAGTTCATCCAGGAGCGCTGCCAATTCCTTCAACGTCTCGTGGCTGAGAGCGTTGGCCGGCGGGCGGTTCACGGAAACGACCGCGATCCGGTCTTCCTTATGGACATTCCAATGAGAATACATCCTCTCTCCCCCTCTTCCTTTTCCCAAAAATGAAGGGCGCTGCTATCTGAGCGAACGCTCAGTCTTGCTATTCCCATTGTAACAAACGGACTATCTCAACAAAAGCGTTTTCTTTCTCATTTGCCCTTCAAGCCAAATTGGAAGAGGTTATGAATGGGATCGACATGAGAAAGCAGGTCGTACTTGCATTGTTTCATGACCCAGGACGTCGTCACTTCATCCAGCGTGCCAAAAATCATTTTTCGAGCCAACCGGACATCGAGGTCGGAACGGAATACACCCTTTTCGATTCCTTCTCTGATCAACTCTTCGATCAGGTCGAAATACTGCTTCATGACCGCACCGATGCCCTCGCTGATTTCCTGATTGGATTGACGCAATTCGATCTGCGTCACTTTTGCCAGCTCCTGGTCGCGCGATAATTGGCTCAGATGAGTGTGAACAAGGATGTACAATTTTTGTTCGATGGATTCTGCCTGTGCCAGGCGTCCTCGGCCTTCCTCGATAAATGCTCCCATCTTCTCGTTGAAGAGCGAGATGAGGATGTCATCCTTGTTCTCAAAGTAGAGGTAGATCGTTCCGTCCGCTACCTTCGCCTCTTTTGCAATTCTGGATACCTGGGCGTTGTGATAGCCCTGCCGAGCGATGACGCGAACAGCCGCATCAATGATGGCTTGATACTTTTCCCCCGTTTTTTTCGCCATGATTCCCTCCACATTGATAGACAAGTCATTGCAACTGAATGACTATTCATTCATATTTAGTGTATGACAGTTCCCCTATTCTGTCAATCCAAAAGAAATGGCCTTCCTCCACGGAAGACCGCCAATCTGTCAGCTTGTTTTTTCCTGTTCATGCTGCTCTCGCCGAGCTTTGTCCTCCTCCTGGAGTTGACGGCGGAGAACCTTGCCGACGATCGTTTTTGGCAGTTCGGAACGCACCTCGTATTGCCTGGGTATTTTGTAGGCAGCCAAGCGCTGGCGACAGTACTGTTCCAGCTCGCTTTCGGCAACCTGCTGTCCTTCTTTGAATACGACAAAAGCCTTCACCGTTTCCCCGCGGTAAGGATCAGGCACTCCGATGACGGCCGCTTCCTGTATCGCCGGGTGCTCAAACAAAACTTCCTCCACCTCGCGAGGATAAATGTTGAATCCTCCCGCGATGATCATGTCTTTTTTTCGATCGACGATATAAAAATACCCACCCTCGTCCATATAGGCCATATCGCCCGTCAACAGCCAGCCGTCGCGCAGGACAGCCGCTGTTTCCTCCGGTCTGTTCCAATAGCCTGTCATGACTTGCGGTCCTTTGACGGCCAGCTCGCCAATCTCTCCCTGCGGCAGCTCCTCTCCCGTAGCAGGGTCGATAATTCGACAGTCCGTGTCCGGCCACGGCAAACCGATGCTGCCGTTCCTCCTTTTTCCCCAGATCGGATTGGAATGCGTGACAGGGGACGCCTCTGTCAATCCGTAGCCTTCCACCAGCTTTCCTCCGGTCAGCTCTTCGAACCGGGTCTGCACCTCCACCGGCAAAGCCGCGGAGCCGCTGACGCATGCCTCGATCGACTTCAAATCGTATTTGGGCAAATCCGGGTGATTGATCAAGCCGATATACATCGTCGGGGCGCCGGGGAAAAGGGTCGGCTTCTTCTTGTCGATCAGGCTCAGGATCTCCTTGACGTTGAATTTCGGCACGAGAATCAGTTCTGCCGCGATTGAAATTCCTTGATTCATCACGGTTGTCATCCCGTACACGTGAAACAGGGGAAGCGCTCCCAGAATGCGTTCCGTTCCCCGCTTGGTTTTATACAGAACAGCTTGGCACTGAATCGTGTTGGCGATCAAATTTTTGTGGGTCAGCATGACGCCTTTGGCTACTCCTGTCGTTCCCCCGGTGTACTGCAGCAAAGCCAGATCATGCTCCGGGTCGATATCAGGAGAGACAGGCGTGACAGCGCTTTCTTTCAACACAGAAAGAAAAGCCTCAACATCGCTTCCATAGGTGATTTGCGGATTGTGGCCTTGTTTTTTCTGTACGAATGGGTATATCCATCTTTTCACTGTCGGCAAAAAGTCGCCAATACTCGTAATAATCAGACGTTTTAAAGGCGTGGAAGGTCTTACGCCGGCGACGCGCTTGTACAACAGGTCCAATGCAATGATCGTCTCGGCACCTGAATCATGCAGCTGGTGAATCAGCTCCCGCTCGGTGTACAGCGGGTTGGTCATGACGACAGTGGCCCCCGCGAATAAGGCTCCGTAATAGGAAATCACGGCCTGCGGGCAATTGGGAAGCATGATGGCCACCCTGTCTCCTTTTTTGACGCCTCGCTTGATCAAAGCGTTGGCGAACTGGTAGGACATCGTCAACAGCTCACGGTAGGCAATCCGTTTCCCCATAAAAAAAAGGGCATTTCTCTCGGGAAAATCTGCTGCCGCCTGCTCCAGAAAATACGTCAGCGGAACACGGGGGTATTCCAGTGACGGTGCGGTTTCGGGCGGGTAACTAGCAATCCAAGGCTTGGCAATAGACATGGGCATTCCCTCCAGTCCCATATTGACCTTACCTCTCCCGTACGATCCACATTCATAACCTCTTCCACCTCCATTCTATTCCAAAGATAAGTAATTTTCCAACAAAATTTACAGAACGCAACCATATTCTCGGAAAAAATAACAAGAGATGTATCCTCTGTACTGATCAGATACATCTCCTCTCTCCATTTTACAGGCGCCCTTCTAGGCAGTGGTCAGGGAGCGAGCCCGGAGAGGATTGCTTGTTTGACCCGCTGCCGTTCCTGCTTGGGAACGAGGTGGTACCAGCCCAGCACGCCGTTGTGCCAGATCCGCTCATCGGAGCCGGTCAGCGTATCCGATTGGATTGCGTTTGGCGTCGGGTCGCTGTATGAGAGCAGCAGGGAAGCAATCTCTTTCTCCGTCAAATCGGTTTTCACATGCTCGCCGAGTATTTCCATCAGGGTAAATGCCTTGGCAAACGCTTCTGCGGACGTACCCTTTTCCGCCAATGCCTGAACGATCTCCTGCTGCCTGGCGATGCGTTCGTAGTCGCTGTCCTCTTTGCCCAGGTCGTTTTTGCGGTAGCGGGCGTAATCCAGCGCCTGATCGCCGTTTAACGTTTGCAGGCCGGGCATAAGGTCGATATGGGTATCATCGCTTGGGTCGGTATACTTCATTCGCTTTTTCACCTGGATCGGCACGCCGCCCAGCTCATCCACCACTTTTCGAAAGCCGTCAAAGTCAATGGTCACGTAGCGGTCGATCTTGACGTCGAGAAACTTTTCCAAAGATTGCACGACCAGCTTGGGGCCTCCGTACGCCATGGCATGGTTCAGCTTGTCGTAGCCTTTTCCCGGCAGCTCCGTGTAGCTGTCTCGCGGGATCGACAATAAATAGACCCGCTGCTTTTCAGGGTGAATCGCAGCCAGCATCATCGTGTCCGACCTTGCCCGTTCACCGTCCCGGCTGTCGATCCCCATCACGAGCAGGACAAATGGCTTCAGCGGCTTCGTCCCGGCTAGCAATTCAAGCGGGGCAACAGCGGAAGCAGGCCGTTCGACGGTTACTCCCGGTTTTGTGTCCAGCGGCGCATACCACCCTCTGGTCATTTGCTTGAACTGATAAGCGCTGTATCCGACGGAAGCGATCAGAAAAACTGCCAGGCTGAACACCGTGTAGCGGAGAAGCTTCTTCCCGCGCTTGCGGATGAAGGAAAAGAAAGTGATCATGTGCGAACCCCCTTTGACGTATCCCGAACGGTCGACAGACGCGTATTGGCAGATGGAAATTGCGTTGCGGCAAAAGCCGCTGCAAACGACGCAAATGGCAAACTGGGCCGTTCATGGCTCCAGCAGGCTGTCGTGTACGAAAAAACCCCATCTTCGCGGCGCTTGGATGGGGTCTTGCTTTCCATTTTTAACAGGGGATTCGTTTTTTAAACCTGCAATCGCTTGTTTTTATGGCCTTTCCACAATCATCGCCATGCCCATGCCGCCACCGACGCAAAGGGTAGCCAATCCGTACCTGGACCCTCGGCGCTTCATCTCGTGGAGGAGGGTGACAACGATTCGGCAGCCTGTGGAGCCGACCGGATGACCGAGGGAAATGCCGCTACCGTTTACGTTGGTGATCGTACGCGGCAGCTCCAACAGCTTTTCCACTGCCAGATACTGTGCTGCAAACGCTTCGTTCACCTCGATCAGCTCGATATCAGCAAGAGTCAGTCCTGCCTTCGCCAATGCTTTTTTGACGGCTGGCACAGGGCCATAACCCATCAGATCCGGCTCCACCCCGGCCCATGCATAGGAAACGATGCGGCCGAGCGGTGCAAGTCCGGCTTCGCTTGCCCTGCGCTCACTCATCAGGATCACGGCGGACGCACCGTCATTCAATCCTGATGCATTCCCCGCTGTCACCGTACCATTCTCACGGAAGCTCGGCTTTAGCTTGGCCAGACCTTCTCTCGTCACCTCTCGTCTCGGATGCTCATCGGTATCCACGAGTACGGTTTCCCCGCGTTTTTTTACCGGGACAGGGATGATCTCCTCCTGAAAAAGTCCCCCGTCGATGGCGCGAATGGCGTTCTGCTGGCTCCTCAGAGCGATTTCGTCCTGCTCTTCCCGGGTGATGCCGTAAAGGTCTACCAGGCGCTCGACTGTTTCACCCATTAAAACGCCATGATGCGGGTCGGTCAGGAGCTCCCACATGGAGTCGGTCATCTCTCCGTGTGTCAGCCGCTTGCCCCAACGGGCGTTTTTCAGCACATACGGGGCGTTGCTCATGCTCTCCACTCCGCCTGCGATGACGACCTCCGCCTCGCCAAGCATGATTTGAGACACTCCACTGGCGATTGCCTGCATCCCGGACGCACATTGGCGCTGTACCGTAAATCCGGTCACTTCTTTTCCCAATCCGGCATCCAGGGCTGCCACGCGGGCGATGTTGGCCTCATCCGAGCGCTGGATACAATTGCCGAAAATGACTTCATTGATCAGTGCCGGGTCGATGCTTGCCTTGTCGATGACACCTCTGACGGCTGTCTCCGCCAACTTGCGAGCGCTTACATCTTTCAGCGCACCGCCAAACGTACCGATAGGTGTACGCCCGGCAGCCACAATGACTACTTGATCCATCCGACATCTCCTCCTCCGCCGACTGCGGTTGATCTGGCCTTCTTTCTCCATTTTGACACAGACCTGTTACAAGCGTGAACGAATATTTGCCGCAGGCGGTTTGTTAACCGATTTTCTCCATCATCACAGTCACCCACTCGTCGCTGGTCGACTCTTCCATGCATCGATAGCCCGCCTGCTCATAGGCGGCAATGACCTTTTCCCTGTTCCATACTACGATCCCGGAGAGGATCACATGCCCTCGAGGCGCGAGATGCCTGTCCACTACAGGAAGGATGGAAACGTCCTCTTCCCCGCCGATATTGAGCAAAATGAGATCTACCTCTTCCGGCAGCTCCGCCTCTACTCCAGGGTCTGCGATATCACCGATCACGATTTTCACGGCGTGTTCTCCAAGCTGATTGTTTGCTGCGTTGACGCGAATCTGATAATCGCTCTGCTGGTTGATATCCACCGCCCAGACCGGCATTTCGGCTCCGTTTTTCACACAGAAAAGGGAAAGGATGCCCGAGCCTGCTCCGATGTCCAGTACCCGTTTGCCGGACGGGGACCATTTTTGCAGCAATCTCAAAATATCCTGTGTCGTCCCGTGATAGCCTGTTCCAAAAGCTGCCCCCGGATCGATCCAAAGGACGCGATCCGCTTTTAGCACCTCTTCAGCCGTATTCCAGGACGGCGCAATCCACCAGTCTCCCACGCGCACCTCGCGGAATTCATCCTTCCACGAATCGTTTTCTTCGGCTACCTGTTCGACCTGCTGAAGTCGCACGGCCTCTCCCCAACGGCTGATATAGGCTTGGAGCTTCTCCACTTGTCCGGCCGCGCTCTCTTGAATCGGTTCAAATAAATAGACGATGACCGGGCCATTGGTGTTTTCCGCGTAATCATACCCGTTTTCCGTGGTCAAGACCTCGATTTGCGGCTCAACCCATCCAAGCGTATACGGACTTTCCAAAACCTCCCCCACAAACAAATCTTCCATTTCTCTGTCTACCAATAGGGTGTACTTATGCCATGTCGATTCCATTTTTTCAAGCTTGCTCCTTCCTCGTTTTTCAGCTTCGCTTGTCTTCTTCAAATAGCCAGAAACGGTAGTTTAATGATATGATACAATAATGGACTCATATCCACTCTGGAGGTATTCAGATGTTTGATGAATTTTTCTACCGCCGTCGGAAAAACAAAACGATGCTTGTCTTGATGATAGGCTTGATTATCCTGGGGATCGGCCTGTTTGCGATGGGTTTTCTGTATATGTTCTAAGGCCGCTTTACTTCCCCTTGTTTACTCGATTATACTTGAGAATGTGTTTTTCCTGTACGTTTGATATAGAAAGAAGGTTCACACCATGTCGCGTATACTCATCTCCGGGTATTACGGTTTCAACAATGCCGGAGACGATGTAGTCCTGTACGGCATCATCAGCGCGCTCAGGCGGGAACAACCGAATATATCGCTGGCCGTGTTGTCCAATCAGCCGGATCGGACAACCTCCCTGTTTGGTATCCCGGCGTACAACCGCTGGAGCCTGCCTGTCATCATGCGCGAGTTGATGAAAAGCGACATGCTGGTGATGGGTGGCGGAACCCTGATGCAGGACGTCACGAGTCCCCGCAGCGTTCTCTACTATCTGGGCATCGTGACGATCGCCAAGATGCTGGGCAAGCCGGTCGTTTTTTACGCCCAGGGGTTTGGCCCGATCCTCAAGAGAATCAGCCGCACCCTGATCAAACGGGTCGTGAATCGCGTCGACGTAATTACGGTTCGCGACTACGAGTCGGGCGACGACTTCAAAGCCTGCGGGGTGACAAAAGCTCCGATATATGTAACGGCCGATCCAGCTATGACAATCTCGCCAAGCGATGTATCCGACGAGCGGGGGCAAGAGCTGCTTCGCGGTTTATTTCCCGACCTGACAAAGCCGCTGGTCGCGATCTCGGTTCGTGACTGGAAGCAGGAGCAAGCCTTTAAACAGGTCATCGCCCGCGCTTCCGACATGTTCGTTGAAAAAGGATGGAACGTGCTGTTTTTGCCCATGCATTTTCCCAGTGATCTCGCCCCTTCGCGCGAAATTATCGGGATGATGCGTAGCGCTGGCGCACAGCTTCTGGACGCGTCTGTCACCTTTCACGATATCATGTCCGTGCTGAAACAGTGTGACTATGTCGTCGGCATGCGCCTGCACTCGTTGATTCTGGCCTGCATGCTGCAAACGCCGTTTACCGGTATTTCCTACGACCCGAAAATCGACCGATTTGTGGAACGCGCAGGCATGCCGAGCGCCGGACACATTACCCAGCTGGATGAATCCTTCCTGCTGCCCCTGCTGGAGGAGCGCATTTCGCAGCTCGACCGGGAAAGGGAAATCATCAAAGAGCATTCCCGGATACTCGCCCAGGAAGCTTCCAAAAGCAGCGAGCTGGTGCTCAAAGCTTTGCGACGTTCATAAATATTCGGGCCCTGCCGGGACGTTCAGTCTTTGCGGGGCTCTTTTCCGAATGCACGAAAGGAGGACTTTCCGTGTCCCTATCCTCTCAGCTGTTGCTTTCACTAAATAAATTATTTCATCTTCCCGTCCATCCGTTCAATCTCGCCAATGACGGGCAGATGAGCTACACCGAATGGCAGTTTCAAAAAGGGGAGCAGACGATCCAATTTTTTCTCGACTACCATACCCAGGACCAGATGTTCCGCGATAAAACCGTACTGGACATCGGCTGCGGCGGTGGCGGAAAGACCTGCTATTACGGTACCTTTGGACCAAAAGAAATGATCGGTATCGACATCGTGCCCCACTACGCGGAAGAAGGCAATGCCTTTGCCCGCGAAAAAGGGCTGGATGACCGCGTACGCTTCATGACAGCCGACTCCGCCGAGCTGCCTTTTGCAGACAATACCTTTGACACGATTATCATGAACGATGCGATGGAGCACGTAGACCGGCCCGAGCTCACGCTGGAAGAGTGCTTCCGCGTACTCAAGCCCGGCGGCCATCTGTACATCAATTTTCCTCCTTACTATCATCCCTACGGTGCCCATTTGTCCGATGCGATCGGCATTCCCTGGGTCCATGCCTTTTTCTCCGAGCAAGCGCTGATCGACGCATACAAGCAGCTGGTCCGCGATTTGCCGGACGGACAAGACCGGATCTCTTTCCGCTTTGGCAAAAAGCCGGATGGCAGCGATACGATCGCCTACATCAATCAGATGACGATCAAGCGCTTCCGGCGAATCCAGCAAGGCGTCTCCCACCCTGCTGTCTACCAGCGCGAAGTACCGCTGCGGGAAGTGACCGCGGGTCTGGCGAAACTGCCGCTTTTCCGGGAGTTTTTCGTCAAGATGGTCGTCTGTGTGTACAGAAAGCAGGGATAGGTCCCGCGCTGGGCAACATTGTGGAAAAAGCAGGGATTTCCCCCCGTACACGCGAGATATATTCTCGCGTGCTTTTTTTATAAGACGGGGCCTTGCGTTTGTCATCTTGACCCTATTAGTCTCGCCCCCTGCAAACTTGTGCACGAATTGTCGGATGGGTTCCGGCAGCTTTTGCTATCCTCTAAGCCATGGGAGGTCATGAAAGATGGATTGGCTTGATAAAATGAATGCTGCCCTCCGTTATATTGAGGAAAATCTGACGGAGGATATTGATTTCGCTGAAGTCGCCCGGCTGGCCTGCTGCTCCCAGTACCATTTTACGAGGATGTTTGCTTTTATCGCGGGCGTTACACTGTCGGAATATATTCGACGCCGGCGCCTTACCTTGGCGGCTTTTGAGCTCACAGACAAAAACGTCAGGGTCATCGATGTGGCGATCAAATACGGATACAGCTCGCCTGACTCGTTTACCAGAGCCTTTCAAAGCTTGCATGGCGTAACGCCGTCAGAAGCGAGAAACAGCGGCCATTCGCTCAAAGCGTATCCTCCGATGACCTTTCATATTTCAATCAAAGGAGGAAGCAGTATGAATTATCGCATCGTGGAAAAAGAGGCATTTCGTATCGTCGGGTACAAGAAAAGGGTTCCCTTGATTTACAACGGGGTGAATCCGGAAATTGCCTCCATGTGGGAAGCTCTGGATGAAAGCAAGATCCAGCTATTGAAGCAGCTTTCAACTGTCGAGCCAAAGGGCCTGATCAGCGCATCGACGAATTTTTCCGAAGGACGGCGGGAACACGGGGAGCTCGATCATTACATCGGCGCGGCAACGACGCTGGACGGCCCCGATGACCTGGCTCAGCTTGAGGTACCGGCATCCACATGGGCTGTATTCGAGTCTGTCGGACCGTTTCCAGACACCCTCCAAAGCATCTGGGGCCGCATTTATTCCGAATGGTTTCCGTCCGCAAGCTATGAACTCGCGGAAGGCCCGGAAATGCTGTGGAATGAAAATAAGGACATTGCCTCTCCCACGTTTAAAAGCGAAATCTGGATTCCGGTCGTCAAAAAGGATCGCTGAGTCTGCGGCCTGAAATGGTTAAAAGACAGGAAAACAGTGCTGGCCCCTCATGTGTTCGTGAAAACGAAACTCATTGTACCAACAAAGGCTCTTATCCCGTGAGGATAAGAGCCTTCTTTTTGACTACCGCGCATCTGAAGAAGAGGACTGTTTCTTGCGCAGAGCGTTCATCAGCATGCGGAGCTTGTTGCCGCCCGGCAGCCATTCCAGTTCCTTCTCGTGAATGAGCGGAATAATGAGCAAAAGTCCGAGGTAGACGATCAGCCCGACGCCGACACCAGCCACGGTCTCTGCTGCCCCCAGAAGACGCGCTTTCCAGTGAAGCAAATACCCGACAGCCTCTGTCGTCCCCCAAGCCAAAAGCAGCATCAGATTGGACACCAAGAGCGGGTACAGCGCATCGATCTTCCAGTTGATCTCCACCCGAACGTAGCGGGCGATGATCCGCATATTCAGCAGGCACACAATCGACGTAGCCACCAGCCAGGAAACGGACAGGCCTTCCATTCCCATGATTGATGTAAACAACAGCGTCGCGGCGATTTTGATCAGCACACCCCAGACGAGGTTCAGCGCGGGCAGCTTTTCTTTGCCCAAGCCTTGCAGGATGCCATTGGTCGCCAATAGGAGCGAGAGCGGGATCGCACTGACCCCGAGAATCGCCATCGCCTTCGTCCCTTCCACATCTCCGTACAGAGCGAGATTGGCGCCTTCGGCAACCGCAGTCAGCCCAAGACCAGCGGGCAAACCGATCAGCCAGGCGAAGCGCATCGACAGCTTGGTTAAGGTTTGCACTCGTTCCTCGTCTCCCTGACGCTTCGCCTCTGCGATGGCAGGAACAATCGAAAGGGCAATGGACGAGCCGAACAGGCTGGCGAGCTGCAGGAGCGGACCGCCCCGGCTGTAAATGCCGAACCAGGTATCAGCCGTCAATCCGTCTACCTGCCAGACGTAGCGAAAAATATTGATCGCCAAAAAGGAGTCTACCAGGCTGAAGATCGGAATGACCAGGGCGCTGATGCAGATCGGCCAGGCGATCCGCCACATGGACAGGAAGAACTTCCGGTCATACCACCAGTCCAGCCGCTTCCAATCGCCGCCGATTGTTCCCGGCTGCTTGCGCTTGTGCAGCCACAAAAGCAACGCCAGAAAAACAAGACTGAGCATTGTACTGATCATCGTGCCGAAATTGACGCCGGTAATCACCGTATCCGTGTCTTCCCCCAGGGAGACCAGATACAAGGACGCGATCAAAATAAACGCCACCCGCAACGACTGCTCCACGATCTGCGACAGGCCTACATACATCATCTTTTGATGACCGTAAAAGAACCCGCGAAGAACCGCAATAAGCGGAACGAACAGCAGGGAGAGGGAAATCGCCCGTATCGGTTCGATCAGATGCGGATTCCCCATCATCCTGGCGATCAGCGGAGAGCTCACGTACAAAATGGCAAACAGGACGAGACCGATACCGCCCATCAGCACCATGCTGCGGGCGAGAATTTGGCTGACCGTCCCCTGCTTTCCCTCGGCCAGCGCTTCGGCGATCACACGGGACAAAGCGACAGGGACGCCGGCGGTGGCTAAGATCAGGAAGGTCAAATAGAGCGGATAAACCTCCTGATAAAGCCCGAGGCCGTTGTCTCCCACGATCTCCTGCAAGGGGATGCGGTAAAACATGCCGATTACTTTTGACAAAATCCCCGCCATCGCCAAAATAAAGGCGCCGGCGAGAAAACTATTTTTCACCATGGGAAGCTCCTTGTACAAACGTGGTAAAGGTTGAAATCCACTCTCTATCGTACTATCAATCGGCTCTAGTGGCAAACAGGTATAGGGTCCCAATTCGGCAGGAATACTGAGGGAATAGAAACCAAGGCACAACTTTGAATTATCTGCCGAAAAAGGAGGATTTCCTATGCCCCTGACCGGTTCTTTGATTCGAAACGTTCAATGGCCGCTAATGGAGCGTTTCAAGCAAAATCGAACACGTGTCTATATGCATGACCTGCGCGAGGCGCAAGCCCTCTCCGTTGAAAACCTAAAGTCTCGCCAGTCGGCCAAGCTGAGCCGGCTTCTGGAACACGCTGTTCATCACGTCCCTGCCTATACCGAGTTTGCCGAGGAATGGCATGCGGCAGGGAATAGCGAGGAGCCAGCCCGATTCCTGCAGCGGCTACCCCAGCTTGAGAAGAGCCGTTTTCGGGAGCAGGCCGACCGTTATTTGACGATAGGGGCCAACCCGGGTGAGCTGATCCCCAACCGGACAGGAGGCTCGACCGGGGAGCCGACCCGTTTTTTCCTCGACCGGCCTACGGTGGAACGCTACGAGGCTGCCCGTTGGCTCGGATTGTCATGGTACGGCATCCGGATCGGCGACCCTTCCGTGATGATCTGGGGCTCGCCGATCGAGCTGAACCGCCAGGACGCCCGCCGCTACCAGCTAAAGGAGCGCTGGCTGAAAAACAGGCTGATGATCCCCGCCTACGATTTGGACCAATCCCGAATCGAAGAGCATGTGAGGACAATCCGCCGCTTTCGTCCCGTCTACCTTTACGGTTACGCTTCCGCTCTTGCCTTGTTCGCCGAACTCATGCTGCAAGCCGGGCTCAGGCTGGGGTTTCCCCTCAAGGCGGTCGTCTCTACCGCAGAAACGCTGCATGATCACCAGCGCGCAGTGATCACAGAAGCATTTGAAGCTCCCGTCGTCAATGAATACGGCGCGAGAGACGGCGGGATCATCGCCTACCAGTGTCCGGCTGGCAGCATGCATGCGTTCAGCGAAAACTGCTATCTGGAAGTCGTCGACCCTGTTGCCGGAGAGCCTTTGCCCGTCGGGGAAATCGGCGTACTGCTGGTGACCGACCTGCACAATCGCGTAATGCCGCGCCTGCGCTATCAACTGGGCGATATGCTCGCACTCTCGTCACAGAATTGCACATGCGGCATCAATTATCCTGTGCTTCAGGAAATCGACGGCCGGGTCGACGATATGTTCGTTTCCATGCGGGGCTCCTTTGTCCACGGCCATTTTATCAATCACATCATCCGCAATATGGAGAGCTTCCGGACGTTTCAGCTCGTCCAGCACGAGCCTGACCGATTGACGCTCCGTCTGGTCAAGCACCCTGAGCGGTTTCGGGCTGATGACGAAGAAAAAGTTCTCCAAGGCATACGCTCTGCCTTGGGTGACGCCAGTATCCGATTAGAATACGTGAAGCACATCCCTCCAACGCCGTCTGGCAAAACCAGATACGCCATCCGGGAATGCCCGCTTACTGTGTCCCCCCGGCCGGAGTAGACCGCCTTTTCAAGACCTTCTGCAGCAACTCCGAGACGAGCGGCTCCCTCAGGATGGTCAGGACGGCAAAGTACACGACTACAGCGCCGCCAATTCCTGTCAGCATGTAGAGCCAGAGCGGCATAGCTGACAGCCAGGGGTCCACACCGATCAAGACTGCTGCCATGACCACGCAGCCAGCCAGCGTTTTCAAGACAGTCAGCAGGAAGCTTTTCTGTACCAGAACGCCGATCCTGCGCCACAACAAAATGAACAGCAAAATCGCTTGGCTGAATGCGGAAATGGCCGTTCCCAGGGCAATTCCTCCGTGATCCAGCACAGGAATCAGCAAGTAGTTGGCGACGGCGTACACGCCGATCCCGACCACGCCGATGAGCACTGGTGTCCGCGTATTTTCCAAAGCGTAGAACGCCCTCGTGATCAGGTCCCGGGCAGCCAGTCCGTACAGAGCCAATCCGTAGAAAGGGAGCGCCCAGGCCGTCAGCATGACGGAACGCTCGTCAAAAGCGCCTCTCTCAAAGGCCAGCCTGATAATCGGCTCGGCGTAGACAATAAAGCCGACGCTGACGGGCAAAAGCAGGATGAGCAGGTAGGCCAGCCCCTTCTGCAGGGTGCTTTTCATCTGGTCCATCTCCCCCCGCTTCACAAAGCTTGCAAGCAGCGGAAACAGCGGCAGTGTAAAAGCGCCGACGAAAATCGCCATCGGCATTTGGACGAGCTGATTGGCGTTGGCAAGCGCACTGAGCTTGCCCCCTTCCAGGCCGTTGGCAAAGCCTCTTTCCAGGAACGTAGTCGCCTGGGCCACAACGGCCCCGATCAGGATCGGAATGACGCGCTCGCCCATGTCCCGCAAAGCGCGGTCTTCTCTCCAGTGAAAGGCGAGCCGGTGACTGTAATCAAATTGCTTAAGCGTGACGAGCATCGGCAGCATGGCAGCGAGATAACCGAGTGTCGTCGCGATTGCAAGGCCTACCGGGCCGTAATGCGGCACCAGCAAGTACATCCCCACGATCACCACGGCTCCGTTCGCTACGGCGGAAACCGTCGGCGTAAAAAAATGCTGGTGTGCGTTGCTTACGCTGGACCACAATCCCGTCAGCCCGATAAAGATCGCCGACGGCCACATCCAGCGAAGCATTTCCGCCGTGAGCGCCAGGGTGTCGCCTTTTGTTCCCAGCAGCATCGCGATCGGCTCCGCAAACAAAATGCCGAGCACCGCGATCAGCGTGAATACGACGAGTACAATCGTCAGCATTTTGTGGTAAAGCTCACCGGTTCGCTCCTCTTTTTCCAGCATCCCCCGCATCGTCGGGATGAGTACGGCGTTAATCGCGCCAGGTATGACCAGAAACAAGGCAAGCGGAATCGTTGCCGCCGTGTTGAAGGCGTCGGTAAGTTTATCCGTTCCATACAGGCTGTTTACGTAAATGCTGCGAAAGAAGCCCAGAAGCCTGCCGACCAATGTCAGCACGATAATCATCGAGGCTGTTTTTAGCAAACTCATAAAATCGATTCTCCCATCTCTGCGACCAAATACATCTGCAACAGGCAAATACACCTGCTATCATATCGCATTTCTCTCAATCCTACCAATCTCTTTCCCCGCCGCCTTGCGACAACGAACGTCAATTCATTATAATGGATGAGTTAATCCAATGTAGGAGGATTTAAAAACAAATGAGAGAGACTGTGTTGAAGTGGGGGAGCCGCCCTATTACGTGGTTGTCTTTGCTTATGGCCTATCCCCTTATCGATTACGTCTTGCGCAAGTTCTTGCCGATACCTGTCGTATCATCGCTATGGGATGAGGGGCTACTGATTGTCCTCCTGCTGTTTGCGTTTGCCGCCTATTTCAAAGGCGCACGCAAGCTGCCATCCATCAAGCACCCGTTTATCGCGTTCATCGTCTTTGGCATCGCCCTGATGGTAACCGATATGACCAACTGGGATGCGAGTGTCGAGGGCTTTCGCGCCGTCTATCAGTACATGATCGCCTTTTTCATTGGTTTTTATCTGCTGGCGGACAGACAGCAGATGGCCAATATGCTGAAGGTTTTGTCGCTGATCGGTTTTATCACAGGTTTGTACGGGATCGCCCAGGTGATATTGGGTGTGGAAACGCCGATGGGCTGGGTCCAGGAGGGCGAGTCGACCACAACCCGGGCCTTTTCATTCGTCACCAGCCCGAACGTTCTCGGCAGTTACATGGCCTTGATCGCACCTATTTCTGTCGGACTTGCCCTGTATGTAGATAATGGAAAAGAACGGCTGCTCTGGATCGTCGTCGCCCTGTCTTCGCTTTTGGCGCTGGTCCTGACCGGATCGCGGGGTGCGTGGATCGCTCTGGCCGCCGCGCTGTTTGCCTGCTTTTACATTTGGAAGAAGCGCTGGGCTGGCTATCTGGTCCTTGCCGGAATCGTCGGAGTTCTCGCTCTCTATTTCGTGGTGCCTGAATCCGTACCGCTCGTCGGAACGATCAAAAACCGGATTTTCACGCTGTTTACTCCGGAGTACATGGAAGCTAGTGCACAGGCCGGACGACTCAAGCGTTGGGTTGATGCCTACGACAAAATGAGGCTGGAACCATTGTTTGGCGTCGGTCTGGGTCACCATGGCGGTGCCGTCGGGTCACGTCACTTCGGAACGATTTACACGGACAGCTATTTGTTCAAGAGCATTGCGGAGCTTGGCCTGATCGGGGTCGGCATGCTGATCGGCCTGATCGTCATGATCCTCCGCTACGCGGCTCGCGTGGTCCGCTCCCTGGTCAACAAGTCTGAGTTTTTCATGGTCCTGGGACTGTTCGGAGGCCTTGTCGCAGTCGTACTCCACAATACCGTGGAGAATATTTTCGAAGTGCCGTTCATGTCACTCTACTTCTGGCTGTTTGGCGGCTTCCTGGTAGCGCTGTACGCCGATCAAACGAACGAGAAAAGGTGGTGAGCTTACGCCCATGAAACGAAATGGAGCTTTGTCTGCAGTGAACTGGGCCTTGTACGCCATCGCCCTGTTCCTGATCTATCATATTTTGGTGAAGCCGGCGTTCCTCGACTTGTCCTGGATCGCATTGGTTATATTGTTGCCGCTGCTCGCCCTCTGCTACTATTTGCCGCATCCGGACGAGCGCAGGCAGATTGTCGTCTTTTCGCTGGGCTTTCTGCTCCTGGATCGGTCATTGACCCAGCTTGATGTCAAATCGATGGTCGCAGTCATCGTTGGCGGCGCCGTTGCGATCATCGTGGTTGCCGCTTTGGCGAAGTGGTACGGACGCCTGAGCTGGAAAGCCGTCGGCGCACTCGTGCTGATCGCCGTCATTGCAAACACGACGTTTTATCGCGATAACCTGTACGCACTCAGTCACTTTACGGTGAAATACGAGTCTGATCGCCTGTACAACGGAAGCTGGGTCGATTATTTCCCGATCGCCCTTCATGACGTAGACGGCGACGGCAAGCAGGAAATTATTACGTACGGCAATGCCGATGAGCTTCCTCTCCCGGATGAAGAAGCGCCGAAACCGGAGACAGAGGAAGAGAAAAAGGCGCTGGCTGACAAACTGCTTCACCTGCAGGCTGAGCCGCTCTCTCTGTACGTGATGAAGTGGCAGGACGGCAAGCTGGTTCGGATGCCAAATGATCAGATTCCGGCCGAAACATTGACAGCTGTTAAAGAAAAACTGCCATCAGATTTTCCGGGATTCCCGTACTATACGACGAAAGATGACCAGCTGGTGCCAAATGTTCAGCGTCAATCCTTTGCGGAAGGCATGCTGCAGATCGGCACCGCCCCGTATCGTGCCCTCTTGCTGGACCTGCAAAACATCGGGGACAAGCTGGCCGAAAATAACGGCAATATGGATGGCAGACTCTCTTTGGGAACGAAGTTCAAGGATCTCAGCATCCGTGAGGGTTTGCTGAGCGGTACGTACGAAGGCAAGCCTTTTGCCGCTACGACGAAAGCAACGAGAATTCTCGACACGATGAAGCTGCCGGACGGACGCGAGGGTCTCATGATCATGGGCGAACACATGAGTGTATTGGCTGTAGAGCCGGATGGTACGACTGTCGAAGCATACACATTGACTCGCAAGGAGACTGCACTGGCGACTGCCCGATTCATTCCGGCCGATGTGGACAATGACGGTGCGGATGAATTGCTGATCGGCAACAAGCCGTCTTACATCCTGAAAGCGATGCCTGATGGAAAATGGGACGTTTTGTGGTCGAGTCAGGAAGGCGACGAAAGCTTCAGCTTTACCAACTATGCCAAAGTGGGCAATGAAGACCAACCGGAGCTCATCGCTCAAGCGAAAAGCTGGGTCAGCATGAACAAGACCCGCTATCTGTCCGGTTATACCTATACACCGGAAGGATTGGAGCATAACTGGCGCATTTACATGCCTCTGCTCAACATTCAAATCGGCGACATCGACGGTGACCAATCGAACGAGATCGTTGCTTCCATCTATGACCAGCACCGCATTCTCGTATTCAAACGCCACAATGTACCAGTCGTTCCGCTCGTCAGTCTCTTGTTCATCGGATTGATTGGATACGGGATCGTAAGGAGGGTTCGCCATGCGTAAACGGACCACCGCGCTGCTTGCTCTGTCTGCTCTCGTTTCCGCTTCGCTGTTGACAGGCTGCACCTATGAGTCGGGTCCAAAGTCGTTCGCGCTGACCAATTACGGGGCTACGGACAGTACTCCCGCACAGACGGAATCTGCGACTGAATGGCTTCAGACAGCGCTGGAAAAAGGAAAAACCGATCCGAATGCACAGAAATATTGGTACAAGGGACACGTGATCAACTACATCATGGCCCGCACGACAACCAGCATGTTTAACGGCGCTGTCCGCAACCCTGACGGTTACAACGTGGACGCCCGGATCGCCCGTCAGGACTACCAGTACTACCGCATCGGAGACAAGAACTATGTTCGCGTCAAAGACGCCTGGATGACGGCGCGGGAGACGCCTCTCGAGTTTGATGTACTCAAAGGCTTTGACGACTGGCTCCCGTTCCTGGATCAAGCCGTGCAGCTCAATGACGACAAGGTGTACGGAACCGTCTGCGTACCCTTCCAGCTGAAGATAACCGGAGCTGAGTGGCTGGAAAAGAGCAACAGTCCGCTCTTTGAGTCTTTGAAAAAGCAGTTGGGAGATCGGCCCGACCTGGACTATATTTTGAAGGAATCAACCATTAAAACGACGTTCTGGATCGGCAAGGATGACCGCCTGCTCCATCAGTACGAAACCTGGATCATCCTGCCGATGCCCGAAGGCGGCACGATGGACCAGCAAATCTTCTTCCAGATGTTCAAATACAATGACTCTGGAATCGAAATTAAGGATCCAGAAGAAGTCGAGAAGTACTTGCTCTATTAACGCACGGGAAGAAAATCAGCGTTTCATCTTAAAGGAAGAGGCCGCGGCCAGGCAGATATCTGCTTGGGCCACGGCCTCTCTATTTATTTCTGCACCGATGAGAATGACTGCACTCGCTCTTTCGGATCATCATTTTTGCCCACAGCCCCATAGCTATTGGGTGCCCTCGCTCGGTTGTCTCTTCCAAAGCATCACGCTATACAAGCAACCCAACACCGAGCAAACCGCCATCACCTGATACAGCGCAGCTCCGCCCCAATGCTGAAAGACCCAGCCGCCTCCAAACGACCCGATGATGCCGGAAATGCCGAAGAAAATAACGGCAAGCACCGTCTGTCCTGTCGCCTTCCATTCCTCCGGGATAATCCGGTACAAGTACTGAATGCTGGCGGTGTAAAAAATGACAAATGTGATCCCTTGCATAAGCTGGAGAAACACCACCAGCATCGGGCCTGAGAAAGCTGCACAAAGAAAATACCGGATGGCGTAGATGGCCGATGCCAGAGTGATCATCTTGATCTCGTTTCCGTTTCGCAGCAGGCGCGGACTCAGCGCGAAGAAGGCCACCTCGCTGATCGCTGCCACAAACCAGGCCAAGCCTACCATGCCCGTATTTCCGCCCAAGCTCTGTACATATACGCCGAGAAAGCTGTCATTCGTACGATGAGGAATGGCCGCAAGCAGGACCAGGAGAAAGAAGCGCAGAGTCGCCGGATAGGTGAGAAACCGGCGAAGATCGGCCACTGAAAGCCGCTTGCCGCTGACAGGTGCATCGGGAACAACGAGACACAGGAGATAGGCAAGCCCTCCATACGCGGCGTATACCCAAAAAAGGTTCTCCATCCCGATTCTGTCCACGGTAAAACCGATGATCAGCGAGGCAGAGGCATACCCGATCGCGCCGAAGGTCCTGACCGATCCAAAGTGGATGCCGTGCTGCTCAGCTACGCGGTAATTCAAGCTCTCCGTCAGCGGATCGGTCGGAAGCATAAAGAAATACATCGCTCCCACCAAAACAAACAGCAGCCACAGCTGTGAAGACTGGAGCAGGGTGAATCCCACGACGAGAGACAAGCCCAGCGTTACGAGGATCACCCTTTTTATCGTCTTGCGCCTGTCGCTGACCATGCCCCAAAATGGTTGCGACAATATTCCGATGAACGATCCCATGCCGATCAATATTCCGATTTGCGCAGGACTTACGCCGCGAAATGCGAGATATACCGGCAGAAACGATATAAATATGGACAACAGCGAAAAATAGAAAAAGTTATAAGCCCTTAATGCTTGAATTGCCATCATATGCTCGTTTTCACTCACTCTCCCGTAACCGCTCCCTGCACAAAGCAAAGGACGCACAACATACATACCACGATTTCCCTGCAACGGTCAATTCTTAAGATGTACAGCCCCGCCAGGTTGTCGGACGGGGCTGTCATTTTATTTTGTCTTATCCTATCCTTGTTTGTCACTTGGCCAGCAGCTCACTCATTAACTGCGCCAGTTGACGTGCTTGCTCGCGTCTCTCGTAAGGCTTGACCCGTTCGGCAAACTCCACGCCACGGTCAGCCGCATCGATCTCACCTTGTTCCTTCCATGCCTGATACAGCTTGAGGTATGCCTGTTTCATCGCATCCTTGTCCTCCGGGTCGGCAACTTGTCCCAAGTGGAACGTTTCGATGATTCCGGTAGCTTCTCCGGCTTTGTTCAGAGCCAGGATCGACTTGCCGATTCCCATGTATTCATACAGCTTGCCCGGGATGTACGCTCCGGCATCGGGCGAGACATCGCCGATGAGCAAAAGGGCGTCCGCCCCTTTCATGAGACCAAGCGCCTCTTTATGCGGCAGATTCCCCAATACCCGGACAATATCGCCGAGGCCCAACGCTTCCACGCAATCCCGATTTTCCGAATAACCCGGATAGTCGAATACGCCGGCAAAACTGAGCAAAAGGTCTTTTCGGTCAACCTGCCCTTCCTCAATCAGCTCGTGGATCGCTTTCAGCAAAAGGCGCGGATTTCGCTTCTGGTACAAAATGCCCGCATAAACGGCATGAAACTTCCCTGGTACGGTATGCTGTGGAACCAATCCCTCAAAATCGGCCTGGTCAAACCCGTTATAGATGAGCTCCATCCGCCGTATACGGTGTCCATGCTTTGCCTTGAAGTTTTGGGCAAATGTCGCTGTCACAGTTGTAATCGCATCCGCCCTTGCCATAACCTTCTCTTCCATCCGCTCTTCCAGGCGCTCTCTCCAGGCGATTCCCGAGGTATGCATATTTTGTGTCCACGGATCGCGGAAATCGGCGACCCACTTGCATCCAAACTCCTCGGCCAGCCTCTGGGCAATCAAATGATTGGTCACCGGGCCCGACGTCGAAAATATCGCGTCTATTTTTTCCCGGCGCATAATCTCACGGCCCAGCTTGAGTGCCTGCGGGAGCCACAAAATCTGGTCGTCAGGGATCAACAGGTACGGTTTTACTTGTTTCAACATTTGTACAATGCCTTGCCTTAGTTTGCTCTTCAGACTGGTTCGAACCACCGCCGGTTCCGTGCTCGCAGCCGCCTTTGCTGCACCTTTCTGTCCCGCAGAAGCTCCCCCGCCTCTTCGCGGCAAGATCTGCAACTCCTTCGCCCGATGAATCTTCACATCATCCGGAAGTTGAGCCAGCAGGGACGGGTCCAATGTCGCATGGTAAACGGGATCGACTGTCAGCACATGTACATTCCAGCCGAACTCTCCGAGGTATTTCGCCATTTTTAACGGCCGCGGCACCCCTCCGCCGCCAATGGGCGGAAAATAATAGCATATGAGCAGCACGCTGTGAGTTTTCATCAGCAAACCTTCCTTGTATCGTCGTTTTTCTCCTTCATCAAGATACCACAAGTCCCGTGTTATTGCGAATAAACCAGTCATCTGCTATAGTGAGAATGGTTTTGTTTTTATTGGACGATCGGGATTTTTCCTGTTTTTGATACGAGAGAGCTTCGGTGAGAAGCTTTTTTTTACGAAGGTTCGGGTGGAGTTGTCATGAATAAACTGCGAGTCCTCCATGTTATCGGCGGAGGAGAGTTTGGCGGAGCGGAACAGCATATCCTCAATTTATTGTCTTCTCTTCCTGCGGATGAAGTGGAGACGGCCGTCGTCTGCTTTTACGACTCCCTGTTTGCCAGCGAGTTGCGCAAAGCAGGTGTGCCTGTCATTGCCCTGGACCGATTCGGGCGTTTTGACGTACGGCTTCTACAGGCGTTGCGAGAGGTATTTCGTTCCTTTGGGCCACATCTCATACATACACATGGCGTAAAAGCCAACTTCTTTTCCAGACTGGCCTCCCGGGGAAGCGGAGCGACACTGCTGACGACCGTACACAGCTCGCTTCGCTATGACTACGCCCATCCGCTGGCCTATGCGCTCGTATCCTTGATGGAACGAGGTACACGTCGATGGAACCGGCACTACATCGCGATCAGCGAGGCGATTGCGGAGATTTTGCACAAGGACGGCGTTCCACGAGAGCAAATCAGCGTCATTTACAACGGAACAGACCTTTCTCCATACAGACAGACACATCTGCGTGCGTCAGACCGGGCCTCCCTTCGAGCAGAATGGGGAATTCCAGCCGATGCCTTTTTGTTCGGGACGGTCGCGAGATTTGTGCCTGTGAAAGGACTCCCGCTTCTGGTGGATGCATTTGCTCAATTGGCGAGGGAGATGCAGGAAGGTCCGATCCCTTATCTGGTCCTTGTCGGAGACGGTCCGGAACGTGCCGTCCTGGAGGCGAAAGTCCGTGAGCACGGTCTGGAAGAAAGGGTCCGCTTCGGCGGGTTCCGCCAGGATATCCCGGCGTGTCTGCATGCATGTGACGCCTTTGTCCATTCTTCCTTGTACGAGGGACTGGGGTATACGATCATCGAAGCGATGGCCTCTGAAGTGCCTGTCGTAGCCAGCCACGTCGGCGGAGTCAAAGAATTTGTTACACACAAACAAACCGGTCTTGCCGTATCGCCCGGTGACGTGGCAGGATTGACCGAAGCGATGAAAACCATTTTGCAATCGCCGGATTTGCGGGAGCGGCTCGTCCACAATGCCCTGACTTTAGTGGAGCAGACCTTTACAATCCAGCACATGGCTGAACAAACACTGGCTCTGTACCGTCGCCTGCTTTCATAAACGCTGCTGGCAGCCGAGCAAAGCAACACTGGGATTATGGCAAAAAAACCATGCGATTTACAGATAAAAGCACGGCGTTGGCTTTAGCGGGCCCCGTGCTTTTTTCGTTGACTTCGGTTTTGGGCCTGTGCATTCGCTTTTTGGCCATGTGCATTCGTTCCTTGCATTCGCTTCTTACTTCCGTTCTGCATTCCCTTGCTGTTTTTTGTGTCGAGCATTCCCTTCTTGCTTTTACCATTCGCTTTTGCTCCAACTGTTTGCAACGTTTTTCCATTTTTCTGTTGCCTGTATGGAAACAATCTGTTTTGATAAGAAAGAATGATTCAGAATTGCTAGAAAGGACGGCGAATGGCTATGAAACTGTTTCTTTCCGTAGACATGGAAGGAATCTCCGGTATTGTCGACACATCTTATATCAATCCAGACTCAGGCATGAACTATGCACGAGGCCGTCAATTCATGACCGAAGACGCCAATGCAGTGATCGAAGCAGCGCTGGAGTGGGGAGCTACAGAGATCGTTGTAGCCGACAGCCACAATACGATGAATAACATCCTCTGGGAGTCGCTGCATCCCGAAGCGAAGCTTTTGGCCGGCTCACCACGCGATTACTCCATGATGCAGGGCCTGGACCAGAGCTTTGACGCCGCTTTTTTCATCGGCTACCACACACGTCAGGGCGTCCCGGGCGTACTCAGCCACACGATGTCCGGGGTTGTTCGCAACATGTACATCAACGGACAGGTCGTAGGAGAGTTTGGCTTCAACGCCGTCTATGCCGGTATGTATGGCGTTCCGGTCTGTCTTGTTTCCGGCGATGACTTGATTGCAAAGGAAGCCAAACAGCTCATCCCGGAAATCAGTACGGCTATCGTAAAAACAGCAGTTTCCCGCACCTCTGCTCTCTGCCTCTCCCGTGACGAGGCCACAGCGGAATTAAAACGCCAGACCAAGCGGGCTCTTTCCCGAGTAGCACAAGTAAAGCCCGTGGAATTCGCTCAACCGCTTGAGCTCTCGATTGAATTTTCGCATACCGGACAAGCCGAAATGGCGGCGATTGTGCCAGGCGCACGCTACGATGCGGAAAAAGGGATCGTTTCCTACACGCCGCAAGATCAGCACGACCTTTACAAAACGATGCGGGCTATGATCAATCTCGCATCTGGCGCAGAATTTTTCTAACCAGTTTGGCTTATCAAGTACCTTCGATATGAAAAAGGCTCCTGCCGGCTGGAAACCGGCGGAGCCTTTTTCATGCAAACCCGAACCTTTCTTCGGTTAGATTCGGACTACAGTCACCTGCTCGTCAAGCGAGCGCGGGATGCGGTTTTTGGTATCAAACAAAACAGGAGACGAACTCATCAGACTGATCACTTTGTCCCAATCCAGCTCGGCAAATTCCTTCTGGATAGCCGTCAGCATGATGGCGTCTGCTCCGCGAACAGCTTCTTCGACCCTCTCTTTCTTGTGGTCGTAGCGGTTTGGTACGGCCGGGTCGTAGGAGCGAACGTCGACTCCTTTGGCCTTCAATGCAGCAATCAGATCATGGACCGGACTTACCCGGTCATCGTTGGAAAAGTCCTTCATCGCCAGTCCAAACACAGTCACACGGCTTCCTGCCAATGTTTTGCCGGCATTCTGCAGCGCTTTATCCAGCATGTCCACCAAAACGCCAGGCACACTGTCGTTTGTCGTGCGGGCCAACTGCAAGAGCGGGAGCGGAACACCCAGCTCTCTCGCTTTCGGCTGCAGGTAGTACAGGGCGTTTGGAAGGCAGAAGCCGCCCACTCCAGGTCCCGGTGTCAGCAGGTTCACGCGCTTGTGCGTGTTCGCGATGCGAATCAGCTCAAACGTGTCGATCCCGAAAGACTCGGCAAAACGGGCAAATTCCTGAACCATCGCGATGTTCACGTCACGCTGAATATTTTCAATGACTTTCGCCGTTTCAATCACACGAATATCAGAAATAGTGATTTCCGTTTCACTGATCACGGAAAGCAGCTGTTTCCCCTTCTCTGCACTCTCCGGGTTGATCCCGCCGAGGACCAGAGGCATATGAATGAACTCCTCGAAAGCTCGTCCTTCGGCAATGCGTTCGGAGCAGTATGTCAGGTAAAAATCCGTTCCGGCTTGAAGTCCGCTTGCTTCTTCCAGGATCGGTTTGATCACTTCTTCTGTCGTCCCCGGAACGACCGTGCTTCGGATCATCACCGAATCGCCCTTCTTCAACACTTTCCCGAGCGTTTCCGCACAGTTTTTGAGCGGTCCCAGGTCAGGATCACCATTGAAGACCGGCAGTCCAACCGTCACGATATAATTCGTAACCTCGGCTGCAGCTTCTTCATAGGAAGTGGTCGCACGAAAGCGGCCAGCGGCGATTTGCTCCCGCAGAATCTCCGCCAAAGTTTTGCCTTGGTAGGATTCCAGGTGATGGGAATGCCCTTTGTTAATCTCATCTACTACATGCGGTACGACGTCCACACCGACGACATGTGCCCCTTTCAGGGCGTAAGTGAGCGCAAGCGGCAGTCCGACAAACCCTAATCCGACAACAGCAACGCGTACTGGCTGAGTCATTGAGTATCTCCTCTTTCATATTCTCTGGTTATAGGTTGAGTGCATTGCCTACGACAGATAATAAACCCCTGCCGCAATAAACACTACACATAATGCGATGAGGACCTTGTACAGCGTTTCCAAGGCCATGCCTCCTCTTCCCTAACTCGTTACATTCTGCCAAAGTCTAATTATACTCTCCATCGGCAAATGGTTCAACGGGAAACGTCCCTAGCCATTCGTGGGCAAATAGACGGTCAGCGGGCCTGTGACATACACTTGACAGCTCAGCCTCAGTCCGGCTGCAAAGTCCGCTCCCAAACGATACCGCTCTGTAGGAGAGGGTTCGCTTGCTGAACCAGGGGGAATTTCCATTCGCAATCGGCAAGTGGCGCACTTTCCCGTAGTACAAGCAAAATCTACCGGAAAACGCTCCCGCACCATGGCCAACAGCAAATTTCCCCCAGTCCTCACTGACAGATGGCTGCGCTCTTCTCCCTGAACGACGGTAACTGTCACACACCCTGACTGATCCATTCTTCTCGCCTCCCGTTATCTCGTCAAACTGGCACCGATAACAAAGGAAAAACCGACAGAAAGCACCATCGCAATAAAACCGATCGCCCGGTTGTCATTGCCGATCTCTTCATCTACATTGAAGCTTGGAGTCATAAATTCAAAAATAAAATAGCTGCCCAGCAAGAGAAAAAAACCGAAAGTTCCCCAAATCAGCGCTTGCCCGATGGAGTCATGGTGCTGGATCGAATAGCTGAAAATATTGGCAATCCCGAACATCTTTCCTCCAGTAGCCATGGCGACAGCGAGGTTCCCCCGTTTTAATTCCTGCCACACCTGATACCGGGTCACAAGCTCAAACAAGGAAAGAAAAACGATCATCGCAAGCCCGGTAACGGTATAGTAGGCAAACGTCCCCAAATACTGATTGTGTAACAACTGTTCCATCCAGAACCTCCCTGCACAAAAGAAAATCAGGACAGGCTAGAGCCGACGTTCAACCCGTCATCCGGTTATCTCAGCTCGACGATCGTTGCTCCGACGCCGCCCTCCCCCTGACCGCCTAAGCGAAACGATTTCACATTGCGGTGCTGGCGCAAATACTCGTGCACCCCTTTTCGCAGCATCCCTGTGCCGTGTCCATGGATAATCGATACAGAGTGGAAGCCGGCCAAGAGCGCTTCGTCCAGAAACTGGTCGATTTCCCGAATCCCGTCCTCGACATTGTATCCACGCAGGTCGAGGTCCAGCTTGGCAGTGCCTTTGCTTCGCTTTACAGCGGTGTACTCCACGGCTTGCTGAGGGGCTTTGATGGAATTGAGGACGTTCATGTCGTCCCGCTTGACCTTCATTTTCATAATGCCGATCTGGACGAGGAACTCGTCTCCCCCGACCTTTTCCAACACAGTTCCCTTTTGCCCAAAGCTTGTTACCATGACTTCGTCGCCGACTTTGACCTGCGTGGCCCGTACCGCTTTTGCCGGTTTTTTCACCTTTTCCTTCTCAAGCTCCATGACGGCGCTGCCCAGCCGTTTTTTCGCCTCGATCAAACGGTGCTCTTTAATTTCGACGCCTTCCTTCATCATGCTCCGCAGCTCGCGGATAACGGCTTCGGCTTCCTCTTTTGCCAGTTGAACGGCGATGCGTGCTTCTTCCTCCGCTTCCTCCAGCCGTTTGTTCTTCTCTTCGGCGAAGCGAGCCCGCTCTTCTTCAAGCTGCTGGCGCAGACGTTCGGCTTCGCGCCGCAGCTCTTCGGCAGTCTCCCTTTCCGCTTCAGCCGTTTTGCGGTTTCGCTCCAGGGAGGCGATCATGCTCTCGACCTGATTGTCCTCTTCGCTGATCGAGCCTTTGGCAATTTCGATGATTTCCTCTGGCAAGCCGAGCCGCTTGGCAATCGCAAACGCGTTCGACCGTCCCGGGACACCGATGAGAAGTCTGTAGGTCGGCCTGAGCGTCTCCACATCAAACTCAACGCTCGCATTGATCACGCCCGGTCTGTCATAGGCGTACGCCTTCAGCTCGCTGTAGTGCGTAGTGGCGATCAGCCGGGCTCCGCGTTGGATGACGTGATCGATAATCGACATCGCCAAAGCTGCACCCTCGGTCGGGTCCGTTCCTGCACCCAGCTCGTCAAATAACACAAGACTCCGCTCATCCATCGAAGCGAGAATGTGAATAATATTCTTCATGTGACTGGAGAAAGTCGAGAGGCTCTGCTCGATTGACTGTTCGTCTCCTATGTCGGCGAAAACAGACGAGAATACGGTAACCTCGCTCTCTTCCTCCGCAGGAATATGCAATCCTGCCATCGCCATGATCGACAAAAGTCCGACTGTCTTTAGCGATACCGTTTTCCCGCCTGTATTGGGACCAGTCACTACAATTGCGCTGTAAGCTCCGCCCAGCTCCACATCAACCGGTACGACGGCATTATGGGGAATCAACGGATGGCGGGCCTTTTTCAGGCGCAGGTACCCACGGTCATTGAGTTTCGGGCATACAGCCTTCATCGCTCCAGCGAGCTGAGCCTTGGCAAACATAAAGTCGAGCTCGGCCAATGCATCAATATTTTCCTTCAGTTCCTCTACGGACTGCGCAACAAGCTCTGTCAGCGTATAGAGGATGCGCTCTACCTCCCGCTCCTCGCGAAGACGAAGCTCGCGAAGCTTGTTGTTCATCGTCACGACTGCTTCCGGCTCGATGAACAAGGTAGCGCCCGATGCCGATTGATCGTGCACAATCCCGCCAAATACATGGCGATATTCCTGTTTGACCGGAATGACAAAACGGTCGCCGCGGATTGTCACGATATTTTCCATCAGCATCTTTTGGTAGGAGCTTGATCTCGTCATCTGGTCCAGCTTTTCTCTGACGCGTGCTTCCAATTGGCGGATTTCCTGCCGAACCTGGCGAAGCTCCGGACTCGCACTGTCAACCACCGCACCGTCGTCATCGATACAGCGCCTGATTTCCGTCTCCATCTCGCGCAGCCCTTCAATCCGTTCTGCCTGGAACTGCAGCATCGGGAGCGGCTCATTTTCACAAAGGTCGAGCAGGAAATGGCGCAAACGGCGTCCAGCGCCGATCGTTCCTGCTATGTCCAACAATTCCATGGGAGCGAGCATGGCATTCAAACGCGCCCGCTGAATCGGTGCGCGAATGTCGCGGATGCCTCCGAGCGGAACACTTCCCTTCAGCCGAAGCGCCGTCACTGCCTCGCTAGTCGCCTGCTGCGCGGACCGGACTTCTTCGATCCGCAAGAACGGCAGCAGCGCTTCCGCTTTTTCTCTCCCGTATATGGACGTCGCCTTTTCCATTAAAAGCGCGACGATCTTTTCGTATTCCAAGGTTTTTAAAACCCGTTGTTCCACAAGTGGTGCCTCCTTTATCGCTTGGAAAAAACCAATCATTCGTATTATATCACGGAGCTTGCGGCAAGAATAATTTAACGCGATTTCCACGGCATAGTTCCCTTTAAAATCAGCCAAAATGAGAAGGAATCAACATCTGCAAAGGAGGATCACACGTATGACGATTTTACGCCACGTTATCCGTTTTGTGGTTGCTGCTGTCGTACTGATGTTCGTCGGGTTTCTCGTACCCGGTTTTTCGGTTAACAACTTCTGGACCGCTCTCATTGCGGCAGTAGTTATCGCACTGCTGGGATGGGTAGTTGAGGCATTCTTTGGTGATCGCATCTCTCCATACAATCGCGGGATTGTTGGTTTCCTTGTAAGCGCAGTCGTGATTTACCTGACCCAATTTGTCGTTACCGGCTTCTATGTGACCATCCTCGGGGCTCTGCTCGCTTCCCTCGTGATCGGAATCATCGACCTGTTTATTCCGATCAAGACACATATGGATTTGCGCAATGGCGACGCCGGAAACAGGCAAGAAACCTAAGTTCGTATAGTGCAAGAGCCAACCATCGGGTTGGCTCTGCTTTCGGTTTTATGAAGACGCCGTTTGTCTGTGGATCATTCCTGCCAGGTAGCCGGCTCCAAAGCCATTGTCAATATTGACGACAGCTACGCCGTTTGCACAGGAATTCAGCATGGACAGCAGGGCTGCCATACCTCCAAAATTCGCTCCGTAGCCGACGCTGGTGGGAACGGCAATGACCGGTTTGTCTACGAGTCCCGCCAGAACGCTTGCCAATGCTCCCTCCATGCCTGCGATGCAGACAATCACAGCCGCAGCGCGAATCTCATCCAGCCGCTGAAACAAACGGTGAATCCCCGCTACACCGACGTCTGCGATGACTCTGGCTTCACTGCCGAAGCAGCGCACCGTCCAAGCCGCTTCCTGCGCAACTGGCCAATCGGAGGTACCGGCAGCCACGATCGCTACATAGCCTTCGCGGACGGGCTTCAGCGGACTTTTTGTACTGATCAGCAGCCTGCCCTCTCTTTCGTACCGAACGTCCGGCCAATGCTTTTGCACCGCTTCCGCCTGCTCATCACTGACGCGTGTAGCCAGAACCAATTCCTGGTGCTCTCTCAATCGGGCAAATATTCCAACGAGTTGCTCTGCGCTTTTGCCTGCCGCGTATACGACCTCGGGAAAACCGGTTCGTTTCTTTCGATCAAGATCAAGGGTCGCATAATCCAGACGGCTGCTTCCTTGAACAAGCTCTAGCGCATGTTCGACATCAATCGTGCCTGCTTTCAGCTCTTGAAGAATTTTTCTCAAGTCATCCATGGGTCTGTTTCACTTCCGCTTGCAGTACGGCATTCATGCTGCCAGTCTTGTATCCGAACAAATCGAGGGTTACGTACTGAAACCCGATCGCCCGCAGCTCGCGGTCAATGCTTTCCCGATGCTCCAGCAAGCGCGGAAAATCGTCCGGACTGATCTCGATTCGTGCAATGGTCTCGTGGTGGCGCACCCTGACCTGATGAAAACCGAGGCTCATCAAGAAGCCCTCCGCCCGATCGATTTGATCGATTTTTTCCAGTGTAATCTGCGAACCGTACGGAACACGTGAAGACAGGCAAGCAAAAGACGGCTTGTTCCAAGTGGACAGCCCCATTTGCTTTGACAACTGCCGAAGCTCTTCCTTGTAAAGTCCGGCTTCCTGCAGCGGACTGCGCACGCCCCGTTGAACGGCTGCTACTCTCCCCGGGCGGTAATCGCCCAAGTCGTCCATGTTGGCGCCGTCACAAATAACGGCATTCCATTCATTTTTTTCAGCCAATTCCCCTAAATGCTCATACAATCCGTCCTTGCAGTAAAAGCAGCGGTTGACCGGATTTGCCACAAAATTGGGGTTTTCCATTTCGCGGATTTCAGTCGTGACAAATCTGGCTTTGAGCTGCTTTGCCAGCTGCTTGGCGGCCTCAAATTCGCGTGTCGGGAACGTTTCCGATGCTGCTGTGACGGCAATCGCGGACTCCCCCAATTCTTCAACGGCGCGGGCCAGCAAAAAGGTGCTGTCCACTCCGCCCGAAAAAGCGATCAGGACACTGCCCATCTCGCGAAGAATCTCTCCCAGCTTTTCGTTCTTTTGTTCCAGAGTCAGCTGACTTGCAGCCTCCACCAACGCTTCTTTGCTCATCAGTCGCGCTCCTCTCCGTTCGTGATTGTCAAGCTTGCGACAATAGGGAAAAGAGAGGCAAAAAGCCCCTCTTTCCAAACATCTATGATGGATCGTTCGCATCCTCCTGAAGCATCTTCAACAGCGCTTCGTACTCAGTACGCAACCGGAAGTATTCGTCTGCGATGTTTACTGCGGTAAGTACGGCAATTTTGGCCGTGTCCAGGCGATGGTTGCCTTTTCCGATTTCATTCATTTTATCGTCTACGAATCCGGCTACCATGCGCATATGGTTCACACTTGCCTTTCCACTGAGCCGATACTGCTGACCATATATATCTACTGTCAACCGATTCTTACCATCACCTTGCACGAAGGCTTCCTCCTCCAAAACAGCTCTGAGACTTCCGTACCATTGTATCTCAGATTAGGTTACTGAAAATGTCAGGTTTCGTCAAGTTCTCCTTACATCCGCAGCTCAGCACCCGTCTCTGTCCGCAACGCTTCGACGACGGCTTGCGTCACCTGCTGGACCTCTTCGTCCTGCAGTGTCCGGTCAGAGTGACGGAATACGAGGGAGAAGGCCATGCTCTTTTTGTCGGTTGCGATACGTTCACCTGTATACACATCAAACAGCGTCAGCGATTCCAGCAAGTCTCCGGCGGCTTTGCGGATGACGGACTCCAGCGCATACGCGGGCAGATCGCGGTTGACAACCAGCGCCAGATCCCTCGTAATAGCAGGGTATTTCGGAAGCTGGTTGTAATGGCCCACAGGTGCAGCCGCCTTCGTCAGCTCTTCCACATCAAACTGGAAGACGTACGTTTCAGCCAGATCATGCGCTTTTTCCGTAGCAGGATGGACCTGCCCGAAGTATCCGAGACGGCGGTCAGCTACCCATGCCTCTGCCGTGCGGCCCGGATGCATCCCGGCCAGATTCGCTTGGGCGCGGTATTCCACGCCGGTGATACCAAGACTTGCGAACAGCGATTCCACCAAACCTTTCAGCAGGTAAAAATCAACCGCTTGCGTCTGTCCCATCCAGTTCGTCGGCAGCCATTGGCCAGTGAGTGCCCCGGCCAGGTAAAGGCGCTCTTCCGGAAGCTGTGTCAGCTTTTCCTCCGTGCTCAGGAACACGCGTCCCAGCTCAAAAATGGAGACATTGTGATTCTGTCTGTTCTTGTTGTAGGAGACGGTCTGCAACAGGCTTGGAATCAGGCTGATGCGAAGCACACTGTGCTCTTCGCTCATCGGCATCGCAAGCGGGATCGGCTTGGCAGCGATCTCATGCAGTCCGGCGACCTCTTCTGCCTTTTCCGGGTGGAGAAGCGCATATGAGATCGCTTCGTTCAAGCCTGCTCCGATCAAATGACGGCGGATCGTCCGGCGAATTTTTTGCTCATATGTCAACTGACCCTGTGTGGTCATCCCTTCTGGAAGGGTGGTCGGAATGTTGTCATACCCGTAAAGGCGGGCTACTTCCTCCACCAGATCCTCCGGCAGCGTGATATCCCCCCGTCTCGTCGGAACGGTAACGGCCCATTCTTCGCCGTTTTGTTCATAAGGGAACTGGAGGCGGTCAAAGATTGGCGTAACATCCGCTGCGGACAGAGCGGTTCCCAGATGCTGATTGATTTTGCTCAAGGTGACCGATACGGCGGCCGCCTTCGGCTCGCGGACCGTCGCTGTAGCCTGGCCCTTGGAAACCGTAGCGCCGGAAAGCTGCTGGATGAGGTACGCTGCACGTTCTCCAGCCTCCTGCACGCGCGCTTGGTCGACGCCCTTTTCCCAGCGGACACAGCCCTCTGTCCGCATTCCCAGCTTGCGAGATGTACGGCGGACTGTCTGCGGCGTGAACCAGGCAGCCTCCAGGATAATTTCCTTGGTTTCCGGTGTAATTTCAGAGTTGGCTCCACCCATGACACCTGCGATAGCCAGTCCTTTTTCGCGATCGGCAATCAACAGCGTTTGACTATCCAGCTCGCGCTCCTGATCGTCCAGCGTTACCAGTTTTTCACCCTCTTCCGCGAGACGGACCACGATGGAGCGGTCTTTTACCATCGCCGCGTCAAATGCGTGCAACGGCTGTCCGTACTCCAGCATAACGTAGTTGGTGACGTCCACGACGTTGTTGATCGGACGGATACCTGCTGCCATCAAACGGTTTTTCATCCATTGCGGAGAGCTTTTGATCACGGCATTCGTAAAATGGCGTCCTACGTAACGATAGCACTCGTCCTCTGCTTCAATCTCCACTGTAACCGGATTGTCTTCGCCATTTTCGACGACTGCAATCTCCGGAAGAATCACTTCACGGCCGAGAATGGCGGCCACCTCATAGGCGACACCGAGCATGCTCAGACAGTCGGAGCGGTTTGGCGTCAAGCCCAGCTCCAGCACGTAATCGTCCATGCCCAAATAGGAAACGGCGTCCATGCCTACTTCTGCATCCTCAGGCAGAACCATGATGCCTTCCTGCTGGTCCTTGGCAAGCAGCTTGTCATTGAGGCCCAATTCTTTCGCCGAGCAAATCATTCCCTGCGATTCTACGCCGCGCAGCTTAGAGCGCTTGATATGCAGGTCTCCAGGCAGCTTGGCTCCAATCAGAGCGACGGGAACCTTTTGTCCCTGAGCGACGTTGGGAGCTCCGCACACGATCTGCAGATCCTCTCCCTGCCCTGCATCCACGATGCATACATTCAACCGGTCAGCATCCGGATGCTTGCTCTTTTCCTTTACATAGCCGACTACAACTTGGGAAACTCCCGCATTGCACGGTTCGACCGCATCCACTTCGATTCCGCTGCGGGTCAATTTCTCCGCCAGCTCGTAAGGTGTGATGTCATGCAGATCGACGTATTCCGATAACCACTGATAAGATACCTTCATGACTCTTTCGACTCTCCTTTCTAGGACCGGTTAAATTGTTTCAAGAAACGTACGTCATTTGTATAGAAATGGCGAATGTCTTCGACGCCGTATTTCAGCATGGCGATCCGCTCAACACCCATCCCAAAGGCGAATCCGCTGACTTCCTGCGGATCATAGCCGGCCATCTCCAGAACACGCGGGTGCACCATGCCGGAGCCGAGAATTTCGATCCAGCCGGTTTGTTTGCAAACGCGGCAGCCTTCTCCACCGCACTTGAAGCATTGCAGGTCGACTTCCGCGCTCGGCTCGGTAAACGGGAAGAAGCTGGGACGCAGACGGACCTGCTGATTCGGTCCGAACATCTGACGGGCAAACGTGAGCAGCGTTCCTTTCAAATCGCTCATCCGGATTCCCTTGTCGACTACGAGCCCTTCAATTTGCGTGAATTGATGGGAGTGGGTCGCATCATCGTCATCGCGGCGGTACACTTTACCCGGGCAAATAATCTTGACGGGTGTTTTCCCCTCTTTTTTCAGCATCGTGCGAGCCTGTACAGGCGATGTATGAGTCCGCATCAAAATCTCTTCCGTCACGTAAAACGAGTCCTGCATGTCGCGAGCCGGGTGGTCCTTGGGCAGATTGAGCATCTCGAAGTTGAAGTGATCCAGCTCTACCTCCGGCCCCTCGGCAATGTCAAAGCCAAGGCCGATGAAAATGTCCTCGATCTCCTCGATAATGCGGGAGAGCGGATGCATTGTACCTGCCGGGATCGGGCGTCCCGGCAGAGTAACGTCCACCGACTGGGAGGCGAGCTTGGCTGCGAGCTGCGCCTCTTCCAGCGCTGCCTGTTTGCCGGCGAAGGCTTCCTCCAATGCACTGCGAACCTCATTGACCAATTGGCCTACGACAGGACGCTCTTCCGGGCTCAGGCTTCCCATTCCTCTCAGGAGCTCTGTCAGCTCCCCCTTTTTGCCAAGATACTTTACACGCAGCTCTTGCAGCTGCGCCCCATCCGCGACCTGGCTGATCTGGGCCAGGGCAGACTGTTTCATTTCCTGTAACCGCGTTTGCACGTCATATCGCTCCTTTACTGATTTTGGTAAAAAAAGAAAGACCCGCCCCAAAAAGGGACGAGTCATTACTCGCGGTACCACCCTTGTTAAACAGAGCCATACGGCTGCGGAGACACGATCCTGGTCCTCCAGCCCTCCATACGGCTTTGCTTCACTCGTTCATGATAACGGGTTGCCCCGGTTACCCCCTACTTTGTTCCTAAAATACTGTTCAGGGGCCAGCTCGAGAGTGAATTCGGCAGCTATAGTGTGGGATGCTTTCAGTCAGCGGCATCTCCTCCCTGAAAAACTATAGGTCCTGCGTACTAGTCTCTGTCATCGCTTTGCGTTATAATGCAGTTGTAGGAAAATTATAGCGCAACCTAAGCTAACTTTCAATTATACAAATGTTGCATGATGATTCGGCCCGGCTCCTACGAAATACCCTCTTTGGGAAGGGGACTTCAGACATGATCGACCAGGTTTCCGCTCTCTATGACAAGAAAATAGCTTGCCTGCATTGCCAATCCACCTTTACATCAAAACGAGTCCGCAGCGGCTCTCTTTCCATGTTGAAGCGCGACAGTGATTTTTGTACATACTTCAAGGAGCAATCGCTGAACCCGATCCTCTATACGGTCAATGTCTGCCCGTCCTGCGGTCTTGCCTTTAGCGACCAATTCAAGCAGCACCTGACTCCCTCGCAAAAAAAATTGGTGGGCGAGCTGATTTCCGCAAAATGGACGCCCAAGGAATTTGGGGGGATCCGCAGTCTGGAAGCAGCATTGGCCGCTTACAAACTGGCGATTTACGCAGCCGAGCTGACCGATCAGGTGCATTCCGTCAAAGCTGGCCTTTATTTGCGTCTGGCCTGGCTCTGCCGTTTCCAGGAAAACCAAGCGGAAGAAAAACGTTTCCTCCACATCGCCGCAAATGAATACGAGCAATCTTTCATCCATTCTGATTATACACAAGGCGAAAAAGAGATGTCGGAAGTTCGCGTCCTGTACCTGATCGGCGAATTAAAGCGACGCGTTGAGCAGTATGACGAAGCGATCCAGTATTTCTCGCGTACGCTGGAATACAGAAATCGCACGATTGAAACGGGCATACTCAGCATGGCCCAAGACCAATGGGCACAGGCTCGGGAAGATTACAAAGCAAAAAAGCAAAAGCAAGCGGCGAAGATCAGTTGACGGCCTGACCGATTCTCTTCCGTTGGGCCTCGTACACCAGTATGCCGGCTGCAACAGCCGCATTGAGCGATTCAGCCCGTCCGTACAAAGGAATGTGTACATAGCCGTCAGCAAGACGAGCCACCTGCTCGGAAACTCCCCGCCCTTCATTCCCGATCACGATTACCGCTTTTCCGCGATAATCAGCCTCGTCATAGGCGAGGCTGTTTTCTTTTAGCGAGGAGACGAGTACGTTGGCCCCCTGCTGTTGTAAAGTCTGAATTGCCTCGGGCAGGGAACGCAGAAAAACGGGCAGGCGGAACAGGGCTCCCATCGTAGCACGAACGACTTTTCCGTTGTACAGATCGACGCTACCCTCGCCCAGAACGACGCCATCCACCCCTGCGGCTTCGGCTGTGCGCAGAATCGTCCCGAGATTTCCCGGGTCCTGGATTTCATCGAGAACAAGCAGCAGGTAATCCCGCTCCGATGCTCTTTCTATCCATTCTGCCCAGTTTTCCGAATCTATTTTCACCTCAGCGACAATTCCCTGCGGAGATTTTGTCTCTGTCAACTTGCCAAGAACCGCAGAAGACACAGCGATCACCTGTACGTCTGTCCCCCGCTCGTCTAACGCCCGCAGGCATGCCGGATCAATCCCTCGACTCTCATCGTAGAGAACGGTAACCACCTGTGCCCCGCTGTTCAGCGCCTCCTCTACGAGATGGGCGCCTTCCACCAGAAAACGGTTCTGCTCCTCGCGCCCTTTCCGGTTCAAGAGCTGGTGCAATCGCTTGACCAGTGGATTTTGTACGGACGAAATCACTTCATGACGCATTTAGTCTTGCTCCTCAAATGTTTTTAGATGCTTGTTGTTTCCGATCACGACGAGGACGTCGCCAAACTGGATCACCTCGTCCGGACTCGGGGCGATATTGAACTTGTCACCGCTTTTAATTGCGATGACGTTTACCTCATAGCGTGCCCGGATGTCCAGCTGGCGCAAGGTTTTCCCCACCATTTTCGAGGACACTACGACCTCCGCCACGCTGTAATCCTCAGCCAGCTCGATGAAATCAAGAACATTGGCCGAGATCAGATTGTGTGCGACTCGCACCCCCATATCACGTTCCGGGAAGACGACCCGATCCGCTCCTACCTTGTAGAGCACCTGTCCGTGCCTTTCATTTTGCGCTTTGGCGACGATCTTTTTGACGCCCATTTCCTTTAGAATCAGCACGGTCAAGATGCTGGCCTGAATATCGGCTCCGATCGAGACGACGACGACATCAAAATTGCGGATGCCAATCTCGCGAAGCGCTCTCTCGTCTGTAGAATCGGCTGCAACCGCATGGGTCACGTACTGAATATTTTCATTGATTCGCTCTTCATCCTCGTCGATCCCCATCACTTCGTATTCCATTTCATACAAGGTGCGGGCTACACTGGATCCAAACCTGCCCATGCCAATGATAGCGAACTGCTTGGACATTCCTTCCACTCCTTCTTCATTCCTGCCTGCTGTTGGGTTAAAAAGCCCATCCCATCATTGGCAGAAGACATCCTCGGATAGTTGAATACCAAGCATTATAACACAAGGATTTACCCTGCTACAAAAGCAGGTATGAGCTTACCTGGAAAGACGAATACTAGGGGGGCAACCCATATCGAAAAAGGGGGTGTCCGTCCGTCATGAACATCGCTTCTCTGAACCTTCGTCAGGCGATTATGTACAAAATGCAGGGCTCTGACGCAAATGCCGTCGAAGATACCATCAGTGACGCCATTTCCACCGGTCAGGAAAAAACGCTTCCGGGATTGGGCGTGTTGTTCGAAGTGCTGTGGCAAAACAGCGATGCCTCGAGCCGTCAGGAAATGGTGCAAACGATTGCCGAGCATCTGCCGAAACAGGCTGACCGTCCGATTTAATCGAGAAGAGAGGGAGGGACTTCGTGGTCTCTCCCTTTTCACTTAGTGCATTTCCATGCCAAGTCGCCGCAGCTTTATCGTGTATTTCACCTCAATCGGGAATTGCTTGAAGTCTTTGAACCAGTCATGCTTTCTCCAGTAATCCGCATAATGATGGCCGCGCATGGCGAGACCGAGTTTGAGGATGTCGCTGTTGTACTGCTTCTGCAGGATATCAAGCATTTTCCTGGCCCGTTTTTCCATTTCTTTTTTGATGAGTTTCTGCAGCATCACGATCACCTCTTCCGGCGACCCTTCAACGTTTTTGGTCATTTCGATAATGTCCCCCTGTATCTCGCATAAGTACGCAACGCCATGTCCGCTATGGTTATCCTGTCCCGTCGCATGCGATCCTTTCATTTCCAATTTCGTTCTGACGAAGTGAGGACGAAAGGAGATGTACCCTCCTCCCTTACCCGGGAGCGGTACGATGACATCTCCTCCCCTTTTCTCATCTCTCAGCTGCAAAAGTGCCCACGTATGGATATCATTGAGCGAGCCGACCATTTTTTGATCCCGAAAAACAGCCACCCCTTTCCATTTGACGTCATCCTTATAGGCCTGCACATAGTTTAGCATCGGCTGCAAGGTCTCATTGGACGTCTGAATCAAGTATTCGCCCATCGTTTGGTCAGGGATCGTGCCCATTTTCGTTCCATTTTCGATGAGATCCATTAAAAACACGACGGGAATCTGGATCAAGCCAGGTTTCATCTCCAGCAAATCGGCTGCTCTCCCTTGAACGACGACAGGCCACATCAGACGTCGTATTTGAGGGTCCCGCCGAAAGCTGTCAATGATGTCATCCATTCCTCTTCTGGCCACGTCTTCACTGATAGCGAGCACGCGCGTATGCCCGAGGAAAATCCGCTGATTCAGACGCTGCTGAAGATTGTTGACGGCATCAGTTACGGTTTTCCCGGTAACACTCATAATTTTTACCGCGTCCTTGTTTCCTCCCCCTCCCTGCCCGCTGCTGCCGGCAATTTTGATCGGAATCGGAATTTGTACAGTCAATTTATATAAGTTCTGCCTGCCCTCGACCAAGTCGATGCCAAGCGCGATAACGGATGTTCTCTCCTCCAGTTCGCGCCGATCCCAGCAGCCTGTCAAAAGCGTCATAAAGAGTAATAAACAGCATAGGGAAGCCCAGGCTTTACCCATGCGCATCACTTCCCTTTTCCCTTTTTCTTCCCCGGTCGCGATAGAGCATGATCAGCCAGTGGATCAAAGGTGAGACGACGCTGATCCAGACGGTTGTATATCCGATTAAAGAGGTCATCTTAAAGAGCTCCACGATGTTTTGCGGTCCAATCGCAACGAAAAAAAGGGGAAAGATCAAAACAATAGATGCAATCCGCTGGAAAAGCATTCCCTTCTTCAGAAGCTGGCGCAAGCCGTAGATTACTGCATAGTATCCATTAGCTACGGTTGTAAAAACAGCCGCTACCCAGACAGCGAGAAAAGCCGATTCCAGCCGTTCCAATATCAATCCGGGCACTTGCGTCGACTTGACGAGCTCCAAGGTCGGCCAGGTTACCCTTTGCAATTCCTCATGGCCAAAAACGACGATCCCCGCGAGGACGATCAATGTGTATACAAAAACAGAGATCCCGATACCGTAGAACCCTGCTTTGACTTTTCCCGTATTTTCGTGTGCAAAAGCGAAAAAGATCAGCATGATCTCGTAACCTTGAAATGAAAAATTGGTCTCAAACGCCCCCGTGATAATGGTCTCCCAAGGCACCCTGATCAGTGGGAGTATGTTGTTCCATTCCGCTTTTTGAAAGGACGCAAGCGCAATAAACAGAATCGGGAACAAAATGAGCGGAAACAGGATTTCATTGACCCGGGCAAGGGTATCGATCTCGTGCAAGCAGAGAATCACAGCCAACACGAACATCGAGACAATAATGACCTCCAGTGGCGTATCCATCAATACAGCTGTAACGACCACCTCACCAAAAATACGGGATGTTATGGCCGTGGTCACGAAGAGAGCAATGAGAAACATCATAATCCATGGCAGGCTGAGCCAAAACCCCAAACGGGATTGCTCATGTCCCCCCCACACAATCCGACTGTACTGGATAAATGTCAGTCCAGGGAAACGTCTGCTTAAAACCGCGATCAACCAAATCGCAAAAAACGTCAGAACCGACCCCAAAATCGGAGCCATCCAGCCCGCTTCAAACATCTTTTCAGTGGTTGTTCTCGGCAATGTCAGAACACCTACGCCAATCAGCGTGCTGGTAATGAGCGAAGTCATCTGCCACAGGGAAAACGTATTGTGCTGCGGATCTTTCCCAAGCTGGCTCATGACTTCTCTCCCCCCTTGCGGATCTCGTCCTGAGGATGGAACATGGTGGGGCGCCTTGTCAGCCACCTGAATGGCATGCGAATGACCATGTCCCTCATCGCGACCAAATTAATCGGGCTGATCGGTGTCAAGTAAGGCACGCCAAACGACTTCAGGGACGAAAGATGGATCAGGATAATGATGATAAACAGCATAATCCCGTACAAGCCAAACATCCCCGCCAATAGCATCAACGGGAATCGCAGCATCCGAATGGCGATAGCGGCACTATAGCTGGGGGTTGCAAAGGAACCGATCGTGGTCAGCGCGACGATGATGACCATGATCGGACTGACGAGGCCGGCCGAAACGGCGGCTTCACCGACGACAAGCGCTCCAACGATTCCGATGGTAGGTCCAATGGGGCCAGGCAGACGTACGCTTGCTTCCCGCAAAATCTCAATCGCCGTCTCCATAATTAATGCCTCCATCACAGACGGAAAAGGCACAGTTGAGCGTCCGGCAGCCATGGCTATAACAAGCCGGGAAGGGATCATTTCCGGATGAAACGAGCTGAACGCGATGTAAAGAGACGGCATAAGCAGCGCGATAATCATGCTGACTCCCCGAATCATCCTGATAAAGGTTGCGATATAAAAGCGTTCATAGTAATCTTCCGGGCTCTGATAGAACTGCGAGAAGACAGCCGGTGCGATTAGGGCAAACGGAGTGCCATCAACCAGAATCGCCACCTTTCCTTCCAGCAGGTTGGCGACCACCTTGTCCGGCCTTTCCGTGTTCTGTATCTGCGGGAAAGGAGACCAGCGGGTGTCCTGGATCAACTGCTCGATATAGCCGCTCTCTAATATGGCGTCGATGTTGATATTTTCAACCCTTCGGCAAATTTCCTGAACGATGGGCTGATGAGCGATCCCCTCGATATAAGTAACGTAAATATCCGTCTGTGTCCGTTGGCCTACTACAAAATGCTTGAGCCGCAGGTTGGGGTCTTTTAGCCGCGACCGGATTAGCGCTGAATTAACGCAAAGCGTCTCTGCAAAGCCGTCGCGCGGCCCACGTACGACAGACTCCGTTTTGGGCTCTTCCACCCCACGTCGATCCCATCCCCTGGTGTTGTTTAAAAACACCTTGTTCTGTCCATCCAGAACAAGCACGGCATTTCCAGAGAGGATGTTGCGAATCGCCTGCCGCAGTCGGTCTGTAGATTCCAACTCATTGACAGCCGGTTTTTCGTAGGTGACACTCGTGGAAGCCATAAACCGTATGATATACTCACTGACCACACCTCGGTCCACCATGCCATCTATGAATAGCAGAGCGGCCTCTGTGCCGTTTTTCACAGTAAACCTCCGTACCACCAAGTCATCGCTTTTGCCGAGCTGTTTCTCCAGCAGGGCGAGGTTTTCTTCCAGACTGGAGGAGAGGATCGTATCAGGGACGCTTTCCATGCTTTTGTTGGCATGTTGGGTAAGGGCAGCATTCCGCAAACTTGCTTTTCGCTTTTCCCACGCTTTCCAAAACTGGCTCAACGCTCTCCCCCCTGTACCGTCAGATGTGGTTAGTGTGCCCAAAAATGGATAGAACACTCTCCTTTTCATTCTGATGGAACAGGTAAAACGTCCGTTGAACAACAAAAAAGACCGCCTTTACGACAAGGCGGACCATTTCAGGATATAGCGAATCGCTAGAAAAAGCAGATACATCTGAATGATGAAAAAAACCGGAACAGGGATCGTAAAAGAGAGGTGCTTGGTCTTGTGGCGGAAAAAGAGCATACCCGCCCAGGTCCCTGCTGCCCCTCCCAATGCAGCGACGAGCAGGAGCCCGGATTCGGGTATGCGAAGCCTTCCCTGCTTGGCGCAGCGCTTGTCGTTTGCCGTCACCATGAAGGCGTACACATTGACAAGAATGATGCCCGCAAGCAGCCAGAGCAGCTTCTGGCTCCACCAGCCGTACCCGATCATGAGCCAGGTACACGCCAGCAGAGCATTGCGAACCCTTTTATACGTTTCCAAATGATGCTGGTTGTTCATCTTTATTCTCCTTTTGCCCGAAAAGCGCGATTGGCAACAATGAACCGGCGAATGAGAAGACCTGCAGCAAACAGAACCGCCAGCACCAGAAGGCCATATAAACCGTAGGAGCGGATTAATGTGATGATCCCTTCTACATTGCGTCCAAAAATGTATCCAATCGCATAAAACGCAGCCGTCCATAATAAGCCGATCGGGTACGACAAAATCGCATAGCGTCGGAAGGTCATTCCGCTCATTGCGACGATATACGGAACCACGTGCCGAACCACAGGAAACAAATAGCTGAAGCAAAGAGCCAGCGTGCCGTACTTCTCCAGCAAAGCAGTAGATCGCTGGACCGTATGCCTCATCTTTTCCGTTTTGGACAACCACTTCAGGATCGGTTTGCCAAAGAATTTTCCGAGCAGAAATCCGATCGTCAATCCCGAAGCTACTCCGATATAGCCTGCCAAAAAGGCGTAGACCGGGTCCAGCAGTTTAATTGAAGCCAGAAATCCCCCCGTGGCCACCACCAATTCGTCTGGAATGGGCAATCCGACGATCCCCAGCCAGAGCAAAAAGAAGATGGCAATATAGCCGTATTGCTCGATTATCGACATCAACAGGTTGATTTCCATGGCGCAAAAAATCCCCTATCCTCGCCGCTTGGCTCTGTTTCGTTTAGGCCGTCGGCGCTATTTCCAATTTCATATCCCTTTTACCTATACGGATGCACAGCCCCAAAAGTTACTTGTACTATTTTGCAATCTAAACAAGGCTTTTATCAATACAAATCATTTATTGAACAAGAAATGATCTACCGAATGGACAAAAGCTCGTCTTGCTTGACCACCGTATAGGAATTATCCTGACCTTCCTGATAGGGATAATACACAACCAATACATGCGAACCTTCTACAAGCTCACCAGATTCCTCCCATTTCCCAATGTCGAAGGAAACAAGAGCAGGCAGGGTGTGCTTGAAATACTCCTTCTCCGTTGCGGTATGTCGGGCGAAATCTTCGCGCAGCTGCTCGCGTTTTTCCGCGACGACCTGATAGAGCGCTTGCAGGTCCGATTTTTCCAGTACGTCATCCCACCAGAGCTTTCGCGGGCGATGCTTTTGATTCCGCAGGTAATCGTATTTCATCAGGCTGAGAATGTGCTGCATCTGCTCTGTCCCGCGATTCTCCAGAAACAGGCGCAAACGGAGAAACAAATCCTCCAACTGATGACCGATCCGGCTCCACCCTTTTTCTTCCCAAAAATCTCCAAACTCCTGAAAGAAATCAAAAGGTGTGGCAAAGGTGCGGGTCACAAGCCATTCCAGCGTGTTGTCCATACGATGCGCATTCCAGTACTTCTCCAGAATATCCTCTGCCCGCTTGATCCGCTGCATATCGCCAAAAGAGAGTACATTGTTCCCGAGAATTTCGTACGGTGCCTGGTCCATGTAAATATAGCCGTGATTGGCTGCCCGCGCTCTGACGCCAGTACCGCGCAGCATCTTCAGAAAACCGAGCTGAAGCTCTTCCGGCCGAAGCGCGAACACATCGTTGAACGTCTTGCGAAACGAATCGTAGTCCTCTTCGGGGAGTCCTGCAATCAAATCAAGATGCTGGTCAATTTTTTTGGAATTCTTGATTTTGGTAACGGTATTGGCCAGGCGATCAAAGCGTTGAATCCGCTGTACGAGGCGGTTTGTCTCGTCATTGGTCGACTGGACGCCGATTTCAAACCGGAAAATTCCCGGAGGCGCATTTTCAATCAGGAAGTCGAGAACGTCGGCACGCAGAATGTCGGCCGTGATCTCGAACTGAAACACGGTTCCATTGTGATTGTCAATCAGGAACTGAAAGATCTCCAATGCGTACTTCTTGTTGATGTTAAACGTCCGGTCGACGAATTTAATCGTTTTGACCCCGTGGGAAATAAGCCTCAATAAATCAGCCTTCACTCGCTCAAGGCCAAAATAGCGGACCCCGTCTTCAATGGAGGACAGGCAGTACTGGCACTTGAACGGACAGCCGCGCGACGCTTCGAAATAAACGACCCGATTGTTCAGCTCGTCCAGATCCTCTTCAAATGGGGAAGGGATGGAATCCAAGTTCTCAATTTGTGCACGCGGAGCGCTAAACCTGACGTGCTCTCCGTCGCGATAGGCGATGCCCGCGACGTCCTTTAAGCGAGGAGGCTCTCCTGTACGAAACGATTCATCATAGGCTTGCATCAATTCAAGAAACGTCTGCTCGCCTTCTCCCAGCACGATCACGTCGAATTCCGGATGCTGCTTGAGCCAGTGGTCGGCATCATAGCTCACTTCCGGACCTCCGACGATGACGGGCAGGTCGGGACGGATTTTCTTCAAGTTGGCGATCACGTCGATCGTCTCGCGTATATTCCAGATGTAACAGGAAAAAGCGGCAATATCCGGCTGCCGCTTGTAGATGTCACCGACGACATTCAGGGTTACATCGTTTATCGTGTATTCGGCCAATTCAATATCGGGAAATGTCGGCTTTGTATAGCTGCGCAAATAACGCAAGGCCAGTGAAGAGTGTATGAACTTGGCGTTAAGTGTAGACAATAAAATTTTCATCTGTACGTGTACTCCTCTTGGACAAATCTCCCCCTGTCTTTCGCACAGGGGACAGGCACTTTTTGCCTTCTGTAACAGTATCACAAGCCATGCCCGGCAGCAAATGCAGATACTGGTCCTACCCTTTTTTGGTCAGCTCCCGGATGACATGTCCAAGCTCCGGCACGATCAAACGATTCATCGCCAAGCGGACTGCTCCTGTAGAACCTGGCGTAGAAAAAATGGCCTTCCCCTGTTTGACGCCAGCGACCGCTCTGCTGAGAATGGCAGCCGAGCCGATATCCTCCGTGTAGCTCAACATGCGGAACAACTCGCCGAATCCTGGAATCTCCTTATCCAAAAGACCCGAAACGGCTTCAAATGTATTGTCCCGAGGAGAGATGCCTGTCCCGCCATTTAGCAAAATCGCTTGAACCGCCGGATCGGCCACTCCCTCTTCGATGGCTGTGATCACCTGTGCAGGCTCGTCCTTTACGATGCGATATTGCAAAGTAAGATGACCAGCCTCCCGCAACAGCTCCATCATCAGTTGGCCGCTCTTGTCCGTCTCTTCGGTCCTTGTATCTGAAACGGTAATCACCATGCAGCCCACTTGCTTCGGGGCATTTGCCTTATGCTCCTTCGTGCTCATATGATTTCATCCTCTCTGGAAACGGCATAGGAAAAACCGTCCCGCCCCTGTCTTTTATCTGAAGCCATGATACCATTTTCATGGCAGGCCTATCCAGTCACGTGCAATACCGTTCGATTACATGTTTCACTCCCTGCTCGATCGGGATTGTTTTATAATGAGGCGATAGAAGGTTGACATTGCTTTCATCGAGGTGGGTACTCACATGCCAAATCGCCCTTTCTTTTCCTTTCACTTTCACAAGCATTCCAAGACACCGCTTAACGTTCAACTGTTCGAACAGTTGCAAACAGCCATCTTGCGCGGCGCCTTTCTCCAGGGAGACCAGCTCATTTCGCTTCGCGAGATGAAGGCGATCACCGGCTGTTCTTTGGAAACGGTGAAAAAAGCGTACGATTTGCTAGTCCAACATGAATGGGTAGAAGCCCTGCATGGAAAGGGGTATTTCCTCACCGCAAAAGCCAGGGAAATGCGACGCAGCGACCGGCTCCCTCTCGCTGATATTCCGCTCTTCTCATTGGCTGATTCTACACCCCCGCCAGGCGACGACTTGCTGCGACGACTGCGCTCTTCCTTTGCGGATAGCGTAAACGTGCTGACTGAACAGGCGGGGCAAAAGAAAATCCGAAGAATACAGGCTGCAGACGCCTATTGCGTACATTTGAACAGCCGGGGAATACCTGCCGCACCTGAGCGTCTGCTATTGTTTAACCGCAGTACAAGTGCATTTACCTTCGTTGTTCAGCAGCTTATGCAGAAAACAGATATCGTCTTTGTGGAAGAATACCATTACCCTGTATTTTCCTCTATGCTGAAACACTGCGGCATCACCGCAAAAGCGATCCCCCTGGACAGGGAAGGCATCGATATAGAAGCTTTGGAGGCCGCCACGAAAGCAGCTCCTCCCGGGTGGCTTTTGATCAATCCGCATCACCATTTTCCTACCGGGATCAGCTATTCCCGCAAGCGAAAAGAGTATTTGCTAGACTGGGCGGAAAGAAATCGCGTGACGCTTTTGGAAAACGACCATCACGGAGATTTGTGGTTTCGCAGACCAAGTCGCACGCTTTACCAGCTTGCAGTGGAAACAGGACGCTCAGTCCCCGTCTATACGCTTCATTCCTTTTCCAAAACGCTTGGGCGCGACCTTCAACTAGGGGCGCTCGTGCTTCCAAGCCAGCTTACGGAGGAGGAGCGTGAGCGTTTGCGGCAGCTCGTTTCCCTTACAGGTGCAGAGCCATCCTTGCTCATTTTGGAGGCGGCCGTTTCCCTCCTGAACGATCCGTGGTTTGCCGAAGTTTATCTGGCGGAAAGACGCTCTCTCTTTTTTGCCAGATGGCAATGCCTGCTTCAGGAACAGCCGCAAGCACTGCCGGCACATGCCCGCCTGCTGCCGATAAAAGGCGGACTCAATACGTGGATCGAGTGGGGGACGCCCAGTCCGCACGCTGCCGCACAGGAAGAACGGGTAATTACTCTCCTGCGCGAGGAGGGACTTGAACTTGCGGCAGGAAAGTCCTTTCGCCTTCCTGACGAACCAGAGGGACTGATCCGGCGGCCAGCCGTTCGCTTTCCGTTAGCTCCGCTGGACAAGCGGGAGCTGACGTATTGGCTGCAGCGCCTGGGAGCCATGCTCCTTCGTTAAAAATCCATCTTCACCGCTTGCTTTTCGTCTATTATACTTACATTGGTTCCTGACATACTAAGCGAAAGCCTTTTGCCCAATCAAACGGAGAGAACCGAGGATGATCGCGAATGATACGGAAAATTGTAGAGAAGCTCCACCTTGATCCCCCGAAAACCCTTGTCCTTGGTTTTGCCCTTATCATTCTGCTTGGTGCCTTTCTGCTCACGCTGCCTGTCGCGACGATCGACGGGGCGGGACTTTCCTGGCTGGATGCCTTGTTTACCTCTACGTCCGCCACATGCGTAACAGGATTGGTCGTCGTGGATACAGGCACGACATTTACTTTGTTCGGGCAGCTCGTGATCTTGAGCTTGATCCAGGTCGGCGGGCTCGGCTTCATGACCATCGCCACTTTTTTTGCTCTGATCATGCGCAAGCGAATTTCTTTGCGCGAGCGCCTTCTCCTGCAGGAATCCTTAAACCAGGTTTCGATTGAAGGGATTGTGCGCCTGGCAAAGCTGATCATTATTTTTACAGCTATCACCGAGGTTATCGGCGGATTGCTGCTGGCCCTGCGCTTTTCTTTTGACATGCCGGTCGGCAGAGCCTTTTACTACGGCTTTTTTCATGCCATCTCCAATTTTAACAACGCCGGCTTCGACTTGATGGGCGACTTCTCCAGCCTGACACGCTATGTATCGGACCCTGTTGTGACGTTGGTCGTCTGCGCCATGATCATTCTGGGCGGGATCGGCTTCATCGTCGTCAGCGAAGTGTTTGAATACCGTCAGACAAAGCGATTGTCGCTCCATACAAAAGTTGTTTTGTACACGACTGCCTGTCTGATCCTGATCGGTACCGGACTGATTTTTATACTGGAATACAACAATCCGAAGACGCTTCAGCCGCTTTCGCCATTGGGGAAGGTGCTCGGCTCCCTGTATCAGTCCGTCACGGCACGTACGGCAGGCTCCAACACGTTGAGCATCGGAGATATGCGGCAGTCTTCCCTGTTTCTCATCATCCTGTTGATGTTTATCGGGGCCTCTCCAGGGTCTACGGGAGGCGGTATCAAGACGACGACCTTCGCTACCCTGATCGGAGCCGTCATCGCCCAGATCAAAGGGAAGGAAGATGTGATTTTTTTCCGCCAGAGATTGCTGCCCCATGTCATCTATAAATCGCTGACTGTAACCGTCATCGGGATGCTTGTCGTCATCGTCGTAACGATGATCCTCACCATTACCGAAGCGGGTGCCGAATTTTTGATGATCCTGTTCGAGGTGACCTCCGCATTTGCCACAACGGGGCTTTCGATGGGACTTACCCCGCTGCTGACCCCGATCGGCAAGATCCTGATCATCCTGACCATGTTTGCAGGCAGGCTAGGCCCCCTTACCATCGCCTTTGCACTAGCCCAGCGAAAGCAAAAGGAATACTACCGCTATCCAAAAGGAAAAATCATGATTGGATAGCGAATAAAACAGCCCCGTCACTTCAGCCAAGAGGCCGAATGGACGGGGTTGTCGTTTTTCGCGCCAATAAATAGCCGGCAAGCAACAGGGCAAGGCTCCACGCTCCACTCACATAGAGCGGATCGATACCGGTCACAGGCAGCAGCAGCCAGCTCCAGACCAGTGCGAAAATCGGCGCGCCCCAAATCGCGACTGCTCCATAGCGCTCATGTACCGGCGTCAACTGAAACAGGAAGAAAAGCACGGGGAAAAATACCGTGACCCCTCTGAGCGTCATCGCCAGGAAGGCCCAATGAAGAATGAGTGCATGCTCATCCAGACAGACAAATGCGTAAGCCATCAAAATTACAACGATGATCAACAATCGTGAGAGGGCCAGATTTTTTTTGTCTGAGCGAAAGCGGTCCGTATATTTCTGGATGACATCCCGATTGAGAATCGTTGCGATGCTGAGTGTCAATGCGGCGCCTGTCATCACCACAGAAAGCAGGATAACGGCATATGCCCCACCGGCCAGCCATGTCGGGGAATGGAGCAGAAAGAACTGGGGAACGGCCTCGCGCGGTGAAAGCTGCGGATGCGTGTCATGCATATACATCCCGATCCATGCACTCACCAGACCGATCAAAATGATGACAACTCCCGCTGTCACGGCGCCTGTCCGGGCATCTGCGGCACTGCGGCTCGCGAAAATGGGCTGAAGATACGCCTGCGTAGAAAAAATGCCGACGATCATTGCTGCACCCTGCGCCCAGCCTATGCCTGCTTCCGGCACAGTCAGAGTGAAACGCCCTTCGCCCCACCAACGGATGTAGCTGTCTCCGCTCACTTGCCACCACAGCCAAGCGCCAGTCCCGACCAGCAGCAGTACAAGCATGGCTGTTTTTAACGTCCCGACGATGCTCGCTCCCATGAAACCGCCAGCCAGCACGTAAGCAAAAATTAAAAAGGACGGGATCAACGCCATAACAACCAACGGCCCTTTCCAGAAAACAGTGACGAACGGAAGGGCAGCCAGCAATTGTGCGATCACCTGGATAAACATGCCCAAGGATAAAAACAAGCTGGCTCCCAGTTGCGAGCGGCGACCGTATTGCCCTCCGACCAGCTCTGGCAGCGTCTCCACTCTCATCCGAATAAAGCGATTGGCAAACAGCCCAAGCAGCATGACCGCAACCCCGCCGCCCAGCGTAAACCAGATCGAAGCCAAGCCGTACTGAAAGGCAAGCTCTCCCGTTCCGACGATAGAGGTGCCGCCGACGAATCCACCTACCAGGGCTCCGGCAACCATCCCGGCTGACAAGGAGCCCCCTGCATTGCTAAAATCGCTGCTGCGCCGTACATCTCGCTTCGCCACAACACCGGCAACGACTGTACACATCAAGACCGCAAGAAAACTGAGCAGAAATCCGATCGAGGACACGCTGTTCTCCCCTCTAATGCTGCTTTGTTGGGCCGCCACGGCAACACGTGGCGACATCTGTCAAAAGATTGAGTTAATGACTTTAGTATATTACAAGAATGAGTTCATTCACAATAAGGGTTTACCCTTCCAGTGATATGAGCCATAAAAAAGACCCTGCTTGCTGTCGGCACAACGACCTTTGCAAACAGGATCCCGTGTATTCTCTTTACTTGGAAACGGCGGAGCCGGAGAGTGCTTCGCACACCAGTCGGCCCATTTCTTTTGTTCCAATCGCTTTGCTTCTGTCTGCGGCGATGTCTCCGGTACGGTGTCCCGCTTCCAGTACGGACCAGACAGCACGCTCTACATCATCTGCCGCTTTGTCCATCCCAAAGGAGAGCCGGAGCATCATCGCTGCGGACAGGATCGTCGCCAACGGATTGGCGATTCCTTGTCCGGCGATGTCAGGCGCCGAACCGTGAACCGGTTCGTACAGGCCAAAGCTTCCCTCAGCGAGGCTTGCCGATGCCAGCATACCGATCGAACCGGTCAGCATGGCCGCCTGATCGCTCAAAATGTCCCCAAACATGTTTTCTGTCACGATGACATCAAACTGCTTCGGAGCCCGGACCAACTGCATGGCGCACGCGTCTACCAGCATATGGGAGAGCTCGACGTCCGGATAATCGGCCGCTACCCGCTCTGTTACCTTCCGCCAGAGACGGGAGCTTTCGAGAACATTCGCCTTGTCTACCGAGACGAGGCGTTTTTGGCGCTTGCGGGCCACATCAAACGCGACGCGGACGATACGCTCGACCTCCGCCTCGTGATAGATGCATTGGTCTTCTGCCACTTCGCCGTTCGGTCCGTCGTAGCGTTTTTTCTCTCCGAAATAGATGCCGCCTGTCAGCTCCCGGACGACGATCAGATCGACGCCAGATACGACCTCCGGCTTGAGCGAGGACGCCTCTACCATCGAGGAATGCATGGTCGCCGGCCGAATATTCGCAAACAAGCCCAGCTCTTTGCGAATGCCGAGAAGCCCCGCTTCCGGACGAAGATGGCCGGGATTTTGATCCCATTTGGGACCGCCCACGGCACCCAGCATAACCGCATCCGCTTCTTTTGAGATCGCGATGGTTTCTGCTGGCAGCGGTGTTCCATCTGTGTCGATGGCGATACCGCCGATGCGTCCGTATTTGTAGTCAAATGTTACTCCTTCACGTTCTGCCACCAAAGAGAGAACCTTGACCGCTTCCTCCATGATTTCCGGTCCGATTCCGTCTCCGGGCAGGACTGCGATGCGATAGTTTTTTTTCATCTTCATCCCGCTTTTCTTTCAGTATCGTCTCATGCAAGTATGGTTGATCTCTTCCACGTATCGTTTTTCTTCTATTTATATATGGTTTCATGCAGCCGATTCATATCCGGTATCATACAACCGAATCGTTTTACCGGCTGCGTTCGGTTTCCTATCATTTTTACCGTCTGCCGTACGCTTTGGTCTCTTCCACTCTATCCTTTTTGCCGTTCGTCTCACGCTCAGCTCGTCGCTGCTACCAGGGCCTCTCCGCGACGCTCCAGAATCTTGTTGATGGCCCGCACATAAGCAATGGCGCTCGCTTCCAGAACGTCCGTGCTTACGCCACGGCCGGTTACCGTAAGATCGCCCTGCTGCAAGCGGACAAACACTTCTCCGAGGGCATCCTGGCCTTGTGTTACCGAGAGAATTTTGTAATCGGTCAGACTGACCTCTTCACCCGTCGCCCGATCAATTGCCTTGTAAATGGAATCAACAGAACCGTTTCCGCATGCAGCCTCCTCGCATGTCGAACCATCTGCCCGCACCAGTCTTACGCTCGCGGTCGGTACGGAGAGGTTGCCGTAGGAAAGCTGTACGGACTCGAGGCGGTACATTTCCGTCCCGCGGACCATTTTTCCGTCAACCAGAGCCAGAATGTCATCGTCGCTGATCTCTTTCTTCTTGTCGCACAATTCCTTGAAGGAAGCAAAAGCCGCGTCGATCTCTTCCTGCTCCAGATGGTAGCCAAGCTCCACCAGCTTTTCTTTGAAAGCATGGCGGCCGGAGTGTTTGCCCAGCACCAGCTTGTTGGATTTGAAGCCGACGGATTCCGGACGAATAATTTCGTAGGTGGTCGCCTCTTTGAGCACGCCGTCCTGGTGAATTCCCGATTCGTGGGCAAACGCATTCGCCCCCACGACCGCCTTGTTCCCAGGCACGATCATCCCGGTCAAACGGCTGACCAGCTGACTGGTCCGGGCGATTTCCTTCAGATTCAGCTTGGTCGTCGCCTCGTAGAAATCCTTGCGAGTCTCAAGGGCGAGAGCCACTTCCTCCAACGCTGCGTTGCCTGCGCGCTCTCCGATACCGTTGATGGTTCCTTCCACTTGGGTCGCGCCTGCTTCCACTGCGGCGAGGCTGTTTGCCACCGCCATGCCCAAATCGTCATGGCAGTGACAGCTCAGGCGGATTCCTTCCACTCCGGGAACGCGCTGGCGCAGCTCGCGGAAGATGTTTCCGTACTGGTACGGTGTCATGTATCCGACTGTATCCGGGATGTTGACTGTGGTCGCGCCTGCTTTGATCACAGCTTCTACCACTTCGGCCAGAAAATCGATCTCGGTGCGGGCAGCATCCTCGGCGGAGAACTGCACTTCCGTAAAGTATTTCTTGGCGTATGTGACTGCTTCCACCGCTTTTTCCAGCACCTGCTCCTTGGACATGCGCAGCTTGTGCTCGCGGTGAATCGGCGATGTCGCCAAAAAGACGTGGAGGCAGGCGTTTTGCGCATGGCGCAGCGCTTCGTATGCCTTATCCATATCGCCCTTGACCGCACGGGCCAGGCTGACGATGGTGGAATTTTTCACGCGCTTTGCCACTTCGGCCACGGACTTTTGGTCGCCCGGGGAGGCAGCGGCAAAACCCGCTTCAATTCTCGTAACGCCCAGCTTCTCTAGTTGTAGGGCGATCTCCACCTTCTCGTTCGTGCTGATGTTGACGCCCGGAGACTGCTCCCCGTCGCGCAGTGTTGTATCAAAAATCTCAATGGTCCGCATGAACTTTCCACCTCCACAAAAGTTGTTGTTTTGTTTTTTTTCTTATTTATTCAGCCAGGACATCATGCCACGCAGCTTCGCACCCACTTGCTCGATGCCGTGTTCTGCTTCCAGACGGCGGCGAGCATTGAAGCCAGGGCGGTTCGCCTGGTTTTCCAAGATCCAGTTGCGGGCGAATGTGCCGTCTTGGATTTCCGCAAGCACTTTTTTCATCTCTTTGCGAGTTTCGTCCGTGATGATGCGACGGCCTGTGCTGTAGTCGCCGTATTCGGCTGTGTCGCTGATGGAGTAGCGCATGCGGGCGAGTCCGCCTTCGTACATCAGGTCAACGATCAGCTTCAGCTCATGCAGACATTCGAAGTAGGCGATTTCCGGCTCGTATCCGGCTTCAACCAGTGTATCGAAGCCCGCTTTTACCAGCTCGCTCACGCCGCCGCACAGTACAGCCTGCTCACCGAACAGATCGGTTTCGGTCTCTTCGCGGAAGGACGTTTCGATGACGCCCGCCCGGGTGCAGCCGATGCCGCTTGCGTACGCCAGTGCCGTTTCCTTCGCTTTGCCGGAAGCATCCTGGTATACCGCGATCAGGCCTGGAACGCCGAAGCCTTCTTGATACACGCGGCGTACGAGATGGCCCGGGCTCTTTGGAGCAACCATGATCACGTCAACGTCTGCTGGAGGCACGATTTGCCCGAAGTGGATGTTGAAGCCGTGGGAGAAGCAAAGCGTCGCGCCCGCTTTCAGATTGCCTGCGATCTCGTCGCGGTATACTTGCGCCTGACGCTCATCCGGCATGAGGATTTGCACCACATCTGCACGGCTGGCCGCTTCCGCTACCGATACGACTTCAAAGCCGTCTTTTGCCGCTTGGTCCCAGGATTTCCCTTCACGAAGACCGACAATGACTTTATAACCGCTGTCGCGCAGGTTTTGTGCTTGCGCGTGGCCTTGGCTGCCGTATCCGATAATTGCTACCGTTTTTCCTCTCAGTGCCTCTTTGTTTACGTCTGCTTCATAGTACATAGTTACCATGTGTATAGCCTCCCTAAAAAAGTTTAGTTGTTATCATTATTCTGAATATGCTGGTTTATACGTTGGCCGGTACAGGCACAACACTGCGTGCCATTGCCATGGAACCGGTACGCGTCAGCTCAATGATACCGTAGGTTTGCAAAAGAACGAGCAAGGCGTCGATTTTTTCTGTATCCCCTGTTACCTGGACGATCAGCGAATTTGGACCTACATCGACGATTGCGGCCCGGAACGGCTCGACAATCCCGTTCAATTCGGCCAACTGGCTCGGGTTGGCACTTACTTTGATCAGTGCCAGCTCCCTGGATACAAAGCTGTTTGCGCTGAGGTTCGTAACATTGATCACATCAATCAATTTATAGAGCTGCTTCATTAATTGATCGATTTTTTGCTCGTCTCCCCCGGTGGTGATGATCATCCGGGACAGCCCCGCCTCTTCGCTTCCGCCGACAGTGATGCTGTCGATATTGAAGCCGCGCTGGCCAAACAGATTGGCGACACGCGTCAGCACGCCGGGTTGGTCATTGACGAGTACGGCAATCGTATGTCGCTGCATCTAGTCGTCCCCCAATACCATTTGATCTAATGTGTTGCCGGCAGCAACCATCGGATAGACGTTTTCTTCCTGGGCCACGCGGAAATCCACAACGACTGGACCGTCATGCCGGAGTGCTTCGGCCCAGACAGCTTCTGCCTCCTCTGGCGTCGATGCCCGCAAGCCCTTTACTCCGTAAGCCTCTGCCAATTTGACAAAGTCCGGGCTGCAGGTCAGATCGATCTGGCTGTAGCGGTTGTCGTAGAACAGCTCCTGCCACTGGCGAACCATTCCGAGACACTGGTTGTTGATGATGGCGACCTTGACCGGTACGCGATACTGGGCGAGAATTGCCAGCTCCTGGTTGGTCATCTGGAAGCCGCCATCCCCTACCACCGCGATAACTGTTCGCTCTGGATGTGCAATCTGCGCGCCGATCGCGGCCGGGAAGCCGAAGCCCATCGTGCCGAGACCGCCCGAGGAGATGAAGGAGCGGGTATGCTTGAACTTGTAGTACTGTGCCGTCCACATCTGATGCTGTCCGACGTCTGTCGTGACAATCGCTTCTCCATTCGTGGAGCGGTACAGCAGTTCAATCACCGCTTGCGGCTTCAAGACCTCGCCATCCTTTTTGTAGCTGTACGGCTTTTCTGCCTGCCACTTGTGCAGCTGCGCAATCCACTCCTCGGAGTCGCACCGGGAGATGAGCGGCAGCGCCTTTTGCAAGGTGCTCTTCACATCTCCGGTCACCTTTACGGCTGTGGAGACGTTTTTGCCAAGCTCCGCCGGATCGATGTCCACGTGGACGATGCGGGCTTTCGGAGCAAACTCCTTCGTCCGCCCCATCGTGATCCGGTCGTCGAAGCGGGCACCGAGCCCGATGACACAGTCAGCGTTGAGCAGCGCCTGATTGGCTGTGTAGGAGCCGTGCATTCCCGGCATTCCCAGAGACAGCTCGTGTACCCCTGGAAATCCGCCCAGCCCCATGAAGGTGTTGATGACCGGAATCCGCGCCGCTTCGGCGAAAGCGCGCAGCTCCTGATCGGCTCCGGCGGAAATGATCCCGCCGCCTGCCATGATTACGGGCCGCTTCGCCTTTGAAATCGCCTGAACGAAAGCCTCGACATCCTCGTCGCTCGGCACTACCTCGGCTTGATAGCCGCGAATTTCCACCTTTTCCGGATAGAAGAACGGCGCCTTGGCATTGCTGACGTCTTTCGGAATGTCGATCAGGACCGGTCCCGGGCGCCCTGTCGTTGCGATATGGAACGCTTCTTTGACGACTCGCGGAATGTCGCGGACGTCACGCACAAAGTAGCTGTGCTTCGTGATCGGGATCGTAATGCCCGTGATGTTGGCTTCCTGGAACGCATCCGTGCCGATCAGTTGCTGAGCCACGTTGCCTGTGATGCAAACGAGCGGAACGGAGTCCATCTGCGCCGTGGCAATCCCGGTTACGAGATTGGTAGCCCCCGGCCCGGATGTGGCGATGACCACGCCCGGCTTTCCTGTCGCCCGTGCATAGCCGTCGGCTGCGTGAATCGCGCCTTGCTCGTGCCGGGTCAGGATGTGCTTGAAGTAGCTGCCGTACAAAGAATCGTAAATCGGCAGGACCGCACCGCCCGGATAGCCAAAAATGTACTCCACTTGCTCCAGGATCAGGCTGCGCAGAAGCGTCTCCGCCCCTGTCACCTCCTCACCGAACTTGACCGGCGGCATGCCGTTCTTTCCTTGTAATTCGGCTGTTTGTACACTCATGTTTCTCTCCTCCTCCCACGGTCTCTTCATGTATTGAAAAAACCTATTGGCTAATAGAAAAACCCTTTCGCCCCGACACGGTTTTGTATGCCATGTCTGTTTGGGGCGAAAGGGTTCGCGGTACCACCCAACTTCATCGGCGCCTCACGGTCAGCCGATCTCAGCCAGTCGATTGAAGACTGCGACACGGTAACGGGTGTCAATCGGCCCTACCTACTAGCCGCTATGGCGGCAGCGACTTTCAGTAAGGCGGCTCGAAGGCGAGCAATGCTCTGCATTCTTTGCCCAGTTCTCATCATCCTGGGCTCTCTGTAAAAGAAGTGGCAGGCACCATCCTTGTCATAGCCGGTTTGAATCAATATTTTCAATATTTCATTGTTGTCTGAAAATAAAGTGTTATGTCTGATTATAGCCACGCGTCTAGGGGGTGTCAACGAGATAAAAAACATTTTGCCGGACTTTTGTCCGAACGAATGTTCAGTCAAAAACGGCTTCGCCGTGCGGTTTTTTCGTTTAAGCGGATTCACATTCTTTTCAAAAAATTTGCGCTGCCGCTGCATTTTCTCCGGCCCAGAGCCCCCTCCATCCTGCTTTCCGTCGAAAAACGAGTCAGGAGATTCCGATCCCTGCCCAGCAAAAAAGCCCGGGCTTTCCCGGACTTTCGGCATGGTCTCTCTTTACGCTTTCAGCCCATTTTTCTCCGCCATCCCTCTGATCAGCACCTTGGCTACCTCGGGTCGGGAAAATTCGGCTGGAGGCATCACTCCGTTGCGAAGCAGCTCCCTTACCTTTGTACCGGACAGCTTTACATGCTGCTTGCTGTCATGCGGGCAGGTCTTGCCTGTCGCCATTCCTTGGCATGCCTTGCAGTAGAAGCTGTGTTCAAAAAAGAGCAGTTGAATCCCCAGCTCCCCAGGCAAAAACTCGGAGAAAATGTGCTGTGCATCATAGGTTCCATAGTAATCTCCGACTCCGGCATGATCCCGCCCTACGATGAAATGGGTGCAGCCGTAATTTTTCCGCACCAAAGCATGAAACACCGCCTCTCTCGGCCCGGCATATCTCATCGCTGCCGGAAAAGAGGCCAAAAACACCCTGTCCCGCGGATAGTAATGCTCAAGCAGCACCTGATAGCTCTCCATCCGGACGACAGCCGGCACGTCGTCCGCCTTCGTTTCCCCCATCAGCGGATTCAGAAACAAGCCGTCGACGATTTCCAAAGCGGTCTTTTGGATGTACTCATGGGCCCGGTGGACCGGATTGCGTGTCTGAAACCCGACGACAGTCTTCCAGCCCTTTTCCTTGAATGCTTCCCTCGTCTCCGCCGGCGTGTAGTAGGTATCGGCAAACAGTGCGGGAATGGGTCTTTTCAGGACGTCGATCGGACCGCCAATGTACAGATCGGGCTTCTCAAACAGCTTTTTTACTCCGGGATGCTCCAGATCGTTTGTACGGAATACATGCAAGGCTTCTCGTCTTTTATCAGGCTTGTATTTGCTGTTAACCGTCAGCACTGCGTACACCGTACCATCTTCCCCCGCCAGCAGCACTTCGTCCCCGATCCCGACATCCCGCACAGTTCTCTCATCCACGGCGAGGGTGACCGGAATCGACCAGACCGTGCCGTTTTGCAAACGCATCGATTCGACAACAGACTCGTAATCCGCTTCTTCGAGAAAGCCGGTAAGCGGCGAAAACGCTCCGATGGCAATACAATCGATGTCTGACAGCGTCCAGCGATCCACCGTTATGACCTTGCGGCTTCCTTTCTGCGGCAACCTTTTTTCCGGCGATACGAGTCGATTGATCAAAATGCCACCGTGGGGCAGGCTGCACTGTTTCATCATCCTCATCTCCCATTGCTTATTTATGCAGTCCGCATTCTGTTTTCGAAAAACCGCTCCACCTGCCAGCACGGGGGTCCTCTCCCGGCATTACAGGCCGGGTGCAAACACTGCATCCAATACTCGGATAGTGGCGATCATGCAGAGGGTTGTAGACGACATCGTGGGACCGGATGTACGTCCAGACGTCTTCCTGAGTCCAATCCGCCAACGGGTTCAGCTTGACCAACTGAAATTTTTCATCCCACTCCACCTTTTTCGCATTTGCCCGCGTAGGGGCCTGCTCCCGCCGAATTCCTGTAATCCATGCGCTATATGTGGAAAGAATTTCTCGCAGCGGCTCTACCTTCCGAAGCTTGCAGCAGAGATTCGGTTCCCTTTCCCAGAGCTTGTCGCCGTATCTCTCCGCCTGTTCTTCCAGAGTGAGCGCTGGCAGCTTTTGAATGAATGAGATGCCATAACGCTCTTGCAAGCGATCCCTCGTCGACAGCGTTTCCGGAAAGTGTTTGCCTGTGTCGAGATAAAAGATTGGCGTTTTCGGGGCCAGCTTGTGCAGCATGTCGATCAAGACGACGTCTTCCGCACCGAAGCTGGATGCCAGGACAATCTCTGTCCCAAACTGTTCGATTCCCCATGCGAGCACATCCTGGGGGTGCTTGGTTTCCAGGCGGTAAGCTGTCACATTCAGCTCCGCGTCCGAAAACCTGCGTTGATGGGTCATGCGTTTATTCTCCCTTCCTGCTAGGCTTACCTCACATCATATGAGGAAAGCAGGCGGGTGGATATTCGTCCCGGCAAACAATTGCCCACCGGCAGCCAGTGAATTCTCCCGGTCAGTGATCGACTTTCCCGGAGAGCAAAAAAGCGCCGCCGGATTTTTTCATCCAGACGGCGCTCTTGAATTTACTTGTCAGAGTTTTCGTTTTCGTAGGGAGCAAAGAAGCTGACCACCGGCATTGTGGCTGGTGTTGCCAGTGATGTTGTGGCTTGCGCTGCCGCTTGCCCCTCAGACTGGCTGCTGTCAGATACGGTGCTTTTTCCCAGGAACGAGGATGGCGGCACCACGTATGTTCCTTTATTTTCGCTCTCCTTGGCAAAGGCTCCTGTCGTCAGCATCGCCGAGCTCGCTACTGCCAGAAGGCCCAACATCATCCATTTGTTCTTTTTCATCTGTTCTAACACTCCTATCCAGGATTTTCTTTCACGCTCTCATCGTAACGCATCTGCATGGAGGCCAGAAACGGACGGGGGATGGGTTTTATTTCCTCCCGGAGACGGATGCATCGGCAGGTTTCAAGCCTGAGTTCCCCCGGTGAGGCATACCATCCTTTCCAAGACCATTGCACCAGTACCAAATTCTCATTTTTTCCCAATTCCATGTACAAAGAAGAAAAAAATGGTACGATGCTGTTGTTCTGATTTTTTTCCTAGGAGGATTATGCATGAAGAAAGTGATCGGCATATGGCTTACGGCCATTCTCTTGATTGCCGCTCTCACCGCTTGTTCGCAAAACGCCAAACCGGCTGATGAGAAGGCCCCCCAAAAAACCGAGGAGGCTTCATCGGATACGAAAACATCCGATACATCCTCATCTGAAGCAAATAAAGCTCCCGGAGAAGCCGTCCCCTTTGAAGTGGTTGGACAGTCCTCTGAAGACGCTCCGACCGATCAGGGTCAGACCGAGGTGCGTCTCGGGGGGAATGTTACCGTCGAAGAGAAGGAACTCGTCATCAAAGGGACCAGCAATCTGCTGCCTGGGGCCATCGTGGAGGCGGAGGTTACCTCAAAGGGCTACAACATGTGGGGATACAAGGCAAAGACAGAAGTTAACGGGGACGGCAGCTTTGAGATGACTGTAAAAAAGCCGGATGTCAAAAATACGATGGATGTGGAGCTTTCCTTTGATCCCTACGACCAAAGCGATCGCCTCAAGAAAGTCTATGGAGATAGCGGGGAGAAGCTGGCCGGACCATTCGTCTACCAGTCCAGCAATTTTGCCGAGATAGCATACTACGCTGCTGCTTACGCTCATGTGGCCCATGATGCCCCACTCAAAACGGCCGTCGCATTTGAGACTCCGAAGTGGGATAGACCTTCCGATTACGGGGACCCGACCGTCTGGTTCAAACCAACTGTGACCAAGGATGAAAAATACCTCTACGTCTCGGTAAAAAGCAACCTGTTGGAAGGGGCAACTGTCAAAGGGGATGTCGATATTCCCGGGCACATTCATTACGGATACACGGACTCTACGCGTGTCAAGCCCGATGGCTCGTTTACCTTGCAAATCGCCCATCCCAAAAAGGTCAAGGAGTATTATTTCCTGATTCGCTATGAGCCTGAAGAGGTGACGTGGCCAACCTTGAAGGAAGCCTACGGAACAAAAGGCGAAAAGCTGAAGGGTGAACTGGTCAAAGTGAAAGACAAAGATGACAAGACGATCAATATCGTAGAGATGAAAATCAAAATTACCGAGTAGAGCCTGACTTTCAGTCGAAAAATGCGTGTAAAAAAGAAACTGCCGGTTCGCTTCACTTTCGCAAGCAACTCGGCGGTTTCTTTTTGTCTTAGCGAGCGGCATATGAGCAGACAGTCATATTTTCGGCGTCCGAATCGCTGCTATTTGGCGTCTGTCTCGCTGCTTGTGACATCCATCTGTTATTTTTTAAGCGCGACTCGCTGCTTTTCGGAGACCATGAGTTCACTTGCAGCTTTTCAAAAGTCCCACCGCAGCTTTTCAAAAGTCCGCTCGCAGCGCTTCCCTTTATTTCTTCTGAGCAGCCTCAGGCTTCTTCGGTGTTCCTTCCAGAAGCAAATCCTGCATCGCTTTGCGCTTCTCCTTCGTCAGCCCCAGCGCTTTCTCCAGGTATTCGTCATAGGAGCCGTAAGACTTCTTGATTTCGTCGAGAGCAGTCTGGAGGTACTCCTTGCGCACATCCAGCAAGCCTTGAGAAATCTCCATGCTGTATGGATCGAGCGCGTCCTTGAACATGTCGACCGCGATCTTGTTTGCCCCTTCGCGGTATGTATTGCTTTGCTGAGCAGGAGTCATCCATTACGGTCTCTTCCGGTACGTCCAGGGTTAACTTTGGCTGCAAAAAGCTTTTTGGAGATTTTTCCGTCTCAGGGCTCATCCATCTTTCACTACTCGGTTCTCGAGCAAACAGGCGAAGGCATTCTCGGCTACGACGATTTTGGGCCGTACTCGATGCGAGACGTTCGCGCCGAAGTATGGCGACTGCCCTCTGTTCTTACTGCCGTTCGCGAAAAGCAGACGACTGTCTCCTTGTCTGATTCGCTGCACCAGTATCCTTCTCGTTATGTACAGGGGTTGAACCCTTTGCTGATCGTGCCGATCTGCTCGTCGTCAACCGTCATTGATTTTGCCGGATTATGCAGGCATGCAGGCGGTCCTTCTTCGATTTCCCAAAACCTGGTCCATTATGCATCAAATCCGCTGTCAGGAAGCTAAAGGCGCATAACCGCTCGCAGGCCGTGGCCAAAGCGATGCGCCGGGGGCTGATTTGCTAACTCGATAAAAATAAAAAAACCGGTCAACCCCGAAGGGACGACCGGTTTTATTGTCTTACGCGTTCAGTTTGCTTTTTGCAACTGTTGCCAGCTCGTTGAATGCCAGTTTGTCATTCACAGCCAGATCAGCAAGCATTTTGCGGTTTACTTCAACGCCAGCCACTTTCAGGCCATGCATCAGACGGCTGTAGGACAGACCGTTGAGGCGAGCTTGCGCGTTGATACGAGTGATCCACAGTTTGCGGAAATCACGTTTTTTCTGACGACGGTCGCGATACGCGTACATCAGGGATTTCATTACCTGTGCGTTCGCGGATTTAAACAGGCGATGCTTGGAACCGAAGTATCCTTTCGCCAGCTTCAGGATTTTCTTATGACGACGGCGTGATACAATGCCACCTTTTACTCTTGGCATACTAAATTCCTCCTGATATTCCAGCACGGCGGCCTGATTGACTAGCGGCCGGGGCGAAAGCCAGACTGAAAGCTGGCCGGCTTACCCAACCTCCACAAGGCGCTTAGGGAGCACATGCTGATCATAGTGTTTGTTGGTTCGAGAATACGGTTTACAGATACGTAACCAGCTGTTCGATGCGTTTTTGGTCGCCTTTGGACACCAGAGCGCCTTTGCGCAGGTGGCGCTTCGCTTTGGTGGATTTGTTGGCAAACAAGTGGCTGGTGTAAGCGTGGTCGCGCTTCAGTTGGCCGGAACCAGTCTTTTTGAAACGCTTCGCAGCGCCTTTATGAGTTTTCATTTTCGGCATGGTGGTAATCCTCCTGTCCTAAACTGCTGTTTCGAGGCGGTGTGGCCTCGGCTTTTACTTTTCCGCTTTCGGCGCCAAAATCATGATCATGCTGCGGCCTTCAATTTTAGGCTTGCGCTCTGGAGCTGCAAGATCTTCACAAAGGGTGGCAACACGTTCCAAGACTTGCTGTCCGATCTCGGAGTGAGTGATTTCACGTCCACGGAAACGAATCGAGCACTTCACCTTGTGCTGTTCTTCCAAAAACTTGCGGACGTTGCGAAGCTTCGTTTGAAAATCGTGTTCCTCGATGTTGGAAGAGAAACGCACTTCCTTCAACTCGATGATCTTCTGGTTGCGACGCGCTTCCTTTTCCTTCTTTGCCTGTTCGTACTTGAACTTGCCGTAGTCCATGATACGGCAAACCGGCGGCTTGGCTGTCGGAGCTACGTTCACCAGATCGAGATCAGCTTCCTGCGCGATACGCAGCGCTTCTCTGATGGGCACGACTCCCAACTGGCTCCCGTCCGATCCAATTAAACGGACTTCACGGGCGCGAATCGCTTCGTTCACTAACAGTTGATCCTTGCTAATACTTGCCACCTCCGTCTTTTTCGAGAAGGAACAAAAATGTGCGAACGCTAATGCGCCCGCACATATCTCACCTAGCAAATACAACAGATTCACAGATTGCTTTGCGAGTGACCTGTCAACAGTCAAAATGACGTCGAACCAGGTGAGAAGCTGGGCGCTCCTGCTTTTTCTCGAAGGTATAAGTGTTTATACTCATATAATCATACTGGGTGAAGCAAGTCTTGTCAAGGGGGACTTCACTTTCACTATCCACCGATATGGGACATCTCTACCTTGGATCGTTTGGCGATCCCCGGCGTATTCTTGAGACGCTCCTCGGAATAGCGGTCATCCCGGCGAAGCCAGATCGAGCTGATCAGCTCCCGGATTTCCCCGTCGCTCTTCCCTTCCCGCAGCGGCTCGCGCAAATCCTCGCCGGACGAGGCAAACAGACAGTTGTACATTTTGCCCTCCGCCGACAAGCGGGCACGCGTACAAGTGGAGCAAAACGCCTGGGTGACCGAAGAGATCAAGCCGATCTCCCCCTCCTCGCCGACATAGCGGTACCTCGATGCGACTTCTCCGTAATAATTGGGATCAGCGGCTTCCAAAGGCATCTCGCTGTGAATCATGCTGACGATCTCCCTGGATGGCACCACCTGATCCAGCCTCCAGCCGTTGCTGTTGCCGACATCCATGAACTCGATAAAACGCAGGATGTGCTTTTTCTCCCGGAAATACCGGGCCATCGGCAGGATATCCTGGTCGTTGACTCCGCGCTGCACGACCATATTGATTTTCACGCCAAGTCCCGCTTCAGACGCAGCCTCTATTCCTTCGAGTATCTGCTCCACGCGGTACCCTCGGCCGTTTATCTTGCTAAAGCGCTCGTCATCGAGAGAATCCAGACTCACTGTCACTCTGTCGAGTCCCGCCTGCTTCAGCTCCTTGGCGTGCTTGGCCAGCAGCGAGCCATTGGTGGTCATCGCAATATCCTTGACCCCCTCTACCCCGCGAATCATCCTGATCAAGTCCGCCAGATTCCTGCGCATCAATGGCTCTCCGCCTGTAATGCGGATTTTCTCGACACCGAGCGAAGTAAAAATGGCGGTCAACCGTGTAATTTCCTCAAACGTAAGCAGCTTGTGCTGCGGCAAGAACGGATAGTCCGGGCCAAATATTTCAGCAGGCATGCAGTATTGGCAGCGAAAATTACATTTGTCTGTCACAGATATGCGCAAATCGCGGAGAGGACGTTTTCGTGAATCAAACACTTGCTTTTCCATCGCTGACCACTCCCCATTCGCCATCATTACCCTGCTTGCTTACGTGGGTGACAGATGGGACGATATATATATGATACTGCCAGAATCGCGGCAATTGTAGCCCCCTAAACGCTCAACTTCTTGAACAAATTGCGGAGAACGGATGATTTCCAAAAGCTGTGCGCCCTCTTCGCTCCGGTAGAACGATCCGCTCATCAGCAGATCATAGCGCTCTTCGGCGACCGGAATAAAATCGAGTCCCATCGCTTTGGCCGCCGAATAAATGCCCAGTCCGACATCAGCAGTGCCACCGGCGACCGCGGCGGCGACACTTAAATGGGAGACTGCCTCACGGGAATAGCCGTAAATGTCCGCTTGATCAATCCGCTCTTGCTTGAGCAAATAATCTAGCAGCAGCCTCGTTCCCGCACCCCTTTGGCGGTTGATGTACGTGACGCCGGGTCTTACCAGGTCGCGAACCGTAGCAATCCCCAGCGGATTTCCCGGTTTGACGATCCAGCCTTGCTGACGGTAGACCAGCTGGATGAGCACCACGTCCTTGCCGGGCAAATATTTTTCCACAAACGGCTGATTGTAGGTGCCTGTCGCTTCATCGAACAAGTGGATACCTGCGATATGGGCTTCCCCTTTTTGAATGGCCAGAATCCCTCCCATACTGCCGAGATGGGAGGAGACGAGGAACCGATCCGGATGGGCCAGGCGAAGCAAGGTATGGAGCACGTCCATGGACAAATCATGGCTTCCGGTAGCTACGATCGTGTTATGAATCTGCTCGAGCGGCCGATACAGCTCGATTTCCGCCGTCTCTCCCTGCTCGTATCCGAGATGGCCGGGGGAGATTCGCAAGAGCCCGTCGGCCCGTACCATCGACATGGTGACTCCCGCCGCGCGGGTCAATGGATTGGCGATGTACCTGCCGTCGATACAGCCGACCGTCATGCGGATAAAGTCTTCCGCTCCCATGACGGAAACGATGCGTCGCCCGATTGTCGCTTTAATCTTCTGACGCTCGTTCTCCATCACTCCATAATACCGATGAATGAGCGAACGGGCAAACCATTCCAGATTCAAGTAGGCGGAAACGGGATATCCCGGCAGCCCGATCACGGGTTTTCCTTCCACAATCCCGACTACCACCGGCTTTCCCGGACGGGTCGCTACTCCATGTGTCAGCACTTCCCCCAGCTCTTCCACGACATGGACGGTAAAATCCTCCCGGCCCGCTGACGAACCGGCATTCAACAGCACCAGGTCCGCATCCTGCACGGCCGATTTGACCGCTTCCCTGATCAATCCGCAGTCGTCCGGAACGATGCTGTGAATGACCGGCTCCGCCCCCCACTCCTCCAAATAAGCGGCAAAAACGGCTCCGTTAAATTCGATGATCTCCCCTTCGGCTACCTGCTCGGAAGGAGGGATCAGCTCCGATCCGGTCGGAATGATGACAACTCTCGGCTTCTTGTAGACCGGAATCGTGACATTGCCGCCCGCGAGCAATGCTCCCAGATCGACTGGCCGCAGCTTGTGGTGGGCCGGCACGATGACCTCGCCGATCACAACGTCTTCGCCGATCGGACGGATATGCTGCCAGGGTGCGACCGACTCCAAAATCTCGATCGTCTCCTCGTCCACCTGATGCACATATTCGATCATGATGACGGCGTCGAATCCGTCGGGAATCGGGTCTCCGGTATCTACTTCTACGTAGTCCTCCCCGCGCTTCAGCCTGACGGGATGCTGCTCGTCTGCCCCAAATGTCTTCTCAGCCCTTACGGCGATGCCGTCCATCGCAGATGCATGGTAATTGGGCATGGAAACCTTGGCGTAAATCGGCTCGGCGGTAACCCGGCCAAGTGCTTTTGCCGTCGGAATGTACTCGATCTGCGGCGCGAAGCGGACTTTTTTCGCAATCTTCTCTTGTGCTTCCCGAAGCGGGGTGTCTTCCAGGTAGATTTTCCGCATACTTCTCCTCCTGCGAACGTTTCAGCGTTGGTTTGATCCCTGCGCTTTCGCCCTTCTATGACTTGCTTTTTTTGCTTCAGCTCTTGAAAAGATGTACTTTGACACACTCGCCTTCTACGATTCCTTCTTTATTTGCCGCAATCTCCACGATCCCTTCGCTTTCGACCAGCGTGGAAATCAGGCCCGACTTTCCAAAGACGGGCACAGCCCACAAGCCGTCCTCTCTCTCCTCCAGCTTGACTCGAATGTAATCCGTCCGCCCAACCGCGGAAGGGACGTTTCTCGCTATTTTTGCCGACAGGCGCAGGTCCGTCTGAGCCGGGCGAAGCCCCTGGAGTCTCTCCAGTATGGGGACAGCGAAGAGTTGAAACATAATCATCGCCGATACCGGATGACCGGGCAAGCCCATCACCGGTTTTTCTCCCGCTTTTGACAGAATTGTCGGCTTGCCGGGCTTGGTCGCGACACCGTGAACCAGAACGCCGGGATCACCGAGAGACTGCATCACCTGTACGGTGTAGTCCCTCGTCCCGACGGAGCTGCCGCCCGACAAAATGAGAAAATCCACTTTATGAAACAATTCGCTTGCCCGTTTGGCAAAGGTATCGTAATCATCTTTGACGATTCCCCCGTACAGGACCGTTGCTCCGCATTGCCGGGCTGCCGCTCCGATGGTGACGCTGTTGATGTCCCTTACTTCTCCCGGGGCAAGCACCTTTTTTTCCGAAGGAACGATCTCGTCTCCGGTGGACAATATGCCGACGATTGGCCGAGGGTGTACACGCACCGATGTCCTTCCGATCGCAGACAGGACGCCAAGATCCTGTGGACGGAGCCGATGCCCGCAAGCCATGACCAGCTCTCCTCGCTCCACGTCGTCGCCGGCCCGGACGATATTTTCGCCTGGAGCAACTTGCCGGAAGACATTCAACATCTCCCCAACCTCTTCGACATGCTCGATCATGACGACGCTGTCAGCCCCGGCAGGGATCATCCCTCCTGTCGGAATTGCCTGAGCCTGTCCTTCATGCAGGGCAGTATCCGCTGCCATGCCCATCTCGATCCGGCCTGTTATGTCCAGGAACGCCGGCAATGAATCCGAGGCCCCAAACGTATCTTTGGCGCAAACAGCAAAACCGTCTACCGTCGAGCGGGAAAAGTGCGGCACCTGCTCATCAGAGATGACGTCTTCGGCAAGCACCATCCCGCACACTTCGATCAGGGGAAGCTCGACGGGAGGCCGGCAGGGCTGGAATTGCTCGTTGATGATGCGCAGCGTCTCGGACACGGTTTTTACATGGAAGAATTTCATGTCTGCCTCCCTTTGGAATAATCGTTTAGCTTGATCACAGGATCGACTATAATTACAAGAAAAAGGAGAAAATTCCGATATGATCGTAAAGGTATTCGCCAATTTCCGCGAAATTTGTCAGGCAAAAACGGTAGAAGTCCCTACAGACAACGGCAATCGGGTCATCGATATCCTCGAGACGCTGATCAGGATGTTTCCTGCGTTGGAAGAGGAGGTCTTCACACCGGAGCGAACACTCAAACCATTTGTCCACGTCTTTATCAACGGGCGCAATGTCATTCATGCAGACGGGCTGGAGACACGCGTGCAGGAGGATGACCAGTTTGCGCTGTTCCCTCCGGTAGCAGGAGGCTGAAATGGCTGAGCAAACCGTGGAGCTGCGCGGCATCCCTCTCTCTCACCTGATCACCTATCTCGCCGAGTGCGGCGGAGTGCCGCTCGGCGATACGCTGCCGATCACAGTCCGAGGCGAACGTTGGCAAGCTGAATTGTTGCGGGAGGAAACCATACCGATTACCTCCCGCTTTGAGGTGCAAGCCGTGTTTATCCGCTTTCAGGCTGACGATCAGGGAACGCTCGACCGACTGTGGGAACGCTTTCGGATCAAGGTTCTCCGGGTTGGCGGTTGACAGGCCGGAAACAGCCGGCGAGAAAGAAAGATAGCCAGAAAAAGGTGGATGCCAGGCTCCACCTTTTCTTGCTTGCTAGGAAATGCCCAGCTCTTTCAGTTTTGCTTCAGGCACAACGCCGTCCACCCAGCCGCGCACCTGGTAGTATTCGTCCAGCATGACGTCCATGCGGCTTACATGGCCGGCACTGTTCCCTGTTCCCGGCTCTTCCGTAAAGCGTTTGGGCAGGTGGTCGTCCTCCCGTTTATTGAATCCGGCCAGGTTGTTGTAATGGCGCTCCAGATTGTAGATGCGCTCGCCGATTTTCATGACGTCGTCCGCGTTTACTTGAACGCCGGTCATCGTCGCGTACTGCTCAGCGTAGTTCTCCGCATTTTCCGAGAACGAGGAGAATTTGCAAATGTTCATCGAGTCGGAGAAGGCCAATAGGTCCTGGAATACCTTCAGCAGCTCTCCCTTGCCTTCCGGCTTCAGGCGGTCTGTCGGCATCGGGATACCGGCAATTTCGCTGGCAACCGTGTACCCGCGCAGGTGACAAGCCCCCCTGTTGCTGGTCGCGTAGCCGAGTCCAATCCCCTGGATGCCGCGCGGATCATACGCCGGAATGGCCTGACCCTTGACGCACATCGCCAGGTTTTCGTCGCCGAAGTGCTTCGCCGCTCGGGCGGTTCCTTCTGCGAGCACATCGCCGATCCCTTTCCGGAAGACGAGCATTTCCGTCAGCTCGATCATCCGGTCTGCATCGCCCCAGTCGATTCTCTCTTCCGTCAGCCCCTTCTCGTACGCTTCCATCATACAGGACAGCGTATTCCCCAGCTCAATCGTGTCCATGCCGTGCTCGTTGCACAGATTGATCAAAAAGGAAATCGGCGCCGCGTCGCTTACTCCGCAGTTGGCGCCAAGCGCCCAGCCGGACTCGTACTCGAAGCTCTCGACGCGGGTTTTGTACTTGCCTTCCTTTACTTCGACTTCCTTTTTGCAGGCTACCGGACAGGCATGGCAGGTATTGTCCGCCACGAGCAGCGTAGCGTTGACCGTCTCGCCGCTGTGCCCCTCTGCTCCGTCCCAGTGCGAATATTTGGAATTCATCGTCGGAAGTGCGCCTACTTCATTGATGATACTGGTCAAAACGTTCGTGCCGTATACAGAGAGACCGCCCTTTTTCGGAGCCGTCAGACCGCCTTCCATGATCGCTTTGAGCGCCTTCTGGTTTGCTTTCTTGTACTCCTCATCCTGTGCAGGCTGCGGCATGTTTCCTTTTTGGGGCGCCTTGATGACGATCGCCTTCAAATTCTTGCTGCCGGCTACCGCCCCTGTGCCCCCACGCCCTGCCGCTCGGTCGTTTTCGTTCATGAACCCCGCAAAGCGAACCAGATTCTCTCCCGCTTGTCCGATGCAGATCACACTCAGGTCTTCCTTGCCGTAGCGCTCTTGCATCGCCTTTACTGTAGCGCGGGTCCCCTTTCCCCACAAGTCGCTTGCATCGCGCAGCTCTCCCTGTCCGTTCTCGATGTACAGGTAGACTGGTTTGTCGCTTTTGCCTTTGAAAATGACGTTGTCGATGCCCGCCCACTTCAGCCGCGCAGCCGACCATCCGCCCATGTGGGAATCCGTCACCGTACCTGTCAACGGAGACTTGGTCACCATACAGAGACGGCCGCTCATCGCCGAGCGCGATCCGGTCACCGGTCCGGTCATCACACAAAGGATGTTCTCGGCAGAAAACGGTTCCACCTGCGGACCGTTGTCATACACGTATTTCACTCCAAGCCCGCGTCCACCGATGTACTTCCTCGCCAGCTCCTCGTCGATCTGGCGATAATCCACGGCACCGGAAGAGAGGTCGACCAGGATCTCGCGGTTTTTGAAACCTCCCAGGTTCATCGCATGCTTCCCCCTTTTTTTCCATATGGTTGAATCTGAACGTTATCCTCTCTAAGTTCGACTATCGAGCAGGATTTCCTTCCTATAATACTGCGGCGGATCGGCAAAATTACCAATTTTTCGATTATTTTTTCGACTGATGTATTGCCAAGCGAACCATTCCTCAAGTATGTTTGTTTTAAACAAAACGGAACCAAACTGCTACCAACAAAACCAAACAAAACCAAATTAACGTGCTGGGAAGGGGGATTCTGGTGGATCGGGCGTATCTCACTCCGGAAGAGGTCGCTGCAGTATTAAAGCTGTCCAAGTACACCGTTTACGAGATGATCAAGCGCAAGGAATTGCCGGCTTCCAAAATCGGACGAGCCCTGCGCATTCTCCGAACTGATCTCGACCATTTCATGCGCGCTCACAAATCGTCAGAGGAGGAGCTTCCGACTCTCCATGACCGCTCCGCCGTTTTGCGAAGAGGTCACCCGCTGCAGGAGATTTACTTTGCCGGCAGCCATGACTTGTCGCTCGACCTGCTCACCCGTATGATCGCCAGACGCGGGGTAACGCTGTTCCCTGTCTATTCCGGGAGTATGGACGGATTGATCGAGCTGTACAAAGGCCGCGTGGACATCGCCGGCTGTCACCTGCTGGACCAGACGACCGGCGAGTATAACCTCCCCTATATCCGCTCTCTGCTGCCAAACGAGGAGGTGGCCGTCGTCAATCTCGTCACCCGTTGGCAAGGGTTTATCGTGCCTCTGGGCAATCCGCGGATGATCACCAGCTGGGAGGAGTTTCTCTCGGGCCGTCACCGCATCGTCAACCGTCAGCGAGGCTCAGGCACTCGGGTGCTGCTCGACTTCAAGCTGCGCCAGCTCGGCCGCTCCGCCGATCGCGTACCCGGCTACTACCGGGAAATGAACACACACTACGAGCTTGCTTCCGCTGTCCTGCGGGGAGACGCGGACACTGCACTGGGAATCGAAAGTGCCGCCCGCGGGCTTGGACTAGACTTTTTCCCTGTGCAGGAAGAGCGGTACGATCTCGTATTGCCTACGAGACTGCTCGATCAGGAGCGATTCCGCATCATGCTCGAGGTGCTGCGCGACCCGGGCTTTAAACAAATGGTCGTCGCCATGGGAGGCTACGGGGTGTCCTCAACCGGAAAAATAATTGACAGAATGTAAAAATGATTTCAACAATAGGGAGATGATTAGATTGAAGCGTCTTTATGTCTCTTTCTTCGCTGCCGTTCTTTCTTTGCTTCTCGCCGCCTGCTCGCAGGAGCCATCGGCAGCAACGCAAAGCTCGCAGCAGCCTCCGGCAGGAAATCAGCAGCAGGCCACCGCTGCGGAGCCGCGGCAACCGGCAGCTCCCGAATCGAAGCCGTCGGAATCGTCCGCCAAGGAGATCGTTTTGGCCACGACGACCAGCACGCAAGATTCCGGCCTGTTGGATGTGATGCTGCCCGCCTTTGAGCAAAAGAGCGGCATCAAGGTAAAGGTCGTCGCCGTCGGAACCGGACAGGCGATCAAGCTGGGCGAGGACGGCAATGCCGACGTGCTCCTCGTGCACTCCCGAAAGGCGGAGGACGAATTCGTATCCAAAGGATTCGGAACAGACGCCTATGACGTCATGTACAACCAGTTCTACATCGTAGGTCCCGCTGATGATCCGGCCGGCGCAAAAACAGCGAAAACCGCAGCAGAAGCGTTTGCCCTCATCGCGGAAAAGAAGGCTCCATTCATCTCTCGCGGTGATGATTCGGGAACGGACAAGAAGGAGAAAAGCATCTGGAAGGAAGCGAAGCTCACTCCCGAGGGCGACTGGTACCTCTCCTCTGGTCAAGGAATGGGGGCAACCCTGCAAATGGCGGATGAGAAAAATGCCTACACGCTCACAGATGAGGCCACCTATCTCTCCCGCAAGCTGAATTTGCAGGTCGTCATGCAGGGAGATCAGTCTTTGCTGAATCCATACGGCATTATCAAAGTAAAATCGACTTCCAAACCGGATGAAGCGATGCAATTTATCCAGTTTTTCACCGGCGAGGAGGGGCAAAAAATAATCGGCGAGTTCGGGAAAGACAAATACGGAAAAGGGCTGTTCGTCCCTTCTGCCAAGAAACGATAGGGGCTCTGCTTCATGCTCATGACCCCTGAAGTATGGGAGGTTGTCTGGCTCTCCCTCAAAGTGACAACGACTGCAATATTGCTCGGCTCTTTGATCGGCATTCCGCTCGGCGCCTGTCTCGGTCTTTATTCTTTCCCGGGAAAACGGCTGGTTATCGTATTGATTTACACTTGTATGGGTCTTCCCCCGGTGTTGGTCGGGGTCATCGTCTATTTATTGCTCTCCCGATACGGGCCGCTCGGTTCGCTCGGCCTTTTGTTCACTCCGGAGGCGATGATGCTTGCCCAGGTCGTCTTGGTCACTCCGATCCTGGCTGGATTAAGCCTGTCTGCCGTCCAGGCAAAGGAGAGGGCCTATTGGGAAACCGCGAAAAGTCTCGGTGCCAGCCCTCTGCAGCTCGTCTTTACCATCGTCAAGGAAGCGCGCAAAGGCATCTGGGCTGGCGTAGCAGCCGCATACGGCAGAGCGATTTCCGAAGTTGGCGCCGTCATGCTCGTGGGCGGTAATATCGAGCACCATACACGGGTTATGACCACAGCGATCATACTCGAAACGAGAATGGGCAACTTCACGGCAGGACTGCAAATGGGATTGGTCCTTTTGCTGATCAGCTTTTTGTTCAACAGCTTCTTGGTTATCGGCGTGCTGAACCAATTAAAAACCGGGCGGAGATGACAGGATGAACAAGCTCAAGCTCAGCGACCTGGAAGTCGCCTACAGAGGAAAGACCGTATTGCGTGTAGACAAAGCCGTATTTGAACATAGGAAAATCTACGGCATCGTCGGTCCCAGCGGTTCGGGCAAAAGCACCTTGCTGCGTGCGATGACGCTGTTGGAGCAGCCGGCTGCAGGCAGGATGGATGTGTTTGGCACGGTTGTTGACCTTTCTTCGCTCACCCACGCAAAAGGCTTGCCACTGCAGCGGCGGATCGGTTACGTCCCGCAAAAGCCAACCATGTTTGACTCCACCGTCTTTGACAATGTAGCACTGGGGCTGCGTTATCGCGGAACAGATCGGACGGCGATCCGTTCGCTCGTCACGGAAGCGCTGGAACTGGTCGAGCTGGGGCATACGGCCAAGCAGCGTGCGCATACCCTATCGGGCGGAGAGGCGCAGCGGATCGCCCTGGCAAGGGTGCTGGTATACCAGCCTGATCTGCTCTTTCTCGATGAACCGACTGCAAACCTCGACCCTTATCACATCGCCATTTTCGAGCGAGTGCTGAAAGCGATCCAACAGACGCGGGACATCACGATCCTGATCGTGACTCACAATTTGCAGCAGGCAAGGCGGTTGACCGACGAATGCTTGTTTATCCACAAGGGACGGATCGTTGAAAACGGAAGTACGGAGGCGTTTTTTACCCGGCCGAAAAGTCCCGAGCTGCAGGACTTCCTCTGCGGCCGGATGATTTACTAAAAAAGGGGGCCTGGATAATGAATCCGGATTGGATGCAGCGCTATTCCAGACAGATGCTGTTTGCCCCGATCGGCAGTGCGGGACAAAATATGCTGCAACAGAAAAAAGCGGCAGTCGTCGGGATGGGAGCACTGGGAACCGTCCTCGCCAATCACTTGGCGAGAGCCGGCGTCGGATACCTGCGGCTGATCGACAGGGATTTTGTGGAGGAAAGCAACCTCCAGCGGCAAATGCTCTACGATGAAGCGGATGCCAGGCAGCATCTGCCAAAAGCGGTCGCCGCAACTGCCAAGCTGAGGCGCATCAACGCTGACATTGCTGTCGAAGGAATCGTCGCAGACATCAGCCCGGTCAATGCGGAAGCCCTGCTCTCCGATGTGGATGTCATTCTCGACGGGACAGATAACTTTCAGATTCGTTATCTGATCAACGACGTAGCCGTAAAGCATTCGATTCCCTGGGTTTACGGCGGCGTTGTAAGCGCGCGCGGAATGTTCTCTGTTATCCGCCCCGGCATCACTCCCTGCTTTCGCTGTCTATTTCCTACCGCTCCCGCAGGACGGGGAGAAACATGCGATACAGTCGGCGTGATCGGCCCTATTGTTCACATTGTCGCATCCTACCAGGCGACGGAAGCGCTCAAACTGCTCATCGGAGCGGATGACATGCTGAATCCCCATCTGGAACAGCTAGACATCTGGGAAAACGACTTCATGCAGATGAATGTCGCAAATGGCCGAAATCCTGCATGCCCCGCCTGTGTCGGGCGAAGCTTCAGCAGTCTCGAGTGGCAAGAAGGGGCTGAGGAGTTTGCCGCGCTGTGCGGCAGAGATACGGTCCAAATCAGCCCGCAGCGCCCCCTCTCTGTCAATCTCGACCGAATGGCCGAGCGCTTTCGCGTCCTCGGACGAGTCGAAGCCAATCCGTTTCTGCTCCGCTTTCATGTGGAAGGCTGCACGCTCGTCTTTTTCCAGGACGGACGCGTGCTCATCCAGGGTACAGATGACATCGCAGCTGCCCGGAGACTGTACGCCAAGTACGTAGGACATTAACGGACAGTCGGGAGCAAAAAAGCCCTGGTCTGCAGATCATTCCAAGAGGGGGTCCGGATCGCTCGTCGCCCGAGTTCGCTATCCCGAGTTTGCAGTCCCGGGTTCGCTTTATGAAAAAAGGTGCTGTCCCGGCTCTTGCGGACAGCACCTTTTTCATTTCCGATTTCAAACGGACAGCTTGTTTGTTTCTCCCCTGTACTGACCCAAGCGGTCTGTCAGGTTTACTTCATTTCGCTAATCTCGGCTTTAATCTTGTCGAGGAAGGCATCTACGCTCATGCCGCCCTCGTCGCCTACGCCGCGCTTGCGGACGGACAGCGTCCCTTGAGCGACTTCGTTTTCACCGATAACCAGCATGTAAGGCACTTTTTGCACCTGTGCCTCGCGGATTTTGTACCCGATTTTTTCATTGCGGGCATCAAGCTCCACGCGAATGCCGGCTTGCTCCATTTTTTCCTTGACCTTTTGCGCGTATTCCACATGCACTTCATTGATCGTCATCAGGCGAACCTGAACCGGAGCGAGCCAGACCGGGAATGCGCCAGCATAGTGCTCGATCAGGATACCGATAAAGCGCTCCATCGAACCGTACATGGCGCGGTGCAATACGACCGGACGATGCTTCTCGTTGTCTTGGCCGACATATGACAGGTCAAACTTCTCAGGCATTTGGAAGTCGAGCTGGATCGTACCGCACTGATGGCGGCGTTTCAGCGCGTCCGTAATCTGGAAGTCGATCTTCGGTCCGTAGAACGCACCGTCTCCTTCCTTGATTTCGTACGGCAATCCCGCTTCTTCCAACACGTTTCTCAAGGATGTTTCGGCAATCTCCCACAGCTCATCGGAACCCATCGAATCCTCAGGACGAGTGGAAAGAGCTACGCTGTACTCAAATCCGAACACTTTGTAGATCGAGTCGATCAAACGGATCATGCTCTTGATCTCTCCCTCGATCTGGTCCGGACGAACAAATACGTGGGCATCGTCCTGACAGAAGGTCCGTACCCGAAGCATCCCGTTCAGTGCGCCGGAATACTCGTGGCGGTGCACCTGACCGAATTCGGAGTAGCGAATCGGCAGATCGCGGTAGGAGTGCATTTTGTTTTTATAGATCAGCATGTGGCCGGGACAGTTCATCGGCTTCAATGCATAAGTGGTATTGTCTACCTCGGAGAAGTACATATTCTCGTGGTAATGATCCCAGTGGCCCGACTGCAGCCAGAGGCGCTGGTTCATAATAAACGGAGAGCGCACTTCCGTGTAGTGGGCCAGCTGCTGCATGCGGCGGGAGAATTGCTCCAGCTCGTTGCGGACAGTGAAGCCGTTCGGCAGATAAAACGGCATGCCTGGCGCTTCTTCGGAAAACATGAACAGCTCCAATTCCTTGCCCAGCTTGCGGTGGTCGCGTTTTTTCGCTTCTTCGATAAAGTGCAGATATTCATCCAGCTCCGCCTTCTTCGGCCAAGCCGTGCCGTATACGCGCTGGAGAACCTGGTTATCCGAATTTCCGCGCCAGTACGCCCCAGCCACACTCATCAGCTTGAATGCTTTGATGAAACCGGTGGACGGCAAGTGCGGTCCGCGGCACAGGTCGAAGAATTCACCCTGCTCGTAGATGGTGATAGTGGCATCTTCCGGAAGGTCGCGAATCAACTCCAGCTTCAGGTGATCGTTAATTTCCTTGAAGATCGCGACTGCTTCGTCACGGCTTACTTCTTTGCGGCGGATCGGCAAGTCTTCCTTGATGATCTTTTCCATTTCCGCCTCGATTTTTGGCAGATCATCCGGGGTGAGTGCCACCGGGATATCCATGTCGTAATAAAATCCGTCTTCGATCACCGGACCGATGCCCAGCTTTACCTCTTTCCCGTACAGGCGTTTAATCGCCTGAGCGAGCAAGTGGGCCGTGCTGTGACGATACACTTCCACACCATCCGCGGAATCAAGCGTAACGATCTCAACGGCCGCATCCTCCTCGATCGGTGTGTAAAGATCGACTACCTTGCCGTTTACTTTACCGGCAACCGCCTTTTTCTTCAGACTGGAGCTGATCGAACCGGCGATCTCTTCGACAGTGACGCCTGCGTCATACGGACGAACGGCGCCGTCAGGGAATGTAACGTTGATTTGTGCCACGATCCATACTTCCTTTCTCCATCGTATTTGCTTTGTTTAGGGAAAATAAAAAAGCACTCATCCCTGAAGGGACGAGTGCTTGTAACCCGCGGTACCACCCTACTGGCCTGTAGACATGCCCTGCCCATCAACGGGTCAAAAGCAGGTCGATTCCAGACCTCTCGAAAACGTAACGGTTTGAACCGGCTCGCCGATACTGTGAGCAAGAAGCTCTTTCCCGGCGGCTACTCGAAGGGGGTAGATCGATACGTGTACGCAGCGGGCTTCCAGCCTGTGTCCCGCCTCTCTGGAGCAACATGGGTATCGTCCATGTCCTTCTCATTGTATTTTCCGTGTTAGGTTGTTTTTCGTATTATAAAGGAGTTGGTTTGTTTACGTCAAGTACACGTCTGCCGGACAGACACAGGGAACACGAATGGCAGGTGATCAGCCGGTTTTCAAAAATGCTGCGAACGGTCTGTGTCAATGCGGGCCTGTCCTGCGCCATGTGAAAAACGATACGTTCCGGCGCAATCGCTACCAGAGCGCTCACCAGATAATCCTCTTCCCGGCATTTCTGTTCATCCGTAAACATGACGGCGTCCAGATGGTCCAGCCAGATTCGGTCTCCGTGTTTATCATAGAGATGGAAAGGTTTGTCCACACTAGGAACAACGTGAACGACTTCCTGCTTGGCTTCCTGATCGGCGATAAAAAAGCGCAGCAGGTCAACGAACTCCTGATACTGCCTGTCTTCGAGATAATCGTCAAGGCCGGTTTCGATCAGCTCAAACAACTCATTCCAATGCTCCTGCAGACGGAAGCGGACAAACCCGAGTACGTTCAATTCGCGCTCGTCCTCCAGGTAGTCCCGCACTTTCCGGTATATCCTTGCTTTCCGGGTAGTCGCTTGCAGAAGATCGGCTTCTTCTTCCCCTTCTGCAAAAAGCCGCTGGACGAACGGAATAACGTAAGGCCACTCATCTTCAAGCTGCTCGGACTCGATCAGGTCGCCGGCTATTTCCTCCATGACCTCCGGTTCCTTGACCCGAATGACCCACTCGGCTACAGCCAGCGAGATAAATGCACGTGCCCATTCTATCGTCTCCGCATCGTATTCTTCCATACACCAGCTTTGAAAGCGAAACATCCTGAAATCGCCCTGATCGCGTTCTTCATATGTAATGCGCACCGGATCGGTGTTGACCCGCTCCTTCATCTCATCGATGATCGAGCGAAAAGCATCACAATGCGCAGGGACATTTTCAAAATATAAGGCGTACGTTTGCATCGTCCATCTCCCCAATCCGCAATGTAGTTACAGTATATGTCCTGCTTGAGGCGATATACTTTTAAACGGATGGAAACAGAGGGAAGGTTGCACATCGAAGACAGCGGTCGCTTTTCAAAGCAAGAAAAAACAACCCTACCTCTTGGCAGGGTTGCGCTGCGAATAATTATTCAAAGCCGATCTCCTCATACACTTCAGGGTCCCAATAAATAACCGATTGCTCCAAGGGAACGTTCATCTCGCGTGCTCCGTTGGGCTTTCCGTTGAAGTAGATAATTTCCGTAATGGCCAAACGATCGCCTCGTATGTCGATTTCTCCCTTAAATTCAAGAGTGGTTCCATTTGGTGCAAAAAAGATGACTTTCCCCGATCCCAGTGTTTTCATTGGGTACCTCCCGTTGTATGGTCTGTACCCTTATAGTAGTAGACAATCTTTCCCAACGTCAACAATTCCTAGAGACTTTTTACCCAATTGTCGAATCTGAAGCTCCTTTTTTTCTGCTTCGCCCCTGTCTGTTGTCGGTCGGCTGAGACAGACTGCTGTAGGCTTCCGCTGTCAAAGTTCCCTCGGCATCAGCCGCGACCTGCGTCTCCTCGCTCACTCCGTAATGCTCCTGTCTGTACGTGGGAGAGGAAAAAATTTGGCTTGCATTCGCTGGCCGCTGCAGTGTTGGGCTCGGGTAGGACACGCCTGAGATGGCGGAGGTCTGCTGTGAAGCAGGGCCCTCGGGCTCAACCGCGTTCGTAATCACCGTCCCGTTTTGAGGCGAAGGCATGGCCGCGGGAGGCGGTGTCATTTGCTGCCCCGCACCCTGGCTCCCTTCGGACGCCGGTTGGTAGCCGCGCAGCAATTGCGCATTGGCGGTCGGCTGCATCGTCAGGAATGGATAGTATCCCTTTCGCTGCATATAGCCCCACATCTCGTAAGCCTGGTTGGCGCAGTTGACAGCACTCTGCAGCAGCATGTTTCGGAGCTGTGGATGGGCAGCCTCAAGCGCTGCCGCCATTTTGCATGTTGCCCCTGACTTGTGCAGGCCCAGCATTGCCGAAGAAACATCCCGATCGTCCATCTGATTGGGATGAACATTCGGCTGTTGTGTTTGCGGATACGTTTGCGGGTACATTTGCGGCATTTGACCGGACTGCATCGTGCCCATGACTGCATGTGCCGCCGCTATCGCTGAAGCAGGACGGTATGGCAGCGCCTCTCCCGCACCCAGCCCGTGGACGGTATGGACCATGCTGTTGTACTCATTTTGCATGAATTGCAGCTGATGGCCAAGCAGGTGACTCAGTTCAGGGTCGCGAACATAAGGAGCATACAGCTGGGCCGTATTGATCGCATTGACCGCCTCATTCAAAACTTCGTGCAGCTCCATCACTTCATGTGCTCCGTACGCGTGAGGTTGCATGTGACCAATTCCTCCTTTTCACAAATCCCTAACAGTATGTCCTTTTCTGTTGGCAAATAGAAGCAAGTTTCTTTCTGCATTTTCCATGTTTTTCTGTAACTCTTTTCGCCGACCAACGTAATACGAGACATATACCTTTGTACAAGACATATATAGAACTACAGAAACGATTTCGTTTCCTGTATAATGAAACGATAATCAAGGACTTGAGGAGACGCTCATGTTTGAACAAATTACACAAGTTTTCATGCAATATGGAGTCTGGGGGCTATTTGGACTTTCTTTTTTGGACTCGTTTATCGTACCCGTCCCTCCCTTTTTCTTGCAGATCGCGATGAGCCTGATCGATCCAGCCGCTGCCCTGCGCTATGCCACGGTCGCGTTTACCGGCTCTATCCTTGGCGCTCCGATCGGATACATACTGGGCAAGTGGCTCGGCAAACCGATCTTGAGAAAGATCCTGCCGGAAAAGTGGACAAAGCTGGCTACCGAACAGTTCGACAAAAACGGAGATGCCGCCGTATTGATTGGTTCCTTTACTCCCATCCCTTTCAAGGTGTTCACCATTTTAAGCGGCGTCTTTAACTATTCGCTGACGAAGCTTATGCTGTTTGCCATTCTCGGTCGGGGTATCAAATTTTATCTCATCGGAATATTGTTTCACCTCTATGGAAAACACGCCAAAGTATTGCTCGACGAATACCTGGAAATTGCCGTGCTGGGCATCGGTGCGGTTGTCGCTATCGCCTGGCTGGTATGGAATAAACGCAGAAAAAAAACCGCTTGATTGTCTGCTGAAAAGTGTTTGCCTTTGAACCAAAAACGCTCCGGAAAGTGCGCTGTCCCTCTTCCTGGACGCGTTTTTTTGTTTGCGGCCCCAAATACCTCGTCTCTTTCGCAATATTTCATGGACATTCACCTAATATGTACCTCCCCATATATTGTAATTGTGAGTTTTTTGGAGGAGGTGAAGCGATGGCCGTAATCAAGGTAAACTCCAGAGATGTCGACATGTTGGCTCGTCTGATCCGTGCCGAAGCCGAGGGAGAAGGGGAACTGGGCATGCTGATGGTCGGAAACGTCGGCGTGAACCGCATTCTTGCCAATTGTCTTGATTTTAGAAATATACGAACGATGCGGGACATGGTGTTTCAGTCACCGGGAGGTTATGAAGCTGTACAAAAACCTTACTTCTATCAGCGCGCCAGGGATAAGGAGCGCCGCCTGGCAAGACGAGTCGTAAATGGAGAGCGCACGCATCCCGCCTCAAACGCATTGTGGTTTTTTCGACCCAGCGGCAACTGTCCGGCGCAATGGTATAACCAGCGAAATTCGGGACGTTACAAGGCCCACTGCTTCTTCGTCCCTTCCCCCAGGGATTGCCCCCGTGTTTTCTGATTGTACTTGATGGTGCTTGCAAGTCCAGAAAAGGAGAGAGTTCATCATGAGTCAACAAATGCCTTACAATCCTTATGTCACCTACCCCTATACGGACATGTATCCTTCTTCATCCTTTCCGTACCAGATGGGCCAGCAGCCGGTTCAACCGGGACAACAGCAAGCTGTCCCCATGCAGCCAAGCGGAAGTCTGATTCCCGGAACGCCTCTGGCTCCCGGTCAGGTCGTTGAAGAATCCTACATTGAGAACATCCTTCGCCTGAACCGCGGAAAGGTGATTACGGTTTACCAAACCTTTGAGAACAATACCCAGTGGAATGCGAAAATTTTCCGCGGTGTTCTGGAAACGGCAGGGAGAGATCACATTATCCTCAGCGACCCGGAATCGGGAAAACGGTTTCTGCTGCTGATGGTAAACACTGACTATATCACCGCAGACGAGCATTTGAACTACATTCCTCCGGCACTGCCTTCAGGTATCCGCTAAAAACAAAAAACCTCATCGCTTGCAGATGGGGTTTTTGTCTGTTCAGATATACGGATTACACAACCTGCGGATCGCTTGAATCGGCTTTGGCAAAATACGCTTGCTTCTCATCCTGCCAAAACAAGCCGCTCGGCAAAGAGCTTTTTTGCCTCATGCGAATCGCCAGCAGATTGACCATGCGATTGATCTCGGCGTGGGCCCACTCGTCCATCGTAAATTTGACAGCGTATTCATAGATCGTTTCATTCCAATTGCTGTTGCGAACGACATGTCCGTACATTTTCAATTGCCGAGAAAATACCTCTGTTTCAAATTCAAGCACCAACTGATCATTTACCGGCAATTTCAAATCAGAGAGAAAGCGAAGGCCGCCACCTCCTATGTCTTCGATCAAAACATCTGCGCTCCCCACCTTCATCGTCTTTCCTTTTAACATGACGATTGTCATGCGCGAACAGAGCGGGGGAACCAGCTGCAGTCGAAAGTAGTCTCTTCGTTGCCAATTGATGACGCCATTCACCGTTTTCACCTCATGTTAAGGAATATGGTCCTGTTTCTTTGGGATCACCGTTTAGCGAGTGACTTTGGCGAAATAAACGCAAAAATGGAAAAAAACGCCGCGAACACGGCGCTTATGATATTTTCCGCAAAACCTTCCTTATTCTTTTTTCTGCTCCGGGTAGTTCATTTCCTTCTTGGTAATGGGAGAATTTTCCCATAAATGATTTTGATCAAACTTGATCGTGTCTTTGCGCATAAAGCGGAACAGGAGGTCTACCACCCACCAGACCAAGACCATGAAGATGAAAAATATGAGAACAGCTCCCCACACGGAATACCTACCCCCTCCCCTTTTACTGCCACTATATGAAGAGAAGGTAGAATTGATTCGACCTAAAAACCGGTCGTACAGCGTGGCTTGCAAGGGACGGCAAACAACCGGTCTATCACCTCTACGTATTCGGGCCGCGACAAATGGGCCAGCCCGTACTGGTATAAGCTGTGAAAGCGGACTGCCCCCATGACAAGCGAAGAAAAATCGGAGATATCGAGTGATACTTCCGCGTCGGCTTGTGCGGGCGTTTCCGGAAGTAGCCCGGGCAACCCGTCGCGAAAGCAGATGGTATAACTCTTTTCATTATCCGGCAGAAAGCTGTCGCGAATATGAAAGGTAAGCGTGCAGCTTTCCCTTCCCATACGGTGATCCGCCATTTGACGAAAATAACCCGCTACATCAATCATTCGATACATCAGCCCGACACCGGACGCATGGCTTTCATGATAGTAGAAGGGGATCAGACGGTCAGAGCCGTTTCCCGGATCGGCGAGCAGAAAGTGAAAATCTTCTTCCTGGGTATAAAAGATGCAGCGCCTGACCTGGTCGGCTTGGCTGCGCAAAAAGGCGAGAAGTCCACGCATGGCCTCCGGCGTTTCACAGATAAACTCCTTGACGTGCAAATCGTGGATGCTGGCATTTTCCTGTCTGACCTGTTTAAACTGCAGGACCAGATAGCCGCTTAGCTGTCCATCCTTTCGGCAGCCAAAGGCGATATGCTCCGGCCGATCCAGAAAGGCATCCAGCTCGCGTGCCGTCTTTTCGATCATCCCGTGGGTTTTCGCGGCATAGCGGTTGTAGCTCCCCAGGATATCAGCGCGGTCCTCCTTGGACAGAGCAATGACGTCCTGCTTGCTCCCGGCAGGCAGGTCCAGAGGAGAAACCCGGTATTCATTCATTTTGGTTCCGGCTCCGAAGCCCATCTGTTTGTAAAAATCGACTCGGAACGGATAAAGGGAGACGAGACTGACGCCACGATCACGGTATGCCCGCAAAAAATGGAGCAGCATCGATTTGGCTATTTTCTCCTTTTTGTGCAGCAGGTCAACAGCAACGGTACCGATCCCTCCGGTGAGCAGCCGTTTTCCATGAACATTCATGTGAAAATCGAACCATTTCATCACACCGACCATCCGGTTGTCGCGAAAACAGCCGACAAAAGAAACCCCCGGATCCTCCTGCATGCTTTCGCGAATCCGATTGATCCAGCGTTCCTTCATATCCGGCACTTGCATTTCCTGTCTCGGATATGCCATTCCGACTATTCTGACGAATCCCTCCGCTTCGGAAGGCTTCAATACGCGGATTTCTTCCACCGGCATCATCCCCCGCTTCCCTTTTTTCAGTTGCGATACATCTGATAAAAAATATTTTACTGAATGCTTCCATCTTCTGGCAAGAAAAAAGAGACAATCGGGCTTTGTATCGCCCGCTCTCGAACCGCTGCCACTCTCACAATGCTCGCTATTGGAGCAGCCGAATGGATAAAAGGGCATCCCGGTAGACAAACCGGGGCCCCTTCATGTTGCCGTGCAGCCTGTTTTTATGATGTGTCGGCCAGTTTTCTGATCGCCTTGAACACTGTCTGATAGTAGCTTTTCTCATGAGCGACCAGGTCTGCCATCCCCACCTCTTGGCTTACTCCAGAGACGCTTCCGTCTTCGTCGCAGACGAATCCGCTCGCTCGAACCGAAGAAATCTCGCCGTTCAACAATCTCATCAGCTCATCAAGCCGAATCCAGAGCAAGCCGGTCAGCTCCTCCTGCTGGATCTGGTACGCTTCCAAGGGCTGGTCGGATTCATATCCGTACACGTGGCAAATCTCCCTGTCGACAATGCCCGGCTCACCGGAAACATCCCGTATGACTCCAATATGCTGCAAGCTCTCATACGAGACAGCCAGTCCCAGCTCTTCCTCCAGCTCACGCACGCCGTCCCTCGGCCCTTCACCGGCAAGCAGATGGCCCGCCGAAGTGATATCCAGCTTGTTTGGCGAGGTGTCCTTCTGAGGATGGCGTTTTTGAAATAGCAGGTAGACCCGCTCTTTCTCCCGGCGGTATATCCAACAGTGAAACGTCTGATGCCACAGTCCGAGCCGATGCACTTCACTGCGCGCTTCCGTACCGATCCATTGCCCTTTCTCGTCAAAAATATCCAGCGTTTCTTCCTTCACTTTGTTCACCTCAATCGAACAATTTGCTTCCTGCGTTGCAATCCCGGCAAGCTTCCCAAAACCGGCTGCAAATGCAAATCTGTGTCATCGCTCCGACGTTCTCAACTACTGCGCGGCCCGGGCTTCGATCCGTTCGGACTTGACATTTTCATCCTGCGTGATGTGCCTCTGGCTGACAATCTATCGGGCCGGAACACGCATATAGAGCGGTTTATTCTTTTCCATGCAAGGCCTCCAAGGCTTCCTGGACCACGAGTCCGGTATCAAAGCCGATCAGTCTCGCCTCTTTTCCATCCAGCGCATTCGCCAGCTCATCGAGCAGCAGGTGCATGCGATCCTGATCCGGCACCTGGACTTCTTCCAGCGGCTGGCCCATCCCCCCTGCCAGCAGCGTGCTCCAGTTTTTCACAGACAGCGTCCCTTTTGTACCGTAGACCGTATAAGCCAAATGCTCCTCATGAGCGATGCCTGCGAGGCCATTAATCGTGACGGGCGTTCCGTCCGGGAGACGAAGCAGCGCGGAAATACCCGTTTCACATAGCTCCTGGTTTTCCGGGTAGTCCACATCAGAGCGAACTACTTCGCAGCGGCCCAAGAGTGCATAGGTCAGGTGGAGAAAGTGCGGCAGCACTTCGCGGACAAAGCCGCCCTGCTCCCGGCCGGAAAGCCATGCTGTCTGCTGCCAAGGACGCGGCCACTGATGGAAATGAGTGACGATGTCCACCCTGCGCACGCTTCCGATCTCCGCCAGTCTCCGCTTCAGCTCGGGAAAAATCGGACGATAGAAGAGCGGAAAATTCATGGCGTGGATAACACCAGCCTCAGTTGCCGCCCGCAGCATCTCTTTTCCTTCCTGAACCGAGTTCGCCAAGGGCTTTTCGCACAGCAAATGATTCCCTGCGGCAAGCACGTCCAAGCCAATCGGATGGTGAAATTTAGGTGGAACTGCTATGTAAACAAGATCGAGCTCCGCTTCACGGAGCAATAGCCGATGGTCTGTATGCCAAGCTGCGATGCCGAAGCGGTCTGCCACTTCTCGGGCACGCTGCGAAGCGGCATCACAAACTGCCGCCACCGTGAAGCGTTCATGGGTATTCATTGCGTGCATAAGACGCTCCCCCATCACTCCGGAACCAATGATTCCAACTGAGTAGCGTTCCTTCATAAAAAAATCCCTCTTTTCCGACTTTTTGTTCTCTGGCACAAGGCAGGCGGGACTTCCAATGTGCCAGTTATTTCCAAACCTCCCTATTGCATGTTTGCTGCACTCGGATTTCTCGCTTTTTTCGCATACACAAAAAATACAGCTTCGTTTGCGCAGTCATGCGCTTTGACCGCCTTCCCTGCCGATGTGCTCCGGCAAATGTCTTTATCGTACCGTTAGCGGCCTTTGGAGCGCTTCGCGAAAATTGCTCTTCTCTCCGGTCAATTTCTGCGTAGTCCTCACTTCATGATACAACAAAAAAGGGCCCTTTCGCCTGATGATTCCGGCGAGGGGCCCTTTGACCGTTTTACGCCACCTTGGATGTGGCTTCACGGATGTATTCTTTTGCTTTTGCCTGGTCAAACTGCCCTTCCCAGCGGGAGATAACGACAGCGGCAAGAGAGTTGCCGACAACGTTGACCACTGTGCGAGCCATGTCCAGCAGACGGTCAATTCCCGCGATGAAGGCAAGACCTTCAAGCGGAATGCCGACAGAGCCAAGGGTCGCAAGCAGCACGACGAAGGATACTCCAGGCACGCCCGCAATCCCCTTCGAGGTGACCATCAATACCAGCATCAGTGTAATTTGCGCACTGATCGGCATGTGAATGCCATACATCTGCGCGATAAACAAAGCCGCCAGCGCCTGATAGAGCGTGGAGCCGTCCAGGTTGAACGAGTAGCCCGTCGGAATGACAAACGACGTGATGGCTTTCGGACAGCCAAGGCGCTCCATCTTTTCCATGATCTTCGGAAGCACCGACTCCGAACTGGCCGTAGAATAGGCCAGAAGAAGCTCGTCCTTCAAGATCTTGATAATGGAAAAGATCGAAATCCCGCTCATGCGTGCAATGACACCGAGAACGACCACAATGAAGAACAGCATCGTCAGGTGTACCAAAATGACCAGCTTCCCGAGCGGAACAAGGGACGACAGACCGAATTTGGAAACGGTTACGCCAATCAATGCGAAAACACCGAACGGCGCGAACTTCATGATTGTGTTGACGACCCAGAACATGGCGTCCGCCACACCCTGGAAGAATCGAAGAACAGGTTGACCCTTTTCTCCGGCAGCGGCAACCCCGAGTCCAAACAGGACGGAGAAGAAGATAATCGCCAGCATATCGCCTTTGACAATCGATTCGAATACGTTTTTCGGCACGATATTGACGAAGGTATCAACAAAGCTGTGGCTTTGCGTCGATTCAGCCGTCTCCACATATTGGTGGATATCGGTTTTGGCAAGATTCGTCATGTCAACCCCGACACCGGGATGGAACAGGTTCGCTGCAACAAGACCGACAATAATCGCAATCGTGGTAACGATTTCAAAATACAATATCGTTTTTCCGCCGATCTTCCCCAGCTTTTTGATGTCTCCCACACCAGCAACCCCGACGATCAACGTGGAGATGACGATCGGAACGACGATCATTTTAATCAGCCGGATAAAGATGTCGCCAATCGGCTGCAGGTAGCTCGCCACCGCAGGATTGCCGTAAAAGATAGCACCTACCAGAATACCAAGGAATAGACCGATTACAATTTGAATGGCTAACCCGAATCGTTTCATCCTGACACCTCGCTGTCCTTTCGTAATTGTGTATATATCAGTACAAAATCGACAAGGAATTGTCGAAATTTGTCGAAGTAACAATATTATAGTAGCAGACACGGGTTTTTTTTCTCAATGTAAAGAAATTCCTTTTTGCACTTTCGACACTGTTTTCTGGTATCTTTTGGATGGTACTGAAAATTACATGGTTGATCTATATATTTTTCGCTAGGTTATCATAGCATAACTTTGACAAAATCCGCGTTTTTTGTATTCTTATTTATTTTCTATAATTTCATTATGATTAAACTCTACTGAATATTTTTGAACTAACTTCTTCCTGGAAAACGCAAAAAACCGGAGCGGTCTCCCCTCCGGTTTGGTTCCTATCTATCGAAAACAATTGTATACAGCACATTCCTGTTACATTTTTCGGCAACGGTGACTACTACATCTCTTATCCGTACAGGCGGATGGCGTCGCGAATTCTCCCATTGGTCTGTTCGAGTAGCTGCAGCGCCTCTTCCCTGTTCGATCCGGTCAGCTTCATCAAAATGGCGGCTTTCGCGTCTCCGTTGGCCAACTCGGCCAGCCGTCCGGCTTCCTCGTATGTGACACCCGTGACCTCCATCACGATTCGCTTGACCCTCTCCCGCAGCTTTTGATTGGTCGCCTGGACGTTGACCATCAGGTTGCCGTATACTTTCCCGAGCCGAATCATCGTTGCTGTCGTCAGCATGTTCAGTACCAGCTTTTGCGCTGAGCCTGCCTTGAGCCGGGTAGACCCGGTTACGACCTCCGGCCCGACAACAACATTGATGGAGACATCGACTCCGCCATCGATCAGCGCTGTCTCATTGCAGGACAGCGAAATCGTCCTCGCTCCGATCGTCTGTGCTGCCCGGAGCGCTCCGATCACATAAGGCGTACGGCCGCTGGCGGCTATGCCCACAACAACATCTTTTCCTGTCACGTTGTATTTGTGAATGTCTTCCTCGCCGAGCTCCTCGGAGTCTTCCGCTCCTTCTACCGCCCTGATCATCGCCGAAGGTCCTCCGGCGATAACCCCCTGGATCAGCTCGGGGTCCGTACCGAATGTGGGCGGACACTCCGACGCGTCCAGGATGCCCAGACGGCCGCTCGTCCCGGCGCCAAAGTAAAACAGGCGTCCCCCGTTTTGCAGCGAATCGACGATGATCTCAACTGCGTCCGCCACTTGATCGAGGACGTCCTCAACCGCGTAGGGCACCTTTTTGTCCTCGTCGTTCATCACCTGCAAAATTTCGCGCACAGGCAGTTGATCCAGGTCCCTCGTCCTTTCGTTTTTTCCTTCTGTCACAAGTTCTTTCAAGTTCTCCAGCATCCCGTTCGCTCCTCCCCTGCTCTCCTATTTGCGTCTTTTACTCCAGATGGCATGAGACCCAATGCCCTTCTTCCTTTTGTCTGAGCAGCGGGATTTCGCTTCTGCACACATCCATGCAGGATCGGCAGCGCGGGTGAAACGTGCATCCGGCTGGCGGATTGGACGGACTGGGCAAGTCTCCCTCCAGGATGATGCGCTGCAGCTCCCTTTTCGGATCGGGAACCGGCACAGCGGACAGCAGTGCCTGGGTATACGGGTGAGTAGGATTCCGGTACAAGGACTCCTTGTCAGCCACTTCCACCACTCTGCCCAAATACATGACCGCCACACGGTCCGATATATGCCGAACAACGCTCAAATCGTGGGAAATAAACAAATAGGTCAACTGAAATTCCTTTTGCAAATCCTGCATCAGATTGAGGATTTGCGCCTGAATGGACACGTCGAGAGCGGATACCGGCTCGTCGGCGACAATCAGTTTTGGCCGCAGGATCAAAGCCCGGGCAATCCCGATCCGCTGCCTTTGCCCGCCGGAAAATTCATGCGGGAAGCGGCTGAGATGCTGCTTGGACAAGCCGACGATCTCGATGATTTCTTCTACCCGTTTTTGCCGCTCCTGGGCCGTTCCGATTCCGTGGACGATCAGCGGGTCTTCCAAAATCCGCCCGACTGTCTTGCGCGGGTTGAGCGAGGCAAACGGGTCCTGGAACACCAGCTGCATATCGCGGCGCACCCCTCTGAGGTCAGCCGGGCTCAGCTTGCAAATATCCCGTCCCTCGAAAAAAACCTCCCCCGCGGTCGGTTCGATCAGCCGGAGTATGCATCGTCCGGTCGTTGATTTGCCGCATCCCGACTCTCCGACAATACTGACCGTCTCGCCGGGATAGATCGTCAAGTCAACGCCGTCGACCGCGCGGACCACTTTTTCTTGTCCGAAAAAGCCTTTTTTGCTGACAAAATGCTTCGTCAGCGATTTGATTTCCAAGAGCGGCTTCGTCATCGCTCATCCCCCTCCTGATACAGCCAGCATCGGCACTTTTGACCGCCCTCGACAGGAAGAAGCTGCGGGTTTTGTTCCCGGCAAATGTCCATCACGTGGGAACAGCGCGGAGCGAAACGGCAGCCCGCCGGCATCTCGTGCAGCAGCGGCACCGAGCCCGGAATCGCCTCCAGCCGCTCCGCATCCACACTGACGCTCGGCATGGAATTCAACAGCCCTTTTGTATAGGGGTGCTTCGGCTCCTCGAACAGCTTCGTAACTTCCGCTTCCTCCACGATTTGTCCGGCGTACATGACGATGACCCGATGGCACATCTCGGCTACGACGCCCAGGTCGTGGGTAATCAACACAATCGAAGTATGGTTTTCCGCCCTCACCTTTTTCATCAGCTCAAGGATTTGCGCCTGGATGGTTACATCGAGCGCTGTCGTCGGTTCATCGGCGATCAACAGCTTGGGCGAGCAAGCCATCGCCATCGCAATCATCACCCGCTGCCGCATCCCTCCGGACAACTGGTGCGGGTACTCGCCGACGATCTCTTCCGCGCGGGGAATCCCGACTTCCCTGAGCAACTGGACCGCTCTCTCCTTTGCTGCTTGCTTGGAGAGTCCGAGATGGCGCCGGAGCGGCTCGCCGATCTGTTTTCCGATCGTCTGGAGCGGATTGAGCGACGTCATCGGCTCCTGGAAGATCATCGCGATCTCGTTGCCGCGGATCTTTTGCATTTCCTTTTCTGACAGCGTCAAAAGCTCCTTCCCTTCAAAGCGTATGCTTCCGGTCATTTCTGCATTTTTGCCCAAAAGGCGCATGATCGACAGACTGGTGACGCTTTTTCCGCAGCCGGATTCCCCGACGATTCCCACGGTTTCTCCGGCTTGGACAGTCAGACTGACACCGTCGATGATCGTCAGGCTCTTACCCGATTGGGCAAAGGATGTACGTAATTGATCGATGTGTAGCATGGCAGCCATTGTTCTTCCTCCTTTTGCTCAGGATGAGCCTGCCGTCCCGATTAGGGAAAACAGCTGATTGCAGACAGAGCGCCTCCACGGACCGATCAGGCTGCTGACAGTCGGATGGACCCGGTTTGTCAGGATGATCAGCGTCGCGCCTCTGGCCGGATCACGCCAGATCGATGTTCCGGTAAATCCCGTGTGGCCAAAGGCTTGGCTGGAGAGGACATCGCCGCCTGTGCAGCCTGCAGCCATCTGCTCCAGCGTGCCCCCCGTCGCGGATGCTTCCCACCCCAGCGCTCTCATCGGTGCAAGCTCACCCGTATGGGAGCGGACTGCCGTGGCTCGCAGGACGGGATCGATCCGCACGGGCGACTCGTTTGAAGTCCAGATGCGCATGTACCGTTCCGTATCCGCGCTGGTGGAAAACAGCCCGGCGTGGCCGCTGACGCCGTCGAGGCCGTGATATGCGTTGCAGTCATGCACCGATCCCCGGATGATTCCTCTCCGCCAGTCAAAGCAAGCCAGACGCTCCGACAGCTCACGGGCGGACGGCAGTCCGAGCGCTTCCTCCTGGATCAACTGCTGCCTTGCCATGTCCTGCTCATATGCATTGCCGTTCTCCGTCGGTGCGATTGCGCTCACATCCAGGCCGTCATGCTGCAAGGGCAGATAGCAGGTACGGGTCATCCCGCTCGGTTGAAAGATAAGCCGCTGGGCCAATTGATCTAGCGGCTCATCCCATGCCCGCTCCAGGATAAAGCCAAGCAGCATGAAGCCAAGATCGCTGTAGACGACCTGTTTGCCGGGCGTCCCCGTCATCGCCTCAGCCGCGATCAGCCGCAGGTACTCCTTGACGCCGCGGGCATAGAGGAAAAAGGGGCGCCAAGCGGGGAGGCCGGAAGTATGGGTCAATAGATGCAGCAGCGTGATCTTGCGCTTCGCTGTTGCATCCGTCCCCTCTTCCAGCTCCGGGAGATGGCGGGTGACGGAATCTGTCAGCGACAGCCTGCCTTCCTGTACGCTGAGAAGAACGAGCGGCAGCGCAACCATCACCTTCGTCAGCGAAGCCATGTCATACATGGTGTTGGCATCGACCTCGATGCCGTCTTTTTTCGCGTCTCCGTGCTTGGATGAATCTGCGGGGCTTGCAGAGCTAGCAGGGCTTGTCATGTTCGGCTCTTCTACCGAGCCGAATGCCTGCTCCTGCTCGTCCTGTGCACCCTCTGTCTTCCCGACCGCTACGGTTATGGCAGGAAGACCGTCTCTGGCAAGAGTGGCTATTCCCCCCGGGAAAATCCCTTGGCTGATGCCCGATTCCAGATTTTGTTTCAAACGCTCTCGCAAGGCAGATTCGAGCTGATCGTGACTCATCTTCGTCCCTCCGTTACTTGCCGCGGTGGCGCGGGTCGAGAATATCGCGCACAGCGTCCCCAAACATATTGCAGGAAAGGATGGTGATCGTCATTGCCACGCACGGCCAGATGATCATTCCCGGCGCCAGCTCCATATAGCGGCGCGCTTCCGAGATCATTCCGCCCCACGAAGGGTCTGGCGGCTGAATGCCGAGACCGAGAAAGCTGAGCGCCGATTCTGTCAAAATCGCACCCGAGATAGCGAGGGATGCCTGGACCAGCAGCGGTGCCGTTACATTCGGGAAAATTTCCAGAAACAAAATGCGCGGCGTACTGGCGCCGATAGCCCTTGCGCTTTCCACGTACTCCTGATTTTTGATCGATAGGACTGCTCCCCGGACCGTTCGCGTAAAGATCGGAATATTGACAATTCCGATCGCCAAAATGGTATTGAAGGCCCCTGGCCCAAGCGCGGCCACGATCGCCAAAGCAAGCAAAATTTCCGGAAAAGCAAACAGCACGTCCATTACACGCATCACCAATCCGTCAATCCAGCGGCCAAAGTAACCGGCGATCAATCCAAACAGCGTGCCAAAAGCGACGCTGACCAGCACCGAGGAAATTCCCACCATCAGCGAGACTCTGGCTCCGTAGATGATCCGGCTCATAATGTCTCTGCCGAATTGATCCGTGCCGAGAATAAATTCGCCGGAGCTGCCCTCCATGCGATGATCCTGAAACATCTGCGTCGGATCGTATGGAGACAATACGGGAGCGAAGGCAGCGGCCAGAGCGAGCAGCAGCAGGACGATCAGACAGACGACTGCTGTTTTGTTCTCAAAAAAGCGTCTTCGAAATGTGCGCATGTCGCATTCCCCTTGTCAATACTTGATTCGCGGATCAATCCAGGTGTAAATCAGGTCGATGATCAGATTAACCAAGACGAACACCAAAGCGACGAACAGGACGCCTCCCTGTACGACAGGATAATCCCGCTGGTAAATGCCATCCAGGACATACTGCCCCAGTCCCGGTATGGAAAACAGTTGTTCGACAATGACCGACCCGCCCAATAGGTAGCCGATCTGCATACCGGCAATCGTAACGATAGGGATGGAGGAATTTCGCAGCGCATGCCCCATTACCACGGTCCATTGACTGTTTCCTTTGGCACGAGCGGTGCGGATGAAATCTTTGTCCATCGTTTCCATAAAGGCGGAACGGGTCATCCGCATCACGCCGGCAGCGACGACGATTCCCATCGTAACCGCCGGGAGGATAAACACTTTGAATGCCTCTGCCGGATCATCCCAAAAGTGGACCACATCGATCGGCGGAAACCAGTTGAAATACAGCGACAGGCCGAGCAGCAAAAGCGTACCGATGGCAAAGTTGGGAACCGAAATCCCGAGCAAGGTCAAAATGCGAATCACCTTGTCCGTTTTGGAGTGAGAGCGAATCGCCGACAGGATGCCGAACGGAATGGCCAGGGTCCAGCCGATCACAACCGCCATAATCGTCAATTGCAGCGTAATCAAGAACCGCTTGAGAATCTGCGGCAAAATTTCTTCGCCGGTGTGCACTGAAACACCGAAATCCCCTTGCAAAAGTCCGCCGGCCCAGTGCAGGTACTGGCTTATGAGCGGTTTATCCAGCCCCATCTCCGCTCGCAGGACGGCGACTGCCTCCGGGGTCGCTTCCGTCCCGAGCATGATCGACGCCGGATCGCCCGGAACGAGATGGAGGATCGTAAAAACGAGGATCGAAATGCCGACAAGGATGGGAATCAAGCTAATGATTCGTTTGATCAGGTAACTTCCCATAGATACCCCTCCACAAAAGAAGAAATCGGGGAGATCGTCTCCCCGACTCCCTCCCTATCTCACTTACTTCTTCACCGATGCTCTCACCAACGCGGTGGATTCGCCCGCTGCCGTCGGCGAAAAATCGACGTTGTCGCGGACCGCGTAAAAGTTTTTCGGAGAAGCCAGGAACAGGTTTGGTGCGTCTTCTACCAGCAGCTTTTGCGCTTCGTCATACAATTTCTTGCGTTCTTGCACATCGACCGTCTCCAGCGCCTTTTGAACGAGCTCATCGTATTTCGGGTTGGAGTAATTCCAGACGTTCGCCGATCCTGTAGTCGAGAAGAAGTAGCGCATCGAACGGTCGGAGTCCACGCCGGATGTATTGCGGCCGACCATCATGTTCATATCTTTGGATTTCCAGGTGTCGATGTAGTTGCCCCACTCCAGTTGGTTGATTTTCGCGTTGATGCCAATCGCTTTTAAGTGCTGCTGAATGATTTGCGCCGACTCAACCATGTCCGGGTAAGTAGAAGCTGTTTCAATGACCGTGTCAAAGCCGTTTGGATACCCCGCTTCTGCAAGCAGCCGCTTTGCCTTTTCCACATTCGGCGTGTAGCTTGGATAGCTGGACGGATCAAGCGCCCAGCTGGTCAGTGCCGGTGCGATCGGCCCGGTCACGGATGCCTCGCCCTTCCATACGGTTTGCACGATTTGATTGCGGTCTACGGCATAACTGATGGCCTGACGGACACGCGGATCGTCAAAAGGCTTTTTCTTCACGTTGATACCGAGATAGCTGTACTCCAGAGACTGGTAGCTCTTGATCTGGATGCCCGGCTTGCCCTCGAGAAGCTTCGCCGAATCCGCCGATACAGCGCTGATGTCGATTTTGCCGGCGCGAATGGCAGCCATGCGCTCTGCCTCATCCTTCATGATCTGAAACTTGATCGCGTCTACCTTTGGCAATTCCTTGTTAAAGTAGTCCGGGTTTTTCTTCAGCAGGACATACTGTCCAGGCTCGCTTTTTTCCAGGATGAACGGTCCGGTGCCATTGGCTTCCTTCGTCAGATCAGTCGATCCCTTCGGAACGATGGAAGCCGAGGACGCGGACGCATTGGTCAGGAAAGCCGCATCAGGGGTTTTCAGCTTGAAGACGACTGTTGCAGGGTCCGGCACCTCGATCGTATCGACACTGGCGAAGTACGATTTGGCGATCGAACCGGTGTCCGGATTCAAAATGCGCTCAAAGGTGTACTTTACGTCCTCCGCGGTCATCTCTTGTCCGTTGTGGAACTTGACACCCTTTCTCAGATGGAAGGTAATGCTCTTTCCGTCGGGAGCCGTTTCCCATGATTCCGCCAGCCCCGGGACGAGATCGAGATTGGCGTCCAGCTTGGTCAGGCTGTCATAAACCAATGAGTAAACGCGTGCACTGGAGGCCGCAGGCACCTTGTGCGGATCGTACCCGACCGGCTCCTGATCGACCGCGACGATCAATTCCGATTTTCCTTCAGTTTGGGATGCTCCCTCGGACCTCGGCTTGGAATCGCCTGCAGGTGCGCTCCCGCCTCCCGAACAGGCTGAAAGCATAAGGGACAGCGACAGGAAAAAACTTGCCAACACTCTCTTTTTCACGTTTTTTACCCCCTGAGTTTCGGTTAATACAAACAGATATTGCCTAATGGGACTGCCCGTTTCGCGCCGGTTACCGACGGTACATTGCTCGGGCGGCCCATCAAGGTTTCATGTCCCAATACAGCGAAGGCGATTGCTTCCTTGGCATCGTCCGGCACCCCGTACGCCTGCGCTGTCGTCAGCGCGATACCATCGGGCAGTTCGTCCCGGAGCATGCGAAGCAGCGTCTTGTTATGCGCTCCTCCTCCAGACACGATCACCTCGTGAACCCGGGCATGGGGAAACACAAAATGGCGGTACGCATCCGCGATAGAAGCTGCCGTCAGCGCCGTTGCGGTAGCTGCGATATCCTCTGCGGAGAGGCCGAGCGCCCTTGCATCACTGCACAACCGGGCAGCAAATGCTTTGCCGTACACTTCCCGCCCGGTGCTTTTGGGCGGTGCGAGCCGGTAATAGGGGTCAGACAACAAGCCCGAGAGCAGCTCGGAAGACACTGTTCCGCCTGCCGCCATCGCTCCGCTCTCGTCATAGCGAAGTTTTCCGTCCGTCAGGAGCTGGATGATCTCGTCGATCACCATGTTCCCCGGACCGGTATCAAAAGCTGTCACTTCCTGAATAGCCGCTCCGGCAGGAAGTACCGTCACATTGGCAATCCCCCCGATATTTTGCAGCAAGCGGCCTTTTTCCGAATGGCGGAAGAGCACATAATCGGCATAGGGGACGAGCGGAGCGCCCACCCCTCCGGCTGCCAGATCCCTCGCCCGAAAATTCCCCACTACAGGGATTCCGGTACGCTCTGCCAAGGTCGACAGCTCGCCGATCTGCAGGGAAGCGCGGACATTTGTCATCCCCTCCGGCCCGGGAAAGGGCACAGGCCTGTCGATATGCCAGACGGTTTGCCCATGGACGCAGACTGCATCAATCGCCTCCGGGGAAAGATCCGCCTTTTTCAGAAGCTCGCGAACAGCATGGGCGTACCATTCCGCAAGTCCGTAGTGTACCGCCGTCAATTTGTCCAGACGGGCTGTATCAACGCTGCACAAGCTCTTTACCCATTCGCGAAGCTCGTCGGAATACGGCAAATAATGAAATTTCTGCAGACGCACACTCTCGATTTCTTCCCGGTCGTCCGTCAGAATCTCCACGAGCGCCGCATCGACTCCATCCAGCGAAGTCCCTGACATCAATCCGATCAACGCATGCTTCTTCCTGCTCCGATAGTCTTGCAGCCTGGGAGTTTGATTCATGATCTCACCTACTCTCACCCTGCTTATCTTTACGAAATTGCCTCTCTAACGAATGTTTGGAATAGTCAATCCTGTTATCGCTTTCATTATATGAAATAAAATTACCACGGTCAATTGAAATAGAGTAAATAATATTTCAAGAAAAAGAGTGGAGTTTCCGGTCTTGCTGTATATCCTATCAAGAGAACTGTCTATGAATGGAGGGCATACGCTTGATTCCTTCTTCAAAGTGGAGCCTGCACAAATTTTTTGACAGGCATCCGGTCATTCGAGGCTATCTGCCTGCTACGGCTTTGTACCAACCGGCGCTGCTTGATTCCTTTCTTCAGAAGTACGATACGGTCTACATCAAACCGAGTTCAACACATATGGGAAAAGGCATTATGAAGGTATGGAAAACCGACAGCGGATATGCATGGGTCAAGGAGCGCGGACAGACCGTCACCGCCTCGACACTGGGGGAACTGAAACCAATCGTCAATCAGAGCGTGGGCAATAGAAAGCACATTATTCAAAAGGGGATTCCGCTGGCCGAGGTAAATGGACGGCCGTTTGACATCCGGGTAATGATGCTGCGCAATGGGGCAGGGAAGTGGCAATACGCCGGCATGCTGGCAAAGGTCGCCGGCCCTGACAGTGTCATTACCAATGTCGCCCGGGGCGGCGGCTATGTCACCACGGTGCCCAAAGCACTGCGACAATCCCAGGCGGTAAAAAGCGAGCAGGTGAACACTGTCACACGCGAGCTTATCCGATTGAGTCACCATGTATGCTCCCACTTTAACAAATACAAGCATTCGTCTCAAATAGGGATTGATTGGGCAGTAGACAAAAAAGGCGGGCTCTCCATTATCGAAGTGAATTTCGATTTTCCTTCTCGCGGCCTGTTTGCGAAGCTGCCTGACAAGACGTATTACCGTTTGATCAAGCGTTTGCGCTCTCAGTATTTGGCCAGACGTGCACGCCTGAAAAAAAGAAAGCCGGCCTCTCGATAAAAGAGAGACCAGCTCGGCAATGACGATAGCGCTATTGGCCCGTCTTGCTTTCTCATCGTTTTTCTACCGTTATCCTTGCGCCGCTTTTGCCTCGATTTCGGTCAAAGGCGATGTGCACTGCGGGCACCGGGTCGCCTTGATCGGAATGGAAGAGATGCAGAACGGGCATTCTTTCGTAGTCACAGGCGGTTTTTCCGGTTCGTTCTTTTTGCGGAAACGATTCACCTGCTTCACGACAATAAAGATGGAGAACGCGATAATCAGAAAGTCGATGACGGTATTGAGAAACAAGCCGTAATTGATCGTGGCAACCCCCGCATCTTTGGCTTCTTTCAGAGTCGCAAAGTCTCTGCTGTCCAAACTGATGAACAAGTTGGAAAAATCCACTTTGCCAAGCAGCAAACCTACTGCCGGCATGATGATGTCGTTAACCAAGGATGTTACGATCTTGCCAAAAGCAGCTCCGATCACAACCCCGACTGCCAGATCAACGACGTTCCCCTTTAAAGCAAACTCTTTAAACTCTTTCAGCATCGGCCTCACCTTTCCATGTGCATTCACACGCAGTGTACTTATCTTCTATCAGAAAACATTTTGCAAAAAGTGTTCGACGAACCGCTCATGGTCAACTTCCAGGCAAACGTCGACATTGGCGGCGGCAGCCGGATGCTTCCGCCTGTCGCCAATGGTTCGCGCATCCGACAGTCCGCCGGATGTATCCACTGAGACATGCATCGGAACGGCAGTCACAAAGGTCGGATCAATGACGACCCCGACAGCCAGCGGGTCGTGAAGCCCGCATCCCCGGACATTCCCTACCTGCGCGTAGGCATTCATGTAAAATTCGCACATGTCGGCAAACAAGCGGGAAACATCCGTCCCCTTTTCGCGCCACAAGGCCAGATGCTCCCTGGTCAAAAGCGTCTGCATCGTCACATCGAGGCCGACCATCGTCACCGGAATGCCGGACTGAAAGACCAGCTCTGCCGCCTCCGGGTCCGCACAAATATTTGCCTCCGCCACCGGCGTCCGATTACCCGGCACTGTCACGGCTCCGCCCATCACGACGACCCGCTCCACCAGCGCAGTCATTTCCGGCTCGTCCCTGATCGCCTTGGCGAGGTTTGTCATGCTGCCCACGGTAACGATCGTCAGCTTGCCAGGGTGTCTCCTCGCCTGTTCGATCATGAATGCCGATGCCTCTTGCTTCTGTACAGGCGTTTGCGGCGGCGGAAGCTCGATGTTACCCAAGCCGTTTTCTCCGTGAAACAGCTTGGCTTTTTCCTTCAGCTCGCGGAACAGCGGCCGCTTGGCTCCCGCATAGACCGGTATCTGGCTGTATCCCAAAAGCTCCAGGATTTGCACGGTATTTCGCGTCGCTTCCTCCACCGTAATGTTTCCAAAGGTCGTGGTGATTCCCAAAACCTCCAGCGCCGGTGAATGAACGGCGTAGGAAATGGCGAGAGCGTCGTCGATTCCTGTATCTACATCAAGTATTATTTTTTTCATTGCTTGTCCCCCGTCCCCATGACTTCCATAGCACGTTTGACGACTGGCTCCGTCTGAATATCGAGGCACACCTCCGTGTCAATCCCGACACGCGGAATCGCCCGGAGATCTGCTATCAGGGCGCCGCGGGAAAGCGTGCTCTGGCAGTCGACGGAGATCTTCAGTGTCTGCCTCTCTGCTATTTCCGGATGGATCGCTGCCATCATTGCCGCACATGCATCCAGACTGTTTCCCCCATCCATCCGCATATGTAGCGCATAGGTCGCATCGAGCGGAACGAGGAGGAGCGGCAGCTTGGAAGCCAGGACGAGCGCGGCTGCCTCCGGATCGGCATGCATGTTCGCTTCGGCAATCGGGGTGACATTTCCCGGTACGCGGATTGCGCCTCCCTTTACAATAACGGCCGCAAACTTTTTCGCCAGTTCCTTGTCCATATGGAGGGCCTTGGCCAATTCTGTCAGGGGACCGAGTGTGACCAGGATCAGCTCTCCTCTATGCAGGTCTGCCTGCCGGACAATCAGTTCCGCCCCTTGGTCCGCTTGCGCCAGCAACAGGCCGCTCTGTCCTGCCGACTCCAGCACTTGTCTTGTCTGATTCATCGCCTCTGTTTGACTGGGCCCGCCAAAGACGATGCCCGTCAGCTCTATGTCAGGTGAACCTAAAGCGAGCCGCAGCGCCGGAATATGGTCTGTTCCCTCTCCCGTCACCAGCAGCATCTTTTTCTTTGTGTGCATGCTTTCACCTCGATTTCTACTCGCTCCTAATCCTAATCGAATCTGAAAAAACCGTCAATTGAATGCCATCACTCATTGCTGCCAGAAGTATGCACTAAGCCGAAGAAGCGCGAGGCATGCACGGAATCGAAGCGCTCGCAGGCCGACTGCTCTTCCACGCTTGCAACTTGACAATCAATCTTTTACACTAATCCATAGTTTCAAAAAAAGGAGTTTGCCCTCTACATGTCCCTGAAAATAGCCAGCCCACAACAAGAATTGCTCGTTTGCTTGCAGCAGCAGCTTGTCGAAATATTGCTCCGGCATAAAAAGAAGCCCTACCTGCCGGTCTGGGGCGAACTCTATTCAATTTTGAGAGAATTTGTCAAAATATCCAGAAAATCCAGCCAGAATCTTTTGCTCTATTCGATTTCGCCGACTGGCTCGCTCCATTTTATACATGAGACAGGCTTGTTCCGCGTAGATATTCCTGACCCCGGCCTGACGATTTCTCTCTCTACCGACGAATTGATTGAGGCATTGATCGCCGGACGCTTTTTTCCCGCGCTGCCTCCAATCGACACAGCCTCCCCGTTACCGGAGTAGCATCCGAGACAGTGGGAGATTTTTTTATCTCAACCTTGTATAAACGAAAAAATCCTGGCTTTCGCCAGGCAATTGAGGGTAGTACTGAATTATTCACGTGAATAACATAGCTTCATTATAGTTCTTTATTCCTGATTATGCTATGCGAATTTATAGGAAATATCACCTAGATCATCCAGTGAAAGCGTAAAAAAATAGAGCGGCTCTCCTGCACAGTTTCGAGCCGCTGCTGCAAAGTTACGAACTCCCCAAGTTCGCTTATACAGATTGTACTATGTAATTTGAATATCGAAAAGTGTCGTCTTTTGAATTTACGATAGAAAATGGCAAATGTGCGAAGTGTTAGGAAAAAAGTTCAGCAAACAAAGGAGCCATTCACCTTGCAGAATCACAGTATTCACGCATGCTGAACCAAATCCGCTTCCTCTGATTTTCTTAATCATTTGTAATCCATTACCTGCTTGAGATGCTATTTTTATAGCGGTGCTGCAAACAAAATTCGCCATTCACCATATTTTTTAAGCTAAGAAAGGCTCTCGGCATTCTCTCCGTGAGTCGCCGGCATTTCTGCCAGGCAGGGAGCTTCCATCGCATCTGGCTTTTGCCATGCTCCGCTTAATGTCTGTACGATGAAAATAGAGGGTGCCATGCGTCATAAAGTCCTTGTTAACGCTGGACAGCCCTCTCTTTTGAATGCTTGTTTGCTTACCGGTGAGTGCCAAATAAAATGCAGAGGTAGACGTACTGGCTGATACTCACCTCGGGAAAGAAGAAAGCCAGATTGCTTTTTCCGGGAGTCTGTCTGACCGAATACCGCAGCTTGCTGTTTCGCAGCGATTGGGCCATCCGGTACGCCTCGCTCCAGGTCGCATGGAAGGAAATATTTTTTGCCATTCCTGTCAAACACCTCATCTTGATAGTGCTCATCTCATGAACATAGCATGTCCAAAAATTGGCTGAAAGATTTATTTGAAATGACCCTTGGTTCGAGCTTTAGGGGAGAAGATGAACAAGGAGAAAAACGCAGGCGGTTCGGTGGGACACTTGCGGGTGAGTTGGACTGTCCGACTGCATTCCAAGATTCAATCGGTACTTTAACGTCTTGGCGATGCCGGACGGGACTACATAACGCTCAGGCGGCTGCTGGATACCCTTTCAGGGGGTGAAAGACAGCGCATAAAAGAGGCTGTTCCCCAAGCAATTGTTGACGCTTGGAGAACAGCCTCTGGCAAATGTTCATTTCGCGGACGGTTTTGGCCGCACCTTGCTCGTCGGCATCGCTTCCAGGGGATCGTCCGGCCAGTAATGCTTGGGGTAGCGCCCTTTTAAATCTTTTTTCACATCAAAATAGGCATTCTGCCAAAAGCTTGCCAAGTCTCTGGTCACCTGGACCGGCCGATGTGCCGGAGACAGGAGGTGCAGCGTCAGCGGAACACGCCCGTAACAGATGCGAGGGGTTTGCATCAACCCGAACATTTCCTGCAGCCGGACAGAGAGGACCGGCGCATCCGGGTCGCTGTAATCAACCGGAATCCGTGAGCCGCTGGGCACGCCGATATGCGTAGGCGCTTCTTTGTCGAGCTCTCTTCTCTGCTCCCACGAGATCATTCCAAGCAGGATATCTGCGAGGGAGAGGCGCTGCAGATCCGCACCTTTTTTCATCCCGTGCAAATGGGGGCCAAGCCAGTCGGAAAGCGTTTCCCTTAGCGCCTCGTCCGATACATCCGGCCACTTTCCTTGCCCTTGACTTTGCCCCTGTTCCTGCCGGTGCATGAATTGCAGACGCTGCTGCAACTGCCGGGCTTGTTTCGTCCAGGGCAACAGCTCCAATCCTTCCGATGAGATACCGGAGAGAAGCGCATACAATATATCTTCCGGGTCGGGCTCTAGCAAAGGGGCTTCCTGAATCACAATGGCTCCCAGGCGCTTGCGGACTCGCGCCCTCACGCTTTGCTGGCCTGCCTCCCAATAGACGAGGGCCTCGCTTTCCATCTGGTCAGCAAAATACTTTTCCAGCTGCTCCGCGTCAATCGGCGCTGCCAAGTAAATCGTGCTTTCACTTCCCTGGTCATCCAATTCGGCTGCCACCAGATAAGGGGCGTTCGCGAGAGACTGTATTTTCGTAAAAACCGCACCTCTCCCGTTTTGCAGCAGAAAACGGCCATTTTCCCTGCGCTGGGCGATCCGGTCCGGAAAGGCATACGCAAGCAGCAGTCCGCACGCTGCCGTGTCTGAAGCCTCCTGCTGTATGCCAAACGAATGTTTCCAATGCTCCGCTTCGGCCCATACGCTTCGGCAGAGTGAACGATTGAGAGATATTCCCGCATATTCCTCCACCTGATCTGACCCTGCATCCTGAACAAAACGCAGCGCTTCAACCCGTGTCCGGATATCGACATCCTCGCCTGCCCGCAAGCCACGAAGCACATCCCGCTCGCCGAGCAAAGCGGCCAGCTCGCAAGCCAGCCCGCCCAGACCAAGCGGGATTGCGACGAGGATCATATGGGCCAGTCTTGGAGGCAATCCCGTTTCCGCCATTCTTTTGCCGTGCGGGGTCACCGCCCCCGACTCATCGAGTGCCCCCAATCTGGCAAGAAGCTGGCGGGCCTGCCTGAATGCCGCAGCGGGAGGAATATCCAGCCACGAGAGCTCAGACGGATCGGCTACGCCCCAGACTGCCAATTCCAGCGCAAGCGCCGTCAGATCCGCCTCCTTGATTTCCGGCGTCCGTGCCGCTTCCAATTGCCGTTCCTCTTCCTTTGTCCACAAGCGGTAACAGGTGCCCGGTCCAAGCCTGCCCGCACGTCCCCGACGCTGATCCGCCGACGCCCTCGCCACCCGTACGGTCTCGAGTTTGGTCAGTCCGGTGCGCGGCGAAAAGCGCGGGACTCGCATCAGTCCGCTGTCGATGACCGTCCTGACACCTTCCACCGTCAGACTGGTCTCCGCAATCGACGTAGCCAGCACGATTTTCCGCTCACCAGGCGGGCACGGCGCAATCGCCCGATCCTGTGCCGCCGAGGGCATATTTCCGTACAACGGTTCTATTCGAATACGCTTGCCTGCGTTCTCCTGTCCGCCCAGCTCCAGCTCTTTCAGCCTGGCTTCCACTCTGCGAATCTCTCCTGCTCCCGGCAGGAACGTCAGGATATCCCCTTCTTCCTGCTTTAGCGCATGCTGGATGGTATGAACCACTTTTTGTTCGAGCGGCCCTTCCCAGCGGGTATCCAAATAATGGGTTTCCACAGGAAAAGAACGCCCCTCGCTCCTCAGGATCGGAGCACCGTCCAGCAAGGCGGACACAGGCTCTGCCTCCAGCGTTGCGGACATGACCAATATCCGCAGGTCATCCCGCAGCAACTCACGGGACTGAAGGCAAAGGGCTAGGCCCAGATCGGCCTGAAGACTTCGTTCATGATACTCGTCAAAAATGACCATCCCCACGTCTTCCAAGGCCGGATCAGACTGCAGCATGCGTGTCAGTATCCCTTCGGTAATGACTTCGATCCGCGTTTTCGGGCCTACGCGGCTATCCATCCTGACCCGATACCCCACTGTCTCCCCCACTCGTTCTCCCCGGGAAGCTGCCATGTACCGGGCAGCCATGCGGGCGGCAAGCCGGCGAGGCTCCAGCATCAAAATCCGGCGTCCTGCGAGCCAGGGCTCGTCGAGAAACGCCAGCGGCACACGCGTGGTTTTCCCTGCACCGGGTGAAGCGATCAGCACCGCGCTGGCATGAGAGCGAAATGTCTCCAGCAAGCTGGGCATGATCGAGTCGATCGGCAGTGTCTTCATCTCATCACCTCATCCGATTGCGAACAAACCTTCTCTCTCTCTTCTTTACACTTCAACATAAGCATCTGCCGGAGCGTCCGCCAAAAACGGACTCTTTTCACCCAGACAATACAGATGCAGCTCGTGCATGGCGCGGGTGCAAGCCGTGTAAAAGAGCTTTCTCTCCCTTTCCCGGCCGTATTGCGCCCGGGAAGCATTGTAAATGATAACGCCGTCAAATTCTACCCCTTTGGCGAGGTAGGCCGGGATGATGTGAAAGCCTTCTTCAAAAGAGACGGTTTCTTTGTCAATCAGCCGAACCGGTACCTTTTCGCGCAGCGCTTCATACGCTTCCCGGCTCTCCTTAGCCGTTTTGCAGATGACGGCAATAGTGCGATGACCTGCTGCCGTCATTTCGCCAATCCGGGCTGCGACTTTTTCTGCCAAATCCTGCTGATCCGACACCCTCGTCAGTGTCGGCTTTTTCCCGTCGCGGTTAAACGGTTCGATCGCATTGTCGCCGCGAAGCATGGCACTGGTAAACTGGACGATGGGCCTCGTAGAGCGATAGCTCCGGGTCAGGATGATTTTCTCGGTATGTTCCTCGCCGTACAGTGTCGCAAGCCCGGCAAAATCCTGGCCGCTCGTCGAATGGGCATAGATCGCCTGATTCAAATCACCCAGCACAGTCAATTTGGCATGGGGAAACAGCCGTTTCATAAAGGCAAACTGGAACGGGGAGTAGTCCTGGGCTTCATCGACGAACACATGCCGAACTGCTGTATTCGTTTGAAAGCCTTCCACCCTTTCCTTCAAATATAAAAAGGGAGTGGCGTCTTCCCAGAACAGATTCCCGCCATCCAGGCACGCCATAGTCTGCGAGCAAATCTCCGGCCAGTGCCCGGGAAGCTCCAGAGAGCCTGTGAGCGATTGCACGAGCTGCGGATCTTCAAACAACTGCCGGTACAGCGCCGCAAGATCGATGAAGCGCAGCTGCTTGACTTCCCTGCGAAGCGGGGCAAAATGCTCCTGCACGACCTTCACTGCGAGCAGCTCCCGTTCCCGGTCAAAATCGTTGAACGTCTCTCCCGAAAACTGTTTCTTGCCTCTCAGCTCTTGGTACACCCGCTGATAATCATCGCGATCCAATAGCTCAATGGCTTCATCCACCCAGGCACGGTTTATTTCCTTTTTCCCGAGCCGTTTCAGCTCACTTAAGAGCCATTCCGCCAGCAGCCTCATCCGGTTAGGGATGCGCAGTGAAGAATCCATCTCGTAAAATCGCTCTTTGATCGCGTCCGCGGAAATCAGCGTACGCCCGCGGAATTTCACGTCCCGGAAGCACATTCCTACATTTCGGAGCGATTCGACGTATGCATCGATCACCCGGAGCCATTCACCGCCAGCCTTGTAGCGGATTCCCTCCGCACGGGCGTTGTATCCGGGTTCGTTCATTGCCGTGTAGATGTACTCCATCTGGGAGAACGGATCTTCTACCGTGAACCAATCGCCGAGTCTGTGTTCCACGTATTCCTGAAAGGTGGTCTGCTGCATGTTTTCCTCGCCCAGCTCGGGCAGAACGGTAGAAATGTAGCTGTTAAACATCGGGTTCGGGGAAAACAGGACGATCTGCTCGGACCGGAGCGTTCCCCGATAGCGGTAGAGCAGATATGCGACGCGCTGCAGCGCTGCAGACGTCTTCCCGCTTCCGGCTGCTCCCTGGACGATCAGGAGCCGTTTGCTTGTGTTGCGGATAATTTTGTTCTGCTCCTTCTGGATGGTGGCGACGATGCTTTTCATCTGACCGTCGCCCTGTTTGCCCAGCACCTCCTGCAACAGCTCGTCGCCAATCGTCACGCCGGTGTCGAACATCGAGCAAAGCACGCCGTCGCGGATGATATATTGCCGCTTCAGCTCCATGGTGCCGCTGATCAGACCGCTTGGCGTTTCGTATTGCGCCGGGCCTGGGGAATAGTCGTAGTACAGGCTGGAAACAGGGGCACGCCAATCGTACACGAGAAACTCCACTTCATTTTCATCGAGAAGCGAGCCGATCCCGAGGTAAATCCTTTCCGCAGTCTTCTCCCCGTCTTCGCGGAAATCAATGCGGCCAAAGTACGGAGATTTTTGCAAACGAACCAGTGTTTTCAACTGATTGCTCGCATGCCGGTGCAGCCGCTCCCGCTCGGAGAGAACCTCAGCCTGCTGCTTGATGCTGGCATACGTCTCGACTGCTTCGATAGCATCGTCGAAGTTGACGGTCACATCCTCCCAAAAGTTCTTGCGGATGTGGACAATATCTTCCTTTACATCGCTTACATGCTGTTCAAGAGATTCAATGCGCCGGGAGATCACGCCTACAACCTGCTCCACCCGCTTCTGTTCTTCCTGTCGGTCCTCTGCTTCTTTTCGATCCTCCTGCCCTTTGACCTGATCTTCCAGTCTTCCTTGATCTTCGTGTCTGCTCTGGTCCGACATGCTCATGCGCGTTCCCCTTTCCTGCTCCTTTTTTCTTTGCCAAGATGGGTTTGACAAAAGGGATTCCATGTGATAAGATATTATTGGGATAATATTTTGTTGTTCTGATATCGAGGTGCAATCACTCCTCATTGTAACACAGGAGTGCTATGATTTCAATTTCCCACTTTTACTTGAAACGACCAAAACGGAGACGCAACGTGCGGCTCCGTTTTTTTATGCCCATATAAGCTGCCCCCAAGCTGGGCTTATCCATACATGATTTTCAACACGTCTCGCTCTTTTGTCCCAAAAATGATTGCGGTCCCGGTCCATTTTCCCCGCCATCCGTTACCATGTAGTGCTCCTCTTTCATATCGAACGTTTTGGGATTGAAAAGTTGATCCCACTCCATCCACATCATGAACCCTCCTGCATGCTTTGGTCCTTTACAGAATGGACAGAAGCGGTTTTTTTACAGATACCTCCGACTGCCGATCGGGGAGGAGAGTCAATTTGATCTTTCCCCTGTACAGCTTGTTTTGTCCGCCTTCTATGTACCCTGCCAGCGTAATCCCTTTGTCTTCCCCGGCAGGAGTAGAGCTGTCGCCGCTCGGAGGCAATTGACTCTCACCGGCATAGTGAAAAGAAATGCTGCTCTCACCAGTCTTGTCTCTGATGTCGATGACAGCTTGAAAGGATGTCCCCGGCTCCAGCTTGGGAACGCTGATCACCCCGTCAAAAAAGCGAAGCTCTGCTCCCTCCACCACGCCTCCACTCTTGTTTTGGATTGTCAGCTCGATGTGATTCTGGAAACCGAAAACCCATTGGTACAGTACGATTGCCAAAAACCCTGCCAAAACGATCCAGAGCGACATTCGGATGAGCCTCATGTGTGCTTCTCCTCTGTTCTGCTCGCATTTTCGCAAGTAACGCCCGCAGCCTCCAGCAGCACCTTCCCCATCCGTGCCGCTTCTATCAGGCAAAGCTCGAATTCAACCTCTCCCGATACATGTGAAACTAGCTGAATAATGTCGGGACAATCGTGGTTGCAGATTAAAAACTGCTCCCATTTTGCCTCGGAGCGCGGTACCTTTTGCGCGTGAAATCCGCTTTTGAAGCCGCCTAACGTCATCCTTATCTCCTCGCGATTCTGCTAATTTTGAATCAGGTCAATCGCATTTCGCCCCTCGTCTAACAGGTTTGAAAAAATGCCGCCATTCGCCACCGGAGTTCTCCTGCTGTTCCTAGCCGAAAAACAAGTCGAGAACATCCCGGGGAAGCGACGCATCCTTGCGGTAAAACTCGCTGTAGCCGCAGCCGTTGCAGCTCACCACATCGAAGCGCTGGTACTGCATATTCAGCACCCGTGACAGCGTCCCTCCCGTCGCGGACATTTCCGTGACCGTTGCGGATGTACCCCCGCATTTGGGGCAGCCGGATTGCCTGTCGTCCTTGTTGTAGTGGCTATTCCCCGTTTTCCGGGTACAACTGCATTGAAGATTATGGTCGAGCCATTCATTGCAAATGTGACATTGCTGCCGCATCGGACTTTCTCCTCCCGTCTTTCCTCTATGTGATTGACGTTTCAAAAAGCAAACCGTTTCTTCTGTCCAAAGACATTTCCGTCTGCACACCCCTCACCGGCAGGAATACATTGTCAAGGTAAACGCCTAATGGAGGAATGCGCATGTTTCCCATGTACCCCTATTACTCCTTCCGTACCGAATGCGAGACCAAGCCGATTGCATTTCCGCCTCAGCACCAGGAGCGTCAGCCTGGTCTGGAGTATTTGATGGTTCCCTTGCCGATAGCCGAAAACCCGGGCTACATCGGATCAGGCAAACTGCAGGACAAGGTAGCCGTCATTACCGGAGGAGACAGCGGTATCGGACGGGCCGTTGCCATCGCCTTTGCCAAAGAGGGTGCGGATGTTGTCATTGCCTATCTTTACGAGCACGAGGATGCGGCCGAAACAAAACGGCGTGTCGAGGAGCTTGGCAGACGTTGTCTGTCCATCGCAGGAGACCTGCGTCACCCGGGGACTTCCCGTGATGTCATCGGCCAGACCATCGAAACATTCGGCCGGCTTGACATCCTTGTCAATAACTGCGCTGTTCAGTATCCGCAAAATAGCATTCTCGACATCTCCGACGAGCAATTGGACAACACGTTCCGCACCAATCTTTTCTCTTTCTTTTACATGACGAAGGCAGCCCTGCCTTGCATGAAGCGTGGAAGTGCGATCATCAATACGACCTCGGTCACTGCCTATGAAGGTCAAAAGGAGCTGATCGATTACTCCTCGACCAAAGGTGCGATCGTGTCGTTTACCCGCTCCCTCTCGTTGTCATTGGTCAGTGAAGGCATCCGGGTAAACGCCGTTTCCCCCGGTCCGATCTGGACACCGCTGATTCCCTCCAGCTTTTCGGCAGAACAAGTCATGTCCTTTGGCCTGGACACTCCGATGAAGCGGGCCGGCCAGCCGTTTGAACTGGCGCCGGCTTACGTCTATCTTGCTTCCGACGATTCCAGCTACGTCAGCGGCCAAGTCCTCCACGTAAACGGAGGGACGATCACTTCATCGTAAGAGAAAAAGTCTTTTGCTCCCACCGCTTTTTCGAACCTGCCCGAATCGAAGGATAAACGGGCAGGTTTTTATGTTTGACGATAGTGAATAAGCTGAAAAGAAAGAAAGTGACACGATACATTTCCAAGTTTGCCAAGCTATGCTATTTTAATTTAGTTGATTTTTATCTGTTATATATAAAATTCGTTCTCAAAAGGGGAAATCATGCATGTCAGACACCATGAAAAACCGCAGAGGATTTTCGGTCCGCTCAAAGCTGATTCTATCCTTCGCCCTCCTTCTCATCATACCAAGCCTGGCTATCGGCGGATTTTCCTTTCAAAGCGCCAAGCAAAACATGGAGCAGGAGGTTCTCCGCGGTGCCCAAAAGGACGTGGAGCTGCTCAGTCTCCTCATCCACGATACCATCTCCCCCAAAATAAGTGATGTGGATTATTTCTCTGCGCACATCAACAAGCAGGATTTTGCGGGAGACGACAGTCCTCTGGTCAGAAGCCGGTTGGATCAGTACCACAGCCTCCATCCTGAATTAGTGAGCGTCTATGTGGGAACGGACAGCGGCTCCATGATTCAGTCCCCCCGCAAAAAACTGCCGGACGGCTACGATCCGCGCACAAGACCTTGGTATCAGCAAGCAATGGCCCAAAAAGGAAAAGCGGTGATCACCGCTCCCTACATCGCTGCTACTACGGGCGATATGGTTGTGACGATTACACAAAGTCTGCGGGACGGCTCAGGTGTGGTGGCCGTTGATCTGGATCTCGACAATTTGAAAAAGCTCACCTGCGAGATTCGCATCGGAGATGAAGGCTATGCGACTCTAATCGATCAAACGGGGAAATACATCGTCCATCCGACGGAAAAAAGCGGTTCGGAAGCGGACAATTCCTGGGTCACAGCGCTGCAAAAGCAAGCGACAGGATTCTTCAGTACAACTATCGAAGGACAAGCTGCAGACATCTTGTTTGCAACCAATTCTCTTACAGGCTGGAAGATCGCAGGAATTATGTATACCCATGAGATCGAGCAAGCAGTTCAGCCGATCTGGTACCGTACCCTGCTCGTCATGGCCCTCTCGATCGCGCTGGGAGCCATCCTCGTCTATGCGATTATCCGATCGATCACGATTCCTTTGAACAAGATGATGCAGGTCGCCGAAAAAATCAGCCAGGGGGACCTGACGGAGAATGTACACATTCAGACTCGGGATGAATTCGGCCGGCTCGGACAGACGATCCAACATATGCAGGATACTCTGCGCGAGCTTTTGCAGGAGGTAGCGAGCAGCTCCGAACAAGTAGCCGCGGCGGCGGAGCAACTGACGGCAAGTGCCGGTCAGACGAGCGGTGCGACGGAGCAAATTTCCCTGACCATGCAGGATGTCGCATCCGGGGTAGACAAGCAGGCGCAAAGCGTTGAACAGGCGTCCGCCACCATTGCCCGTTTGTCAGAGCGCGTTCATCTGGTCTCAGAGAACACGGAGCGGGTCTCTTCGCTTACTGCAGAAGCTTCGGAGCAGGCTTGCAGCGGGGAAGCGGTTATCCAGGATGCGGAGCAGAAGATGAATGACATTCATTCTGCCGTTCGCAATTTGGCAGACGTCATCCAAGGGCTCGGCGATCGCTCCCAGGAGATCGGTAGCATTCTCGATGTCATCACCGGAATTGCCGAGCAGACCAACCTGCTGGCTCTCAACGCCGCCATTGAAGCCGCGCGGGCAGGAGAACAAGGACGAGGTTTTGCTGTCGTGGCAGATGAAGTACGGAAGCTGGCAGAGCAGTCGGCCCAATCAGCCACCCAAATCTCCCGCTTGATCGCCGCCGTCATGGATGAGACGAGTCAAGCTCTGCAGTCCATGGCCCAAACAACGTCAGGTGTAGAAGAAGGGCTAGCCGCTGTCAGCAAGGCGGGGCGTTCCTTTGCCCACATCGAACAATCCGTCCAGACCGTCGATCAAAGCATGCAGGAAGTAACCGGCGCCATGCAGCAAATAGCCGACGCGGCCGAGCAATTGGTGTCTGCCATGAAAACGATCACCAGCTCGGCGGAAATAGCCGCTTCCCGTACGCAAGAAGCCTCGGCTGCTTCCGAAGAGCAGCTCGCTTCGATCGAGGAGATTGCCTCCTCCGCTACGTCCTTGTCTCAGATGGCAGACCGTCTGCAGACTCTCGTCGGACGGTTCAAGCTGTAGCGAAACACAACAAGCTCATGCATACCAACAAAAGAAAGGGATATCTCCACTGGTGGGGATGTCCCTTTTTTCTCAAACGCTTACGGCTTAGCCGAAATCCACGGACTGATGAGCCAATTCAATTGCGTTAAGCTTACCTTTTTCGACAATCAATCGTTCCTGGCTCGATTACTCTTGCGGTTCCCCTTGAATCACATAGTCAGCTCCTGCTCCACGGAGCAGGGCGGAGACACCATCAGGATGGTAAGGCAGCAAACGATCCGCCTCAGCCAGATCCACCCATTTGACTTCCAAAATCTCAGAATCGTAAGGAATCGTCTCAGGGCGCTGAAGAATTTCGCCGCGAAACGTAATAAAGTGGACGTGCTCATCTCCGATATACGCTTCATTGACGGCAACGATTCTGGACACGTTCACCTCGTAACCGGTCTCTTCCCGCGCTTCACGGATGGCGGCTTCCCGCAAAGTCTCCCCTGCCTCTACTGCTCCTCCCGGCAGACTCCAGCTTCCTCGTTTATTGAAGACCAAGAGCACCTGATTTTTTTGTTCGTCAAATAACAGCGTATATGCGACATCTACTCTCTTCAATGATTAGCCCTCCGGTATATGATAGAAATGTTGGCTTTCGGTCTTTGGCATGGTCCTGGCGAGGCTTTTTTGATTAGCCGCTTCATGTGCTACTCCTGGAACTTGGCCGGCTTTTCCACATAGCTTTCCAGAATGTATCCGCAGCTCGTACAAATGATATGGATCACAGCAGAATTGGTAGAAAAGATTTTGTTCATGGGGGCTATGGAGGCATACCCGCTTTGCTTTCCCTTTCCCCATTCCGTTGCATAGCATTTGGGGCATGGTGTGGCCGTCGTTTCCATCTCAATCATCCTCCTTTTTATGTTGGGGCGACCTTCACTGGAAATGGTTTACACGAGATAAGCATAGCATAGATTGGGTCGGCCCTGCCCCTTTCTCGAACAATAATCGGATTTTCGCTAACTTTCCCCAAAAAGCACAGGCAATCTATTATAATAGAAGAAATGGAAAAAGGAGGGTATATTCTTTGAAAAAGGGAATCATCTTTCTTCTTTTACTAGTCTTGGCGTTCTCGATTCTTCCGGCTTCATTTGCCCATCCGGGCAGAACGGATGCGAATGGAGGCCACACCTGTCGAACCAACTGTGAAAAGTGGGGACTCCGATACGGAGAGTATCATTACCACAATAGCGGAGGGTCGAGCTCAAGCTCATCTGGCAAGAGCAGCCCACCATCTCCAAAGTCGACCCCGAAGCCTGCTCCGCAACAGTCATCAGCACCTGCCCCTGTCATCATACCAATCATCGCCGTCAAATCAGCAATGGTTTACATTCAACCTGTTCAGCATGATGATTATATGATCGGTCAGGTAGAGTACGGAACTATAGCCCAGGATCATGGGACGGTTGAAGGATGGATTACTTATCATTTTGCCGACGGACGCATCGGTTACATTCCGAAAACCGTCATCACCCAGTACGAATCGATTCAGCCGAAGAATGTTACCGTGCAAGTGGACAAGGCTTACGTCTTTGCCATTCCTTCTGCCTCTGGAAGCGCCAACGGGTCGCTGACGAAAAACACTACGGTGCAGGCGTTGGGGAAAAGCGGGGAATGGTATTATATTTCGACAACGGATAGTCAAGGAAACGCGATAAAAGGATTTCTCTCCGGTACCGTAGCTTGGTAACGCGCTAGAGCGTCCTGCTTGGGACACCTTGATAAGCCGCGGACACAAACCCGCGTTTTCCCCGGCTCAACAGGTGTCCCATCCCCCTTTGCATCCTCTGCTTTCCTTGCTCTCACAAAATTTGCTCTTTTCCCTTTTTCAATTGGCTCCTTGGGCCGTGATCAGCCGTCTTCCTTCCATATTGCTGCAAATGTAAAAGGAGGGACAGCCCTACAGCTCCCCCTAAGTCCGATGCTTTACAACGCTTTACACTTACGAACACTCAATCCTTATACGGATCAAACTCATCCGCACCCGCCATGCAAACACCGATGGGCTTCAATACATGCAAAACCTCTACCGTCTCCTCATGGGCCCGCAGTACCTCGGACAGCTTTTTGTATACGAACGGACTCTCATCCGTTCCCGCTCCGCGAAGCTCCACGCCAAACTCGCTGATCGCCCGCTTCATCTGCTCCACGGTAATTTTGCCGCCGCTGCGCTTGCGCGTTTTCCAATTCATCCTGCCGGCCGCCTCGGTACGGCTCATGATTCTACCTGCTCCGTGCACTGTGCTGTAAAAGGCCTCCTTGTTTTCCTGTGAATCCTTTCCTTTCACGATGACGGACAAATCACCCATGCTGCCCCCGATAAAGCCAAGCTGACCCGGCGCTGATGGCGTCGCCCCTTTTCTGACGACCACGTACTCTTTGCCGTCATGCATTTCCTTCCAGGCGAAATTGTGATGGTTATGAACCTCGAAAGTTGTTTCCGCACCGAGAATGCCTAAAACCTGATCGATCACATAGTCACGGCCTGCATACGCGTATTTGCCCGCAAGCGTCATCGCCTTGAAATACATCTCGCCCAGCTCGCTGTCCAAATCGAGCAGCGTCGGCGGCTGATCCATGCTCTCGCCCGGTGCCTTGTCCGAAAACCTTCGCCCATTCGCCAGATTCAAAAATCCGCTGGCGGTCTTGTGTCCAAACCCGCGACTGCCGAAATGGTTGGCGATCCACACCATTCCCGTCGCTTCCTCCACGAACAGATCGACGAAATGGTTCCCGCTTCCCACGGTACCGAGCTGGCTTTTGGCCAAAGCCTTCAGGGAGTCGTGCTCGTGTTTGCCGATCTGCTTGTACACGTACCAATCTTCCTCTTCGAATAGATCGTGATCGACCTTCTCGTTGTTGACCCGCCCGATTCCAAAGGAAATGGTTTTGGCGATCTCATCCATGATTTGCGGGATTTTCGTCTTGATTTCCTCATAGCGGAGGTCGGTACGGACGGCCTTGTTTCCGCAGGCGATGTCGTACCCGACGCCGGAAGGAGAGATTTGTCCGTCGTAGACGACAACGCCTCCGACAGGCTGTGAGTATCCTTTGTGGTGGTCCGCCATGAGCAATACTTGGACGACATTGCCGTATTTGGAGCAGGTCACGGCCTGCGATACCGCATTTTCAAGTGGGGTCCCCCACACTCTTACATTGGCAATGGTTTGGTACATGATTTCGTTTTTCTCCTTTTTTCTTTACTTATCATTTATGAATTGTCTGTTTTGGGATAGTATCCAGTATTATACAACAGTTTCTTTTCTTTTTCTTGGTGGCAAAGTCTGGGCTTGTTCTCTTTACTGACAATCCCTGTCAGTGAAGCCCCGTTATAATCATAACTAAGACTGCTAGGAACAGACCGATAATCGAATCATCCAGATAAGGAGATATATGCTATGAACGATAGATTCCAACCGATTTTCGAACCTTTTGTTCTTCCTTGCGGCGTAGAGCTGAAGAACCGGATCAGCATGGCACCGATGACCATTTCCGCCGCCAACGCGGATGGATCCGTTTCCGACGATGATTTGAGCTACTACAGCCGCCGTTCTCGCGGAGTCGGCATGGTGATCACTGCATCCACGACTGTCAGCGCTCAAGGCGGGTTCCCCGGTTCAGCAGCAGCCGATCGCGATGAAATGATTCCCGGACTAGCCCGGCTTGCTTCCACGATCAAGGAGCACGGCCCCAAAGCCATTCTGCAAATTGTCCACGGTGGCCGGCAGTGCCCTGCCTCCAATGGCGATGTCGTCAGCGCAAGCGCTGTCCCCATGGAAAAAGAAGGGGCCGTAGTCCCGCGCGAATTGCGCGAGGAAGAGATTGTCGAGATCATCCGCACCTTCGGAGAAGCGACGAGACGGGCGATCGAGGCAGGATTTGACGGAGTGGAAATCCACGGGGCGAACGGCTTTCTGATTCAACAGTTCTTTTCGCCGCATTCCAACAGGCGCAAGGACCGCTGGGGCGGAACGCTGGAAAAGCGAATGGCGTTTCCGCTGGCGGTCGTAGACGAAGTCCATCGGGTCGTCCGCCAGTACGCCAAAGAGCCTTTCATCATCGGATACCGGCTCTCCCCCGAGGAAGCGGAAACACCCGGTATTACAATGGCGGACACATTGCCCTTTGCCGAGGCTCTGGCTGCAAAGCCGCTCGATTACCTGCACATTTCTCTCAACGATTTCTGGTCAGTCCCCAGGCGCGGGATCGACGATGACCGTCCGCGCATCCAGATCATCCATGAGCGTGTCGGCCATCTGGTTCCCGTCATGGGTGTAGGTGCCATTCGCACCGCACAGGATGCCGTTCGTGCTTTGCAAACAGGAATACCGCTGATTGCACTGGGCCGAGAACTGATCATGGAGCCGGACTGGATCGAAAAAATCGCCGATGGACGAGAAGACGAGATCAAGACGACGATTGCCAAGGATGATCAGGCCAGGTTGGCCATACCTGATTCCCTCTGGAGAATGATCGCCGGTGTACCCGGTTGGTTTCCGGTGGAATGAGCGGCGTTCGCATTTTTCCGCAATACCATTACAAGGGATCAGAGGCCAATCTCTGATCCCTCCGCTTTTTCAAACACATACAGGCGTCCATTGGCGATTGTCCGCAGCGCCGGACCTCTAAAGCCTCTGTTCACCAGCTCTTTTCGCATGAACAGCATGAAAGCTGCGTGACCGACGATCAGCACATCTTCCCCGCCCTTTAAGAGAATATCGTCCAAAAGCGTTGAAATCCGCGCTTGCACAGCTTTTTTTCCCTCAAGCTGGGACGGATGATTCAACAGCCACGCCACGCGGAGTATGAAAGCCCAGCACCAGAAGGGCATTTTGGCTTCCCCGCGAAAAACCGGGTAGATCGGTATCTCTCTCAATGCTGCCGTCCGGATATTCTCCCCGTCGTAGATGGTCTCGGCCGTTTTGACTGCTCGCGGCAGATCGCTGGCGTAGCATCTCGTCCAGGAAATTCCCCCCAAGTCTACTTCCCCCGTCTTGACATCGGCCTCGTCGTATTCCGCAAACCATTGCATCACTTCCTTCTGGCTCAGCAACGCCATTCCCGGATTATCTTTTTTCACTTTAAAATGCCTTACCAATCCAATCTTCACTGCTCGTCTCCCCTCCAAAACCCAAAAACGGAGGGAGATGAGCCTCTGCCCCCGCATCTATCCAATTTTTGGTATACTCAACTATGTACAACTGTTACGACGCTTCGCGTTATATCCGATCAAAAACGCAACCCATGGAAGGGTGAATTCTGTGAGCAATAAAATCATTCTCGCTGGCGGCTCCGGCTTTTTGGGGAACGCGTTCGCTTCCTTTCTATCAGAAAAAGGCTATGAAGCTGTCATCCTCTCACGCAGCGCCGCCGGAAACAATCCGCATGCCAGGTACGTTGCCTGGGACGGGGCTGCGGTCGGCGAATGGGCGGCCGAGCTCGAGGGCAGCCGAGCTGTTGTCAACTTTGCCGGAAAAAGCGTCAATTGTATCTACACCAAGAAAAATAAAGCGGAAATTATCCAGTCCAGACTTTCCTCTGTCAAAGCACTGACAGATGCGATACTGGCATGCAAAAATCCGCCTCCCGTATTTGTCCAGGCGGGCTCCCTTGCGATTTTTGGAGATACCCGCCAGCTTTGCGACGAAGAAGCTCCACACGGGGAAGGCTTTTCCGTGGAGGTTTGCAAACGGTGGGAGGAGGCCTTCTTTGCGGTGGAGCTTCCAAAAACGAGAAAAGTTTTGCTGCGGATCGGCTTCGCCTTGGGGAAAAACGGGGGCGCCCTAGAGCCGCTCATGAACCTCGTAACATACAACCTCGGCGGCACCGTCGGCTCGGGCGACCAATACATTAGCTGGCTGCACGTCGATGATCTGAACGAGATGATTTTCGCCGCGATCCAAAACGAACAACTGCAGGGAACCTACAACGCAACCGGCCCCACCCCTGTGACCAACCGCGAATTCATGCAGACATTGCGGAAGGTCATGAACAAGGGATGGGCTCCTCCTGCTCCGGCCCCATTGGTATGGCTCGGTGCCTACCTGGTCATGAGAACAGAGCCCAGCCTTGCCTTGACCGGGAGGAATTGCGTCCCCAAAAAGCTGCTCGATGCGGGATTTTCATTCAGGTTTACCGATTTGGAAGAGGCATTGCGGGATATTATCGAGACGAACGAACATGGCGCTTTCTCCTTTTTCCGCTGATCGTGCGGCACGAGACGCTATCGTTTGCCCCCTGTCCATGCAGCAGGCGAGTCAGTATTTTGAAGAGAGAGAGCTGCTATTTTTGCGGAAAACAAGCTGCTATTTTTTGATGCATTCAAATCACCATTTTTGCAGCTTCCGCCTGGTTGCATCGGATTTACGGTTCCTGCTGGACATGCAGCAAATTTCCGATGGAGAACCTGTCGTATGTCTTTGCGTTGTCCTTTGATGTCCAGCTTACAACCGCATATGACGTTTCAAACATGCGCCGAATCGCCTCCTCATCCAATCCTCTCGCATCGAAGATGACGGATTGTTCCGAGATCGCAAAAGGCTCCGAGCCAACATTGTTTTGTTCAAATGAACTCGTGGAAATCACCCGCGACTGGTCGAACTGTTTGATTACTGTCGACAGATACGGAAGCTCGATCTTTCTGTCCGTTGCACTTTTCGAGTCATCGATCCGTACGCTGACCTCAAGTTTTCTGAGGTCTTTTTTGTTGGCTTCCGGGACAGATGCCGCATCCTGCTCTTCTTTCGATAAATGGCTTACTGTTACTTTTATCGTTGCTTTCGGATTCTCTTTGCCCAGGCCGAAAACAAACATGACCATGACAGCAGCGACGCCGAGCAAGAAAATGACTGTTTTTCTGATACGCTTCACTTCCCTGTCAAAGATTCTTCTTCCGATAATATTCTTCACAGGTTCTCCGGCTTCCCTGATCAAATATTGAGAGAGCGGCTCGCATAAGTTAGAAGATATAAACATAGAATGATAGCAGCAGGTTTCCTTTAAGGATATAGCACCCGACATGCGTTCTTCTTGGCACACCCTGCTCCTGTTATTCACTGTTCCTGACAAACATCGCTTTTATAAATCTAGCTAGAACAGGATGCTTTGCTACCTTTTAAGCGGACAAACGATAGACACAAAAAGTATACATACGAAGCAGATGCTCCCAAAAGATAGAACTTGAAAGAAAATGGCACAAATCTTCCCGTCACTATCAGAAACAGAATCCCTGTAGCGGCTACACCTGCGATTACATAAAGCAGGCTTTCTATGAAAAAACGCTTGACAGGCTTCGTATTGCCGATAGGCTTCAACAACCAGTCAATCGCAATAGCCATGGGAATTCCCAGGAAAAGTACCCTTGGGAAAGTAAACATCGCCAGCGGCAACACCATGAACCGATCTTGAAAATAGAAAAGTGCGGCTCCAAAAACAAACAGAAAGCTGGCCGGAATGCTTGCGATAAAATGCTGCGCCATATGTGTGCCTCCGTGATCAAGAAATGGCTTTTTTTCCTTGCTCCTAGCATTTCACCAATCCTTCAAGCAGCATGTGGTCCGATCTCCCCATACAGCGCCGCAACGTGTGCCGGGAGAGGCACACGTCTGAAAATGGCAAAAAGCTTCAAAGGAACCTCAAAAGGGTGGTCAGGAGTTGAATTGATTATAACAAAAGGTGGAAATAGAGTTAACTTTCGCAAAGAAAAAACCTCACCGAGAAGTGAGGTCGAAAAACGGATTCTCTTCTTTAAAAACTCGCTTTGTTCAATGGAAAAAAACCTATTTCCAGACCCGGCCAAGCTTTAGACACTCCTGAAAATATCCGCAAACAGACACCGGGCTCATGATCATCTGGTAGCAAAGCACAAATGCAACAAAGCCCCAGCGGTTCCGTCTGATCTTCAGATCCAGAGTGCGAAAGACGTATTTCTGGTAGCGGTACAAAATCATATTTTGCAAAAGCGCCAACGGCAGGACGAGGAGGGTAATCGGTCCGACAATCCAGTAGTGCCCAAAGAAGGCCGCGACCAAGCCGGGAAGCCAGCAAAACGTGTACACGAAATCGAGATAGGGCATGAGCAGGTTGTAGCCGGTCAAGAACCGGGCAAACATAATCGGCTGCTGCCACGGCTTTATCACTTTCAACGCCTCGATCATTCCTCTGGCCCAACGGCTGCGCTGTCTGAAAAAGTGCTTGAAGGTGGTGGGAACATCGGTAAAAGCCACGGCCAGCGGTTCAAAGAAGACTCTTTGGTTGGTGCCAAGCAAACGCCAGGTCAACACAATATCTTCTCCGATCGCATCCGGCCACCCGCCGATATTTCGGATCGCATCCGTTTCGTAGAGGGAAAAGGCCCCCTGTGCTACAAGCGTCCCTTGGTATAAACCTTGTAATCTTTTGATGCTGGCAATACCCAAAAAGTAATCCCATTCCTGGATTTTTGAAAGGAAATTGTCGCGGCTGTTGCGAACGAGCACCGCTCCGGCCACAGCACTGACATCTGCGGGCGCAGACAGCATGCGGGCAACGATATAGCGGATCGCTTGGGGATGCAGAAGCGTATCGGCGTCTAGTGTCACGACATACCGGGTCGTCACCAAAGGAAGGGCCCGGTTCAGCGCGTGATGCTTTCCGGCTCTGGTCTCTTCAACAACCAGAATGTCCAAGCCGAGCTGCTTGCCGAGCTCTTTCGCTACTTCAGCCGTTCGGTCGATGGAGCCGTTGTCTACTACGATGACGTCTATCTTGCCCTCGTGGTCTTGTTTGGCGATCTGGTTGAGCGTTTCTCCGATCCCTTTTTCCTCGTTCCGGCAGGCGATCACAATCGTAATGTCTTCTTTCGGAGCGAGCGTCTTGAAGGTCGGTTGACGATCCACAAGCAGACTGGCAATCATAAATGCATTCATATATCCCGGTATGTAAGAGATGCCCGCAATCACGGCAAAAGCGACGAACGAAGGTATGTACTGCTCCAGATCATGGACCCATGGCAAAGACAGGACAATTGAAAGGGTCATCCAGGAAACGGCAATCAATTGACTGATCCAAAATTTCATCTTTACCGAAATATATCTGGAGGAGGCTGCACGATTTAATGGTTGTTTGGGGCAATTCATGTTGGACTGCAAAGCTAGGACCCCCTGCCACGGAAACCCCACAGGCTCCCGTGATGTTTGACTAAGATTGTGAAAGGCAGCACACATAACCAGCATACCTCATGGCATTGCAAGGGCTACATGATAGCCTTTTGGAAATGCAACCAAAGAATAGCAACCACGTTGGCTGCTGTGGCCAAAGTGTCCGGAAGCAAAAAAGCCGCCTCAGGGCGGAGGCGAATGCTGGCGTCTTTCATAATCGATTGGATACCGATTCACAAAACTCAATGAAACATTCTATCACGATCTGTCGTACTATGAAAGAATATAACTTTTACAAGCAAATCCATTGATCATCAGAAGGAGGTTATCCATTGTGAGTTTGCCGTCACAATTGGTTGTCATCCGCGGATTTCCTTTTGACGGGGGATCAACCTTTCGGCTTCTGCAATCCAGCACCTTATTGGGAAGAAAAGATGGGTCATGGGAACCGGATATCGCATTTGACAACGTCTACGTCTCTCGAAAACAGGCATCGATTTCCTTTGAAAACGATCACTACTATATTATGGATTTGGACAGCAAGCATGGAACAGAAGTCAATGGGCAGCGGCTGATGCCCTTTGTGCCGACGATTCTCGCAGCCTCCGACAGCATTTCATTTGCAAGGGGGATGGTTGCTCTTGTTTTTTCTCCGGTAAATCTGGAAGAGACATTGGACTTTAAACCCTTGTTCCTGCAAGGCAGTACCCCTCTGGAGGAGGACCCTGTGAGACAGATCATTTGGATTCATGGCCGCAGCTTTCACTTTTCCGAAAAGGAATACAGATGTCTGGAGCTTTTGTTGCGCAAGGAACGGCAATTTGTCGGCAAAGACGAAATCATTCGCTATGTATGGCCGGAGCGGCCGGCAGACCCGTTGCTTCCCTCCGTCAGCTCGGAGGAAATCAATTCTCTTCTCTACCGAATCCGCAAAAAAACGAATCACGCCGTCACTATTGAAAATATCAGAGGCAAAGGTTACATATTGAAGCTGTTGCCGCCACAACAGACAGAATCGCAGGCGCCAGCCCATTCCCGTTGCTAAATAGCTGCTGCTTGACATCATCAAAGGACCGGTGCACTTCACCGGTCCTTGCTTGTTGACGTTCGAGTCTTTCCCTTGCCCGACAATTGTGCTTTACGACGCATTCTTCAACACCTGCTGAAAGATACGCTTGACCTTCTTCGTGACGACACTGCTCCCTCCGCGTCCTTTCACATCTTCGACCATCATGGACAACAGCAGCTCCGGAGCATCGGCATCAAATCCGACAAACCATCCGTTTTCTTGGCCGTCCGCGTCTTTGCTCTGTTTCAATTCTGCCGTCCCGGTCTTGCCGGCGATGGATTTCCCCGGAATATATGCGCCGTGTCCCACTCCATCGGGGCTGCTGACCGCTTGAATGAGGTCTTTTCTCAATAGCGCCGCTGTCTCGGGAGTCATGGCTTGCTCCTTCCAGATGCCCGGCTCTTTTGTCTTGCCATCTTCCAGCAGCAGGGGGCGAGGGATATTGCCTTCGTTCACGAGTGCCGAATAAACCAATGCGACGTGAAGCGTGGTCATCTTTACTTCCCCCTGCCCGTAGCCGGTATCCGCAAGCAGAATTTCGTTCTGGATGCCGCTGTTCGAAAGCTGCGACTTGCTAAACGGATAGGGAATGGGCAATGCTTCGCCTATTCCGAACTTGGCGCTCTCTTTTTCAAATGCTTCGGCACCGATCTGCAGTGCTGCCTGCGCGAAGTATATGTTGTCCGAATAAATGAGAGACTTCAGCAGATTGACGGATTTCGCCGCATGGACGCGCGTGACGAAATAGTTGCCCCACGAACCGTCTTTGGCCCACGTCAGCCCGGAGATTTGTTTCTCTTCGCCGGGATCAATGGCATTTATATCCAGACCGATCGCAGCCGTGACGACTTTAAATGAGGAGCCGGGCGAATACCCCTTTGAAAACCGGTTCAAAAAAGGATTCCGGGGATCGTTCTGCCACTGCTCGTATTGACGGCTGGACAATCCGCGTATGAACGCATTCGGATCGTATGACGGGCTGCTCGACAAAGCAAGAATTTCGCCCGTCTTCGGCTGAACAGCCGCGACAGATGCCGACTCCTGCTTTACCTCGTCGTAGATGGCCTGCTGCAGGCTTGCATCGATGGTCAGCTTGATCGTTTCCCCCGGAACAGCCTTCGTTTCGGCAATTACCGCTTTTTGCTTGCCTTTTTCATCGGCAACGGCGATAACCGCTCCGTTTTTTCCTCTCAATCGGTCTTCGAATACTTGTTCCAAGCCGGCTTTTCCGATTTGATCGCCGATGCGATAGCCCCGATCCTTGTGCCGCTTCAGTTCCTCGGCACTCATCTCGCCTATATATCCGGTCAGGTGCGCTGCAGCCTCGCCATACGGATAGACACGCAGTTTTTTATCCTGGAAACTCACCCAAGGGACATTTCTGTATTCCGCTGCGGTTTCTTCCCCCACAAACGCGATGGGAACAAATAAATCAGGCTTGACCCAGGAAGCGCTCAGCTTTTTGTCGATCTCCTCCACGCTGATGCCCAGCTTCTCAGCCAGTTCCGCTTTATTCTTTTCCGCGGACTCCCCCAGCTTCCCCGGAATGATGCCAAGCTGCAGAGCTGCTCCGTTTAGCGCCAAGCCGTTTCCGTGTCTGTCCAGTATCTCGCCGCGCTCCGCTTTAATGGTCTGCACCCGCACCTTATCTCCCTTTTCCATTTGCGGGAAAATAAGCGAGGGCTCCCACTCGATCAGCCACTTTGTTTCCTTGTCGAGCTCGGTCTTTTTGAGCTTTAGTTGATGGTCGAAATCCAGCGGACCGGCAACCGTGTCCATTTTGACGTGATAAGGGACGGTCATTTCCGCTTCGTCTTTGCCAGCGGGCTGCTGCTCCACGGAGATCTTCTCGATCGAAAGGTTCTTTGCTTCGATCCCGTCATAGATTTTCTCGTAGCGCTGCGCGAACTCTTCGGCAGTCATCCCGGCTTTTGCCTCGGGGGTCAATTGTTCGTACATCTCTGAAAAATGCTGCTGCTGCCAGTCGGAAAGATACGACTGCGCGACATCCTCGGGGTTTTCTTCCTGCTTGCTGCATCCAACCAGAGCCAAGATGAAAAAGAAGGCAGCCATCGTCCATACCTGTTTTTTCACTGTCCATTCACCCTGCTTTATTGAATGATGATAGCATTCCTTTCCTGGTCGCTCAGAAGAGGGCCGACATTGGCCGGCCGGTCTACTGGCCGTACATGCGCTCCTCCTTCGTCGCGACAGCTACATCATAGGTCAGGGCGCATTCCCGATCAATAGATGAACAATGATAACAAAATGATAATGGGAAAACGAAAAAACGCTTGAGGCCACTTCAGAACCCCAAGCGTTTTGCGTCACGTTCATCAAACCATGATTTTGCAAATATCATTTGTAAATTCAACCGGATCTTCAACTGGCAGGCCTTCGATCAAAAGGGCTTGATTGTACAAGAGAGCCGTATACAGATTCAGCTTCTCCTTGTCTTTTTCATAGGCGTCTTTCAACGATTGGAACACGTCATGCTGAACGTTGATTTCCAGCACTTTGTCCGCCTTCACATTGGGGTTGTTCGGCATGGCGTTCAAGATTTTTTCCATTTCGATCGTCACTTCCCCTTCTGTCGACAAACAGACAGGGTGACTCTTCAATCTCTTGGATGCTTTTACTTTTTTCACTTTGCCCGCCAACAGGCTGGTCATATAGTCGAACAGTTCTTTGTTCTCGCTGTTCTCGGCTTCGTCGGCGCTTTGGCTATCATCCGCTTCGATGCCCAGGTCGCCGCTCGATACGGAACGGAATTCCTTGTCTTTATACTTTTGCAGCATCTTGATGGCGAACTCGTCGATGTCGTCGGTGAAATACAAAATTTCATAGCCTTTTTCGGCCACCAGCTCTGTTTGCGGGAGCTTTTCAAGCCGTTCATTCGATTCCCCGGAGGCGTAGTAGATGTATTTCTGTTCTTCCGGCATTCTCGCCACATATTCATCGAGCGTAACCAGCTTTTTCTCCTTGGACGAATAGAACATGAGCAAATCTTGCAGGACATCCTTATGGCTTCCAAAATCGCTGTAAACGCCGAATTTCAATTGTCTGCCGAACGATTTATAGAATTGCTCGTACTTTTCTCTTTCATTTTTCAGCAGACTTTGCAGCTGGCTTTTGATTTTGCTGGCGATGTTTTTCGCGATCAGCTTCAACTGCCGGTCATGCTGCAGCATCTCCCTGGAAATATTGAGAGACAAGCTTTCCGAATCTACCATTCCTTTGACAAAGCTGAAATGGTCCGGGAGCAGATCGGCGCATTTGTTCATGATCAATACGCCATTGGCATACAGTTCGAGGCCTTTTTCATATTCTCTGGTGTAATAGTCGAAAGGAATGCTCTCCGGGATAAACAGGATGGCCTGATAGGACACCGCGCCATCCGCGTTGATATGGACATGCGCGAGCGGCTTGTCGAAGCCGTAATGCTTTTCCGCGTAGAAGTTCTCGTAGTCTTCATCCGTCAGCTCGCTCTTGTTTTTTCTCCAGATCGGAACCATGCTGTTGATCCGCTGTTCTTCCTGGTACTCCTCGTACTCGTTGTCGCTGCCTTCCTTCAGTCTTCTTCCGGTCACATCCATCTTGATCGGATAACGGATAAAGTCGGAGTATTTTTTGATGATCGCCCGCAGGCGGTACTCCTCCAAAAACTCGTCGAAGCTCTCTTCCTCCGTGTTTTCTTTGATCTTCAGGATGACGTCTGTACCGACCGTTTCCTTTTCGCACGGCTCAATCGTATAGCCGTCCGCTCCGGAAGACTCCCACTTGTATGCGCCGTCGCCGTTCAGCGCTTTGCTGATCACCGTCACGACATCCGCCACCATAAATGCGGAATAAAAGCCGACGCCGAATTGGCCGATGATCGCATGGCCGTCTTTCGTTTCGTTCTCTTTTTTGAACGCCAAAGAGCCGCTCTTGGCGATGACGCCGAGGTGATTTTCCAGCTCTTCCTTCGTCATGCCGATACCGGTATCACGGATGGTCAAGGTTCTGTTTTTCTTGTCGGCAATGACCTTGATATAGTAGCTGTCTTTGTCAAAGACCAGGCTCTCGTCAGTCAGCGCTTTGTAGTAAATCTTGTCGATCGCGTCACTCGCGTTGGAAATCAGCTCGCGCAAAAAAATCTCTTTTTGCGTGTAAATGGAATTGATCATCATTTCCAAGAGCCGCTTGGATTCCGCCTGAAATTGCTTCTTTTCCATTGGACATTCTCCCTTCCCTGGAAACTTGGTTCATCGATGTAGCGATCGCGATAGCGAATCTTTTTTAGCACTCTTTGGCCTTGAGTGCTATCCACTATTTTTTATAGCAATACTCCCTTTTTGTGTCAACGAGGTTTAGTGACAGAACGCTCGTATCACACCTATCAATCCAAATCCAGTCTTGGCGGCCGGTCCTGCAGCTTGCCTATCGAACAGCCGGATCCGCTATCGGCACATAGCCGGTCTTTTCCACCAGCCACTGTCCTTGGGGCGACAGGATCCACTCGATCAGCCTGGATACGTTCGGATTGTCGCTGCCCGCTGTCACAGCGTAGAACTCGGCAGTCAACGGATACTCCTTGCTGCTGATCGTGCTTTTCTCCGGCTTTACTCCGTCCACCTCAAGCAGGCGAATATTGCCGTTGCTTGCCATCTCGGTCGCGAAATAGAGGAATGAATAGCCGATGGCGTTCTTGTAGTTCCGGTAGTTCGCCGTCTGCTCGATAATTCTCCCCATCCCTTGGACCACATCCTCCTGGGGAGGGGTCATCAGCTCCTTGTCTTCCATGAACCTCTGCAGCATGCTTTGGCTTCCGCTGTTCTCCGGCCGCTGGAAGGCGCGAATCGCTTCATTGGGGCCGCCTACCTCCTTCCAGTTGGTGATCTTTCCCGAGTAAATATCCTGGATTTGCCCGGTCGTCAGCCCTTTCACGGGATTTTCCGCGTTGACGAAAAAGACGAAGGCTTCCCGACCAACCGGCGTGAGCTTCAGCTCTTTGCCTTTCCTTTTGGCTTCCTCCAATTGCGATTCGGAGGGAGCAAAGGCAAAGATGACATCTGCGTTGCCTACGATCAAATTTTCGTATGCCTGCGGAGTCTTGCTGACCATCACTTCGCCATCGTACAGATCGTACTGCTTCTCTGGATAAACCGCCTGCACAAAGGCGGCATATAAAGGATAAAACGCTGTCGCTCCGTCAATTCTGGGCAGCTCGGATTCCAGCTTGAGGGTCGAGGGCTCCTCCAGCTTTGCCGCTTTCGTATATGGCTGAAACGGGCGGTACTGCTCCAAATCTACATCCTGCTCGCCAACGGTTTCGATACTGTTATGGTAGGCGTAGTTGATCTCATAGCCTGCCACGGCCAAGAGACACAGGCCAAAACAGACCGCCAGCGATCGATAAAGGATACGCGGCTTGATTGGAACGAACATTCGCAAAATAACGAACAGAATGAGCACAGCCGTTACTACTGCCGAAAGCGGCGTATAAAATTTTACTCCGCCTTGCAGCGTTGTAAACAACATCGCCATGAAACCGAAAAACAGCAGGCCAGCGATGATCACGATGCAGCCAATGATTTTCCCGATAAGATTGTACATGTCTGCCCCCTTGCTCTTTTCTCTACTGCCCATTATAAGCGAATGTAAAAGAATGGCAAAAGGAACAAATCAAAAACCCCTGGTTTCCCAAGGGCTTTTGATTGTCCAGCTTACCCAACCGGATTCAAGCTCTCATTCGTCACATCAAGCAGGACGGCGTTGATGCCGTTGAGGAAAGCCATGGCGCTCGCCTTGATGATATCCGTGTCCATGGCCCGTCCGGAGTACGTTTTGCCTTGATGATCGATGCGAATATTGACGCGCCCGATCGCTTCTTTCCCTCTGGACAAGCTGTTGATTTTGTAATCCTTCAATTCCACGTCCAGTCCCACCAACGATTTGATGACACTGTACAAAGCATCGATCGGTCCGTCGCCGACCGCGCTGTCTGTAAATTCCTCGTTGCCCTTTTTCAGCTTGACAGTGGCCGTCGGATACTGGTCATTGGTCATCACCTGGAAGGATACCAGCTCATACAGTTGACCGCAGCTTTGCTGCTGAAGCGCGCGGTGATTGGTGACCAGGTAGTAGACGTCGTGGTCGTACACTTCTTTTTTCGAATCGGCCAAGGCGAGGAATTTTTCGAACAGCGCCTCAAAATCAGCCGCATCGCCTGTGTCAAAGCCCATTCTTTCCACCGCATTTTTAAACGCATGGCGGCCGGAGCGGGCCGTCAAAATCAGTTCCATGCTCTCCGCCCCTACGTCTTCCGGCGAAATGATTTCATACACCTGTTTATCCTTCAGCAAACCGTCCTGGTGGATGCCGGAGGAGTGAGCAAAGGCATTTTCCCCGGTAATCGCTTTGTTCACCTGTACATCCAGTCCAGTCAGGTACGTGAGCAGCTTGGATGTTCGCAGCAGCTCTGTCGTTTTGATATTGGTGGAGCAATTGTAGTAATTCTCCCGGACCTTGAGTCCCATCACGACTTCCTCAAGTGATGTATTCCCGGCTCGTTCACCCAAACCGTTAATGGTCACTTCGACCTTTTCCGCCCCGTTTTTCACGGCAGCAAGTGTATTCGCCGTAGCCATCCCCAGGTCGTTATGGCAATGGACGCTCAGGATGACGTCCTCATTGAGATTTTTCAACCGTTCGTTGATCTTGCGGATCAGCTCGCCGAATTCCTCCGGGACCGCATATCCAACCGTATCCGGCACGTTGATGATGGTAGCGCCTGCTTTGACGACGGCTTCAATCGTTTTCCACAAATATTCGAAATCCGACCGGGATGCGTCCTCTGTCGAGTACTGCACGCGCGGAAGCAGCGTTTTGGCGTATTTCACCGCGTCGACCCCCATCTGCAGAACGGCGTCCTTGGAGCGGTTAAATTTCTTGTCCACATGGATGTTCGAGGTACCCAGCACGATGTGGATGAACGGGTCCTGCGCAAGCTTGATGCTATGGTACACGGCGTCGATATCGCTTTTGACCGCGCGCGCCAGTGCCGTAATCGAGACGGCGTCCCCTACACTTTTGGCAATTTCCTGAACCGCTTGAAAATCCCCCTGCGACGAGGCGGGAAAACCGGCTTCAATCATATCTACCTGCAGTCGTTTCAACTGCTGTGCGAACTCGACTTTTTGGTGGACATTCAGTTTGGCGCCCGGCACTTGTTCTCCGTCGCGCAAAGTGGTATCCAATACGATAATGTTTCTTGTCATCTGTGCTTCCTCCCCAGTACTCCTTGTTTTCTGTATATCAAGCGGGGGCGGCTAAACCCGGACTTTAACCAACAAAAAAACCCCGTCTCTACGTATAGAGACGAGGTTGACCCCGCGGTACCACTCTACTTCATTTCCTGTGAAATGAGCTCATTCGATGGCCATCACCATCTATCCTTGTAACGGTGGAACTCCGGCTTACCCTACATTGTCAGGCAGCAGTTCATAGACGAGTTCGAAATGAATGATACTGCCGCTTCGCACCGACCAACGGCTCTCTGAAAGATCTTTTCATTTCTACTACTTCTACTCATAACCATTTGCTTGTTAAATTATTGGAAATTGTATTACATTCGTAAAGTTGTGTCAACAGGCAAATCTTTTTTATGCTTGGGGTATCTTGCTCATATCCCTGTACAGCATATTCCACCGATGGCCGTCCAAACGGTGAAACCGATCCCGTACATCCATCCCAAATCCTTGTCGCGATGGAGGCGTCTCTTTTTAAGACGCCGCTACACTCTTAGTGCAATCTCTAGTTTCTCCTGATAAAAGGTTGTAAAAATTCCGTATTATGGCTTATCCTAAACCTAATCTGGAAGGAGAGGACGTGCAAACCGGTAATGGTGCGTACAGAACCAATCATTGCAGTGAATGATGTGAAGGCCAGTTCGCAGTGGTATCAATCGCTGCTCGCTTTCCAAAATAGCCACTCCAACGGCATATTTGATCAGCTTGTTGATACGGATGGAACATCCTGCTTTGCCTGCATCATTGGGGTGATCATGGGCATCCGTCGTTACTGAGTCCGGATCATGGAAAGCCTGGAAACGGACTGTTGCTCTTTTTCCGGGTTGACGATTTCGACCGTGCATGGGAAAGAGCTCAATCGCTTGGAACAAAGATTGAGGACGAGCCCCATCTTAATCCGTTTGCCGGACACAATGAATTCACCTTGCGCGATTTAGACGGATATTATATCACAATTTGCTCTGTACCGGTTTGAGGTACGGCAGCACTCCCGACTCTCTCCTTTCGTTGGAAGGCGGCCTTTCAACTGCAGTAGCAAATGATAAACGCCACTACGGCAAAAAGAGAACCGATCAGAAACACCTTCTGAAAGGCCGATGCCCAGCCCCTCTTTGGAACCAACGAAAACACCGGCAGTTCAGCCGGTGTAAGGAAGCGTATTTATCCTTCTCAATCCTCTCTGTTTTGCAGGGGAATGAGTTTCCGTGCCCTTTCGTTTCTCAGCCAAATCGCTCCCCAAGCCAACACCGCAAGATAGACCGGAAACAGGACATGGCTGAAAAGAGGAGCATCCATGCGAATGTGTGTAGCGATGGCCCCCCCGAAATAGCCCGTCAGCAGGACCGCGCCCAAAAAAGCTGTACGAGGAATCGCGTAAAGAATCGTGGAGATGAGTCCGAGTGTACCAATCACAGCAAGATGATGCTGGGCGTATCCGAGCTGCAGTGTTCCTTCCACTACGGGAGCTGGTTGAATAAATTTGAAAATACTGTCGAAGAGCATAAACAAAATGACAAGTCCGCTCATGATTCGCGCCGTCCACAGCCGGCTTTTTGAAATGCTGTTCATCCTGTCATTTCTCCTTTCCTCATTTTCCACTTTCGGGCGTTTTTACGATCAAGCTTCATTTCCATTCGTAATACCTTCCTTACCGCTTTGCTCTGACTTCTCCCATCCTCCCTTTCCCAGCAACCAGGATCGTGCCTCTTGTATACGTAAATAGTAGCAAAACAAATCATTCCTGGTTTCTTATGGATTGCTGTCATACGCTAGATGCCAACTCCATTCAAAGAAAATACCACGTCCGCTGACGTGGCTTGAATGTGTTTGTAAGCTCCAGCATGTCGGCAGGATCAATCCTGTACTCCTACACTGACCATACACCGAATACAAGCGGCAAGTTAACCCTCAATCTCCCAGGCCGGATTCCAGACTACCTCCCACAAATGGCCGTCCGGGTCCAGGAAGTGCCCGGAGTATCCGCCCCAAAAGGCTTCATGCGCCGGGTCTGTTATCACGGCCCCGGCCTTTTCGGCGAGTTCCATGATCTTGTCCACTTCTTCTTTGCTGCCGACATTGTGACCGATCGTAAATTCGGTTGAGCTTGGCGATGCCAAAGGAACCTTCGCCTCATGGGCGATGTCCTTCCGCTGCCAGATAGCGAGCTTGAGCCCGGCTTGCAGGTCAAAAAAGGCAACGGCGCCGTGTTCAAATTCTGTACCGATGATCCCCTGTGTCTGCAAACCGAGTCCGTCGCGATAGAATGTCAGCGATCTTTCCAGATCGTCTACCCCCAATGTAAGAACGGAAATTCGCGGTTTCATCATCTTGAACAGTCCTCCCAGAGCTGATTTTTTTATTCACTTTTCACATATGATCGCCGATTGCCACCCTTTTTTATAGTAAAAAACGGACACGTTTCTTTGCTTTTTACCTGTTTGAAAACCTGGTTGGGAGTCAATCCATAATAACGTTTAAATTGATTGATCAAGTGCGCCTGATCGTAATAACCGTATTTTACAGCTACGTCAGCGAAATGGGACTGTGATCCATTATTCAGCTCTCGCAGCAAGCTCTGAAAGCGGATGATGCCTGAAAGCTCTTTTGGGCAGACCCCCAGCTCTTTTTGAAAGCCTCGTCTTATATTCCGGTCACTGTATCCGAGCAAGTCAGCCAAAGAGCTCATCGAAACCATTCCGCGACTGACGTACATGTATTGCAGACTCGTTTGCAGCAGATCGTCGGAATCAGCTGCCTGTGCATGCAAACATTTCAGCAAATCGAGCAGTTCGCGCTGCACGGCAGGTGTTTGAAAAGGAAGATACATTCGCATGTGAATTCACTTCCTTTTGATCATAGATTCATCGACGCCGGGATTGTATGTGCGGCAATGCTCATAATTCAGCAGTATCGAGGGATACCGATTTTTGTCTTCTCTGAGCCCGGTACTGCCCCGGCGTCAATCCCGTCCATTTTTTAAATGCAGCTTGAAATGCGCTTGGCTCTGTATAATGCAGCAAGTAGGCAATCTGACTGATGGAATACTCGTGCTTGTTTAAATAAACCAACGCGATTTCCTTGCGAACGCGAGCCGACAACTCATTATAAGACGTACTCTCTTCCTTTAGCTTCGCTTGCAGTGATCGCGTACTCATCTGAAACGATGCTGCTGTCTCCTGCAAAGTCGGAAGAGACGCAGGCATGCACGCCATCATCCATTGGAAGACACGGTCCGAAAATTCCCTTCCTCTGAGCAGCTTCTCTCTGACTTCTTCTGCGATCGGTTCAAAAGCTCTCCGCAATCGCGGATCTGAATACAGGATCGGATATTGCAGAACCTCCTTGCTCATGCGCAGCCCATTTTCCCGCCCGTCAAAGCGCGGCTCTACGCCGAATATGGACAAGTACGGGCCGTCATCCGCAGGAGCTGCATGGGCAAATTGCAGCTCCTTTATCGTAATGGACCGGTTGCTCATGCGGGCAATCAAATGATACAAGGAGCTGACCATATCCTCCACGCACTGGCGGGACATCGGCGTTGGGGTTGTCTTGTAAAACCGGAGGATCGCATCGTCTCCCTGCTCCTCCCAATCCAGATTATACCCGCTGCAAAGAATCACGTTGTACCTTTGATAAGCCTTCAGCGCATCGACGATTCTATCGGAGTGCATCATGACATAGCCGAGAATGCCCATATCGGCGATATCCGTAAGCTCTCCCTGATGCAGGCCGAAATAGTCGTCCTGCGTAAACCGGGCGGCTTCGTTCATCAACCGCACCAGCTCGCTCTCGTCTATGCGGGCGTCCACATCCTGCAGCTTCGCCATGTCAAAAGAAACGTGACGGCAAAACTGCCCGAAATCGAACCCTTTTTGCGCGATGGTCTTCATGATCGGGTACACCATGGAAATGGCAAATCCCTGGTCATCCATCAACGTCCAAGCCTCCCTTTTGCGCAAAACAACAACATTTATGCGCTTTGCATCATTTATGTGTCCGAAATTCATCCGTTATACTGAATACAGTCCTTCTTTCCATCCTATCACAATGAATGAATCGCATCGGAAGGCTACGGTTTTTGCTCCCGCCCGGCAGTGTGTGCAAACCGCGGAGGCAGCCATTTTTTTCATAATACGCACAAAGGGGGATACAGAAAGTTGAATATTCTCGTAATCAACGGACATCCCGATCCGGAAAGCTTTTGCTCTGCCTTGTCCCATGCTTATATGGAAGGGGCCTCCAGCACATCGGCACAAATTCGGACCATCGACTTGAGCCAAATTGAGTTTGATCCGAATTTGAAGTATGGGTACCGGAAAAGAACCGAGCTTGAAAGCGACTTGCAGGAAGCGCAGGAATTGATCCGCTGGGCCAACCATCTCGTCATTGTCTACCCGACTTGGTGGGGAACGATGCCTGCCATCCTGAAGGGATTTTTTGACCGCGTCTTTTTGCCCGGGTTCGCGTATAAATACCGAACAGATTCTCCATTATGGGATAAGCTCTTGACCGGAAAAACGGCGCGTTTGATCGTCACTATGGATACGCCTGCCTGGTACAATCGCTTGATCTACAGACAAGCCGGGCATCTCGTGATGAAACGAAACATCTTGCATTTTTGCGGGATCAAGCCAGTGCGTGTGACCGAAATCAGCCCGGTGAACTCTTCATCGGAGAAGCAGCGGGCCAAATGGCTGGAGAAAGCAAGGCAGCTAGGCTCCAAACTGGCGTAACACCGACGGATACTGTCATTCACTGGCGATTCGCAGCAACTTCCCGCTCTCCTATTTGTAAGTTGCCGACTCCGTACGGACGGACTCGCTGTCCATTGCAGCTTGGACCTTGATTGTATGCGGACCGCTCTCCGTGTTTGCGATGGCAGAGCTCAAGGAAAAATGGGGTACCTGCAGCACCGCCTTGACCGATTCGCTCTTCTCAAGCACGCTGCCCCTCCAGCGGTATATGTTTACATCCGGCCAGTGAAGGTGCAAGCCTTCAAACTGATTGACCAGTTCATCCGCTCCGTCTCCGTCCAGGTCTGCAAGACGCGGGTCCCCCCAATCCTCAAAGGCGAACCATTTGTCTTGGGAACTATCATAGTAAAAATAACCCATCCTGGCCGGTCCGTTTGCAGCTAATGCCGCTGCACCTGCAGCACGTAATTTGAGCCCGCAGCGGCATGGTTTTTCTCCAACAAGACCACGGAAGCCTTTTTCTTTTGAATGGCGTCTTCAATCAGACTGGCAGAAAAACATTCCCGATAGCCGAACGTCTCTCCTTTATGTTCAAGAAGAGCAACAGCCTGGTAATCGGAACCGCAAGAGGCAACCGGATTTGTTTCTTTAAACACTTGCAAAAATGCCGGGCTTCCCGCTACGTTTCCGAATGGAATGGTTCCGGCATGCTCCCATGTCTGGGCAGGCTTTGCATTTTCGAGTTCTGTAAGCTCAACCGCTTGGAACAAGAGTGCAGCCTGTTCAGGGAACGAAATACGCAGCGATGCCTTCTGCTTCCGGCTCCAAACGTGCTTGCAAGCCATAGCCTTCTGAGCGAACCGTTTTTTCAAGGCCATCCCTGTCGACCCGTAAGGTTGGTTCGGATTCCATTGGGTTGCCGCAAGCACTTGCAGCTACTACTAGCAAAATCATCACTGTGCAGAGATGAATCCGTATGTTACCCATCAGCTTTTTCTGCTCCTCGTACAAATTTCAACTAAATAGACGGCTGATCCCATGAAAAGTTTCCTTCTGGCCTGCCATGAGGTCCGTTCAGTAAAAAACCACGTCTTCCACAACGTGGTTACATTTATTTCGTGAAAACCCAGAAGGTACTTGCTCTATATCGAAGAATTATATTCGAAATGGCTACCAGCCACACGAATTATGATGAAGGAGAGGAACGGATGGAAAAGTTGATCGAGGAGTACCGCCAAGACCATGAGCTGCTGCGAGAAGCCGTTGAAGGATTGTCTGAGGAGGAGTTGCGGTTCCAACCTGCACCGGACAAATGGAGCATCCACCAGATTCTTATTCATGTTGCAGATGCCGAAATCTTGGCGACACATCGGCTGAGAAAAGTCTTGGCGGAGGAAGAACCGCTTCTCCTGTCATTTGATCAGGAAGCCTGGACGGATAACCTCGGATATAATCGGTTGGACCGCAAGCAGCATATGCTCCTGTTCCAAATGCTGCGGGCCAGCATGCTGCCGCTTCTCGAAAATCTGACTCCCGAGCAGCTTGAGCGGGTCGGGCAATATCCCGATGGAGTGCGGTACACGTTCAAAGAGCTGCTGGGATTGCGCGTCCAGCATGTCCGTGACCACCTCTCCCAGATTGAGCGGGTAAAGCAGGCATTTCGGGAGCATAGGCTATAAGGAGGACCCTCCTTCGCCCGACCTAACAACAATCTACTTGGGCCGGAGCGTTAGCACATGGCCTGTTTCCTGTGTGTCCGCGATGGATGTGGCATGGTACACTCCCTCGACCCATGCACCAAACTGATCGTCGTACCAAGGGCTTTTTACATGTCCCGACTGACCGGGACCGACTACATGATACCCCTTTGTCAAATCATTCGTATCGACGACAAACCGCCAGGATGCCCCGTGGTTGATGAGGCCCGTCTTTTGATTGTAGCTGGCGGCCTGGACAGTTACAGCGCTTCCCCCTGCCGGGATCGGTTTTGCCCAGTTAAAGAGGTAGTTCAGTCCGGTCACGCTGGACAAGGGGTGAAGAAAAGACATTTGATGAGCCTCGCCCCACTTCCATTTCTCGCTGTTTGTTCCGTGGGCAGCTTCGATTTCCGCAATGGCTTCCTGCAAAGCAGCGTGAAGCACCTTGGAAAGCCCTCCCTTCTCCTGTACCCAAGGACCCGGCTTGCCGGTGTGGGCTCTGCGGATCAGATCGTCGACGATTTGCCTCTTTCCTTCAAACAAGTCATTTATGCTGTCCGGTATTTGCTCCTTGAACAGGACATTCGCCACTTGCCGCATCCACGTATGAAATACGAGAGGCGCAGCCAAATCTTTGTCGTCGACGAAATTCCATGTTTCCAGCACAGCGAGAACAGCCTTTTCTTTCTCCGTGAGCGGCTCCTTTTTCACATGCTCCAAAAAGATCGGCACGAATTCATCAGCCTGCAGGTTTGCTTGATCCATTTGCAGCTTTTGCATGTCCTCCACGGTCAGCTTTTCCTTTGCCTGCAGCACCTGCTGTATTCTCATTTGACGATACGGCTGTGCCCAGACATTGCTGATGTGGTACGGATAGCTGTCATCCGTGACTTTGTAATTCGCGCTGGAGATGAAGCCCTGCATTGGATTCACAGTCTTGGGGAGCTGGTCGTACGGGATGTACCCCGTCCACTCGTATTCATCTGTCCACCCGGGAACAGGGACGAGGCTGTTGCCCTTTTTGCGGATGGGAATTTTCCCGTTTGCCTTGTAGGCGATGGTCCCATCCTGTGCGGCAAATACAAAATTTTGCGTCGGCGTGTGGAAGTCTTCCAGCGCCTTTTCAAACTCGTTCCAGTTTTTCGCTTTATTCATCCGCAAAACCGCTTCCAGCTCCCGGGATGGCTCCAGCGCCGTCCACTTCAACGAGAAAACGGTATCTTTGCCGCTATCTTCGGCGAACTCCGAAATAACAGGCCCATGTCTCGTAATGGTGACCTGATACGGGATCGTCTCTTTGTCCTTCACCCGGATCGGCTCATCGATGACCTGTGCTTCCTCCCATTTCCCCATGTAGAGAAACTGGCTCGGCTGCTCCGGATTTCTTTTTTCGATATACAAATCCTGTACATCCGGTCCCGTATTCGTCACTCCCCAGGCCACATGCTCGTTATGGCCCAGAATAATCCCCGGGACTCCCGCAAAAATAACACCGCTCACATTTACCGAAGGAGCCTTCAGATGGGTCTGGTACCAAATGGATGGCGTCGCCAGGGACAGGTGCGGATCATCCGCCAACAGCGGCTTGCCCGACGCGCTTTTTTTGCCGCTAACCACCCAGTTGTTGCTCCCATTGAATTCAGGGGGAATGATCGCTTTGGCAAAGCTTTTCTCGACATCTACTTTTCCATCCCCGATGGGCGGAATGATCGGAGGCCCCGCTTTTTCCTCGTTCGGGAACAGATCGTACGCCTTCTCTTTCGGAAAATGGTTCAGGAGGTAATAGCGAAACGCTTGCCCTTCCCAATGCCCGCCCAGATCATAGGCCATGTATTTTCCGATGGTCAGCGAGTCGAGCGGCGTCCATTCCTTTGGCTCATAGCCCAGAAGTGCAAATTCGATGGGCAAGGCTCCCTTTGCCTTCGCCTCGCTGATGTAGGCATTCACCCCGTCTGCATACCATTGCAGGATATCCTTGGCTTCCTGCGAGTAGACCTCATGGGAGAGCTTTGCCGCTCTGCGCAATCCGAGCGTCCGGAAGTATTTATCGCGGTCCACAGCCTTCTCGCCAATGACTTCGCTGAGCTCGCCGGATGCTTGCCTTCTGCTCAAGTCCATTTGAAACAGGCGGTCCTGTGCCGTAACATATCCTTGGGCCATGAATAAATCATGCTCGTTGCTGGCGTAAATATGCGGGACGCCATGCTCATCTCTTGCGACCGTTACCGATTCTGCAAGCCCCGCCACGGAAAGCTCGCCTTCGATCTGCGGCAGCGACCTTGCTATGTATGCGTTTGCGATTCCAAATAAAACAGCGCTGATTACAAGCAAAACAACCACTGCGGCAACAACAATCTTGACCGCTTTTTTCCTTCTGCTCACCTTCTGTTTTTGAAGCACAGCTTCCATTGAACTCGCCCCCCCTTTTGTACAAGGTAAAAAATGAATGACTATTCAGTTAATTTTCTTTAGTATACCACAAAACCGCCCAATAGAAAAAAATTCCAACCCCCCCGAAACCTATCCCCGGATTTCCCGACGATCTTGAGTCGTTCCTGCATGCAAGCTGTTGCCCGTGCACTGGCATTTCGCGGATGCCCGTATCGATTTGAACGTTCCGGGCGTAACTGTAGTTGGGCATTGGCTGTCTTGTCCACAAAAAGGTTGACCGCCCTGTTGCTGCTTCCTGTATGTTGAACTGGTGCCAACTTTGATTTCACGGGCGAGAACGACTGCTCCCGTCCGTCCATTTCTTATTTTTTTCGGTAACCGTCACATTTTGATGTGGCTCCTTCGTTGTTTAGGATGAAAGGGGGTGAGCGGTTTGGATGAAGCTGAACTACAGGGGATCATCGCTGACGTATTGAAGGGTGATACCGAGAAGTTCGAGAAGATTATGCACCTCTACCAAAAATCGATTTTTCTCTATTGCTATCACATGCTGGGCCATCATTCCGAAGCCGAGGACAGCGGCCAGGAAGTATTTTTGAAGGCATATCGCTATTTGGAGAAATACAGGCCCGAGATTCCGTTTGGCGCCTGGCTGTACAAGATTGCCTACCATCAGTGCATCGATGTGATTCGCAAGCGAAAACTGGCGAAATATCTCCCCTTCTTTTATCGGGACGAGAAAGAAAACAAACACGTGGATCAGCAAATCGAAGCCCATTATTTCGACGAGTCCGTGCATAAGGCGATGTCGAAATTGTCGGTGGAAGAGCGGAACCTGTTGATTTTGCGCTGTGTAGAGGAAAAGAGCTATCAGGAAATCAGCCTCATTCTGAATCAAAGCAGCGCCACTCTTCGAAAAAAATACGAACGTTCGGCTGCGAAATTCCGCAAGTACTATGCCCAAGGAAAGGAAGTGGGACCAAATGAGATCGGACAGGGATCAGGATTTGAGAGAACTTTTTCATGACCCACGAATTCCCGATGTAGACTTGACGGGAAAAGTGATGGGGAAATTGTACGCCGAACAAAAAACAAAGGAGCGATTTTTCGTGAAATACAAAGTGGGTTTATTGGTAGCGGCAGGAATGGTTTTGACAGTCTCTTCGGCTTTTGCGGCAGTCAACTATCACTCTTTGAAAAACAAGCAGGGAAATGTGGTATATGAGAAAAAAACATTGGAAGAATCAGGCTATACTCGTCCTTCCAAAGATGAACAAATCCGCTCGCTGAAAAGCGGCGGATACGCCGACGAAGTGTTGCAAGAAGGCACGGCCGGTCTCTTTTATGTCGTTTCGGACATTCCGGATATGAAAATTTACACCGAAAGCAAGGGCATTTCCTTTACGGATGTGTCTAAGCTCCGAGACAAAATGAAGGATCAATCCGTCAAGATTTTAGACAGCCTGGAAGGCAAATACAAGTTTGAAAGTGCAAGAGTCGACTTTGAGCCTATGACTTATGTGAATCCTCTCAGCCCGGAAGAAGAGGCAGCCATTGCGAAAAAGCTGAAGAGGCAGGCCGAGGAGTCCAAAAAAGAGTTTGCCATGATGCCGGTGGAGCTGTCGAAGGACTACTGGAGAATCCTCAGCATCTACAACAACCAAGGAAAAGACATCCGGGTTACGATGTCCAAAACAAGCAGCAAAGAGACAGTTATCGTTCACAAAGAGTGGGACCTGAAGGAAGAAAAGCTAATGGTAAAAGGGGTAGAAATGATCTTCACGGATTTTGGCACGGGGAAAAATATTCACTGGGTGTACGACGTGCCAAACACGAACCAGACGATCCGCTACCATATCGAAACATCCAATCCGGTGACCAAAGAAGAGTTGGTCAAGATCGCTGAGTCGTACCTGGATTAATTTGCGTGGCGGGTTATCCAAGGAAACGATTTACGTACTCTAGCTGATCGTTTCAGATGATCACCAAGTAGACAGAAGTCTTTCTGGACACAGGTTTGACAAGCTGGCAGAATCGAGTAATGCAGAATCGTCAAAGCGCCCCTTGCTTCTTCCAAAGCCAGGGGCGCTTTGATATATACAGTCCAATCAAGAGACATCCAACACGACTTTCCCTCGTCCATGACCTTTCTCCACCTCTCGATGAGCATCGGCCGCTTGTTCCAGCGGAAACGTTTTTCTCATGAACACCTGCAGTTGTCCTTCGGCATACAGCTCGACAATCGCGGCTAAACGGGCGCCGGAGCGCTCCCGGAAAATGACGACAATGAACGATGCCTTCTTTCAGGCTGCGGGCTTTACGTCCAATTTCGTTTGCCGGGTAGTTCTAATCGTCTTGCACGTCTTTACCTCCTCGCTAAAAGGTTGTTGGGGAGCCGTATCCCTCTGCCACCGATAAAGCAAAATCGATGAACCCCGAAACCACCCCGTCCTCTCATACGTATTCTCTTGCAAGATGACAAATATTCCAAAATTATCGAGGTGCAGTCAATCATGGAATCTATTTCTATCGTTCCCTACCGCCCCGAACTGGCCGCAGCCGTCGCTGACATGTGGAACGCCAGCCGGGATAGCTGGGGGGGCGGAAACTCGATTACAACGGCGGAACAAATCCTGCAAGAAGAAGCAAGCTCTGATTCTCTCGCCGTTTACCTGGCGATGGATGGCGATAAGGTCGTTGGCTACTGCAGCCTGGCCGAGTACCGGGAAGATACGGGTGCCCTCTATATCCCGCTGCTCAATGTGCGTCCTGACTACCAAGGAAAAAAAGTGGGACGCATGCTGCTTGCACGCGTGCTGGAGCAAACGATCCAGCTCGGCTGGCCCCGACTTGATCTCTACACGTGGGCAGGGAACACGAAGGCTGTACCCCTGTATAAAAAATTCGGCTTTTTCTGGGAAGACCGGGACGATACCACTCATCTCATGAACATGATCCCCACTGTGCTAAGGACAGAGGCAATCGCCCCCTATTTTGAGGAGCTCGACTGGTATCAGGACTCCACCCGGGAGATTGTCGTTGAACCCGACGGGAGAAAGGAAAACGGCTTTGACTATTTCACCTACTCCTGGGCAAAAGGCGAAAAGAGCCTGCGCGTGGAGTTTGAACGGCTCGGCCGCGGCATGCGCCTCATCGAAACAGAAGACTATCTCCTGTCTGCGGAGGTTGAAGGAGCGAAGCTGGTCTTTGGCCGGGAGTACCGGATTCACTACCGGATCGTCAACAAATCGGGCAAGCCGCTGCAGATTTCCTTGAAGGGAGCACCCAACGAAAACATCCGCTTTGATTATCAGCAGGAGCTTGCAGTTACCGGGGAAACGACACTGTCGGCAAGCTTTTTTGTCGGCGGGATCACCGAAGAACAAAGCGTCTGGCGTACGCATCCCCGTGTCTGTACGCACATCCTGATCAACGGCAAGGCCGCACTGTTTCAGGTGGGAATTCTCCCCAAGTTTCCCGCTTCCCTTTCCCTGCAAGTGCCCGGGCTCACCTATCCGGGGCGGACAGCACAGTTTTATTTGGATGTGGAGAACAGCTTTGAAGAAGAGGCAGAGTTTTCCTTCGAACTGCCCTCCTGTTCCTTTCTCCGCATCAATCAGCAGCGCCATACACTCCGGCTGCAAGGCAAAGAACGCGTCTCTCTCCCGCTTGACGCCGACCCCTATGAGCACGGCTTTTACGAGGCCGATGTGCAGGTAGAGGCGAAGCTCGCGGATGGCGGCTCTGTCTCTTTTTCCAAAAAAATCGGTGCCGCCTTTACAGGACCGGGCGCCATGCTGTCAGGGGAAACGGAACAGACGTGGCAGGTGCACCACGGCCTCCACGCGCTCTACTTCAACAAGGAAGACAACGAGATCACCGTTGTCAGCGGCACTGGCGGAGAGCCAACCTATCTCACCTATCCGAAGATCGGCAAGCCGTATTCCAGCGAGTTTTCCAAAAAACGTCCCGAGAAGGTCGAATGTATCGTGGAAAAAGGAGCGATCGGCTTTTGCGCTGCTTACCGCTCCGGCTCATTCCCTCAAATTGCGTTGATCGGAAAGACGCTCCTCTTCGGAGACGGCACGGTTGTTCACGAATTGGAACTGACCAATCTCTCCGCAGACAGGCTGGGTACGGAGCTGTGGCTCAGCCAAGGCTTTGCCCATCCTATTTTCCGCCCGATCCTTCCGTATCAAGGCCGCTATGTCCAGACACCGGCATCGTACGGGAGCGACATGGACTATTGGGACGGCGAGCTGATCAGTGAGAACTGGCTGTTTTCAAGAAACGATATCCCCTGGGGCATGTGCTGGCCCGAAGAATACCGTATCGATCTTCAAGGCTGGCATATGTCTCTGGAAACCAGTCTCGGCATACTGGAGCCGCATGGCAAAAGGACATTTGGCCCCTTCTACATCACCTGCGGGAGCTTTACGGATTGGAAGGAATTCCGTGCGTTTGCACGAAAAGAAGCATTGCCGGCGGACTTGTCCCTGACCGATCATCTGGAGCTGGTTGTGAGCGAGCACAATCCTTTTATTGATAGCGATAAATTTGAAGTACAGGTAAAAGAGTACAAGCAGCAGTATCTCGATGGAGAACTGACTGCTTCGCTGGAGAGCATGCCAGATAGCGGACAAGCGCAGCGCTTTGCGGAGGATGAGGAAAAGACGGAATCCGGCTACTCCTTTGCCGCACCAGAAAAATCCTGTGAGCTCGTCCGCATAGACGGGCGGTTTGCGACACATGAGACTCATTTGCGCAGTGTTGTGTTTCCGGTTGGGCCAGGAAAGGTTTTACTGGAGACGGCAGAAGAAAAAGGGCAGCAAGTCTATATCGCCGACAATGGCCCGCTGCGGATCAAGGCAGCTCCCGAGTTCTCGCCGTCACTCTTCTCGCTTTCCAGCCACGGCCAGGAATGGCTGGCTACCTCCTTCCCGGAGCGCGGGCCCAAATCATGGTGGAATCCGTGGACCGGCGGGATTGGCAATATCATCGCGGAGCTGAACTCGTTTTCCCTGATCAAGGAGGAGCGGACGGCCTCCTTTGTCCATCTGGTTGATAACAGGCAGAATGTCTGGCAGGGCATCAAGCTGAGCTACGATGTGCAGAAGCAGGAAAAGTATCGCGGTCTGACATGTCATCAGTATTACCTGCTTCTGCCGGGTGTCCCTGTCCTCTGCCATACCGTAGAGATCGTGCAGAATACCGGAACGTATTTTGCCGGCAAGGAATGGTCGACAGAGATCTTTTTGCGGACAGAGGATACAGACGAAGAGATTTGGCTGAAAACCGCAGGAGCAAATGGCGAGGAACTGTGCTACAAGCTGGGGCAGGGTGAACTGTCCGTTGCCGAAATCTCCGATTATATCGTCGGCTCCGCTTCGCGCAACGACCAGATGCACATTGTCACCGACCTGGATACGGCAGATGTGAGCCTCTACGCCAACAAGGAAGTGGCCGTCGCCTCGGTCGTGCGCGAACTCAACCTGCCGAGCGGCAGCACTGCCTTTACCCCGCCCGTCTTTTTCGTGTTTGCAGACAAGAAGATCCCGTCCGATTCCCTGTCTGCATTGCGGGTAATCCGGTTTTCCGAGCAAGGGAGGACACGCGATGAAAATCATTGATGCCCATATGCATTTGTCCCATATCGAGGAGTTCAAGCGGACTGCGGCAGAAAAGTCGGGGGTTGATTACTCTGTCGCCGGCATCCTGCAGGAATACGCGGAAAATGGAGTGGTACTGGGGATCGGCATGGGGCTTACGGAGACAAAACAGGACGGCTTCCCCGATGCGGAGGCTGCCACTCCAATGGGTCTTGATTTGACAGAAGAACTCCCGCCGCAGCTCGTGTACTGCCTAGGAATCAATCCTTTCAAGCTGGATCAAGCTGCCGTGGCCAGGCTGGAAGCAGACCTGCAAAAGCCAAACGCGGTCGGACTCAAAATCTATCTGGGCTACTATCCCTTCTACGCCTACGATAGCGTCTATGACCCGGTCTACGAGCTGGCGGCCAAGCATCAGGTGCCTGTCGTCTTCCACACCGGCGATACGTATTCGGAGCGAGGGCTGTTGAAGTACTCCCATCCGCTTACGTTGGACGAGGTGGCGGTGAAGCATCGGGAGGTTACCTTTATGATGGCCCATTTCGGCGATCCGTGGGTGCTGGATGGGGCGGAAGTCGTTTACAAAAACCGCAACATGTTCGCTGATCTCTCCGGCTTGATGGTAGGAGATGCCGCCAATTGCGCCCGGCTGAAGGACTCCCCGCTCTTTTTCGCCCATTTGCGCCATGCGATCACGTACTGTGACCACTATGACAAGTTTTTGTTTGGAACCGACTGGCCCCTTGCTCCGGTGAAGCCGTACATTCAGTTCGTCCAGGAGCTGATTCCGGCCGAATATCACGAGGATGTGTTTTACAAGACGGCTCTAAAGGTGTTTCCGAAGATCAAAGCGTTGGTTGAGTAGACTTTGGGACGCTTGCTGTCACATAAGAAATCCCATGTCGATTCGCGTTTAACCTGCGAAGGAACATGGGATTTTTCTTGTTCTTGAAAACTCCTTCATTCTTTCTTTTACCCTCCCCCTTTTCAATCGTAATAGCCTTTTTCAAAAACAATTACGGTCTCCACCGGATTCTCTGGCTCATATATGCCAAATTCAGCATAAACCCCGAACCCGTACTTATGTGAGATGAACCCCGCCTCTATTTCCAAGTCGCTATCATATTGCCTGACGAACTCCATTGCCTCTTTCAATGAGCAATCCAGGAGATTCTTTCCATGAAACAGAACAGACGCCGGCGGAAAAAATTCGATCGCATTGCAAATCTCAGGCTCCTTGTAGTAGACAAAGCAGATGCGATAATCATCTTCTTTCTCGTGCAGCCGTCGGTATTTTCGCGGATTAAAATTCAATGCTTTTTGAACTTCTGCCGGTGTCATCCCAAGTCGCAAAACGCCTGCACCCACATAAGGATCGATCACAAATTCCGTAATGCCGGGATACTCGCTGTCATTTTTGGGACGATCCTCTTTGGGAACATTTCTCGGAGGCTCTGGATCCGGAATGTTGTACTTTTTTATGATCTTTTCCTTTATATCATCGGGAAGCAAAGCCCTCTCCTCCTTGAGAAAAATCATATTCGACTCAAACCATCCATCTGCTCACCTATACAGTTTCCGCAGCGGTAACGAGCAATGGAACTTTTTCGAGCCACTCTCTCAAACTTTAGCACAAATTGCCAACGGTCTATATCGCCTCTCAATCACACATAAGTTCCAATTCGATCCTTTCAACGCTTCCCCTTCCATACAGATACATTTTTCTTTGTCCGCATAACAGAAAAAACGGCATCTCTGCCGTTTCTGTATGGGTAGATGAATTTGCAAGACGGACCTCACCCTCGCTGCACACGATGCATAAAGTCCTCCGCCGTCATGACATGAGCGGTCGACACATTGAGCAGAGCGAGCGTGACGCGGTGCACTTCCTCTGCCGGGACCTGGCCAAACCCAGTATCGGGATAGTCATACGTTCCGGTCGCATCGGAGAGAAAGGCGACGCGATACCCCAGGTACATCGCATCGCGGGCGGCGGAATGGCAGCAGTTTTCCGTCGTTACCCCGGTTATGGCTACCGTCTCGATCCCCTTGCTCCTCAAAATGATGTCCAGATCCGTACCGAAAAACGCGCTGTAGCGGTGCTTTTTAATCACCGGCTCACGGGGCTGCGGCGCCACCTCCGGATAAATTTCCGCACCCGGTCTGCCATCTATGAGACAGGCCCCTTCAGCGATCGGCGGATAGATTTCGCCAAACATGCCAAGGTCTGACCCATCCTCGCGATGACCATGCGCCGTATAGATCACCGACATTCCTGTTTCCCGGGCAAACGCAAGAAGGCGATGCAAGGTGGGCAGGATGCGGCGCCCCATCGGCGTCTCAAGCGGCGCACCTTGTGCGATAAAATCATTTTGCATATCTACGACGAGAATAGCCGTCTTTTTTGGATCAATCTGTTCAATCCGCATACCCATGGCAGTCGCCTCCCGATCTTTTGTCCAGCGCTTTTGAAGCATTCGCTCGGTAGCACCAGCTTGCCAGCCTAATGGAATCATTCTATCAGAGGTGCAGCCGCTTGAGTGTAATCCGGTTAACACCTTATCTGATTTTTCTGTATATTCATATAAGTATTCGCATTGACTCAATCGTATTGTGAGCGAATGGGTCTTTTGAAATATGAGCTAATAATCTATTGGTGCTATACTAAAGGGAAATTTAGCATAATCTAGCGTTTATCGTGAATTTTGAAAAAACAAGGAGAAACCAAAGGATGTCACACAGGGTATATGTATACAATGTCAGCACCCCTTCCGAAGCGCAGGACACCGACAGGATGATGCTGGAATGGGGCTATGAAATGCCTCTTTTATTGCAGCCGCTCCTGGTCGACGGCGGATTTGTTGCCGGCAACAATTACAACAATCACACAGAGCCCGATAATGCCGGCCTGTATTATGCTGCCCAACCGGGTATCGAAAACTTGAAGCGCTTTTACGATTTTCTCGAAAAACAGGAAATGCTGATCACAAACAAAGAAGCCTTTGTTGAAGCCAAAAACAATCTCTTCACTTACCTCGACAAACTGAAACTCCCGTATTTCCACCTGGATGCCTGGGACGTATTCAATATGGACGACACCCCGCATGCCGAACAGGCCGAAGTCTGGCTGGCCAATATTGCCCATAACAATGAGATCATCAAAAAGGCAATGGAAAACGACGACATCTCGCTGCTGAACGATTCCGACTTGATGGACGTGAGCCCCGGCTTTGCGTCGTTTGCCGAGCTGCTCAATTACGAACATTACCAATACGGCTGGGGCCACATCTGGCAGCCTTTTGAAGAAGTGCCGGAAGTGGAGATATATGAGGAAAATGGCTTGTGGGGCCTGAAAGACAAGGATGGAAAGGTATTGCTTCATCCGCAATTTGACGAGTTTTACGGTTTTGGTCCCGAGGATCTTGCCGTGGTCTCGCAGGGCGGCAAATTCGGCTACGTGCATAAATCAGGCAGGATCGCCATCCCCTTGGTCTGGGAGGACGCATACGATTTTGAATACGGCACCACATCGGCTATTGTCAAACGAAATGGTCAATTCGGCCTGATCGACCCCAACGGCAACACAGTCGTCCCCGCACAATATGAAGCATTGGAATCCCTGGACTACAGCGGACATTTCACGGCAAAAAAAGACGGGAATTGGGGAGTCGTGGACCAGAGCGGCTCCACCGTCATCGATTTTGAATATGACGAAGCTTTCGAGAACGGGCACGGATTTTACCATACAGCAGTAAAAGGCCGTAAAAACAAGAAAATATTCAATGATCATTTTGTCTATATCGGTGAATTTCCGTTGTCAGCAGTGGAATCCATCGGCGAGGGGCTTCTCCTCGTAAAACCGCACAAGAATGCCAACCACAGCACCTTATACAAAAAGGACGGCACCATTTGCGCATCCGGCTTCGAGAAGATAAACAGGCAAGCCAGCTTTCCCAATATGCTTGTACTGCGAAAAGGGAAAAAGTATGGCGCTCTCGGTTTGCGGCAGGAAAGCCTTCTGCTCCCCTATGAATTTGATGCGCTGATTGATATGAACGCCTATATCGATTCTCGGCCGAGCAATTTGGTACTGGCCCAAAAGGACGGGCAAAAAGGCGTGTTTGACGGTGATCCCGATCGCCCGACATGGTTATTTCCATTGGAAGATTACCAAAGCATTCTTTGGCTGTACGAAAACGCTTTTGCCCTGAAGCGAAACGGGTTGTGGTGCATCGCCTATTCGCCTGAAAACCGGCTCGGCGGATTCGAATTCGATCTTGTGGTACGAAAAGCGCCTGTTAACGGTTTCGCTTATGCTTTTAAGGGACCTGACGTGTTTGTGGCAGACGAGTCCGGGGTGTCGATGGCTGATAAAACTCTGGTTCTGCAGGATGCCGAGGATATCGATTACAACTATTATTTTGATGCCAACGTGCGCAATCGCCTGCTAACCTATGCAGAAGCGGCCATCGCCGATGATGGCGAAGCAGATGAACACACATCGGCGGAGGATTTGTACAGCCTTGCCCTTGATGCCTGTGACGCGGGCGATTATGAGAAAGCCATCCAGTACGATACCATAGCCGCTGAAAAGGGCTATGCCCCCTCCATGAACAATCTTGCTCACATGTATTACAGCGTAGAGGGCTATCTCGATGACGACAAGGCCTTTTTCTGGTACGAAAAGGGCGCTGAGGCAGGCAATGCGTATGCCATGAACGGTCTGGGCATTTGCTATCAAAACGGAGTAGGGACAGCACCCGATATGGAAAAAGCGTTGTATTGGCTCGGCAAAGCTGCGGACAACGGCCTTGCGCTTGCCCACACCAACATGGGCTCCTTGTATTATGAAGGACATCTGGTGCCGCAAGATATCGACAAGGCGCTCTGGCATTACCAGCAGGCGGAGCAATTGGGCTCGCCGCAAAACGGCTGGCTTGGCTACTTGCACGACCTGAAAGGGGAGTATGAAAAGGCCTTCGGTTATTACCAGAAGGATTATGCAGAGGGCAGCGACGTGGGAGCCTATAACCTGGGGATTTGTTTCAGTCAGGGACTGGGCACAAGCAAGGATGTTGCTGCGGCCATCACCTATTTTCATGCCGCTCTGGATAGAGAATATCTACATGCCCATATTGAATTGGCTAGAATATACCGCAACGAAGATGACTTTACGGATGAATCGCTGGCAAGACACCATATCGCGGAGGCCGAAAAGGCCGGCCTGGAAATCCCTGACGATCTCCATTCTTAACCCGGCCAACATCCCATGCACGCGCCTCTTCCGGCTCTACGTTGCGGCGCTGCATGGCGGCGGTGTTTATTTTCTTAAAAACCGCCGACGAATCTGTCGCAGTGGCCGTTCTCGGAAAAAGTAAGGGAACTACCACATACAAATCCCATGTCTTTTCGTGTTCACTATATGAAGACATAAGGGATTTTTCATGCCATGCCGCAGCAGCCCCGGGAAAGAACAAAAAACGCTCGGAATTCCAAGCGCTTGAGATTATTTTGATGGAGTATTGGTTGAAGCCCGGATGTGTCCATGAACGTGATTACTTCCCGGCATCCATTTCTTTCGGAATGTCTTCGCGGACCAGGCTGGCAGCCGCCAATCCAATGCCGAGAACGAGTGCAAGCAGGATAAATGTCTCCGCGAAGCTGCCCGTTTTCATAAATGAAATGGATAAAATCGGCCCCAGGCTTGTTCCCGCAAACAGGACAAAGGTATAAACGGAGACCGCAATGCCGCGCGATTTGCCTGCCAGCAGACCAACGAGAGAAATCAGCGAAGGAACAGCCAACGAGATTCCGCTGACAAAAATAAGCGACATCCCGATCAATAGCGGCAAATTGTCTGTCATTCCCAAGGGAGCCATCCCCGCAACAGCCAGCAACAGAGCGAAGCGCAATACGGTGCGGACTCCGAATCTTTTCGCCAGTTTTCCAGCGAGCGGGGAAATCAGCATGCCGAAAACACCGATCGCCCGGACGTACAGGATTTCCTGACTGGCAAGCCCAAAATCAGGCCCGCTCAGGTAATTTCCCAGCACGGTATACATGCTCACAAAAGACATCAACAATACCAGAGCCACAAGGTAGCACAATACAAGATTTTTTTGCCTGAACAGTCTTCCGATATGCTGAAACGGCTCCAAAATATTGGCATGAGGATGCTGAATTTCTCCCTTCGGCAGAAGCCACTGAACGAGTATCGCGGTAGCGGCGTAAACTGCTGCCAGGGTATAAAATACGGCGTTCCACCCGTATGCCTGACTGATCAAACCGCTGGCCACCTGTCCGACGATTCCGGCAACCAGAAATCCTGTGCTGATAAACCCGATTGTCGTCACCCTTTTGTCTGCCGGAAACATCTCTACAGCGTAGGCCAAAGCAACCGGGGAAAATGTGGCCGCAGCGGCCCCTTGCAGCCCTCGAAGGACAAGCACCCATGAAAAACGATCCACTGTCCCGAGCAGCAAAGAAATCAGCGACAATACAACAAGCCCGACAAAGATGATTGGCTTTCGTCCGTATTTATCGGACAGCGCACCGTAAATCAGGCAGCCAATCGCAAAACCGATTGAAAAAACGCTTCCTGTTGCGGCGGCTTGTGTAAGGGTAGCGCCAAACTGTTCTGCAAATAGGGAAACAAGCGGAATCGTCACATAGAGACTTGACATAACAACCATCCCGGACCAGCATAATACGGCCGTCATCAAGGAATAATTGCGCATGGTGCACCTCTTTTTCGTTTTTTCGATTTTGAAACTGATGCATGAATATAGTTAGATAATCTAATCATTAGCAGAAAAAAATTTATCTTCCCACTCCCAGCCTTCTTTCTATAGCAGCATTCAACCTAAGCAGCAGCTTTTCCAATACTCTGCGCTCCTCCGGCTCCAGCTCGCTGACGAGCGAAGAGCATGCCGACCAAAAGGTGGGAAGAACACCTTCGACCAACTCCCGTCCCTCGGGTGTAATGCTGACATGAATCATACGCCGATCCAAAGAGCTTTGCTCCCGTGCAATCCAATTGCGCTTTTCCAGCCAATCCAATAAAGCTGTCACAGAGGCGCGACGGATTCCAAGCCGCTCCGCGATTGCGGAGGGAGTGATCAGTTCCCTTCCATCGTGAAGCGTCAGCAGCAACAGCAAATCGAATTTGCTCTCGGTAATGTTAAAGGGCGCCAATTCCAGGTCCATCACATCTAAAACGTTGTCCCCGAGCCACATCAACAGCAGCCCCAGATGTGCCGAATGCCGGTCCGTGCTGCTGGAAGCAGTTTTGTCCATCAGCTCCAAATATGGCGTAACGCCTAACTTTGGCAAGGACTGATCCGCTAAATGGTCATGACTGTTTTTCCTGACCATGACTCCACCTCTATAATTAGATTATCTAACTATATGGTAATATAACTTGTTGTACACAGATTTGCAAGCCTTTGTTTTATCTTTTCTAGTCTTCCAAAGCCACCTTTGCCCATGGGAAGAACCCCCGCTTTTCTTTAGCTCCAAAAAGATTGATAAATAAATAAACGCAGCATACATCCGGCTGCGTTTAAGATAGAAATGGCAGGATATAGCGGGATCGATACACCGCTCTCTACCAGGTCAGTGCAGAGCCTTCCCTTAACGGTTCGTTCTACCTGATCATTAGTGATTAATCAATAACTATTGCAGAGACCCATTTCTTCCCTGCAGCAAACGAACCGTTCTCCCGATACCCTCTTCAAAAGCTGTCGCCCGAATCGGACCGATCAAGCTCTCGTATTTTTCTCCACTCAAGACTAGCGGCTCTTCTGTTAAATAGAGCATCTCGATTACCTCCTTCATCACCGGTACGAACATCCCAAGCAATGCCAGCCCTCCTCTGCCGAGAGGTATAACCGGTTTGGAGCTTCCGCTTGCCTGCCTGGCGATTCGCACGATCTCCTTTCCCGAAATCAGGCCTGCCCCCGGTATATTCCAATTCTCCCCATAGGCTTCTTCCTTGGCGGCCAGCTCCGCGATCATGAATGCCGCGTCCGGCAAGTAAACGTACTCCCGGGGAACACGCATGTTTCCGATGAAAAAAGCCATCCTGCCAGCCGCAATTGCTTCGAGCGTAGAGCCCAGATAGGAAGCCTCGTTCGCGGTGGGACCATAATAATCCGGCAAACGGACGATCATTACCCTGGCCCGCTTCCACCGGCTGTCGAACAGCATTTGCTCATACGCAAGCCTTGTCTTCCCTTTTCTCGTATGAGGCTGCTTCGGATGATCCTCGGTCACCCGCTCCATCTGTCTTCTGCCATAGGGATAAATGCCATCGATGGCGACTACCTTCAAGCTTAGCTGGCCCGCTGCCTCCATCACCGATTCGCCGAGAGGAAGCAGCTTGCTCTCCATCTCGTGATACGGCACATTCGCACAATGAAACAGGACATCCGCACCTTCCGCAGCCCTGACGATGTCATACGGACGAAAAGCATCCCCTGCCGCAAGCGTGAGATTCTCCGGATTGCCGAGTCTGTCCCTCAGCCGCTCCAGCTTCTGCAAAGATCTTCCGAAAGCCACCGTACGAATGCCCCGTTTCACTAGCTCTTCCGTTATCGCAGCGCCTGTACCGCCAGTTGCTCCTACAACAATCGCTTTTTCCAATGGGATCACCTCATTTGTTTTTGTTATCGATTAATCACTAACTATCGGACTAGCTAAATTGATCATCAGCAAGCTATTCGATTTCGTTATTTGTAATTGATCAATCACTAACTTAAAGACAATGTATCACGTTGTAATTGATCAGTCAATCACAACTTTCGCAAAATCTTTCCCCCCCTTCAAAATTCCTTCAATTCGGGCATGTTCAGCGCTGTCGAGATGTTGCACAGCATCCCCCGTGCCAGGAACAGCATTGTTCGTTCTTCCGGATTTGGAATGCCGGCAGCACGGAAGGCTTCCAAAACGATGCGGCGAACCTCCCCGAATCCATTTCGCATCGCTTCGCGGATCGAGTCTTCTTGAATCGTCTGCGCCTGCATCTGAAGCAGTATTTCATTCCGGTACGCATTCAAAATTTCATCATAAGCCTGGATCAGGTCTGTCTCCAGATGCTCCGGCGACGCAGACCCCACGACCTTGCGGAAGGAATCGATCACCCGCATCCAGGATACCTCCAATGCTGCAAGCAGCAACGCTTCTTTGGTCGAGAAAAAGCGAAAAATGTACGGCTGCGATATTTCGGCTCGTTTCGCGACTTGTGCTGTCGTTGCCCTGTAGTATCCAATCTCTGCAAATACCTCGATGGCTGCAGATATGATCTCCGTCCTGCGATTCACTGAAGTCGTCTCTGATTTCGACATCGGATTTCTCCTCACTTTTTACTGGTTAGTGATTCATCAATTAGTTCCCTATTATATACCAGGATTCGCTATGAAACAATTCAGCAATGACCGATTCTTCATCAATTTGCGCCTATAGTAGCGCTGCTGGCGCTGGTTGTTGCCACGGTCACAGCGGTTTAATCAAATGGAATGACCGTCCTCGCAAAGGGTTACGGTCTGTTTTTCACCGTATTCCAAAGCACACCGCCTTCAAAGGGGGTCTACTGAGCAAGGATTCGTGTCATCGCACGCCTCCTTCCCTGCGCCAATGACGAACTCGCGGTCTTTGGCCAGTTCATGAGTATTCAGAACCTCTCCATTTAATCGTGAGTTGTTACAAGCCGACGTTTTTTGTCGACAACAAAAACTGTAAATCAAGCAATATGCGTTGTACGATTAAATTGCCCGTTGTAAAGTATCTGTCTTATCCGTTGATGGAACGCCGTGTGCGATGAAAGTCGCCCGCACGGTGTATGCTCGAACGAAACCCTCACAAAGAGAAGGGGATAAGTCGAGAATAGCAATCGACCTCCTGTCGTTCAAGATCATAATGGAGTCCTGGAAGTAACTTATATAAATCAATATGCCGAGGGGACTTTAGGTCCAACTTACTCTGCTTTTTTGGACCCCGACGGAGATGAACTTACATTTACAGCCGAATCGGATGATCCATCAGTCTCTGTTACTGCTTATCCAACCAATTTATCTGCGAGATTTCCAAAACAAACAGTAGGAAGTACGATAACGATTACCGTTACAGCTCACGACGGTAAAGGCGGCACAGTATCCAGCAAGTGGCTTATCATTTGTAGATAACTTCCCTCCATCAACGGCCCTCGGGTTATTCCGAGGGTTTTTTATCGCTTTTTCGGGAAGCTCCCATCGTACTTTCTATAATTACCGTTTGTTACATGCTTGACCAATAACCAAACCCATTATGTAGGTCCTTTTATTCACCCTGTCATGAGTCTATTTTTCATTCCCGGAATATAATGCTGCTGAGAACTGGGAAGGAGTGTAAGAAAAATGGCTTATCCAGTCCAAGGACCTTCTTCACCGCCGCCTGGAACGATCCCTCCAAAACCTGCTGTTTCCTATATTGTTGATTGTTTATATGCGTTCACTTTTGTGTGGCTTATCAATGGGATAGGTTTTGGTTTTATCCAACGCGAGTAGAGTACGGCGAATTTTCCGGTTATAGATGGAATGGATTTGCTTGGGTGTTTTACGGAATCGATCCCAGATTTATTGATGCAGCTTCATGCCCACCAACCCCTCCCCCTTAGTAAGAGGCAGGGGTTACTTCATTTGCCGCCTCACACGGACCTGGCAAGACGAAAACCGAGGTCATCAATGCGAAACGTAGGGTGACTGCGGCGTCGGCATGTCGCTCCGCAGCCTCTAGCCTCTTCTGCCCAACTGCCACCGCGGAAAATTCTGTAGGAACCGTATACATTCTCATCATAGAGATCCCAGCACCATTCCCACACGTTTCCGATCATATCATAGAGCCCCCACGCATTTGGCGCCTTACTTCCTACCTCGCGAGCCATGCCGCCAGAATTTCCACGATACCATGCGATCTTATCAAGCTCTCCATACCGATACCCGGCAGCTCCTGCCTTGCATGCGTACTGCCATTCCGCTTCTGTGGGAAGACGATAACCATCCGCCTCCCAGTTGCAGACGACACTCCCACCATCATCACTTATCGAGTAACATTCCTGCAGGCCCGATAGCTGAGAAAGCAAATTGCAAAATAATACCGCATCATTCCAGGAGACCTCTACAACGGGAGTCTGAGGCGAGTCATTAGCTCCGGCTGTCTCTTGCATAATCGAGAAATATAGCTCATGCGTCACGGGAACCGCTGCGAGCAAAAACGAATTCACTTTTACCGTCCATGTCGTTTTCTTGCGATCATCTCTTAATTGAATATGACCCCGAGGAATTTTCACCATCGGATACTCAGCATGACTATGTCGCATGATTGACTGACACCCCCCTTCCGCCCGCTCTGTCTTCTACTCCAGCCTGCTTAACTTCTCAATCGCTTGTTCTTCTGTCGGCAGGAAAAAGATATCCTTTCCGTTGTTGGATTCATAGATGAAATCCTTTAAGCTCTTGCTTGAATACACAGAGAAATCTCCGACGATGGCAAGCTTCACGCGGTAATTGATGAACTTCTGCAGGATTTCGCCCGCCAGGCGTGTTTTCAAATCGAAAAAGCTTTCGCTTACCAGAGACTTGTTTAGAATGATGCGATCGCAGCCTGTCTCGTAATGAACAGTTGCAATAAGATCCAATGCCGACTGCACATCCTCTATAACGATCTCGCTGCTGCTCACAATGGCAACATCCGCCCCGCCTGCTTCGATTTTCGCTATTTTCATATATCTCCTCCTCGTTTTGCTTTGACTGCTTATTCCTTGGCAAGCCTTCTCACGTATTCCTCACAAATGTATCGGTTGTCTTCGCCATTTACGGTCGGAATGCCCGCCACTCGAAAGAAGCTGAGACCTACTACCATCGCCAGCAGTCCATACGCTGCGCTTTTGGGATCTTCTACAGACATATGTCCCGTTCTGTTGCCGTAATCAAAAATCTTGGCAATGCCATGAAGATCATTTGAATAGCTCTCGGATACGACTTCCTGCAAATTGCGATCCAGCGCGGCTTTTGAAAAAAACTGCAAAAAAAGCTTGGCTTTGTCTTCATATGGGATATACATTTTTTCAATGCCATCCAACTGAGAAACATTCATGCTTTTCCCTTCGTCATCACGGTAAGTCGGGAGGATATGCTTCAGAGTAACGTCAATCATTTCCTTGGCTGTCATCGTGCTTTCCATTTCTGCTTCAATTTTCAGACCAAAATACGCCAGAAATGCTTTAAAGGCTTCAATCGTCAGCGTATCCTTGTTCTTGAAATAATAGGTGACCACCCCTTTTGAGCAGCCGGCATACTCCGCGACCTTTTCCAAAGTCATGCCATCAATCCCGTGCTTGCTAATGCAGGTGAGCGTGGCGTTGATGACCTCTGCTCGACGCTTTGGTTCCATTCCTACTTTGGGCATTGTTTCACTTCACCTTACTCTTTTTTATACCGAACAGTCAGAATAAAAAGAGTGTACTCGATGATGGGGATTATTGTCAAATGGGGACGTTCATATGATGAGAAGATATGCATGGGACGTACTCTGCCTTGCCTGCTTGAGCGCGTTGTAGAGTAGAGAACTGAA